>NZ_JBQPRE010000011.1:0-1295 GCF_052324925.1 Sanguibacter sp. A247 | reverse complement strand
GGGACTGCTGCACGGATAGGTGACACCCACCCGTGGTGCTGACCAGCACCGCTGAGAGGATGTCCCCATGTCCAAGCGCTATCCCCGCGAGTTCCGCGACGACGTCGTTCGCGTCGCCCTGGCCCGCGACCCAGGCGTGCCTCTGGCCCGCATCGCCGCCGACTTCGGCGTCGGCAAGTCCAGCCTGCAAAACTGGATCCGAGAGGCCGCCGAGGCTGCCCCCGCAGCGACGGCCCCCGAGGCTCCCTCCGACGCTCTGGAGGCTCGCGAGCTGCGTCGTCGCGTCAAGTTGCTGGAGCAGGAGATCGAGGTCATGCGCCGGGCTGCGGCCTACTTCGCCCAGGCTCACCTACCGGGAAAATGAGCTACCCGCTCGTCCGTGACCTTGCCGCCGACGGGATTCCCGTCGCGGTGACGTGCCGGGTGCTCAACCTCGCTCGCCAGCCCTACTACCGCTGGCTGAAGAACCCCATCACCGCTGCCGAGGTCACGCAGGCCTACCGCGCGAACGCGCTGTTCGACGCCCACCGCGACGACCCCGAGTTCGGCCACCGGCTCCTGGCCGACGAGGCCCGCACTGCCGGGCATCCGATGGCCGACCGCACCGCGTGGCGCATCACCTCGGCCAACGGCTGGTGGTCCGCGTTCGGCAAGAAGCGCGGCAAGAACGGCCGCACACCGGGCCCGCCGGTCCACGACGACCTGTGCGCTCGCACCGATGAGGACGGGCGCGTCCGCCATGTCTTCGCAGCCGAGAGCCCCGACGAGCTGTGGCTGACCGACATCACTGAGCACTCCACAGCCGAGGGCAAGGTCTACATGTGCGCGATCAAGGACGCGTTCTCGGGGCGGATCGTGGGCTACTCGATCGACTCCCGGATGAAGTCCCGACTGGTTGTGCAGGCGATCGAGAACGCGGTGGCGATGCGCGGGAACGTGGCCAGATGCGTCGTGCACTCCGACAGAGGGTCGCAGTTCCGCAGCCGCAAGGTTCTGCGGGTCCTGGCTCGTCACGGGCTTGTCGGATCCATGGGCAGGGTCGGCGCAGCCGGCGACAACGCGGCGATGGAATCGTTCTTTGCGCTGCTGCAGAAGAACGTCCTTGACCGCCGTGCATGGAGGACGCGGGCCGAGCTGCGGATCGCGATCGTGACCTGGGTTGAGAGGATCTATCACCGCCGGCGGCGGCAGGTCCGTCTGGGGCGGTTGACCCCCATCGAGTTCGAGACCATCATGACCACTCAGGTCGCACTCGCAGCCTGAGCCTGACTGTCACCTATCCGTGCAGCAGTCCC
>NZ_JBQPRE010000010.1:0-5405 GCF_052324925.1 Sanguibacter sp. A247 | reverse complement strand
TGTTGTATCAAGTCATTGGCTATTAGTACCGGTCAGCTTCACGAGTCTTTCGTCCTCGCTTCCACATCCGGCCTATCGACCCAGTGGTCTACTGGGAGCCTCTCACCCTCAAGGGGCATGGAAATCTCATCTTGAAGCAGGCTTCCCGCTTAGATGCTTTCAGCGGTTATCCCTTCCCAACGTAGCCAACCAGCCATGCTCCTGGCGGAACAACTGGCACACCAGAGGTTAGTCCGTCCCGGTCCTCTCGTACTAGGGACAGGTCTTCTCAAATTTCCAACGCGCGCAGCGGATAGGGACCGAACTGTCTCACGACGTTCTAAACCCAGCTCGCGTACCGCTTTAATGGGCGAACAGCCCAACCCTTGGGACCTACTCCAGCCCCAGGATGCGACGAGCCGACATCGAGGTGCCAAACCATGCCGTCGATATGGACTCTTGGGCAAGATCAGCCTGTTATCCCCGGGGTACCTTTTATCCGTTGAGCGACGGCGCTTCCACAAGCCACCGCCGGATCACTAGTTCCGACTTTCGTCCCTGCTCGACCTGTCAGTCTCACAGTCAAGCTCCCTTGTGCACTTGCACTCGACACCTGATTGCCAACCAGGCTGAGGGAACCTTTGAGCGCCTCCGTTACATTTTAGGAGGCAACCGCCCCAGTTAAACTACCCACCAGGCACTGTCCCTGATCCGGATCACGGACCGAGGTTAGGTATCCAGAGCGACCAGAGTGGTATTTCAACGATGACTCCACCGACACTGGCGTGCCGGCTTCACAGTCTCCCACCTATCCTACACAAGCCGCACCGAACACCAATACCAAGCTATAGTAAAGGTCCCGGGGTCTTTCCGTCCTGCTGCGCGTAACGAGCATCTTTACTCGTACTGCAATTTCGCCGAGTTCGCGGTTGAGACAGCGGGGAAGTCGTTACGCCATTCGTGCAGGTCGGAACTTACCCGACAAGGAATTTCGCTACCTTAGGATGGTTATAGTTACCACCGCCGTTTACTGGGGCTTAAATTCTCAGCTTCGCTCCGAAGAGCTAACCGGTCCTCTTAACCTTCCAGCACCGGGCAGGCGTCAGTCCGTATACATCGTCTTGCGACTTCGCACGGACCTGTGTTTTTAGTAAACAGTCGCTTCCCCCTGGTCTCTGCGGCCCTCAAACGCTCCCCTGGCAAGCAGGTTCACGCCTCAGGCCCCCCTTCTCCCGAAGTTACGGGGGCATTTTGCCGAGTTCCTTAACCACGATTCTCTCGTCGCCTTAGTATTCTCTACCTGACCACCTGAGTCGGTTTAGGGTACGGGCGGCATCAGCCTCGCGCCGAGGTTTTTCTAGGCAGCATAGGATCATCGACTTCCCCTTACGGGTCCCCATCAGTTCTCAGGCACATGAACGGCGGATTTGCCTACCGTTCGCCCTACAACCTTAGACACGGTCTACCATCGCCGTGCTTCGACTACCTTCCTGCGTCACCCCTCGCGCTGAACTACTACCGGATTGGTTCACGGCCTCACCGCGNACAACCTTAGACACGGTCTACCATCGCCGTGCTTCGACTACCTTCCTGCGTCACCCCTCGCGCTGAACTACTACCGGATTGGTTCACGGCCTCACCTACGCCGATCTCCCGAAGGAGACATGGCGAAAGCTCGGGCGCTTAACATCACCGGGCTCGCTCTTGGCGGCTTTCAGCCGGTACGGGAATATCAACCCGTTGTCCATCGACTACGCCTGTCGGCCTCGCCTTAGGTCCCGACTAACCCAGGGAGGATGAACCTGGCCCTGGAACCCTTGGTCATTCGGCGGACGGGATTCTCACCCGTCATTCGCTACTCATGCCTGCATTCTCACTCGTGTAGGCTCCACCGCTGGGTTCCCCCGCGGCTTCAATGCCCACACGACGCTCCCCTACCCATCCACACGCCTGGACCACGAAGGCCTAGCTCATATGTGAATGCCACAACTTCGGCGGTGTACTTGAGCCCCGCTACATTGTCGGCGCGGAATCACTTGACCAGTGAGCTATTACGCACTCTTTCAAGGGTGGCTGCTTCTAAGCCAACCTCCTGGTTGTCTGTGCAACTCCACATCCTTTCCCACTTAGCACACGCTTAGGGGCCTTAGTTGGTGGTCTGGGCTGTTTCCCTCTCGACTACGGAGCTTATCCCCCGCAGTCTCACTGCCACGCTCTGGCTTACCGGCATTCGGAGTTTGGCTGACGTCAGTAACCTGGTGAGGCCCATTAGCCATCCAGTAGCTCTACCTCCGGTAAGGAACGCGTGACGCTGCACCTAAATGCATTTCGGGGAGAACCAGCTATCACGGAGTTTGATTGGCCTTTCACCCCTACCCACAGCTCATCCCCCCAGTTTTCAACCTAGGTGGGTTCGGTCCTCCACGCGGTCTTACCCGCGCTTCAACCTGGCCATGGGTAGATCACTCCGCTTCGGGTCTAGACCCAGCGACTATGATCGCCCTATTCGGACTCGCTTTCGCTACGGCTTCCCCACACGGGTTAACCTCGCCACTGAGCACTAACTCGCAGGCTCATTCTTCAAAAGGCACGCGGTCACCCCTGCTAGGGAGGCTCCCACGGTTTGTAAGCACACGGTTTCAGGTACTATTTCACTCCCCTCCCGGGGTACTTTTCACCTTTCCCTCACGGTACTAGTCCGCTATCGGTCACTAGGTAGTATTTAGGCTTATCGAGTGGTCTCGACGGATTCACACGGGATTTCTCGGGCCCCGTGCTACTTGGGAACACCAACGGGAGGCTGCGCCATTTCGTCTACGGGGGTCTCACCCTCTGTGCCGGACCTCTCCAGATCCTTCGACTATGACGCAACTTTCTGACTCCCCGGACCAGCGGCAGCTGGTCCTGCTGGGTCCCACAACCCCGTACGCGCAACGCCTGCCGGCTTTGACACGCGTACGGTTTGGCCTGATCCGCTTTCGCTCGCCACTACTCACGGAATATCTCTTCCTGCCGGTACTGAGATGTTTCACTTCCCGGCGTTCCCTCCACTCACCCTATATATTCAGGTGAGGGTACCTGGACATGACTCCAGGTGGGTTTCCCCATTCGGACATCCTCGGATCACGGTTCGTTTGCCAACTCCCCGAGGCTTATCGCAGGCTACAACGTCCTTCATCGGCTCCTAGTGCCAAGGCATCCACCATGTGCTCTTAGAAACTTGAACAACAACTATTTGCAGATACCAAAGATTAGATCTTTGATGTTCAAAGATGCTCGCGTCCACTGTGCAGTTCTCAAGCAACCACCGGTCCCGACCCTGATGCCAGGCGCCTGCAGGCGAAGACCCCTCAAGAAGAAGAGCTTCGCCAGCGGTTCGCCGGCCAGTGCCGGTCCGAGAGGTGAGTCCAGGCCCCTTCGATGAAGAGGCCGGCCTGTTCCCTCAGGACCCAACAGCGTGCTTGATCCATCCCCACCGGCGCGGCCAGGTTTCCTCCCCCACACAAGGTGAGAGGTACTACCCGACCAACCCCAGCTACGGGGAGGCAAAAGTCAATGTTCCACCCATGAGCGTCCACCTCAAGCACGTACGGCCTGAGCGTGGCACTGACCCGACCCCAGCATCGCTGGGCGGGTTGTGGCTCCTTAGAAAGGAGGTGATCCAGCCGCACCTTCCGGTACGGCTACCTTGTTACGACTTAGTCCCAATCGCCAATCCCACCTTCGACGGCTCCCTCCCAAGGGTTGGGCCACCGGCTTCGGGTGTTACCGACTTTCGTGACTTGACGGGCGGTGTGTACAAGGCCCGGGAACGTATTCACCGCAGCGTTGCTGATCTGCGATTACTAGCGACTCCGACTTCATGGGGTCGAGTTGCAGACCCCAATCCGAACTGAGACCGGCTTTTTGGGATTCGCTCCACCTCGCGGTATCGCAGCCCTCTGTACCGGCCATTGTAGCATGCGTGAAGCCCAAGACATAAGGGGCATGATGATTTGACGTCATCCCCACCTTCCTCCGAGTTGACCCCGGCAGTCTCCTATGAGTCCCCACCCGAAGTGCTGGCAACATAGGACGAGGGTTGCGCTCGTTGCGGGACTTAACCCAACATCTCACGACACGAGCTGACGACAACCATGCACCACCTGTACACCAGTCCGAAGACGCACACATCTCTGCATGATTCCGGTGTATGTCAAGCCTTGGTAAGGTTCTTCGCGTTGCATCGAATTAATCCGCATGCTCCGCCGCTTGTGCGGGCCCCCGTCAATTCCTTTGAGTTTTAGCCTTGCGGCCGTACTCCCCAGGCGGGGCACTTAATGCGTTTGCTGCGGCACGGAACTCGTGGAATGAGCCCCACACCTAGTGCCCAACGTTTACGGCATGGACTACCAGGGTATCTAATCCTGTTCGCTACCCATGCTTTCGCTCCTCAGCGTCAGTTGCGGCCCAGTGACCTGCCTTCGCCATCGGTGTTCCTCCTGATATCTGCGCATTCCACCGCTACACCAGGAATTCCAGTCACCCCTACCGCACTCTAGTCTGCCCGTACCCGATGCAAGCCCAAGGTTGAGCCTTGGGTTTTCACACCAGACGCGACAAACCGCCTACGAGCTCTTTACGCCCAATAATTCCGGACAACGCTTGCGCCCTACGTATTACCGCGGCTGCTGGCACGTAGTTAGCCGGCGCTTCTTCTGCAGGTACCGTCACTTTCGCTTCTTCCCTACTGAAAGAGGTTTACAACCCGAAGGCCTTCATCCCTCACGCGGCGTCGCTGCATCAGGCTTTCGCCCATTGTGCAATATTCCCCACTGCTGCCTCCCGTAGGAGTCTGGGCCGTATCTCAGTCCCAGTGTGGCCGGTCGCCCTCTCAGGCCGGCTACCCGTCGTCGCCTTGGTGAGCCGTTACCTCACCAACAAGCTGATAGGCCGCGAGTCCATCCCCCACCGATAAATCTTTCCAGACCCAGCCATGCAGCTAGATCTCATATCCGGTATTAGCCACGATTTCCCGAGGTTATCCCGAAGTGAGGGGCAGGTTACTCACGTGTTACTCACCCGTTCGCCACTGATCAGGTGGAGCAAGCTCCACCGTCACCGTTCGACTTGCATGTGTTAAGCACGCCGCCAGCGTTCGTCCTGAGCCAGGATCAAACTCTCCGTAAATGATGAACGTCAGCCCCGAAGGACTAACAACCATACGAAGCGGACCCGAAGGTCCAATTAAACTGGCAATGACCGACTCTTGTCGGTCCATTCCAAAGGAATCTCAACGAGAAGGAACGTCTACCAGGTGGCAGCCGGCTTCCCTCTCGTACGAGAGTTATTTGGCATTGACTATCAAGCACACTGTTGAGTTCTCAAGGAACAGACGCGCATCCTCGCTCTTCCCTTGCGGGTCCTGCTCGGAGGCAACCGTTCAA
>NZ_JBQPRE010000009.1:0-5495 GCF_052324925.1 Sanguibacter sp. A247 | reverse complement strand
CCGCCGGCGGCGGCAGGTCCGTCTGGGGCGGTTGACCCCCATCGAGTTCGAGACCATCATGACCACTCAGGTCGCACTCGCAGCCTGAGCCTGACTGTCACCTATCCGTGCAGCAGTCCCTCATTCGTCGACTCGGCATAGAGAACCGTGTCGGAGGACACTGCGTCCATCGTTGCGCGGACGGTGCGCTGCACGTCGCGGTTGAGGTCATCGGTGCCCAGCCGACCGGTCTGGTTGGCGACGTCGATGCGCCAGCCGTCGAGGTGGAACGGGGGCAGGAGCCAGCGGGCGACGACGCTCGTGGGTCCCTCGACGAAGCGGCGGCGGAGCTCGGCCGAGTTCCAGTTGAGCTTGGGCAGCGAGGGGACGTCCGCCCAGGCGACGTAGTCGTCGTTCGCGTCGTCGTTCCAGTAGTAGAACTCGCTCTCCGGGGTGCCCGGTGCGTGGTGTGCGGTCGTGAACCACTCGTGGGCGTCACCCGTGTGGTTCGTTGTGAGGTCGCCGATGACGCGGATGCCGCGCGTGTGCGCGGCCTCGACGAGGCGGATGAGCGCCTCGTCACCGCCGAGGAGTGGATCGACCTGGTCGAAGGTCGACGCGTCGTAGCGGTGGTTGGAGCGAGCCGGGAAGATCGGCGTGAGGTACAGCAGCGTGACACCGAGATCCGTGAGGTGGTCGAGACGTTCGGTGAGGCCGTCGAGGTCGCCGCCGAAAAACTGCCGGGGGGTGTCGGGCCCCGTATGCACGACAGTGTCGTCCCAGGCGGCGGGGAGTGCCCACGAGGGCGCTGGGCGCGTCTCAGCGGCAGTTGACTTGGCAAAGCGGTCGGGGAAGACCTGGTAGAGCACCTGCGACGTCGCCCACGCGGGTGGCCGGGGGAACGTCGTGACGCGGAAGTCCTGTGTGTCGACCGGCTCGATCGAGTCGACCCCTTCGGCGTTGAGCCAGAGGGCCGAGCCGTCGAGGAGGTTGAGCAGGAAGCGGTAGGTCGTCACGGGGTTGTCGACCGTGAGCTGGCCCGTCCACCAGGTGGCGTCGTCCCCGGTGAGTGCGGGGTTGGGCTGCGTGGTCATGGGGGTGAAGCGAGGCTCGCCGTCGATGAGCACGCGCAACGCGACGCTCGTGACGGGGCCGAAGGAGCGGGGCACGCGCACGCGCACCGTCCGGGCTGCTCCGAGCGTGGTGCCGTCGCCCGGGCTGTAGAGCGCGGAGCCGTCATGGTGGGGGAGGGAATGGAGTCGCTGCATTGCGGTGCCTTCACGTGCGGGGCGCGTAGCGCGGTCGTGGAGGCGGCCGGGCGGCCGCCGTGCCTGCTGGCCACACTAGCAAGGTCTTGCAGAATGTGAAATGTCTTGCAGGGATCGTGTGGGCGGAGGTCTGCAGCGAGAACGGGCGGCATGCCGCGCCAGCCGTCCGAGGCCCAACGCCCGACCCTGCCCGCGGCCGCACCCGCGGGCTGACGAAGAAGATCAAGGTGCGGATCTCGTCGAACAAGACCCGGACAGCCAAGTTCAGGGCGACGGCATCAGGAGGGCACTCAGACACTGCTCAGCAGGTGACTCTGCCGGTCAAGCGCACGACGAAGCCGAAGTCCCTCAGGGGGTGTCTCTGCTGGGGTGCCGACCCGAGCCTCGACCGGCATGGCAGAACCGCATGGCCTGGTTCGCCGTGCCGGTCTCCATCCTCCGGCAGGACGACGATCAAAACCTTCGGGATCCTCCAGGACATCCGCGAGAAGCCCGACGCCAAGCACGTCGGCGTCGTCGTCCGCGGAACCAAGTACTACCCGTGAGCGAACGGGCCGGGCGAAGGTCGCCCGGCCCGTTCGACCACGACTGACAACGTCACGCCCGCCGCGTCACAGACCGACGTGCACGACCCCGTCGCGCACCTCGACGGCAAACGTCGGCAGGTCGACCGGCTCGCCACCCACCGCATCGAGGCAGGCGCCCGTCGCCAGGTCCCACATCTGCTTGTGCATGGGGCTCGTCACGGTCGCGTCCTCGCCACGAGTTCCCACGATTCCGCGAGAGATGACGTTCGCCCCCGAGAACGGGTCGTGATTGCCGACGCCAAGCACACGGCCGTCGTCGAGCAGGAACAACGCGACCTGCTCGCCGTCGACGAGAGCCGCCACACCCCGTTCGGGGTCGAGCGCAGCAAGGTCGCAGACGGGGGTCCACGTGGTCATCGGGAAACCTCCACGTCGGAGTCGGACGGGCGGACCGCGATGGTCCGCGCGATGACGGGGTTAGGGTCGGAGACCTCACCCGCGAGAGCCGGGCGCACCTGCCCGCGCTCGGGCGTGTACGCGAGGTCCGGGTCGGGAGTGTCGGGCGCGTTGACGAACGACGCGAAGCGCGCCAGCCGCACCGGGTCGGCGAGCGTCGCCGCCCACTCGTCCTCGTACGCCTCGATGTGCTCGCCGATCGACGACTCGAGGTCGGCAGCGATACCGAGGGAGTCCTCGACGAGAACCTTGCGGAGCCCCGCGATCCCACCCGGGTAGTCCGCGACCCACGGCGCCGTGCGCTGCAGGCGGTCAGCCGAACGGATGTAGTAGGCGAGGAATCGGTCGATGACGCGGATGAGCATCTCGTCGTCGAGGTCCTCGGCGAGCAGCTCGGCGTGCCGCGGCGTGAACCCGCCGTTGCCGCCGACGTACACGTTCCATCCGCGTTCGGTCGCGATGACGCCGACGTCCTTGCCGCGAGCCTCAGCGCACTCGCGCGCGCAACCCGAGACGCCGACCTTGAACTTGTGCGGTGCGCGCAAGCCGCGGTAGCGCAGCTCGAGACGCACGCCCATGCCCACGGAGTCCTGGACGCCGAAGCGGCACCAGGACTGCCCGACGCACGACTTCACGGCGCGCAGCGACTTGCCGTACGCCTGGCCCGACTCCATACCAGCGTCAACGAGACGCTGCCAGATGTGCGGGAGCTGCTCGAGGCGCGCCCCGAACATGCCGATGCGCTGCGCGCCCGTGATCCGCGTGTAGAGGCCGTAGTCGCGGGCGACGTCGGCGATGACCGCGAGCTTCTCAGGAGTGATCTCGCCGCCTGGGATGCGGGGGATGACGGAGTACGTGCCGTCCTTCTGCATGTTGGCGAGCGCGTGGTCGTTCGTGTCCTGGAGCGGCGCGTTGGCGGGGTCGAGGACGTGTCCGACGCCGAGCGACGCGAGGATCGACGCGACGACCGGCTTGCAGACCGCGCAGCCGCGACCCTTGCCGTGCGCAGCGACGACCTCGGAGAACGTGCGCAGGCCCGCCGTGCGCACGAGTGCGTAGAGCTCGGCGCGTGACATCGCGAAGTGCTCGCACATGGCACGCGAGACCTCGATACCCGAGGCCTCGAGCTGAGTGTTGACGAGCTTGGTGACGAGCGGGATGCACGAGCCGCAGACCGTCCCGGCCTTCGTGCACTTCTTCACCTCGGCGACCGACGTGCAGCCGTGCTCGGTCACGGCGCTGCGCACGGTTCCAGCCGTGACGTTGGCGCACGAGCAGACGACGACGTCGTCGGGCAGGTCTGTGCTTGGAACCGACGCACCGCCCTCCGGGGCGAGGAATGCGCTCGGATCCGCGCCGAGGGCGCGGCCGAGCATCGGGCGCAGGCTCGCATAGAGCGCAGCGTCCCCGACGAACACGCCGCCGAGCAGCGTGCGTGCGTCGTCCGAGACGACGAGCTTCTTGTACGTCTTGGCAACCGGGTCGGCGAACGTCACCTCGAGCGCGCCGGGTGTGAGCGCGTTGACGTCACCGAACGACGCGGCCTCGACGGGCACGCCGTCGTGCAGGACGCCCTTGAGCTTCGTGCCCTCGGGTGCGGGAGAGAACTCCGAGGTCCCCCCGAGCAGCTGGTCGACGACGACGTCCGCCTGTGCGTTGCCGGGGGCGATGAGCCCCGCGCACACGCCCTCGAACGACGCGACCTCACCCGCGGCCCACACGTGCGGGTCCGACGTGCGGCAGGTGGGGCCGATGACGACGCCGCCGCGCTCGCCGAGCGCGAGACCGGACTCGCGGGCGAGGCGGTCGCGAGGGCGGATGCCGGTCGAGAAGACGACGACGTCGACGTCGAGCGTCGAACCGTCCGAGAGGACGAGCAGCCCGACGGCGCCGTCCGCGGCGGGGACGAGGCGCGTCGCACCGGTGCCGAGGCGGACGTCGACGCCCATGTCGGCGATGCGGACGCGCAGTGTCTCGCCGCCGCCCTCGTCGAGCTGGACGTTCATGAGGCGGTCGGCGAACTCGATGACCGTTGCGTGAGCGCCGAGGCGCTGCAGTGCGCTCGCGGCCTCGAGCCCGAGGACGCCGCCGCCGACGACGGCGCCGCGCAGCGGGCGGCCGAGGGCGTCTGCTCGTGACGCGATCCAGTCGCGGAGCGTCGTGACGTCGTCGAGCGTGCGGTAGGAGACGACGCCCGGCAGGTCGATGCCCGTCGTGCGTGGTGTCCACGCCCACGAGCCTGTCGCGAGCACGAGGTTGTCGTACGGGATGCGGACGCCCGAGCGGGTGAGGACTTCCTGGGCGTCGCGGTCGATGCTCGCGACGGGGTCGCCCGTGCGGAGCGTGACGCGTGGGTCGTCCCAGACGGACGGGCCCATGGCGAGGCCTTCGGCGTCGCGGCCATCGAAGAACTCGGACAGGTGGACGCGGTCGTAGGGCCGGTACGGCTCGTCGCCGAGGACGGTGACGTCCCAGGTTGCGGAGTCGCCGCGGGCGAGCAGCTGCTCGACGAGCCGGTGGGCAACCATGCCGGCGCCGGCGATGACGACGCGGCCCGGGTGGGTGGGGACGCCTGCGGGGCGGACGGGGGAGACGACGGTCATGGGTCCTCCTGGGTTCTCTGCCAAGAATTCAACAGGGCCATCCCGAAAGAATGGTGGGACCTTTGGGACGTGACCCACCCGTCCCGGCCCCGGGCCCGGCGGCCCAGGCTACCCGCCCCCGGCCGGCCCCGACCCAGCTGCCCGGCCCGACCCGGCCGCCGGCCATTTGGCCCGGCCTCTGGCCGCCCAGCCCGGCTACCCGCGGGTTTGTGCTCTTCCCGCGAGTCCAGACTTGCGGGTAACGCACAGAGTTGCGGGTAGCCCGACTGCCGACCCCGACTGCTGACCCCTGGCCCGGCCGCCCGGACCGACCCAGCTGCCCGGCCGCCGGCCATTTGGCCCGGCTCCCGGCCGCCGGCCCGGCCCCTGGCCCGGTCCCCGGCTGCCCAGCCCGGCTACCCGCGGTTTTGTGCTCTTCCCGCGAGTCCAGACCTGCGGGTAGCGCACAGAGTTGCGGGTAGCCCGACTGCCGACCCCGACTGCTGACCCCTGGCCCGGCCGCCGGCCCGGCCCCCGACCAGGCCCGGCTACCCGGCCGCCGGGGACTGCTGCACGGATAGGTGACAGTCAGGCTCAGGCTGCGAGTGCGACCTGAGTGGTCATGATGGTCTCGAACTCGATGGGGGTCAACCGCCCCAGACGGACCTGCCGCCGCCGGCGGT
>NZ_JBQPRE010000008.1:0-8109 GCF_052324925.1 Sanguibacter sp. A247 | reverse complement strand
ACCGCCGGCGGCGGCAGGTCCGTCTGGGGCGGTTGACCCCCATCGAGTTCGAGACCATCATGACCACTCAGGTCGCACTCGCAGCCTGAGCCTGACTGTCACCTATCCGTGCAGCAGTCCCGAGCGCCATCGTGCCGAAGCCCGCAGCCGCCCACAGGGCGAGCGCGGGCGCCCGCACGCGCGTGAGCCGCCCGTCGCGGTAGGCGAACCCGAGCTGCTGCGCGAGCCCCCACACAAAGATGTAGTTGAGGTAGCCGTACCAGGGCACGTCGGTGAGGATCCGCACGGCGTCGACGCCGATCGCCACGACGCTCATCGCGACCCACACGCGCCAGCCCCACCGGGCGTCGAGCCGCAGCCCGAGCGGCGCGAGGACGACGAGCACGCCGTAGACGGCGAGGAACCACAGGGGCATGAGGACGGCGACGGCGACGGTCGCGGTGAGGCCTCGCGGCGCGCCAGCGAGGAGCGCGATGCCGACGACGGCGAGCACGAGCACGACGAACGGCACGACGGGCCCGAAGAGCCCGCGCAGCCGTCGGCGGGCCCAGGCCCCGGCGGTGAGCCCGCGGTTGCGTGCCCGGGCGAGGCTCGTCGCGTTGGCGAAGCCACCGACGAGGAAGAACAGGCCGATGAGGACGAGCAGCCAGGTCGCGGGCCAGGCCCAGCGCGCTCTGGCGAGCACGTTGCCCACATGGAGCGCGCCTGAGGCGTCGACGCTCACGGCCGCCATGGTCCAGTGGCCGAGGATCACCGCCCCGAGCGCAACGGAGCGCGCGAGGTCGGCGAAGCGGTCGCGGGCGAGGTCGGCCGGGGCGGCGTCGACCCGGCGAGTCCGGGCGTCGGGAGGGGTCTCGGTCACGTCCTGAGACTAGGGGCTCGGTGCCCACGCGGTTGTGGGCGTTCTCGTGGTGAGCGCTCACAGCCCTCCCCCGGGCGCGGGCCCGGGGGAGAGCATCATGAGCCGCAGCTGCCCGGTGTCCCGGTCGACGTGCTGGCGCGTGGATGCGCCGTGCTGCGGTCGGACCCTCGGGACCGTCCTCGTCGCGGCGTCGCGACCGTGCACGCCGGTCGTTCTGGCGTGCGTCGCCGAGGTCGTTTTCCGGTGGGTCGTCACCGCTCGAGTCCGTCATGCGCGTGCGCGCGCAGCGCGGGGAGCGGTTCCTTGTCCCTAGTTCATATGCCGGTCAAGCAGTGGTCGGCAACCCTTCGCATGGGTGTAATTCGTGTGCCTGGGGCACACACAGGTTCATGCACAGGCGGGGACGCGTCTTCCCCATGTCATCCACACCCCTGTGGACAAAATCTGTGGACGACGGTCCAGCGTCTGGACACCCCACACGGGGTCATGTGACGTGTCGCACGACCCCACGTCGTCATCGTCCTGACGATCAGTGGCATCATGTCACCATGCCTAAGATCATCGGAGGGTCCCTCGCCGAGCACCGGCAGCAGACGAGGCACAAGCTCTTCACCGCGCTCGCAGCGCTCATGGACGAGCGTGGATTCGACTCGATCACCCTCGCAGAGATCGCGAGCGCCGCAGGCATCGGCCGCACAGCCGTCTACAACCACTTCCCTGACAAAGAGTCGCTGCTCGTCGGGTTCATCAACCACGAGACCGAGCAGTACGTCGCAAGCCTCGAACGCGAGCTCGCCGACGTCGACGACCCGGTCACCCAGATGCGCACCTACGTGCAGGCACGCATGCGTCTCAAGCGCGTCTTCCACCTCGCGCCAGGCCCCGAGCTGCGGACCGTCGTCTCGCGCTCGACCGCCCGTCAACTGCGCGGGCACGCCGACATCGTCGAGACGATCCTGCGCCGCATCATCGTCGCGGGCATCGAGCAGGGGCAGTTCCCCGAGCAGGACCTCGATGTCACGGTGAGCCTCGTCAACTCGTGCCTCTCAGGTCGCTCGCTCGGCGAGGACGAGGCCGGTCGCGCTGCCGCGTGCCGCGCGACCGAGGCGTTCGTCCTGCGGGCCGTGGGTGCGCGCCTCGCGACGCCGACAGCCCCCTGAGCCAACGCCCGCGCAGGCACCCCGCGCGGGCGTTCGTACGTTCAGACGCGCGCGCCGCGTCTCAGGCGCCGACGTCGTGCGCGTGGTGGACGAGCTCGTGCGCTGTGTAGAGCCCGAGCGTTCGCAGGGTGAACTCGGCGTCCTCACCGCGTCGTCCGCGGCGTTCCCACTCGTCGTCGCGTACGTCCGCGTACGCCTGGGCGAACCACTGCGCGCGCTCGGCGAGCTCGTCGGCGACAGCGAGGGGCCGGGCCTCGGCGTAGTTGCGCCTGATCGCGGCGTCGTCCTGGTCCCAGCCGGGGAACATGGGGTTGTCCTCTTCCCGGATGTTGAGGGCGCGCGAGGCCATGACGTCGAGGACGTCGCGCACGTGGCACGCGTACTCGAGCGGCGACCAGGTCCCTGGGGTGGGGCGCGTCTGGACGTCGGGACGCAGCAGGACGGTCCGCCAGCGCGCGACGTGCTCGTCGAGCTCGCTCAGGTAGTCCGTCAGGGGGCGTGCGGGGTCGAACCCGCACTCGGGGCAGGGGCTCGTGAGCACCCACGTCCAGTCCTTGCCGTCCGGGGTCACGGTGTCGTCGCTCATGCCCTGATCGTACGGGGACGGTGCTCGCGTGGCACGGGGTGCGCGCGAGCCACGCAGGCCCAACGCCGTGCTTCGTCCGGGGGTGTCGGGGTAACGTCAGGCGTCATCGGCGCGCAGCGGTCGCCGGCGGTCCGTCCACCTCTCGAGGCTCATCATGGTGTCTGCTCGTCCCGCTCTGCGCGTGCTCGCGGAGGCTTCGCTCGATCCGGCGTCCCGGTTCTGGCTCCTGGTCACGGCTGGCCTGGCGCTCGCTGTCGTCATGGTGGTCATGGCGGTCCGGCGAGTCCGCGCGGCTCGCGAGTCTGAGCTCGCCCAGGCGCGCGCTGCGGCGCGCCCCGAGGACGCTGTGCGCGGAACGTCCGCGGTGGGCGGCGGTCCCGCGCCCGACGGGGGCCATGGGTCCGACGACGGCTCCACTCCGGACGACGCCTCCCGGTCCGACGACGGCCCGGCACCCGACGCCTCCCGGTCCGACGACGGCCCGGCGCCCGACGACGTCTAGCGCAATCCCTTCTCACCCTGCGACACGCGTGCCGTCGCCTGCTCAAGGTCGCGTGCGTGCGCGCCGATGAGTTCTGAGTGACAGAGCGATCGGCAGCCACGCCAGATCGTCATGAGCGAGGGAGGCCGGCGATGTGCAGCGCCGTCGACGACACGATCCAGCAGCCGTCGGGTGACCCGTTGGGCATCTCGTTCGACGCGAAGGACATCTCGCTCAGTGACGTCCTTGAGGGGATCCTCTCGGTTCCCGAGTCCTGACGACCAGGTCGCACGAGCAAGGGGCGCGCACCGACCGTAGGTCGGAACGCGCCCCTCACGTCTGACGTGACCTGGGGGCGGCCGCTCGCGGCCGCCCCCAGCTGTCAGCCGGCAGCCATCGTGAGCGTGCTGCTCTTCTTCGACTTGCCCGTCGCAACCTTGATCTTGACGGTCTTGCTGTTGTAGTAACCACCCTGGTACGGGTCGGCTGCCGAGACGATGTACGTGCCCTTGACGAGGCCGGGCGCGCTGTACGCACCCGTGGCGTTCGTCTGGACCTGCAGCCACGTGCCGTCACTCCCGGAGATGGCGACGTTGACTCCGGCGATACCGACGCCCTTGGAGTTCGTCACCTTGCCCGTGATCTTCGCGGCCTTGACGAGGCGAACCTTCGTCACGGCCTTCTTGCCCTTCTTCACGGTGACCTTCTTCGACACCTGCGCGCCGTCGCTCGCCTTCGCGCCGGAGACGATGACCGTGTAGGAGCCGGAGGTCGCACCCGGGACCGAGAACTTGCCCTTGCTGCTCGTCCGCGTGTTCCCGAGCCAGGTGCCGTTCGCGTCGAAGACTGCGACGTAGCCCTTCTTGAGGGCCTTGCCGGCCGCGGTGCGTGCCGTGCCGGCGATCGTCGTCCCGGTGGACCGGGAGACGGTCTTCGTCGTCGTCTTGTTCTTCTTGACGACGATCTTCACCGAGGTGTTCGTGCCGTTGAGGGTCACCTTGTAGGTGCCCTTCGGCAGGTTGGTGAGCCTGAGCTTCTTCGCCTTCGAGGTTGCGCAGGCCTCGCCTGCGTAGGCGCCCTTGCTCGTCACGGCGGTCGCGCACACGTTGCCACGCTTCCACACCGACTTGGAGGCCTTGACCTTGAGGACGATCGCTCCCTTGTGCACGGCGGGCTTGCGGGCGACGATCTTGGCGGCAGTCGTCCTGCCCGTCTTCACCGTGTAGATCCGCGGCGACATGTACTCGCTCTCGAGCGAACCCTTGCGGGCGTGCACGGAGTAGCGACCGGCGGGCAGGCCCGTCAGCGTGTAGCTTCCCTTGGCGTCGGTGGTCGCGAAGGCCCATCCGGTGCGGTTGCTGCCGTAGGCGGACACCGAGGCACCGGCGACCGGCTTGCCCTTGGCGTCGACGACCGCACCCTTGATGGAGCCGATCTTGGCGTAGGCCGCGATGTTGAGCGTCGCGGTGGAGCTGGGCGCGATGCGCACGGTCTTCGCGTCGACCTCGCGGACGGTGTTGCCTGCGAACGTCGTGAGGAACCTCGCAGTGGGGGCGCTCCAGTCCTCGTTGACCTCGACCGTGTACTGGCCTGCCGGTGCGACGAGCGAGTACGACCCGTTCGTCGTCTTCGCCGAGTAGCTGTTCGTCGACGACGTGGCGATCACCCAGGCGTTCGAGATGTTCTTGCTGTTGGCGGTGACCTTGCCGGTGAGGACCTGGACGCCCGCGAGGGCGACCACCACGGCGGTGTCCTTGTTCGCGGTGACGACGACCTTCTGCGTCGCCTCGGCCGTGACCGGGTAGGACAGGCGGGTCGTGAGATCGTACGTGCCGGGAGCGAGCTCGTCGGTCGTGTACGTTCCGCTCGCGTTCGTTGAGCCGTAAGCCCCGGCGGTGTCACCCTCCAGCTCGATCCAGGCGTTCTCGATGAGCCCGCCGCCGACGGCGGTCACCTTGACTGTGACGTGGCCGGTCGTGGCGGTGGCGGCGTTCGCCGGCGCGATGCCGAACCCTGTGAGTGCGAGCGCCACCGCCGATACTGCCGCAAGTGTGAGTCTCTTCATGCTGTCCCTGCTTTCCCGTTCGGGCGCGACTCCCCGACGACACAGAAGCCCCTGCGCATCGTCCTCGCGACGGGGTCATCCTACTGAGCAGCACACGTTGCTGGGAAGCACCTGGGAGCGGGCGCTACGTGATCGAGTCCGCGTCACCAGCGGGTTCGGGCGGGCGGGTGCCGGAGGGACGTGCGCCGTTCGCAGTGGCCCCGCGAACGCCCTGCTTGCGCGCCGACTCGGCGTCGCGCTGGGCAAGGTCGTCGAGCATCGCGTTGTACGCGTCGAGCTCGGCGTCGGAGCCTGCCTTCTCGACGCGGCGGTCGCGGTGCTTCGCTGTGCGTTCGTCGTCCTTGGCCCAGCGGAAGGCGACGACGATCGCGAGCAACGCGGTGGGGATCTCGCCGACGCCCCACGCGACACCGCCACCGATCTGCTGGTCATCGAGGGCGGGCAGACCCCACGGGCGTCCGAGGAGCCCGAACCATTCGGGGACGAGGAGGGCGGTGCCTGACATGAGCGCGACGCCGAAGAATGCATGGAAGGCCATGGTGGCGAGCAGGAGGAGAAGCCGCAGCGGGTAGCCGGGGCGCTTGGGGCCGGGGTCGATCCCGATGAGGGCGTTAGCGAAGAAGTACCCCGCGAGCGTGAAGTGAGCGACCATGCCCAGGTGCCCGACGTGCGTCGTGAGGGACCACTCGAAGAATGGGGTGAAGTAGAAGACGATCATCGATCCGGCAAAGTTCACCGCGGCGACGATCGGGTGGGCGAAGAACGTGCCGTAGCGCGAGTGCACGATGGTGAGGAGCCATTCCCGCGGGCCGCGGGAGCCGTCGGCCCGTGCTGGGAGCGCGCGCAGCGCGAGGGTCATGGGCGCGGACAGCACGAGCAGCAGGGGTACGACCATCGCCATGGTCATGTGCTGCACCATGTGGCCTGAGAACAGCACGCGACCGTAGACGGCGGCGCCGCCACTGGTCACCCACAGGAGGACGAGCATGCCGGCACACCACGTGACGACGCGGGTGACGGGCCAGGCGTCGCCGCGACGGCGCAGTCTGAGGTACCAGCGGACATACACGACGACGGCGGCGATGATCGCGACGCCCAGGATCGCCTCCCAGCGCGTGAGCGTGAGCCATCGGGCGAGCGTGGGCTCGGGCGGGAGGGGCTCGCCCGTGACGAGCTGCGCGGGCGTGGGTGCGGCAGGGGCCTCGTCCGGGACCGGGGGCGCCGACGAGCTGAGCGCACCGGCAAGTCCCGCGACGGCGCCGAGCAGCACGGCTTCCGCGGCCATGAGGCGCCAGAAGGCGCGCGTGGCGAGTGCGGCGGACTCGGTTGTCGCGAGCTGCGCGACGACGTGCCGACGGTGCAGCCAACCAAGAAGCCCGAGGATCGCCATCCCCGCGACCTTGGCGACGATGAGCAGGCCGTAGCGCGTCTCGACGAGGTCGCCTGGTGTGCCGAGGCGGACGAGCGCTGAGAGGACTCCGGAGTACGCCACCAGCACGAGGCACCAGGCGGCGAGCGTCGAGAAGCGCCTGACGGTCTCGGCGAGCACGTGGGCGCGGAGTCCGCCGCGGGCGCGCAGCGCGATGAGGACGAGGATGCCGCCGGTCCACGTCGCGGCGGCGGCGAGGTGGACGAGCATCGCTGAGACGGCGAGGTCGTGCCCGCTCGCTCCGGCGGTGTGTCCGGTGAGGGACCGCAGGAAAAGGCCTGCGACGAGGAGGGCGAGGCACCACGCGGCCCCGGTGGGGGTGCGCACGAGGAGCGCGCAGATGCTCACAACGGCTGCGATGACGATGAGCGTCACCTGGATGCGCCCGAGGGGGACCTGGAAGGCAAAGACGCTCATCTGGGAGCCGAAGTCCACGTCGCCGCCGGGGCTCCCGAGGACGTCGGCGACCGTGGTGACGAGGTCGGCGACGGCGAGGAGCGTCCATGCGCCGCTCGCGGTGCCGGCGATCGTCAGGGCACGGCGACGGTCGTCGCCCGGCGGAAGGAGGAAGGTGACGAGGACGAGCGCAGCGAGGGCCACGGAGAGGGCGATGTCGCGGAGCACGACGATGACGGGCAGTGCCCAGCGGACGACGGGGCCGGGGTCGGCGATGAGGGAGGCCTCGAAGATCCCTGTGCCGAGACCGCCCACGATGAGCGTGATGATCCCCATGAGGATGGACCCGACGAGGACCGCGGGCCGGTAGGTGCGGGAGCCGGTGATGTCCTCGTGCGTGGGCGCGGGGACGTCAGGGGCGGTCATGCGTCCATCCTAGGCGCGGGCAGGATGGCGACGGCTCGCACGGAGAACGACGACGGCGGCGTCAGCTCGTGGGGACGAGCCGGCGCCGCCGACGTGGGTGCACGGCTGGGGTCAGGCGACCGGTGGGTCGTTGCGGCGCTCGACGATCTCGTGGTGAGTCGTCTTGGTCCGCTGGGCTCCCGCGATAGCGCCGATGATGAGCGCGAGCACTCCGGCTCCCATGCAGATGTATCCGATCATCACGAGGTCGACTCCCTCGATGCGGTCGGCGACCGCAAACGCGAGGATCGCACCGATGACGAGCAGGATGATTCCGGTACCGTACTTCATCGTCGTTCCCTTCGTCGGGCGTGTTGACGGTCCCATCGTCCCGTCATTCCAGGGATGCCGCATGTCGACGGTGCTGGTGAGCGCGCACGTGGGCTGCACGATCGCGCCGGTCCGGACAGTGGCGCGGAGGGGCCGGGCGCAGCAGCGCCGGACACAGAGGGGCTGGGCGCGGCCGCCGGTGTTGCGTTCTGGGTCCGGGTACGACGAAGGCCCACCCCGGTACGGGGTGGGCCTTCGCGAATGAATGTCCGGAAGCGTCCTACTCTCCCACCCCGTCACCAGGGCAGTACCATCGGCGCTGTGAGGCTTAGCTTCCGGGTTCGGAATGGGACCGGGCGTTTCCCTCACGCTATGACTGCCGTAACTCTATTGGG
>NZ_JBQPRE010000007.1:0-47234 GCF_052324925.1 Sanguibacter sp. A247 | reverse complement strand
ACCGCCGGCGGCGGCAGGTCCGTCTGGGGCGGTTGACCCCCATCGAGTTCGAGACCATCATGACCACTCAGGTCGCACTCGCAGCCTGAGCCTGACTGTCACCTATCCGTGCAGCAGTCCCTGGGATGGGCGATCGAGCAGCTACGTCGTGAGCACGCCACCGTCGCAGGGCTGGCGCGTCGGCTCGAGGTGTCCTGGCGGGTGCTAGGCGTAGAACGACGAACGCGAGACCTCGATGACCTCGCACAACCGCTTCACCTCGTAGGTGGCCAGGTGGTCGGCAACGAACTGGAAGCGGCTCACCAGTTCGTCTCCCCGGCGAAATACTTCGCCGCCGCCCGAAGGATGTCCCGCTCGGTGTTGAGCTTGCGTTCGGAGTCCTCCAGGTCCTTCACGCGCGCCCGTAGCCGGGCGAGCTCCTGCTCGGGTGTCTCATCCCCAGGCGGAGCCTGGGTGCGGGGGCGTGACTGCCCGCGGATCGGCACGCCGGCGGCCTTCAGCCAGTTCGACAACGTCGTGTCCAAGATGCCCAGGTCCGAGGCGATGCCCGCGACCGTGGCCGTCGGCGTCGAGCGATACAGCTCGACCGCGTCACGACGGAACTCTTCGGAGTACGTCTTCCTTGCCATGATCAGATCTTCTCGCTTCCTCCAGGTCAGACCCGGATTCAGCGTGTCCACGATCAGGGGTCAAGGCCCCACCGCTCTGCGTTACCGGGTATGGCGGAGCAGAGGGGGACTGCGACGCAGAGACGTGACAGTCAGGTTCAGGCTGCGAGTGCGACCTGAGCGGCGACGACGGTCTCGGTCTCGATGGGGGCCAACCGCCGGATCCTTCTCGCGCTGGCGGCACACTGAGCTGACACTGGTTTGATGCCGTCTCCTTGTGATGAAGGATGACGACATGTCCAAGAAGTGCGCCGCAGAGTTCAGGCCCGCGCAGTGCGCCTGGTCCGCGACCATCTCCTGGATGACGGGGCGGTGACGGCTGTTGGTAGGATGTCTGCGCCTAGAAGATCCTGGCCGGTGTGGTTATTCCGGCACTCGGCGGTCGCCGAGATGAAGTCGTGTCCAGTCGCGAACCCATGGCGTCCTCCCCTCAATGAGCGGGCGGTGGCGCCGTAGTTGCGTGCCGACTGTCCGCAGACAAGGAGCCTTCGGTGAACAAACGATTTGTCCTGCTCTCACAGATCTTCATGACCTTCATGATGGCCGCGTCGATGTCGGGCCTCATGAGTCTCTTCCACGCGGGGTTCACGGTGGCGTGGCTGAAGGGCTGGCCCCTCCAGTTCATCATTGCGTGGCCGATCGCGTTCTGCCTGACCATGGTCTGCTGGCCGATCGCCATGAAGTTGGCGGGTGCAGCTCTGCGTGCTCAGGCGCGCACGGTGGCAACGGAGTCCTGACTCCAGTTTTCGGTGAACCGCGGGGACCTCGAGCATGAGTGTGGCGAGGTCCCTGCGGGCGAAACTTCCCCGTCAATGGTGCTGGTCTCGGTCAGCTGGAGCGCGAGCCGGTGCCTCGTCTGGGGTGACGCGATGCCGACCAGGCTGGAGGCCGAGCTCGCCCAGGGCGTGTGTGCCCGACGTGGCTGCCGTGTCGATCACACCCAAAAAGAGCACAGCTAGCCTGCGTCGGTTCCTGCTGCTGCGCCCGACGAGCCGTCGCCCGTGAAGAACGAGATCTTGCCGTTCGGTTCGAGAACAGCGAGGCGCACCTTCTCGAGGTCCTCGATGCCCTGCTGCCGGGCAGCTCCGAGGAGGTCGTCGTACGCGAGGCGTTCCCGGCGCAGAGCGTCGCGGTCGGTTGCGCCGCGCGTGACGATGACGACGGGACGCCCCGTGACGAGCGCATGGAGCCGTCGTGAGCGGGCGTTGAGCCACGCGAGCACGATCGTCAGGCTCGCCATCGTCCCGACGGCGAGAACGGCGCCCGTGACGGAGGAGTCCTGACCCGTGACACCCTGCTGCACGAGGTCGCCCATCGTGATGAAGACGATGAGCTCGAACGAGCTCAGCTCGCCGAGGGTCGAGCGACCCACGACGCGCGTGATTGCCCAGAGGGCGAAGAAGACGACGGCAGCGCGGACGACGATGTCCACCGGACCTCCTGGTGTCAGGGAACGATGCGGGTGCGGATGTCGACGGGTGCCACGAGGGTCCCTGCGGAGTCGATGACGGCGACCTGGCCGACCGCGCCCTCGTGGCGGAGTGCGCGGACGTACGCCTCGATGTCGACCTTGAGGGTGTCGCCGTCGGGCGGGGTGAACGTGAGGTAGGTCCAGGTGTCGTCGCGGCTCTGCTCGGCAGGCTCTGGACCCGTGCTCTGCTGGTCGAGGATCCGCAGGTAGTCCGACGAGATCGCGATGACGACGTCTGCGTCGAAGCCGCCCTCCCGCGTCACCGTGATGGTGACGGGGACGTCGAGGCCCGCGCGGGCCGCCTCCGCGTAGCGGACGGTCGTCGTCCATCCGTCCTGCGTCACGGACCGGACCGTCGTGCGCGTCCCGAACACGCCGAGCAGTGCCGCGAGGATGAGCGCCATGAGAAGGATCGTCCCGACGTTGCGCACGCGCGTCGGCGAGAGGGACGACGGCGGCGTGACGTCGGTGACGGTGCTGGTCGGCACGGGTCAGGCCATCTCTGGGCCGCGATCGTCCTCGTCAACCTTCGTGCCGGGCGGGACGTTCGAGGTGAGGCCGGCCGCGCGGTCGGCAGGGCGCGGCGCCTGTGCACGGCCCTCGGAGAACTCTCCACCTTGGCGTCCGCCGTACGGTCGGCCGTGGTCGGTGCCCTCTTCACGCCAGAAGGTGATGGCCCAGTCGCCGGCCTCGATGCGGGCGCCCGTGCGCAGCGCGCGGTCGCCCTCGTCGGACGCGGAACCTCCGCCGACGGGTCCGTGGGCGTGGACGCGGTATTCGTCGCGTGCGTCGTGATGGATGGTCACGTGCCGGGGGAGAAGGCCGGCGAGAACGACGTCTGCGTCGGGGTCAGACCCGATGACGAGCTCGTCCTTGTCGACAGGGACGTTCAGCGGTGCGGTGCCGTCGTCGTCCAGTGTCGAGACGAAGAGTGTGGGGTGGCCTGCCCCGTGCGCGGCGTGCGTCGTCGTCGGGTGCGGGCGGTCGGAGCTGTCGGGTGTCGTCATGCTGGCCTCCTCCTGAGACGGTGCAGGCCACAGACTGCGGCGTGCACATTCAGCGTGCGCGGAGCCGGTTCGGGTCCGCTGCCTCGACTCTTACGGTGCGCCGGACGTCGACGGTGCGCAACTGGACGGCCTCACGCCACGCGCGCGCCGCCGGTGCTTGCCCGCGTCCGTGGATCCGGAGGTGTCCACATCGAGGCTTCCCGTGGACGGCTAACCTACGGTTCCGTAGGGTGGGGGTATCTGCACGACGAGCATCCGCTCACCCTTCGGCTGAGAAGTCGGTTCAACACAGCCCGGAGACATGATGTCGCTTGAGACCGTCCGCGATGCGGAGCGCCCCCGGCGCCGCGCCCACAACATGCAGAACCTCACGAGCAGCTACACCGCTCTGCTGCGTACCGTCCGTGAGGAGGGCCTGCTCGACAGGGCGCACGGCTACTACCTCACGACCCTTGCGGTTCTCGGCGTCGCGCTCGGGGGTCTGATCACGGCGTTCGTCCTGCTGGGCGACTCGTGGTTCCAGCTGCTCGTCGCCGGTGCGCTCGGGATCCTGCTCACGCAGTTCGCCTTCGTCGCGCACGAGGCCGCGCACCGACAGGTGTTCGCGTCGAACGTCACGAACGATCGCGCCGGACGCTTCCTCGCCAACGTCGTCGTCGGCATCTCGTACACATGGTGGATGAACAAGCACACGCGGCACCACGGCAACCCCAACCAGGTCGGCAAGGACCCAGACATCGAGAACGACACGATCGTCTTCACTCCCGAGGGTGCGTCTGAGCACCGAGGGCTGCTCGCCTTCGTCACACGGCACCAGGGCTGGCTCTTCTTCCCGCTCCTCACTCTCGAGGGCCTCAATCTGCACATCACTGCGATCCGGTCGTTGTCGACGGGCGATGCGCTCGGTCGCGTCGACACCCGCACGCGCGTGCTCGAGCTCGTCACGGTCGCTGCGCGTCTGAGCATCTACGTGGCGCTCATCGTGTGGGCACTCCCGCTCGGTCTTGCGGCCGCGTTCCTCGGAGTTCAGCTCGCCGTGTTCGGCGTGTACATGGGTGCCTCGTTCGCGCCGAACCACAAGGGCATGGCGCTCATCCCGGCTGGCTCAAAGCTCGACTTCCTCTCCAAGCAGGTGCTGACGAGCCGCAACATCCGCGGGGGAGGGGTCATGAGCGTCCTCATGGGTGGCCTGAACTTCCAGATCGAGCACCACCTGTTCCCGAGCATGCCGCGTCCGCACCTCGCGCGCGCAGCCGCGCTCGTGCGCGAGCGCTGCGCCCAGCTCGGCGTGCCGTACACCGAGACGAGCCTCGTGCGGTCCTACGCGATCGTCGTGCGCTATCTCAACGAGGTGGGCCTCGGTGCGCGGGACCCGTTCGACTGCCCCATGTTCCGCCAGCTGCGGGGTCAATCCTGACCCGCAGGCTCACTATGGCGTGATCCGCTCGACGCCCCTGTGCGAGGGGCCTCACGGGTCGAGCGCTATGCTTGCCGACATGGTGTCGACAAGATTAGGTGCGTGAACCCATGTTCCTCGCTCTACGTGAGCTGAGCTTTGCCCGCGGACGCTTTACCCTCATGGGCACCGTCGTCGCGCTCATCGGGACCCTCGTGGTCCTCCTCTCCGGCCTCTCGACCGGCCTCGTCCGCGACGGTGTCTCCGGCCTTCAAAAGCTCGACGTCGCCGCGTTCGCGTTCGAAGGTGACGTCGACACGACCGCCGCCTTCACCCGCTCGACAGTTGCCGTCGACGACGTCGCCGCGTGGAAGCAGCGCCCCGAGGTCGCGGACGCCGCGCCCTTCGGTCTTGCGCTCGTCAACTCGCGCACCGACGCGAACGTCGACGTCGACCTCGCGCTCTTCGGCATCGACCTCGCGAGCTGGCTCGCGCCAAGCGTCGCCACCGGCAGCCCGCTCGCCGGACCCGGCGAGATCGTCCTCTCGGGGACCCTCGCCGACGACGGCGTCAGCATCGGCGACGTCGTGACGCTTGAACAGACCGGGACCACCCTCACGGTCGTGGGACTCCTCGACGGTCAGCACACGTTCGGCCACGTCAGCGTCGGCTACGTCGACCTCGGCACCTGGCAGCAGATCGCCGCCGGAGTCCGCCCGGGCGAGACCGCCCCCGCGCACGCCTCGGAGCACGTCACCGCCATCGCGCTGCGCGGTGACGGCCTCGACGCCGACGCGCTCGCGGCAGGCGACGCAGCCCTGGGCACAACGAGCCTGACGCTCACCACGTCGTTCGGAGCATCCCCGGGATTCACCGCGGAGACCTCCACGCTCACGCTCATCCAGGCGTTCCTCTACGCCATCTCTGCGCTCGTCATCGGTGCGTTCTTTACGGTCGTGACGATCCAGCGCACGCACGAGATCGCCGTGCTGCGCGCCATGGGAGCCAGCACTCGCTACCTCCTGCGTGACAGCCTGGCG
This sequence comes from Sanguibacter sp. A247, assembly GCF_052324925.1. Classification (NCBI taxonomy): domain Bacteria; kingdom Bacillati; phylum Actinomycetota; class Actinomycetes; order Micrococcales; family Sanguibacteraceae; genus Sanguibacter; species Sanguibacter sp. A247. The sequence continues at coordinate 41,652 of NZ_JBQPRE010000007.1, read as the reverse complement.
CAGTCCGCGATCCTGCTCCTCGCGTCGACGACCGTCGGCGTCGGCGTCGGGCTCCTCCTCGGTGCGGGGCTTGCCTCCACCTCGATGCCGTTCGGCCTCGAGCTCCGGGCGGTCGCCCTCGCGTCCGGCTTGACGATCCTCCTCGGCATGATCGGGGCCGCCGTCGCGGTGCTCCGGATCACTCGCGTCGACCCCCTCAATGCGCTCGGAGGCAACCGATGACGACTCCACAGGGCCTGCGCATGTCAGGCATCACCCTCACGCGAGGCGACGGCGACGACATCGTCACCGCCCTCGACAACGTCGACCTCACGGTCGAGCCGGGCGAGCTCCTCGCGATCGTGGGTCCCTCAGGCTCCGGCAAGTCGAGCCTGCTCGCCGTCGCCGGCGCGCTCGTGCGGCCGACGACCGGCACCGTGAGCGTGGGCGGCACCGAGCTGACGACGACGTCGGACCGCGACCTCGCGCGACTGCGCGCATCGTCGATCGGCTTCGTCTTCCAGAGCGGCAACCTTCTGCCCGCGCTCACGTCGATCGACCAGCTGCGGCTCCCGCTGCGCTTCGCGTCGATCGACAACCCGCGCGACCCGCGCGAACTCCTCGAGGAGGTCGGCATGTCACACCGGGCGCACCGGCGCCCTGACCGCCTCTCGGGCGGCGAGCGGCAGCGAGTCGGTATCGCACGGGCACTTGTCACCCGTCCGAGCCTCCTTCTCGTCGACGAGCCGACGGCCGCGCTCGACCGACCCCGGTCCCAGGAGGTCGTCGCGCTTCTCGCTCGTGAAGCTCATCAGCACGGTGTCGCGACGGTCATGGTGACCCATGACCACGACGTCCTGCACCACTGCGACCGTATTCTCGAGATGACCGACGGGCGCCTCGAGGCGTACGTCGTCTGACGACCCCGAGGAGATCCCGTGCCGCGTATCAGTGCCGCAACCGTTGCTGAGCATCGGGCGATGCAGCAGCGGGCCGTCCTTGATGCGGCACGGGACCTCCTGGCCGAGACCGGCCACGCCCCCTCCCTCGCCGAGGTGGGGCGTCGAGCCGGTCTCGCTCGATCGAGCGTCTACCAGTACGCCCGGTCCCGTGAGGACCTCATGGCAGCAGTCGTGGCCGACGTCTTTCCCGCGTGGGCGAGCCGGACGCGTGCAGCGGTCGACGAGGCCGCCACACCCGGCCACTCCGTGTGGGCGTACGTCGTGAGCAACGTGTCGTTCTTCTCAGGCTCCGAGAACCGGGTGGCCCGCGCGCTCGGCAGCGTCGTCGACCCCGAGGTGCTCGAAGGCCCCATGACCGAGTTTCACCGAGCGCTGCAGGAGCCACTCATCGGTGCCCTCAGCGCACACGGGGAGCCCGATGCCAGGGCAACCGCTGACATCATCGACGCGATGATCCTCGGCGCGACGCGCGAGCTGCGCAGCCGCACCGACGTCATCGACCCGGCCGAGCGCGACGAGACTCTCGCCCAGCTGCGACGCATCCTTGGCCCCTACCTCAGGCTGGAGAGCGAGACCTCCCCCTAGGCGCCCGTCACCGCACGGACGCGGCGACGGGGGATGACCTGAGGATGTCGGGTCCCGTGAGGTGTGCGGCCTCCGGGAACAGGGCGGGCTATGTCCCGGGTGCGACGGGATCGTCGCTCGTGAACCCGTTGACCTTGTGGGTGCCGTCGCAGAACGGCTTGATCGCCGAGCCTCCACAACGGCACAGTGCGACGGTGCGGCGTCGGAGGTCGACGGGCGTGCCGTCGTCGGTCACGACGCGCACCGCGCCGCGAACGAGGACGGGACCGTCGGGGCAGAGGGTGAGCTCGACCTGGTCGCGGCTCATGCGACACCCCCCGGAACGGGCGTGCGGAGCGAGGTGCGGCCGTTCTCCCATGCGGCGAGGTGGTCCGTCGCGGCGACCTCGTCGAGCAGGACGCAGGCTGCCGCGCCGAACATGATGTCGGGGACGAGCTCGGGCTCTGCTTCCGCGAGCCCGCCCGCGAGGTCGCGGCCGGCGATCTGTTCGTGGACCGCGTCCGCCTCGACGTGCTCGTCGAAGTAGCCACGGACCTCGGGAAGGAATCCGAGGCGGTTGAGCCCGTCGGAGTACAGGCGGCTGGGGATCGACGATGTCATCTCGAACGCGGCGAGATGGCCGGTGATCGCTCCGCGCAGCCGTCGGTTGAGACCGGCGAGCGACATGAAGGTCGAGGCCGCGAGCGTCACCGCGGGCACGTGGTCGATGTAGGCGCCGTACTGGTCAGCGAGGCCGGCGCCGTGCAACGTCGTGCGGAACAGCTCTTGGTGCATCGATTCCACGTGCCCACCGCCGTACTCGTCGGACTGGATCTCGACCGCGGCGGCCTTCGCGCGTCCGTGCAGACGGGGGATGACCCACGTGTGAGGGTCCGCCTCCTTGAGGTGGTAGATCGACCTGTGGACGAGGGTCTCGACGAGCTGCTCGCGCGTGGCGTCGCGCGCCACGTAGCGGGAGAGGCTGGGCCCGCCCGGGCGGCCCGTGAGCTCGAACAGGGTGCGCGCGACTGAAGCCGCGGTGGGCTCGGGCGAGGGCAGGTCGGTGAGTCGGCTGCGCAGATGAGCCTCGAACGCGTCCTCGAGCGCACGCCGCACGGCGACCGTCGCGGGGTGCCACTCCCAGGTGTCCGAGACACCGTCGAGGCCGCGGTAGTGGAGCTCCTGGAGACAGAACAATGAGATCTGGAGGTCCTCGTCGTGCACGACGTCGTCGTCCGGATCGTGGTGCGGCGCGGTGAGGGGGCCGACGAGAGCGTCGGGTCCGGCGACGAGAACGTCGAAGAGCTGGGCGCTCAGGGGGCCGCGCGGCTGGGGGAGCGGCATGCGGGATCCGCTGCCGAGTGAGGCCCGGGCCATCGTGGTGGCGCTCATCGGGTGCCCTCCTCGGCGAGGAGCGTTCCCAGCGGGCGGCCGTCGAGCGACCAGTGCACGGGCGTTGGCCGGGGGTGAGGTGACGAGGGCATCGGGACCTCCAGATGGTGATGTCGGTGCTTGCCGTGTCGCTGGCTGGCCTGGTGAGGCGGGACGAGCGTGCCTTCTCACAGTGCGCTGGCTCCCGCGGAGGCGCAACAGGAACCGGGTCCTTTCGCTCAGCCCGCCCGACGGGAGCGCGCCTCGGCGACGGACCGCCGCAGTGCATCCATGAGCGAGACGACGTCGGCTCCCTCGTCGTCGTCCTGGGGCCCGAATGTCGCCTCCGTGTCGAGCGCGTCACCCTGCTCGAGCTTGGCGTCGACCAGGCGTCGGAGCTCGACCTGGTACTCGTCGGTGAACGCGGCGGGGTCGAAGTCCTCGGCGTAGGAGTCGACGAGCGACCGCGCCATCTCAAGCTCCTTGGTCGAGACGCGCGACCCCTTGCGCCCTTCGAGCTCCGAGGAATCCCGGATCTCGTCTGGCCACAGGAGCGTCTGGACGGTGAGGACGTCCCCGCGAGCGCGCAGCGCAGTGAGGCGGGTGCGCTGACGGAGCGCGAAGCGCGTCACGGCGGTGCGGTCGGTCGCCTCGAGCGTGCGCAGGAGGAGGGCATAGGGCTTGCGCGAGGCAGGGTCTGCCTCGAGAAAGTACGTCCGATCGAGCAGGATCGGGTCGATCTGGTCGGACGGAACAAAGCTGAGGACCTCGATCTCGCGACTGTGCTCCGACGGGAGAGCCGCAAGCTCGTCCTTCGCGAGGACGACCGTCTGCTCGCCGTCGTCGTAGGCCTTGTCGATGTGCTCGTACGCGATGACCTCGCCGCACACCTCGCACTGACGGCGGTAGCGGATGCGACCGCCGTCTGCGTCGTGCACCTGGTGCAGGGGCAGGTCGTGCTCCTCGGTCGCGCTGAACAGCCGCACCGGGACGCTCACGAGCCCGAACGAGATGGTGCCCTTCCAGATCGCCCTCATTCCCCCAGTGTGCGCTGCGCGCGCGTCGGTTGCAGGATGAACCATGACCGGAACGCCGACCCAGATCGGGCGCCGCACCGTGCGGCTGACGAACCTCGACAAGGTGCTCTACCCGGCGACGGGCATGACCAAGGGCGAGGTCATCGAGTACCTCGTCGCCGTCGCCCCCGCTCTCGTCACGCATGCCGCGGGCCGTCCGGTGACGCTCAAGCGGTGGGTGCATGGCGTGGGGACGCCCGACGAACCCGGGCAGGTCTTCTTCCAGAAGAACCTTCCCGAGGGTGCTCCGGACTGGGTCCCGACCGTCGACGTCGTACACACGCGTCGGACGAACACCTATCCCGTCCTCGACGAGTCGGACGGGGCCGCAACCCTCGCCTGGTTCGGCCAGCTCGCTGCACTCGAGGTGCACGTGCCGCAGTGGCGAACGGACCGTGACGACACGAGCGGGGGCGAGGTCGTCCACCACCCCGACCGGCTCGTCCTCGACCTCGACCCGGGTCCGGGAGCGGGGCTCAGCGAGTGCGTCGCAGTGGCGCGGGTCTGCCGCGAGATCGTCGAGGGCATGGGGCTCACGGTCGTCCCGGTGACGAGCGGGTCGAAGGGCGTCCACCTCTATGCGGGCCTCGACGGCTCTCAGACGTCCGAGCAGGTCTCGGCCGTCGCTCGTGAGCTTGCCCGCTCGCTCGAGAAGGAGATGCCACAGCTCGTCGTGAGTTCGCAACGTCGGACGGAGCGCACTGGCAAGGTCCTCCTCGACTGGAGCCAGAACTCGGGTGCCAAGACGACGGTGGCGCCCTACTCATTGCGTGGCCGTGAGCGCCCGGCCGTCGCTGCGCCGCGCTCGTGGGACGAGCTCGACGACGGGCTCGCCCAGCTCGGCCCTCGTGACGTCCTGCGCCGGCTCGACGAGCTGGGAGACCTTCTGGCACCCCTCGCACTCGCACCGCCGGCAACCCCCCGCAGGGGCAGGTCCCGGGCACGGAGCGCCACGGTGGTGACGTCCGCGAGCGCGGACCCTGACCCGCTCGGTCCCTACCGGGCCAAGCGTGACCAGGCGCGCACGCCCGAGCCGTTCCCGGTCGCATCGGCGAGCCCCGCGCGTGACGAGGGCCGCCCCGTGTTCGTCATTCAGGACCATCATGCGCGCCGACGGCATCACGACCTGCGGCTCGAGCACGAGGGTGTCCTTCTCTCGTGGGCCCTTCCGCGGCTCACCCCCTCGGACCCGGCGCGCAACCACCTTGCGGTCCGCACCGAGGATCATCCGCTCGAGTACGCCACGTTCGAGGGGACGATCCCGCGGGGGGAGTACGGGGCGGGCACCATGACGATCTGGGACTCGGGCACCTACCAGGCCGAGAAGCTGCGTGCCGACGAGGTCATCGTCGAGCTCGACGGTGCGCCCGGGGGTGGTCTCGCGACCGACGGCGGACCGCAGCCGGTCGTCCTCGCACTCGTGCGGACCGACGCCGAGGGGGACCGATGGCTTGCGCACCGGGTCGATCCCGCGCGCCGGCACCGGCGGTCCGCGTCCGCACCGCACCGGCCTCGGTCCGACGGGGATGCTGCGTCCCTGCGCCCCATGCTGGCGACCGCGACGGATGCGTCGGACCGTCGCGACCTGGTGCGTGAGGCCGTTCTCGGTGGCCCGTGGACGATCGAGATGAAGTGGGACGGGATCCGCGCGCTGTGCACGCTCGGGCCTGACGGGAACCTCGTCGTGCGCACGCGTAACGGCATCGATGTCACAGCGAGCTTTCCTGAGCTCGGCGAGCTGCGTGACCGCGTCGTCGTCCCCGCTGTTCTTGACGGTGAGATCGTCGCGCCGGGGGAGGGCGGCGCCCCCGATTTCGGGCCTCTCCAGACGCGGCTCGGGCTGACGGACGCGCGGGAGGTGGCCGCGGCCCGCAGTGCGGCTCCGGTGGAGCTCGTGCTCTTCGACGTCCTCGATGCCGCTGGTCGAGATCTCACGCCGCTCCCGATCGAGGAGCGTCGCGAGGCGCTCGCGGAGGTCGTTGATCCGGGGGGAGCGGTGGCGCTCTCGGACGTGGTCGATCTTGCGCTCGCGGACGCGCTCGAGGTGTCGGGGGAGCTCGGGTTCGAGGGGGTCGTGCTCAAACGTCGTGGGTCGAGCTACCGGGTGGGGCAGCGGTCGGCTGACTGGCGCAAGGTCAAGCATGTCGAGCACACGGATGTCGTTGTGGTCGGGTGGCGGCCTGGTCGGGGGTCGCGTGGGTCGACGCTGGGGTCGCTCCTTGTTGCTCGCAGGTCTGGCGACGGGCTTGTGTATGCGGGGCGCGTGGGGAGCGGTCTCGATGATCGTCAGCTGGCGCGGCTGCGGGATCTTGCGGACAAGGATGCCGGGAGCGCCCCGCTCGTTGCGGGTGTCCCTGCCGAGGACGCGCGTGACGCGCGGTGGCTTGCGCACGGGTGGCGCGCGGAGGTTGCGCACAGTGGTGTCACGGCTGGTGGTCGGCTGCGTCATCCGGTGTGGCGAGGTCTGCGACCCGACCTTGAGTGAGGCGCTGAGGCCTTATGCAGGACCAGATATAAGCGATCGAGTTATAGTTGGTGGATGAGAAGTTCCCGGCACGCCCTCATCGTCGACATCGTCGGCTCGCGCGACCTGCCCGACCGCACCCGTGCGCAGCGCGACGTGCTCGACGCCTTCGCGCGCGCAGCCGAGCGGATCCCGCTCGCTGAGCCGCTCCATGCGACGGTCGGTGACGAGTTCCAAGCTGTCGCCGACGACCTCGTCGCTCTCGTGTGGACGACGGGCGTCGTCCGGCTCCTCCTTCCCGAGGGCCTCGACGTGCGCTGCGGGATCGGGCGGGGGGAGATCCTTCCGGTGGCATCCCCGAGCGACGGAGCCGCGATCCAGGATGGCTCGGCCTGGTGGAACGCACGCGACGCGATTGACGAGGCGCATCGGCTCGCTGACGGACAGGCGCCGTGGGCGCGCACGTGGTTCCTCGGCGGTGACGACGCGGACGTCGCCCTCCTCGGCGCGCAGCTCCTCGTCCGGGACCGCATCATCGACTCCATGACGACGACTCAGCGTTCCTACGCGGGTGACATCGCGCTCGGTGCGACCCAGGCTGAGACCGCGGCCCGTCATGAGGTCACCCAGCCCGCGGTCTCGCAGTCGCTGCGTCGCGCAGGCGGTGCAGCCCTCGTGGCGGCGTTCCGCCTCCTGGAAGGAGCGACCTCATGATCGCCGTCACTCTCCTCGCGCTCGTCGCGACCGCCGACGTCTTGCGCTCCGGCCGCCTCCCTCGCGTCGTGCCCCCGGCCGGTGTCGTCGTGGTGGCCGCTGCCCTCGTCCTCGGCGTCGGTGTTGACCTCCTCACCGCCGCGGCCGGAGCGGTCGTCGCGCTCGCGTGGGCAGCGGCGATGTCGACCGATGGCGCGCGTGCTGGGGCTCGCGTGTGGCCCGCGGTCGCGCTGCTCGTCGTTCTCGCCGCGACCGCGCTCGTGCCGGTGGCCTCGCCCACGGGTCCGGCCGTCGACATGTGGCGCCGGTCGCTCGCCGGGGAGATCGGAATTCCCGCCGAGGCGGCGCTCGCGTTCGTCGTCGTCGCCCTCGCGCTCACCCGGACGGCCAACCTCATCACGCGCGCCGCGCTCGTGCGGGCCCGTCGCACCGACACGGTCGACGACGCCCAGGGGCTGAGCCCGTCGGTCGCCGAGGCTCCCGAGCGGGCGACGGCCCGCGGGTGGCGCCTCACGGTCCGGGGCCACGAGGTCGTGCACGTGCGAGCGGACGACGCGCCCGAGCGCCCGCGGGGTCCAGTCATGCGTGGCGGACGGCTCATCGGACCGCTCGAGCGGCAGCTCGTGCTCGTGCTCGGGCTCCTGGGGGTGTATCCCGTCCTCGCTGCGGTGCTCGCGGCGAAGGGCATCGTCCGCTTCCCTGAGATCTCCGCGGACCGCGCGCGAGGCACGAAGGCCGAGGAGTTCCTCGTCGGATCGCTCGTCAGCTGGACCTGTGCCGGTGTCGGCGTCGCACTCGTGCAGGTGTGCCTGCTCGGGTGAGTCCGCACCTCCTCGCCGAAGCGCGATCTGTCCGATCTGCGTGGCAGGACGAGGGGCCCGCGTGTTCGTGAAACAATCTTCACCATGGCCATGAGAGACATCCGCGTTCTTCCCGACCCCGTTCTGCGCACGCCGTGCGAGCCCATCACGCAGGTCGACGACCGGGTGCGTCAGCTCGTCGCGGACCTCATCGAGACGGTTGATGACGAAGGACGCGCCGGCCTGGCCGCCAATCAGATCGGCGTGAGCCTGCGGGCGTTCTCATGGAACATCGACGACGAGGTCGGCTACGTCCTCAACCCGCGGATCGTCGACCTCTCCGAGGACGAGTACCAGGACGGCGACGAGGGCTGCCTGTCGGTCCCGGGCCTCTGGTTCCCGACCCGGCGCGCGTGGTACGCGAAGGTCGAGGGCATCGATCTTGACGGCAACACCGTCGTTGTCGAAGGCGAGGAGCTCATGGCGCGCTGCCTGCAGCACGAGGTCGACCACCTCGACGGCTACCTCTACCTCGACCGGCTCGAGAAGTCGGTGCGCAAGAAGGCCATGCGCACGCTGCGCGAGCAGCTCTAGGCGTGATGCGCGGCGGGTCGGCCCGAGCGGCCGCCCGCCGTTGTCGCACCGCGGTGCTGGTCAGATCCGGGCCCGTGGGGCATGATGGACTCGTTGCACCGTGAAGAACTGCCTGTCACCTGTGATCTGAGGACGTTGGGGAAGACGACCCTCGAGACACAAGGAGGCCTACCATGGCTGGTTCGTCGACCCGCGGTGTTCTTTTCGTGCACTCTTCGCCTCGTGCGCTGTGCCCCCACCTCGAGTGGGCCGCGGCGAACGTGCTGGGCGTCCGCGTGTCTCTTGACTGGACGGATCAGCCCGTCGCCCCCGGCATGCTCCGCGCTGAGCTCTCCTGGCAGGGCGAGCCCGGGACGGGCGCGCGCCTCGCGTCCGCGCTGCGCGGCTGGGCTCATCTCCGTTACGAAGTGACAGAAGAGGCCAGCCGAGGCACCGATGGCTCACGCTGGAGCCACACCCCTGAGCTCGGCATCTTCCACGCCGCAACCGACGTCCACGGCAACGTCGTCGTGCCCGAGGACCGCGTCCGCGCCGCACTCGACCACGCCGACGACCCCGTCCGCATGCGCACGGAGCTCTCGCTCGCGCTCGGCCAGGCCTGGGACGACGAGCTCGAGACCTTCCGCTACGCGGGCGCGGGAGCCCCCGTCCGTTGGCTCCACCGCGTCGGCTGACCAGCCCAACCCCCTGCTGCGCGCACGCGCTCCCTCTTCACCCGCTGCACGCTCCACCCGCTGCACGCTCGATAGCGGATCGGACCAACGGACGTGGTCGGATCCGCTATCCACCGAGGGCTCTGCGCGCTTGATAGCGGATCGGTACGTATGACGTGTACAGATCCGCTATCGGTCGGCGCGCGTCATGAGCGCGTGCGGCGTGTCCGGTGCCCTAGGCGTTGGTCACGACGAGCGCGACGTTGTGGCCACCGAAGCCGAAGGAGTTGTTGATCGCGGCGATGTCGCCCGACGGCAGCGCCCGGGGCGTGTCGCGCACGAGGTCGAGCACGAGCTCGGGGTCCGGGTCGGTGACGTTGATCGTCGGCGGCGCCTGGCGGTCGTGAACCGCGAGGACCGTAAAGATCGTCTCGATCGCGCCGGCTCCGCCGAGCAGGTGTCCGGTCATCGACTTCGTCGCGGACAGGGCGACGTGGTCCGCGTCGTCACCGAGGGTCGCACGGATCGAGCGTGCCTCGATGAGGTCACCGACGACGGTCGACGTGGCGTGAGCGTTGACGTGCACGACGTCGGCCGCAGTGACCCCGGATGCGGCGAGCGCCTCCGACATCGCGCGGCGCTGCCCTGCGCCTGACGGCTCGGGGGACGTGATGTGGTAGCCGTCCGCCGTGAGGCCGACGCCGCCGATCTTCGCGTAGACGCGCGCACCACGAGCTGCGGCGTGCTCGGCCGACTCGAGGACGACGATCCCCGAGCCCTCACCGATGACGAAGCCGTCACGGGCGGTGTCGTAGGGGCGCGACGCGCCCGCGGGGTCGTCATTGCGCAGCGAGAGCGTCCGCGACGCTGCGAAGGCCGCGATGGGCATGGGGTGGATCGTTGCCTCGGTCCCGCCCGCGACGACGATGTCCGCGCGGCCCGACCGGATCATCTCGACGCCGTAGCCGATGGCCTCAGCACCCGACGCGCACGCCGAGACGAGCGCGTGCGCACCGGCGCGCGCACCGAGCTCGAGCGAGACGAAGGCGGTTGCGGAGTTGGGCATGAGCATCGGCACCGTCATGGGAAGGATGCGGCGGGCACCCTTCGCACGGAGCGTGTCCCACGCGTCCAGGGTCGTCCAGATGCCGCCGATGCCCGAGGACACGACGGTTCCGAGGCGGTCCCCGTCAACCTCGGGGGAGCCCGCGTCGGCCCACGCCTCGCGCGCCGCGATCATCGCGTACTGCGTCGAGGGGTCCATGCGCTTGATCTCTGGGCGTGACAGCACCGCGTCGGGCGCGACCTTGATGGTGGCGCCGAACTCGACGGGGATGCCGTAGGTCTCGGCCCAGTCGTTCTCGAAAGTCCTGGCGCCGGACTCGCCCGCCAGGGCGGCACGCCAGGTGGAGGCCACGTCCCCACCCAGGGGCGTAGTGGCGCCGAGGCCGGTGACGACGACGTCGCGGGGGGTGGTCATGGTGGTCTCCTCAGGAGGTCTGTGGTGATGCGAGAGCATGCCTCTGCGCCGGTCCCGGGCCGCGAACGGCCCGGGACCCGGGAGGCTCAGGCCTGGGCGTTCGTGATGAACGAGACGGCGTCGCCGACGGTCGCGAGGTTCTTGACGTCGTCGTCCGGGATCGTCACGCCGAACTTGTCCTCGGCGTGCGTGACGATCGTCATCATCGAGAGCGAGTCGATGTCGAGGTCGTCCGTGAAGGACTTCTCGGCGGTGACGGTGTCGGCCGGGAGGCCGGTCTCTTCGGCAACGATCTCGGCGAGTCCGGCGAGGACCTCGTTCTCGGTGTAAGCCATGGTTGCTCCTTCGGTGTGGTCGCCGCGAACGGCGGTGGGTGGTGAGGGTACTGCGTGCCCAGCGCCGGTCGCGGCCGATGGACGGGTGAGTGGGCCCCGAGGGGCTCAGGGAAGGACGATCACCTGGGCGGCGTAGACGAGTCCCGCGCCGAAGCCGATCTGGAGGAGGACGTCGCCGCTCTTGGCGAGGCCCTCGCGAACGAGGCGCTCGGTCGCGAGCGGGATCGACGCGGCCGAGGTGTTGCCGGTGTCGGCGATGTCGCGTCCCACGATGACGTCCTCGCGCAGCCCGAGCTGCTTGATCATCTGATCGATGATCCGCATGTTCGCCTGGTGCGGCACGAACACGTCGATGTCGGCGGGGGTGAGCCCTGCGGACTCGACCGCGCGCAGGGCGACGGGGCCCATCTGGAACGCGGCCCACTTGAAGACCGACGGGCCGTCCTGGCGCAGGGTCGGCCATGCGGCGCCCTCGACGCCCGCGGTCTCGTTCCACGGCGCGGTCTGGCGGATGGCGTCGGCCTTGGAGCCGTCTGAGCCCCACACCGTCGGGCCGATCCCAGGGAAGTCCGAGGGCCCGATGATCGCTGCGCCGCCGCCGTCGCCCAGGAGGAACGAGATCGAGCGGTCGGTCGGGTCGATGAAGTCGCTCATCTTCTCCGCGCCGATGACGAGGACGTGGCGCGCGACGCCCGACCGCACGAGGGCGTCGGCCTGGCCGATCCCGTAGGCGTAGCCGGCGCACGCGGCGGAGATGTCGTAGGCGGCCGCGGGGTTGGCGCCGATGCGGTCGGCGACGATCGCAGCACCCGAGGGGGTCTGCGCGAAGTAGGTGACCGTCGAGAGGATGACGACGTCGATGTCGGCGCCCGTGAGGCCGGCCTGCGCGAGGACGTCGTGCGCAGCGGCCTCGGCGAGGTCGAGGACGTCCTTGTCGGATCCGGCACGACGGCGCGTGACGATCCCGGTCCGCTGACGGATCCACTCGTCGGAGGAGTCGATGGGACCCGCGATGTCGTCGTTGGTGACGACGTTCTCCCCGCGGACGCCGCCGATGGCGAGGACGCGCGAGAACTGGGGCCCGGTGGCCTGGGTGAGCTGGGCAGTCACGCGGTGATCTCCTCGGACGAAGCGGTGGTTCCTGAGTGACGAGCAACGAGGTCGCGTGCGGCCTCGAGGTCGGCTGGGGTCTTGACGGCGACGAGCTCGACCCCCTTGAGCGTGCGCTTGGCCAGGCCGGTGAGGACTCCGCCCGGAGCGAGCTCCAGGATCGCGGTGACGCCCAGGGCGGCGAACGTCGCCTGGCACAGGTCCCAGCGGACAGGTGCGACGACCTGGTGGCCGAGGTGCTCGAGCACCGTCGCGGCGGTGCCGTACCCGTGGGCGCCGCCGACGTAGGCGGCGCCGTCGAGGTTGGACACGAGGGGGAGGGTGGGGTCGGACGCGTCCCAGGCGGCGGCCAGCGGCGCGAACTGCGCGCGTGCGCTCTCCATGAAGGGGGAGTGGAACGCGCCGGCGACCGTGAGCGGGACGAGGCGTGCGCGAGCAGGGGGCGCGGCCGCGAGCTGTGCGAGAGCCTCGAGCGACCCAGCAGCAACCGTCTGGCCACCGCCGTTGATGTTCGCGGGGACGAGCCCAGCGGCGGCGATGGCCGCGAGGACGTCGTCGGGGTCCCCGCCGAGGATCGCCGTCATGCCCGTGGGCTCCGCGGCTGCGGCGGCGGCCATGGCGGCCGCGCGCTTCGCGACGAGCCCGACGGCGCCCACGTCCGTGAGGACGCCGGCAACGGCCGCGGCGGCAAGCTCTCCGACGGAGTGGCCCGCCGTGACGTCGATGGTTCCAGCCGCCGGGCGGTCACCCAGCACCTCGCGCAGGGCGACGAGCGACGCGGCGACGATGAGCGGCTGCGCGACGCCCGTGTCACGGATCGTGTCCGCGTCGGACGTCGTGCCGTGGGCGACGAGATCAAGGTTGGCGGCGGCCCCGAACTCGTCCAGGCGTGCCTGCACACCATCGAGCTCGAGCCACGGGTTGAACATGCCGGGGGTCTGCGAACCCTGGCCTGGGCATAGAACGGCGATCACTCGTCAACCTTGCCTTCCGGAAGGGGTCTGCGGGGCGTGACGACGCGCACCAAGTGTGCGAGAGCACGTTGTAAGAAACCTACAAGACTCACGGGAGTCGTGGGATCTCATGACGTTCGAGCTCGCCGAGGGCGAGCGCGACCTGGAGGACGAACGACTCCCGCGCGTCGAGGGGGTCCCATCCGGTGAGCTCGGCGACCTTGCGCAGGCGGTAGCGCACCGTGTTGGGGTGGACGTACAGGGAGCGCGCCGCCGCCTCGAGCGAACGCCCCGTGCCGAGGTAGGCGGAGAGCGTCTCGAGAACCGAGCCCGTGCTCGCGCTCAACGGGGTGTAGGCCGTGTCGACGAGCGTGCGACGTGCCAGACGGTCGCCCACGAGGACGCGTTCCGGAAGGAGGTCGTCGGCGTGGACGGGGCGCGGGGCCTGAGGCCACGCCGGGGCCGCGGCGAGCGCCGCGAGTGCGGCGGCGGCGCTCCGCCCGGCCTCGGAGATGGAGCCGACGACCGGCCCGATGACGACGGGGCCGGGGCCGAACCGTGCGACGAGCGAGCGTGCCGCCTCGAGAAGGTTGTCGCCCCCGCCGAGTACGAGGACGACGCGGTCGGTCTGGATGCCGACGAGCACGTCGTCGACGAGCCTGCGGGTGGCTCGACGGAGCTCGGCTGCACGCACCTCGTCGAGCCGGGTCGTCGTCGTGCCCACCATGACGAGGACGTGGGCCGCGCCCGACCAGCCGAGCGCAGCGACGCGCGAGCGGACGGCGTCGTCGCTCTCGCCACGCATGAGGGCGTCGACGGTGAGGGCCTCGAGGCGGGCGTCCCAGGCCCCGCGCATCTCGGCCGCGCGGGCGTAGACCTCGGCGGCAGAGAACGCGACCTCGCGCGAGTAGCGGAGGACGGCCTCGCGAAGGTCGCGTTCCCGGCCGGGCGCGGCGAGGCGGTCGGAGCTTGCCTCGACGACCTCGACCGCGAGCCGCACGAGCTGAAGGGTCTGCTGGAGCGAGATCGCCTGCGTGAGCTCGGGGGGTGCGGCGGAGAAGATCTCACCGACCCCGGGCGCGTTCGACGGGTCCGTGTACCACTCGATGAACGCCGAGACGGCAGAGCTGACGACGACGCCGATCCAGGAACGATCGTCGGCCTGAAGGTCGCGGTACCACGAGAGCTCTGCGTCGAGCTGCGCGAGCGCCGCCTTGGTGAGCATGCCCGCGCCGTCGCGTACGCGCCGGAGGTTCTCGTCGTCGGCCAGCGCGTCCTCGGACGGGGCGAGAGGTGGGGTCATGGGCCGAGCATACGGGGCTCGTTGTGGGGTAGCGACAAAATCGACCGTGCGGAGCCCGCGTTGCGAGATGGGGTGCCCCTGCCCGGGACACCAGACTTTGAACAAGATATGGTCAACTCATGGCTGTCTTCCCGAAGTTCCGCAAGCTCTTTCAACGTCCCACGCCCGTGTCACGGGTCGGAGTGCGGCGTCCGACGAGCGCGGCACCGGCCGGGGACGAGCCCCGGGAGGACGCGCTCCGGGCGCGGCTCTCGGTTGACCCGAACGACGTCGACGCCTTCCGTGCCCTTGCTGAGCTGGTGCGTCGCCGCGCGGACGGCCCGCATCCCGTGGAAGACCCCCTCACTCCCGCAGAGGACGTCGAGACGGCCGAGCAGGAGCGTGCACGTCGCGGCGATCTGGCGGTGTGGGCCCTTGCTGAAGAGCTCGCGGGACACCCCCGCGCCTGGTACCCGCTCGTCGAGCTCGCTCGTCTCTCGGTCGCCGAGGACCACGAGCAGGCGGTCCGCCGACTCGTGACCGCCCACGAGCGTGACACGACCGGCACGGCCTTGGCGCACGGCCTGGGCGTCCTGCGGGACGCCTCGCGTCCCGCCGAGGCGCTCGCGCTCGGAACGGGCCACTGGCGTGTCCGTGAGCACGACCCCGAGGTGGGCCGTCACCTCGTGCTCGCTGCGCTCGAGGCCGGGCGTCCCGACGAGGCGGAACGTCAGCTCGCCGCGATCGAGATGCACCCCGACCAGCATGCCGTCGCACGCATGCGCGCAGAGCTGCGCAATGCGCTCGACGCCGCGGTGCACCACACCCAGGCGTGAGGCCGGGGTCCTTCCCTCAGGGAAGCGGCCCCGGGCACAAGCCCCTGCGTGAAACGACACGATCCCCGCAACCCCCTGTCATCCAGGGGGTGCGGGGATCGTGTCGTGGCACCGCGTGACGCGGGCCTGAGGGCTTACCCGAGGGCTGGCGTCAGGAGTCGCCGCCCACGGCTCCCGAGGTGCCGGCCGTGACGTCGTGGATCCGGTACTTCTCGATCGCACGCGCGGGCACGTCGGCTGCGATGTCGCCACGGAGAGCGAGGGCCTGCAGAACGCGAACCGCCGTCGACGGGCCATCGATCTTGAAGTAGCGACGCGCTGCCGCACGAGTGTCGGAGAAGCCGAAGCCGTCCGCACCGAGCACGTGGTAGTCGCCCGGGATCCACGCACGGACCTGGTCCTGCACGAGCTTGTCGTAGTCGCTCGTCGCGACGAACGGCCCCTGCGCGCCCGAGAGCTTGTCGGTGAGGTACGCCGTGCGCCGCTCCTCACCGGGGTGCAGGAAGTTGTGCTCGTCGACCGCAAGGCCGTCGCGACGCAGCTCGAGCCAGCTCGTGACCGACCAGACGTCAGCCTGGACGCCCCAGTCGTTGGCGAGGATCTCGGCGGCCTCGAGGGCCCAGAGCACGCCGACGCCCGACGAGAGGATCTGGGCACGGGGGCCCTCACCCTCGGCGCGGTGGATCTGGTGGATGCCCTTGAGGATGCCGTCCACGTCGACGTTCTCCGGCTCCGCCGGCTGACGCATGGGCTCGTTGTACACCGTGAGGTAGTACACGACGTCGCGGTCACGGCCGCCGTTGTCCTTGCCGTACATGCGCTCAAGACCGTCGCGCACGATGTGGCGGATCTCGTAGCCGTAGGCGGGGTCGTAGTGGACCATGTGGGACATCGTGCCCGCGAGGATCGGCGAGTGGCCGTCAGCGTGCTGGAGGCCCTCGCCCGTGAGCGTCGTGCGGCCCGCGGTCGCGCCGATGAGGAAGCCACGCGTCAACTGGTCACCCGCGGCCCAGAACTGGTCGCCCGTGCGCTGGAACCCGAACATCGAGTAGTAGAAGTAGAACGGGATGAGCGGCTCGCCGTGCGTCGCGTACGACGTGCCGACGGCCTGGAACGCGGAGGCCGACCCGGCCTCGTTGATTCCCGTGTGCATGATCTGCCCGGACTCGGACTCGCGGTACGAGAGCATGAGCTCGGCGTCGACCGGCGTGTAGTTCTGCCCGAGCGTGTTGAAGATCTTGGCGCTCGGGAAGATCGAGTCGAGGCCGAACGTTCGGGCCTCGTCCGGGATGATCGGCACGATGCGGTGGCCGAACTCCTTGTCGCGCACGAGGTCCTTGAAGAGACGCACGAGCGCCATCGTCGTGGCGACCTCCTGCTGGCCCGAGCCCTTCGCGAGCAGCTCGTAGACCTTGTCGCCCGGGAGCGTGAGCTCTGTGTGCTTGGTGCGGCGCTCGGGAACGAACCCGCCGAGTGCGCGACGACGCTCGAGCATGTACTGGATCGTCGGGTCGTCAGCACCGGGGTTGTAGTACGGCGGCATGTACGGCTCGGCGTCGATCTGCTCGTCCGTGATCGGGATGTGCAAGGTGTCGCGCAGCGTCTTGAGCTCGGCGTTCTTGAGCTTCTTCATCTGGTGCGTCGAGTTGCGTCCTGCGAAGCCGGAGCCCAGGCCGTAGCCCTTGACCGTGTGCGCAAGGATGACCGTCGGCTGACCCGTGTGAGCACGCGCCGCGGCGTAGGCCGCGTAGATCTTGCGGTAGTCGTGGCCGCCGCGCTTGAGGGCCCAGATCTCATCGTCAGACATGTTCTCGACGAGCGCCTTGGTGCGGGGGTCGCGACCGAAGAACTGGTCGCGGATGAAGGCGCCGTCGTTCGCACGGAACGTCTGGTAGTCGCCGTCAAGCGTCTGGTTCATGAGGTTGACGAGTGCGCGGTCCTTGTCAGCGTTGAGGAGGACGTCCCACTCGCGGCCCCAGATGACCTTGATGACGTTCCAGCCAGCGCCACGGAACTGCGCCTCGAGCTCCTGGATGATCTTGCCGTTGCCGCGCACCGGGCCGTCAAGACGCTGCAGGTTGCAGTTGACGACGAACGTGAGGTTGTCGAGCTGCTGCTGCGCGGCGAGCTGGAGCATGCCGCGTGACTCGGGCTCGTCCATCTCTCCGTCGCCGAGGAACGCCCAGACGTCCTGCTGCGAGGTGTCCTTGATCTTGCGCTCGTGCAGGTAGCGGTTGGTCCACGCCTGGTAGATCGCCGAGGACGGGCCCAGACCCATCGACACGGTCGGGAACTCCCAGAGCTCAGGTGCCAGACGCGGGTGCGGGTAGGAGGGCAGGCCGCCGCCCGGGTGCGAGTGCTCCTGGCGGAAGCCGTCGAGCTGGTCGGCGGAGAGCCGGCCCTCGAGGAGGCCGCGCGCGTAGACGCCGGGGGAGGCGTGGCCCTGGAAGTAGATCTGGTCGCCGCCGCCCGGGTGGTCCTTGCCGCGGAAGAAGTGGTTGAGACCGACCTCGTAGAGCGTCGCGACCGACGCGTAGGACGAGATGTGGCCGCCGACCCCGATGCCCGGGCGCTGCGCGCGCGTCACCATGACGGCAGCGTTCCAGCGGATCCAGGAGCGGTAGCGGCGCTCCATGACCTCGTCGCCGGGGAAGTAGGGCTCCTCGTGGACACCGATCGTGTTGACGTACGGCGTGGTGAACGACGTCGGGATGGCGACGTTGCGCTCCCGAGCTCGCTTGAGCAGGTTGAGCAGGACGTAGCGGGCGCGCGGACCGCCCCGGTCGTCAATGAGTCCGTCGAGCGCCTCGACCCACTCTGCCGTCTCGGCAGGGTCGAAGTCAGGGACCTGGCTCAGCAGGCCATTGATGAGCGGGCGCGTCTCGTCGTGCGATGCCACCAGAAACCTCTTCATCTCCTCGGGAGCCCCCACCGCAGTTGCGTCGGAGGCCGGGCCGGTCCTCGGCGGGGCGGTGTGCTGCATCCCGCGTCGGGTGGTGCCGAACCATTGTGTTCACCAATGGGCAGCAAAGTCACACCCGTGAGGCGATCTGAGGGGGTGACGTCCGTGACACTCTACGATCCGACGCCAGCACAGTCAGGCGCACGTCGCAGGACGGACATCAGGACGAGGAGCCGGGACGTGGACTAGGTTGGGCACGTGGGCCCCGCTGTGGGGCCACGGCGACGGTGCCGCAGATGGCCCGTCGTCGGCGGTTTTTGAGAGAGGGCGGACCCTGGTGGCGACGACGATGGACCCCGGCAGCGCGACGAGCGCGGCAGGGGTGGAGAGACTGGGCTTCAAGGACGGAGACCTCGTTCAGGAGTTCGGGTACGCCGACGACATCGACGAGGGGGTTCGTGACGCGATTGCGGACCTCACCGGTTCTGACCTTGTCGACGAGGACTTTGACGACGTCGTTGACGGTGCAATCGTCTGGTTCCGCGAGGGTGAGGGCGACGACCTCACCGACACGCTCGTCGACGTCCAGACCGTGCTCGACGACGGAGCGCCCATCTGGGTGCTGACCCCCAAGCCGGGGCGGCGCGGGCACGTGGGCCACAACGACATCCAGGAGGCCTCGACGACTGCGGGCCTCCACGCGACGAGCACGTTTTCGCTCGCCGAGGACTGGTCGGCGACGCGTCTGGGGACGCGCGGGCGAGGCCGCTGACGTGGCGGGCGCGCCCGTGGTCGGTGAGCCGGCTCCTGACTTCACCCTCCAGGACGTCCACGGCACGCCCGTGACGCTCTCTGACCTGCGCGGCGCGCCCGTGCTCGTCGTCTTCTTCCCGTTCGCGTTCTCAGGAATCTGCACGGGCGAGATGTGCGAGATCCGCGACAACCTCGAGGACTTCGAGACCGCCGGGGTTCGCGTGCTGGCGATCTCGTGCGACGCCGTGTACTCGTTGCGGGCGTGGTCGGAGCAGGAAGGCTACGACTTCGACCTGCTGAGCGACTTCTGGCCGCACGGCGAGGCTGCGCGGGCCTACGGCGTCTTCGACGAGCGGCGGGGCCTCGCGATTCGCGGCAGCTTCCTCGTCGACGAGGACGGCGTCATCCGGTGGAGCATCGTGCAGGCTCCCGGGGAGAGGCGCTCCTTCTCCGGCTATCACCAGGCGCTCACGCTCGTCTGAGCCCCCGCGCGTGCCGCGAACCCCGTGAGTGCCGCGAGCCCCTGGGTTCCGCGAGCCCCGCGCGGGGCCACGGCGCTCGTTCACGATCCGGCCGTGCGCGCACGGGCGAGGGCAAGCGGGTATCGTGTCCACGCCCGACACAGGGGCCTGTAGCTCAGTTGGCTAGAGCGCCACGTTTACACCGTGGATGTCGGGGGTTCGAATCCCTCCGGGCCCACCACCTGCGATCCGCAGGACTCTGCGGTTCCCGCCGGGTCAAGCGGGTCTGACGCGCTCCTGCGCCCCGTCCCGGTCGTCCCGGATGTCGCGAGCCATGGGCTGCGTGGTTCGGCGAGCATGTCGGACGTTCTTCCTCTACCGTGGGAACTCGGCCGCTCAAGGTCGGACGCCGTTGGTCGGACCCAGCCCGCTGGTCCGCTGTCAGACCGGGAGCTCCCGATGCTCGTCACGTCTCGATTCGTCTCACGGCCCTCGGTGCGTGGATCATTGCTCGTCGCTCTCGCCGTCGCGGCATGCGCGGGCTGTGCGTCGGGCACCTCTGAGTCGCCGTCGTCTGCCACGCCGACACAGACACCCCCCGGCGCCGCCGTTCCCGGAGCGGCACCATCCGGCGAGCCCGGGGGCTCGACGACGCTCGACGCCCCCGTTGCTCCGACGGTGCCTGCCTCGTGCGCGTCGATCGACCTGGTCGAGGGCGCACGAATCGCGGGCGACGACTTCGCCCAGTGTCTTGAAGACTTCGAGCGGGCGGCCCGCACCGGCAGCAGCGTCGTGCGTCTTGACGCCGCAGACGAGGGCGTGGAGTCCCGGTGGATCCACGCCGAGGACGGCACGTACGCGCTCCTCACAGGCCGCAACGGGGGCGAGCGGATCGTCGTCACCCCCGAGGACGGCTGGACCGAGGACGAGGGCCGATGGGTGCGCGCCGACCCAGGCGGTTCCCACCGCGAACAGGTGGCCGCGAGCCACGTCGACGCCTTCCGCCCTCAGGTTCAGCCCGACTTCCAAGCAGCGTTCGTCAGGCTCTCCGCGGAGTGGGTCGTCGAGGGGCGCGAGGACGTCGCGGTGCTTGATGGCACGACCCGCTCGCTGTGGCGGATCGCGTCGGCGTCTCCGATCGAGGTCGTCCCAGGGCTCCCGGCCGACGTCAGCTTCTTCATGGACGCTCCTGGCGCCACCGTCGTCATGGTCTCGACCGCGAACGGCGGCGCCTCCGAACGTCTCTACGGCGCGTGGGGCGAACCTGTGGACGCGACTGACATCGAGAAGGCGGTCGCCGACGCCCGCGCGGGGGGCTGAGTGCCGACGCCCGCGCGGCGGGCTGAGCGCCGACGCCCGTGCGGCGGGCTGAGCGCCGACGCCGGACGGGCTGAGCGCCGACGCCGGACGGGCTGAGCGCCGACGGCGGCCGGGCCCCCAGCGCAGCCGGGACGCGTCCACCGCCCTCGTGCGATCCGCGCGGAACACGACGAGCCCCTGCGGTGTTGGGGGAGCGTGACCTCCATCTCGATGCTTGATCTCGCGACCTCCGCTCCCGGTCGCACCGTACGCGACGCCCTCTCCGAGGTCGTCCCCGCAGCCCAGGCCGCCGAGGCCGCCGGCTATCACCGTGTCTGGTACGCGGAACACCACAACATGGCCGCCGTCGCCTCGTCTGCGACCTCCGTCCTCGTCGGGCACGTCGCAGCCCACACCTCGACGATTCGGGTCGGGGCGGGCGGCGTCATGCTGCCCAACCACTCACCGTTGACGATCGCCGAGCAGTTCGGCACGCTTGCCGAGCTCCACCCGGGCCGCATCGACCTCGGGCTCGGGCGCGCGCCCGGCGGAGACCTGGCGATGCTTGCGGCCCTGCGTCGCAGGCCCGAGGACGCCGAGCGCTTCCCGTCCGACGTCGTCGAGCTCTCGTCCTACCTGGGCGACGACCTGCCGACCGAAGCCGTCAACGCCTACCCGGGGCGCGGGACGCGCGTCCCGCTCTACATCCTCGGCTCCTCGCTCTTCGGTGCGAAGCTCGCGGCCCAGCTCGGCCTTCCGTACGCGTTCGCCTCGCACTTCGCGCCCGACGCGCTCGACGCAGCCCTCGCGACCTACCGTCGCGACTTCCGCCCTTCGAAGGCCTGCCCCGAGCCCTACGCGATGGTGGCGGCCAACGCGATCGTCGCCGACGACCCGGTCGACGCGGCGCACTGGCTGCGCGAGACTCTGCGCGAGCGCGTGCGCCGCTTCGTCCTGCGCCCCGGTGTCGAACTCTCGGACGCGGACCTCGACACGATCGTCGACGGCAGCCACGGCGAGCGCGTGCGTCACATGATGTCCGTGAGCGCGGTCGGCACGACGGTCGACGCCGGCGCGTACATCGGCCAGCTGGTCGAACGTACGGACGCCGACGAGATCATCGTCGCCCACCAGGTGCCCGACCTCACCGCGCGCGTCCGCAGCATCGAGCTGTTCGCGCAAGCGCTCGCCTGATCCCGACCACAACGGCACGAGGGGCTGCGCGTCGACGACGCGCAGCCCCTCGTGCCGTGACAGGTGCCCCTCAGCGCACCTGACGCACCTCGAACTGCAGCCGGGGGTGCGCGTAGAACTCCTGAGCCGCGACGAGCTCGAGCTCGCGTCGGCCCGACTCGTGCGTCGTGCGCAGCAGGTCGAAGACCGACGACGTCGTCCGCGCGAGCGCATCCGCAGCGTCACGCGTGCGCACGTAGTGAGCGGTGAAGAGCGCGGCAGTGACGTCGCCCGAACCGTTCGCCTTGAAGGGCAGGTGCGGGGTCGTGACGAGCCACGCGCCCTCGGGGGTCACGGCGAGCATCTCGATCGTCCCAGGCTCGCGGTCGGGACGTTCGACGCTCGTCACGAGAACGATCGACGGGCCCATCGCGCGGGCGAGGTCGGCTGCGGCGAGCGTCGACTCGAGCGAGTGAGGAGTCGTCTCCGTGAGGAAGCCGAGCTCGAACTGGTTCGGCGTGATGATGTCGGCTGCCGGAACGACGCGGTCCCGCAGCAGCACGGGGATCGCGGGAGCGACGAAGCAGCCGCTCTTGGCGTTGCCCATGACGGGGTCGCACGCATAGAGGGCGTCAGGGTTCGCGGCCTTGACCCGGGCGACCGCGTCGAGGATGACGTCGGCGATGCCCTCGCCGCCCTGATACCCCGACAGGACCGCGTCGGTGTCGACGAAAGCGCCCCGCTCTTCGATGCCCACGACGACGTCGCGCACGTCAGCGGGGTCGATGAGCGGTCCGCGCCACGCGCCGTAGCCCGTGTGGTTGGAGAAGTTCACGGTGTGGACGGGCATGACCTCGACGCCGATGCGCTGAAGCGGGAACACCGCGGCCGAGTTGCCGACGTGGCCGAACGCGACCGAGGACTGGATCGAGAGGATCTTCACCAAGGAAGGGTACGACTCCGGGGCGCGTGAGGGAGCGATCTGGTCGTCTCGTGGACCATCGCGCACCGGACGCGGCAGCGTCACGAGCATGTGACGCTGCGCACGATCGTGGGGGCGGGGCGCCGGTTCGGGACAGAAGGACGTGGTGCGCGCGCGGATAGCGGGTGACGATGGAGGAATGGACGACGCTCTCGACACCGCACAGGCCTCCTCGGACACCCCGGACGTCGCCGAACCCGGGTACGTCCCCTGGGCGCAGCCACCCGCCGAGGTCCTTGCCGACCTGGGTGCGAGCAGCGACGGCCTGAGCACCGAGGCAGCGGCGAGCTCGCTCGCGCGACACGGTGCAAACCGGCTGCCTCCGCCTGAGCGCGATCCGCTGTGGAAGCGGATCCTCGTGCACTTCGACGACGTCCTCATCTACGTCCTGCTCGTCGCTGCCCTGCTCAAGGCTGTCGTGGGTGACTGGGTCGACTGCGCGGTCATCCTCGCGGTCGCGATCATCAACGCGGGCATCGGCTTTGTCCAAGAGGGCAAGGCTGAGTCCGCCCTCGCATCGATTCGGACGATGCTCTCGGCTCACGCCGAGGTTCTGCGCGACGGCACGTGGTCGAAGATCGACGCCGACGACCTGGTGCCCGGTGATGTGGTGCGGGTCCGCGCAGGAGATCGCGTGCCCGCCGACGTTCGGGTCCTTGAGGCGACGAACCTGCGCATCGAGGAGTCGGCGCTCACAGGGGAGTCGCTCGCCGCCGAGAAGTCGCCTGCAGCCGTCGATCCCGAGGCGGGCGTGGGCGACCGCACGAGCATGATGTTCTCGAGCACGCTCGTTGCGGCGGGGCAGGGCTCAGGCGTTGTCGTCGCGACGGGCCAGCACACCGAGATCGGTCGCATCCAGACGATGATCTCTGAGGTGACGGACGTGACGACGCCGCTCACGCGTCAGCTGGCGACGTTCGGCAAGGTCATTGCGGTCGGCATTCTTGTGCTCGGGGCCTTCATGGTGCTCGTCGGTCGTCTCGTTCATGAGCAGCCGGTCGACGAGCTGCTCTCGGCCGCGATCGGCTTTGCGGTCGCAGCCGTTCCCGAGGGTCTTCCTGCGCTCGTGACGATCACGCTCGCGCTCGGGGTCCAGCAGATGGCGCGGCGGCGCGCCATCACGCGCAAGCTCCCCGCCGTCGAGACGCTCGGCTCGGTGACGACGATCTGCTCGGACAAGACCGGCACGCTCACACGCAACGAGATGACGGCACGCACCGTGCTCACGGCAGCGAGCCAGATCGATGTCGAGGGCCTTGGGTACGCTCCTCAGGGCCGCCTGACGAGGGATGGACGCACGATGGAGCGCGGGGTCGACGCGGCGTTCGACGCCCTCACCGATGTCATGGCCTTGTGCAACGACGCGCGCGTCGAGCGTGCTGAGGACGGTGAGTGGACGCTCGTGGGGGAGCCGACCGAGGGTGCGCTCGCTGTGCTCGGCCTCAAGGCTGGCGCGGCGGGCGGGGAGTGGACGCGGCTCGCGGTGCTCCCGTTCGAGTCGGCGACGAAGTACATGGCGACGCTCGACTCGCTCGACGGCGCCAGCGCCGTCATTCACGTCAAGGGTGCGCCCGATCGCGTCATCGACCGGTGCACGACGCAGACGACAGCGGACGGCGGTCGCGAGGCGCTCGACCGTGACCTGTGGCTCGCACGCATCGACGAGCTCGGAGCACAGGGCCTGCGCGTCCTTGCGGCCGCGCGCAAGCCTGCGTCCGAGGGCACATCGACGGTCGTGGCCGAGGACGTCGCTGGCGGGCTTGAGCTGTGCGGGCTC
The DNA here is from genome assembly GCF_052324925.1 of Sanguibacter sp. A247. NCBI lineage: Bacteria > Bacillati > Actinomycetota > Actinomycetes > Micrococcales > Sanguibacteraceae > Sanguibacter > Sanguibacter sp. A247. The sequence goes on along the minus strand of NZ_JBQPRE010000007.1, from coordinate 17,132 downwards.
GTGGGGATTGTCGACCCGCCTCGCCCCGAGGCGATCGAGGCGATCGCGCAGTGCCGCGAAGCCGGGATCGCGGTGACGATGATCACGGGCGACCACGCGGGGACGGCGCAGGCGATCGCGCAAGAGATGGGCATCGTGGAGCCGGGAGCGCGGGTCCTCACAGGCGCAGACCTGGAGGAGCTGACGACGACCGAGCTGCGCAAGATCGTGCGGGACGTCCACGTCTACGCGCGCACGAGTCCCGAGCACAAGATCCGTATCGTCTCCGCGCTGCAGTCGCACGGTGAGGTCGTCGCGATGACGGGTGATGGCGTCAACGATGCGCCCGCGCTCACGCAGGCCGATGTCGGGGTTGCGATGGGGATCAAGGGAACCGAGGTGACCAAGGACGCGGCCGAGGTCGTCCTCGCGGACGACAATTTCGCGACGATCGAGCGGGCGGTCGAGGAGGGCCGCCGGATCTACGACAACATTCGTAAGTCCGTGCTCTTCCTGCTGCCGACGAACGGCGCGCAGTCACTCGTCGTCATCGTGGCCGTGCTTGCGGGGCTGACGATGCCGCTCCTGCCCGTGCAGGTGCTGTGGGTCAACATGATCACGGCAGTGACGCTCTCGCTTGCGCTCGCGTATGAGCAGGCTGAGCCGAACATCATGCGGCGTCCGCCGCGGGACCCGCGGGGCGGCATCCTCGACGCTGCGTCGATCAGCAAGATCGTCGTCGCCTCGTTGGCGATCGGCGCGGCCGCGCTGGGTGTCTTCTACTGGCTCGAGCAGTCGGGGCAGCCGCTCGAGGTTGCGCGGACGACCGCGGTCACGACGCTCGCGCTCGCGCAGCTTGCCTACCTGTTCAGCTGCCGGTTCCTCGACCGGTCGAGCTTCACGCCTGCAGTCCTGCGCGGAAACAAGGTGCTGTGGCTGTCGGCGGGTGCGTTGCTCGTCCTGCAGGCGCTCTTCGTCTACGTGCCTGTCATGCACGCGTGGTTTGGCTCGGCTGCGATCGAGGGCGGTCACTGGCTCCTCGCTGCGGCGACGTCGGTCGGTGTCTTGTGCGTCGTCGAGCTCGCGAAGGTCGTGGGCCGGGCGATCGCGAAGGTGCGCGGCTGACACCGCCGTTGAATTCATCGTCGGCTACCGATAGGATCGGCGCGTGACGATGAGAACGGACTCCGACCTGGTGGACCACGACGCCACCGCAACCTACGCCGACCTCTTCGACGCGCTCTCGGACCCCGCGCGGCTCTCGATCCTTCAGCACCTTGCGACGGGCGAGCACCGCGTCCGCGATCTCGTCGAGCACCTCGGTCTCGCGCAGTCCACCGTGAGCGCCCACCTCGCGTGCCTCCGTGAGTGCGGGCTCGTCGCGTCCCGTGCCGAAGGCCGCTCGACCATCCACGCGCTCGCGGCACCCGCGCTCCTCGCCGTGCTCCTGCGAGCGGCTGAAGACCTCCTCGCCGCCACGGGCTCGCGCGTGAGCCTGTGCAGCCACCTCGTGCGCCCGGGCATCGTCTGACATGGCGCACTCCCATGACCATGCACACGGGGGCGATCCGTCAGCGCCGGGCCAGCGCCGCCGGCTCGCGATCGCGCTCGGCATCACCGCGACGGTTCTCCTCGCCCAAGCCGTCGGCGCGTTCCTCACAGGAAGCCTCGCGCTCCTCACCGACACGGCCCACATGCTCACGGACGTCGGCGGGCTCACCGTCGCGCTCGTCGCCGCGACCCTCATGCTGCGGCCGCCGACGGAGCGCCTCACGTGGGGTCTGCGCCGCGTCGAGGTGCTTGCGGCGCTCGGGCAGGCTGCCGTCCTCCTGGCGGTCGGCGTGTATGCCGCGGTCGAGGGCATCCGGCGGTTGTGGGTTCCGCCCGAGATCGCGCCGACCGAGCTGCTCGTCTTCGGAATCGTCGGTCTCGTGGGGAACCTGTGCGCGATGGCCGTGCTCGCCTCGCGACGCGACGCAAACCTCAACATGCGTGCCGCCTTCCTCGAGGTGGTCAACGACGCGCTCGGCTCTGTCGGCGTCATCGCCGCCGCGATCGTCATCCGGACGACGGGGTGGCTCCAGGCTGACGCGCTCGCCGGTCTGCTCATCGCGGCACTCATTGTCCCGCGCGCCGTGACGATCCTGCGCGAGGCCGGCGGAATCCTCCTCGAGCAGACGCCGCGCGGCCTCGACCTAGCCGACGTGCGTGACCACATGCTCGGCGTCGAGCACGTCGTCGACGTCCACGACCTCCACGCGTCGACCGTGGCGACGGGCCTGCATGTCATCTCGGCGCACGTCGTCGTCGACGACGAGTGCTTCCTCACGGGCCACGCCCCTGAGATCCTTCACCACCTCGCCGACTGCGTGGCGACGCACTTCCCCGTGGCTCTCGAACACTCGACGTTCCAGATCGAGACCGCCGAGCACGCGGCCCACGAGCCTCATCGGCACAGCTAGTCCTGCGGCGTCGTACCGTGGGTGAAGGCCCGCATCGCGGGACGTCATGACGGCGCGTGAGCGCCCCACTCCAAGGAGGACTGATGGCCCAGAACATCACGATGTACGGAGCCGGATGGTGCGGCGACTGCACGCGGGCCAAGGCGTTGCTCGACCGTGAGGGCATCGAGTACACCTATGTGGACGTCGAGCACGACGAGGCCGCGCGGCTGCGCGCGATCGAGATCGCGGGACGCCAGAACATCCCCGTCATCGTGTTCGAGGACGGCACCCACCTCGTGGAGCCCTCCAACCCTGAGCTGCTCGCCAAGGCGCGCGGCTGAGGCCTGTGCGTGCCGCGACGGCGGCCACCCTGCGGGGTGGCCGCCGTCGGCGTGTCTGCTCTCGGGATGCGTGGCTCTCGGGATGCGCGGCTCTCCGGATGCGCGGCTCTCGGTAGACGCGGGGTCCTAGAGCAGCCCAGCGCGCAGCTCTGCCGCCGACCGCTGCGAGAGCAGCGCTGGGGGAACGTCGAAGAGCGTGAGTGCGCCGACCTCACCGCGCGCCTGGAGGCGCGCGACTGCACGGGCGGATGCGACGAGGACGCTCGCGGTGAGCTCCGGGTTGGAGTCGAGCCGCAAGGAGTACTCGATGACCTGCCGGGTGCCCTCGGAGGTCTCGGCGGCGCGGATGACGAAGCCGCCGTGCGGCATGCCCGCGTGGTCACGTGCGAGCTCGTCGGCGTCGATGAAGTGCACCGTCGTGTCGTAGTCGGCAAAGTAGTCGGGCATCGTGACGATGGCGGTGCGCACGGACGCGGCGTCGGCGCCGTCTGCGAGCACGACGAAGCACTCACGTGTGTGCTTCTCGCGGGTCGTGAGCTCGGGGCGAGCGCCTGAGCGGACCGCGTCGACGGCCTCGGGGACGGGGTGGGTGTACTGGACGCCGGCCGCGACCCCGGGGATGCGTCGGATCGCGTCGGAGTGCCCCTGGGAGAGCCCGCGGCCCCAGAACGTGTACGTGTCGCCGTCGGGCAGGAGTGCCTCGCCGTAGAGGCGGTTGATCGAGAAGAGGCCCGGGTCCCACCCCGCGGAGATGAGGGCGACGTTGCCGCCCACGCGGGCGGCGGCGTCGACGTGCTCGAAGTGCTCGGGGATGCGCGCATGGGTGTCGAAGGAGTCGACGAGGGGCAGGATCTGGGCGATCTCGGGCGTCTGCTCGGGCAGGTCGCTGCGGGAGCCGCCGCACAGGATCGCGACGTCGATCCCGTCGGCGTCGGCCGCGAGCTGGGCGAGGGGGAACACCTTGGCCCCGGGTGTGCTCGGGGTGACGGCGGCGGGGTCGCGGCGGGTGTAGATGCCGACGAGCTCGGTGTCGGTGGCCTTGCGGATCGCGGCCTCGACGCCGCGGCCGAGGTTTCCGTGGCCGACGATGGCGAGGCGAAGGGGGGTCGTCATGGTGCGGGTCCGTCCGTGCTCGGGGAGGGGTCGGGCCCACGGTACCGGTTGGTGCTCCGTGACGGCGGCGGGTTGCGCGGGACGTCTGTGCTCCGGCCAGAAAGACTGTTAGGCTTCCTAACAAAGACCGGATGCGGTCACCCTTGGCCCCTGTCGTCACCCGGACGTCCGCAGGCCACGCACGGGAAGCGAGACGCACGATGCACAAGCCCACCCCGAATGCAGCACAGTCCGGCGGCGCCACAGCAGTCGTCCTCGCCGCCGGGGCCGACGCCCCCTCGCGCGCACTGCTCACGAGCACGCTGGGCGACTCGACAGTCGTCCAGCTCGCCCTCGCCAACGTGCGCGCGCTCCTCCCGGCCCACCGCATCGTCGTCGTCATCGCCCCCGGTGACACCGAGATTCCCCGGCTCCTGGGCGACGACCTCACCTACGTCGAGCAAGACACCCCCCGCGGCACCGGGCACGCGCTCGCGAGCGCGCGTCGCGCGCTCCCCGCTGACACCACGACCCTCCTCGTCACCTACGCCGACACCCCGCTCCTGCGCCCCGAGTCGCTGCGCGGCCTCCTCAACCGTCATGACCTTCTCAACGCCGACCTCGCCCTGCTCACCGCAGTCGTCGAGGAGCCCCTGCCGTACGGACGCGTGACGCGTGACGCGTCTGGCCGCCTCACGTCGATCATCGAGCGCGCCGACCTCACCGCCGCGACCGACGACGCCCTCGAGATCAACGTCGGCGCCTATGCCGCGGCACCCGCCACGATCCTCGGTGCGGTCGACGCGCTGGCCCAGGCGGGGGAGCACCGCCTGACGGTCGCCGTGCGCCGCCTCATCGACGAGGGGGCCAAGGTCGTCACCTACAAGATCGTCGACACCGACGAGGTGCAGGGCGTCAACAGCCGCGACGAGCTCGACGCGGCGGCCGACATCGTCCTGCGCCGGCTCTTCATGCCGCGCAAGAACACCGACACCCACATCGTCTTCGGCACCGGTGGCTGGCGCGCCGTCATCGGCGAGGGCTACACGCTCGGCAACGTCCGCAAGCTCTGCCAGGCGATCGCGAACGAGGCCACGCGCAAGGGCATCGACCGCCTCGGCGTCGTCATCGGCGGCGACCGCCGCTTCCTCTCGCGCGAGTCCGCCGAGGCCGCGGCCGAGGTCTTCGCGGGCAACAACATCCCCGTGACGCTCCTGCCCGACGACGTGCCCACCCCCCTCGTGACGTTCGCGGCGCCCTACCTCGGCGCCGCCTACGGCATCATCATCACGAGCTCGCACAACCCGCCCGAGTGGAACGGCATGAAGGTCTTCCGCGCCGATGGCTCCCTGCCGCTCGACGACGAGACCGACCGGTTCCAGGACGAGGCCAACGCGCTGCGCCTCGCCGACGTCATCACCCTCGACCTCGCGCTCGCGCGCCGCGCGGGCGTCGTCGTCGACAAGGCGCTCACCGAGCCCTACGTCGACGCGATCGAGAAGATCATCGACATCGACGCGGTGCGCGGCTCGGGCCTGCGCGTCGTCGTCGACCCCATGTACGGCACGTCCCAGCTGACCCTCGGCACGATCCTCACCGACATGCGCGTGCGCGCCGAGTTCATCCACGCGGCCCACAACCCGCTCTTCGGGGGAGTCGCACCCGCGCCCGACCTCGAGCGCCTCTCTGCGCTCATCGCGATGATCAAGGGCGGGGACGGGCTCTACGACCTCGGCATGGCCACCGACGGCGACTCCGACCGCATCGGGATCGTCGACGAGACCGGCGAGTACATCTCGACGAACGACCTCCTGCTCCTCCTGTACTGGTACCTCCACGAGGTTCGCGGCGAGAAGGGCGGCGTCGTCCGCAACATCGCGACGACCCACCTGCTCGACCGCCTCGCAGCCCACTTCGGCGAGACGTCGGTCGAGTGCAAGGTCGGCTTCAAGCACGTGACGGCAGGCATGGCCGAGATCGACGCGGTCCTCGGTGGCGAGTCCTCGGGTGGCCTGACGATCCGCGGCTGGATCCTCGGCAAGGACGGCATCTTCGCGTGCGCCCTCGTCGCCGAGATGCTTGCCCGCACGGGCAAGCGCATCTCGGAGCTGCGCGACATGATCTACGCGATCACGGGCCGCCTCTACACGCAGGAAGCCGGTGTTCCTGCGACGCCCGACATGCGCGTCGCCGTCCCGCGTCGGCTCGCCGCGACGCCACTCACGCACGTCGGCCCGTACCCCGTCGTGGGAATCAACCACACCGACGGGACCAAGATCCTCCTCGAGAACGACAACTGGGCGCTCCTGCGGTTCTCGGGAACCGAGCCTGTCCTGCGGATGTTCGTCGAGGCCGACACCCCCGAGAAGGCCGGCGAGCTCATGACCTGGCTCGAAGGCTTCGTGACGGCCTGATACCGCCCGTCCGCTCGGCATGTCCGCACCACTGCTCGCTGCGTCACCCCCGACCCTCCTCACGAAGGACCACGACCCACGATGAAGTACGGCCATTTCGACACCGCCGTCGACGAGTACGTGATTGAACGCGCAGACGTCCCGGTCTCCTGGACGAACTATCTCGGTACGAAGAATCTCTGCACCGTGCTCTCGCACAACGGCGGCGGCTACTCGTACTACAAGAGCTCGCAGCAGGGCCGCATCACGCGATTCCGTCCCAACGGCGTCCCGCTCGACCGTCCCGGTCACTACGTCTACCTGCGTGACGACGCCGACGGCGACTTCTGGAGCGTCTCCTGGCAGCCCGTCGGCAAGCCGCTCGACGGTGAGGACGCGGCGCGCTACACGACGCGCCACGGCCTGGGCTACTCGACGTTCGAGGCGTCGTACAAGGGCATCGACGCGTCGCAGACGATCTTCATCCCCGTCGACGACGACGTCGAGATCTGGGACACGACCGTGACGAACACGTCCGACGTCGAGCGCACGCTCACCGTCGGCTCGTACGTGGAGTTCTCGTTCCACACGATCACGATCGACAACCAGAACCTTCAGATGTCGCTGTACTCCTCGGGCTCGTCGTACGACGACGGGATCATTGAGTACGACTTCTACTACGAGCCGTGGACGCACCACTTCTTCGCGTCCTCGGAGGAACCGAGCTCGTATGACTCGCTGCGCGAGAACTTCATCGGCCCGTACCGCTCCGAGGCGAACCCCGTCGCGATCGAGCGCGGCGAGGGGTCGAACCGCAGCGCGACGACGCAGAACCACTGCGGTGCGCTCCTGCACAAGGTGACGCTCGCACCGGGCGAGACCAAGCGCCTCGTCTTCATGCTCGGCTACGGGTCGCGCGACGCGGCCGGGCGGGCCATGAAGGCGAAGTACTCGATCCCCGCGAACGTCGACGCCGAGCGCGCCCGCCTGCGTGCATACTGGCGCGCCAAGCAGGACAAGCTGCAGATCCGCACGCCTCACGAGGGCATGAACACGATGATCAACTCCTGGACCCTCCTCCAGGCCGAGACGTGCGTGCAGTGGTCCCGCTTCGCGTCATTCGTCGAGGTCGGCGGTCGTGCCGGGCTCGGCTACCGCGACACGGCGCAGGACGTCATGAGCGTCATCCACACCAACCCGGCCAAGACGCTCCAGCGCATCGTCGAGCTGCTCCGCGCGCAGGTGTCCTCGGGCTACGGCCTGCACCTGTTCGCCCCCGAGGCGTTCAACCCGGACGCCGAGCCGCTGCCGGACGTCCCGTCGCCGACGATCGTCCCGCGCGGCAACGCGGCCGACCTCATCCACGGCCTCGAGGACACGTGCTCGGACGACCACCTGTGGCTCGTCCCGTCGGTCGTCGAGTACGTCAAGGAGACGGGCGACCTCGCGTTCCTCGACCGTGTCATCCCGTTCGCGGACGGCCCCGAGGCCACCGTGTACGAGCACCTCGTCGCGGCGCTCGACTTCTCCGCGCAGCAGATCGGCGCGAACGGCGTCGCCCTTGGCCTGCGTGCCGACTGGAACGACTGCCTCAACCTTGGTGGCGGCGAGACGTCCCTCGTGACGTTCCTCCACGCGTGGGCGATCGGCGCATTCCTCGAGATCGCCCGTCCGCTCGGCCGCACGGCCGACGTCGAGCGCTTCGAGGCCGAGCGTGACCGCATCGCACAGGTCGCCGACACCCAGCTGTGGGACGGCGAGTGGTGGATCCGCGGCTACACGCGCGACGGCGTGGAGATCGGCTCGAAGGACAACGAGGAGGGCAAGATCTTCCTCGAGCACCAGGCGTGGCCCGTCATCGCCGGCATCACCTCCCAGGAGCGCGGCATCGCGTCGATGGACTCGGTGACGAAGCTCCTCGGCTCCGAGTACGGCTCGCACCTCAACTGGCCCGCGTTCACGAAGGTCGACGACACTGTCGGCTTCGTCACGCGCGTCTACCCGGGCATCAAGGAGAACGCGGCGATCTTCTCCCACCCCAACGCGTGGCCGATCATCGCCGAGGCGATGCTCGGGCGCGGTGACGAGGCGGTCGCGCTCTACGACGCGATCCTCCCGTACAACCAGAACGAGAACATCGAGGTCCGCGGCGCCGAGCCGTACGCGTACGTCCAGTTCATCTACGGCCGCGACCACGAGTGGTTCGGCAAGGCGCAGAACCCGTGGCTCACGGGCACGGCCGGTTGGATGTACACGGCGGCCACGAAGTACATCCTCGGTGTGCGCCTCGAGCTCGACGGCCTCGTCGTGTCCCCGTCGATCCCCAAGGACTGGGACGGCTTCGAGGTGACGCGCCAGTGGCGCGACGCGACGTACGAGATCGTCGTGACGAACCCGAACCACGTGAGCACGGGCGTCGCCTCGCTCACCGTCGACGGTGTCGCTCACGACCCGGCGACGGCGATCGCGCCGGCCCCGGCCGGCTCGGTCGTCAAGGTCGAGGTCGTTCTCGGCTGATCACGCCCCGGCGCCGGGCCCTGCGCACCGCTCGCGTGTGCGCAGGGCCGGTTCGCCGCGCGATGCCGCCCTTGGCTGCTGCAGGCGCGCAGGTAGGGGAGGATGGCGCCATGAGACTCGACCTCACGGGCGCGTCGGTGCTCGTCACCGGTGGCGCCCTCGGCATGGGCCGCCTCTACGCCGAGCGTGCGCTGCGCGAGGGTGCCGCGCACGTGGACCTGTGGGACCGCGACGCGGAACGTCTCGCCTCGAGCGCCGCGGAGCTCGCGGTGCTCGCGCCCGGTGCGCGCGTGTCGACGACCGTCGTCGACATGGGCGACGCGTCGGCTGTCGCAGCGGCCGCGGAGGCGCACCTCGCGGAGCACGGGGCGCCCCACGTCGTCATCAACAACGCGGGCGTCGTCCGGGGCGCGCTGTTCTGGGAGCACGACGTCGAGCGCGACGTCGTCGGCACGATGGCGATCAACGCGGTCGGCCCCATGGTGCTCGTCCGGACGCTCCTGCCCGCGATGCTCGCCGGCGGCGTCGAGCGCCGCATCCTCAACGTCGCGTCGGCCGCGGCGACCCTCTCGAACCCGCGCATGAGCGTGTACGCGGCCTCGAAGTGGGCCCTTCTCGGGTGGTCGGACTCGCTGCGGCTCGAGCTCGAGCGCACGGGCAACGGCCACGTGCGCGTGACGACGTTCTGCCCGTCGTACATCTCGACGGGCATGTTCGAGGGCGCCAAGGGGCCGCTGCTCACGCCGCTCATGACGCCCGAGGTTGCCGTCGACCGGGCATGGCGGGCGATGCTTGCGGGCCGCCCGCAGCGGCTCACGCCGTGGACCGTGGGCCTCGGCAAGACGGTCCGCGGGCTGCTCCCGCTCGCCGCGTGGGACGTCGTCGCGGACAAGATCTTCAGGGTCTACGGATCGATGGACGACTTCCGCGGGCGCACATCCGCTCCTGCGGGGAAGGAATGAGAAGCATGTCGCAGCCGACGCTCGGCGAGGTCGTCGACCTCGTCCACTCCTGGTACCCGCCCGCGACGGCGGAGGGCTGGGACGCCGTCGGGCTCGTCGCGGGCGACCCCGCGGAGCCGGTGCGGCGGATCCTCGTCGCGCTCGACCCGGTCGCTGACGTCGTCGACGAGGCGCTCGCGTGGGACGCGGACCTCGTCCTCACGCACCACCCGCTGTTGCTGCGCGGCGTGCACGCCGTGACGGCCGACGACCCCAAGGGGGCGATCGTCCACCGGCTCGTGCGGGGCCGCTGCGCGCTGCTCGCGTCGCACACCAACGCGGACGTCGCCGAGAGCGGCGTCGCGGAGGCCCTCGCGGAGCTGCTCGGGCTGCGCGACGTGCGGCCCGTCGTGCCGGACGCCGACGGCGCCACGGGCGCCGGACGCCTGGGGGAGCTGCCCGACCCCCTCACGCTGCGCGACCTCGCCGCCCACGCGGCGGCCGTCCTGCCGCCCACGCCGCAGGGCGTGCGCGTCGCGGGCGACCTCGACGCCCTCGTACGGACGATCGCGGTGCTGCCAGGCTCGGACGACACGCGTTTCGCGGAGGCTGCGGCTGCCGGCGCCGACGTCTACGTCTCCTCGGACCTCAAGCACCACCCGGTCTCCGAGCAGCGCGAACGTGCGCGGCTCAGCGACGGACGCCCGTACGTCCTCGACACGGCGCACTGGGCGAGCGAGTCGCCGTGGCTCCGCGTCGTCGCCGCGCGGCTCACGGCCGAGCTCGCCGCGCGCGGGCACGACGTCGAGGTGCGCGTGAGCGAGCAGCGCACGGACCCGTGGACCGCCCGCGTCGCGTCCCCGGGGCATCCCTGACCCGATAGCGTGGACCCCAGCACGCAGCGGCGCAGGCCTGAAGGCTCGCGCCGTCCCCTTGACCCGAGGAGAACCTCATGGCGACCGCTCCCGCCGCGGACCAGGCCCGGCTGCTCGACGTCCAGGCGCTCGACACGCGCCTCGACCAGATCGCGCACAAGCGGTCGCACCACCCGACGCTCGCGCGTATCGCGGAGCTCGACGGCCAGCTGGCCGACCTCCACGGCTCACTGGTCGCGTCCCGCACCGCGGTTGCTGACCTGCGTCGTGAGCTGACGAAGTCTGAGGATGACGTCACGCAGGTGCGCGAGCGCACGGAACGCAACCAGAAGCGCCTCGACTCGGGCGCCGTGTCCGCGAAGGACGCAACCGCGCTGCTCAGCGAGATCGAATCGCTTGCCCACCGTCAGGCCACGCTCGAAGAGGTTGAGCTCGACGTCATGGAGCGTCTCGAGGCGCACGAGGTTGCGCTTGCGGGCGTCGAGCAGGCGCACGCCGCGCTCGTCGCCGCCCGCGAGGGCGTCGTCGCCGAGCGCGATGCCGCGTACGCCGAGCTCGACGCGACGTCGACGGACGTCGCCGCGCAGCGGGCAGCCGCTGCGGAGGGCCTCGATGCGACCCTCATGGCGACGTACGAGAAGCTTCGCGCACGCATGGGCGGCGTCGCGGTCGCCGCGCTGCGCCACGGACGCTCCGAGGCGTCGGGTATGCCCGTGAGCCCCGTCGAGCTCGCGCGCATCAAGGCGCTCGGGCCCGACGAGCTCGTCTACTGCGAGGACACCGGCCGCCTGCTCGTCCGAGGCGAGGACGCGTTCTGAGCGTGACGGCGTCCCAGCAGGCGGCATCTGGCGGGATGAGTCGCGGGGTGTCGCTCGGTGAACCGGCGACCTTCGTCGTCGTCCGTCACGGGCGCACCGTCGCCACCGACGAAGGTCGCTGGACCGGTGGGGTCCTGCCGGGCCCAGGTCTCTCGACCCCGGGTCGTATCGAGGCGGCGCGTGCGGCCGACCTCGTCGCGCGCATCGGCCGCGACCGCTGGAGCGAGCTGCCGCCCGTCACCGAGATCCTCGCCTCGCCGACCGTCCGCACCCAAGAGACCGGGGCCGCGCTGGGCCGACGCCTCGGGCAGCCCGTCGGCGTCGAGCCCGACCTGCGCGAGGCCGACCTCGGCACGTGGGAGGGGCTCACGGGCGAGGAGATCGAGGCGCTCAGCCCCGGGGCAGTGCGCACGTGGCACGCCGAGGGCACGCTTGCCGCACCCGAGGGGGAGTCGCCCGCTGACGTCGCCGCTCGGATTGCGATGCTTCTCGATCGTCTCGTCCCCGGCCGCGAGGGGCGGACGACCGCGCTCGTCGGGCACACGATCGTCGTGAGGTCGGTGGTGGCGGCGGTGCTTGCGGTGCCGTCGTCGTCGATCAGTCGCGTGCGGGTGCCGCCCGGCGGCGTCGTCATCGTGCGCCGGTGGGCCGACGGGGTCGGTGAGCTTGTCGCGAGCGGGGTCGTGCCCTGAGGGGACCTCATCGCGTGAGGCGGCTCGGACAGCGGCGCGACGCCGCCGGGTCGTCCGGGCTAGACGACGAGCTCGAGCGTCGCAGTGCCCGACGCACCACGCGTCAGCGTCGCCTCGAGCAGGATGTCGCCGACCAGCTCGGATGCGGCCTCAAGAAGCTCTGCGGCCGTCGTGGGCGGCTCTCCCTCGCGGCGCAGCAGGTGCCCCGTGAGGAGCCCGCGCGTGTGCTTGGCATGGTGCGAGACGACCGAGCGTCGACCGTCGAGCTCGCGGACGACGCGCACCGTGACGTGCTCCGCCCCGCGCGGCCGGTAGGCGGCCGCGTACGCCGTCGAACGGCAGTCGACGACGACGTCGCCGCCAGCGCGCTCGTCGAGCGCGCGCAGCGGCTCGCGCCAGAACCGTGCGAGTGGCCCGATCCCCGGCAGGTCAGTTCCCATCGAGAGCCGATAGGCGGGAATGGGATCGTTCGGAGCGACGACGCCCCACAACGCTGAGACCGTGAGAACGGAGTCGGTTCGTGAGGAAGCGCGCGAGTCGACGAGGGCGCCCGCGAGATCCGCGGCGGCGTAGAGCACGCCCGAGTACACGTGGGCAGCGGGAGCCGTCGGCGCGAGCTCGAGGCTCGTGTTGCGCGCGACCTCGTCAGCAAGGCTCGCGCCAACGCCCAGAACGGTGAGCGCATCGGGACGTGCGGAGACCGACGCGAGTGCCTCGAGCACCTTGCGTCGCTCGGGCGCGAGGTCGGCGAGCACGAGCATGTCGAGGTCGAGCGGGGCGCCGGCGCTTGCCGCGGTCTTGCCCTCTGAGGGCGGGAGCAGGACGATCACGGCGTCCACCCTAGCTGTGGCGGAGCCGCTCCCGGCTCCGTCGGCAGCGTGACGAACGCCGCGTGAGGAGGAGGTAGGCTGAGCGACGCAGACGAGCTGGCTGGGCGGTCGCGTGGTGCCTCGGCATCCCGAGGAACGTCCGGGCTCCATAGAGCAAGGTGGTGGGTAACGCCCACCCGGGGTGACCCGCGGGAAAGTGCCACAGAAAAGAGACCGCCCGTCTTCGGACGGGTCAGGGTGAAACGGTGGTGTAAGAGACCACCAGCGTGCCGGGTGACCGGTGCGGCTCGGTAAACCCCACCTGGAGCAAGACCAGACAGGATGCGCTTGAGGGCTGCTCGCCCGAGCATCCGGGTAGGTTGCTTGAGCCGTGCGGCAACGCACGGCCTAGATGGATGGCCGTCACCTGCACGAGGGCGACCTCCGCAGGGACAGAACCCGGCGTACAAGCCAGCTCGTCTGCACATCGTCGCCCTCGTCCGACCCCGCGCGCGGCGGCTCGAGGGCACCCGTGTGGCGCGGTTGGACCCCGTCGTGGGCGCCGCCATCCGGGCGACACGTGGGAGTCATGTAATGGTCAAGGCGTCGTCTTGCCCGCGTTGGTTTCGTGTGACACAGTCAGAGCCGGAGCAGGAGGTGGCTATGACATTCACGGGGTTCGACGACGAGCACGGCGGCACCATTGCGGTTCACGTCGAGAGTGATCGCTACCGGGTCGTCCTGAGCGGTGAGATTGACGGCGCACGGCGCGACGAGGCGAGCGCTGCGCTCGCCGCGGTCGTTCTGGGTGCTCGTCCCGTTGAGATCGAGACGTCGGACGTGACGTTCATCGACTCCTCGGGCGTGGCGTTCCTCGTCCAGATGCTGTCAGTAGGGGCCGAGGAAGGCCTCCCCGTCACCCTTGTCGAGCCGTCAGATGTCGTGCTGGATGTCCTGCGCATGATCGGGCTCGACGAGCGATTCACCATCGCCTCGGCAGGTCCGGAACCGGTCGAGCTCACGAGGCTCGTCGGCTGACCACGCATGTGTGATGACGCGAGCCGCGCACCCGGACGGGTGCGCGGCTCGCGTCATCGGTGGGGCGCGTGACGAGTCCGTTCAGAGCTGGGTGCCGCCCGCGAGCGCTGCGGCCCCGGCGATCCCTGCCCTGTTGCGCAGCGTGGCCGGGACGATCGGCGCCTTGAGGTCGAGCAGGGGCAAGAATCGTTCGTGATGCTTGGAGATCCCGCCGCCGACGACGAGCAGGTCGGGGGAGAAGAGCATCTCGAGCGTCTCGTAGTACCGCTGGAGCCGCTCGGCCCACTGGGGGTACGAGAGGTCCTCGCGCTCGCGCGCGGACTCCGCTGCTCGCGACTCGGCGTCGAAGCCGTCAATCTCGAGGTGGCCAAGCTCAGTGTTGGGCACGAGCGTGCCGTCGACGATGATCGCGGAGCCGATGCCCGTGCCGAGCGTCGTGACGATGATGGTGCCGTCAACCCCGCGGGCTGCGCCGTACAGGGCCTCGCCGTACCCGGCGGCGTCGGCGTCGTTCGCAGCGTGAACAGGGCGGCCGAGGGCGTCGGAGAGGACGTTCGACAGGTGCACGCCCGTCCACGATTCGTCGAGGTTCGCGATGAACGTGATGCGCCCGTGGTGGATGGGCCCTGGGAAGGCCACACCGATGGGTGTCGTGCTCGGTAGTCCGAAGCTGTCGACGAGCTCGCGGACCACGGCGGCGACCGCGGCAGGCGTCGACACCCCCGGCGTGGGGATGCGGAGGCGATCCGCCGTGAACTCGCCTGTCGCGAGGTCGACGGGGGCGCCCTTGATGCCTGACCCTCCGATGTCGATCCCGAAGGCTGTCGCGGGGGTGAGAGTGAGGGGGCTCATGGCAGCGTGAGGATCTCCGTCCCGGTGTCGGTGACCAGGATGGTGTGCTCGAACTGCGCGGTGCGCGAGCCATCCTTCGTGAGGACCGTCCATCCGTCCTCCCACTGCACCCATTCGTGGGTGCCGAGGGTGAGCATCGGCTCGATCGTGAAGACCATGCCGGCTTCGATGACGTCGGCATAGTTCGGGGCCGAGTCGTAGTGGGGGATGATGAGCCCCGAGTGGAAGCTCTCTCCCACGCCGTGGCCGGTGAAGTCGCGGACGACGCCATAGCCGAATCGGGCCGCGTACTTTTCGATGACGCGTCCGATGACGTTGACCTCGCGGCCCGGGCGGACC
Source organism: Sanguibacter sp. A247 (assembly GCF_052324925.1). Lineage (NCBI taxonomy): Bacteria > Bacillati > Actinomycetota > Actinomycetes > Micrococcales > Sanguibacteraceae > Sanguibacter > Sanguibacter sp. A247. The sequence goes on along the minus strand of NZ_JBQPRE010000007.1, from coordinate 2,002 downwards.
GCCTTGATGCCGCGCATCATCGCCTCGTGGGTGCGCTCGATGAGCAGTGCGTCCTCCTCGGCGATCGTGCCGACGGGGAAGGTGGCGTTGTTGTCACCGTGGACGCCGTCGATGTACGCCGTGATGTCGACGTTGACGATGTCGCCCTCGACGAGCTCGGTCGAGTCAGGGATGCCGTGGCAGATGACCTCGTTGATCGAGGTGCACACCGACTTCGGGTAGCTGCGGTAGCCGAGCGTCGACGGGTAGGCGCCGTGGTCGCACAGGAACTCGTGGCCGACGCGGTCGAGCTCGTCGGTCGTCACGCCGGGCGCGACCGCGCGGCCGACCTCAGCGAGGGCCTGAGCGGCGAGCTTCGCCGAGACGCGGATGCGTTCGATCGTCTCGGGCGTCTTGACCTCGGAGCCGGTGAACGGCGCAGGTGCTGGACGGTCGACGTACTCGGGCCGTGCGATCGAGGTGGGCACCGGTCGGCGGGGACTGACGACACCGGGTTCGAGGGGGCTGCGGGAACGTCGGGAGGTCGTCGTCATGCCCGTGATTCTACGTGGGCGGACGTCGGGCAGGGGCACAGCGTGACACGCGGGGTGAATCGATGGTCCGTACAGGGGAGGTACGGGTAATCTGTGCCCCGCAAGGGGGCACGGTCCGGCGTCCGCCGGTCTCGTTTCGCGGCGCATTGCGTCACCGACGAAGAGGTCACGATGGAGCACGAGCTCGACGACGACGTCGCGTTCTTCTACAACCTTGCGACCGGACAGGTCGAGCAGGGGCGCCAGCGCGCGGCCCAGCACCTCATGGGCCCGTACGCGACGCGTGAAGCCGCCGCTGCTGCGCTGGAGACGGCACGCGTGCGGACGGAGGCGTGGGACGCCGTCGACGAGGCCGAGCGCGACGAGTGGGACGACGATGAGTGAGGCCCGCAGAGTCAGCCCGCTCGTCATCGTGGTCTCGGCGGCGACCGTGCTCGTCGTGCTCGTGTGCGCGATCGCGGCGGGGTCGATGCTCCTTGCGAGCGACGGCCTCGCCGACACCGCAGGTGCTCGGACCGTCGCGGAAGCGCCCGCAGCGCCCGCTGCAGGGCTGACGGCGGCCTCACGCGACGAAGCCGCCGGGCGGCCCGCTCCGGGCGCCGAGGCAGCGGCCCCGGAGGCGGAGCCCGACAGCGAGCGGGCCGCCGCGGAGATTGCGGGCGCCCTGGGAGCGAGCACCTGCGCGGACGCCCCAGCCGACAGCGTGACGCTCATGCGTGCCCTCGCGGGCCTGGGCGACCCCGGGACGTGGATCAGCAGGGGCGTGTTCGACGCGGCCATCGGCAAGCCGATCGAGACGTTCGCGGAGAAGTGCGGCTCGGGTCACGTCTCGTCGGTCCTCGATGAGACGGGCCTGCCGTCGGACGTCACGGGCCCGCTCGCGGCCTACGTCGCCAACGGCGGGGCGCGGTCGACGGTCGATGCTGCTGCGGCACGCGACGCGCTCGCCGTGGGTGTGCCGGCGGACCTTCTCGTCAGCGCGAAGGCGTCACGGAGCGTCAGCGAGTTCATGCTGCCGTCGGGCAACATCGCCTGTCGTCTCAGCGGCAACGAGGTGCGGTGCGAGATCGCGAACAGCAGCTTCGGTGACGACCCCGCGGGCCAGTGCGTGGGCCGCTGGGGCGGCGCACTCGTCGTCGCGGGAGGCGTCGGCGAGCCGACGTGCCTCGAGTCCTGGTCTGGTCTGGGCCGGGGCACGGTGCTGCGCTATGGGGAGTCGACGCGCACGAGCGGCTACTCGTGCGCGGCCACGACCGAGGGCGTCGCGTGCCGCCATGACGCGAGCGGGCACGGTTTCTGGCTCCGCTCGAGCGGCTACCTCGTCTTCTAGTCGCAGGCGCACGACGGCGGGGGGGGGGGGGGGGGGGGGGGGGGGGGGGGGGGGGGGGGGGGGGGGGGGGGGGGGGGGGGGGGGGGGGGGGGGGGGGGGGGGGGGGGGGGGGGGGGGGGGGGGGGGGGGGGGGGGGGGG
>NZ_JBQPRE010000006.1:0-70016 GCF_052324925.1 Sanguibacter sp. A247 | reverse complement strand
CAGGGCGACGCGAACGACGTCGTCGCGGAACTCGCGGGGATAGCGCTTGGACATGGGGACATCCTCTCAGCGGTGCTGGTCAGCACCACGGGTGGGTGTCACCTATCCGTGCAGCAGTCCCCTCCTCGCGTCGACGGGGGAGTGGTCGTGGTCGATGGTCGGCCTGCCCGGCGACCGCTCGCCCATGAACCCGCCGTCGACGCAGGCGCTCGCGCACGTCTGGGCCCACGTGCCGCTCGCGCTCCTCGCGCGGCGCGCGCTCGCCGGACGGCTCGACGGGCCGCGCTCCGCGCCGCTGCTCGACAAAGTGGCCGACGCGTCGCTGCGGGCGTTCCTCTGGCACCTGCCGCTCTACGTCGTCGTCACCGCGCTGTGGTTCGCCGCCGGGTGGCCGTTCCCTGAACCTGCGTCGGGCATCTGGTGGGCGACGCGGCCCCTCGTGCTCGTCGTCCTCGGCACGCTGCTCGTCGTGCTCCTTGGCCTGCCGGCGCGGCTGCGTCGTCGTCGGGCGCCCGCGCGGCCGTGAGCCGGCCCCGCCCCCGGTGCTGAGCGGGCGCCCACCCGCAACTTTGTGCGCCGCCGCAATGGCGGGCGGGTGCCCGGACCGGCGAGCGGGGGCCTACCCGCAACTCTCTGCGCCGCCGCAATGGCGGGCGGGTGCCCGGACCGGCGAGCAGCCGCCTACCCGCAGCTTTGTGCGTTACCCGCGGGTCCAGACTCGCGGGTAACGCACAAAGTCGCGGGTAGCCGGTAGCTGGGTAGCCGGTAGCTGGGTCGCCGGGTTGGCGGGCTGGCGGGTTGCGGGGTCAGCGTCGTCGGGCGCCCGCGCGGCTGTGAGCCGGCCCCGCCCACGGGGCTGAGCGGGCGCTCACCCGCAACTTTGTGCGCCGCCGGAAACGGCGAGCAGCCGCGCGACCCGGCGAGCGGGCGGGTGCCTACCCGCAGCTTTGTGCGTTACCCGCGGGTCCAGACTTGCGGGTAGCGCACGAAATTGCGGGTAGCCGGGTAGCCGGGTGGCCGGGTCGGCGGGGTGGCGGGTTGCGGGGTCCGCGTTGTCGGGTGCCTACCCGCAGCTTTGTGCGTTACCCGCGGGTCCAGACTCGCGGGTAACGCACGAAATTGCGGGTAGCCGGGTGGCCGGGTGGCCGGGTAGCTGGGTGGGCAGGTGGCCGGTTAGGCGGGCTGCGTGGGGGTGGGGCGGCGCAGCGAGATGTCGTTGCACGCCTCGCACACGTCCGCCGGGATGAGGCCCGCACGCTGGAGCTTCCCGAAGATCCAGCAGCCGAGGCAGAAGCCCACGAACGCCTCGAGGCTCGCCGCCACGAGCAGGAACCCGATGAGCACCCACGCAACCGCTGGGGCACCGACCAGGTACGCGACGAGGGCGGCCGTCGTCAGGGTCGCGCCGATTCCCTGGGCGAAACGCTTGGGCGGGCCGGGAACGAGGCGCGCCGGACCGAGCCGCGGCGCAATGACGCGCTGCGCGACGAAGCCGAGCGGGGACAGGCGGGGACCCGCGAGCACCCGACCGACGAACCCGGCAGCGAGGACCGCGAGCGGGACCCATGACTGGGTGACGAGGGTGAGGACTCCGAGCGCAACAACGCCCGCTGCAACCGTGCGCGCTGCCCGCTCGTTGACCGGGTTGGGGAAGGTGAAGAACGACGCCATGGGGGCGATGCTGCACCCCGCCCCGCCATTCCCGAGACTTCTGGTCCAGAATCCCACTCCTCGGACGCCCCAGCCTCCCGTCGATGAGCCTTTGACAGCGGACCGCCACCCCTGAGGCGTGCGGGTCGACCGTCGAGCGCACCCGGCCTCCGGCCTGCCGCTCGAGGTCGAGCGCGTCCGGCCTCCGGCCCGCGGGTGCAGCGCGCCGGACTTCCGGCCTGCGGCTCGGGGCCGCGCGCGTGCGACGATGGCGGGGACCCGAGGAGGATCTGTGACCCACCCCCGTAGCCGCTGGGAAGAGATGGTTGAGGCCAACCCCGACCACTCCACCTGGTACGTCGAACGATTCCGCACCATGGCGCGCGAAGGCAAGGACGTCGCAGGCGAGGCCCGCCTCGTCGACGCCATGGCCCCCCGCGGTGCGCGCATCCTCGACGCGGGGTGCGGCCCCGGCCGCGTGGGCGGCGACCTGGCCCAGCGCGGTCACACGGTCGTCGGCGTCGATATCGACCCCGTCCTCATCGCCGCAGCAGAAGAGGACCACCCGGGCCCGACGTGGCTCGTCGGCGACCTCGTCGACCTGGACCTCCCGGCCCGCGGAATCGCCGAGCCCTTCGACGTCATCGTGTGCGCAGGCAACGTCATCACGTTCCTCGCCGACGGCACGCAGAGCGCCGCGCTCGCCCGCATGCACGCGCACCTCGCGCCCGGCGGCCGCGTCGTCGTCGGCTTCGGAGCCGGACGCGGCTACGACGTCCAGACGCTGCTCGCAGATGCGCGCCCGGCAGGGCTCATGCCCGACGTCCTGCTCGCCACGTGGGACTTGCGCCCCTACCAGCCGGACAGCGACTTCGTCGTCGCCGTCCTCCGCGAGGCGTAGTCCCCCGCCAGCGGCGTAGCCCCCCCGCCCGCGGCGTAGGCCTGCGCCCGCGGCGTAGCCCTCCGCCCGCGGAATGACGGGCGGCACGGATGCGGCTGGCACGACAAAGGCCCCGGGCTGGTGCCCGGGGCCTTGCTCTGAGCGGATGACGGGAATCGAACCCGCGCTATCAGCTTGGGAAGCTGAAGTTCTGCCATTGAACTACATCCGCAGAACGCCCCAGCAGGGCGTCGCACCCACGAGTGTACCCGGAACTGCGGGGCCCGTGCGCGCCCCCACGCGCACCTCCCACGCCACGGACACGTGGACACACCGCCCGGGAAGCGCTTGTGCGCGCTGCCCGGGCGGTGAGCTCAGATTCCGACGGCCGAGACCGCGAAGCGTCCCACGAGCTCCGCGCCGGGCTCGAGGACGTGCACACCCGACCCGGGGACGCCCGCCTCGAGCAGCGCGAAGCCACCGTTGGCGTTGGTGGCCGGCTCGACCGCGAACACCGGCCACCCCGGCGGCACGTAGACGACCCAGTGGGCGTACACGTCGTCGTGGTCGATCGTCACCTCGACGTCAGACCCGTCCTCACGCGCACCCGGGTACGTGATGCGTGCAGGCTCGCCCGGCACCGCGACGAGGCAGTCGTCGACAAACACCTGCCCGAGCGGGCGCGCCTCGCGGAAGTCCGCGCGCGCAGGGACCTCACCAGCGGGCCCCGTCGCGACCGCGTTCGTCAACGCGTACCCCGCGCTCGCAGGCAGCGTGAGCAGCGCGTCGCCGCGCCCCGGAACGAGCTCCCGCACGAAGTACGGGTGATGACCCATCCCCGCGGGGAAAGGCTCGTCATCGACGTTCGCCACCGACGTCGTCACCGCCAGGCCCGAGCCCGTGAGCTCGTACGTGAGGGACGCCGTGAAGTCCCACGGGAAACCCACCCCCACGACCGTGCGCGAGTCGAACGTGAGCGTCACGCTCGTCGCCGACGAGGCGACGACGTCGAACGCGTACCGCAGGACCGCACCGTGCATCGACGTGCCGTCCGCAGCCGTCCGCGGCAGACGCCACGAGCGCCCCCGGAACGTCAGCTCGCACCCCGAGACGCGATTCGACCATGGGATGAGCGGGAAGCTCGAGCAGGCGTCGGGCGTGTGAAAACGCTCCGGGTCCGTCGGACGCAGCAGGTCGCGCCACGTGCCGTCGACGAGGACGCGCACGAACGCGAGCGCACCCGCCGCCCCGGGCAGGACCCCGACGTGCCACGAGTCGTCACGCAGCTCGACGAGCGAACCATCATCGCCAGGCCCCAGCGCGCGGCGCGCCGCGGACGAGGCCGAAGCCCCCTCCGCGGCGCGCGCGATGACCCGGAGGTCGGTGCTCACAGCGTGACGTCCACCGTGACCTCGGAACCCTCGGGCGCCCACGGAACCGTCGTCCCCTCAATCGCCACACCGTCGACCGTCAGGCGCGGCTGAGCGCCACGCTCACCCGAGTTACGGACGTTGACGGTGTACGTCGCGCCGCGCGCGACACGCGTCACCGTGAACTCCGGCACGTCCGGGCCGATGCACGGGTCGACGACGAGACCGTCGTGATCCGGGCGCACGCCCAGGAGGTGCTGGGAGACCGCGACGAAGTTCCACGCAGCCGTGCCCGTGAGCCAGGAGTTCTTGGCCTCGCCGTGGCGGACCGCCTCCTTGCCGGCGATCATCTGCGCGTACACGTACGGCTCGAGCCGGTGCACGTCAGAGATGTCCTCGCGGTAGGCGGGAGTGATCTTGCGGTAGAGGTCGAAGGCCTTGTCGCCGCGACCCAGGACGGTCTCACCGATGATGACCCACGGGTTGTTGTGGCAGAAGATGCCACCGTTCTCCTTGTAGCCCGGCGGGTACGTGGAGACCTCACCCATGTTCACCTGGTAGCTCGTGTACGCGGGGAACTGGAGCACGTTGCCGTGGTCCGTCCCGAGCATCTCCTCGACCTTGTCGAGCGCAAGCTCGGCACGCGAGACGCCCGCGTCGGTCTCGACGTCAGCGCCGATCCCCGCCATGGTCGCGAAGCCCTGGGGCTCGATCCAGATCTTGCCCTCGGCGTCCGCGTCGGTGCCGATCGGGGTGCCGTAGTAGTCGTATGCACGGAGGAACCACTTGCCGTCCCAGCCGTGCGACAGCACGGCCTGCTCCATGGCAGCGACCTCGCCGAGCGCGTTCTCGGCGACCTCGGCCAGACCACGACGCGACGCGATCTCCGCGTACTCGCGGCCGTACAGCACGAACTGTGCGGCGATGAACACGGACTCGGCGACGCCACCCGACTGGTTCTGGGTCGTCTGGAAGGACTCCCCGGGCTCCCACGAGAAGCAGTTGAGGTTGAGGCAGTCGTTCCAGTCAGCACGGCCGATGAGCGGCAGGCCGTGCGGGCCGCGGTTGTCGACCGTGAAGTTGAACGAGCGCGTGAGGTGCTCGAAGAGCGGAACCTCGGTGCCCGCCTCGTTGTCGAACGGGACGGGCTCGTCGAGGATCGACCAGTCGCCCGTCTCCTTGAGGTAGGCCGAGACGCCCGCGACGAGCCACATGGGGTCGTCGTTGAAGCCCGAGCCGATGTCGTTGTTCCCGCGCTTCGTCAGCGGCTGGTACTGGTGGTACGCGGAGCCGTCAGCGAACTGCGTCGACGCGATGTCGATGATGCGCTCGCGGGCGCGCTCGGGCACGAGGTGCACGAAGCCGAGGAGGTCCTGGTTGGAGTCTCGGAAGCCCATGCCGCGGCCGATCCCGGTCTCGAAGTACGAGGCCGAGCGCGACATGTTGAACGTCACCATGCACTGGTACTGGTTCCAGATGTTGACCATCCGGTCGAGCTTGTCGTCGGTCGACGTCACCGAGTACGTCGAGAGCAGGCGCGTCCAGTACGCCTGGAGCTCGGCGAACGACGCGTCGACCTGCTCGGTCGTGGCGAAGTCAGCGAGCAGCGCGTGTGCGCGGCTCTTGTTGACGACCTGGAGCTCCTTGATCCCGCGGGCTTCATCGGCGGGCTCCCACTTCTCTTCGCGCGGGTTCTCGAGGTAGCCGAGAACGAACGTGTAGACCTGCGAGGCGCCGGGCTCGAGCGTGACGTCGAGCTGGTGCGAGCCGATCGGGTACCAGCCGGATGCGACCGAGTTCTCTGCCTTGCCCGCGAACGGCACCGCGGCTTCGCCGAGGGAGTTGTAGGCGCCGACGAAGGTGTCGCGGTCCGTGTCGAAGCCCGCTGCGGTCGCGTTGACGCCGTAGACGGCGTAGTGGTCGCGGCGCTCGCGGTACTCGGTGCGGTGGTAGATCGCGGTGCTCGACGGGCGGTCGGTCTCGACCTCGACCTCGCCGATCGAGAGGTTGCGCTGGTAGTTCGTCTGGTCATCCTGGGCGTTCCACAGGCAGAACTCGACGAAGCTGAACAGCGAGACGCTCTTGGGGGCGTCGGAGGTGTTGGTGAGCGTGACCTTCTGGATCTCGGCGTTGACGCCGACGGGCACGAAGAAGAGGGTCTCGACGCTCAGGCCGCCGCGCTCTCCGACCATGCGGGAGTACCCGAGGCCGTGGCGGGCCTCGAAGCGGTCGAGCTCAGCCTTGACGGGCATCCACGACGGGGTCCACACGTCGCCGCCGTCGTTGATGTAGAAGTACCGGCCGCCCGCGTCCGCCGGCACGTTGTTGTAGCGGTAGCGCGTGAGGCGGCGCATCTTCGCGTCACGGTAGAACGAGTAGCCGCCCGCCTGGTGGGAGATGAGCGAGAAGAACTCCTGGGACCCCAGGTAGTTGATCCAGGGGTACGGAGTGTGGGGGGTGGTGATGACGTACTCGCGGGCTTCGTCGTCGAAGTGTCCGTAGCGCATGGTCGCCTCTCGGGCCTCGTTGGCAGGATGTGTGGAAGCGCTCCCACACCGGATTGCGATGATCATAGCCCGACGCTCCGCCGAATGGGAACGACGGGGGAGACACACCCGCGCGAGACGGCCCACGCACGCGCGCGCCCACGCTTGTACCGTAGACCCGTGCTGCTCTCCGATCGTGATATCCGTGCCGAGCTCGACGCATCCCGGGTCGTTCTCGACCCCTACGACCCCGCCCTCATCCAGCCGTCGAGCATCGACGTGCGTCTCGACCGCTACTTCCGGCTGTTCGACAACCACCGGTACCCGCACATCGACCCCTCGACCGAGCAGCCCGACCTCACGCGACTCGTCGAGACGCCCGCGAACGAGCCCTTCGTGCTCCACCCGGGCGAGTTCGTGCTCGGCGCCACCTACGAACAGGTGACGCTGCCCGACGACATCGCCGCGCGCCTCGAAGGCAAGAGCTCCCTCGGCCGCCTCGGCCTCCTCACCCACTCGACCGCGGGCTTCATCGACCCCGGCTTCTCAGGCCACGTCACCCTCGAGCTGTCGAACGTCGCGACCCTGCCGATCATGCTGTGGCCCGGCATGAAGATCGGCCAGCTGTGCTTCTTCCGCCTCTCGACGCCCGCCGAGCACCCCTACGGCTCGAGCGTCTACGGCTCGCGCTACCAGGGGCAGCGCGGCCCGACAGCCTCCCGCTCGTGGCAGTCCTTCCACCGGAGCGAGGTCTGAGCATGCCGGCCCTCGAGCCGCTCCCCGCCGAGCCCGACGACGCACTGCACAGCGGAGCCGGCCGCCAGCGGCGCGTGCGCCACATGCTCGTCCTCGGCGGTGCCGCCGACGGCGGCGAGATTGCGCGCGACGACCTCCTCGAGCTCGCCGAGCTCGCCGCCTGCCGGTTCGCCTCGGCACGCCTCGCGACGCCACCCGGCCCCGTCGGCGCCGTCACGCCCGGCGTCATCGAGCTTTCGCGTCACACGACGCTCGCCGGGCCCTACGGCCCCGGAGCAGGCCTGCGCGCACCCGGAACCGCCCACGTCGTCGACATCTGCGTGCCGCGTGAACGCGGCGAACGCGCGCTCGCGGGATCAAGCGATCCCGACGGCCTCGCCCGAGTCTTTGACGCCGGCCTGCCGATGCGTGAAGAGGGGCGCATCGTCGCGTGGCTCGTTGACGTCGCCCGACGCCTGCGCGGCACGCTCGTCCTCGCGACCGACGCGGGGCCCGTGACGCTGACGCCCGACCCCGACGCCCACGTCGACCTCGCGGTCTACTCGGACGTGTGGCTCGACCCCGAGGCCGCGCTCGCGACCCTCCGCAGCCTCGACGCGCGCGTCGTGTACGCGCCCGACGGGACGGACTGGGGCGGCCCGCCGCCCGAGCTGCGCACGATCGGCCCCGCCATCTCCGTCCTCGAGGACACCGAGCGCACCGCGCTGCACGACGAGGCGGACGCCTTCGACATCGGCAACCTCACCGCACCCGAGCAACGCACCGGATACGCGCTTCACCTCGACCTTGGCGACGACGGCCTCATCGCCGTCGAGATCGGTGGCGAGGACGAGCTCCCGCCGTCCGTGCGCCGCAACGCATGGGCCGCCGATGGCGCCGTCGCCTACCGCGTGCGCTGGTTCCCGCTCGACGACGCCGAGCTGCTCGAAGCGATGCCCACACCCGGGCACCGGATCGCGCGCTCCCGTGCCGCGGAGCGCATGGGCCAGCTCACGCGCGTCCTCCACGACGCCGTCGGAGGGATCGTCACGGACGCGGCAGCCCTCCCCGTCCACCCGGACGACCTCTAGGCGCGCTCCGGCCGGTCGGCGACGGCGCGCGCCCGACGCGCCAGCCGGGCGTCGAAGGCGAGCCCGGCCGCGCTGCGAATTGACCGAGTTCACGCTTGAGGAAGCGACCGGCGGTCCGCTGCCGCACTGACTGACAGCGTGGCGCCTCCCCGCCCGGAGGAGGAACGCGTCAGCCTGTCGGCAGAGACGCGCGACCACGACGTGGGGGCGGGGGCGTCCGGCCCGCCTCGGCGTAGCGGCGGAGCGTGAGCTCCGCGAGGCGCTCGTCCGGTGCGAGCGGCGCCGCGACGACGTCCGCCCCGGCCTCGAGCACGCGGTCGTGGAAGTAGCCGGGCGCGAGCAGGTACGACGCGATGACGACGCGGCGGCCCGACGCGCGCGCCTCGGCAACGGCCGCTGGGACGCGTGGCTCGGCGCCCGCGCCGAAGCCGACGAGCAGACCGCCCGGCGACGCGCCCGACGAGCAGGCTCCCGTCGAGCTGGCGTTCGGCACACCCGCCGCCGACGGCGCACCGACCTCCCGGCCTAACGCCGCCGCGAGCCCGGCCGCGACCTCGGCAACCGCCTCGGCCGCCGCCGGGTCCGACGAGCCTGCGGCCGCGAGCACGAGAGCGTCGTCGTCCCTCAGGCCGGCCTCGCGCAACCGGTCGACAAGGATCTCCACGAGAACCGCGTCAGGCCCGAGCGGACCGGAGGCCGCGGCGCCGGCAGGCTCGACCGCCGCTGCCACATCAACCTTGACGTGAAAGCCCACTGAAAGCAGGAGCGGCACGACAACCGCACGGCCCGCCTCCGCGAGCGCGCCATGCACGACGTCAGTAACCTCGGGCTGCTGCACGTCGACGAACGCCTCGCGCACGTCAAGGTCCGGCCGCAGCCGGCGCACGTCGTCGAGGATCGAGGTGATCGCCGCGCGACCCGCAAGGTTCGCGGTTCCGTGCGAGCACCCGACGAGCACAGGGGCCAGACCGGTCATGAATCCTCCAGCGCGAGGCGATAGCCCCTCTTGACGACGGTCGCCACGAGCGCGCGCGACCCCGACGCCTCACGCAGCCGCGCGATCGCGACCTCCGCAGCATGCGGGTCGCGGGACTCGCCCGGAAGCGCGTCGAGCACCTGGTCACGCGTGACGACACCCCCGCGAGCCTGCGCGAGAACCCGCAGAACCTCAAGTCCCGCAGGCGTGAGCGGCAGCACCCGACCGTCGAGCACGGCCGAACCCCGGTGCACGCGAAGCGGACCCGCGACCGTCGCGAGCGACTCCAGCTCCGCGTAGTGGCTGACGACGAGCCGCACGAGCGACCCCAGCCGACCACGATCGGGCACGATCGGCGTCATCCCGCGCTCCAGGAGCGGGGCCGCAGTGACGGGCCCGACAGCAGCCATGACGACGCTTCCGGCTGCGCAGCGCGCGACGACCGCGTCCAGCACCCCCGCGTCCTCGGCCGCAGCAAGCCACGCGGACGCGCCCGGCGCGGACGTGAACGTCACCGCGTCGATCTCGCCCGCCGCAACCGCGCGCACGGATGCTGTGACCGCCTCCGGATCGGGCGGCGGGCCCCACCGGTAGACGACGAGCGACCGCACACGCGCACCCGCCACGCGAAACGCCTCGTCCAGACCGTCGGAGCCCGCACCGTGATGCTGCACAGCGATGTTGCGGCCCGCGACCCCCTCGTCAAGCAGATGCTGCGCGACCTCAGCGCTCGTCTCGGACTCGGCAACCCAGTCGGGAACGAGCCCGGCCGCCTGGATCGCACCGCGCGCCTTAGGGCCGCGCGCAACGATCCGTGCGCCGCGCAGAGCCTCGACGAGCTCGTCGGCGAGCCCCGCCGCGTCCGCGGCCTCGATCCACCCGCGCAGGCCGATACCTGTCGTCACGACGACCGTGTCCGGCGGATCGGCGACAAGGTCGCGGGTCGCCGCGAGAAGGGCCTCGTCGTCGACGTTCGGAACCATGCCGAGCGCAGCCGCATGCCGCACCGACGCACCCCGGCGCGCAAGCGCAGCCTCGAGCTCGTTCTTGCGACGCTCCGCCGTGACGAGAACGACGCAGCCCGCGAGGGTCTGGTCGATGTGCGCGGCAGCGCCCCCGGCAGTGATGGTCACGAGACCATTGTGACGGCCGGGCGACGCGCAGCGCCGACGTGTCCGCTCACGCGGTCGTCCCGACCTCGACGACGCCCGCGACGACGCGCACCGGCCACGTGCGCAGGTCCGGTCCCTGCCCGTCGAGGGGCACCCGCCCGACGGGGTCGAGACACACACCCGTGCGGAGGTCGAAGACCTGCTTGTACATGGGGGAGGCAAGCGTCGGGACGCGCGTGCCCTCGACGAGCCGCGAGCCGACGATCCCGCGCGCGAGCACGTGCGAACCGCAGAACGGGTCGAGCTGCTGGACCGCCGCGACGGACCCGTCGACGAGCCGCACGAGCGCAACCTGGTCACCCGCGACGAGCGCGGCCGCGCCGCGCTCGGGAGCCAGATCGTCGAGCGTGCACACCGGCACCCACGTGACCGAGAGCATCGAGAGTGTCATGAGCGAACCTCCAAGGTGGAACCGGCGACGAGCACAGGCTCGCCGCGGCGAGCCGCCGCGACTTCGGCGGCTGTTGCGGGCCGGACCTGCCCGCGCTCGGGGACGTACGCGAGCGAAGGGTCCGGAGTCTGGGGAGCGTTGACGAAGGACGCGAAGCGACGCAGCTTCTCCGGGTCGGCGAGCGTCGCAGCCCACTCGTCCTCGTAGGACGCGACGTGCTGGGCCATCTGCGCGTCAAGATCCGCGCAGATGCCGAGCGAGTCCTCGAGGACGACCGCGCGCACGCCGTCGAGCCCGCCCTCGACCTCGTCCACCCACGGCGCCGTGCGTTGCAGCCGGTCAGCCGTGCGCACGTAGTAGAGAAGGAAGCGGTCGATCGTCTGCACGAGCGTCTCGGTGTCGAGATCCTCCGCGAGCAGCCGCGCGTGCCGCGGCGTGAAGCCGCCGTTGCCGCCGACGTACACGTTCCAGCCCTTGTCCGTCGCGATGACGCCGACGTCCTTGCCACGCGCCTCCGCACACTCCCGCGCGCAGCCCGAGACCCCGAGCTTGATCTTGTGAGGCGAACGCAGGCCCCGGTAGCGGAGCTCGAGCATGACCGCGAGACCCACCGAGTCCTGCACGCCGAAGCGGCACCACGTCGAGCCGACGCACGACTTCACGGTGCGCAGCGACTTGCCGTACGCGTGCCCCGACTCGAAGCCCGCGTCGACCAGGCGCTGCCAGACCGCGGGGAGCTGGTCGAGGCGTGCACCGAACAAGTCGATGCGCTGACCGCCCGTGACCTTCGTGTACAGGCCGTAGTCGCGGGCGATCTCGCCGACCGCGATGAGGCCTTCGGGCGTCACCTCCCCACCCGGCATGCGCGGCACGACCGAGTACGAGCCGTCCTTCTGGAGGTTCGCCATGACATGGTCGTTCGTGTCCTGAAGTGCGGCGCGCTCGCCCTCAAGGACGTGCCCGGGTGCCGTCGTCGAGAGGATTGACGCCACCACGGGGCGGCAGATGTCGCAGCCGCGCGCACCCGCGTCGGACCCAAACCGGGCGACGACGTCCGTGAATGACGTGACGCCCGAGACGAGGATCGCGTCGTAGAGCTGGGCGCGCGAGAGCTCAAAGTGTTCGCACAGCGCGGTCGAGACGACGACGCCCTGCTTCGCGAGCTCGGTCCCCACGATCTTCTTGACGAGTGGAAGGCACGAGCCGCACGACGTGCCGGCCTTGGTGCAGGCCTTGACCTCGCCGAGGTCCGTGCAGCCGCGCTCAGCGACCGCCTCGCGAATCGTGCCTGCCGTGACGTTGTTGCACGAGCACACCGATGCATCGTCAGGGACCTCGAGCTCGGGTGCGCCGCCCCCGCCCTCGGGGAGCAGGTACGCGGACGGGTCGCCCGGGAGTTCGCGGCCCAGCTGGGGCCGCAGTGTCGCGTACGCCGAGGCGTCGCCGACGAAGACTCCGCCGAGCAACGTGCGCGCATCGTCGGAGACGACGAGCTTCTTGTAGACGCCCGCGACCGGGTCTGCCCACACCACCTCGAGCGCGCCCGGGGTCAGCGCGAACGGGTCCCCGAAGCTCGCGACGTCGACGCCTGACAGCTTAAGCTTCGTCGCGGTGTCCGCCCCCGGGAAAAGCGCCGCGCCCCCGAGGAGCCGGTCGACCGCAACCTCCGCCATGGCATAGCCGGGAGCGACGAGGCCGATGCATGCGCCCTGGATGGACGCGACCTCGCCGATCGCCGAGATCGCGGGGTCCGATGTCCGGCACGCGTCGTCGACGACGACGCCGCCGCGCTCACCGATCTCCAGCTCGGCCGCTCGCGCGAGCTCGTCACGTGGGCGGACGCCCGCCGCCACGACGACGACGTCCGCGTCGACTCGTGCACCGTCGGCCAGCTCGAGCCGCCCGACACCGCCTCTGCGGTGCGGCCGCGCGCGCGTCGTCATCGCGTCGAGCCGCACGCCGATGCCGAGGCCGTTGATGAGGCGTCGCAGCGCTTCGCCGCCGCCCAGGTCGATCTGAGCGGACATGAGGTGCGTGCCCACCTGGAGGACCGTCGCCTGCGCTCCCAGGGCGCGCAGCGCTCCCGCCGCCTCAAGGCCGAGGAGTCCGCCGCCGAGGACCGCCCCACGCACGACGGACCGCGTGAGACGCAGCTCCTCGACGTAGCCGCGCAGCGCAGCGACGTCGTCGAGCGTGCGGTAGACGAAGACTCCCGGAAGGTCTGCGCCCTTGATGGGCGGAACCCACGCGGACGAGCCGGTCGCGAGCACGAGGTGGTCGTAATGCTCGGTGTGCCCGCGTGCGGTCTGCACCGTGCGTGCCTCGCGGTCGATCGTCACGACCGCGTCGTCCTTGCGGAACGTGACGAGGGGGTCCTCCCACAGGGTGGGGTCGCCGAGCGCAAGGTCCTCGGGGTCACGGGCGGAGAAGTAGCTCGTGAGCGCGACCCGGTCGTAAGGGCGCCGGGGCTCTTCGCCGAGGACGACGACACGCCACTGCCCGGCCGTGTCGCGGGAGCGCAAGGCCTCGACGAGTCGCTGCGCCACCATGCCTGCGCCGATGACGACGAGTGTGCGGGTCATGGAAAGTCTCCGTCCGACGAGGTGCGAATGCCTGTCGTCGACGGTAGGAGAGCAGTGTTTCCGGCCCGGGCGCGGGTGTGTTTCGCTCGCGCAACCTTGTCCGCACAGCCGGGTGCGCCGCGGTGTGAGCGCGCGCCGGCCTGGTCGGGCCCGCAGACCCGTGGGTGCGGGATCGCCGAGGCGTGGCGGAAGCGCCCGCCGGGTCGTCTGAGCCCCAGGACCCGGCGGGCGCCGTCTAGTAGACGTCGCGCACGTAGCGTCGTTGCGCCATGAGGCGCTTGACGTACGCGGCGGCGTCCTCGGGCGACATGCGCCCGTGGTCGGCGACGATCTCGCGCAGCGCGACATCGACGTCGCGTGCCATGCGCGCGGCGTCGCCGCAGACAAAGAACGAGGCCCCGCCCTCGAGCCACGACCACACACGCGCGCCGTGCTCGCGCAGACGGTCCTGGACGTACACCTTGGTGCGCTGGTCCCGCGAGAATGCCGTGTCGAGGCGCGCCAGCGTGCCGTCGGCGAGCATCTGCCCCAGCCGCTCCCGGTGATAGAAGTCGCTCGCCTCGTGCTGCTCACCGAAGAACAGCCAGCTCGGCGCCGTGTGACCGGCCGCCCGCCGCTCCTCGAGGAACCCGAGGAACGGGGCGACACCCGTGCCGGGTCCGACCATGATCGCGCGCGTGTCCGGTGCGGGGGGCCGGAAGTGCGCGGTCGGCTGCACGTGCACCGGAACGACCGACCCGCGCGGTGCATCCGCGAGGAACGTCGAGCACAGGCCGCCACGCGCGACCCCTGCGGGCGAGGTGTACCGCACGACCGACATCGTCAGCTCGACGCGGCCCGGTGAGACGAGCGGCGTCGACGAGATCGAGTACTGCCGGGGGGCGAGCGGCCGCAGCGTCGCGAGGACGTCGGCCGGTGGGAGGCGCGGCGCGAGCTCCGCCAGAATGTCGACCGGCTGACGGCACCACAGCCATCGGGCGAGGTCATCACGGTTGTCGCGCCGCACGAGTCGCTTGAGCCCCGCGTCGCCCGACCGCTCCGCGACGAGCGCGAGCAGGTCGGACGTCGTGCGCGTGAGGTCGACGTGGCGGGCGAGCGCCCAGACGAGGCTTCCATGCCTCCCGGCCACCGTGACGTTCGCTGCCGCGTCCCAGCCCGTGACGTCGAGCCACTCAGCGACGAGCGCTGACGCGTTCGTCGCGTGGACGGCGATCGCGTCACCCGCGCGGTAGCTCACCTCGCGCGGGGAACCGGCCACGTCGAGGACGACGTGACGGACCTCCTTCGCGGAGCCCGACCCCGAGAGCAGGCGAGACTCGACGAGCACGGCCTCGCCGGGCTCACGTCGTGAGGCGCGGGGGCCAGGGGCAGCGTCCTGCGGCGCGGAGCGTGAGGAGACAGCGGGGCGCGACGGGCTCGTACCCGACGCCCCCGCCTCCGGGGCGGCGGTGCCCGACACCCCCGCGCCCGACGCCCCCGTGCCCGGTCTCCGCGCGCTCGCGGACTCCGCCGCAAGCGCCGCGCACACCTGCGCGAGCCACTCATCGACGAGGTCGTCGTCGCCCGCCTCCGTGTCGGCGCGCGCGGTCAGCCGCTGTGCGCCGAGCTCCGCGAGGCGGTGGTCGAGCCGACGACCGTGCCCGCAGAACCGATCGAAGGACGCATCCCCGAGGGCGAGGACCGCGAAGCGTGTGCCCTCGAGCCGACGCGCCGCCGGGTCGATGAGCGACTCCCACAGCTCGACCCCGTCGTCGGGGGCCTCACCGTCACCGAACGTGCTCGTGACGATGAGCAGGTCGCCTTCGCGTGGCAAGGCGTCACGACGCGTGGTTCCCGCGCCGACGAGGCGGGGGGTGTGGCCCGCGGCCGTGAGCCGCGCCGCGACGTGGCCCGCGAGGTCCTCGGCGGTCCCCGTCTGCGAGGACCACACCACTGTGAGCGGCCGGGCCCCCGCGCGCGCGTCGTCGCCCGCGAAGGCGCTCTCGATCATCCCGTCGACCCACTGTGACTCCTCGGGCGTCAGCGGTGCCGCGAGCGCCCGCCCGGCGGGGACCCGAGCGGCGGGAACGGCCGCCGGGACGACCGTGAGCGCAACGGCGCACACCTTGAGCTCGGGCTGGAACGACAGCGGGTCGACGGCGTCGTTCGTCACCGCGTTGATCGCGAGGTCCGGACCCGCAAGGTCGTTCCAGTGAATCGGCGCGAACACGCAGCCGGGCGGCACTCGATCGGTGATCGTTGCGGGCAGAACGGCGTGGCCCCGGCGCGAGGTGAGCTCAAGGCTGTCGCCTGCGGCCAGGCCGAGACGCTCCGCGTCGGCGGGGTTGACCTCGACGAAGGGCGCGGGTGCGAGCCGGTTGAGCTTGGCGACGCGGCCCGTCTTCGTCATCGTGTGCCACTGGTGCTGCACGCGGCCGGTCGTGAGGACGAACGGGTAGTCGTCGTCGGGCAGCTCGGCCGCGGGGACGTGCGGCCGAGCCCACAGGCGTGCCCGGCCCGACGGCGTCGCGAACCGCAGCCGCGGACGCGTCCCGTCGGGGTGGGTGAGAACGGGGGAGTGCACGCCGTCGTTGAGGTACCGCACGGGATTGCGGCGTGGCCCGCCGGGCGCGGCCGGCCACTGGACGGGTCCCTCGCGCAGGCGTTCGTACGTGATCCCGCGCAGGTCGTAGCCCGTCGCGGGGTTGGAGAACAGACGCAGCTCCTCGAAGACCTCGTGCGACGACGCATGGTCGAAGCCGGTGAAGCCCATGGCACGTGCCAGGTGCGCAATGAGCTCCCAGTCCGCAAGCGCGTCGCCGGGCGCCTGCAGGGCGCCGCGCGCCAGGGTGAGGTTGCGCTCGGAGTTCACCATGACCCCGTCGGCCTCTGACCACAGCGCGGCGGGCAGGACGACGTCAGCGTGCCGCGTCGTGTCCGTGTCCGCAAACGCGTCCTGCACGACGACGAGCTCGGCCGCAGCGAGACCTCGCAGCACGGTGTCGCGATTGCCCATCGACGCGACCGGGTTCGTGCAGATGATCCATGCGGCCCGCACCTCGCCCTCGGCGAGACGCTCGAAGAGCTCGACGGTTCCGCGGCCCGAGGACTCCGCGCGGATCGTCCCCGCAGGGAGGTCCCAGGCGCGTTCGACGAACGCCCGGTCGGCCGCGTCGAGGGCGCTGCGCTGCCCGGGCAGGCCCGGTCCCATATAGCCCATCTCTCGGCCTCCCATCGCGTTGGGCTGGCCCGTGAGAGAGAACGGCCCCGCGCCGGGGCGGCAGATCGCACCCGTGAGGAGATGAAGGTTGATGAGTGCGTTCGTCGACCAGGTGCCGTGGACGGACTGGTTGAGGCCCATCGTCCAGCACGACACCCACCGGCCGCGTGCGACGACGATGAGGTCGGCGACCGCGCGTACCTGCTCCTCGGGGATGCCCGTGAGCCGCTCGACCTCGCTCGGCGGATAGTCCGCGAGCAACGCTTCGAGATCGTCGCGGCCCTCCGTGTGCTCCGCGAGGAACTCCTCGTCGAGCCCGCCTGCCTCAGCAACGAGCCGTGCGAGCCCGTTGAGCAGTGCGATGTCGGTTCCGGGTCGCACGGCGAGGTGGATGTCGGCCTTCGCGGCCGTCGCCGTGAAGCGCGGGTCGATGACGACGAGCCGCGCGCCCGCCTTGACGCGGTCGAGCATGCGCAGGAAGAGGATGGGGTGGCAGTCGGCCATGTTCGCGCCGACGACGACGAACAGGTCGGCCGCGTCGATGTCGTCGTACGACCCGGGCGGGGCATCCGAGCCGAGCGAGAGCTTGTACCCGGTGCCGGCGCTCGCCATGCACAGGCGAGAGTTCGACTCGATCCACCGCGTGCGCAGCGCCCCCTTGGCGAACTTGTTCGCGAGGTACTGCGCCTCGATGCTCATCTGTCCCGAGACGTAGAGCGCAACCGCGTCAGGGCCGTGCTCGGCCACGATCTCGGTGAAGCGGCGCGCAACGAGCTCGATCGTGTGCGCGAGCGGTGCAGGTGCGAGCTCGGCGTCGCGTTGGGGGCGCACGAGGGCGCTCGTGGCCCGACCGCCCGCGACGACGACGTCGAGCGTTGTCGCGCCCTTCGTGCACAGGCGGCCTCGGTTGGCGGGGTGCGCGGAGTCCCCGCGCGAGGACGTCGGCGTGCGTGTTCCGTCGGCGTCCTCGTGGACCTCGAGGATGATTCCGCAGCCGACGCCGCAGTATCCGCACACGGTTCGCACGCTGTCGGTGCCCGGGCGTGCGCCCGCAGCCCCGACGCCTGCGAGGCCCGCGGTCGGGCTCGTGCTGACCTCACTCACAGCCCCGGTCCCCGGGTCGAGGGCCCCGGGGACCGGAGTCGATGCGACCCGCATTCAGACGCCCGCCGCGCCCAGCCGTGTGCCGCGCCGCGCGTACACGGTCCACGTGAGCGCCGCGAGCACCGCGTAGGCCCCGACGACCACCCACAGCGCTGCCTCGATCCCGCCCGTCGCGGCCGTCGACGAGGCGAACCCGCGAGGCACGAGGAATCCGCCGAAGGCACCGACGGCCCCCGCGATGCCGAGGCATCCGGCCGCGATGCGGGCGCGCTGGGCGCGATCGGCGTCGTCGGTTGCCCCGGTGCGGAACACCGCCGGAATCATGCGGTACACCGAACCGTTTCCAACGCCCGTCGCGACGAAGAGCACGAGGAACGAGCCGAGGAACCCGGTGAACGACGCCGAGCGCAGCGCGCCGATCGCGCCCAGGACGCCGCCTGCCATGACAGCGAACGCCACGAGAGTGACGCGAGCGCCGCCCACGCGGTCCGCAAGCATCCCGCCCAGCGGCCGGGCAACCGACCCGACGAGCGCGCCGAGGAAGGCGATCGAGACGGTGACGTCGGGGAACGTGGTCGCCAGAACCGTCGGGAACACGCTGGCGAAGCCGATGAACGAGCCGAACGTGCCGACGTAGATCACTGAGATGAGCCACGTGTGGTGGCGCGTGGCCGCGACCGCGTACGAGCGCATGTCTGAGCGCGTGCCCGTGAGGTTGTCCATCGTGCGCCACGCGAGCACGGCTGCGATGAGGACGAGTGGGACGATGAGCAGGCCCGCGCGTTCGAGGTGCACGCCTGCCGCGCCGACGACGACGAGCGGGACGACGAGCTGCACGGCCGCCGTGCCGAGGTTGCCGCCCGCGGCGTTGAGGCCGAGCGCCCGGCCCTTGGCGGCCTCGGGGTAGAAGAACGAGATGTTCGCCATCGAGCTGGCGAAGTTGCCCCCGCCGACGCCCGCGAGGGCCGCGACGACGAGCAACGTGCCGAACGACGTCGTCGGATCCTGCACGACGACGACGAGTGCGACGAGCGGGACGAGCAGGAGCAGCGCCGAGATGGTCGTCCACGTGCGGCCACCGAAGACGGGCACGGCGAACGTGTACGGGATCCGCAGGGTGGCGCCGACGAGGCTCGGGACCGCGATGAGCCAGAACATCTGGTCGACCGTGAGCGTGAATCCCGCGGCGGGAAGAAGGGGGACGACGACGCTCCACAGTGCCCAGACGACGAAGCCGAGGAACTCCGCGTAGACCGACGCGGCGAGGTTGCGGCGGGCAGCTGAGCGCCCGACCGCGATCCACTGCGCGGAGTTCTCGGGGTTCCAGCCGTCGAGCCACCGGCCCGGGCGGCGGGTGACGCCCGCGCCGAGGGGCGTGCCTGCCCAGCTGTCGGGGGTGGTTGCTCGGGCGAGGGAGATCTCGTCGGGCGACACCCCCTCGGGACGGGACGCGGTCGACATCGGTGCGGGCGCGAGTGGTTCGTGCGTCATGGAGGCCTCCGCGGTCGGGTGCGGGTCGGGACGCTCCGACGCTAGGCGTGGGATGTTTCGGCCCCGGGTGCGGCTCTGTTGCGCCGAGGCAACCTTTCGCGCACGCGATGCGTGGCCGACGTGTGAGAACGAGGGCCGGTGGGCGGTGCGGACGAGGGTGCCGGGCGCGCGCGAGTCTCCTAGGAGCGAACACGGCCTGCGCCACACCACGGACGGCTCTGGGGGAGGCACACGGTTGGTAAACTCGGCTCAGTTCCCCGGTCGGCCGCCTGCGTGCGTTGTCATCGGGGTGCCGACCGCCTCCCGCCCCCGACGGACGGACACGGACGTGCCGCAGCTGCTCATCGCCCACCTCGTGATGGCCCTTGCTGCGCCCGCCCTCGTCAAGCTCCTCGGCCGCAAGGCCTTCCTCGTCCTCGCGCTGGCCCCCGCGTCGGCCGCGATCTACGCGCTGTCGTGGACGGGGCGGGTCATGTCGGGCGAGCACCCCGAGAGCGTCACGCCCTGGATCGACGCACTCGGCGTCGACCTCGCGTTCCGCATGGACACCCTCTCGTGGTTCCTCCTGCTCATCTCCGGTGGCGTCGGAGCGGTTGTCCTCATCTACTGCTCGGCGTACTTCTCGGCGAATGCTCAGGGCTTGGGCCGCTTCGCCGGAGTCCTCACGGCGTTCGCCGGGGCCATGGTCGGCCTCGTCACCGCCGACGACATGCTCCTGCTGTTCATTTTCTGGGAGCTGACGACCGTCTTCTCCTACCTGCTCATCGGCCACTACGCGGACCGCAAGGCCTCACGTCGCGCCGCGATGCAGGCGCTCGTCGTCACGACCTTCGGCGGCCTCGCGATGCTCGCGGGCATCGTCCTGCTCGGCGAGAGCGCGGGGACGTACCTGCTCTCCGAGGTGATCGCCGCGTCGCCGACGGGCACGATCGTCACGGTGGCCGTCGTCCTCATGCTCGTCGGCGCCGTGACAAAGTCGGCTCTGCTGCCGTTCCACTTCTGGCTGCCCGGGGCCATGGCCGCGCCGACGCCCGTGTCGGCCTACCTGCACGCCGCAGCCATGGTCAAGGCTGGCGTCTACCTCGTGGCGCGTCTCGCACCCGGCTTCTCCGACCTTGACGCGTGGCGCGTGACGATCATCGTCCTCGGCGCCGGGACGCTGCTCCTCGGCGGGTACCGGGCGCTGCGGCAGAACGACCTCAAGCTCATCCTCGCGTTCGGCACCGTCTCCCAGCTCGGCCTCATCATCCTGCTCGTCGGGCTCGGCTCCCGCTCCGCTGCGCTCGCGGGCCTCGCGATGATCGGCGCGCACGCGATGTTCAAGGCAGCGTTGTTCCTTGTCACGGGTGTCGTCGACGCCGCGACGGGCACGCGTGACCTGCGCCGGCTCACGGGGGTGGGTCGCAAGCTCCCCCTCACCGCGACGGCTGGTGGTCTCGCGACCGCCTCGATGATCGGCCTGCCGCCGTTGGCGGGCTACGTCGCCAAGGAGGCCGCGCTCGAGTCGCTCGTGCACGACGGTCTGCCCGGCGGGGAGCCCTGGATGTCGACCGTCGTGCTCGCCGCGGTCGTCGTCGGCTCGATGCTCACGTTCGCGTACGGGCTGCGCTTCTGGTGGGGTGCGTTCGCGTCGAAGCTGGCGTGCGCAGCGCCTGCGCCGCGCCCCGTCGCCCCCGGCGAGGCTGCCGCGCCCGAGGTCGACGTCAGCCAGATCGACCCGCAGCAGATCCACGTGCAGTCGCGTCTCCTCGTGTGGCCGCCGCTCTTGCTCGCGGTTCTCGGGCTCGGCGCGGCACTCGTCCCGCACCTGGGCGAAGACCTGCTCGCGCCGCACGCGGCGCTCTACCCCGCGGGCGAGGCGGGACACCTCACGTTGTGGGGCGGGTTCGGGCCCGCGCTGTGGTCCACGGTCGCGATCGTCGCGGTCGGCTCGCTGCTGTTCGTGGGCAGGCGCCGCGTCGAGTCGCTGCAGGCGCGCGTCCCGCGCGTGCCCGAGGCTGAGCGTGTCTACCGGCGCTTCATGCGCCGCCTCGACGACTTTGCGGCGGACGTCACCTCGGTCACGCAGCGTGGCTCGCTGCCCCTCTACCTCGGCATCATCCTGGGCACGCTCGTCATCGCGGTCGGTGGGGTGCTCATCGCGTCGGGCTCGTGGCCCGACGAGGTCATGGTGTCCTCGAGCGCGGGTCAGGTGCTCGTCGTGGGTGTCACGGTGGTTGCGGCGGTGCTCGCCGCACGCGCCCGACGACGTCTCAAGGCCGTCCTGCTCGTCGGGGTGACGGGCTACGGCACCGCCGTGCTCTTCATGCTGTACGGGGCGCCCGACCTTGCTCTCACGCAGGTGCTCGTCGAGACGATCACGCTCGTTGTCTTCGTGCTCGCGCTGCGCCGCCTGCCCGCGTACTTCTCCGACAGGCCGCTCGCGGGTTCTCGGTTCGTGCGCCTCGCGGTCGCGGTCGCGGTCGGGGTGACCGTGTCCGCTCTGGCGCTCACGGTGCCCGGCGCACGCATCCACGAGCCGGTCTCGGTCGACTTCCCCGAAGAGGTCTACGTCTACGGCGGCGGGCGCAACATCGTCAACGTCGTCCTCGTCGACACGCGTGCGTGGGACACGATGGGCGAGATCTCGGTTCTCCTCGTCGCGGCGACGGGCGTCGCAAGCCTCGTCTTCCTGCGTCGCCGCAGCGGCGAGATCCTGCGCGCGCCTCGCGCGCCGCGGGTCGGTGGCGCGCTCGACCCGCAGCAGGTCGACGAGGCGCTCGGGAACCTCCCCACGGTCCCGCAGCTGCGCGGCACGGCCCCTCAGACGTTGGTCGACCGTGCGGCGCGCGCAAGCGTCTGGCTGCGTGGCGGACGCACCTTGTCGCCGCGCCGCCGCTCGGTCGTCTTCGAGGTCGCGACCCGGCTGCTCTTCCACTCGATGATCGTCTTCGCAGCGTTCCTGCTGTTCTCGGGCCACAACGCGCCCGGCGGCGGCTTCGCGGCCGGCCTTGTCACGGGGATCGCGCTCATCATCCGGTACCTCGCGGGCGGTCGTTACGAGCTCGGCGAGGCGATCCCGGTGCATCCGGGTCTGCTCCTCGGGTCGGGACTCTTCTTCTCGGTGGGTGTGGGGCTCGTGCCCGTGCTGTTCGGCGGTGAGCCGCTGCAGAGCTTCATCGTCGCGGCTGACCTCCCCCTGCTCGGCCACGTCAAGCTCGTGACGTCCGTGTTCTTCGACCTCGGGGTCTTCCTCGTCGTCATCGGCCTCGTCCTCGACATCCTGCGGTCGCTCGGGGCTGAGATCGACCGTCAGACCGACACCGCACCCCGCGACTCCGACGGCACCTACGGCGCCGCCGCGGTTCTCGAGGACGCACGCTCGGTGCGCTCGGCGCTCGACGCGGCCGGCCTGCGTCCGCACGACACCGACGGAGGCGCCCGATGATCGACATGGCCCCCTCGCTCGCGCTCGTCATCGCCATCGGCGTGCTCGTGACCGCGGGCGTCTATCTGCTGCTCGAGCGGTCGCTGTCGCGCGTCATGCTCGGTGTGCTCATGCTCGGCAACGGAGTGAACCTGCTCTTCATGGTCGCGTCCGGGCGCGCCGGCAAGGCGCCGATCATCGGCGCGGCCGAGCCGTCCGAGATGAGCGACCCGCTGCCCCAGGCGATGGTCCTCACCGCGATCGTCATCGCCCTCGGCATGGTCGGCTTCGTCATGTCGATGGCGTACCGCTCGTGGCAGCTCAACGGGCACGACGAGGTCCAGGATGACCTCGAGGACCGCCGCGTCGCGCACAAGGCTGCCGCGAACGCGCCCGCGTACGAGGACGCCGACTCGGCCGACTCGGGCGAGACCCTCGACGAGGATGCTGCGGTGACCCGAGACGAGACGATCCACGACGACGAGGAGCACCCTGCGGTCATGCTGCCCGAGGCTGCGGAGCCCGCGACCGGTGACGCGCAGCAGGAGGGTGACGCATGATGACGTCCCTCGTCCCGCTGCCCGTCATGCTTCCTCTCTTCGGTGCGGGCCTCGCCCTCGCGCTGTGGAAGCACACGCGCGCCCAGCGCATCATCACCGTCGTCGTGCTCTCGCTCATGCTTGCGGTGGGCATCGGGCTCGTCATCGCTGCGGACGCCAACCCCCTCGTCGTCAACGTGGGTGGCTGGGCTGCGCCGGTCGGCATCGTGCTCGTCGCGGATCGCCTGTCGGCGCTCATGGTCACGGTGTCCTCGCTCGTCCTGCTCTGCGTCTTCTTGTACTCGCTCGGGCAGGGAATCGCCGACGGCGACGACGACGAGGCCCCGGTCGCGATCTACCACCCGACGTACCTCGTGCTTGCGGCGGGCGTCTCGAACGCGTTCCTCACGGGCGACCTCTTCAACCTCTACGTCGGCTTCGAGATCCTCCTTGCGGCGTCCTACGTGCTCCTCACGCTCGGTGGGACCGGCTCGCGGATCCGCGCGGGAACGATCTACGTCGTCGTCTCGCTCGTGTCGTCGGCGATCTTCCTCGTCGCGCTCGCGATGATCTACGCGGCCACGGGCACGGTCAACCTCGCGCAGCTTGCCGAGCGGCTTCCTGAGATCGACGGCACGACGCGCCTCATCCTCGAGATCCTGCTCATGCTGGCCTTCGGCATCAAGGCGGCGATCTTCCCGCTGTCGGCCTGGCTGCCCGACTCCTACCCGACCGCGCCCGCTCCCGTCACCGCCGTGTTCGCCGGCCTGCTCACCAAGGTGGGCATCTACGCGATCATCCGCACGCAGACGCTGCTGTTCCCCGACTCTCGCTCCGACACCGTGCTCCTCGTCGCGGCGCTGCTCACGATGCTCGTGGGCATCCTCGGTGCGGTTGCGCAGGACGACATCAAGCGACTGCTGTCCTTCACGCTCGTGAGCCACATCGGCTACATGGTCCTCGGCATCGCGCTGTCCTCGCAGACAGGCCTCACGGCGACCATCTTCTACGTCGTCCACCACATCACCGTGCAGACGACCTTGTTCCTCGTCGTCGGGCTCATGGAACGCGTCGGCGGGACAACGTCGCTCGCGCGCCTCGGGGGTCTCGCCAAGATCGCACCGCTGCTCGCGATCCTCTTCTTCATCCCCGCGATGAACCTCGCGGGGATCCCGCCCATGTCCGGGTTCCTCGGCAAGGTCGGCCTGCTGCAGGGGGCGGCTCAGCTCGGTACGCCGCTCGGCTACACGCTGCTCGCGGGCGGGATCGTCACGTCATTGCTCACGCTCTACGCGATCGTCAAGGCGTGGAACAAGGCGTTCTGGCAGACGCCGCCGCAAGAGATCGCTCCGCAACGGCTTCCGTCGGGCATGGTGGGCGCGACCGTGGCCCTCGTGACCTTCGGACTCTCCCTCACCCTCGTTGCGGGTCCGCTCTTCGACTACGCGGGCCGCGCCGCGCTGACGCTGCGGGACCGCACGCCGTACACGAGTGCGGTCCTCGGTCCTGACGGGCGAGGTGCGGGCACGTCGGTCGACGTCCTGCCCGGTGACGGAACTGGCCTTCCGCAGGTTCCCGCGGACAGCGGACGGACGTCCCCGTCCCGTGACGCGAACGAGACGGGGGTGACCGGATGAACCCGCACGCACGCAGACGCACTCTCGTCACGCAGTGGCCGACGGTCCTGTGGCTCGCGATCGTGTGGATGTTCCTGTGGGGCGAGGTCACGTGGGCGAACGTGCTCGGCGGGCTCGTCGTGGGTGTCGTCGTCACGCTCGTGTTCCCGCTGCCGTCGATGCATCTGCCGATCCGGTTGCGTCCGTGGCACCTCCTGCGCCTCACTGGCCTGTTCCTCAGGTCGCTCGTCGTCGCGTCGTTCCAGGTCGCGTGGCAGGCATTGTCGCCACGCACGAAGGTGCATGGCGCTGTCGTCGGCGTTCGCCTGCGCAACCCGGCGGACCTCTACCTCACGGTGACGGCTGAGCTCTCGACGCTCGTGCCAGGCACGCTCGTCGTCGAGGCTCAGCGCATCACGGGCATGCTCTACCTGCACGTGCTCGACCTTGCGGCTTCGGGCGGCGAGGATCAGGTCCGACAGGACGTGCTCGACCTCGAGGCGCACGTTCTGTACGCGCTCGCGTCTGACGAGGAGCTCGTCCGAGCGGGGCTCGCGGCGGCCGGACGCTGGTCTGTGCGAACTCCCGTGACGCCACGGCCGACGCGCCCCGGGGAGGGCTCATGAACACGATCGTCGTCGGGGTTGCCGCGGCCATGCTGCTCGTCGGGGCGGCGCTCGCGGTCGTGCGTGTCGAGCGTGGTCCGTCGATGCTCGACCGGACGATCGCGCTCGACGTCCTCACCGCGACCCTTGTCGCGGTCATCGCGCTCGAGGCGGCGTGGAGCCACCGGACGGATACGTTGCCGATCCTCGTCGTCCTCGCGATGGTGGGGTTCGTGGGCTCGGTGACGATCGCGCGGTTCGCTGCCACGGAGTCCGACGACGACCGTCGCATCCGCTCGCGTGAAGAGGTTGAGGCTGAAGATGCGCAGCGCAGGCTCGTCGAGGAGTACGAGGATCGCGCGGCGGAGCGTGTTGCGGAGCTCGATGCAGAACCGGACGACACGACGCACCGAGGGGAGGGGCGCTGATGCTCGACACGATCCTTGACGTGCTCTCTGCCTGCCTCATGCTCGCTGGGGCGTTCCTGTCGTTCGCGGCAGGCGTCGGCGTGCTGCGTTTCCCTGACCTGCTGGCTCGGATGCATGCCGCGACGAAGCCTCAGGTGCTCGGGCTCATGCTCGTCCTCGTGGGTCTCGAGCTGCAGCTCCGGACGTGGCGGGGTGCGTTCGTCGTCGTGCTCGTCGTGCTCTTCCAGATGCTCACCGCACCTGTCTCGGCCCACATGGTGGGTCGTGCGGGCTACCGGACGGGCAAGATCCGCACGGACCTCCTCGTCATGGACGAGCTCACGGCCGACGTCCAGCAGGCTGCGCTCGAGGCCGATCAGGCGCGTGTCGCCCGGCTCGCGGCAGAGCTGGTCGACGACGCGGTGCACGAGGCGCGCGACGAGGAGCACCCCCACGACGCGCGCTTGTCCGAGGACCCGCCGACCGCTGTCCCACCGGCGTGACAAGCACGTGTCCGGTACGCCAGTGGTTCGATCTGTGGCTGGTCGCCGTGCGGCCAGTCGCGTGCCGGGCGTTGGGAGTTGCGTGGGCGTGCGTCTGCTCATCCACCCAGGGAGCCGGGACACGGTGGGATCGGACATCTCGGATGGCGGGCAGCGGGGGGGTAATGGGAAGGCTGAGAGGATCGTCGACAGTGCAGACTCTGCGCTACGAGCGGGTTGCTCTCGCGAGGGTTGCGGAGCCGCGTGCTCGTGCGAACCGAAATCTCGCAGGGAGAGAATCATGCGTCTTCAGCGTGCAGGTCGCCAGGTCTTCAGGCTTGCCATCGTCGGGCTTCTCGCCACGCCTGCCGTGGCGGTGACGTCGACCATGGCGTTTGCAGCAGGTACGAGCCCCTCGACGCACGGCTGCTACGTAGGTGTAGCGGGGACTTCCGTCTGGGCTACCCGCGCGGCGGCACGACCTCGTCGAGCCACGCGGTCACGCGCGCGAGGTAGTGGGAGCGCGCCGGCTCGGGGGAGAGCGCGAGGTCGTGCGCGCCGCCCGGCACCTGCTCGTACGTGACGTCGTCGCCGAGCCCCGGTGCGAGAGCGCTGATGTGCTCGACGGAGAGAACCGAGTCGGTCGAGAGGACGCCCGGATGGTCGTTGACGTGGTCACCCGTGGCGTCGGAGGACAGCACGAGCACGGGGCACGTGAGGTCGAGGCCCCGCGCGACGCGGGTGTGCGCGCGGCGCACCGAGGAGATCCAGCGCGCGCGGACGGGGAAGCCTTCGATCGGCTTCCAGGCGAGGTCGTAGTCCCACTCGCCGCCCGTGCTCGTGTGGAGCGCGCGTCCGTAGTGGGGCGCGAGGCTCCCGACGACGGCGCGCGGTGCGACTCGCGCGATGACGCGCAGCCCCTGCGTGCCGATCGTGCGCATGAACCACGTGTCGTTGAGCTCGAGCCACGGGCTGTTGAGGACGACCGCGTCGACGCGGCCGGGCCGCGCGTTCGCCCACAGTGAGGCGATGAGGCCGCCTGTCGAGTGGCCGAGGACCGCGATGCGGGTGTGGGCCTCGTCGTCGCGGACGACGGCGAGGGCCGCGTCGAGGTCTTCGGCGTGGACGGCGAGGTCGTCGACGAGGTTGGCGGTCTGTCCGGCCCGCAGGGATCGGCCGTAGTGGCGGAGGTCGACCGCATAGAAGTCCCAACCGGCGTCGGCGAGGGCCTCGCCGACGTGCGCCTGGAAGAAGTAGTCGACGAAGCCGTGGATGTAGAGGATCGCGCGGTCGCGGCGGGGGCCGCGGGTGAGGCGGACGACGGTGACGTCGACGGCGCCCTCGTCGTCCCGGCCGAGGTGGAGGGTGCGTTGTTCCCATCCGTCACCGAGGACGTCCGGTACCCAGGGGGTGGCGGGGGTCGGTGTGGCGCCTGCGGCTGCGAAGAACGTCATGCTTGATCATGGCACTGCCGGGCTGGGGCGACGAGGTGGA
Source organism: Sanguibacter sp. A247 (assembly GCF_052324925.1). Lineage (NCBI taxonomy): Bacteria > Bacillati > Actinomycetota > Actinomycetes > Micrococcales > Sanguibacteraceae > Sanguibacter > Sanguibacter sp. A247. The sequence continues at coordinate 42,340 of NZ_JBQPRE010000006.1, read as the reverse complement.
GTCGTGTCATCGAGGGCTGGTGCAGCAAAGTTGAGCGGAATAGACTCAAGTCTGACGGGGTTGCTCTGAGGAGTTCCACCCCGACCCGAGAGGAGACCTCATGGAGTCCAGCTTCACCACCGCTTCGCAGAAGGCCATCGGCGACGCCATCCGTGCTGCAGCCGCCGCTGGCAACCCGCAGATCGAACCGCTCCACCTCCTCGGTGCGCTGCTCGAGCAGCCCGACGGCCTCGCCGCCGCCTTGCTCGCAGCCGCCAAGGTGAGCATGACCGACGTCGGCCGCCGCACCCGCACCGCTCTCGTTGCACTCCCGTCGACGCAGGGCGGGACGGTCACCGAGCCGACGACCGCCCGCTCGCTCGGCAACGTCCTCGAGGCCGCGAAGAAGGAGGCCGCGACGCTCGACGACGAGTACATCTCGGCCGAGATCCTCCTCATCGCTCTCGCAGCCGTCGACTCCGCCGCTGCCACTGCGCTGCGCGAGGCGGGGGCGACCGCCGAGGCGCTCCGTGCCGCCCTCCCTGCCGTCCGCGGAACCGGCCCCGTGACGTCCGCGAACCCCGAGGGCACGTTCAAGACCCTCGAGAAGTACGGCGTCGACCTCACCGAGCAGGCCCGCGAGGGACGCCTCGACCCCGTCATCGGGCGCGACTCCGAGATCCGCCGCGTTGTGCAGGTGCTCTCGCGCCGCACCAAGAACAACCCGGTCCTCATCGGCGAGCCCGGCGTCGGCAAGACCGCCGTCGTCGAGGGCCTCGCGCAGCGCATCGTCGCAGGCGACGTCCCCACCTCGCTCCAGGGCAAGCGCCTCGTCGCGCTCGACATCGCGGCGATGGTCGCGGGCGCGAAGTACCGCGGCGAGTTCGAGGAGCGGCTCAAGGCCGTGCTCCAGGAGATCAAGGACTCCGACGGCGAGGTCGTCACGTTCATCGACGAGCTGCACACGGTCGTCGGCGCAGGGGGTGGCTCCGACGGCGCGATGGACGCGGGCAACATGCTCAAGCCCATGCTTGCGCGCGGCGAGCTGCGCCTCGTCGGCGCGACGACGCTCGACGAGTACCGCGAGCGCATCGAGAAGGACCCGGCGCTCGAGCGTCGCTTCCAGCAGGTGTTCGTGGGCGAGCCGAGCGTCGACGACACGGTTGCGATCCTGCGCGGCCTCAAGTCGCGGTACGAGGCCCACCACGGCGTGACGATCTCCGACGGTGCGCTCGTCGCCGCCGCGCGGCTGTCCAACCGCTACATCACCGGCCGTCAGCTGCCCGACAAGGCGATCGACCTGGTCGACGAGGCCGCGAGCCGGCTGCGCATGGAGATGGACTCCTCGCCCGTCGAGATCGACACGTTGCAGCGCGTGGTGCGCCGCCTCGACGCCGAGATCCTCGCGCTCAAGGAGTCCGGGGCTGACGAGGACCTCGAACGGGCGCACGAGCTCGCCGCGCAGCGCGCCGACCGTCAGGAAGAGCTCGCAGCGCTGACCGTGCGCTGGGAGGCCGAGAAGGGCGGCGTCAACCGCATCGGTGACCTGCGCAAGCAGCTCGCCGAGAAGGAGAACGCGGCCAAGCGGGCCGAGAACGACGGCGACCTGGCGACGTTCGGACGGCTCGCGTACGGCGAGATCCCGACGATCGAGCACGAGATCGCCGAGCTTGAGGCGGCCGAGGCCGCCTCGACCACCTCGGACGACGACGAGCGTCCCCAGCGACTTGTCGGTGAGAAGGTGGACGCGGCCGAGATCGCGGAGGTCGTCGCGGCGTGGACGGGCATCCCCGCGGGCCGGCTCCTGCAGGGCGAGGGGGCCAAGCTCCTCACGATGGAGCAGACGATCGGCGCGCGCCTCATCGGCCAGACCGAGGCGATCGCGGCGGTGTCCGACGCGGTGCGCCGCGCGCGTGCCGGGGTCTCCGACCCTGACCGTCCGACGGGCTCGTTCCTCTTCCTCGGCCCCACGGGCGTCGGGAAGACCGAGCTCGCGAAGTCCCTCGCTGACTTCCTCTTCGACGACGAGCGCGCCATGGTGCGCATCGACATGTCGGAGTATGGCGAGAAGCACTCGGTCGCCCGTCTCGTCGGGGCGCCTCCCGGCTATGTCGGCTATGAGGAGGGTGGCCAGCTCACCGAGGCGGTCCGTCGCCGGCCGTACTCGGTCGTCCTGCTCGACGAGGTGGAGAAGGCTCACCCCGAGGTCTTCGACCTGCTCCTCCAGGTGCTCGACGACGGCCGCCTCACGGACGGCCAGGGCCGCACCGTCGACTTCCGTAACGTCATCCTCGTCATGACGTCGAACCTCGGCTCGCACGTGCTCGTCGACCCGACGGTCCCCGAGGCCACGAAGCACGACGCCGTCATGGCGGCGGTGCGGGCGCACTTCAAGCCCGAGTTCCTCAACCGTCTCGATGACACGGTCGTGTTCGACCCGCTGAGCGTCGACGAGCTTGGTCGCATCGTCGACATCCAGGTGCGTGCGCTCGCGCAGCGTCTGACCGAGCGGCGCATCGGCCTCGAGGTGACGGACGCGGCTCGGGAATGGCTCGCGCTCGAGGGCTACGACCCCGCGTACGGGGCTCGCCCGCTGCGCAGGCTCGTCCAGCGTGAGATTGGTGATCGCCTCGCACGGCTCCTCCTGGCGGGTGAGATCGGCGACGGTGACACGGTGGCTGTCGACCGCACGGACGACGCGGGGGGACTGGCGATCCGCACTTCGTGAATGCCGACGACGCCCCCGGCCTCCCGGTGAAGGGAAGTCGGGGGCGTCGCTGTCAGACGCTCACAGCGCGAGCGTCACTTGAGACCGTTCGAGAGCGCCGAGACGAGCTCGCCGTTCGACGTGTCTCCTGAGAGCTCCCAGAAGAACGCACCAGCAAGGTTCTGCTGCTTGGTGTAGTTCATCTTGCCGTTGATCGTGGCGGGGGTGTCGTAGCTCCACCACTGGCCGTTGCAGAACGCGTAGGCGGTGCCGGCGATCGTGCCCGTCGCGGGGCAGGTGTTCTTGAGGACCTTGTAGTCCTCGTTGCCTGCCTCGTACGTGGCCGGGGCCGCACCTGTTGCGGTGCCGCCTGGCGTCGCCTGCGTTACGCCGGTCCAGCCGCGGCCGTAGAAGCCGATGCCCAGGAGAATCTTGTTGGCGGGGATGCCGATGCTCTTGAGCTTGGCGATCGCGGTCGAGGAGTCGAAGCCGTTGACCGGCATGCCGGGGTACGACGTGAGCGGGGAGTGCGGAGCCGTCGGGCCCTTGGCTGCCCACGAACCGAAGTAGTCGTACGTCATCGGCATGATGAAGTCGAGCGACTTCGCGCCCTCGGCGTAGTTCGCGGCGTCGATCTTGCCGCCCGTCGTGCCATCGGCCGAGATTGCCGAGGTGACGAGGTCGTCACCGAACTCGGTACGCAGCGCCTTGAGCAGACGCGGGTAGGACTCGGAGCCCGAGGTGTCGCACGTGAGGCCGCACGCGTTCGGGTACTCCCAGTCGATGTCGATGCCGTCGAACACGTCGGCCCAACGCGGGTCCTCGACGAGGTCGTGGCACGACTTCGCGAAGGCCGCAGCCGACGCGTCGCTTGCTGCAGCCGCGCCGAACCCGCCGGACCAGGTCCAGCCGCCCATCGACCACACGACCTTGAGGTGCGGGTACTTGGCCTTGAGCTGGCGGAGCTGGTTGAAGTTGCCGCGCAGCGGCTGGTCCCACGTGTCGGCCTGACCGTTGACCGACTGGTCAGCGGTGTACGCCTTCTCGTAGTCCGCGTAGGAGTCACCGATGACGCACTTGCCACCGGAGACGTTGCCGAACGCGTAGAGGATGTGCGTGAGCTTCGCCGCGGAGCCCGACGTGTCGATGTTCTTCACGTGGTAGTTGCGGCCGTAGACGCCCCACTGCGTGAAGTAGCCGACGACCTTCTTGTCGCCGGTCTGCGGCTCCTCGGTCGTGGGCTCGTCGGTGGGCTCGTCGGTCGGGTCGACCGTCGGCTCGTCCGTGGGCTCGTCGGTCGGCTCGTCCGTGGGGTCGACCGTGCCGTCGCAGGCACCCTGGTCACGCCAGACTCCCCACTCACCGCCGGCGCCGGGCGTGTCGCCCTGCGTCCACCAGCCGGCCTTGTACGTGTGGCCCTGGAAGGTGACGAGCGCGCCGCCCTGGTAGGCGGTCGACGCGTCCCAGGCCGTGGCCGTGCACGTGCCGGGCTCGGTCGGGTCCGTCGTCGGTTCGACCGTCGGTTCCGTCGTGGGCTCGTCCGTCGGGGACGGCTCGTCCGTGGGCTCGTCGGTGGGGTCCGTCGGGCCCTCGTCACCGCACGGGCCAAGGTCACGCCAGACGCCCCACTGGCCGCCCTCGCCGGGCGTGTCGCCCTGCGTCCACCAGCCGGCGCGGTACTGGCGGCCGTTGTGCACGACCTCGGCGCCGCTCTGGTAGGTCGCGGTTGCTGACCACGGCGTCCCGACGCACTCGCCGGGCTCACCCGTCGGGTCCGTCGTCGGCTCCGTCGTGGGCTCAGGGTCAGGGGTGCTCGTGCCGCCCACGTTGACGTCGACGCAGTTGTAGAACGCCATCGCCGTGTTCGAGACGTTCCAGCGCGCGAGGATCGTGTGGCGACCCGCGGGCAGGTTGGTCAGGGTGTGCGTCGTCGTGGCGGACGGCTGCGCACCCTTCTCGTCGAACGTCTGGTGGAGCTTGCCGTCGACGAAGTACTCCCACAGCGACGTGTTGTGCGCCGCAGTGAGCTTCCACTTGATGGGCAGGCTCGCGCTGACGTTCGCGACGGGCCAGGGCTTCGAGGCGTCGTCGAGGACGGCGAACGCCTCGTTGCCGCCCGAGCAGAGCATCGAGCCCTTGGGGGCCTCGACGCTTTGGGGCTCGTACTTGACGCCCCCACAGTCGAAGGACGTTGCGCCCGTGGCGCAGTTGTCCTGGCGGCTCGGCGGGGATGTCACCCAGCCGTGGGCCTCCGCCTCGGGCGCGGTGATCGCCGGAACGACCCCCACGAGCCCGAGCGCGGCGACGACCGCCACGATCCGGAATCTCTTCATCGGGACTCAGCTTTCTCAGGGGGGGGCGGCGAGGCGGCTGCCTCTCTCACCCCGGGACAGGTCACGTGGAGGTGCAGGGGCGCCGCCACTGTTGCGAGACGCTAGTGACGTCTGCGACGTGTCGGGATGAGGTGATTCCACATCTCTGCCACCGTCGGGCGGGCGCCGGGTACGGGTTTTCCCGTACCCGGCGCCCGCCCGNCCCCCCCCCCCCCCCCCCCCCCCCCCCCCCCCCCCCCCCCGACGGTGCGTGACCCGCGGCTCTGCGCCTCGCCGTCAGCGGAGCTCAGTCCTCGTGCGCGCGCACCGCGAGCTCGACGCGCGTCGTCACCCCAAGCTTGCGGAACGCACGACCGAGGTACACCTCGACCGTGCGCACCGAGAGGTAGAGCGTCTCCGCGATCTCCCGGTTCGACGCGCCCTGAGCGACGAGCTCTGCGACCTCGAGCTCGCGCTCGGTGAGGAACGAGCGCCAGCGCGCGATGCCGCGGGGCGCCCCCGAGGCGGAGGTCGGCGCCGAGGCCACCGAGGGTGCGGGGCCCGGCGGCGGTGCGAGGATCGCGGTCGTGAGCGTCGCGAGCCGCTGCCGTGCAGCGGCGGCGATCGTGCGGGCCCCGGTGAGGTCGAGGAGCTCGGCGGCTGCGAGGACGTGGGTGTGGGCTCTGTGGGGCTCGCCCGCACGCAGGAACGCGCGCCCGACGGAGAGCTCGACCATCGCGGCGTCCCAGTCGGTCGCCCCGTCGACGTCGCTCACGCCCGTGCGCCCGTCAGGGCCGACCATCGTGAGGCCCGTGAGGGCGACGCGGGAGCGTTCGCGGAGCACGCGGGTCGCGGGCGCGGAGTCGTCGGTTACGGTCGTGGGCAGATGCTGGTCAGCGCGGCCAGTCTCAGCCCACGCCTCTGCGGGCGTGAGGCACGGCAGCGTGAGGTCGTGGGCCGGCCCGGGAGCACGGCGACGCTGCTCGGTCGCGAGCTCGAGGAGCGCGGCGGCCTCGGCCGCCGAGCCCTCGGCGAACGCGACGAGTGCGCGGTTCTCGAGCGAGGCGATCCGGAGCAGGAACGACGAGGGCGCGGGATGACGGGCGACGGCGCCGACGATCCCTCGCGGACCAGCGGCTCCCAGGGCGACGAGGCGGCCGGCCAACGCGGTCGCGAGCGAGCCGAGGACGAGCGGGACGGGAAGGGCGCGCGCATGTTCGTCGAGGAGGTCGGCGGCAAGGTCGAAGCGGGCGTCGAGCATGTCGAGCAGCGCTTGTGTGACGCGGACGTGCGACTGGGCGAGGGCTGACGGCCGCGGCAGCGGATCGGTCCGCCACGTGTGGTCCTGGATGGGCTCGAGCATCGTCGTCGCATACATGCCGAGCGTGCGTCTGGCGTCATCGGCTGAGCCCGCGAGCGCCGTGCGCAGGGCTTCGTCCGTTGCGCGGAGGGCGTCGTCGTCGGCGGGGCTCAGATGGGTTGCGGCGAGCGGGGCGAGGCCCCAGTCCGTCTGCGGCTCGGGGCGCTGCGTCGTCAGCTGCAGGGCGTGCTGTGCGAGCGTCTCGACGTCGATCGTCGGGTGGCTTGCGCGGCGCAGGTGGTGGACCGCGTCGTGGACGAGGCCCGCGCCGAGGGCTGCCGCACCAGCGATGGCGTGGGCGCCGGGCTCCGCCTCGTCCGCGCCGTGGCTGAGTGCCTCGCGGGCGACGCGCACCGCGTGGATGCAGTCGCCGCGCGCCAGGAGCTGCTCGGCGATCGCAAGGAGCCCCGCTGCGTGGGCGCCGTCACCCGCGAGCGTCCCGAGGCTGCGGTGCCACTCGGCCGCGAGCATGTCGGACGCCGCGAGCGCGCTCGCCAGTGCGAGGTGGGCGTCGGTCCGCTCGGCGAGCGTCGCCCGTGCGTGCACGAGTGCACGCACCCCGGGCTCGAGGATGCGGCAGCGGCCGCCGGCCAGGTTGAGCAGGGCAGCCGCGGGCCACGTCGCGATCGTCGCGGCGTCCGTGCCGGCGGCGCGCACGAGGACGTCGGTGCGGTCGACGACAGTGATCGCGGCGATGAGCAGGAACCGGTGCTCGGCGAGGGAGAGGTCGACGAGTCGCGTCCCGACGAGCCGTTCGGTCGCGGCGGGTACGGCCATGGGGTCGGGCAGGAGGCTCGTGCCGTCGAGCTGTTCGTTCGTCAGCCACGGAACCGTCTGCAGGAGCGCGGCCGGATTGCCGGAGGACGCGCGGACGAGGCTCGCCACGACGTGGGGCGCGGCGACGATGTCGTGCTCGGCGAGCACGAGGAGGGCGTCGGGCGCCGTGAGCGGTGAGACCCGTCGCTCGACGAGCGGGTGCGGGAGGGGGGAGGCATCCGCGACGGGACCCGACGTGCGGGTCGCGAGGAGCACCCACGGGCTTCCGGGGCGCGTCGCGGCGTCGAGCAGGCGTGTCTGGACGGCCGGCGCGAGGTGGTCGAGGTCGTCGGCCAGCAGGAGCAGGCGCACGCCGTCAGCGGGCGCGAGCGCGCGCTCGTCGATCTCCGTGAGGGTGCGCGGCACGACGATGCGTCGCAGGCGCATGCCCTCGGACGTTGCGGCGTTGACGAGTGCGTCGGCGACGACGTCGAGGAGCGTCGAGCGCCCCGACCCGGGGTCGCCCGTCCAGACGACGCCGCCATGGCCGCGCGAGAGAGCGGCGGCGGCCGTGCGAATCTCGGCGTCGTGCTGCGCGAGGCGGGCGGCCCCGCCTGCGGCCCGAGTCTCGGCTGCGGTGTGGTGCTGCCCGAGGGCGGACGGTCTGTCCACGATGCCTCCACGTCCGTGACCTGCGTGGGAACGTCATCGTCCCCGCAGACACGATGACAGGTCGTGTCGTGCCCCGCACCTCACGTTCGGTGGACGAACGAGCGCGTGCCCGCCTTCGGGGGAAAGGCGGGCACGCGCGGTCTGTGGGCAGAGCGTCGGTCAGACGCGGATGAACGTGGGGTTCGACTGCCAGATGCCGCGGACCTTGATGCTCTTCCCGGGGCGGGGTGCGTCGATCTGCTTGCCGTTGCCGACGTAGATCGCGACGTGGCCGGGAGTCCAGATGAGGTCACCGGGGCGGGCATTCTTCGGCGAGATGACCTTGCCGGCTGTGCGCTGGGCTGACGAGCTCCGCGGGAGCTTGGCGACGCCCGCCTTCTTGAAGACGTAGCTCGTGAAGCCTGAGCAGTCGAAGCCGCGCGGGGTTCCGCCGCCAGATCGGTACGGGGTCCCGACATAGCGCTTGGCGGTCCGGACGACGAGGTCGCCCTCGGAGCGGACGCGGATCTTCGTCGTGCGCTTGGCCGCAGGCGCGTCGGTCGACGTGCTGGGCACGTAGGTGACGCGGATCGTGTGGCGACCGACCTTGAGGCTCTTCGGAAGGCGGTAGCGCAGCGTGAGCCTGCCGTCGTCGTTGCGGTCGGCGGCCTTGAGGGTGCGCAGGTGCTTGCGGCCGTCGTAGATCTTCACGCGGCCGTCGACGGGGGCGTCGGCGTTTCGCAGACGCAGCGTGAGGCGTGCGCTCTTGTCGCCCTGGTACGTCGTGGTCGCGGAGCGACGGATCGTCAGGCGGGTGCGTGCGGTGTCCTCGCCCGGGTGGGCGGCCGCCGTGGTCGTGGCGGCGGGGGCGGCCTGCGCCGTTGCGGCGTCGAGCGCGGGCAGGAGGCCGAGGCCGAGGGTTGCGACGAGGGTTGCGACGGTGCGGCGGGCGCCGCGAGTGCGAGTGGACGTGGCGGAACGAGTCGTGGTGGCGCTCTCGTTCATGACGTCCGTCGTGTGGACGGGCATGTGAACCTCTCGACGCCTGCGAGGTGAGCTGTCGGGTTCGGGCTGAGGTTCTGCCCGGCCGTGGATGACGCGCATCCGTCGGCTTCACCCCAAGACCGCGTGGTGCACGGTCGGAAGTGGGTCCCCCGTCGCTGCCGTGTGGTGAGTGAAGAGCCGCGCCCCGGCGGCAGCGCTCGGCGTCCGGGGTGGCACCCGTGCACCGGGAAGGTGATGGCGGGCGACGACGACGCTAGGCCGGGCGCGGGCGCCGTGTCACGGGGAGGTCACGACGCTCCGCATGCCCTTCACGCCATCTTCCACCCCGGTTTCGGGCGGGCAGCGAGATGGCGCCGCAGGTCAGTGTTCACCTGGGTCTTGCCCGAGGGTGCGTGCCCGCCGTCACACCCCTTCACATGATCTTCACGCGCCTGGACGGGCCGGTGCGACGCACAGACCCGTGCGGTCGCCCGCGCGCCAGCCCGCCTCCGTGGGCGAGAGCGCGATGAGGTCGAGACCCGCGGCGATGAGGACGCGGCATCGTGTCTCGACCGTGCGCACGACCTCGTCGGCGCCCGGCCACGCCTCGCCTCGCAGGGGAACGGCATCGAGGACGAGCGCCTCGTGCGTCAGCGTGCACGGCACGACCGTGACCCGGTGCGTCGTGCCGTGAGGGATCTCCTCCAGGCAATGACCGGGGCCCAGCTGGCGTGCGTACGCCGACGTCGGTGCGAGCACGTCGCCGAGCGGCTCGGTCGCACCCATGACGCGTGCCCAGGCACCCGACGACGGCAGGACGACGGTCGGCACGACGACGCTCACGACGAGCCCGACGACGATCGCGGCTGCTCCCAGGCCGACGCCCCGACGATGCATCCGCCGGGCTCGGACGACGGCGACCGCGCCGAGGACCGCGCCGAGTGGCGCGACCAGCCACGCGAGGACGAACGCGGGCACCGCGAACGGCTCGCGCGCGGCACGCGGGGCGGGGGGAGCCAGTGTTCCGAGCGCGCGCGGGTCCCATCCGTCGGCCAGGTGCGTCTGCGGGGCGTAGCCGACCAGCTGCTGCGCCTCCGGGACGACGGGCGGCGCGGACGCCGGGACCGGGAGCGACCAGGGGTCGGGTGCCGCGGGCGCGGGTCCATCGGGCGACGCGAAGAGGGGAGACGGCACCGGCCCCGGGCCGGTGCCGGTGCCGGGCAGAGGCTGAGGCTCGGGTGCGGGTGCGGGCTCCGGAACGGGCACGGGTCCCGGCGCCGGCGGGACCGGAGGCGTGCTCACGACGCGAACGACGACGTGTCGACGTCGACGATGACGGGGACGTGGTCAGAAGCACCCTTGCCCCGACGCTCGTCACGGTCGATGCGCACGTCCGTGACGAACGGCGTGAGCGCGGGCGAGGTGTACGCGAAGTCGATACGCATGCCCTCGTTCCGGGGGAAGCGCAGCTGCTGGTAGTCCCAGTACGTGTACCGGTGCTCGTCGGGCAGGAACGTGCGTGACGCCTCCGTGTACCCGGCCTCCGCAAACGCGCGGAACGCCGCGCGCTCGGGCTCCGAGACGTGCGTGAGCCCCTCGAACGCGGCGACGTCCCACACGTCGGTGTCGAGCGGGACGACGTTCCAGTCGCCCACGAGCGCGACCTTCTCACCCGCGTCCGCCCACATGGCCGAGAGCTCGCGCAGGCGCTCGAGCCAGGCGAGCTTGTACGCGTAGTGCGGGTTGTCGAGCGCGCGACCGTGCGGCACGTACAGGCTCCACACGCGCACGCCGCCGCACGTCGCGCCAAGCGCGCGCGCCTCGGTCGCCGCGGGGTCGCCGAACTGCGGTTGGGCGTCAAAGCCCGCGCTCACGTCCTCGAGGCCGACGCGCGAGAGGATCGCGACGCCGTTCCACTGCGAGAAGCCGAAGGTCGCGATCTCGTAGCCCGCGGCCTCGAAAGCCTCCCGCGGGAACTGAGCGTCCTTGCACTTGGTCTCCTGCAGCGCGAGCACGTCGACGTCCTCGCGCTCGAGGAACGCCAGCGCGCGGTCAGCACGGGCCCGGATCGAGTTGATGTTCCACGTCGCGATGCGCATGGCACGAGGCTACCCACCTCCGCGTGCGGCTGCGGCGCACAGGGCTCGTAGGGTGGACGCATGGGAACCGCACTGGTGACCGGGGCGAGCGCAGGCCTCGGCGAAGAGTTCGCGTGGCAGCTCGCGACCGCGCGCCACGACCTCGTGCTCGTCGCGCGCGACGCGGGCCGCCTCGAGACGCTCGCAGAGCGGCTGCGTGCCGCAGCCGGCGTCCACGTCGAGGTGCTTCCCGCTGACCTGTCGGTCCGCGAGGACGTCGCACGGGTCGCGGAGCGGCTCGCGTCCCACGAGCGTCCCGTCGGCCTGCTCGTCAACAACGCGGGCTACACGGTCCACGAGCGGTTCGTCGGCTCCGACCTCGACGCGCAGGACGCACTCCTCGAGGTCATGGTGCGCACGGTCCAGGCGCTCTCACACGCCGCCGCGCGAGCCATGACGGCCCGCGGCCGCGGTGCGATCCTCAACGTGTCCTCGGTGGCCGCGCACACGACGTCGGGCACGTACTCCGCCGCCAAGGCGTGGGTGCTCACCTTCACCGAGGGCCTCGCGGCCGAGCTCGAGGGCAGCGGCGTCACCGCCACCGCGCTGTGCCCGGGTCTCACGCGCACCGAGTTCCACGCGCGCGCAGGCTTCAAGCGGCTCGGCCCAGGCTGGTTCTGGCTCGACCGCGCCGACGTCGTGCGCGTCGCGCTCGCGGACGTGCGCCGCGGTGCGGTCGTCTCGATCCCGTCGGCGCGCTACCGCGTCGCGGTTGCGGTCGCGCGGCACCTGCCGCGCGAGGCGATGCGCCGCGCGACGCGCGCGCTCAAGCTCTAGCCGCTCGCGGTCGCGGTCTCGCGGTGCGGCGGGCCGGGCGACGCCGCCCACGCATCCTCTAGCCTGAACGGGTGACCGACTACGACGCCGTCCTGTCCCCGTCCCCGCGCGAGCAGCTGCGTGACCTCGTCAAGGACCACGCCGTCGTCCACGGCAAGGTGACGCTCGCCTCCGGCAAGGAGGCCGACTACTACGTCGACCTGCGCCGCGTGACGCTCCACCACCGTGCGGCGCCGCTCATCGGCCATGTTCTTCTCGACGCGCTCGAGGAGGCAGGGCTCGGCCCGGCCGAGATCGACGCCGTCGGCGGCCTCACGCTCGGCGCCGACCCGGTCGCGGGCGCGCTGCTCCACGCGGCCGCGTCGCGCGGCCAGGACCTCGACGCGTTCGTCGTCCGCAAGGAAGGCAAGGCACACGGCCTGCAGCGCCGCATCGAGGGTCCGGACGTCGCGGGCCGCAAGGTCGTCGCGGTCGAGGACACCTCGACGACGGGGGGCTCGGTGCTCACCGCGGTCGAGGCCCTGCGCGAGGCCGGTGCTCACGTCGTCGGCGTCGCCGTCATCGTCGACCGTGACACGGGCGCGCGCGAGAAGATCGAGGCCGAGGGCCTCAGCTACCTCTACCTCTACGGCCTCGACGACCTCGGCCTCGCCTGAGCCGTGACCGCGCGCACCGAAGCGTTCGTCGCGCTCGATGGGGTCGGGGTGAGCGTCGACGGGACGACGCTCCTCGCGCCCGTCGACGTGAGCGTCGCACGCGGTGCGACGCTCGTCCTGCGCGGCGCCAACGGTTCGGGCAAGTCGACGCTGCTCCGTGTCGTCGCGGGTCTCCGACGTCCGACGACGGGCACCGTCGCGGTCGCCGGCGTGGCTCCCGCACCGCGATCGCGCGCCTTCCGCAGTCGGGTCGCGGGAACGGTCGATCCCGCTCCTCCCGCGCGTGACCTCACGCTCGTCGAGCATGTGGCGCTCGTCGCCACGACGTGGGGCACGCCCGTGCGGCGGGCCCGGGCTGACGCGTCGGCCCTCCTGGGCCGGCTCGGGCTCGAGGCGCTCGCGGGCCGCTTCCCGCACGAGCTCTCCTCGGGGCAGACCCAGCTCGCGGCGCTCGCGGTGACCCTTGCGCGGCCCGCCGAGCTGCTGCTGCTCGACGAGCCTGAGCAGCGGCTCGACGCGAACCACGTGCTGCGCGTCGCGGAGATCCTTGCCGAACGGTGCGCTGCGGGAGCGACGCTCGTCGTCGCGACCCACTCCGACGTGCTTGCGACGGCGCTCGACGGCGAGGTGCTCACGCTCGTCGCCGCGGCGCCGGCCGCGCCCGACGGTGCAGCGGACGAGCGTGCGTAGCAGCACGACGGGCGTCCGCGGCGCGCTCACCGTGTGGTCAGCGCGCCAACCCCGCACGCTCGGTGACGTCGCCTACGCGGTCTACGTGCTCGTCCTCACCCTCGGGATCCTCGGCGGACCGGGCCTGCGTGCCGCGTGGCTTGCCGCGACGGGCGCGCGAGGCCGCGACCTGCTGGCAGGGCCCGAGCTCCCGGCCTTGTGCGCGGGCGTCACAGGCCTTGCGTGGGCGGCGGCGCTCGTCATGGGACAGGAACGCGGCCCGGCGCTGCGCCCACCCTTCCTCGCGGCGACGCTCGCGGCAAGCAGCATCTCCAGGCTCCGCGCCTTCGGCGGACCGATCGCGCGGGCGACAGCGTTCCTCGTCCTGGCCGGGGCAGGGGCCGTCCTCCTCCCGGGGGCCGCGCTCGTCGCGCAGGGACTCGCCACGGGCGGCGACGTCGTGGGGCTCGTGGGTGCGGGCGCGCTCGCCGGGCTCGTGACCGCGGGGGCATGGCTCGCGGGTCAGGTCCTGCGGCCGGGCATCGCCGGGGCCGCCGCTCTCGTCGTGGGTGCGGGCGCTGTCGTGTCGGCGAGCGGGTCAGCGTGGGCGTCGCTGCCGTGGGGGATCGTCGGGGCCGCCTGGCCAGGCGTCGCCACGTCCGCCACGTCCGCCACGCCCGTCACGACCGCCTCGCTCACGGGTGGCGTCGTGCTCGGGCTCGCCGCGACGGTGTGGCTCGTGGCGGGGCCGGGCTGGCTGGGCGCGCAGCGGATCGTCGGGCAGGCGGTGCGCGGTCAGCGCGCGCAGACGCTCGTGACCGCGATGGACCTCGCGGCGTTCGGAGAGCTTTACCGGGCCGTGCCGCGCACGGGACGACGGTGGCGTGCCGTGGGTGCCGCTCCGGGGCCGGGCGCGGTCGTCGTCGCGGACGTCGTGGGCTCGGCCCGGACACCCGTCCGGCTGCTCGCGGGTCTCATGACGCTCGTCGCGGCGGGCGCCGTGAGCGGCGTCGCCATGCCTGGCCTGGTCGGCTCCGGTGCCGCGCTCACCGGCAGTGCACTGCCCGTCGGCGTCGTGCTCGTCGCTGCGCTCGCGTATGCGGGGGCGTCGGTCCTGTGCGACGGTGTGCGGCACGCGGCTGCGAGCCGCGGCGGCCTTGCGCAGCACGGGTATCCCGACGCGATCATGCTCGCGCTCCACACGCTGTGGCCGCTCGTCGGCGGCTGTGGTGCGGCGCTCCTCGGATGGAGCCTGGTGAACCGGGACGCGCTCCCCGCGGGGCCGCTCGTCGCAGAGGCGAGGGTCGCGCTGTCGATCGTGCTCGCGGTCGTGGTCGGAGCGATCGGGGTGCGCGTCGCAGACGCGCTCAAGGGACCGATGCCGGTCGAGCTGCTCGTCCCGCTCGTCACCCCCGCGGGCGACGTCTCGGCGATCGGTCGGCTCATGTGGCTGTCCGACGGGCCGCTCCTCGTCGCGGTGCTCGGCGCGGCCGGGGCCGCGACGGCCGGCGGGCTCGGGGCCCACTGGCTCGTCGCGGTGCTCGGCGTCGAAGCGGTCGTCGTCCTCGTGCGCGCTGCCCGACGCTGACGTGGGTCAGATGAGCTCGATGAGGTTGCCGATCCCGTCGACGACCCGGCTGGGGCGGAACGGGTAGGTCTCGACCTCGGCCGCCGACGTCGAGCCCGTGAGCACGAGGAAGGTCTCGAGTCCCGCCTCGATGCCCGCGACGATGTCCGTGTCCATGCGGTCGCCGACCATCGCGGTGACGCGCGAGTGTGCGTCGATCCGGTTGAGGGCCGAGCGGAACATCATGGGGTTGGGCTTGCCGACGAAATAGGGCGCGCGGCCTGTCGCCTTCGTGATCATGGCGGCGACCGCGCCCGTCGCGGGCAGCGGACCGTCGCCGCTCGGCCCCGTCGCGTCGGGATTCGTCGCGATGAACCGCGCCCCGCCGAGGATGAGCCGCACTGCAGTCGTGATCGCCTCGAACGAGTACGTGCGCGTCTCCCCGAGCACGACGTAGTCGGGGTCCTTGTCGGTGAGGGTATATCCGACCTCGTACAGCGCGGTCGTGAGCCCCGCCTCGCCGATGACGTACGCGCTTCCGTTCGGGGACTGGCTGTGCAGGAACGTCGCGGTTGCGAGGGCCGACGTCCAGATGGACTCGATCGGCACGTCGATCCCGCTCGCCGCAAGCCGCGCCCGAAGGTCGCGGTCCGTGAAGATCGAGTTGTTCGTGAGGACGAGGAACGGACGCTCCTTGTCGCGCAGCGTGCGGATGAACTCGGCGGCACCGGGCAGGGCAACGCCCTCGTGGACGAGGACGCCGTCCATGTCGGTGAGCCAGCAATCGATGCGGTGGTCGATCTCGAGCGGGGCGTCGTGCTTCACGTGGTCCTCCTGTGGCCGGGTACACGTCCTCGTCCCAGGGTAGGGGGCAACATGCGGGACGATGGAGGGGTGCTTGAGCCTTCCCCGCCCGACGCCCGCCCCGCCGCCGCTCCCATCGACGGCCCCGCTGTCGCTTCCGACGCGAGTGCCGCCGACTCCGTCGTCTTCGCTGACGACGTCGAGCGCACGCTTCCGGGTGAAGAACGCGAGGTGGGCGTCGGCCCGTGGCCGGGCGGAGAAACCTCGTGGCCGCGCTTGCCCGACGGCGGACCTGACCCGCGCTACGACCCCGAGCTGCTACGCGAGGGCGACCGTCGCAACGTCATCGACGCCTACCGCTACTGGACTCTTGAGGCGGTCGTCGCTGACCTCGACACTCGACGCCACGGCCTGCACATCGCGATCGAGAACTGGCACCACGACCTCAACATCGGATCGATCGTTCGCACGGCAAACGCGTTCCTCGTGGGGGAGGTGCACGTCGTGGGGCGTCGCCGGTGGAACCGGCGGGGCGCCATGGTCACGGACCGCTACCAGCACGTGCGTCACCACCCGACCGTGAGCGACCTGCTCGCGTGGGCGCGCGCCGAGGACCTGCCGGTCATCGGCATCGACAATGTGCCCGGGTCGGTGGCGATCGAGACGGCCGCGCTGCCGCAGCGTTGCCTCATGCTGCTCGGCCAGGAGGGTGCGGGGCTGACGCCCGAGGCCCTCGAGGCGTGCACGGCGGTCCTGCACATCACGCAGTTCGGTTCGACGCGCTCCCTCAACGCGGGCGCGGCAGGCGCGATCGCGATGCACGCGTGGGTCCGCCAGCACGCGACGCTTCCGCCGGCCTGACCCGTCGGCCTGAGCCGCTCGATAGCGGATCGGTCCATGTGACGTGCAGGGATCGGCTATGGAGGGGGGTGCGAACGGGGGAGGATAGGACGGTGACCGCCACTCTCGTCGCCAGGGCCCTCGCCGCTGGACATGCCGACCGCACCCTCTTCGCCGGCCTCGACCTCGTCGTCAGCCCGGGGGACGTCGTCGGCCTCGTGGGTGCCAACGGCGCCGGCAAGTCGACGCTCCTGCGCATCCTCGCCGGGGCCGACGAGCCGCTCGAGGGCACGGTGACGCTCAACCCACCCGGTGCGATCGTCGGGTACCTCGCCCAGGAGGTCGAACGGCGGCCGGAGGAGTCCGTGGGCGACTATCTCGCGCGTCGCACGGGTGTCGCAGACGCTCAGGCGGCACTTGATGCCACAACTGCGGCGCTCGCGGACGGCGCGCCCGGGGCCGACGACGCCTACGCCGAGGCGTTCGAACGCTGGCTCGCGATCGGCGCGGTCGACCTCGAGGAACGCACGGGCACAGTCCTCGCCGACCTCGGTCTGGCTGTCGCACCCGACCACCCCGTCGTGGGGCTCTCGGGCGGTCAGGCCGCTCGCCTCGGCCTTGCCGCGCTGCTTCTGTCGCGCTTCGACCTCCTGCTGCTCGACGAACCGACGAACGACCTCGACCTCGATGGCCTGGCGCGCCTCGAACGCTTCGTCGCCGAGCAGCGGGCGGGCGTCGTCGTCGTCTCGCATGACCGCGAGTTCCTTGCGCGCTGCGTCACGCGCGTCGTCGAGCTCGACCTCGCCCAGCAGCAGGTCGGCGTGTACGCGGGCGGCTACGAGGCCTACCTCGACGAACGCGCGACGGCCCGTCGTCACGCGCGCGAGGCGTACGAGGAGTACGCGGACCGGCGCGGCGCGCTCGAGTCGCGCGCGCAGATGCAGCGGCAGTGGCTCGCCAAGGGCGTGCGAGACGCCGTGAAGAAGTCGACCGACCCCGACAAGCACATCAAGCACCACCACCGCGAGGGCTCCGAGAAGCAAGCGGCGAAGGCACGTCAGACGCAGAAGATGATCGAACGCCTGGACGAGGTTGCAGAGCCCCGCAAGGAATGGGAGCTGCAGTACTCGATCGCCGCGGCGCCGCGCTCATCAAGCGTCGTCGCGACACTGCGCAACGCGGTCGTCCACCGCGGTGGGACGCCGGACGGCACTGCGGGCTTCACGCTCGGGCCGCTCGACCTGCAGCTCGACGCGGGGGACCGCGTGGCGATCACGGGCGCGAACGGTTCGGGCAAGACGACCCTCCTGGGCGCGCTGCTTGGCCGAATCCCGCTCGCGTCGGGGACTGCGAGCCTCGGCGCGTCGGTCGCGGTCGGTGAGGTCGACCAGGCGCGCTCGCTGCTTGCGTCGGTCCCGGGGCAAGGCCTGCTCGATGCGTTCGGTGCGCACGTTCCCGACGAGCCGCCCGCCGAGGTGCGCACGCTGCTCGCGAAGTTCGGGTTGCGGGCGGCGCACGTCATGCGACCGCTGGGCTCGCTCTCGCCGGGGGAGCGGACGCGGGCGTCGCTTGCGCTGCTCCAGGCGCGCGGCGTCAACCTGCTCGTGCTCGACGAGCCGACGAACCACCTCGACCTGCCGGCGATCGAGCAGCTCGAGGAGGCGCTCGTGGACTTTGCGGGCACTCTGCTGCTCGTCACCCACGACCGGCGCATGCTCGAGGCAGTTCGGGTGACGCGGCGGTGGCACCTCGACGCGGGCCGGCTCACCGAGTCGTAAGGCGGTCCCGGCTCCCGGGACGCCCCGTTCACGGAGCGGACGGACGTCGGACGACCGCAGGCCGAACGGCCCAACGCTCGCGGCGGGGAACGTGAGAAACTATCCCTCGGAAGTTCCGTAGAAACCCCACGTTCAACAGGAGACTCTTCATGGCCATCGCAACCCCCGAGGTCTACGCCGAGATGATCGACCGGGCGAAGGCTGGCAAGTTCGCCTACCCCGCCGTCAACATCACGTCCTCGCAGACTGTCACGGCTGCCATCCAGGGCTTCGCCGAGGCGGAGAGCGACGGCATCATCCAGGTGTCGGTCGGCGGTGCCGAGTACGCGTCCGGCTCGACGATCAAGGACCGCGTCTCGGGCTCGCTCGCCCTCGCCGCCTACGCGACCGAGGTCGCAAAGAACTACGGCGTGACGATCGCTCTTCACACCGACCACTGCACCGCCGCCAACCTTGACTCGTGGGTGCGTCCGCTCCTCGCGATCGAGGCCGAGCAGGTCAAGGCCGGCAAGAACCCGACGTTCCAGTCGCACATGTTCGACGGCTCGACGGTTCCGCTCGCCGAGAACCTCGTCATCGCTGAAGAGCTCCTCGAGCTCTCGCAGGCGGCCCGCACGATCCTCGAGATCGAGGTCGGCGTCGTCGGTGGCGAGGAAGACGGTCACGAGGCCGAGATCAACGAGAAGCTCTACACGACGGTTGAGGACGGTCTCGCGACGGTTCGCGCCCTCGGCACGGGCGAGAAGGGCCGTTACCTCACGGCTCTGACGTTCGGCAACGTCCACGGTGTCTACAAGTCGGGTGCCGTCAAGCTCCGTCCGGCCCTCCTCAAGGAGATCCAGGACGGCGTCGCCGCGGTCATCGGCAAGGAGAACCCGTTCGACCTCGTCTTCCACGGTGGCTCGGGCTCGACCGCCGCTGAGATCGCCGAGGCGGTCGACAACGGCGTCATCAAGATGAACGTCGACACCGACACCCAGTACGCGTTCTCGCGTCCCGTCGCGGACCACTTCTTCCGCAACTACGACGGCGTCCTCAAGGTTGACGGTGAGGTCGGCAACAAGAAGGCGTACGACCCGCGCGCCTGGGGCAAGCTCGCCGAGGCCGGCATGGCCGCGCGCATCGTCGAGGCCGCCCAGCAGCTCCGCTCGGCCGGTCAGAAGCTCTGACCCTCACGGTCGCGGCCTGACGGCCACTTGAGCCTCGAAGGCTCCCACCCCCGCGAGGGGGTGGGAGCCTTCGTGCGTCGTGCGTCGTGCGTCGCGGCGAGCTAGCCGGTGAAGGCCTCCTCGGCCTCGGCGAGGCTCGAGGCCCGTGGCCCTTTGCGAGGAGCGCCGCCTTCCATGTCAGGTACCAGGGGAACGACGTCGCTCGTCGAGGACCTCACGATGCCTCGGACGACCGTGTCCGCCGCTTCACTCACCTCGCCTTCCGACTCGTACACGGGATAGTCGGCGTGACATCAGTAGTACCTCGCGACTTTTTCGACGTCATAGGCGGTCGGCTTGCGGAGTCGGCCGCGTCACGCGTCAGCGCGGCGGGAAGACCTGCCCCGGCAGGCGCTCGATCGTGAACTCGTCGATCGGCGCAAACTCGAAGCCCGGGTCCTCGTCGAGGATCTCGACAAGCTCGCCGACGCGCGTGACCTCGAGCAAGAACCGCATGGTCTGCGGGGCCCGCAGCACGCGCACCTTCTGCGACGTCTGGGAGGCGAGGCGCGCGAGGAACGCGACGCCCGAGGAATCCATGAAGGTCACATGGTGCGCGTCGACCTCGACGGGCAGCCCGATCTCCTGGGCGTCAGCCATCGCGTCGCTGAACTCCTGGGCGAGATTCGCATCGATCTCGCCCGAGAGGACGATGCGGGTGCGTGTCGCACCCACGAGCACGTGGAGCGTCCCTGGCTCCTCCTGAGCGGGGGCGGTGTTGTCGGCGGAAGTCTCGTCGCGCACTGCATGCTCCTCACGTCCTGGGTCGGGTCCTCGATCGAATCTTTGCACGTCGCGGCCCTCGGTCGAATCCTCGCACGTCATGGCCCTCGCGTCGCGGGAGATCGCCCGACGTCGGCCGCGGCCGGCGCGCCCGTGCGGCACACGGAGCGGGCAGCTTCGAACATCGGAGCCGCAGGCCAAGTACCCTGCCGAAGACACGGTTGACACGGCGCGAGGGGGCAGGGGCGTGGACGAGCAGGAGGGACGGCCGCGGGCTGAGCCGTCCAGCGACGCTCCCGACGCGATGCTGAGCGACCTTCGCGGCCTGGCCGCGCAGTACGTCGGCGTGGGACTCACTGTTTTGGGCGTGCGCGACGGCGTCGTCCGCATGCTCTGGGTCAATGACGTGTTCTCACAGATCACGGGCTATGAGGCTCACGAGGTCGTGGGTCTGGAGCCCAGGCTCTTCTACTCGAACCAATGGTCCGAGGTCGGGGTCGCCTCGTTCGCCCGTGAGGTGCGCGCAGGCCAGACCGCGTCGCTCACCCTGCCGTTCAGCCGCCCCGACGGCGCCCGGGTATGGCTCGCGCTGGCGGTCACCGCGGTCCCGGCCGACGGCACCGCCAGCGCGGTCCCCGTCCTGACGGAGACCGGGACGGTGGCGGGCGGCGATGCCGCCGAGCTGTGGGTCGCGTCGTTCTCTGACGTCACGGGAACGGTCCAGCGCAGCGTCCACCTGCGGGACTCCATGCGCGCTGAACGCCGTGCGCGCCTCCACCTGGCTCTTCTGTCGCGCGTGTCCGATCTTCTTGCCGAGCCCGACCCGGAGGAAGCGCTCGTCCAGGTGACCGCCCTGCTCACCCCCGGCCTCGTGCCCTGGGCCGGCGCGTTCCTCGTCGACGGCGGGCTGCGGCTCGTCGGACAGGGAACAGCGCGGACCGAGGCGCACCATCCGAGTCGATCGCGGCGCCGCGGCCTACGACGCGTCCCACCGGGCGACCGCACGGGTGCGCACGAGGTGGACCGCGTCCTCGCCGGGGTGCAGACCGAGGCGATGGTCGACCTCACCGTCGCCTACCCCGAGGAGAGCGCGGCCGCGCTCATCCAGGAGCAGGTGATCGCAGCCGACCCAGGTCTCTCCCTCGTGTCCGGTCACGTGAGGATCGTCGGGGTGCACGGCTCCCGCTCGGTCCTCGCCGTTCTCGCGCACTCGGTGCGCGAGACGACGGGCGAGCCGCGTATGTCCGACGAGCTCGAGCAGGTGCTCGACGTCGTCGTGCGTCGCGTGGGCCTCGCCCTCGACAACGCGCGCCTCTACGCGCGTGAGCACGAGCTCGCCGAGACGATGCAACGCTCGCTCCTGCCCCGGCAGGTGGACATCGACGGCCTCGACCTGTGGACGTACTACGCGCCGTCGGTCGCCCACGCGCAGGTCGGCGGCGACTGGTACGACGTCCTCGAGGTCGCCCCCGGGGTCGCGGGCGTCGTCGTCGGCGACGTCGTCGGGCACGACGTCGAGGCAGCCGCACTCATGGGCCAGCTGCGCTCCGTCGTGCGCGCGTACGCGTTCGAGGGCGGATCGCCCGCGTCCGTGCTCGATCGCACCGACCAGCTCATGCGGGGCATGCGTGCACCGCGTGCAGCGAGCGCGGTCTACGGGACGCTCGTCCCCCGGGTCGGGGCGCCCGGCTCGTGGGTCTTCGAGTATGCGCGCGCGGGGCACCTCCCCGCCGTTCTCGTGCGCGACGGGCAGGCGACGCAGCTCGCGCAGGGCACGGGCGCGCTCATCGGGTTCGGCAGGCGCGCCCGCACGGGCGGCCGTGCGGTCCTCGTGCCGGGCGACACGCTCATCCTGTACACGGACGGCCTCATCGAACGCCGGGAACGGCCACTGCGCGCGGGCCTCGAGGCGCTCCTCACGGTCGCCGCGGGCACCCAGGCGCAGGATGCCGCAGGCATCGGCGAGGAGCTGCTCGCGGCTCTCGCCGACGCCCCCGAGGACGACGTCGCCGTCGTCGTCGTGCGCCTGCCTCACGAAGGGTCCCGCACGGCGGTGACGGCTGCGGGCCCGCGCTCGCGGCGGTGGTCGATGCCGTCGGAGCCGGCGGCGATCGGGCGCTCGCGGCATGCTGTGCTGCGCACGTGCGCTGCGTGGGGGATCGCGGAGGTCGCGGACGCCGAGCTCGTGGTCTCAGAGCTCGTCGCGAACGCGGTCCTGCACGGCTGGGGCACAGTCGAGCTGCGGCTCTTCGACACGGGTGACGGCTTGCGCATCGAGGTCGAGGACGCGAATCCGGCGCCCCCCGTCAAGCTTGACGGGCACCCGCACGGCGTCGGTGGCTACGGGGTGCAGATCGTCGACCGGCTTGCCGACTGGGGATGGCGGGCGGCTGACGAGGGCAAGATCGTCTGGGCGCGCCTCCGCGCGCACTGACCCGAGCCCGCCGCACCCGCGGGCGTGGTCACGTCGAGGCGTCGTCGCGTGCGCAGGCGTGATCGGTGTCGATCCGGAACAGCTCGAGCGCGCCGCACACCTCGAGCACGAACAGGTCGCGCTCGTCGCAGCCCCGCAGGACGGTCGCGCCGCCGCGGCGGCGGCCGGCGTCGGCGAGCGCGATGAGGAACGCCGCACCGGTCGAGTCCATGAAAGTCACGCCGCACATGTCGAGCACGAGCAGCTGGCGGCGAAGCCCGACGACGCGTGCCGTGATCTCGGGGAACTGATCGCGTTCTGCGAGATCAAGATCTCCCGTGATCGTCAACGTCGTCGTCGCGGGCGACGTGGCGATCTGGATCATCGGTTCGTGGCTTCCTTCGTCGAACGAGCGGGTGACCCCCGCGATGGTGCGACGAGCGTACCCAGGGTCCGCGCGGGCCGCGACGGGACGCGCCCGTGCCGCGAAGGCCCGTGGCACGATGGCGCCATGAGCTCCTCTCCCGTCCGTCCCCAGCGCATCGACCTCGGTGAGATCGTCACCCGGCTTCCCGAGCAGGGCGCCGACGCCGACGCGCGCGCACTGCTCGCGTCGGGCACGAGTGCGCGCGACGCGGCCCGCGCGGTCCCGTCGTCGTCGCTCGTGTGGGCGCTCCTCGCCGAGGAGACGCTCGACGACGATGCCGTCGCCTCCTACGCCTTCGCGCGCACCGGCTACCACCGCGGGCTCGACGCGCTGCGGCGCGCCGGCTGGCGCGGCGTGGGCGCCGTGCCCCTCGACCACGAGCCGAACCAGGGCTTCCTCCGGGCGCTCGACGGGCTTGCCCGTGCCGCCGAGGCGATCGGTGAGACGGACGAGGCTGAGAGGTGCGCAGGCTTCCTCCACGACTGCGGAACCGACGCAGCGGCGGTCGACGCGCTCCGCTGAGCCATGCCCGGCGCACGCCAGTGCATCTCAGGGGACCTGTGGACCGGGTCGACGGGCGGGTCGTTCCGGTAGACTCGCGTGGGATCCCGGCCGCTGTCGCCGGCCCCCGGTGAGAGGCGCAGCCGCCCCGCCGTCACGAGGACAGCTTCGGAAGCGGTGATCCACATGCCAGCGATCGTGGTCGTCGGTGCCCAGTGGGGCGACGAAGGCAAGGGCAAGGCGACGGACCAGCTCGGCTCCCAGGTCGACTATGTCGTGAAGTTCAACGGTGGCAACAACGCCGGCCACACGGTGGTCGTCGGGAGCGAGAAGTACGCGCTTCACCTCCTGCCCTCCGGCATTCTCTCGCCTGGCGTCACGCCCGTCATCGGCAACGGTGTCGTCGTTGACATCGAGGTGCTCTTCGAGGAGCTCGACGCGCTCATCGCGCGCGGCGTCGACGTCTCGCGCCTGCTCGTGTCGTCCGCAGCGCACGTCATCGCGCCGTTCCACCGCACTCTCGACAAGGTCTCCGAGCGCTTCCTCGGCAAGCGTCGCATCGGTACGACCGGCCGCGGGATCGGCCCCGCGTACGCGGACAAGATCAACCGCGTCGGCCTGCGCGTCCAGGACCTCTTCGACGAGAAGATCCTGCGTCAGAAGATCGAGGGGTCGCTCGACCAGAAGAACCACCTCCTGGTCAAGGTCTACAACCGCCGCGCGATCACGGTCGACGAGACGGTTGCTGAGCTGCTCCAGTACGCAGAGCGACTGCGCCCCATGGTGGCCGACACCTCGCGCGTCCTCAACGAGGCGCTCGACGCCGGCAAGACCGTCCTCTTCGAGGGTGGCCAGGCGACGATGCTCGACGTCGACCACGGCACCTACCCGTTCGTCACGTCGTCGAACGCGACCGCGGGCGGCGTGTGCACGGGCTCGGGCGTCGGCCCCACTCGGATCGACCGAGTCGTCGGCGTCATCAAGGCGTACACGACGCGCGTCGGCGAAGGCCCGTTCCCGACCGAGCTCTTCGACGAGATGGGTGAGTTCCTGCGGACGACGGGCGGCGAGTTCGGTGTGACCACCGGCCGTCCCCGCCGCTGCGGCTGGTACGACGCCGTCATCGCGCGTTACTCGTCCCGCGTCAACGGCCTCACGGACTTTGCGCTCACGAAGCTTGACGTCCTCACGGGCCTCGAGCAGATCCCCGTGTGCGTCGCGTACGACGTCGGCGGCGTGCGTTTCGACGAGATGCCGCTCAACCAGTCCGACTTCCACCACGCGAAGCCGATCCTCGAGTACTTCCCCGGCTGGACCGAGGACATCTCGGGTGCCCGCACGTTCGAGGAGCTCCCGGCGAACGCCCAGGCGTACGTCCTCGCGCTCGAGGCCATGTCGGGCTCGCGCATGAGCGTCATCGGCGTGGGTCCCGACCGTGAGGCGACAATCGTGCGTCACGCGCTCGTCTGAGCAGCACCACGGGCGCGGCCCGCACCCGTCCAACGTCCGTCGGCCCCGTCATCGTGAGGATGACGGGGCCGACGTGTCTGCTGGGGGTGGTGCGGGGGAGCACTCAGCTCGTGGCTGAGGCCCCCGCGGTCGTAGAGCCGCTCGGCTCGTCCGCGGAGCCGTCCTGCTCGCCCTTCTGGTCGTCCGACGACGAGGGGGCGGGCTCGTCCGCGATGATGCGCTGCCAGATCGCGTCGGCCTCGGGACGCCACACGACGCGGTTCTTGTCGCGCGGGTCCGCCGCGAGGGGCAGCTCGGTGAAGACGACGTCGTCCATGCGGATGTGCTGGAGCGAGAAGGCGAGGCCCGCAAGGGCTGACGTCGTGCCGAGGTCTGCGCTCGTGCTCATCGCACCGAGGACTGACTTGACGACTGCGTAGAGCTTGGGGGAGTCGGTCACGAGGTTCTGCGAGAGCATCTGGTCGGCCATCGCGTTGAGGAAGAACTGCTGCCGCGTGATGCGGCCGAGGTCCGAGCCATCCATGCCGGGACCCTTGCGCACGCGCAGGAACTCGATCGCCGTCTTGCCGTCGAGCGTCTGCTTGCCCGCAGGGAGGTCGATCTTCGTGTACCGCGGGTCGCCCTTGATGGGCTGGTCGAGCGTGACCTCGACGCCGTCGAGCGCGTCGACGACGTCGACGACGCCCGTCATCTTCAGCACGACGTGGCTTGTGATGCGGACCCCGGTGAGGTGCTCGACGGTCTTGACCGTGCAGGCGGCGGCCGTCTCGAGGTTCTGGGTGCTGCCCGCACCGATCGCGAACGCCGAGTTGAACATCGCGTAGCTGCTCGCGTACGAGGTCCCGCCGTCGCCGGTCGTGCACGAGGGCATCTCGACCATCGAGTCACGCGGGATCGAGACGACCTCGACGTGCTTCCGGTCGCCCGAGATGTGCACGATCATCGTCGTGTCCGACGCCATCGTGTCGGCGTCGCCGGCGAGCGCCGCGTTCTCGGCGTCGCGCATGTCGGTCCCCATGACGAGGATGTTCAGCTGCTTGCCCGCGTACGGGTCGGTCGGGTCCTCGACGAGAGTCGGACGGTCCGTGCCGAGCAGCCCGTCGATGTCCTGGACGTTGAGCGAGCGCTGGAGGTCGTAGTTGACCATCGCGGCGGCGGTTCCACCGAAGGCGAGAACGCCGGCGACCGTGAGCCCGACGGCGCGCAGCGCGCGGTGGTCACGACGGACGTGGGCGTGGCGGGAGGACCGAGTTGCGGAGGGCACGCTAGCAACTTAGCGGCACGTCGCAGTGGGTGGGAGTGGGGTGACTGTCGGATCAGGTGAGGGAAGGTGAAGATGCGGTGCATGAGGTAGTGCGGAGCGTCCGTGGACGCCTCCGGCGGGCCGTGGTGGCTCGCCCGTAGGATTCCCACGTGAAGATCCTCGTCCTGGGAACAGGTGCCCGCGAGCACGCCATCGTCCACTCCCTCGCGTCCGAGGGCGCGCACGAGCTGCACGCCGCGCCGGGCAATCCCGGGATCGGTGTCATGGCCGCGCAGCACGAGGTGAGCGTGACCGAGGCGCCCGCTGTCGTGGCCCTTGCGGAGCGGCTCGGCGCCGAGCTCGTCGTCATCGGTCCCGAGGCTCCGCTCGTCGCAGGCGTGGGCGACGCGTTGCGTGCTGCCGGCTTCCCCGTGTTCGGCCCGGACGCGGCCGCTGCCGCGCTCGAGGGCTCGAAGGCGTTCGCGAAAGAGGTCATGGCGGCCGCGAACGTCCCGACCGCGCGCCCCGTCGTGTGCACGACGCTCGCCGAGGTCGAGGCCGGGCTCGACGACCTGGGTGCTCCGTACGTCGTCAAGGACGACGGTCTGGCCGCGGGCAAGGGCGTCGTCGTGACGACGGACCGCGCTGAGGCGCTTGCGCACGCAGCTGCGTGCCTCGAGGCCCGCGGCGCGGAGGCTCGCGTGGTCCTCGAGGAGTATCTCGACGGGCCCGAGGTCTCTCTCTTCTGCGTCTCGGACGGCCGCACGGTCCTCCCGCTCGCCCCCGCCCAAGACTTCAAGCGCGCCTACGATGCTGACGCGGGGCCGAACACCGGGGGCATGGGCGCGTACTCGCCCCTCCCGTGGGCTCCCGCAGGACTCGTCGACGAGGTCGTCGCGACGGTTGCGCAGCCGACGATCGACGAGATGGCCCGACGCGGCACCCCGTTCGCCGGGATCCTCTACGTGGGCCTCGCCCTCACGTCGAAGGGCACCCGCGTCGTCGAGTTCAATGCGCGCTTCGGTGACCCCGAGACCCAGGTCGTGCTCGCGCGGCTGCGCACGCCTCTCTCGTCCGTCCTCTACGCGGCGGCGACGGGCACGGTCGGCTCGCTCGGAGCGCTCGAGTGGTCGGACGAGGCGGCGGTCACGGTCGTCGTCGCCGCGGGAGGCTACCCGGGCGACGTGCGTTCCGGGGATCCGATCACGGGCATCGACGCTGCCGCGGAGCTGGCGGGTGTGCACGTGCTGCATGCCGGGACGTCATCGGTTGACGGCACGCTCGTCGCGACGGGCGGTCGCGTCCTGTCAGTCGTCGGCGTCGGGGCTGACCTCGACGTGGCGCGCGAGGCCGCCTATGCGGGCGTCGGTCGCATCACTCTCGAGGGCTCTCACCACCGGTCGGACATCGCCGCGCGCGCTGCGGGCCTGGGGGAGCCGATCGCCACGCCTGCCCTCGCCGTGCCGGGCGGCGGGACGGCGCTCGATCTTCCTGGCTGGCGCCACGTCTACTCGGGCAAGGTCCGGGACCTCTACGAACCCGTGGGCGAGCACCCCGCGGGCGACGTCGTGCTCGTCGTCGCCTCCGACCGGATCTCGGCCTATGACTACGTGCTGGCGAGCGAGATCCCCGGCAAGGGCACGGTGCTCACGCAGCTGAGCCTGTGGTGGTTCGAGCAGCTGGCCGACGTCGTCGACCACCACGTCGTTTCGGTCGAGACGTCGCGCGCGGACGGCGACGGGCTCGTCCCGGCCGCGGTCGCGGGCCGCGCGATGATCTGCCGGCGTCTGGAGATGTTCCCCGTCGAGTGCGTCGCTCGTGGCTATCTCACGGGCTCGGGGCTCGTCGAGTACCGGGCGACGCGCACGGTGTGCGGGGTTCCGCTGCCCGACGGTCTCGAGGACGGCTCAGCGCTTCCGGAGGCGATCTTCACCCCGGCGACGAAGGCTGAGGTGGGCGAGCACGACGAGAACGTCTCGTTCGACGTCGTCGCCGAGCGAATCGGCGTCGAGAACGCCGCTCGTCTGCGCGCGCTGACGCTCGAGGTCTACACGCGTGCGGCCGGGCTCGCACGTGAGCGGGGCGTCATCCTCGCTGACACGAAGCTCGAGTTCGGGCTCGACCCCGTCACGGGCGCCATTGTCCTGGGCGACGAGGTGCTCACGCCTGACTCGTCGCGCTTCTGGGCTGCGGACGAGTGGCGGCCGGGGCGTGCTCAGCCGAGCTTTGACAAGCAGCACGTGCGGGACTGGCTCGTCTCGGCGGCGTCGGGCTGGGACCGCGCGAGCGGTGCCGAGCCGCCTGCGCTTCCGGACGAGGTCGTGGACGCGACGCGGGAGCGGTACCTCGAGGCGTTCGCGCGTCTGACGGGCCGTCCGCTCGACTGACGGCACCGCGATATGGCGCAGGTCACAGCGCGGCGCTTAGGTAAGGCATGCCATACTTGAGGCATGGCTTCCGTGACCGCGACCCCTCGCCGTGTCCGCACGGCGTCCGCGTACCGCGCCTTCGACGTCGCGGTCGCGCGCGTCGTGCGTCTGTCGCCGTCGTTCGTGCGCGTGACCTTCGTCGGTGACGACCTCGCCGATCTCGGCCGCGCAGGCCTCGATCAGCGCCTCAAGCTCGCGCTTCCCGCCCCCGACGGCACCCCGGCTCGTCGCGAGGACTTTGACGGCGACGACTGGTTCGCCCGGTGGCGCGAGGCGCCCGCCTCCGAACGCAGCCCCATGCGCACGTACACGGTCCGCGCGATCAGGGGCGCGGGGACCGCGACCGAGCTCGACATCGACATGGTCCTGCACGGAACCGGCCCGGCTGCAGGGCCCGCGTCTCGCTGGGCCGCGGCCCTCTCCCCCGGCGCCACCGCCGTCATCTCCGGACCCAACGCCAGGTGGCAGGGCGATGCGGTCGGCCTCGAGTGGGCCCCGCCCATCGGCGCGCGTCGAGTCGTTCTCGCGGGCGACGAGACCGCAGCCCCGGCGATCGCCGCGATCTGCGAGTCGCTCGCCCCCGGAACCGACGCCGAGGCCTACATCGAGATCCCCGTCCCGCAGGACGCGCTCGACCTCACCCTTCCTGCGGGCGTCCGCCTCACGTGGCTCCCGCGCGTCCCCGGCCTGCCCGCCGACGTGGTCGTCGGTCCTGCAGGCGAGGTCACGCTCCCGGGAGGGACGCGCGTGGCCGCGCACGACGGCGCCCCGCTGCCGCACGGCGCCCGCCTCGACGACGCAGTGCGTCGCGCCATGGCGGCTCGTGTCGACGGGTGCGGCATCTGCACCGTGGGTCGCTCGTGCGGCCTGGGGCACGCCCGCCTGCCCGACGTCGTCGAGGACGTCGACGTCGACACGACGGTCCTCTGGGACACACCCGCGACGCAGGCCCGCGCCGGCGCGGCAGACTCTCCCGTCGAGCCCACCGGGGCAGCCGACGGTTGTTACGCCTGGATCGCCGGGGAGGCCGCGACCGTTCGCGACCTCCGCAGGCACCTCGTCCAGGACCTCGGCGCCGACCGTCGTTGGGTGGCCTTCATGGGCTACTGGCGCCTCGGCCGCGCGGAGTGCTGACACGCGAATCGCCCTCCCGCACCACCCTTTGACGAAAGGCACCACCGCCGTGATCTCCTCACGCACCCGCCGTCCGCGCGCCTTCGCAGCGGCAGTCACGAGCCTCCTGGCCGCAGCCGCGCTCACTGCCTGCACGACGGACACCCCGGCTGGGTCGACGCCGGCTCCGGCCGCGCCGACGACCGCGTCTGACGCGGCCGCGTTCCCCGTGACCGTCTCGCATGTCTTCGGTTCGACGACGATCGACGCCCAGCCGCAGCGCGTCGCAACGGTCTCCTGGGCCAACCAGGACGCGGCGCTCGCCCTGGGCGTCGTCCCCGTCGCGATGCCGGCTGCCACGTACGGCGGCGACGCCGACGGTCTCCTGCCGTGGGTCCGCACCGCGCTCGAGGGCGCCGGCGCGCAGACACCCGCCCTCCTCGACGAGGCCGACGGCCTCGACTACGACGGCCTCGCCAAGGCTGCCCCCGACCTCATCCTCGGCGTGTACGGCGGCTTCGAGAAGCCCGACTACGAGAAGCTCTCGAAGATCGCTCCGACCGTCGCCTACCCGGATGCCGCATGGGGCACGTCGTGGCAGGACCAGCTCGCGATGACGGGCACGGCGCTCGGCCTCGACGCCAAGGCAGCCGACGTCAAGGCGTCGATCGAGAAGCAGATCGCCGACGCGGTCGCGGACAGCCCCGCGATCCAGGGCAAGAGCTTTGCGTACCTGTCGTTCACGTCGAGCGACCCGTCGAGCGTGTTCTTCTACACCGCAACCGACTCGCGCGTGCAGTTCCTCAAGGCACTCGGCATGGTTGACGCCCCCAAGATCACCGAGCTCTCGGCGACCACCGAGGGCTTCTTCGGCACGCTCTCGGCCGAGCTCGTCGACCAGATCGATGCTGACGTCGTCCTCGCCTACGTGGACAACGCGGAGCACCTCGAGGCTGTCAAGAGCGACCCCCTGCTCGGCAAGATCCCCGCGATCCAGCGGGGTTCGATCGTCGCGCTCGACGACCCGACGTTCAACCTCTCGACGTCGGCTCCCTCGCCGCTCTCGGTCCCGTGGGCGATCGAGGCGTACGTCCCGAAGCTCGTTGAGGCGGTCAGCAAGCTCGGATGAGTACCGCACGATGACAACGCCGACGCGACCAGCGGCCGCACCCAGCAGGGTGCGGCCGCTGCGCCGTGCGCCCGCGCTCGCTGCGGGGTTGCTCGTCGGCGTCGTCGTCCTGGCTGTTCTCGTCGTCGTGTCGGTCGGCGTGGGTGCGCGGCAGGTCGCGCCGGCTGACGCATGGCAGGCACTCACCTCCTTCGACCCCGCGAACTTTGATCACGCCGCCGTGCGCTCGCGTCTTCCGCGCACGGTCGTCGCGATGATCGTGGGCGTTGCGCTCGGCCTGGCGGGCACCCTCATGCAAGGCCTCACGCGCAACCCGCTCGGCGACCCCGGGATCCTCGGCATCAATGCGGGCGCGAGCGCTGCCGTCGTCCTTGGCATCTTCGTCGCGGGTGTGAGCGACCCGCGCGGCTACGTCTGGTTCGCGTTCGCCGGGGCGGCGGGGGCGACCGTCGTCGTCCACGGTGTTGCGTCCGCCGGGCGGGAGGGCGCCACGCCGGTCAAGCTCGCGCTTGCGGGCGCGTGCGTGACGGCGGCGCTCACGAGTCTCGTCACGGCTGTGCTCGTCACGCAGACCGACGCTCTCGACACGTTCCGCTTCTGGCAGGTCGGCTCGGTCGGTGGCCGTGACCTCGGCCAGATCGCGCCGCTCGCCCCGTTCCTCGCCGTGGGCGTGGTTCTCGCGCTCGCCTCGGGCCGCATGCTCGACATCGCCGCGCTCGGTGACGATGTCGCTCGCGGCCTCGGGCAGCGCGTCGGGCTCACGCGCGTCATCGTCGGGTCGGCCGTCGTTCTGCTCTGCGGAGCCGCAACGGCGCTCGCCGGGCCGATCGCCTTCGTCGGCCTCGTCGTACCGCACGTGGGACGCGCGATCACGGGCTCCGACCACCGGTGGCTGCTGCCGTACTCGGCGGTCCTCGGTGCAGCTCTCCTCGTCGTGTCAGACATTGTGGGACGCGTCGTCGCCGCGCCCGGGCAGCTCGAGGTCGGGCTCGTCACCGCGGTCGTCGGCGCTCCGGTGTTCATCGTGCTCGTGCGCCGTCGTCGGCTGGCAGAGCTGTGAACGCGCGCTCCGCGGTCGCTGAGCCCGGTGCCTCCACCGCCGCGGCCACGGCCGTGCCCGCCGTGGCACAGGTCCGTGCGGTCCGCGCCCGTGGGCGTCGCCGCCGCGTGCTCGTGGGTGCGTCGCTCGTGGGTCTCGCGCTCGTCCTCACCGTCGTGACCCTCACGATGGGGTCGTTCAAGGTCGCGCTCGTCGACGTCGTGCGCATCCTCGGCGGGGAGCAGATTCCCGGTGCGACATTCATCATCATGGAGCAGCGCCTGCCTCGGCTGCTCACCGCGCTCGGCGTCGGCGCCGCCTTCGGGACGTCGGGAACGATCTTCCAGACGCTCGTCCGCAACCCGCTCGCAAGTCCCGATGTCATCGGGATCACGGCGGGAGCGAGCGCGGCCGCGGTCCTCGGCATCACTGTCGGCGGGCTCGGCGCGGTCGCGGTCGCGCCGATCGCGCTCGTCGGCGCCCTCGTCACCGCCGTGGTCATCTACGTGCTCGCGCGGCGGGGGACCATCTCGGGCTACCGCTTCGTGCTCGTCGGCGTGGGCGTGGCGGCCGTGCTCAACGCCGTGACCGCGTGGGCGCTCACGCGTTCTGAGGTCACCGAGGCCTCGCGCGCGCTCGTGTGGATCACGGGCTCGCTCTCGCGCGCCTCGTGGACGGACGTGCCGGTGCTGTGGGCCGCGCTCGTCGTGCTGCTGCCGCTCGCCGGGCTCGCTGCGCTGGGGCTGCGCGCCCTCGAGCTCGGCGACGACGCTGCCGCGGGCCTTGGTGCACGCGTCGAGCCTGCGAAGGCCGGGCTGCTCGTCGTTGCGGTCGCCCTCGCGGCCATGGCGACCGCTGCGGCGGGCCCGGTCGCGTTCGTCGCGTTCCTCTCGGGGCCGGTCGCCCGGCGCCTGACGGGCGGCGGCGTCTCGCTCGGTGCGTCGGCCCTCACCGGTGCCTGCCTCGTGCTCGCCGCGGACTTCGTCGCGACGTCGCTCCTGCCGACCGCGTTACCGGTCGGTGTCGTCACCGGGGTGCTGGGCGCCCCCGTCTTGCTGTGGCTCATGGCGCGCGTCAACCGCGCCGGGGAAGGTGGATAAGTGGACGACGATCACGGGTCGGCTGGCTGCGGCGCCCACGGGGTAGCCGAAGCGGCTGGACATACCCTCGCGGCTGCGGGGCTCAGCCTCGGCTACGGCGAGCGGCTCGTCGTCGACGACCTCACCGTGACGATCCCGCCAGGCCGCGTGACCGTCATCGTCGGAGCCAACGCGTGCGGCAAGTCGACGCTGCTGCGCGGGCTCGCACGCCTGCTCGCACCGCGCTCCGGCGCGGTGCTGCTCGACGGTGCCGACATCGCGAGCCGCCCGACGAAGGACGTCGCACGCGTGCTCGGCCTGTTGCCGCAGACGCCGCTCGCGCCCGAGGGCATCACGGTCGCGGACCTCGTCGGGCGGGGGCGTTACCCGCACCAGGGCTGGCTGCGCCGGTGGACCCCCGACGACGACGCGGCCGTCGCCGAGGCGCTCACCCTCACGGGCGTGCTCGACCTCGCAGGGCGGTCGGTCGACGAGCTCTCGGGCGGACAGCGGCAGCGCGTGTGGATCGCGATGACGCTCGCGCAGCGCACCCCGCTGCTGCTGCTCGACGAGCCGACGACGTTCCTCGACGTCGCCCACCAGGTCGACGTGCTCGACCTTCTGGCGGACCTCAACCGTGACCTGGGCCGGACGGTCGTCATGGTGCTGCACGACCTCAACCTCGCGGCGCGCTACGCGCACCATCTGGTCGCGATGAAGGACGGGCGGATCGTCGCGGAGGGCGTGCCGGCCGACGTCGTGACGGAGGCGATCGTCGAGGAGGTGTTCGGGCTGCGCAGCCGCGTCGTGCCGGATCCGGTGACGGGCACGCCGCTCGTCGTGCCGCTGGGGCGGCGCCGCGCGGCTGGCTGATCCGACCGTCTCCAGGAGCGAGTGTGTGGGGGTTGCTTCCAAAGTCGTCTTCGGCGCCTGCCCCTTCTGCTCGGCGTGCTCGGCGGGCTCGTCACCGCCGTCCTCGCGCTGCTGCGTACCTCCGAGCTGACCACTGTCTCGGGGAGGCGGTGTCCAACGTGTGGGTGGCACGACGGCGCCTCCCGCACGGGCGGTAGGCTGGCCGCGAAACCCTCACGACTGTCGGACCTCGAGTCCGCGAGATCCTCAGGAGCACCCCGTGGGACGCGTTGTCGTCGATGTCATGCCCAAGCCCGAGATCCTCGACCCGCAGGGCAAGGCCGTCGTCGGGGCGCTGCCCCGCCTCGGCTTCACCCAGTTCACGAGCGTCCGCCAGGGCAAGCGCTTCGAGCTCGAGGTCGAGGGTCCCGTCACCCCCGAGGTCCTCGCTGCCGCGCAGCAGGCGGCGGAGACGCTGCTCTCGAACCCCGTCATCGAGGACGTCGTCCGCGTCGCGGACGCGAGCTGATGGCCGCCGCGACCGGCGCCCGCATCGGCGTCGTCACCTTCCCCGGCACGCTCGACGACCGTGACGCCGCACGTGCCGTGCGCCTCGCGGGCGCCGAGGCCGTCGCGCTGTGGCACGCCGACGACGACCTCCAGGGCGTCGACGCCGTCGTCCTGCCCGGCGGGTTCTCCTACGGCGACTACCTGCGCGCCGGCGCGATCGCGCGGTTCGCGCCCATGATGGACAAGATCGTCGACGCGGCGAACGGCGGCCTGCCCGTCCTCGGAATCTGCAACGGCTTCCAGCTCCTCACCGAGTCGCACCTCCTGCCGGGCTCGATGATCAAGAACGACCACCTGCACTTCGTCTGCCGCGAGCAGGTCCTCTCCGTCGAGAACACCTCGACCGCCTGGACCAACCAGTACGCGACCGGCGAGCGCATCACGATCCCCCTCAAGAACCAGGACGGTCAGTACGTCGCCGACGAGCACACGCTCGACGAGCTCGAGGGCGAGGGCCGCGTCGTCTTCCGCTACGAGGACGTCAACCCCAACGGGTCGCGTCGCGGCATCGCCGGCATCACGAACGAGCGCGGCAACGTCGTCGGCCTCATGCCCCACCCGGAGCACGCGGTCGAGGTGGGATTCGGTCCCGACGCAGAGCGCGGCGCACGCGCCGGCACCGATGGACTGCGCTTCTTCACGTCGGTCATCAGCTCCCTCGTCCGCGCATGACGCCTGAGCGCCCCGGGGCCTCGGCCGCCGGGGTGCTCCCGGCAGATCTCACCGTCGCCGACGTCACCTGGGACGACCCCGACGGGGCCCGCCTTCGCCACGCGCAACAAGCGGAGATCGCCGTCCGGTATGGCGGTCACGACGACGTTCAACCGGCCGACGGGTGGGAGCTTCGCCCCGACGACGACGCACCCACGGCAGGCGGCGCACCCACGGCCGGCGCCGCACCGGTCGGGCCGACGGACCCGGTCGCGCACGGCGTCGACCCCGCAACCGTCGTCGCTGCCGTCACGGTGAGTGTTGACGGCGTTGCGGTCGGCTTCGGAGCGCTGCGCGACATCTCCGGGGACGAGGACCCGTCGGGGATCGTCCACGCGGACGGAACGCTTGAGCTCAAGCGGCTTTACATCGCCCCCGCCCACCGCGGCCGCGGCCTCTCGCGCATCGTGCTGCGCGCTCTCGAGGCACGAGCGACCGCGCGCGGCGCGAGGCGGGTGGTTCTCGAGACTGGGACGCAGCAGCCCGAGTCGATCGGCCTCTACCTTGGCGAGGGCTACCTGCCGATCGAGCAGTACGGCGAGTACTGGGGGGAGCCCGACTCCCGCTGCTTCGGCAAGGACCTGCCCGTGCCCGTCGTCGTCACCCCCGCCGCCTGGAACGATCCCGAGGGCCGCGCGCTGCGCGTGCGGTTCCAATCCGACGAGGTTGCGCCCTTGTACCCGCAGCTCGCCGAGGCCGTCACGGCGGCAGGCGGCTTCGACACGGTTGACGTTGCACTCGGGGAGCGCGTCGTCGCAGGTGCGCTCGCGCGACGCGCGGGCGACGTCGTCGGATGCGGGTTCCTCGCGACTGTTGCCTCACCCGACGCCGCGCGGCACGGTACGGCTCCGCTCGGGGCTGAGATCGACGACGCCGCGCTGCACCCGGCCGGTCCCGACGCGAACGGGCGTGACATCATCGTCCCCGACGTGCTCGTCCCCGACGCCGCCACGACCGAGCCCGGCCCAGGCACGCTCGAGATCGTCAAGGTCTACGTCACCCCCGAGGCCAGACGTTGGGGCGTCGCGCGGGCGGTCGTCAACGATCTCGTCAGCGTTGCCCGCGGACTCGGCGCACACAGGCTCGTGCTCGTCACCGGGGTGCGGCAGCCGGCCGCCGTGACCCTCTACCGCTCGATGGGCTTCCGGCCCGTCTACCCGTTCGGCGAGTACAGCGGCTCGTCGACCGCCCTGTTCTTCGAGCTCGAGCTCTAGTGCTGCCGGTGCGTCGACGCGGCGCCGTCTGAATCTTCTTGCAGGATGGACGTGACGGGATTCGTCGCCGAGTGAGCGTGCCGGGCCAGTGTGGCCTGCACGTGCGGCGGAGGCTCGGAACGTGTGCAGCCCGCGGAAACAGGCGGTCGATGCCGCTCGCCTGAGGGGCAGAGGCGGGATAGCGCTGCAACATTGCCGTACGCGTACGTCACGACTGCAACACGGCATCTGAAAGGTCTTGCAGGACCGGTAACGCTCTGCCATATTGGTCGCAACGCGCCGTCGCGCCCGCACGCGACGGCCGTCCTCAGGGGCTGCCGCGCGGGAGCCGCGGCCCGAGACCACATGCAGAAAGGCATCACCGATGAAGGTGAACAAGACCGCAGCCGCCGCGCTCGCAGCCGGAAGCATCGCCGCTACCGTGCTCGCAGGCTGCTCCTCGAGCGCCACCGGCACGACCCCCACCACCACCGCCACCACACCTCCGAGCGGCGCAGCAGCAACGCTCACCGTGTGGGTCGACGCGAACCGTGCCGTCGAGCTCAACGACATCGCCGCACAGTTCAAGGCTGAGAAGGGCATCGAGGTCAAGCTCGTCCAGAAGGAGTACGGCGACGTCATGAAGGAGGACTTCGTCAAGCAAGTCCCCACCGGCAAGGGCCCAGACGTCATCATCGGCGGCCACGACTGGCTCGGCCTCTTCGTTCAGAACGGCGTCGTCGCGCCTCTCGAGCTCGGAGACGCCGCCGCCGGATTCTCTGACGTCTCGCTCCGGGCCATGAGCTACGAGGGCAAGAACTACGGGCTTCCCGTCTCGCTCGAGAACGTCGCGCTCCTGCGCAACACGGCCCTCGCCGACTCAACTCCTGGCACCTGGGACGAACTCGTCGCCGCAGGCGAGAAGATCGTCGACGCCAAGGACGCAACCTACCCCGTCCTCGTCCCGTCGGGCCCAGAGTCCGACCCGTACCACCTCTACCCCCTGCAGACCTCGTTCGACGCACCGCTCTTCGGCACAGCGAACGACGGCAGCTATGACCCCTCACAGCTCCTCATCGGCTCGGACGGCGGCAAGAAGTTCGCTGCCAAGCTCGTCGAGTGGGGCAAGGAAGGTGTGCTCAATACGAACATCACCGGCGACATCGCCCGCGATGAGTTCGCCGCGGGCAAGTCGCCCTACATGATCTCGGGCCCATGGAACCTCCCTGCACTCAAGGACGCGGGGGTCGACTACGCGATCGAGGCCATCCCGAGCGCGGGCGGCAACGCCGTCACGCCGTTCGTCGGCGTCCAGGGCTTCTTCGTCAGCGCCAAGAGCACCAACGCGCTGGCAGCGAACGAGTTCGTCGTGAAGTACCTCGGTTCCGAAGAGGTCCAGCTTGCGCTCTACGAGGTGGGAGGGCGCCCGCCAGCACTCACGTCCGCATTCGACAAGGCCGCGGCCCAGAACCCGGACGTCGGCGCGTTCGGCAAGGTCGGGCTCGCAGGCGTCCCCATGCCGTCCATCCCCGAGATGGGAGCCGTGTGGAACTACTGGGGTGCGACGCAGGCCGCACTCGTCAACAACACCGCAGGTGACCCCGCAGCTGCCTGGTCCGACATGGCCGCCAAGATCCAGGCCGACATCGCCGGCTGACGACTCCGGGCTCGGGACGTGCCCGGCACTTCCCGAGCCCGGGCACCACCACTGGAGCCACCATGACTGCCCCCGCGATCCAGAGCGAAGCTCCGGCCGCCGCCCCTCGCCCGTCCACCCCGGTGCGCATCGCACCGGGCCGCGCCGCCCGTGCCGTCCTCGTCAAGATCGCCCTCCTCGGCATCCTCGACGCTCTCGTCGTCTACGCAGCCCTCACGCTTCTCGCGTCAGACGAACCCCTCCTCGCTGTCGCCGCAGTCGTCGCGGCAGCGATCGTCAACTGGGTCTACCTTCGTCGCGGCTGGCTGCCGGCCAAGTACCTCGTGCCGGGAACCGTCTTCCTCCTGCTCTTCCAGCTCTTCGTCATCCTCTACTCGGGCTACATCGCCTTCACCAACTACGGTGACGGCCACGTCGGAACCAAGGACGACGCGGTCGCGGTCATCCTCAGCAAGTCCCTCGACCGCGTGCCCGACTCCCCGGCGTACCCCATGAGCGTCCTCGAGCGGGACGGCGAGCTGTCGTTCCTCGTCCAGACGCCCGAGGGCATCGTCATGCTCGGCGGTGACGAACGGCCGCTCGCCCCCGTCGACGGAGCGCAGCTCGACGGCACGACTCCCGTCGGGCTCGAGGGCTACCGCACCCTCGACTTTGCGGCGATGATCGCCGACCAGACGCGCATCGCCGCGACAAGCGTGCCGTTCTCGGAGGACCCCGAAGCAGGAGCGTTGCGCACCCAGGATGGCTCGACGGCCTACCGCTACGCGACGACGATGGACTGGGACCCGGAGGCAGGGAGCTTCACCGACCGTGCCAGCGGGACCGTCTACAGCGACACCGGCACCGGCTCCTTCACGTCGGCCGACGGCGCAGAGCTCATGCCGGGATGGAAGATCGACGTCGGCTTCGAGAACTTCACGCGCGCCTTCTCCGAGAAGTCGATCCGCGGTCCGCTCCTCGGCGTCGTCATCTGGACCTTCGTCTTCGCAGGCGTCTCGGTTGCCTCGACCTTCTTCGCCGGCCTCCTCCTCGCGCTCCTGCTCGATGACCCGCGGATCCGCCTGCGCCGCACGTTCCGCGCGCTTATCATCCTCCCCTACGCATTCCCGCCGTTTCTCTCAGCTCTCGTGTGGTCCGGGCTGCTCAACCCCGAGTTCGGGTTCATCAACCAGACCCTGCTCTCTGGAGCCGACGTCCCCTGGCTCACGGACCCGCTGCTCGCCAAGGTGTCCATCCTTCTCGTCAACCTGTGGCTCGGGTACCCGTATATGTTCCTCGTCGCGACCGGCGCGCTGCAGTCGATCCCGAGCGACTACGTCGAGGCAGCCGAGATGGATGGCGCCGGTGCCTGGCGACGGCTCGCGAGCATCCGTCTGCCACTGCTCATGGTGACGATGGCTCCGCTGCTCATCTCGTCGTTCGCGTTCAACTTCAACAACTTCAACCTCATCTACATGCTCACCGAGGGCGGCCCACAAGACATCTCGACCGAGATGAACGTCGGCGCGACCGACATCCTCATCACCCTCGTCTACAAGGTCGCGTTCGGTGAGACGAGTGGACGTGACTACGGGCTTGCGAGCGCGTTCTCGATCATCATCTTCGTGCTCGTCGCCGTCTTTGCCCTCTACAGCTTCCGCCGCACCCGGTCCTTGGAGGACACGCACCGATGAGCATCTCGCACGCGCCCGCACCGCGCCGTCACCGCACAGCCCTCACGCTCGTCGCCAAGCACGCGGCGGCCGTCGTCGTCGCGGTCTGCGCCGTCTTCCCGATCCTCTACGTGCTCTCCGCGTCGCTCAACCCCAACGGAAGCCTGGTCGGCTCGAACGCCCTGTTCAGCCGCATCGACCTTGCGAACTACATCAACCTGTTCAACCGGCCCGCGCAGCCCTACGGCGACTGGTTCATCAACACCCTCGTCATCGGGGTCGTCGCGTCGGCAGGAACCGTGCTCCTCGCAGCGCTCGCGGCCTACGCGTTCTCCCGTCTGCGGTTCCGTGGGCGTCGAGCGGGCCTCGTGAGCATCCTGCTCGTGCAGATGTTCCCGCAGCTGCTCGGGGTCGTGGCGATCTTCCTGCTGCTCACGACGATTGGCGATGTCTTCCCGGGCATCGGCCTCGACACGCACGCGGGCCTCATCCTCGTCTACCTCGGTGGGGCGATGGGCGTGAACACCTATCTCATCTATGGCTTCTTCAACACGGTCCCGGCCTCGATCGACGAGGCGGCCAAGCTCGATGGCGCGGGGCACGCGCGCATCTTCTTCACGATCATCCTCAGGCTGTCGGCGCCGATCCTCGCTGTGGTCGCGCTCCTGTCGTTCATCGGCACGTCGAGCGAGTTTGTCGTCGCGAGCGTCGTGCTCACCGACCCGCACCAGCAGACGCTTGCCGTCGGCCTGTTCCAGTTCGTGTCGCAGGAGACCTCGGCCAACTGGTCAGTCTTTGCTGCTGGAGCTGTCCTTGCGGCTCTTCCTGTCGTCGTCTTGTTCTTTGTCCTGCAGAAGTACATCGTCGGCGGTCTCACCGCGGGTGCGGTGAAATGAACGTCGTCCAGGCCCGACGCTAGACTCCCGACATGGCTGCCACTCTCGCTGACATCGCTGCGCACGCCGGGGTCAGCGAGGCGACGGTCAGTCGCGTCCTCAACGACAGGCCCGGGGTCGTCGCCGCCAAACGCCAGGCTGTGCTCACGGCTCTCGACGTCCTGGGGTACGAGCGGCCGCCGCGGTTGCGGCGCCGAACAGGGCGGCACGTGGGGCTCGTCCTGCCCGAGTTCACCAACCCGATCTACCCTGCGTTCGCGCAGGCCCTCGGCCCCAACTTCGCGCGCCGCGGCTTCACGCCTCTCGTGGGCTCGCAGGCTGAGGGCGGATTGCACGAGGACGAGTACGTCGAGATGTTCGTCGAGGCCGGCGCGGCCGGCATCCTCTTCGTCTCGGGGCGTCACGCCGACGCGACCGCGTCGACGGCTCGCTACGACGAGCTGCGTGACCTTGGGCTACCCCTGGGCTTCGTCAACGGGTTCCGCGACGGCATCGACGCCCCGTTCTTCTCGATCGACGACCGCGCAGGGGCGGTGCTTGCCGTCCGTCACCTCGTCGCCATGGGCCACACGCGGCTCGGGCTCGCGCCAGGCCCAGAGCAGTCGATCCCTGCTCGACGTCGCGTCGAGGGTTTTCGCGCCGCGGTCGCTGAGGCGCTCGGCGAGGAGGCCGACGCCCCGGTCGTGGCCGGTCCGCTCTCGGACGACGGTGGCGGCCACGCCGGCCGCGCCCTGCTCGACGCAGGATGCACCGCGATCGTGTGTGGCAGCGACCTCCTTGCGGTGGGAGTTCTCGCGGAGGCGCGCCGTCAGGGGCTCTCGGTGCCCGACGACCTCTCAGTCGTCGGCTTTGACGACTCCGTGCTTGCCCGCCATTCGTGGCCACCTCTCACGACCGTGAGGCAGCCGGTCTCGACGATGTCGATCGCGATCGCTGACGCTTTCGTCGGCGAGATGAACTCGGTTCACGCTCAGCGCAGTGAGTACGTCTTCCAGCCGGAGCTCGTCGTGCGCGAGTCGAGCGGTCCCGCGCCCCGCTGAACAACCTGCCCGGCTCAACCAACCCGACCGGCTCAACCCACCTGCCCCGCGCCCTTGACGTGGACGTCCGCGCGGCCGAGACGGGAGGGCTCGGCCGCGCGGACGGGACCTAGGCGGTGGCCGCAGCTGCGTCGTCGCGCACAGTCGCCGCGTCGGTCGACGCAGCCGTCTCGGCAGCGCGCGGCATCGCGCCGGGGAGGACGACGAATGCGGCGCCGTGCGTCCTCACCGTGAGCGAGTCCGCGTCGGTCGAGATGACGGCGTCGCCGAGCGAGACGACGGCCGCAAGCACGGGCCCCGTCGCCGCGAGCGGAACGGTGAGCGTGGTTGCGGCACGCGTCGCGACGACGATGACCCGCTCGTCGGTCGTCTCGCGGACGAACGCGAGCGCGTCCGCGTCTGCCTCGAGCCAGCGCAACGCGCCGTCCTGGAGCGCCGCGGAGCCCGTGCGCAATCGCGTGAGCGTCCGGTACGCGTCCCCCAACCGCGGTTCGGTGCCCCACGGGATCGGGGCGCGCGCATCCTCACCGTTGACCCCCCTCAGGCCGAACTCATCGCCTGCGAAGAGCACGGGCGTCCCCGGGAGCGTGAGCGAGAGACCGGCTGCGACAACGTGCGCGGCATCGTCCGCGCGCTCCGCGAAGCGCGGAGTGTCGTGCGTGTTGATCGCGTTCATCGCCAGTTGTCGCACGGGCCACGGGAACGCGGCGGTGAAGCGGCGATAGCTGGCGACGAGATCGGCGGCGGTATAGCGAGGCTCGATCTCGTATGGGATGCCGAAATGGTGACGGGGGTGCGGCTCGCTGCGCCGCAGCCAGTGCCACAAGGGACGGGTGAAGGCCGCATAGCTCATGGGTGCGTGCCATCCGTCGCCGTCGAAGTCGCGGCTCGCGTCAGGGACTGCTGCACGGATAGGTGACACCCACCCGTGGTGCTGACCAGCACCGCTGAGAGGATGTCCCCATGTCCAAGCGCTATCCCCGCGAGTTCCGCGACGACGTCGTTCGCGTCGCCCTG
>NZ_JBQPRE010000005.1:0-124016 GCF_052324925.1 Sanguibacter sp. A247 | reverse complement strand
CCCTCTCGTACGAGAGTTATTTGGCATTGACTATCAAGCACACTGTTGAGTTCTCAAGGAACAGACGCGCATCCTCGCTCTTCCCTTGCGGGTCCTGCTCGGAGGCAACCGTTCAAACTTAGCGGATCATTTCTCGAAGTGCAAA
The DNA here is from genome assembly GCF_052324925.1 of Sanguibacter sp. A247. Taxonomy (NCBI): domain Bacteria; kingdom Bacillati; phylum Actinomycetota; class Actinomycetes; order Micrococcales; family Sanguibacteraceae; genus Sanguibacter; species Sanguibacter sp. A247. The sequence continues at coordinate 123,871 of NZ_JBQPRE010000005.1, read as the reverse complement.
TCCGAGGCTGTGAAACCCTGCGGATCAATGAGAAGATGATCGCCCATTCGGAGGGACAACAATGTTGTCCTGATTCTTCATGGGGGGTGTCGCCTCCGGGGAGCGTCCGTGGCCCTGAGGGCCAGCGTGTCGCATCCACCCTCGCGGGCTGACTCGGATTACTCTAGGCGAGTGCGTGCCGTCATGGCAAACCCGCTGGGTGTGACCGCGGACACTGGCGCTGTGCGGCGCAGAAACTCAACGCTGCGGGCCGCGGGCCCGCCGTAAGGCAGGCCCGCGGCCCGCATATCGGTCGCGTGAGTCTCCGCTGGTCAGACCGCGAGGTCAGCGACCACCAGCGTCTTCTTCCCACGACGCAGCAGGACGAAGCGGCCCGCCAGCACATCGGACTGGTCGATGACGGCTTCGTCGGACGTCACCTTGACGTTGTTGACGTAGACACCGCCCTCGGCAACGGCGCGCCGGGCGTCCGCGCGTCCGCGCACCACGCTCGTCTCGGCAAGGACATCGACGACGCGCGCGCCGACGCGCGCAGTCGTCGTCTCGAGCCCGGACACCGCTGCAGCAAGTGTCTCGTCGTCGAGGTCCGCCAGATCCCCACGTCCGAACAATGCCTGCGCCGCAGCGATCGCCTGCTGCGCGGCACGCTCACCGTGGACGAGAGTCGTCACGTCGAGCGCCAGCGCCCGCTGCGCCTCACGCGCAGCCGGCCGCTCGGCGACGGCGGTCTCGAGCTCGGCGATCTCTTCGCGGGTGCGGAACGTGAACGTCCGCAGCCACCCCACGACATCGCCGTCGGCAGCGTTGAGCCAGAACTGGTAGAACGCGTACGGCGTCATCATGTCGGGCGCAAGCCACACCGCGCCGCCCTCGGACTTGCCGAACTTCGTTCCGTCGGCCTTCGTGATGAGCGGCGTCGTCAACGCGTGGAGCGAGAGGCCATCCGACTTCCGGGCAAGCTCGACACCCGCCAGGAGGTTGCCCCACTGGTCGTTGCCACCCGTCTGGAGCGTGACTCCGTAGCGGCGGTTGAGCTCGAGGAAGTCCATGCCCTGGAGGATCTGGTAGCTGAACTCCGTGAACGAGATGCCCTCGTCCGAAGCCAGTCGGCGCGCAACCGTGTCCTTCGCCAACATCGTTCCGAGGCGGTAGTGCTTGCCCACGTCGCGCAGGAAGTCGAGCGCAGAGAGCGAGCCGTGCCAGTCAAGGTTGTTCACCATGCGCGCGGGGTTCTCACCCTCGAACGACAAGAAGCGCTCGATCTGCGCGCGCAGCCGGTCCACCCACTCCGCGACGGTTGCGCGATCGTTGAGGACACGCTCACCCGACATGCGGGGATCTCCGATGAGGCCCGTCGCACCACCCACGAGCGCAACCGGGTTGTGGCCCGCGAGCTGGAGATGACGCAGCAGGACGAGCTGAACGAGGTGGCCGTGATGCAGGCTGGGCGCGGTCGGGTCGAAACCGCAGTAATACGTGACGGGACCGTCCTCGAGCGCCTTGCGCAAGGCATCGATGTCCGTTGACTGGGCGATCAGCCCACGCCACTGGAGCTCGTCAAGAACGTCGGTCACGGCTACTCCTCGAAGATCACGTGCGTCACCGACGCACCCGGTCATTGTGCCCCAGGCGCCCGACGCCGCGGCGCCGCGCGCCTGTACGTGGACACCGTCGGCTCACCCTCGAGCCAGAAGCGCCACGGGAAGCGATCGCCGCGACCACCCTCGCCAGAGACCCCCACACGTGGCCCCGTGCGGACGAGCGCGGAGGGTACCGGCCTGCTCGGAACCAGCAGGCGGACGGGCGAGTCAGCAGCGAGGAGATCGAGACCGTCGGACGACACGTCGATCCCGAGCGCGACCGTGAGCCGCGCGGGCCCACGCGCAAGGTCGACAGCCGTGCGGACCGCGCCCCGCTCCGCACGGCGTCGCCACGCGAGCTCTCCACCGCTCACGACCTCACCCGCGCGCAGCAGAACCGCGGCGGCCTCCCCGGGCGGACCGCACACGACATTGACGCACGTGTGCAGCCCGAGGTGCCGGTACGCGTAGAGGTGGCCCGCCGGACCGAACATCACGGCATTGCGCGCCGTCATGCCCCGGAACGCGTGCGACCCCGGGTCCTCGCCCCCTTGGTACGCCTCGACCTCCGTGAGACGGACGACGACCTCGCCCTGCGGGCTCGACGATACGACGAGCGCACCCAGCAGGAGCGGAACCACGTCCGTCGCACGGCCTGCGAGCGAGCCACGCGCAGGGACGACGTGCCCCCGCTCACAGGGCGGGCCCGCCACGGCGTTCCACGAAGCGACCGTCGCCGTCGAGGATCGCGTCCGCGCGTTCGCGTGTCCGATTGGCGCGGTGGTGCTCCGCCTCCTCGACCATCCACCGCCGCCACTCACCCTCAAGCTCGGCGCCATCGCGCTCGATGCCCCGCGCGAGGCGCACGTCCTGCGGAGCCTCGACCCACACGAGATACGGAGCGAACGGAGCGGAGAGCACGCTACCCGCGCCGACTCCCTCGACCACGAGAAAGTCGCCCAACGGAACCGAGTGCCGCTCGACATAGCGGCCCAGCCCCCAGTCAAACCGGCGGTAGCGGCCTGGCACGCCCGACGCGAGCGGCTCGAGCACCCATTCCGTCAGCCGTTCGGGGCCGGTCTCGAGCCCCGTCCATCCTTCGTAGAGATCATCCATGTGGATGACGCTCGCCCCGAGAAGTGGGGCGATGGCCGCGGCAAGTGTCGTCTTGCCCGAACCCGCCGGCCCGTCGATGCAGACGAGACGCATCGCCCCGAGTCCCGCGCGGGCCTGCTCGACCGCAGCAACGATCTCGGTGACAACCTCGTGCGGGACGGGCATGGCTTCTCCTCAAGGACGACGGGCACGATGCCGACGAGGGCGGGCCGGAGAACCGGCCCGCCCTCGTCGGCATCGACTGTGCGGCTGTTAGGCCCTCACGAAGTCACGCAGAGCCGCGACGCGTGCACGAGCGGCCTCACGCTGCTCCGCGACACGCACGGGGGCCGTGCCACCCACGGCATCGCGCGACGAGATCGAACCTTCAACACTGAGCACGCTACGCACATCGGGAGTGAGGTGCGAGGAGATTGCCGCCAGATCCCCGTCCGTGAGATCCCACAGCTCGATCCCGCGGGCCTCGCACGTCTTGACGCACGCACCCGCCACCTCGTGCGCAACCCGGAAGGCCACCCCGTTGCGGACAAGCCACTCAGCGATATCCGTCGCGAGCGAGAACCCCTGAGGCGCGAGCTGCGCCATCCGTTCGGTGTCGAACGTCATCGTCGCGATCATGCCCGCGAACGCAGGAAGCAGAACCTCGAGCGTGTCGACCTGGTCAAACACCGGCTCCTTGTCTTCCTGAAGATCACGGTTGTACGCGAGGGGCAGACCCTTGAGCGTCGTGAGCAAGCCCGTGAGGTCACCGATGAGTCGTCCGGCCTTGCCGCGCGCGAGCTCGGCGACATCCGGGTTCTTCTTCTGGGGCATGATGCTCGACCCCGTCGAGAACGCGTCGTCGAGGCGCACGAAGCCAAACTCCTTCGTGTTCCAGATGATGACGTCCTCGGCCAGTCGCGACAGATCCACGCCGAGCATCGCCGAGACGAAGGCAAACTCCGCGACGACGTCCCGCGACGCTGTACCGTCGATCGAGTTCTCGACCGGACCGTCGAAGCCGAGGTCCACCGCGACCGCGGACGGGTCGAGACCGAGCGAGGATCCCGCAAGAGCACCCGAACCGTACGGCGAACGAGCCGCCCGACGGTCCCAGTCGACGTAACGCTCGACGTCACGCAGAAGCGGCCACGCGTGCGCCAGCAGATGATGCGCGAGCAGAACCGGCTGCGCGTGCTGCAGATGGGTCCGGCCCGGCATCGGCGCGTCAGGGTGAGCATCCGCCTGCGCAAGAAGTGCGTCGACGACGTCGAGCACAAGCCCGACGATCACACGCGTCTCGTCGCGCAGGTACATGCGCGTCAGCGTCGCGATCTGGTCGTTACGCGACCGTCCCGCCCGCAGCTTGCCACCCACCTCGGTCCCCGCGCGCTCGATGAGCCCGCGCTCGAGAGCCGTGTGCACGTCCTCGTCGTCCTCAGCCGCGACGAACGCGCCCGACGCGACATCCCGCGCCAGCTCGTCGAGCCCCGCAAGCATCGTGCCCAGCTCAGCATCGTCGAGGAGACCCGCCCCGTGGAGCACACGAGCATGAGCTCGTGAACCCGCGATGTCCTGGCCGGCCAGGCGCCAGTCGAAGTGCGTCGACTTCGACAGCGCCGCCAGAGCGTCGCTCGGCCCCCCGGCGAAACGGCCACCCCACAGGCTCACCCGCGCACCCTCGTCGTGTGCCGCCATGATCAGAGCGACCCCGTGCCGAAGTCGACACCGCGGCCGAACTCGACGTCGCGCGCCGCCGCGAGCTTCGCAGTGAGGCCGAAGATCTCGATGAAGCCCTTCGCCTGCGACTGGTCGAACGAGTCGCCCTCGTCGTACGTCGCGAGGTTGAAGTCGTACAGGCTCGACTCCGAGCGCCGGCCCGTCACCGTCGCGCGGCCCCCGTGCAACGTCATGCGGATGTCGCCCGAGACATAGCGCTGCGTGTCGTCGATGAAGACGTCGAGCGACTTCTTCAGGGGCGAGAACCACATGCCGTCGTACACGAGCTCGCTCCAGCGCTGCTCGACGCCGCGCTTGAAGCGCGCCTGCTCGCGCTCGATCGTCACGTTCTCAAGCTCCTGGTGAGCAGCGATGAGAGCCATGGCCCCGGGGGCCTCGTAGATCTCACGCGACTTGATGCCGACCAGACGGTCCTCGACGATGTCGATGCGACCGACACCCTGCGCGCCCGCACGACGGTTCATCTCCTGGATCGCCGCGAGAGGCGTCACCGCGACCCCGTCGAGCGCAACCGGGATGCCCTGCTCGAAGGTGATGACAACCTCGTCAGCCACCGGCGGGAACGTCGGGTCGTCCGTGTAGGAGTAGACGTCCTTGGTCGGCCCGTTCCAGATGTCCTCGAGGAATCCCGTCTCGATCGCGCGACCCCACACGTTCTGGTCGATCGAGAACGGGTTGTGCTTCGTCGTCGCAATCGGGAGCGAGTGCTTCTCGGCGTACGCGATGGCCTTCTCACGCGTGAGGGCGAGGTCACGGACCGGAGCGATCGTCCTGAGGTCGGGCGCGAGCGACGTCGTCGCGACCTCGAAACGCACCTGGTCGTTGCCCTTGCCCGTGCAGCCGTGCGCAACCGTCGTCGCGCCGAACTGCCGGGCTGCACGCACGAGATGCTTGACGATCGTCGGACGCGAAAGCGCCGAGACGAGCGGGTAGCGGTCCATGTACAGCGCGTTCGCCCGCAGCGCCGGCATGCAGTACTCGGCCGCAAACTCCTCACGCGCATCAGCGACATACGCCTCCACGGCGCCGCAGTCCAAGGCACGCTGGCGGATGACCTCGAGATCCTCGCCGCCCTGACCCAGGTCAACGGCGACGGCAATGACCTCGGCACCCGTCGCCTCAGCGATCCAGCCGATGGCGACAGAAGTGTCCAGGCCGCCCGAGTAGGCAAGCACGACGCGATCAGTCATGACGATTCTCTTTCTCGAATGCTGTGGTTGGTGTGAAGTCTGACAGGGATGAAGGGAGGCGACGGACCGTGTCCGTCAGCCGCCCTCGGCGAGACGAAGGAGCCGGGCAGCGATAGCAGCGCCGCCCTCCTCCCCCTCACGGGCGATGACGAGCACCGTGTCGTCGCCGGCGATCGTGCCGAGAACCCCGGGAAGCACGGAGTGGTCGATCGCAGAGGCGAGATAGTGCGCAGCGCCCGGCGGCGTGCGCAGGACGACGAGGTTGCCCGAGGTCTCGGCCGAGACAAGAAGCTCCTCGCACAGCCGAGCAAGGCGAGCAACGAGCGACTCGGCGTCGGCCGACACCTGGAGGCTCTGGTCACCACCCTCGCCGGGAACCGCGTACACCGAGACGCCGTCAGCCGTGCGCACCTTCTGCGCGCGCAGCTCGATGAGGTCACGCGACAGGGTCGCCTGCGTCACGTGAAGGCCGTCGGCGGCCAGCCGCGCCGCCAGCTCCGTCTGTGAGTGGATCTGCTCGGAGACGAGCAGCGCACGCACGCGCGCGTGCCGGGCCGCCTTGGTCGAGGGAGTTCCTGCCGAGCCGCGCTCGTCCGTCGCCGTCACGCGTGCTCCACGAGCCACGTGAGCAGGGCCTTCTGGGCGTGGAGGCGGTTCTCCGCCTCGTCCCACACGACGGACTGCGCACTGTCGAGAACCTCGGCCGAGATCTCCTTGCCCCGGTACGCGGGAAGGCAGTGCAGCACGATCGCATCGGGGCGCGCGTGCGCAAGAAGCGTCGAGTCGAGCGCGAACGGGACGAAGGGCGCCTCGCGCAGCGTCTGCTCGGCCTCCTGACCCATCGACACCCACGTGTCGGTCGCCACCGCGTCCGCGCCCGCCACGGCCTCCGCCGGGTCCGACGTCACCAGGACGGAACCGCCCGTCACCGCCGCGATGCGCTCGGCGTCGACGACGACAGCCGCGTCCGGCAGGAATCCGGGCGGGGTCCCGATCCGCACGTGCATCCCCGCCGTCACACCGCCCAACAGGTACGAGTGCGCCATGTTGTTCGCGCCATCACCCACGTACGCGAGCGTCTGGCCCGCAAGAGCATCGACTCCCCCGCGGTGCTGCGCGATCGTCATGAGGTCCGCGAGGATCTGGCACGGGTGGAACTCGTCCGTGAGCGCGTTGACGACAGGCACGCCCGCATACGCGGCCATCTCCTCGAGCCGCGACTGACCGAAGGTCCGCCACACGATCGCAGCAGCCTGGCGTCCCAGTACCCGGGCAGTGTCAGCCACAGGCTCGCCGCGGCCCAGCTGCGACCCGGCCGCGTCGATGACGAGCGGATAGCCGCCAAGCTCCGCGACGCCCACCGAGAAGGACACCCGCGTCCGCGTCGAGGGCTTGTCGAAGATCACCGCAACGGCACGAGGGCCCTTGAACGGGGCTCGCAGGAAACGATCGGTGTGGAACTCGAGCGCGAGCTCGAGAACCTCACGCTGCTCAGCAGGACTGAGGTCGTCGTCGCGCAGGAAGTGCCGGGTCATGCGATCTCCTCGGGCAGGGGGACGGACACCGACGCGAAGAAGTCGACGACGTCGTCGACCTGCTCTCGCGTGAGGATGAACGGGGGGGCAAGGCGCAGGGTGTCGGGCGCCACGGCGTTGACGATGAAGCCTGCCCCGAGCGCCGCGGCCGCGACGGCCGGAGCCACCGGAGCGGCGAGCTCGACGCCGACGAGCAGGCCCGCGCCGCGGGCCCCCACGACAAGCGGGTTGCCGCACCCGGTGAGGCGTTCGCGCAGGTACGCGCCGGTTGCCCGCACGTGCGCGAGCAAGCCGTCACGCTCGATGACACCGATCGTCGCGAGCGCAGCAGCCGCAGCAACCGGGTTGCCACCGAACGTCGTGCCGTGCTGCCCGCGGCCGAGCAGCGTCGCCGGCCCCTCACCGAACGCGATGACGGCGCCGATCGGGAACCCGCCACCGAGCCCCTTGGCGAGCGTGAGGACGTCCGGAACGATGCCCTCGCCAATCTCATCGTTCTGGAACGCGCACCACGTGCCCGTGCGGCCCGAGCCCGTCTGGACCTCGTCGAGGACGAGCAGCGCGCCGTGCGCGGCCGTGAGCTCACGAGCGCGCGTGAGGTACCCGGCAGGGTGACGTCGAACCCCTGCCTCGCCCTGGATCGGCTCGAGCACGAGCGCGCTCACCGCGTCGCCGTCCGTCGCGAACGCAGCCTCGAGCGCTGCCACGTCCCCGAACGGCAAGAACTCGACTCCACCGGGAAGTGGCTCGAACGGCTCGCGGTACGCAGCCTTGCTCGTGATCGACAGCGCACCCATCGTCCGGCCGTGGAACGATCCCTCGAGCGCGAGCACACGTGGCCGGGCCGAACCGTCGGGACGACGGTTGCGCCGCGCCATCTTGAGCGCGGCCTCGTTGGCCTCAGCCCCCGAGTTCGCGAAGAACACACGTGATCCCGTGGGCGCATCCGCAAGCTCGAGCAGGCGCTCCGCAAGCGCCACCTGCACGGGAGACGCAAAGAAGTTCGAGATGTGGCCAAGGGTCCCCAGCTGCGCGCTCACCGCCGCGGTGAGTGTCGGGTGGCCGTGACCGAGCGAGTTCACCGCGATACCCGCGAGCAGGTCAAGGTAGCGACGGCCGTCCGCGTCCCACACGTACGCGCCCTCTCCGCGCACCAGGACCCGCTGAGGGCTGCCGAACGTATCCATGACAGCGCCCGCGTAACGCCGCGTCCACGCGTCAGAGCCGGTTGCGGGAACGTGCGACGCCGCCTGCGTGAGGTCATTCATGCGCTGATCTCCTGAGGATCGAGGTAGACGAGCGTCCCATTGCCGGCGTCGGTGAACGTCTCGAGCAGGACCGAGTGCGCAACACGTCCATCGATGACCGTCGCACGCGAGACCCCACCCTCGACGGCCCGCAGGCACGCCTCCATCTTGGGGATCATGCCGCTCGCAAGGGAGGGCAGCAGCGCCCGAAGCTCTGTCGAGGAGATGCTGCTCACGAGCGAGCTCTTGTCAGGCCACCCCGTGTAGAGACCTTCGATGTCGGTCAGCACGATGAGCTTGCGCGCGCCGAGCGCCACCGCAAGTGCCGCAGCCGCCGTGTCCGCGTTGACGTTGAGCACCTGGGTCGGGTCCGTGACGTCGGGGGCGATCGTCGAGACGACCGGGATGCGTCCGGCATCGAGGAGGTCGCGCACGGCGGTCGGGTCGACTCCGACCACATCACCGACGAGACCCACGTCAACCTGCTCTCCATCGACCGTCGCCGTCCGAAGCTCGGCCTGAAGAAGGCCGCCGTCCTCGCCCGAGAGGCCGACCGCGTAGGGTCCGTGCGCGTTGATGAGCCCGACGAGCTCGCGCGAGACCTGGCCCGTCAGCACCATGCGGACAACGTCCATGGTCTCGGGGCTCGTCACACGCAGGCCACCGCGGAACTCTGAAGCGATCCCCAGCCGGGCCAGCATCGCATTGATCTGAGGGCCGCCCCCGTGCACGACGACAGGACGCAGCCCGACCTGGCGCAGAAACACCATGTCTTCCGCGAACGCCGCCTTGAGCGTGTCGTCCACCATGGCGTTGCCGCCGTACTTCACCACGACGAGAGCGCCGTCGAGGTCACGAAGCCAGGGCAGCGCCTCAATGAGCACCTCGGCCCGCTGGGCGGGCGAGAGATCGAGCGATGCGGTCACGGGTGGAGCTCCGTCCGTTCGAAGTGTGAGCAAGGGAGACGCCAAGGGTTCGGCAGCGGGCACGACTCAGCTCGAGTAGGCGCTGTTCTCGTGCACGTAGTCATGCGTGAGGTCGTTCGTCCATACCGCCGCCTCCGCCGACCCGGCGTGCAGATCGACGACGACGTGAACCTCGCGGTCGCTCGCGAGGTCGACGAGCGAGCGGTCCTCGCCGACTCCCCCGGCGCGGCACACCTGGACGCCGTTGATCGAGACGTCGAGCACCAGCGGGTCATAAGGCGCGATCGACTCCGGAACGGTCCCCACTGCGGACAGGACACGACCCCAGTTCGGGTCGTTGCCGAAGACCGCAGCCTTGAAGAGGTTCGACCGCGTGACAGCGCGGGCGACGGCCACGGCCGCCTCCTCGCTCGACGCACCCGTGACACGCACGAGGATGTCGTGGCTCGCGCCCTCGGCGTCCGCGACGAGCTTGCGCGCGAGCTCGGCACAGACCTTGGTGAGGACGTCCGTGAGCTCGGCCAGCGTCGCTGTCACGCCTGACGCCCCGCTGACGAGCAGGACGACGGAGTCGTTCGTCGACATGCACCCGTCGGAGTCGACGCGGTCGAACGTCTGGGCAGCAGCCGCCCGCAGCGCGGCGTCCGCGGTCGCGGCGTCGACCACGGCGTCGGTCGTGATCGTGCAGAGCATCGTCGCGAGCCCCGGCGCGAGCATGCCCGCACCCTTGGCCATACCGCCGACGGTCCACGTGCCGCCCGCGCCCGTCGCGACCGCCGTCTTCGCGACGGTGTCCGTCGTCATGATCGCGACGGCGGCGTCCGGCCCGCCCTCGTCCGACAGGCGTGCCGCAGCGGCGTCCACGCCGGCGAGGAGGAGATCCATGGGCAGCCGGGTGCCGATGAGGCCCGTCGAGCACACGACGACGTCCCCTGCGGAGACGCCGAGGGCACCCGCGACGTGCTCCGCGGTGTGGTGCGTGTCCGCGAATCCGTCGGGGCCGGTGCACGCGTTGGCGCCACCGGAGTTGAGGACGACCGCGCGCACCTGACCGTCAGAGAGCACCTGGCGCGACCACACGACGGGCGCGGCCACGACGCGGTTCGACGTGAAGACGCCTGCGGCGACGGCGAGCGGGCCGTCGTTGACGACGAGAGCAAGATCCGGTGCGCCCGACGCTTTCAGGCCTGCCGTCACGCCGGCGGCTCGGAAGCCCTGTGCTGAGGTCACGCTCACGGTGCCACTCCTTGGACGGTGAGGCCGCAGGTCTCGGGGAGGCCCAGGGCGAGGTTGATGGACTGGACGGCGGCGCCCGCGGTCCCCTTGACGAGGTTGTCGATCGCGGTGACGGTGACGACGCGCCCGGCGCGGCGGTCGACGGCGACCTGGACGAGCGCCGTGTTCGCGCCGAGCGTCATGGCGGTCGACGGCCACGTGCGCTCGGGGAGCAGGTGGACGAACGGCTCCGTCGCATAGGCGTCGGACCACGCGGCGCGGACCGTGTCGTCGCTCACGCTGAGGTCGGTGAGACGGGCCGTCGCTGTCGCGAGGATCCCGCGCGACATGGGGACGAGCGTCGGGGTGAACGAGATCGTCACGTCGTTGGCCCCCGCCGAGCGCAGGTTCTGGGCGATCTCGGGGATGTGGCGGTGCGTGCCGCCCACCGCGTACGGGGACGCGGAGCCGAGGGCCTCGGACGCGAGGAGGTGCGTGCGCACGGACTTGCCCGCGCCCGAGTACCCGTTCGCGAGGACGGCCACCAGGTCGACCGGCTCGATGAGCCCTGCGGCCACGCCGGGCTGGAGGCCGAACGTCACCGCGGTGACGTTGCACCCCGGAACGGCGATGCGCCGGACGCCACCGAGATTGTCGCGCTGGCGTCCACCCCCCGGCGTGATGAGCTCGGGCATGCCGTAGGGCCAGGTGCCTGCGTGCTCCGACCCGTAGTAGTCCTGCCAGTCACCGGCGGACGCGAGCCGGTGGTCGGCCCCGAGGTCGACCACGAGCGTGTCAGCGGGCAGCTGCGCGGCGATCGCACCGGACGTTCCGTGCGGCAGCGCAAGGACGACGACGTCGTGCCCGGCGAGGGCCTCGGGTGTCGTCGGTTCGAGGATGCGGTCCGCGAGCGCGCGGATGTGCGGCTGGTGCTGCCCGAGCGTCTGACCTGCCGAGCTGTGGGCCGTGAGGGCGCCGATCCGTGCCTCTGGATGGTCCGCGAGGAGCCGAAGGATCTCTCCTCCGGCGTATCCGCTTGCACCGGCGACAGCGACTGAGAACGTCATGCGCATCACCATACACTGTCACGCATAAACATGCATCGGCCGCCCGCGTTCTGCGGACGGCCGATGCACGAGAGGCTCACAGCACGCGAGGCTTGCGCTTCTCCGCACTGACGAACCACGCGTACTGCTCGAGCTGCTCGAGGATCCCGTGAAGGATATCTGCGCTCGTCGGGTCGTCCTCGTCCACCTCGTCATGCACCCGACGCACCGTGCCCGTCGTCGCCTCGATCGCGGTCACCACGAGGTCGACGACGTCAGCGGTGCTCACCTCACCACCCGGCAGCGCCGGGAGGGTGGTCGACGCAGCAACCACGTCCGAGCGCCCATCCGGGACCGCGTGAAGCGCGCGCATACGCTCCGCTACCGTGTCGCTCGCCTCCCGGGCGATCGCAACGATCTCGTCGAGCACCAGGTGCGTGTCGCGGAAGTTCGGTCCCACGACGTTCCAGTGCGCCTGCTTGCCCTGCAGACTCAGCTCGATGAGGTCGACGAGGACCTCCTGAAGGTTGGACATGAGTCGCTCCGACGCACGGAACCCGGTCTCGGCATTCTCACGGCTGGTCCGACGAGGCCCGGCATCCGCCGCGACCGTCACGGTTCGCGCCCCCGCCGCCGCCTTCTTCGTCGTCGTCGGCTTCTTCTTCGTCGTCGTCGCCATGACCACTCCATTCGTCAGTCGGTCGGAACAGGGCGGACGTCCACGCCCTGGGGATCCCGGGACGCCTCGGCGCACCGGCACCCGTCGTCAACGACGCTAGGCCTGCCCTGCGGGCCCGGCAACCGGGCCCGGGCACCCAGCTCCCCCTACAGCGCCGCGAGCACGGTCCGCCGCGCGCTCTGCGCACCGAGCTCGGCGACGCTCGCGACTGCGGTGACCCGCGCCGGGAACCCGCGCAGGACGACGATCCGGTCCGCGAGCGCAAGCGCCTCCTCCACGTCATGCGTGACAAGCACGATGCCGCGCGTCGGGCCGAGCCCACCTGACCGCCTCTCCTCGTCCAGCCATGCGCCGGTCCGACGACGCGTGAGCGCATCGAGCGCGCCGAACGGCTCGTCGAGCAGAAGCAGACGACGGCCCGCGAGCACCGTGCGCGCGACGGCTACCCGCTGGCGCATGCCGCCCGAGAGCTCGTGCGGCCAGGCGCGCAACGACGAGCCCAGACCGAAGCGCTCAAGCAGGTGCACCGCCCGCTCCCGTGCCTCACGCCGCGGCAGGCCACGGATCTGGCCCCCAAGGACGACATTGCCGAGAGCGCGGCGCCACGGCAGCAGCGCGTCGTGCTGAGGCATCCACGCGACGTCCCGGGCACCCTCACGCATGGGGACGGCGAGAGCGTCCACGGACGTCCTCGCCGCGCGCGGCTCCAGACCCGCAAGCACGCGGAGCAGCGTCGACTTGCCACAGCCGGAGGCACCGAGGACCGCGACGGCCTCACCGTCGTGGACCCACAGATCGACGCCGCCGAGAACGGGCCGGCCGTTGAACGCCACCCGCAGCCCCCGCACGTCGGCGAGAAGGGAACGCCCCTCGAGCTCGTCCGGGCGCGCCGCGCCGACGCCCGCCCGCAGGTCAGTCGAGGAGCTCATTGGTCCACGCCGCCGCGGTGTCGAACCCGGGAGCGATGAGCTCGTTGGCTTCGAGGAACGCCACGAACGCCGTCCATGTCGCCTCCTCCTGCCGGCCCCAGCCGGCCGCATCGGGCGCGAAGTGCTCCGCAAGATAGCGTGCGCTGGGTTCGACGAGCGCCCGATCGAGCTCGGGAACCCGCGCGAGGAGTGCGTCAGCCCCTGCCTGGGGATCTGCCATCGCAGCCCGATAGCCGCGGGCGAGCACGTCGATCGTGTCGTCGATGAGCGCGTGGTCCGACTCCAGGCGCTCTCCCCCGGCCGCGAGCAGCGGGGTGTACCAGTCCGGGATGCAGTCGGTGTGCTCGACGAACGGGATGGTGGTGACGTCGAGATCGTCGACCTCACGCATGCGCACCGTGTCCCACCCGTCAAAGACCCACGTCGTGTCGTAAAAGTCCTGCTCGAGGTCGGCACGCGCGTCCTGGCTCACCATCGGCACGCGCTCGAGCAGGTCGGGGTCCGCCCCGTCACACCTCATGAGCGTGTCGATGAGCGCGTTCTCGAGCTGCCCTCCGTATCCGCCGTAACGCTTGCCCTCGAGGTCGCGCGGACGAGTGATGCCGTCCTCCGCGAGCGCGAGGAGGCTCGAGGTGTTGGAGCGGATGACCGTCGCGACCGCGACGACGTCGGCACCCTTCTCCCGTGCGGGGACGAGCGCCTCAGCGACGGAGTAGACGACGTCGGCCTGGCCGGCAGCGACCAGCTGCAGGCCCGAGGCCTCCCCGGGCTCGATGATCTCGGGGACGAGCCCCGCCTCGGTGAACCACCCGTTCTCGAGCGCAAGGTAGAGGCCGACGTGGTTCGTGTTGGGGGTCCAGTCGAGGACGATCCGTACGGGACGCAGCTCATCGTCGGCGTCAGCGCGGGCGTCGGCCCCGCAGCCGGAGGTGACGAGGCCCGCGATGGCGGCCAGGGCACCCACGCGCGCGAGACGCGAGGGTCGGGAGCTAGGACGAGGGGTCATGAGGTTCTCCAGGGAAGGGCGACGCGGCACAGCGCGTCGACAACGAGGTAGACGGTCGCGGTGAGCAGCGAGACTGCGGCGATCGCGACAAGGACGAGCTCGACGTCGTAGGACTTTCGAGCACGTTGGACGACGACGCCGAGGCCGCTCGACGCCGCGAGGTACTCCGCGACGACCGCGGCCCCGATCGCATACGTCGCAGCGACCCGGAGGCCCGCGAGCGCGCCCGGGAGCGCCGCGGGGATGCGGACGACGACGAGAGTGCGCACCCGTCCACCCCCGAGGCCGCGCACCATGTCGGCGAGCGCGCCGTCGGCCTCGCGCATCGCGGTCGTGGCCGCGACGAGCACGGGGAAGAAGACCGTGAGCGCGACGATGACGATCTTGGGGGTCAGACCGAAGCCGAGCCACAGGACGAGGAGCGGTGCGAGGATGATCGACGGAATCGTCTGGGTGACGGTGATGAGGGGACCGACCGCACGTGCGAGCCAGCGCGAGGCTGCCGTCGCGATCGCGAGCAGGGCACCCGCGACCACGCCGACGATCAGCCCGGCCACGGCCTCGGTCAGGGTGGTCACCAGGTGCGCCGAGAGGATGGGCGCCGCACTCACCGCGCGTGCCGCGACCTCGGAGGGTGCGGGCAGGACGTAAGCGGGCAGCACGCCCGAGCGCGCCGCGCGCTCCCACGCGAGCAGGAGCGCGGCGGCGAGCAGGGCGGGCGGCCACACTCCGTGGAGGACCGCCCGTACCTTCATGGGCGGTGCTTCGCGACGAGGTCGGCGATCTGTGGACCCGCGTCGTCGGCGGCCTGTCCGACCTTGATGTGGCTCGTCACCGCGAGCGCGCCCGCGGCGAGGCACGCCTCGTGGACGTCGCGCACGAGGGCCCAGACGGCGTCGGGCGATCCCTCGAACGTCGTCCCCATCGCACCGACCTCATGGGTGAGGCCCGAGGCCTTGATGACGGCGATCGCGGCGTCGACGTGACGATAGGGCTCGGCGTCGGTTCCCCCGGGGCGGGGTGCGACCTGGATCTCGGCAATCATGTGGTGACTCCTCTTGTCGAGGGTCGTGCCGGACGAGGCGCGTCGAGACGCATGAGTGCGCCACCTCGCGTGCCCGAGGCAGACCGCGCCCCTGGCATGCGCGGCAGGCTCGGGGCACCGGTGAGGTCACCCCACGCTCCCTCCGCTGGCATGACCCAGTTCAGGTTCGCGGGTCGGCGGCTCGGGCACGTGGCCCATCCGCCCTCTCAGCTCGGTGTACCGAGCTCCCCGGCGTGTGACACGGCCACGATAGCGACCCCCGGAGGAAGAGCTCGGGAGAAGGCGGGCCGTCTCACCCGTCGGTCACCACGCCCCCGTGGTGCATGCGTCGCCCGCCCAGCGGTGGTTGTCTGGGTCCGTGAGAGCTCTTCAGGCAGCACGCCCCGGCGGCCCCGACGTCCTCGACCTCGTCGAGATCCCTGTGCCCGTCCCAGGGCCAGGCGACGTCCTGGTCGACGTCGTCGTCGCGGGTGTGAACTTCATCGACACCTACCGGCGCAGCGGCATCTACCCCAGCACCTTCCCCCACGTCCCCGGCGTCGAGGGCGCGGGCATCGTCGCCGCGCTCGGGCCGGGCGTCACCGACATTGCCGTCGGCGACCGGGTTGCATGGTTCGACGCACCCGGCTCCTATGCGGAGCACGTCATCGTCGCGAGCGCCCGCACCCTGCCCGTGCCCGACGACATCGACCTTCCGACCGCCGCTGCACTCGGCCTCCAGGGTCTCACCGCGCACTATCTCGCAACCTCGTCGTTCACCGTCGGCCCCGGCCACGACGTCCTCATCCACGCGGGCGCGGGCGGCGTCGGCCTCCTGCTCACCCAGCTCGTGGTCGCCCGAGGCGGACGCGTCGTGGCCACGGTGTCGTCGGCCGAGAAGGAGGCGCTCGCGAGGGAGGCCGGCGCAAGCGACGTCGTGCGGTACGACCTGCTCGACGACATCACGACCGAGCTGCCCCGGCTCGTGCGCGACCTCGTTCCTCACGGCGTCGCCGCCGTCTACGACGGCGTCGGCCGCGCGACGTTCGACGCCTCTCTCGCGAGCCTCGCGGTACGCGGGACGCTCGTTCTCTTCGGTGGCTCCTCGGGCCAGGTGCCACCGTTCGACCTGCAACGGCTCAACTCAGGTGGCTCCCTCGTCGTCACCCGGCCGACCCTGAGCGACCACGTGCGCACACGTGGCGAGCTCCTCGAGCGCGCCGACGCGCTCTTCGGCCTTGCACAGATCGGTGCGCTGCGCACCCGGCTCGGGCTCGTCGTCCCGCTCGAGGACGGCGCTGCGGCGCACGCTGCGCTCGAGGGGCGGCGCACGACGGGCAAGGTGCTGCTCGAGGTCACCGCTGACCCCGAGAGATCCCGGCAACTACATTGACGCTATGAGCGACTTTGACGACCTCGTGTCCGACGTCCGCGCCTTCTCCGAGGAGCGCGGCTGGTCCACCGTTCAGAGCCCCAAGAACCTCTCCATGGCGATCACTGGCGAGGCAGGTGAGCTCGCTGCCGAGCTCCAGTGGCTCGGCTCCGAGGAGTCCCGCACCGCGGTCCGTGACGACGACGAGCTTCGCGAGCGCGTCGCCATGGAGATGGCGGACATCACGATCTACCTGGCGCGCCTCGCCGACGTCACAGGAATCGACCTCATGGCCGCGGCTCGGCGCAAGCTTGCCCACAACCACGAGCGGTTTCCCGTCGGCACCTCGCTGGGGCTCCGCAGCAACCGGCCCGCCGCCTCGTGAGCGCCCGCTCCCCAGAAGGTCCCGGGGCCTTCCCAGCCGCGGCATCTACCCTGGGGGCATGACCGCGCCCCACGAACCTCTCGGCGACCTCGCGCAGCTCCTCCCGGACGACGCAACGATCTCCCGCGTGCTCGAGCTCCGCAACGAGTTCACGGCGTTCATGCTCCAGTACAAGTTCGCGATCGACGAGGTCCTCACGAAGGTCTCGATCCTCCGCGACGAGTTCACGCACCTTCACCACGAGAACCCGATCGAGCACGTCACCTCGCGCCTCAAGTCGCCCGAGTCGGTCCTCGACAAGGTCGAACGCAAAGGTGTCATGCCGGACTTCGAGGCGATCCGATCCTCGATCCTCGACATCGCGGGCGTGCGGATCATCTGCTCGTTCGTCCCCGACATCTACACGGTGCTCGAGGCTCTGCGGCGGCAGGACGACCTCACGGTACTGGCGGTCAAGGACTACATCGCCGAGCCCAAGCCCAACGGCTACCGCTCCCTCCACCTCATCGTCTCGGTTCCCGTCTTCCTCTCCTCGGGCACCGTTCCCGTCACCGTCGAGATCCAGATCCGCACGAGCGCGATGGACTTCTGGGCGTCGCTCGAGCACAAGATCTACTACAAGTACGCCCGGCAGGTGCCCACGGAGATCGTTGACAGGCTCCGGCAGTCCGCGCTCGTCGCCGCCGAGCTCGACGCGACGATGACGGACCTGCGTGACCAGGTCCAGGCACTCGACGACCGCCACGCGCCGACGTCCTCGTTCAGCGGCACGACCCTGCCGGGGGCGATCCCCGCAGACGCGGCGATCGTCCCACAGCCCTCTCTCCTCGAACGCCTCCTCACGATGCGTTCCCGGCAGGACTGACCGCCCAGCGACCGAACCTCACCCGCACGCGGACCCGGTGGTGGCCTCGCCCGTCCGGACGGACACTCGAAGGACGACGTCCCGTCGACCCTGGAGGATCCCATGCGCACATTGACACCGACCATCTGGTTCGCCGGCGACGCCGTGGACGGAGCTGCACTCTACGCCCGCGTCCTGCCGGAGACGACAGTCACCCGAACAGACCGCTACCCCACCGAGGGCCTGCTCCCCTTCCAGGAGCCGCTCGCCGGCAAGGAGCTGACGATCCACCTCGAAGGTCCCGGCTGCGATCTCGTCCTCATCAATGCGGGACCCGAGTTCCGGCCGACCCCCGCGTCGTCGTTCACCGTGACGTTCGGCGCAGCCGACGACACCGACGCGGTTGCCGCGCTCGACGCGGCCGCAGCCGCGCTCGCGGAGGGCGGACGCGTTCTCATGCCGCTCCAGCAGTACCCGTTCAGCGACCGCTACACGTGGGTCGAGGACCGCTTCGGCGTTTCCTGGCAGCTCACCGTCGCGTTCCCCACGATACGCGACGAGCCGTCGATCGTGCCGACGCTCCTCTTCGGCGGCCAGGCCCAGAACCGTGCTGCGGAGGCCATCGCCCAGTGGACGGCGCTCCTGCCGGACTCCCGCGTCGTCCGCACTGTCCCGTTCACAGACTCGACAGGACCAGCGTCCAGGGACGCCCTCATGTTCGCCGAGGTCAGGCTCGCCGGCCAGCGCGTCTACGTCATGGATGCAGGTTCCGTCCAGGACACGACGTTCACCCCCGCTGTCTCCTACCAGCTCGCATGCCGGGACCAGGCCGAGATCGACCGTGTGTGGGCCGTGCTCTCAACCGTCCCCGAAGCCGAGCAGTGCGGCTGGTGCACCGACCAGTTCGGCGTCTCCTGGCAGATCATCCCCGCGCACATGGACGAGCTCATGGCCCGTCCGCACGCGTTCGAGCACATGCTGGAGATGACGAAGCTCGTCATCGACGGCTTCTGACGTTCGGCCGACGGCCTCAAGCACACGCACGAAGGCTCCGATCCCCCGGAGCCTTCGTGCGTCCGCGCAGCGCGGGTCAGCGCAGCTGGGCGTCCAGCTCCTTGGCGGCACGCTTGACGACGCGGCCGCGGACCTCGGCGATCTGCTCAGCCGTGAGCGTCGAGCTCGCGGCGCGCAGCCGCACTGCGACCGCGACCGACTTCTTGCCCTCGCCCACCTGCTCGCCCGTGAAGACGTCGAACACCCGGACCTCTTCTGCCAGGTCACCGGCCGCCCGGGCGACGACGTCACGCACGGTGCCCGCGGGCACGGCCACGTCAACGACGAACGCGAAGTCCTCCTTGGCGGGCGGGAACGGCGAGACGGGCACGGCCTGGACAGGACCCGCCTCGCTCGCCGCGACGATCGCGTCGAGGTCGAGCTCGAACGCCGACGCCCGCGCCGGCAGGTCGAGACGCTCGAGCACCTGCGGGTGCAGCTCGCCAGCCCAGCCGACGACCTCGCCCGACGGGGCGGTCAAGCGTGCACAGCGTCCCGGGTGCCACGGCATCGTCTCGGCATCGTGCTCCGCACTCAGCTCGACGCCCACGGTCCGGCCGACGAGGCGCGCAGCCTCGAGCGCGTCCTCCCAGCTCGCGGCACGGCCAGCGCCCCACCAGCCCGCGCGCTCGCGCGCACCGACGAGAACACCGGCGACGTGGCGAGGCTGGTCCGGAACAGCAGCCGCAAGTGCGGCGAGGTCCTCGGACGACGGACGACGACCGCCCGGCAGCTGCGGAGCCGCCGGAGCGCCTTGACGCGGCCGCGTGACGAGCCCGATCTCAGAGATCGCGAGGTCACCGAGTCCACGGCTGACATTGCGACGCACCGTCCCGAGAAGAGTCGTCAGCACGTTCGTCCGCATCTCAGGCGCAGCGTCAGACATGGGATTCGCGAGCCGCAGAGCACGACGACGTGCGTCGTCGGCGGGCAGCCCGAGCGCGTCGTGCTGCGTCGCTCCGACGAAGGGGTAGGAGAGCGTCTCGACGAAGCCCGCCCCAGCGAGCGCACGGGCAACCGAGCGCCGAGCACGCTGAGCGTGCGTGAGGCCTGTGCCGCCCGGCGCCGTCGGCACGATCGACTCGATCGCGTCGTAGCCGTCGATGCGGGCAACCTCTTCGACGAGGTGCTCGGGTCCAGTGAGGTCAGGACGCCACGTCGGGGGCGTCACCGTGAGGGTTTCACCCTCGCCACCTGCGAGCGTGCACCCGATCTTCTCGAGGATCTCCGCGATGCGCTCACGCGGGTGCTCGACGCCCGTGAGGCGCGCCGTCGCCGACCACGCGAACGTGATGGCTGCGGGCGCGCGCGTCGCGTCGAGGTCCGAGACCGCGGCGTCGGCCGTGCCGCCGCCGTGCTCGACGAGCAGATCGACGACCCGCTGGGCAGCGACGGGTGCGAGCTGCGGATCGACCCCACGCTCGAAGCGCTTGGACGCCTCTGACGGGAGCTTGTGGCGTCGTGCGGAGCGAGCGATCGATACTGCGTCGAAGTGCGCCGCCTCGATGAGCACGTCCGTCGTCGTCTCCGAGACCTCCGAGCCCTGGCCACCCATCACTCCCGCGATGGCCTGGATGCGGGCACCGCGCGCACCGTCGGGCGAGTCGGTGATGAGGAGGTCGGACGCGTCGAGCGTGCGCGCCACGTCGTCGAGCGTCGTCAGCGTCTCGCCAGCCCGCGCGCGGCGGACGACGATCGGCGCCGTCATCTTCTCGAGGTCGTAGGCGTGCAGGGGCTGGCCGAGGTCGAGCATGACGTAGTTCGTCACGTCGACCGCGAGCGAGATCGGACGCATGCCGGCCTGCGTGAGCCGCCTGCGCATCCACTCCGGAGTCTCAGCGGCAGCATCGATGCCTCGCACGATGCGCGTGACGAAGCGGTCGCAGCCGACCTCGCCGTGGATCGGCGCCTCGTCGTCGACCTCGACGGCGAAGCCGTCCGCGGTCGGCGCGGGAACGGGGGCGAGCCCCGGGTCCGTGAACGTCGCGCCTGTCGAGTGGGAGAACTCGCGAGCGACCCCGCGCATCGAGAAGCAGTAGCCCCGGTCAGGCGTCACGTTGATCTCGAGGACCTGCTCGCCGAGACCCAGCAGCTCGACGGCGTCCGTGCCGTTCGGCTGCCCCGTGAAGCCGAGCCTGTCGAGCACGATGATGCCGTCGTGGTCCTCGCCCAGGCCGAGTTCACGCTGCGAGCAGATCATGCCGTCGGAGACGTGCCCGTACGTCTTGCGCGACGCGATCGCGAACGGTCCAGGGAGCACGGCGCCCGGAAGCGCGACGACGACGCGGTCACCGGCCTCGAAGTTGTGTGCGCCGCACACGATGCCGCGCGGGAGCGTCGGAGCGCCGGCGTCGTCAGGCGCGTTGTGTGGCCCGACATCGACCTGGCACCAGTTGATCGTCTTGCCGTTCTTCTGCTCCTCCTTGACGAGGGAGAGCACCGTTCCGACGACGAGCGGGCCCGTGACCGCCGGCCCGTGGATCGCTTCTTCCTCGAGGCCGACCCGCACGAGATCGGCAGCAAGCTGCTCAGCGGTCAGGCCGGCCGGGAGCTCGACGTGGTCGCCGAGCCAGTCCAGTGCGATGTTCGGCATCAGAACCCCATTCCGAACTGACGGGAGAAGCGGACGTCTCCCTCGATGATGTCGTGCATGTCAGAGATCGCGTGGCGGAGCATGAGCGTGCGCTCGAGCCCCATTCCGAACGCGAAGCCCGTGAACTCCTCCGGGTCGATGTCCGCGGAGCGCAGGACGTTGGGGTTGACCATGCCGCAGCCACCCCACTCGATCCAGCCCGCGCCACCCTTCTTCTGCGGGAACCACAGATCCATCTCGGCGGACGGCTCCGTGAACGGGAAGAAGCTCGGACGCAGGCGCGTGCGCGCCTCGGACCCGAACATCGCGCGCGCGAAGGCGTCAAGCGTTCCCTTGAGGTGCGCCATCGTCAGGCCGCGGTCGACCGCGAGACCCTCGACCTGGTGGAAGACGGGCGTGTGCGTCGCGTCGAGCTCATCGGTGCGGAACGTCTTGCCGGGGCACGCGATGTAGATCGGGACGTCGCGCGAGAGCATCGTGCGCGCCTGGACGGGCGACGTGTGTGTGCGCAGGACGAGCCCGGAGGCGTCCGCGCCGGCGGGTGGCTCGACAAAGAACGTGTCCTGCATCTGGCGCGCGGGGTGATCGACCCCGAAGTTGAGCGCGTCGAAGTTGAACCATTCGGCCTCGACCTCGGGGCCCTCGGCGATCTCCCAGCCCATCCCGACGAAGAAGTCGCCCACCTGCTCCTGGAGCAGCTCGAGAGGATGGCGCGCACCTGCCATGATGCGGTCGGTCGGGAGCGTGACGTCGACGGCCTCGGTGACGAGCACGCGTGCCGCTCGCTCAGCCTCAAGGACCTCGGCGCGCGCAGCGAGCGCCTGGTTGAGCCGCCCTCGCGCCGGACCGAGCACCTTGCCCGCTGTCGCCTTGTCAGGACCGGCGAGCTGGCCGATCGCCCGGTTCGCGAGCGCGAGGGGGCTGCGCTCCCCCGCGTGGGCGAGCCTGACCTCCTTGAGGGCATCGAGGTCAGCGGCCTCGTCGGCTGCGGCAAGCGCAGCGGAGAGGGCCGCATCGATGCCAGCGACATCAAGGGGCGACAGGGGCGACGTGTCGGAGGTGGACATCCAGACCTTCCAAAGGCGAACGGACAGCCGGGCGCCACAACATGGCCCGACCACCCCGACAGTCTAGTGACCACCGAGGCAACCCATGCGCGCGTCCGCGGGGGCTCAGAGCGCGGCAATCCCCCACGAGACGCTGTGGCTCGCGCCGGGTGCAAGGACGATGAGGTCTGTTCCGTCGTTGAACGCCCCGGGCGGGCACGTCATGGGCTCGACCGCGAGGCCCGCACGCACGTCCTCGGCGGGCAGTCCCGGGCCCACCGGCGTGTGGACCTGGACCCACGGGCTGGCTCCGTCGAACGTCATGACGACGCCCGTGCCTTCAGGTGCGCGGACCTCGACGCGGGCGACACCGTCGTCGTCGCGCACGATGTCCGTGAGCGCGTGGTCGAAGAACGTCGAGCCGATCGTGCGCTCGGTGCGGAAGTCGAGCGCTCCGCCTGCGGACTCTGCGACCGACGCGAGTCCCACGGGGACGAGACGGTCCGGCGTCACCTCGAGCACTCGGGCTGCGGGCAACGTGAGCGACCACCGCTCGAGCGTGCCTTCGCCCGCGACGAGGTAGGGGTGCGGACCCGTTCCATACGGTGCGTGACCGTCGCCCGTGTTCGTCGTGGTCACGGCCCACTCGAGGCCGGCCTCGCTCAGGGTGTAGGTGACGCGCGTGACGACGCGCCACGGGTAGCCCGCCTGCGGGGCGATCTCGGTCTCGAGCGTCACGGCGTGCGCTGACGTCGCGACGACCGACCAGATGGCCCAGGCAGCAAGCCCGTGCAGCGCGTGGCCACGACCCGGCTCGGTGAGCGCGAGCTCGTGGGTCTGGTCACCGAACGTGTAGCGACCGTCGACGACGCGATTGGGCCACGGCGTGAGGTTGGCACCCCGGAAGTACGGACGCACCCGGTCCGCGTCGAACGGGACGACGAGGGGGCGCCCGTCGTGCTCGAGGACCCGCAGCGTCGCGCCGACGTCCGCGACGACAGCGCGATAGGAACCCCACGTGATCTCATGCTGCGTGCCCGAGGCAGGAATGTTCATTGACCCACCATAATCTCCGTGGAACCCGACATGCAGCCGAACCCGCCGAGCAAGGCGACCAGCGTCAACTACTCCCGGGGACCGGTGACGCCCCCGGAGCGGCGAGAGGGGTCGCGCTGCGCTCGCGCGCTCCCGTAGAGGCACACGGTGGCTGCCATCGCGAGGTTGAGCGACTCGGCGCGGCCTCGCAACGGAGCCCGCACGACGTGGTCCGCCAGCGCGCGCTGCTCATCGGTGAGCCCGCGGGCCTCGTTGCCAAAGATCCACGCGGTCGGGGCGCTGAGGTCCGGCACGCCGACCGGGGCAGCGCCCGCGACATCGAGCAGATCATCGAGGTCGTACGAGCCGGACCCGTCGGCCGCCAGCACCTGAAGACCCGCCGCGCGAAGGCGCTCGATGACGGGAGCCAGCTCTCGCGTCTCGTCGCCCGTGACGACGGGGACGTGGAAGAGAGAACCTGCGGTCGAACGCACGACCTTCGGGTTGTACGGGTCGACGCTCGAACCCGCGAGCACTACGCCCGTCCCGCCTGCGGCGTCGACCGCGCGCACGACGGTCCCTGCGTTGCCCGGGTCGCGCGCGTCGACGAGGACGGCCACGAGCCGAGGCGAATCTTCGAGCAGGTCAGTGAGACACGGGGTCCGACTCTCGAGGACCGCGAGCACCCCCTGCGCGTCAGGGCTCATCGCCTCGAGCACCTCGGGCGTCGCCGTGCGCAGCCACAGGGTCTCGCACGCCGCGACGATCTCCGGGTAGCGCTCGGCCGCGGCCTCCGTGAGATACACCTCGCGCACGTCATCCACGGCGTGGATGACAGCTTCGCGTACACCCTGGGGCCCTTCGACGAGGAACCGCCCCGCACGCACGCGCGCAGAACGCCCGGACAGTGCCTTGATCGATCGCACCCGCTCAGCACGGGGGTTGGAAAGATCAGGCATCGTCCGGGCGTCCTTAGATCAAGGGCTGCTCAGGGAGCGCATAGCGCTCAGGCAGCGTCCTTGGGGGCGTTGACGTCGGCGGGGAGCGCCTTCTTCGCGACCTCGACGAGCACCTTGAAGGCACCCATGTCGGAGACTGCGAGCTCCGCGAGAACGCGACGGTCGACCTCGACACCCGCGGCCTTGAGGCCCTGGATGAAGCGGTTGTACGTCATGTCCTCGGCGCGGACCGCGGCGTTGATGCGCGTGATCCAGAGCTGACGGAAGTCGCCCTTACGCTTCTTGCGGTCACGGTAGGCGTAGACGCCTGAGTGAGTGACCTGCTCCTTGGCCTTGCGGTACAGGCGCGAACGCTGACCACGGTAACCGCTCGCCTGCTCGAGGATCGAACGACGCTTCTTCTGGGCGTTGACTGCCCGCTTCACGCGTGCCACGTGATGCTCCTTGTAGGTAGGGGGCTCACAAGTTCACCTGGGGCGCTGACGCGCCCACGGGCTCACTTGCCGAGCAGCTTCTTGATCTTGGGGGTGTCGGCGGCCGAGACGACCTGGTCGGAGCTCAGGCGGCGCGTGCGGCGGCTCGACTTGTGCTCGAGCAGGTGGCGCTTGCCGGCCTGCTCACGCATGACCTTGCCGGTACCGGTGATGCGGAACCGCTTCTTGGCACCGGAGTGCGTCTTGTTCTTCGGCATGGCTGCCGTTCTCCTCGTGGTCGGTCGCCCACCGGGTGGTGGGCGACGTGGGCGGGGCGGGACCGTGTGCGCTGGTCGTCGCCTCTGCGTCAGGACGTGCTGGTCACTCGCTCTTCTTCGGCCGCGGTGCGGCCGGCTTCGGAGCAGGCTTCGGGGCGGGTCGCGCCGCCGGCTTGGGCGTCGCGACCGGCTTCGGAGTGGCCGTCGGCTTCGGTGCTGCAGCGGGCTTGGGGGCCGCCGCGGGCTTCACGGCCGCAGGCTTGGACGCCGGAGCGGCCTTGGGCTCAGCGGACTTGGGCTCGGCAGACTTCGGGGCCGCAGCCTTCGCCACGGGCGTGGCCTTGGCCGCCGGAGCAGCCTTGGGCGCCGGTGCTGCCTCGGCCGCGGGCGCAGCAGGCGCCGTGACCTCAGCGGGCTCGGTCGCTGCCACCTCAACGGGTGCGGCGGCGGGCGTCACGTCGGTGGTGGGCTCGTCGTCGTGCTCGACCTCGGTCAGGTCGTCCACGAGATCCTGCGGACGCGGCTCACGACGACGGCGAACCTCGCCCTTGACCTCGGACTTCTTCTTCGTCGGGCCGAGGACCATCGTCATGTTGCGACCGTCCTGCTTCGGCATCGACTCGACGAAGCCGAGCTCGGCGACATCCTCAGCCAGACGCTGCAACAGACGCACGCCCATCTCCGGGCGCGACTGCTCGCGGCCACGGAACATGATCATGACCTTGACCTTGTCGCCTGCGGACAGGAAGCGCTCGACGTGGCCCTTCTTGGTGCCGTAGTCGTGCGGGTCGATCTTCAGACGGAAGCGGATCTCCTTGAGGACGGTGTTGGCCTGGTTGCGACGGGCCTCACGCGCCTTCATGTCAGCTTCGTACTTAAACTTCCCGTAGTCCATGAGCTTGCACACGGGGGGACGCGCGTCGGGCGCAACCTCGACCAGGTCGAGGTCGGCTTCCTGCGCAAGGCGGAGGGCGTCCTCCACGCGGACGATGCCCACCTGCTCGCCCTGGGGGCCGACCAGGCGGACCTCAGGCACGCGGATCCGCTCGTTGATGCGGGGCTCGGTGATGTGAGACTCCTCAGATCGTCAAGATGTCGGGCCCAGGAACGGAGAAGGCCTCCGACCTGGGATGCAGGTGGAGGCCTCATACGTCCGACACAGCCCGTGACACGCACGAGCCCTCACCTGACGGTGAGCGTCGGACCAGACCCGTCTCCTGTCGGCACACGGCCAGTCGGTGATCAGGTGGGAGGCTACTCCGCTTGCGTGCCGCTGCGTCCTCACGAACGTGGCGGCGGTCCAGCAAGAAACGGTAGCACAGGGATGCCCCGGCTCTTGACTCCTACCGGGTGCGTTGCGTCACGGATGCCGCGAACGGGGGCCGTCAGCACTGCACCCACCCTCCAGTGTGGACCGACTACGAGATTGGAGTCCTTCCAGAAAGCATGGCAGACTAGGCGCATGACCACCGCGAACACGGCCAAGAGCCGGACGGACGACGAGGCACTCCTGCGCTCCGCAGGCCTGCGCGTCACCGCGCCGCGGCTCGCGACCCTCGCGGCACTGAGCACCCAGCCTCACGCGAGCGCCGACCAGGTGATCGGCGCAGTCCGCGCCAAACTCGGCTCCGTGTCGGTCCAAGCCGTCTACGACGTCCTCCACGTACTCGACGCCCACGGGCTCATCCAGCGCATCGAGCCCGCGGGACACCCGGCCCGCTACGAAAGGCGCCGCGGCGACAACCACCACCACGTGGTCTGTCGCTCGTGCGGCGCCGTGAGCGACGTCGACTGCGCCACCGGCCACGCCCCGTGCCTCATCCCCTCGAACGACCACGGCTTCACGATCGACACGGCCGAGGTCCTCTACTGGGGAACGTGCCCGTCCTGTCGCCCGACCGCATGACCCGGCCCTCAGCGCCCACCACTGTGACCACCGTTCGCCCGTGAAACGGCGCCGCACCACGCACAAGGAGAACCTGTGACCCAGCAGTTCACGACAAGCCAGTCCGGGACACCGATCCCGAGCGACCAGCACTCGCTCACGACCGGCCCCGACGGCATCACCGCCCTGCACGACCGCTTCCTCGTCGAGAAGCTCGCCTCCTTCAACCGGGAGCGCGTCCCGGAGCGCAACCCGCACGCCAAGGGCGGCGGCGCGTTCGGCCGTTTCGTCGTCACCGAGGACGTCTCGGCCTACACCAAGGCGGCGGTCTTCCAGCCGGGCGCCGAGGTCGAGACGCTCCTGCGCTTCTCCTCCGTCGCAGGCGAGCAGGGCTCCCCCGACACGTGGCGCGACGTGCGCGGCTTCTCGCTGCGCTTCTACACGTCCGAGGGCAACTACGACATCGTCGGGAACAACACCCCCGTGTTCTTCATCCGCGACGCGATCAAGTTCCCCGACTTCATCCACTCCCAGAAGCGCCTGGGCGCCTCGGGCCTGCGCGACGCCGACATGCAGTGGGACTTCTGGACACTGTCCCCCGAGTCGGCCCACCAGGTCACCTACGTCATGGGCGACCGCGGTCTGCCGCTCTCATGGCGCCACATGAACGGCTACGGCTCGCACACGTACTCGTGGATGAACGCCGACGGCGAGCGCTTCTGGGTCCAGTACCACTTCAAGTCCCGCCAGGGCGTCGAGTCGATGACGAACGACGAAGCCGAGAAGCTCGCCGGCTCCGACGCCGACCACTACCGCCGCGACCTCTACGAGGCGATCGAGCGTGGCGAGAACCCGGTGTGGGACCTCTTCGTCCAGGTCATGCCCTACGAAGAGGGCAAGACCTACCGCTTCAACCCGTTCGACATCACCAAGACCTGGGCTCACGCGGACTACCCCCTCATCAAGGTCGGCGAGCTCACCCTCGACCGCAACCCCGAGAACTTCTTCGCCGAGATCGAGCAGGCCGCGTTCTCGCCGTCGAACCTCGTCCCGGGCATCGGCATCTCCCCCGACAAGATGCTCATGGGTCGCATGTTCGCCTACCCCGACGCGCAGCGGTACCGCATCGGAGCGAACTACAACCAGCTCCCCGTCAACCAGCCCCACGCGGCTGAGGTGCGCAACTACCAGCACGAGGGGCAGATGCGGTACCAGTTCAGCTCCGCGACGACCCCCGTCCACGCCACCAACTCAGCCGGCGCCCCCGCGGCCGACGAGGCCCGCGCAGGCGAGGTCGGGTGGGAGACGGACGGTGCGCTCGTGCGCGCCGCCCAGACGCTCCGCTCGGACGACTCCGACTTCGGACAGGCGGGCACGCTCTACCGCGACGTGTTCGACGACGCGTCCAAGGCACGCTTCCTCGTCACCCTCACGGGACAGGGCTCGGCCATCACGGTTCCCGAGATCCGGGAGCGCTTCTTCTGGTACTGGGGCCAGGTCGACCCCACCCTCGGCGCGCAGCTCCGTGAGACCGTCGGGCACCTCGCCCCGGTCGCCGCGGCGGGCGGCGACTCCGAGGCGGAGCCGATCGGCTACTGACCCGGGCGCGACGCGGCTGGCCCAGCCATCGCGCGCGGCTCGACCCTGAGGCCCCCGTGCCGTCCACCACAGGACGGCACGGGGGCCTCGGCCATCTCCGCACGACCCCGCGGAGACACGGTCACGCCCGCACGTCTCATGCGCGATGATGGAGGCATGAGCACCGAGCACACCCACGACGACGACGTCACCCAGCAGGCAGTTCGCGACATTGCCGAGGTCAACGCGGTCGAGGTCATCACGACCGCCGCCGTTCATCTCATGAGTGCCGCAGCGGTCAAGCTCGGGCTCGCGGAGGGCGAGGAGCACCTCACCGATCTCGACGAGGCGCGCAAGCTCATCAACGCGCTCGCCGGCCTCATCGTGACGTCGGCTCCCGATATCGGTAGCCAGCACGCCCGCTCCCTGCGCGACGGCCTGCGCACCCTTCAGCTCGCGTTCCGTGAAGCCAGCGTCATCCCCGACGCTCCTGGCGAGGGCCCGGGCGAGAAGCTCACGGGCCACGTGTCCTGAGCTCGCGCCACAACCCGTCAGGGCCCCGGCCCGTCACCACCACAGCACCACAGCACCACGGCCCCGCAGTTCCGCCCGCGGGGCCGTGGTGCTGACGCGCAACCAGACGTCTAGGCCTTGCCGACGCGGATCTCGAGGGCATCGACGCGCTCAGAGATCACCGAGCTCGAGGCGAGCGCCGAGTTGATCCAGCGCAGCACCCCGTCGAGGCCCGCGCGGTCGAGGCCCGCGTCGATCCCGAGCACGACGGCGACCTCGGCCGACCGGCCCGGCTCCGCGTCCGCGCGCACGACGTGCTGCGCGGGCAGGCACGCCGCGCGCACCGCTTCGCGCACCTCGTCGTCGACGACGCCGCCAACGACCGCCGGACGCCACGGCTTGCCCTGTGCGAGAGCCCATACGGCAGGTCGCGGCACGAGAACCGTCACGGGACCGCCCGGATCGACGACGACGAGCGACCAGTTCTCCTGAACAGCCGAGAGCGCGGCACGTGAGGCGAACGACGGCACCGGACGCGCATCAGCGCGCCACGCGGCCATCGTGGCGACCGACGAAAAGACGGGCAACGCGCGTCGGCCGTCAGGGGCCTCAAGCGCGACGACGCCCGCCGAAGCCTCCTTGTCAGCCTCGACCCCGTGATCCGACGTCACGCCAGTCTCGAGCTCCGCGAGCACGGGCACAAGCACGCGAGCCTCACCCAGTGCCGCGACCACGGCCCCCATCGTGTCCGAGGAGGGCGCCGCCGCGTGTGCGTCGAGCGCCGCACCGAGGGCAGCATCAACCGTTCCGTCATCGCCCGCGAACGGGTTCTCACGCAGCTGCCGGCCGCCCCAAGGGACACCGGCCGAGTCGCTCGGGCCATCCGCCCCCTCACGCACAGCAGCCACCTGCTGAGGAACAGCGCGGACATGCCCGTCGGCGTCCGGAGCGCGCACGACGTCATCGCTGCCCGCCACGGGGTCGTTCACAGCCGACCCGCAACGTCGAGAGCCTCGGGCAACGTGAACGCGCCGTCGTACAGGGCCTTGCCGACAATCGCCTGGTCGACACCCACGCCCACGAGGGCGCGCAGTGCCCGCAGGTCATCGAGGCTCGAGATCCCACCCGAGGCGACGACCGGCGCCGCCGCGCGACGCGCAAACTCTGCGAGCAGCTCGACGTTCGGGCCCTGGAGCATGCCGTCCTTGGTCACGTCGGTCACGACGTAGCGCGAGCACCCAGCTGCGTCGAGACGCGCAAGGACCTCCCACACGTTGCCGCCGTCCTCGGTCCAGCCGCGCGTCGCAACCGTCTCCCCGCGCACGTCGAGCCCCACAGCAACGCGGTCGCCGTACTCGCCGAGCACGCGCGCGGTCCACTCCGGATTCTCGACGGCGGCCGTGCCGAGGTTGACACGCGCCGCTCCTGTTCCGAGCGCCCGCTCGAGCGAAGCGTCGTCGCGGATCCCACCCGTGAGCTCGACCGAGATGTCGAGGCGGCCCACGACCTCCCGCAGCAGCTCAGCGTTCGAGCCGCGTCCGAAGGCCGCGTCAAGATCGACGAGATGCAGCCATTCGGCACCGCCCGCCTGCCACTCGAGCGCTGCCTCGAGCGGGTCGCCGTAGCTCTTCTCGGACCCGGCCACCCCCTGCGTGAGACGGACAGCCTGGCCGTCGACGACATCGACGGCGGGCAGGAGGACGAGACGGTCGGACATGACAACTCCGTGGACTGTCGAGGCGCGATCGCGCCGAGGAATATGACTGCGGCTCAGCGCAGCGTGCCGAGCCAGTTCGAGAGCAGCTGGGCTCCCGCATCGCCGGACTTCTCCGGGTGGAACTGCGTCGCGGCAAGCGGGCCGTTCTCGACTGCAGCAACGAATCGGCCACCGTGGTCGGCCCATGTGACGCGCGGCGCCGGGAAGCGGGTGTCGTCGGGCTCGTCCGTCCCCAACGCGAAGGACTGGGCGGCGTAGGAGTGCACGAAGTAGAAGCGCTCGTCCTCGATCCCCGCGAAGAGCCGCGAGCCCTCGGGGACCTCGACTGTGTTCCAGCCCATGTGGGGAACGACGGGTGCCGCGAGCCGCTCGACGACGCCCGGCCACTGGCCGAGCCCTTCGGTGCTCACGCCGTGCTCCACACCCGCGTCAAACATCACCTGCTGGCCGACGCAGATGCCCAGCACGGGCAAACCACCTGCGAGGCGGCGTTCGACGATCCAGTCGCCACGCACGCCTCGCAGGCCCGCCATCACGGCGGCGTATGCGCCGACGCCGGGCACGACGAGACCGTCGGCCGCCATCGCGGCGTCACGGTCTGACGTCAGCTCGACCTGTGCCCCGACCCGCTCGAGGGCGCGGACAGCTGATCGCACGTTGCCAAAACCGTAGTCGAGGACGACGACGCTCCGTGCGGTCACTGCTCCTTCCGCATCTTCTTGGCGATCTTCTTCAGCGCTCGCATCGCGCCGAGGCGCGACAGCGTCGTCGAGTCCGCGACGCCCTGCAGGTCAGCGATCGTCTTCTCACCGAGGATGAGGTCCTCAAGGTCGGCGGGAGCCGAGTCGAGCAGGAGACCAGCGGGAATGTCGGCACCGCGCTCCCCGCCCTCCCAGCGGCTCGCGCTCAGCTGCGAGCCCGAGCGCGTGACAAGCACGACCTCGGAGCCCTGCAGGAGGCCCGAGACCGCGGACGCGGCCTCGAGGGGCGCTGTTCCGGCGCGCTCGCGCAGCACCGCGATAGCACCGATCCGGCTCGGGACGACGTCAGCGGCCACCTGCGCGAGCGCGCACAGCGCGACAAGCGGCTCCGCGCCAGCGACCTGCGTGAGCAGGAGCGCTATGCTCGGCTCGGGGGCCGAGCCGAGGGAATCGAGCCCCGAGAGGTCGTCGGGCACCTCGAACGAGAGGTCGTCGGGCAGGTCCTGCGACATCACAGGGCGCCCTTCGTCGACGGGATGCCGTCGACCCGCGGGTCGAACGCGATGGCGGCCCTCAGCGCCCGCGCGAGCGCCTTGAACTGCGCCTCGACGATGTGGTGCGGGTCACGACCCGCAAGCACCGTGACGTGCAAGCAGATGTTCGCGTGGTGCGCGATCGACTCGAGGACGTGGCGCGTGAGCGACCCGGTGAAGTGCCCGCCGATGAGGTGGTACTCCTGCCCGGCCGGCTCACCGTCGTGCACGAGGTAGGGACGGCCCGAGACGTCGACCACGGCGCGCGCGAGCGCCTCATCGAGCGGCACGTGCGCGTCACCGAAACGTGCGATGCCACGCTTGTCACCGAGCGCCGTCCTGAGGGCCTCGCCGAGGCAGATCGCGACGTCCTCGACCGTGTGGTGCGCGTCGATGTGCGTGTCGCCCTCGGCCCGGACCGTGAGGTCGATGAGCGAGTGCTTGCCGAGAGCGGTGAGCATGTGGTCGTAGAACGGCACGCCCGTCGAGATCTCGGTGCGGCCGCTGCCGTCGAGATCGAGCTCGACGACGACGCTCGACTCCGACGTCGTGCGCTCGATACGCGCGGTGCGCTTGGTCGCAGTCACAGGTCAACTACCTCCACGAGGGCGTTCTTGAACGCCACCATCTCTTCACGCGTGCCGATCGACACGCGCAGCCAGCCATCGGGACCAGTCTCCCGGATGAGCACGCCCCGATCCAACAAGCCCTGCCAGACGGCATGGCGGTCGGGGAACGTTCCGAAGAGCACGAAGTTCGAGTCCGAGTCCGCAACGGCGAGCGGACGCCCGTCGACCCGTTGGGCCCGGAGCCACGCAACCGTCGCGTCACGCTCCTCACGCAGCTCGGCCACCTTGCCGAGAAGGGACGGAGCGTGCGTGAGCGCGGCGCGCGCGACCGCCTGGGTCACGGCCGAGAGGTGGTACGGCAGGCGGACGACCCGCAGGCCGTCGACGAGCTCCGTCCGAGCGGCGAGGTAGCCCACCCGGGCGCCCGCGAGCGCGAACGCCTTGGACATCGTGCGGCTCACAGCGAGGTTGGGGTACTCCGCGAGCAGCTCGAGGGCACTGGACACACCTGCGCGCCGGAACTCTGCGTAGGCCTCGTCGACGACGACGATCGCCGGTGCTCCGTCGACGTCGACCTCGAGGGCCGCGTCGAGGACCGCTCGGATCGTGGCCAGGGGCAGCGCGGTGCCCGTCGGGTTGTTGGGGCTCGTGAGGATGATGACCGACGGCTGTTCCGCACGGACGATGCCGACGGCGTGCGCCGCGTCGAGCGTGAAGTCCTCCTCGCGTCGTCCCACGACGTAGCGCGAGTGCGTGTCACGCGCGTACTCGGGGTACATCGAGTAGGTCGGTGCGAACGAGACCACGGTGCGCCCCGGTCCGGCGAAAGCCTGCAGGACGTGAAGCATGACCTCGTTCGAGCCGTTGGCGGCCCAGATCTGCTCGGCCCCGAGACGGACCCCAGACTCCTCTGCCAGGTAGTCGGCGAGGTCGCCGCGCAGCCCGAGGAAGTCGCGGTCGGGGTAGCGGTTGAGCCCCGCGGTCGCCTGCGCGACGGCGTGCGCGACGGACTCGACGACCTCGGCGGAGGGTGCGTACGGGTTCTCGTTGACGTTGAGGAGCACGGGCACGTCGAGCTGGGGGGCGCCGTAGGGCACCTCGTCCGCGAGCTCGGGACGGATCGGCAACCTCAGTGCGCGGTCGGGGGTAGTCACGAGGCGATCCTAGGACTCGGGCGACCTCGGGCGGCATCTGATTCCACGCTCTGGGCCGTCGCACGCGGCGTCCGGCGCCTCGCACGCCGCGGTCGATCCGACCCCGGCGGGGCGCTCCGACGTGCCGTCCACCGCAGGTGCGTGCGCAGGCCACACATGTCGGTGACTGTCCGTAGGCTGGGAACCATGTCCGACGAGCTCCAGCACCCCGACGTCTCCCCGCACACCGGGGCCCCTCGCACTCCCGAGGACAGCTCGCCGCCGTCCGGCACCGAGCCGCGCATCGCCGCAGCAACGGCGCCGGAGCAGACCGCGGACGAGCCGCGTCGTGGCACACCGGGACGCTGGGGTGCCGAGCCGGACTGGTCGCTCCTCGAGGGGCGTCCGCGTCGACACATCGAGGACACGGGCCCCGGGTGGGGTGCGAGCGCGCTCGATGCCCGGACCCTCGCCCACGCGCCCGACGACCCCGAGGCGGCACCCGCCTGGTCGCACGGGTCGGCCCTCGCTCCTGAGCCACGGGTCCCGGACGAGCCGGCCGCGCAGGCAGCGCCTACGTCGGCCGCGTCGGCTGCGACGGCTGCGACAGAGCCCACGCCCCCTGCAAGGATTCCGGACGCCACTCCAGCGGCCCAGCCCGCGGGACGCCCCGACGCGCAGCACGTGCCAGCGGCACCCGACGTCGTCTGGGACGACGAGGGTGTGCCGCTCATCGAACCGCCTGCGGACCTTGACGACGTCCCGCCCGAGGAGCCCTGGGACCCGACGCCCGTCGTGCGCACCGCGCCCCGCCCCGCAGCCACGCCAGTCCCCCGCCCCCGCGTGCCGCGCTCCGACCCGGACGTCGGCGGACGCGACGCCGCCGAGACGATCCTGCGCAGGCTCGTCGGGCGCGACGACGTGCAGCTGCGCGAGGACCAGTGGACAGCGATCGAAGCACTCGTCGCCCACCAGCGTCGCGTTCTCGTCGTGCAACGCACGGGCTGGGGCAAGTCGGCCGTGTACTTCGTCGCAACCGCCCTCCTGCGGGAGGCGGGCGAAGGCCCGACCGTCATCGTCTCCCCCCTTCTCGCACTCATGCGCGACCAGGTCGCAGCCGCCGAACGCGCTGGAATCCGCGCCGTGACGATCAACTCCTCGAACGTCACCGAATGGGATGACATCCACGACAAGATCGCCGCGGGCGAGGTCGACGTCCTCCTGTGCTCGCCCGAACGCCTCAACAACCCGGACTTCCGCGACACCGTCCTGCCACGCCTCGCCGCTGACGCGGGCCTCGTCGTCGTCGACGAAGCCCACTGCATCTCCGACTGGGGCCACGACTTCCGCCCCGACTACCGCCGCATCCGCGACCTCGTCGCCAACCTGCCCGCAGGGATCCCCGTGCTCGCCACAACCGCAACCGCGAACAAGCGCGTCACACGCGACGTCGCCGAACAGCTCGCGGTGCACGCAGGCTCCCCCGCGGGCGAGGACGTCCTCGTGCTGCGCGGGGCCCTCGACCGCGAGTCGCTCCACCTCGCCGTCCTGCCCGTCACCGACCAGCCCACACGCATCGCATGGCTCATCTCTGCGCTCGCCGAGCTCGACGGCTCGGGAATCGTCTACTGCCTCACCGTCTCGGCCGCTGAGCAGGTCGCCGAGCAGCTCCGCGGCGCGGGGCTCGCGGTCAAGGCCTACACGGGACGCACCGACTCCGCAGAACGCGAGCAGCTCGAGGCTGATCTCAAGGGCGACCGGGTCAAGGCCCTCATCGCCACGAGCGCCCTCGGCATGGGCTTCGACAAGCCAGACCTTGGCTTCGTCATCCACCTCGGCGCACCGAGCTCACCCATCGCGTACTACCAGCAGGTCGGACGCGCAGGACGCGGCGTCGACCGAGCGGTCGTCGTCCTCGCGCCTGGTGAGGAGGACCAACGGATCTGGGAGTACTTCGGCTCGCTCGCGTTCCCCGCACAGGAGCAGGTGCGCACCGTTCTCAACGCCCTCGGCGAGGGCGCGACGATGTCACTCCCCCAGCTCGAGACGCGGGTCGACCTCAAGAGGTCGCGCCTCGAGACCATGCTCAAGGTCCTCGACGTCGACGGCGCGGTGCGCCGCGTCCGCGGCGGCTGGACGGCAACCGGTGAGACCTGGCACTACGACGCCGACCGCTACCGGCGCGTCGAGCAGGCGCGGCAGCACGAGCAGAAGGCGATGCTCGACTACCAGCGCACCGAAGGCTGCCGCATGGCCTTCCTCCGAGCACAGCTCGACGATCCTGACCTCGCCCCCTCCTGGCGCTGCGGTCGTTGCGATCGCTGCGCCTCCATGTCGCTGCCTCCCCTGCCCGACCACAGCGCCGTGTCCGCAGCGCGTGAGCGCATGGACCGGCCTGGCATCGAGATCACCACGCGCCGCCAGTGGCCGAGCGGCATGTCATCGCTCGGGGTCGACCTCTCGGGACGTCTCGGAGCGGACGAGCTCGCCGAGCCGGGGCGTGCCGTCGCGCGCCTCGACGGCCTGGGGTGGTCCGCGCCGCTCCGAGAGCTCTTCGCGCCGTCGACACCCGACGGCGAGGTGCCCCGTGCACTACGAACGGCAGCTGCCCGCGTGCTCGACGAATGGTCCGACGTCCAGACGGTCGACGGCATCGTCCTCATCGCCTCGGCGACCCGCCCCGCGCTCGTCAGCCACCTGGCGCATGGCCTCGGCCGCTACCTGTCGAAGCCCGTGGTGGGCGAGATCGTGCCCGAGCCCGGGACCACAGCGGGCAGGCACGACGTCAACTCGGCACTGCGCCTCGCGGGGGTCGTCCAGCGCCTGCGCCCTGCACTGTCCGACGCCGCACGCACCGGTCTGCCCGGCAGGCGCGTCCTGCTCATCGATGACTACACCGATTCCGGATGGACCCTCACGGTCGCAGCCCGGCTCCTGCGCCAGGCCGGGGCGTCCGCCGTCCTGCCGTTCGTCCTCGCGCAGGCCTAGGCCAGCCCTTGCCCACGCATCGACACCGCCGCGCACGCACGGTGATCGCCGTCTTTATCACGGTCACCGATGAGGACGGCCGGACGCCGTCGCGCTAGCCTCGCCCTATGCCCGCACCTGAAGTTGCCCCCACCGATGTCCGGCTCGCCGCACTCCTGCGGGGCGTCAACGTCGGAGGGCGCACGATCGCCATGTACGAGCTGCGCGACGTCATCACGCGCACCGGTGCGAGCCAGGTCCGGACAGTCCTCGCGAGCGGCAACGTCCTGCTCGACGTCGGATCCGAGCGGCCGCACGCCGAGGTGCGCGCAGAGCTCGAAAAGGCTGTCAGCGAACACTTCGACTTCGACGCGCACATCGCGCTCGTCCCGCTCGAGCTCATCGAGGACCTCGCTGCCGGCGCGCCGTGGGTGGGCGACGACGCGTGGCACATCTACGTCGCGTTCTCGACCGAGCCCGGCTTGCTACGTGAGGCGACAGCACTCACGCAGGACCAGCTCGCGCAGGAGACCGCAGCAGCGCTGGACCTCGAGCCCCAGGCCCCCGAGCCGACCTCAGCAGAGCTTCCACCCCCGCAGGCGACCACGCCCGAGCCCACGGCTGCCCCCGGCCCGTCGTCGATCGACGCCCCCGAAGGCAGCCGCCTCGCCGAGGTGCGTGCTCGCGCGTCCTCGCGCCGGACCCTCGACGATGCCCTCGCCGCGAATGCCGCAGCCCAGGAGCGCGTCACCGAGCTACGGATGCGCACGGGACGCACCGAGGCCTGCTCGGTCGTCGCCGCCGCATTTCTCGTCGGAGGCGCCGAGCGCGACGAGCCGGCTGGCGATCTCATCGAGAGCTGGCAGCACCCACCGGCAGAGCTCGCAGCACGGCTCGCGGCCGTCGGCCTCGACGCACTGTGGTGGCGCTGCCCCCGCGGCTCGTCCCTCACGACCCCGCTCGCGAAGACGCTCGCCCGCAAGAAGTTCGCCAGCACGACGACGCGCAACGTGAGGACCCTGCTCAGGCTCTCCTGACCCTGCTCGAGCCGCCCCAGAGGCGCGTGTCTCCCACCTCACGTCCGCCAGTTCCGTCCGGCGATCGGTCGCGGACTCAGTGGTCAGCGACCTCGGGCGGCCACACGACGACGAAACGCTCAGCAATGACGATGCTGCCCGGACCGAACGGCACCCCGAGACGCACCGCGGCGCGCTTCCAGTATCGCTCGTGCCCCTCACGCCATGACTCGAGCGAGAGGTCACCCTCACCCTCGGCCCGGGCAAAGTCCTCGTCGACCTCGTCGAACCGCACAGCCTCGACGGTCGTCGTGCGCAGCACGCACCGCGGCATGCCAGCGCCGTCGCACATCACCCAGTGATCATCCACAGCGGGCGCGGTCTCTCCACCCGCGGTCACCTCGGCCTCGAGCGTCGCCGTGCCACGCTTGGCCCCCGTCAGCACAAGGTGGAGGAGCTCGTCTGCGAGACGCGGACTGTCACCAAAAGACTCGATGCCCACAGGGCGGGTGTCCGCTGGGACAGCTCCCGATGCGGCGTACGCCCGCCACATCGCCTGGGCGGCTGCGAGATCGGGCGACATCTCAGCTCTCGAAGCGCGCGCGCACCGCTTCACCGTGCGCAGGAAGGTCCTCCGCGTCAGCGAAGGTCACGATGCGACCGGCAATCTCCTCGAGCGCGGAACGCGAGTAGTCGACCACCTGGACGGCCCTCATGAACGAGTGCACCCCGAGGCCGCTCGAGTAGTGCGCGCAGCCACCCGTCGGAAGAACGTGGTTGGAGCCCGCCATGTAGTCGCCGAGCGGAACCGGCGAGTAGGCGCCGACGAAGATCGCTCCCGCACTCGTCACACGGTTCGCGAGCGCAGCCGCGTCGGCCGTCTGGATCTCCAGGTGTTCGGCGCCGTAGGCGTTGACGACCGCAAGACCTTGCTCGATGTCGTCGACAAGGACGATCGCCGACTGCGGGCCGCCGAGAGCCGTCGCAACACGCTCGACGTGCTTCGTCGCTGCGGACCGCCGTGCGAGCGCACCCTCGACCGCGTCCGCCAGCTCGAGGGAGTCCGTGACGAGCACCGACGCCGCCATCGGATCGTGCTCCGCCTGGCTCAGCAGGTCGGCCGCAACGTGCTCGGCGTCAGCGGTCGCATCCGCAAGGATCGCGATCTCGGTCGGCCCGGCTTCAGCATCGATTCCGACGACGCCCCGGACGAGCCGCTTCGCCGCGGCAACATAGACGTTGCCCGGGCCTGTGATGACGTCAACCGGTTCGGCGAGGATCTCGCCGTCCTGCGGCTCGGAGCCGACCGCGCCGTACGCGAACATCGCGATGGCCTGTGCGCCACCTGCCGCGTAGACCTCCTCGACGCCGAGGAGCTCGCACGCCGCGAGGATCGTCGCGTTCGGCAGCCCGCCATCGACAGCCTGGGGCGGGGATGTCACCGCGAGCGAGGCAACCCCGGCCTCCTGAGCCGCGACCACGTTCATGATGACCGAGGACGGGTAGACCGCGAGACCGCCAGGAACATAGAGGCCGACGCGCTGGACGGGGATCCACCGCTGACGCACGGTCGCCCCCGGGGCCACGTCGACAGTGAAGTCGGCGGGTCGCTGGGCCGCGTGGACCGCGCGGACCCGCGCGATCGTCTCATCGAGTGCCGCGCGGAGCTCGGTCGGGAGGCTGGCGAGCGCCGCCGTCATCGCCTCAGCGGGCACCCGAAGATGTTCGGGCCGGACCCGGTCGAACGTCTCGGCGTAGTCACGCAGCGCTGCAGCGCCGCGCGCACGCACGTCCTCCACGACGGGGGCGACGACCCGGGTCGCGTCCTCGACGCCGACCTCGGGACGCGGCAGAACCGCAGCAAGCTCACGGGCGGACAGGGAGCGACCACGCAGGTCCAGACGGTTGATCACCGCTCGAGCCTAGCCCTCACGGGACACAGGCTGCACTGGATTTCGCCGAGCGGACGCGGCTGGGCCGGGGATCAGGCGTCGCGTACGACGCGCGCCGATCGGGTCCCACCGGGCCCCGCGACCTCGACGACGTCACCGGGGACGAGCTGACGTCCACGGCGCGTGTCGAACTCTCCGTTGACGCGTACCTCACCCTCGGTCACGAGGTCACGCGCCTCGGCTCCGGACTCGGCAAGGTCAGCCAGCTTGAGGAACTGGCCGAGGCGGATGGACTCATCGCGGATCGTCACGTCGTGCATGGATCCATTCTCGCAGGCGCCCGCGCCGCCCCCTGACAGACGAGCGTCGGGCATGACCGCGCCTCACCGCGTCATGTACCCCGACCCGAGCACACGGTCAGGGCGCACGAGCAGCACGATGCGCTCCGGGTTGTCCTCCAGCTTCCGGTAGCGCACGGCATACCGACGGACGGCTTCAGCAACCTCGGCCGGGTCGTCCGAGACGGTCGCCGTGCCCTCGGCGGTCAGCCACCGTCCGCCGTCGACCTGACAGATCGCCACCCGTGCCGGGCCACCTGCACCGTCACCGCGCGCGATGTTGCGCGCCTTGACGCTCGTGCGCTCGGTCGTGATGCGGATGAGGTGCGCGTCCCCGTCCCACGTGAACGCGACGGGAACCACGTGCGGCGTGCCGTCGGCACGCAGCGTCGTGAGCGTGGCGAGGTGCCGCTCAGTGAGGAAGATCGTCTGCTCAGGGGTGAGGGAGCGCACGATGGCCTTTCGGGAGGGAGCGATGGTGGACGGACCGGTGCGCGCGGCGTCAGCCGAGGCAGCTCGGACCGAAGAGGACCTTGAGGTCGCCGAAGAGCGCAGGGGTGCGGTCGACCCGGAACCGGTCAGCAGCGCGCAGGAGCGTGGCACGCCCAGGTCGCGTCACACGGATGTGGACCTCGGAGGATCCCGGGTGCGCCCGAAGGATCTCGCGCAGCTTCTCGATCTCCGACTGTGTGCACCGCGACTCCGGCACGACGACGCGCACGGGAGCGTCGGGACCCACCGAGAGGTCAGGCAACGAGAGCTCCATCGCCTGAAGCGACATCGACTCGTCGCGGCGACGCACGCGGCCTCTCAGCACGACGATCTGGTCCTCTGCGAGCACGGTCGAGTAGGCCGTGTAGGTCTCGCCGAAGAACATCACCTCGATCGAGCCCTCGAGGTCCTCGATGGTTACCGCAGCCCACGGGTTGCCGTTCTTCGACATCTTGCGCTGGAGCCCCGTGATGAGCCCCGCGATGACGACCGTCGAGCCGTCAGGCCGCGCCTCGTCGGCGATGAGGCTCGCCACCGAGGTCTCGGCAGCACGCTCGAGAACGTGCTCGAGGCCCGAGAGGGGGTGGTCGGACACATAGAGCCCGAGCATGTCGCGCTCGAAGGCGAGGAGCTGCTTCTTGTCCCAGTCGGGCAGGTCCGGGACCTCCACCGAGAAGCCGACGGCGTCCTCGTCCGCACCTCCGAAGTCGGCGAAGAGGTCGAACTGCCCCTCGGCCTCCTTGCGCTTGACGCCGATCACGGCGTCGACCGCCTGCTCGTGGACCATGACGAGCGCGCGACGCGTGTGGCCGAGCGAGTCGAACGCGCCGCCCTTGATGAGCGACTCGATCGTGCGCTTGTTGCACACGACCGCCGGAACCTTGTCGAGGAAGTCGGTGAACGAGGTGAAGTCCCCCTTCTCCTCGCGCGCACGAACGATCGCGTCGACGACGTTGGCGCCCACGTTGCGGATCGCGGTGAGCCCGAAGCGGATGTCGGCTCCGACCGCGGTGAAGTTCGCGGCCGAGGAGTTGACGTCGGGCGGGAGCACCGTGATGCCCATGTGTCGACACTCACCGAGGTAGAGCGCCGACTTGTCTTTGTCGTCGCGCACGCTCGTGAGGAGCGCAGCCATGTACTCACCCGGGTAGTGCGCCTTGAGGTACGCGGTCCAGTACGAGACAAGCCCGTACGCGGCCGTGTGCGCCTTGTTGAAGGCGTAGTCGGCGAACGACTCAAGGACGTTCCACAACGCCTGCTGCGCCTCGGAGGAGAAGCCGTGGGCTGTCATGCCCGCGAAGAAGTCCGCCTGCTGCTTGTCGAGCTCGGACTTCTTCTTCTTGCCCATGGCCCGCCGCAGCACGTCGGCCTGACCGAGCGAGAACCCGGCGACCTTCTGCGCGGCCGCCATGACCTGCTCCTGGTAGACGATGAGGCCGTAGGTGCCGTCGAGGATCTCCGAGAGAGGATCCGCGAGCTCCGGATGGATCGGGGTGATCTCCTGGAGCCCGTTCTTGCGCAGCGCATAGTTCGTGTGCGAGTTCACGCCCATGGGGCCCGGGCGGTAGAGCGCGAGGACCGCCGAGATGTCTTCGAAGTTGTCGGGCTTCATGAGGCGCAGGAGCGACCGCATGGGACCGCCGTCGAGCTGGAAGACCCCGAGCGTGTCACCGCGCGAAAGGAGCTGATAGCTCGCCACGTCATCGAGCTCGAGGTCCTCGAGGACGAGCGGCTCCTTGCCGTTCATCACGATGTTCTCGAGCGCATCGTCAAGGATCGTGAGGTTGCGCAGGCCGAGGAAGTCCATCTTGATGAGGCCGAGGCCCTCGGACGTCGGGTAGTCGAACTGCGTGATGACCGCGCCGTCCTGGGGCCGCCGCATGATCGGGATGATGTCGATGAGCGGGTCGCTCGACATGATGACGCCGGCCGCGTGGACTCCCCACTGGCGCTTGAGGCCCTCGATGCCACGCGCCATCTCGACGACGCGCTGTGCGTCTGGGTCGGCGGTGTGGATCTGCCGGAACTCGTCGGCCTCGTGGTACCGCTTGTCCGACGGGTCGAAGATCCCCGTGAGGCTGATGTCCTTGCCCATGATCGCGGGCGGCATCGCCTTGGTGAGCTTCTCGCCCATGGCGAACGGGAAACCGAGCAGACGCGAGGAGTCCTTGAGAGCCTGCTTGGCCTTGATCGTGCCGTAGGTGACGATCTGCGCGACGCGGTCCTCGCCGTACTTCTCGGTGACGTACCGGATGACCTCGCCCCGCCGACGCTCGTCGAAGTCGACGTCGAAGTCGGGCATCGAGACGCGCTCGGGGTTGAGGAACCGCTCGAAGATGAGGCCGTGCTGCAGCGGGTCGAGGTCGGTGATGCGCATCGCGTAGGCGGCCATCGAGCCCGCTCCCGAACCACGGCCCGGCCCGACACGGATGCCGTTGTTCTTCGCCCAGTTGATGAAGTCCGCGACGACGAGGAAGTAGCCGGGGAAGCCCATCTGAACGATGACGCCGACCTCGTAGTCAGCCTGACGGCGCACATCGTCGGGGATGCCGTCCGGGTAGCGCACGCGGAGGCCGGTCTCGACCTCCTTGATGAACCAGCTCGTCTCATCCTCGCCCGGAGGGCAAGGGTAGTTCGGCATGTAGTTCGCCGAGGTGTCGAACGACACCTCGCACTGCTCCGCGACGAGGAGGGTGTTGTCGCACGCCTCGGGGTGGTCGGCGAAGAGCCGCCGCATCTCGGCGGCGCTCTTCACGTAGTAGCCCGTGCCCTGGAAGGCAAAGCGGTTGCCACCCTG
The DNA here is from genome assembly GCF_052324925.1 of Sanguibacter sp. A247. Classification (NCBI taxonomy): domain Bacteria; kingdom Bacillati; phylum Actinomycetota; class Actinomycetes; order Micrococcales; family Sanguibacteraceae; genus Sanguibacter; species Sanguibacter sp. A247. The sequence goes on along the minus strand of NZ_JBQPRE010000005.1, from coordinate 80,550 downwards.
CTCGTACGTCGGCTCCGTGAGCGCCGAGCCGGAGTTGATCGCAAGGAGCGCCTCCTGGCTCGCAGCATCCTCCTCGCGCACGTAATGGAGGTCGTTGGTCGCAAGGAGCGGGGCGCCGATCTTCTGCGAGAGCTCGAGGAGCTGCGCGGACACGCGCGTCTCGATGTCCAGCCCGTGGTCCATGAGTTCGACGTAGAAGTACTCCTTGCCGAAGATGTCCTGCAGCTCGCCCGCGACACGCACAGCCTCGTCCCACTGGCCGAGCCGGAGCCGCGTCTGGACCTCGCCCGACGGGCAGCCCGTCGATGCGATGAGACCCCCCGAGTAGCGCTCGAGCAGGTCGCGGTCCATGCGCGGCCACTTGCCCATCTGCCCCTCGAGCGACGCGTACGACGACGCGCGGAAGAGGTTGTGCAGACCCTCGTTGTTGCGCGCCCACATCGTCATGTGGGTGTACGCCCCACGCGCCGAGACGTCGTCGGACTCCTGACCCTGGACGCCAAAACGCACCCGGGTCTGGTCGAAGCGGCTCGTACCCGGGGTCACGTACGCCTCGACCCCGAGGATCGGCTTGATCCCCGTGGCCGTCGCCTGACGCCAGAAGTCGAAGGCCCCGAAGAGGTAGCCGTGGTCGGTCGTCGCGATCGCCGCCTGGCCCTGACGCTCGACCTCTTTCATGAGGTCACCGACGCGCGCCGCGCCGTCGAGCATCGAGTACTCCGTGTGGACGTGCAGGTGGACGAAGTCCTCAGAGGTGCTCGGCGACATGCCCCCGAGTCTAGGACGAGCCGCCGACCTTCTTGGCCTCGGCGGGTGGCCGCGCGAGGTCGAGGTACGCGTCCCGGTGCTCGATCCCAGCATCGAGGTAGGTCTCGCCGACGACCGTGTAGCCGAGCGACTCGTAGAAGCCGAACGCCTGCACCTGCGCCGAGAGGACAGACCTCACGGCGCCGTCGACGCCGTGGTCGGCCAACGCGACCGCGTGGGCCGCGTGCATGAGCGCGCGCCCCACGCCCCGGCCGCGTGCGATCGCTCGCACGGCCACCCGGCCCACGTGAATCTCACCCGGGTGCTCCGGGTCTGCCAGGACGCGCGCAGTCCCGAGCACCGTGCCGTCCGCGTCGAGCGCGAGCAGGTGCGTCGTCGTCGCAGCGTCGTCGAGCGCGTCGATCTCTTCGTCGAGCGGAACCCGCTGCTCCTCGACGAACACCTCGAGCCGCACGGCGAGGCAGTCCCCGAGCCGCGTCGCATCGTCCAGACGCACGACGCTCACGGCCCCCTCACCGAGGACGGGACGCGTGCCGTCGGAGCTCACCGGTAGCCCTCGGCGACCACGTCGAGCGCGTGCGTCAGGTCGTCCGGGTACTCCGACGTCACCTCGATCCACCGTCCGTCGGAGGGGTGCGCGAAACCGAGCCGCATCGCGTGCAGCCACTGGCGCGAGAGGCCCGCGCGCTCCGCGAGCGTCGGGTCGGCGCCGTACATCGTGTCGCCGACGCACGGGTGCCGCAGCGCGGAGAAGTGCACGCGGATCTGATGGGTGCGCCCCGTCTCGAGGTGCACCTCGACGAGGCTCGCCGCCGGGAACATCTCGAGAACCTCGTAGTGCGTCACGGACTCTTTGCCCCCCGCGACGACCGCGAACTTCCAGTCCGAGGACGGGTGGCGGCCGATGGGTGCGTCGATCGTGCCGACCGACGGGTCCGGATACCCCTGGACGAGCGCGTGATAGACCTTCTCGACCGTGCGCTCCTTGAACGCACGCTTGAGGACCGTGTACGCATGCTCGCTCTTGGCGACGACCATGAGTCCGCTCGTGCCTGCGTCGAGACGGTGCACGATGCCCTGGCGCTCGGGAGCGCCCGACGTCGAGATGCGATACCCGGCGGCGGCAAGCGCGCCGACGACCGTCGGTCCCGTCCACCCCGGTGCGCCGTGCGCCGCGACGCCCACAGGTTTGTCGATGACGACGCAATCGTCATCGTCGTAGCGGATCACCATGCCGGGGACCGGCTCGGGCGGCACCTCGACGTGCGGCGTCGACGCGGGGATCTCAACCTCGAGCCAGGATCCAGCGGGGAGGCGGTCCGACTTGCCGACGACCTTGCCGTCGAGGATGACGCCCCCGGCCTCCGCGATCTCCGCGGCACGCGAGCGGGACAGGCCGAGCAGGCGCGCAAGGCCTGCATCGACCCGCTCACCGGCGAGACCGTCGGGAACGGGCAGCGAGCGTGAGGTCACGACGGGGTGCCCTCGTGCGTCGGCGCGTCCACGTCCTCGGCCGAACCGTCGTCGGTCGCATCCGCGTCCGCGGGGGCGCTGTCGTCCGTCGGGCTCGCGGGCGCACGACCGGACTCGTCACCAAAGGGCACCCCGCGGAACGAGAGCCAGACGACGAGGATCGCTGCGCCGACGATCGCGATGTCCGCGACATTGCCGACGAAGAATCCCGCGTAGTTGATGAAGTCGACGACGTGCCCGTGCCCGAAGCCGGGATCCCGCGCGAGACGATCCACCAAGTTGCCGACCGCGCCACCCAGGATGAGGGCGAGCGCGAAGGCCCACGGACGCGACGTGATCCGACGCGAGCTCAGCACGATGACGATCGAGACACCGACGACGAGAAGCGTGAGGATCCACGTAAAGCCCTCGCCGATCGACAGTGCAGCGCCCGGATTGAAGACGAGCTTCCAGCCGAGCAGCTCCCCGAGGAACCAGTGGGTCTCGGCCCCGGGCTCGAGCCGCGCGAGCGCGAGCTCCTTCGTGGCTTGATCGATCCCGGCGAGCACGAGCGCACCGAGGAGGATCGGCCACAGAAGCCGTCGCTGCCGGGTGGGGGCAGTGGTCGCACGCACGGGTGTATGTGCCGCTGGGGGCGTCGTCTCGTCAGTCATGGCCGCCTCAGTCTGCCACGGCCAGGGCCGTACTCCCCGCAGCGATCAGCGACGTTCGGCAAGCTGCTTGCAGCGCACGCACATCGCCGCGCGGGGGAACGCCTCGAGACGCGCCTTCCCGATCGGCCCACCGCACACCTCACACGTCCCGTAGCTGCCGTCGGCGATGCGGGACAGCGCGCGACGGTTCTGGTCGAGGAGGTCACGGGTGTTGTTGACGAGCGTCAGCTCCTGCTCGCGCTCCAGCGCGCTCGATCCCGAGTCCGCCTGGTCGTCCCCGGCGCCCTCGCCAGAGTTGCGCAGCAGCTCCGTGAGGTCCGCGTCCGCGGTCTCGAGCTCGATCTCAAGACGCTCCGACTCCTCGATGAGGCCGAGGGCCAGCGTCTTCACCTCCTTCGTCGTCCACGGCTCTTCGCCGTCGCGCACCTGGAACAGCTTGACGTCCTTGGCAAGACGCGGAAAGCGCTCGGCGAACGTGGGGGCGGGCGTAGCGTCCTGGATCGACATCGGCTGGCCTCTCTGACTACGGGAATGCTGAGGATAGACGTCACAGTCGGGACGGACAACCGCGCACAAGGTGCAGCGGGTCCGTCCCGACCGAAAATACGGGTGCCCGTTCAGGCGGGCGGCGCCGTCAGATGGAGCGGCCGGAGTCCTTCTCGTTGGCCGGCATCACAGCACCGCGGTTGTTGAGGTCCCCGAGAAGGTTCTCGAGGTAGCTCTGCAGACGCGTGCGGTAGTCACGCTCGAACTGGCGAAGCTCGTCGATCTTCCTCTCGAGAAGACCACGCTCCTGCTCAAGCTGACCGAGCGTGCGAGCGGAGGTCTCCTGCGCCTCGCGGACGATGCGCTCACCCTCGCTGCGCGCCTCCGTCACGAGACGGTCGCCTTCTTCCTGGCCCGAACGCACGTAGTCGTCGTGGAGCTTCTGCGCGAGCTGAAGCATGCCGGTCGCGGACTCGGGCTCGGACATCCGCATCTGCGCGGCCGGGACCGGCGGCGCGACGGGCGCCGGCTCGGGAGCAGGTGCGGGCGCGGGGGTCGGCTCGGGCGTGTGCACCGGAGCCGGCGCGGATGCGGCCGCGGCAGCCTGGGCCGCGTTCTGACGCGTGAGCTCTGCGACCCGACGCTCGGCTGCGGCGAGCTTGCTCTTGAGGTCGCCGTTCTCGCCCTCGTAAGCGCGCAGCGTGTTGAGCACCTCATCGAGGAAGTCGTCGACCTCAACGATGTCGTAGCCCTCGCGGAACTTCGTCGCCGTGAACTTCTTGTTCAGGATGTCGTCCGTGGTCAGCAGTTCCATCGGGTCACCTCTGTTGCAGTCGTTGCGGATCCTGACGGACCTGACGTCAGGTACGCCGAGGATCACGCTATCGGAAAATTAGGGGACGGTCGTCATCGACGCCGTCATGGTGTGCACGCTACAACGATCGGGCGAGTATCCCGAGAACGTTCATGAGAAGCGAACACGCGAGAAAGAGGACGATGAACGACAGGTCGACCTGCACCCGTCCGAGACGCAGGGGCGGGATGAAGCGCCTGAGCAGCCGCAGTGGCGGATCGGTGATCGTGAAGACGAACTCGCACAAGACAAGCACGAATCCGCGCGGCCGCCAGTCGCGCGCAAAGACCTGGATCCAGTCAATGACGACCCGAGCCAGAAGGACGAGCATGTAGAGCCAGACGACGAGGCTCAGGACGGAGAGAAGGAGGTCCACGGAACCTGCGCGTCAGCTCTGGTTGAAGATGCCGGCGCGCGCGTTTTCGCCGCGGTTCTCACCGGAGATCTCCACGCTCTCGGGAGACAGGAGGAAGACCTTGTTCGTCACGCGCTCGATCGAGCCACGGAGACCGAAGATCAGCCCTGCCGAGAAGTCGACGAGACGCTTGGCGTCCGAGTCGTCCATGTCCGAGAGGTTGATGATGACGGGCGTCCCGGACCGGAAGGCCTCGCCGATCTGACGTGCGTCGTTGTACGACCGGGGGTGAACCGTCGTGATGCGACGCAGCTCGGGAGCCGACGCCACCGCCTGCACACCACGGCTGATCGGGGTTACCTGTGCATGCGTCTCGCTCACGGTCTCCACCTCGGGCTCGAAGTCCTGGTAGTCCTCGACGTACTCGTCGTGGTAGTCCTCGGCGTACTCCTGGCCGCCGCGGTCGTCCGCGAGGCCCAGGTACAGCATCGTCTTGCGCAGCGCTCCGGCCATCGCCTTGCTCCTCCGTCGTCGTCCAGTTCACCCATGGGGGTGGCTCCACGCTAACCGGCACCCCCGTGCTCCTCCCGTACCGACACGCCCGTGTCGCCCGGGGGAATCCACGGTGAGGCACTGACCGGAGTCGGCACCGCCGGCTCGCCGCCGGCGCCCTCACGCCGTGAGCGCGACGACTCCCGCGAGACGGCCTGTCGTACCGGGGCCACCCGGCCGGGTCGCGCGGCGATGGGAGAAGAGCGAAGGGTCCTCGATCGTGCACCGCGCGTCGTGCGTGATGTCCTCGACGCCCGCGCGCCGCAGGCGCGCGATGACGGCGGCAGGAAGGTCGAGCGCAGGTGTCCCCCACGACGTCGTCGACATCGACGACGGAGCGAGGGCCGCGACAGCCTCCTGCAAGGTCGCCGGCACCTCGTAGCAGCGCCCGCACGCGCTCGGGCCGACGACGACCCGCGTACGGGCGGCCGTCGCACCGAGGCCCGCCATCGCGTCGAGAACCGCGCCGACGACGTCACGCTCGACGCCACGGCGACCGGCGTGGGCCACGCCGACGACACCCGCGCGCGCGTCAGCGAGCAGAACCGGGACGCAGTCCGCCACCTGGACCGCGAGGCCGAGGCCGACCGTGGACGTGACGAGGCCGTCGGCCTCGCCGACGGCGTCGACGTCCACTCTCATCGGCCCCGCCGCCTCGAGGACGGTCGCGCCGTGCACCTGGACGGCGTACACGACCTCGAGCCCGAGGGAGCGCGCGAGCAGCCTTCGGTTGGCCCGCACTCGCTCGGCCTCGTCACCGCACGTGAGCCCCAGGTTGAGCCCGGGTGCGTCGAGCGGACCCCACGGGGTGGGCGACACCCCGCCCGCCGACTCCGTGAAGACAGCGCGAACCCCAGCGCCGAGGTCGTACTCGGACAGCCGGGGTTCGCGTGGAGCCAGGGTCATCGGGTCACTTGAGGAAGTCCGGGATATCCAGGTCGTCGGCACGCCGACGCGGAGCTTCCTCCTCAAAGACTCGCGGGACCTCGAGCCGTCCGGTCGCCTGCGGTTCGTCGGTGTCGCCGAGGAACGCGGGAACCTGCTCGCCCGCTGCCGAGCGCGCGTACGGCGACGCCGGACGCACGGGCTCCGCGTCAGCGGGGTGCGTGCTCTGCGGCTGAACCGCGCGCTGCCACGACGGACGATCCGCGTCGTCCTCGATCGGGAGGATCGGACGGACCTGCGAGTGCGCACCCGTCTGGGCCGACGGCTCGCGGCGGGCCGCAGCAGCCGGTGCCTGCGCGGCGGGCGCGGCAGCGGGTCGGCCGGCTGCGGGCTCGACCTGACCGAGGCCGCGGCCGTCCTTGCGGGGCAGAGGCGCACCGCCGTCGAAGCCCGCGGCGATCACCGTGACGCGCACCTCGTCGCCGAGCGCGTCGTCGATGACCGTACCGAAGATGATGTTCGCCTCGGGGTGGGCGGCCTCATGGACGAGACGTGCAGCCTCGTTGATCTCTTGCAGGCCGAGGTCAGAGCCACCCTGGATCGAGATGAGCACGCCGTGGGCGCCGTCGATCGAGGCCTCGAGGAGCGGGGAGGAGATCGCGAGCTCGGCGGCCTGGACCGCACGGTCCTCGCCGCGAGCAGAACCGATACCCATGAGCGCAGAGCCCGCGCCCTGCATGACGGACTTGACGTCCGCGAAGTCGAGGTTGATCAGACCCGGCGTCGTGATGAGGTCGGTGATGCCCTGGACACCTGAGAGGAGCACCTGGTCAGCCTGGTGGAACGCGCTGAGCGCGGACACCGAGCGGTCCGCCATCGACAGCAGGCGGTCGTTCGGGATGACGATGAGCGTGTCGACCTCGTTGCGCAGCGCCTCGATGCCGGCGTCGGCCTGGTTGGCACGACGACGACCCTCGAACGAGAACGGCCGCGTGACGACGCCCACCGTCAATGCGCCGAGCGAGCGTGCGATGCGCGCGACGACGGGCGCGCCACCCGTGCCGGTGCCGCCGCCCTCGCCCGCGGTGACGAAGACCATGTCGGCGCCGCGCAGGACGTCCTCGATCTCCTCCGCGTGGTCCTCGGCTGCCTTCTTGCCGACCTCGGGGTCGGCGCCCGCCCCGAGACCACGCGTGAGCTCGCGGCCCACGTCGAGCTTGACGTCGGCGTCCGACATGAGAAGGGCCTGTGCGTCGGTGTTGATCGCGATGAACTCGACGCCCTTGAGCTCGACCTCGATCATGCGGTTGACGGCGTTCACGCCACCACCGCCGATGCCCACCACCTTGATGACTGCCAGGTAGTTCTGCGGTGTTGCCACGGGAGGTGCCTCTCGGTCGGTCGCAACCTTCACCCTCAGGTAGAGGGTTAGAGTTATGTCAGATTGTGCTACGTCGACGGTAGGTCGGACCGCGCCAAGGACCAAGCACCTCGGCGTCGCGTGTCGCGCGTGTCGCGCCACTGGCCCCGACAGCTCGGACAGAACGGATCGCGACGTACGTCACCGTGTGATGGGCGCCGTGGGTGCAGACACGTCGAAGACCTTCGAGCCCTTCGTCTTCTGCGCGGTCCGCAACACCTCGACCACCCGGACCTTGAGCGCCGCATCCGCTTTGCCGCCCCACAGCACGGTCGCTCCCCCGCTCAACGTCATCCGCACGTCATCCGGGCTCTCGGCCGAGATCGTCCGCACCTCGCGCGCGAGCGACTCCGGCAACGCATTGAGCAGGATGAGCGCCGACTCGAGCGTCCGACGCCCCTCGTCGGCGATGTCGAACGTCATCGTCGGCAGCCCCTCAGGCGCCGAAGCCGCGCGGCCCACCTGGACGCCCTCGTCGTCGAGCAGGACGACACCCGGCCCCTGCGGGACCGCAGCGACGGGCTCGCGCGAGACAAGCTCGACCCTCAGCCCCCGAGGCCAGTCACGCGTGAGCCGTGCGTCGCGCACACCGGGGACGTCGAGGATCCGGCCGCGCAACGCCACGGTGTCGAGCCGCGTGAGCGGAACATCCGCCACCTCGTCGATGACCCGCGAGACATCGCCCGGTTCGATGACGGTGCCCTCCCCCGAGACGACAACCTCACCCGGGTCGAGCGCGAACAAGGGCGAGAAGAAGACGCCCCACACGAGCGCGCCGAGGGCGACGACGCCCGCAGCAGCCCACGCGCTCCGCACCCACCAGCGCCTGCGACGCTGCGCGTCGATCTCCGCCCGCCGTGCCGCCAGACCGGTCGAGACGACCTGACGCCGCGGCCCCGCGACGAGCGGAACAGCACCCGTGCGCGCGGACGCGACCGTCTTTGCGGACGCCAGGCTCACCGTCGGACGCGCAGCGCCCGACGACGCCGCCGACCGAGGCGTCTCACCTGTCGTGCCCCCACCACGGCGCGCACCCGTCGGCCGGCCAGCGGCCGGCGGAACGGACGCGGGACGCGACGACGGCGCAGGTGACGACGCAGACGACGACGCAGACGACGAGGCACGTGACCTCGATGACGCGGGGCTCGTCCCGCGCGCACCCGCCGCGCGCTCGCTCCCCGGGGCCTCACCCTGCGGGGCCTCGTCCGGCGGCGCCTCGCCCGGCGGACGCAGGCCCGTCCGCTCGTCCCTCGTCCGGGGGCCCCGCGGAGCCATCGGCTCCTCGGGGCGCCGGGGAGGGGTCGGCCGGGGGCGTGCCGGAGGCTTCACGGGCGGTCCGCGAGGGCCTCGAGAACGACGGGAGCCAGATGAGTGACGTCGCCCGCGCCCACCGTGAGCACGACATCGCCCGCCCGCGCGAGCGCCGCGACGGCGAGCGCGGCCTCTCGCTTCCCGGCCACATGACGACCCCGCCCGCTCATGAGATCCGTGATCGTCGCCCCCGTGACGAGCGGATCGACGTCCTCGCGCGCCGCATAGACATCGGTGACGACCGCGACGTCGGCCAGCTCGAGCGCGTCGGCAAACTCACGCGCGAACGTCCGCGTCCGCGAGAACAGGTGCGGCTGGAAGAGCACGAGGACACGACCGCCCGCCGCGGCGGGCCGTGCCGCACGAAGCAGCGCAGCGACCTCCGTCGGGTGGTGCGCGTAGTCGTCGATCACGCGCACGCCACCGGACGTGCCGCGCTCCTCGAACCGACGCCCGGTGCCCAGGAAGCGGGCGATGCCCGCGACCGCAGCATCAAGCTCGAGCCCGAGCCGCAGCGTCGTGACAAGAGCCGCCGCCGCGTCGAGCGCGTTGTGAAGACCCGGGACCTCGAGCACCACCTCGCGCGTCGCATCGGCAGGCACGAGACCTGATGCGGCGGGAACAGTGAGCGTGAAGCGACCCCCGTCGCCGTCCGCGACATGGTGAGCGACAACGACGTCGGCGCCCGGTCCGCCATACGTGAGCGCCTCACCGCCCGCCGCACGATGTGCCGCCGTGAGCGCGGCGGCCCCCGGGTCGTCGGCGCACGCCACGAGCAGCCCGCCCGGACGGATGCGCGCAGCGAACTCGACGAACGCTGCCTCGAAGGCCTCGCGCGTTCCGTAGTGATCGAGGTGATCGGGCTCGACGTTCGTCACGACAGCGATCTCGGGCCGATAGTTGAGGAAGGAGCCGTCGGACTCGTCAGCCTCAGCGACGAGCACGTCCCCCGACCCGAGGTGACCGCCCGGCACCGCGCCCGTGGACAGCCGCACCGAACCGCCGATCGCGAACGACGGATCGGCCCCGGCCTCGGCAAGGATGACCGCGATCATCGCGGAGGTCGTCGTCTTGCCGTGCGCACCCGCGACCGCGACCGCACGCGTGCCATCCATGAGCAGCGCGAGCGCCTCCGAACGGTGCAGGACCCGAAGGCCTGCCGCGCGCGCGGCAGCCAGCTCGGGATTCGTCTCGCGGACCGCGCTCGAGATGACGAGCGTGTCGGCCCCGGCGACTTGGGACGCGTCATGCCCCACCCACACGGTGACACCCTCGGCGCGCAGCGCGTCAACAACGTCCGAGCCGTGCGCGTCGGACCCCTGGACCGCAATGCCGCGCGCAGCGAGCAGCCGCGCGACGACCGACACCCCGGCCCCGCCGATGCCGATGAGATGGACCCGACCGAGCCCGTCCAGCGTCGCTGGCGTGTCCCGCCACGCGGTCGAGCCCGTCATCGCGCCCCACCCGCCGCATCCTCGACGAGATCGACCACCGCGGCGGTCGCCTCGGGGCGACCCACACGGGCGGCTGCCGACGCCATGTCCACGCGCCGCGCGGAATCCCCGAGCAACGGCAGAAGCGTTGCCGCGACCCACGCCGGGGAGAGCAGACGATCCTCGATGAGCAAGCCACCACCCGCGTCGACGGCGGGCTGGGCGTTGAGTCGCTGTTCACCGTTGCCGATGGGCAACGGGACGTAGGCCGCCGGGATCCCCAGCGCTGTGAGCTCGGCGACCGTGCCGGCTCCGGCACGGCACAGCACGAAGTCGGCGAGCGCGAGCGCACGCTCCATCTCGAGCACGTACTCCGCGACGATGTAGTCGCCGCCGAGGCTCGCCGCCTCGACCGCGGCACGCACGTCAGCGTCCTTGCCCCGACCCGTGAGGTGGAGCACCTGGGGCCGCGATGCCCCGAGCTTCGCGAGCGCCCCGGCAGCACCCGACATCGCCGTGTTGAGGCTCTGAGCGCCCAGCGAGCCACCCGTGACGACGAGCGTCGGGCGCCCGGGATCGAGACCGAACATCGCCGCCGCCTCCCGCCGGGCATCGGCCACGTCGGTGCGGCGCGCGAGCGCGAGCGCAGCGATCTCGCGACGCAACGGCAGCCCCGTCAGCCGCGCCCCGCGCAGCGGCGTTCCCGGGAAGGTCACCGCGACCGCGGCCGCGCGTCGCGCGCCGATCCGGTTCGCGAGGCCCGGCCGCGCATTCTGCTCGTGCACGACGACCGGCACGCCGGCGCGCCGCGCCGCAAGGTAGGCGGGGGTCGACACGTACCCGCCGAAGCCGACGACAACCTGTGCACCCGTCGCCTCGATCGCGTCGTGAGCGACGCGCACGGCCGCGCGCAGCCGCGCGGGGACCGAGAAGAGATCGGCCGACGGACGCCGCGGCAGCGGGACGCGCGGCACAGGAACCAGGTCATAGCCACGCGCCGGAACCAGCTCCGCCTCGAGCCCCTCGGCCGTGCCGAGGACCGTCAGCCGCGCCGCGGGGTGACGAGCACGGAGCTCGTCGGCGACCGCGAGCAGCGGGTTGACGTGGCCGGCGGTTCCGCCTCCAGCAAGCAGGACTGACTCAAGCACGGGTATTTCTCCCCTTCCGGGAGCGGTGGACGGACCCTCCGACGATCGCGAGCGACCGACGGACGACGCTCGCGCGGCCGGAGAGAGCCTCGCGGGCGTCCGGCTCGTCACGGGCGAACGACAGGACGACCCCCATGGCAGCCATCGTCATGATGAGGGCCGAACCTCCCGCAGAGACGAGCGGGAGCGGGATTCCGATGACGGGAAGAGCCCCGATGACGACGCCGATGTTGATGAGAGCCTGGCCGATGATCCAGCACATGATCGCCCCGGTCGCGACCTTGACGAACGGATCCGGGTGGCGCACGACGATGCGTGACATCGCCCAGGCGAGGGCGCCGAAGAGAACGAGCATGAGGATCGTGCCCTGCAGCCCGAGCTCCTCACCGACGACCGCGAAGATGAAGTCGTTGTGAGCCTCGGGCAGGTAGAGCCACTTCTCGCGACCTGCGCCGAGCCCGACGCCCGTCCACCCACCGGTGCCGAGCGCCCACAGGCCGTGCTTCGTCTGGTAGCAGGCATCACCCACACCGCAGTCGCGACCGAGCCAGGCGTCGATGCGCCCGAGCCGGTTCTTGTTGACCTGCAAGAGAATCATCGCGGTCACGCCCGCGGCCATGAGAGCCCCGCCGACCGCGAACATGCGCACAGGAACACCCGCGATCCACAGCGCTCCCGCAACGATGGCCATGAGGATGATCGCGGTGCCGAGGTCGTGGCCCGAGAGCACAAGAAGGATCGCGATCGCAGCGATGGGAACCGCTGGGACGATGACATGCCCCCACTGCCGCAGCAGCTCGCCCTTGCGTGCGAGCACCGCCGCGAGCCAGAGCGCGAGCGCAAGCTTGACGATCTCCGAGGGCTGGAGCGTGAAGCTCGTCCCCGGAACCTTGATCCAGTTCGTGTTGCCGAGCGCGGAGACCGAGATGGCGGGGACGAAGATGAGCGACTGAAGAACGAGGCTGGCCAGCAGGATGATCCACGAGAGCTTCTTGTAGACCGCGGGGCGCAGGCTCGCGGTGATCGCGAGAGCCACGACGCCGAGGACCGCGTAGACCGCCTGTCCGAGGAAGATCGAGTATGCGCTGTCCCCGCGTGAGATCGAGCGCACGGACGACGCCGAGAGCACCATCGCGAGCCCGAAGACGACGAGCAGGATCGTGAGCCCGAGAATGAGGTAGTAGCTCGTCACGGGCGTGTCCCAGGACCCGAGGAGGGACGCGCGTCGCGTCGGCGTGGCGCTCGTGCGCCCTGCCGTCTCGTTCGCCGTCATCGCTGCTCCTTCAGTCGTCCTCCGTGGGCACGCCCGCGCCCGCTCGCGCCGCGGCGGCAAAGTCATCGCCGCGGTGTGCATAGCTACGGAACTGGTCCATCGACGCGCTCGCCGGAGCGAGAAGCACGGTGTCGCCCGGGAGGGCGAGCTCCGCTGCGGCCGCGACCGCACGCGTCATCACGCTCCCAGTGTCGGACGGATCGATGCGGACGACGCGGATCTGGGGCGCGTGTCGCTCGAGGGCGCCCATGATCTGCGTCGCGTCGACCCCGATGACGACGGCAGCGCGCAACCGGTCAGCACGTTGCGCGACGAGGTCGTCGAACTCCGCGCCCTTGGCGAGGCCGCCGACGAGCCACACGACCGTGCCCGGCTCGCACGCAGCGAGCGAGGCTGATGCTGCATGGCCGTTCGTCGCCTTCGAGTCGTCGACGTAACGGACCGTGCCGCCGTCGACCGAGCGCACGGCAACCGTCTCGATGCGGTGGTGCCCGCCCGTGAAGGCCCGCAGTCCCGCGCGCACGTCGGGCGCGCTCACGCCGTGCGCGCGAGCAAGTGCCGCAGCCGCGAGAGCGTTCGCGACGACGTGCGGGGGTGGCGCCCCACCCCCGCCGAGGTGTGCGAGGTCGTCGAGCGTCGCGAGCTCCTCGGCGTGTCCGTGCCGCGCAGGATCGTCCGCTGCCGTGTGGAACGCCCGGTCGACAAGAAGATCGTCGACGAGGCCGAGCTCGCCACGTCCGGGCGCCCCGAGCGCGAAGCCCACCGCGCGGCAGCCCTCGGCGACGTCGGCGTCCTCGACCAGCGCGCGCGTCACCGCGTCGGTCGTGCTGTAGACGCACGCGTTCTGGGCGCGCGCGAAGATGCGACCCTTGTCGGCGGCGTAGCGCTCGAACGACCCGTGCCAGTCGAGGTGGTCGGGCGCGACGTTGAGGACCGCCGCCGCCTCGAGAGCGGCCGTGTGGGTGAAGCGCAGCTGAAAACTCGAGAGCTCGACCGCAAGGACGTCGATGCTGGGATCGAGCGCCGCCTCGAGCACGGGCGTCCCGACGTTGCCGACCTCAGCGACCTTCTCGCCAGCCGCCTCGAGGATCGCGGTGAGCATGCCCACGGTCGTCGTCTTGCCGTTGGTCCCCGTGACTCCGAGCCATGGCGCCGGCCCACGCCCGGATGCCCGGTCGACGCGCAGGCGCCAGGCAAGCTCGATCTCGCTCCATACCGGGATTCCCGCGGCGAGCGCCGCGGCAAGCAGCGGATGATCGGGACGCCAGCCCGGTGAGGTGACGACAAGGTCGACGCCCGAGAGCTCGACGAGCGCCGCGTCCGCGACGTCCGCGTCGGACGCCGTGGCATCAACCGTCGTCACGCGGGCGACCCGACCCGCGAGGGCCGCCGCGACCGCGCGTCCCGTCACGCCCAGCCCCGCGACGACGACGTGCGCCGAGGACAGGGGGCGGGCTGGTTCAACGGTCTCGGTCGAACCGAGCACGTCGTCGGTCACGCTCCGGCCACCCACTCCGCGTAGAAGATCCCCAGGCCGACCGCCGCGAAGATCATCGCGATGATCCAGAACCGGATGACGATCGTCACCTCGCCCCATCCGGAGAGCTCGAAGTGGTGGTGCAGGGGCGCCATCTTGAAGACCCGCTTGCCCGTGAGCTTGAACCCACCGATCTGGATGACGTCAGAGAGCACGACCAGGACGAAGAGCCCGCCGATGATCGCCGCGAGGATCTCGGTGCGCGACAGGATCGAGAGCCCAGCAAGGGCACCTCCGAGCGCGAGCGAACCCGTGTCCCCCATGAAGATCTTCGCTGGCGACGCGTTCCACCAGAGGAATCCGAAGCACGCGCCCGTGATCGCAGCAGCCACGATCGCGAGGTCCCACGGGTCACGGACGTCGTAGCAGGCGGGGCCTGCCGACGCGGCCGACGAGCACCGCTGGTTCCACTGCCAGATCCCGACGAACGTGTACGCACCGAAGACGCCGAGCGAGACACCGGTCGCCAGACCATCGAGGCCGTCAGTGAGGTTGACCGCGTTCGACCACGCTGTGATGAGGAAGTTCGACCACAGGACGAACAGCACGAGACCGACCGTCACGCCGGCGAACGCCAGGTCGATCCCCGTGTCACGGATGAAGGAGATCCGCGTCGACGCGGGCGTGCGGAAGCCCTCGTCCGGGAACTGCAGCGCGAGCACAGCGAAGCTGATACCGACGATGCCCTGGCCGAGGATCTTGCCCATGGGCGAGAGGCCGAGGCTGCGTTGACGCGTGATCTTGGTGAAGTCGTCTGCGAAGCCGACGAGCCCGAGCCCTGTCATGAGGAAGAGCACGAGAAGCGCCGAGACGCTGGGGAACCGGCCCGAGACGAGCGACCCTGCGCCGACCGCGACGAGAGTCGCCCCGATGATGACGACGCCCCCCATCGTGGGCGTGCCGCGCTTGGTGAGGTGCGACGTCGGGCCGTCGTGACGGACGAACTGTCCGTACTGGCGCTTCTCGAGGAAGCGGATGAACAAGGGGGTCGCAAGGAGCGAGACGACGAGCGAGGTTCCCCCCGCCACGAGAAGTGCGATCATGCGGACGCCCCCGTTCCGGTCAGCTGGTCGCCCAGCCGCCACAGTCCCGTGCCGTGGGACGCCTTGATGAGCACGACGTCGCCCGCGAGGAGCTCGTCGTCGAGCAGCGCCGCCGCCGACGCGACGTCCGGGACATGGATGACCTCGTCACCCCACGAGCCCTCCATCATCGCGCCCTCGCGGATCGCCCACGCACCCTCGCCGACGACGACGGTGAGCTTGATGTTGAGCCGCACAGCGAGCCGGCCGACCTCGTCGTGGCGCTCGCGCGAGTCCTCGCCGAGCTCGAGCATCTCGCCGAGCACCGCGATCGAGCGGCGCTCGCGCCCCGCGACGACGGCGAGCGCACGCAGCGCGGCGCGCATCGAGTCGGGGTTGGCGTTGTAGGAGTCGTCAATGACGGTGACGCCGTCGGGCCGCTCCGAGACCTGCATGCGGTGCGGGCTCACGGCCGCGGCCGTAGCGAGGCGCGCGGCGATGACGTCGGGCTGGAGCCCGAGCTCAAGGGCGACGGTCGCAGCTGCGAGAGCGTTCGTCACGTGGTGCTCGCCGACGAGCTGCAACGACACCGGGGTCTGCGTCTGCCCCGCCACGAGGGTGAACGATGCGCGACCACCGCGGTCGATGCGGACGTCGACCGCGCGGATTCCCGCGCCCGTCACGGTCCCGAAGGTGACGACGGGTCCGTGGGCGACCTCCGCCATGGCGGCGACGCGCAGATCATCAGCGTTGAGGACAGCGGTGCCGCCCGGACGCAGCCCCGTGACGAGCTCGGTCTTCGCCTGGGCGACCGCGTCGATCCCGCCGAACTCGCCGAGGTGCGCGGAACCGACGACGAGGACGGCGGCCACGTCGGGCGCAGCGATGCTCGTGAGGTACGTGAGGTGGCCGACCCCGCTCGCCCCCATCTCGAGCACGAGGTACCGGGTCGCCTCGTCGGCCTCGAGGACCGTGAGCGGCAGGCCGATCTCGTTGTTGAACGACCCCTGCGGGACGACCGTTGGTGCCTCGGGCGCGAGGAGCTGCCCGACGAGGTCCTTCGTCGTCGTCTTGCCGACCGAGCCCGTGATCCCGACAACCTCGATCTCACCCGCGGCGCGCAGCCGCGCGAGCACCTCGCGTGCGAGCGCTCCCAGGGCGAGCTGGACGTCGTCGACGACGATCGCCGCCGAGGCCTCGACCTCGCGAGAGACGAGGACCGCGGACGCACCCGCGGCCAGTGCGGTCTCGACGAAGTCGTGTCCGTCGGCGTTCTCGCCAGGAAGGGCGACGAAGAGTGCCCCGGGCACGACGAGCCGCGAGTCGATGACGACGGGGCCCGTCACACGCGCTGCCACGTCGCCGAGGACGCGGCCGCCGGTCGCGGCCGCGATCTCTTCAACTCCGAGATCGATCATGTGGTTCTCGTCTCCGTTCGTCCGCGCCGGGCGCGGTCCCGCAGTCTGTTCTCGTCCTGCCGTGCCGTGTCAGTCGTGGCGTGCCGCAAGAGCGGCGCGCGCCTCGACCTTGTCGTCGAGCGCGATCTCCACACCGTTGACGTCCTGGATCGTCTCGTGACCGCGCCCCGCGACGAGCACCGTGTCGTCGGGGCCGGCCTCAAGGACAGCCCGCCGTACGGCATCCGCCCGGGGCGCAACCTCGAGTATCGCAGGCCAGCGATCCGCGTCGCGAGTCGCTGCAGCGGCCCGTGCCCCCGCGAGCACGGCCTCACGGATGGGCGCCGGAGGCTCACCGTGGGGGTCGTCGTCGGTGACGATGACGGTGTCCGCGCCGAGCGCGGCGACCTCGCCCATGACCGGACGCTTGCCCGTGTCGCGCTCACCGGTCGCCCCGAAGACGACGACGAGCCGTCCGGGGGTCGTCGGGCGGAGCGCCGCGAGGGCGAGGCCGAGGGCGTCGGCGTTGTGTGCGAAGTCGACGACGACACGCGGGGACGTCGCGAGCACCTCCATCCGACCCGGAACGGCGGCGTCGAGCCCGTCCCGGGACAGCGCCGAGGCGACGTCGGCGAGGGTCGCTCCCCCGACGAGCGCCATGACGACGGCAAGCGCGGCATTGGCGACGTTGAAGCTCCCGGGCATCGGCACGTGCGCCCTCAAGCGCTCCCCGCTCGGGCCGACGAGCGTGAAGCTCGAACCGTCGACGCCCGCGACGACGTCGAGGGCCCGCCAGTCTGCGTCACCACCCTGGGTCGCGATGGTCGTCACGGGGACGCCCGCACGAGCGGCAAGGGCCTTGCCTGCCTCGTCGTCGATGACGACGACGCCCAGCCGTGCGCGCTCCGGGGTGAAGAGCGAGGCCTTGACCGCGAAGTAGCTCTCGAGGGTCCCGTGGAAGTCGAGGTGGTCCTGGCTGAGGTTCGTGAACCCGACG
Organism: Sanguibacter sp. A247; assembly: GCF_052324925.1. Classification (NCBI taxonomy): domain Bacteria; kingdom Bacillati; phylum Actinomycetota; class Actinomycetes; order Micrococcales; family Sanguibacteraceae; genus Sanguibacter; species Sanguibacter sp. A247. The sequence continues at coordinate 62,987 of NZ_JBQPRE010000005.1, read as the reverse complement.
ACGTCGTAGACGATGCCGTCGACGCGGCGGAGCTCGATCGCGTGCGAGGAGACCTCCATCGCGAGCGCGCTCACCTCCGCCTCGGCCATGGCGGCGAGCCATCCCTGGAGCTCCGGGGCCTCGGGGGTCGTGAGGCGGCTGGGGACGTCACGTCCCGCGTACCGCGAGACGACCGTGCCGACGAGCCCGACCCGGCGGCCCATCGTCGCCAGGAGCCGCTCGAGGAGGAACGTCGTCGTCGTCTTCCCGTTCGTGCCGGTGACGCCGAACGTCGTCATCCGCGACGCGGGCGCACCGTGGACCCGTGCCGCAAGTCGCCCGAGCTCGGCGCGTGCATCGTCCGCGACGAGGAGCGGGACCCCTGCGTCGGCGAGCATCTCGGCGCCTGCTGCGTCCGTGAGCACGGCCTGCGCGCCCCGCGCGATCGCTGCCGCGGCGTAGGACGCACCGTGTGCGCGCGCGCCTGGGAGCGCAGCGAAGAGGTCGCCGGCGATCGCCCGACGATCGTCGAGGACGACCGAGGAGACGCTCACGTGGGGATCGCCGCGGAGCTCGAGACCGAGGTCGTCGGCCAGCTGCCCGACGGGCACGGCGTCACGGTGTGCAGGGAGCGTACGGGGGTCTGTCACGGGTGTGAACCTACCCGCCGTCGCGTGCAGGACGTCGTGGGAAGGCCGCTGCCGTACGTGAGAGGTTCGTGCAGGATCACCATTCGGTGGGGAACTTTGTCGCCTTCGAACCGCTGGGCTCGATCCCGAGGTACTGCAGCGCGAACGCCGTGACATCGGAGAAGACGGGGCCCGCAGAGCTGCCGCCGTAGAGCAGCTTGTCCGCGTAGAGCGACACCGACACCGCGATGCGCGGGTCGTCGGCCGGGGCGATCCCGTTGAACGAGGCCACGTAGTGGTCGTACGTCCCCGTGAGCGGGTTGGGCGCCTGAGCGGTTCCCGTCTTGCCCGCCACGCGGTAGCCCGGGATGGCCGCCTTCTGGCCCGTTCCCTCGGAGACGACGGTCTCCATCATGGCGAGCACCGTGTCGGCGGTCTCCTCGGACACGACGCGCGTCGTCTCGGCGGGCGCAACCGGCTCGTACGTCCCGTCCGCGTTCCGATAGCCCTTGATGATGCGCGGCGAGTTGCGGACCCCGCCGTTGGCGATCGTCGCGAAGACCTCGTTGCTCTGGATCGCGGTCACCGCGACACCCTGACCGAAGAGGACGTTCCACCGCGTACGCCCGTCCCACTTCTCGACGGGGTGAAGGATTCCCGCAGACTCCCCCGGCAGGCCGATGCCTGTCGTCTGACCGAACCCGAACTTCTCCAGGTAGTCGTACCGCACCTGCATCGGGATCTTCTCGCCGATCATCACGGTTCCGGTATTGGACGACTCAGCGAAGACGCCCGCGAGCGTCAGCCGCTGGTCGGGGTGCGCGTGCGAGTCGCGGATCGTCTGCTTGTTGTCCGTCACGTACGTGTACGGAACCGTGAACTTCGACGCCGGCGTCCACGCGCCCGTCTCGAGCGCGGCAGCCATCGTGATGACCTTGGCGGTCGAGCCCGGCTCAAAGACGGTGGAGATCGCACGCGAGCCCCAGTTCGACGGGTCAGTCTTCGCGAGGTTCGCAGGGTCGACCGTGTCAGTCTCGGCGAGAGCGAGGATCTGACCCGTCCGCGTATCCGAGACGACGATGTTCGCGTACGTCGCACCGTAGGTGCGCTTAGCCGCCTCGATGGCCGACTGCGCCTTCCACTGCAGGTCCGAGTGAATGGTGAGCTCCGTGTCGCGGCCGTTGACGGCCTCAACGCGCTCCTTCTCACCCGTCGGGATGAGGGCCCCGCGCGGGTCCTGCTCCAAGAGATAGGAACCGTTCGTGCCGCGGAGCTGGGACTCTTGCGACTGCTCGACACCCGCAGAGCCCACACCCTCGGAGTTGACGAAGCCCAGGACGTTGCCCGCGACGTTCCCGTTCGGGTACTTCCGCTCCGACGTCTCCTCCGCGTTGATGAACGCGATGCGGAGCGCCTTCACCGCCGCCCACGTCTCAGGGAGAACGCCACGGGCGATGTACTTGCCCCGCCGGTCACCGACGAGGTCGGCCGCGAGCTCGGCCTCGGGACGCGCGAGGATCGGTGCAAGAACCTCAGCAAGAGCCTCCGCACCTTGCCCGAGGAGCTTGCCGTCCTCGACGCGCTTCCAGTCGGGGACGAGCGTCTGGTCCACCAGGACGTCATACCGGGTCACCGAGGTCGCCAGGACTGTGCCCGTCGCGTCCAGGATGTCGCCGCGCTTCGGGACGAGCTCTCCGGAGACGAGACGGCCGGCGAGCGCCTCGGCCGCGAGCTCGGGCCCCTGGACCGCCTGCACGTACACGAGACGCCCGGCGAAGACGCAGAGGATCGTGAGGACGCCGACGAGCAGCGCGCGCTGGCGCGCGTGGGGCGAGCCAGTGCGCGCCGTCCACCACGAGGGCATGGCGAGCGCAGGTGCGGGCGAGGCGCCGGCTCGGGGTCGCCGGGTCCCCGAACCACGTGCCGCGGTCGAGCGCGGGCTCGTGCGCTGCGCGAGCGCCCGTGCGCCCTCTGCCGGTGTGCGACGCTGGCTCGCACCCGGGCGTGACATCCGCCCGGCAGCCTCGCGGGGTGCGGAGTCGCGCTGACGCGCAGGGCGCGAGGTCGCCGAAAGCGGGGTCGCCGAGCGCGGGGTCGTAGAACGCGGAGCGGCCGCGCCCCCTGCTGGAACGCGCGGGGACGCCGCGCTCGGCGCCGCCTGGCGCCCCGAGCCCGACGCTGCACGACGAGCCGCGCCACCGCGACCAGAACCTTCGCGACCGACAGCCTGACGACCGGACGTGCCGCGGGCCGCGGGCTGACGCCCAGGAGCCTCCCCCGCCGCGCGAGTGCCCGCGGGGCGCGGTGCGCTGCGCCGGACCCGACCGTCGTCGCTCATGCTGACCTCAGTTCTTCGCCTGTGCTGGAGTGACGTCGCCGATGACCCGACCGTCCGCGAGCCTGACGAAGGCGGGGGTCGAGTCCTGAACCATACCCATGCGTGCTGCGTGCTCAGCGAGCGCATGAGGCGAGGACGCCGCATCGATCTGGGCGAGCAGCGCCTGCTCTTCCTGCGCGAGCTGCGAGATCTCCCGCTGCAGCCCACGCTGCTCGTACGCGCCGTGCACCATCGTCGTGTTGAGAAGCAGGACGCCGACGAGAGCGACGCCGAGGATCGCGATGCACAGGAAGATGAAGGGCACACGCGAGCGCGAGGTCTCGGGCGCCCGCACGAGGCGAAGGCCGCCCGAGGTACGGGGCTGCTGCCGCGGTGCCGCGGGCGCGATCGGCCGCGGGGCGTATGCGGCGGGGGCCGCTGCCTGCTGGGCGCTCATCGCACCGCCTCTCGGGTAGGACGCATGTGGTCGGGGGTCGGTCGGGTCCGGCGCGCGGCACGAAGTCGCACGGACTGTGCCCGCGGGTTCGCCTCGAGCTCGGCGTCGTCGGCCTCTTCGGCGCCGCGCGTGAGCAGCTCGAGGTAGGGCTTGTGCGTCTCGGGCTCGACGGGGAGGCCGGCGGGCGCGGACGACGTGGCACCGGTCTGCAGGACGCGCTTGACGAGGCGATCCTCGAGCGAGTGATAGCTCTCGACGACGATGCGACCGTCGACCGCGAGGACCTCGACGGCCGCGGGAACCGCACGCGCGAGCACGTCGATCTCGCCGTTCACCTCGATGCGCAGCGCCTGGAACGTGCGCTTGGCAGGATGCCCCCCGGTCTTGCGCGTCGCCGCGGGGATGCACGCGCGCACGAGGTCGACGAGCTCGGCGCTCATCGACCAGGGGCGCTCCTCGCGGATCCGGACGATCGACCGGGCGATCTTGCCGGCGAAGCGCTCCTCGCCGTACTCGCGCAGGATGCGCGTGAGATCGCGCTCGTCATACGTGTTGAGGACGTCAGCAGCCGTCAGCCCCGTCGTCGGGTCCATGCGCATGTCGAGCGGTGCGTCGTGCGCGTAGGCGAAGCCACGGTCGACCTCGTCGAGCTGGAGGGACGAGACGCCGAGGTCCATGAGCACGCCCTGGACTCCGTCGAGGCCAAGGTCAGCGACGACCTCGCCGATCTCGTCGTACACGGCGTGGACGGGGGTGAAGCGGTCACCGAACCGGGCCAGGCGTTCGCCCGCGAGCGCGATCGCCTGGGGGTCGCGGTCGATCCCGACGACACGCGCCGTCGGGATCTGCTCGAGAACTGCCTCGGTGTGACCACCCATGCCGAGCGTGCAGTCGACAAGAACTGAACCGGGTGCCGCAAGCGCGGGGGCGAGGAGGTCGACGCACCGCTGAAGGAGGACTGGGCGGTGGCGGTCGGACGTCTCCCGCTCGGGCTCGTGCGTCATGCGGTGTCTCCCTTCTGTGGACTGGTTCGATTCGTCGTGGGTGGTGAGTGGCAGGTCGGGAGGGTGTGGACCTCCGCCCGACCAGGTCTCCCACCGCGACCCCGCTGGCGCCGGGGAAGTGCGCCAGATGGGGCGGGAGGAGGCCTCGTCGTACGGACGGGACCCTCGGGCTAGAACGGGAAGGGCGGCAGGACCTCCTCGGCGGTGTCGGCGTAGCCGGACTCCTGCTCGGCGAGGTACGCCTCCCAGGTCGGCGCATCCCAGATCTCCACGCGCGTTCCCATGCCGATGACGGCGAGGTCGCGGTCGAGGCTTGCGTACTCGCGCAGCGGGGCGGGGATCGAGATGCGTCCCTGCTTGTCGGGCATCTCGTCGCTCGCCCCCGAGAGGAGGACGCGCAGGTAGTCGCGCGACTGCTTGCTCGTCACTGGTGCGAGGCGGATCTGCTCGTACATCCGGCGGAACTCCTCCATGGGCAGGAGGTAGAGGCATCGTTCCTGGCCGCGAGTCATCACGAGACCCGACGCGAGCTGTCCCCGGAACTTCGCCGGGAGGAGCAACCGCCCCTTGTCGTCGAGCCGGGGCGTGTACGTCCCGAGCAGGAGGCTCGGCGCCCCAGTGATCGTCTCTGCCATCCGGATGCACCTCCCCTCTCTCCCCGGTTGCTCCACTGTACTCCACTTCCCCCCACCAGCAAGGCCTACATGCGGCGACTTAGGCTCGGAGGGGTATATCGCCGCAGGTCAGGACGGTGGTGAACAGTGGAGGGACATTCCGGGACCACCGCCCCCGCCGCCGACCGTGCACAGCGGAGCGCGGCACCGTCCGCATGCCAGAACCACAGGAATCCGCGGGCGGCCAGCCTCCACGCACCTGACGGACGCCCGCGGCCGCGCCCCCGTGGAGCGAAGTGGAGGGACGTCGCCCACGCGCCCGACGATCGGCGGTCGGCGCACCCAGCGCCCGTCGCGGACCCGGCCGCACGTGCACCCGGAAACTTCCGTGGCCGGACGAACGTGATCTGGGGCACCCGAGTCGTCTACGCTGCGAATCACGACCGAGGAGGACCCGTGAGGACGACACCGCCGACGCCCGACGAGCTGAACGAGATCACCCGAACCTGCGACGCGATGCGCGAGGGCCTCGCGGAGGTGCTCTCCGGCAAGCCCCAGGTCGTCATGACGACCATCGCGGTCCTCCTCGCCGAGGGCCACCTCCTCGTCGAAGACGTTCCCGGAGTCGGCAAGACCACCCTCGCGCGCGCGCTCGCCCGCACGATCCGCGGAACCGTCGGACGCGTGCAGTTCACGCCCGACCTCCTGCCGGGCGATCTCACCGGCATGACGATCTACCGCACCCACGACAGCACCTTCGAGTTCCGCCCGGGCCCGATCTTCGCCAACATCGTCATCGGCGACGAGATCAACCGCGCCTCACCCAAGACCCAGTCCGCGCTCCTGCAGTGCATGGAGGAGCGCCAGGTCACGGTCGACGGCACAACCCACGAGCTCCCCCGCCCCTTCCTCGTCCTCGCGACGCAGAACCCCATCGAGATGGAAGGGACCTACCCGCTTCCCGAGGCGCAGCGCGACCGGTTCACCGCGTGCATCTCGGTCGGCTACCCCTCAGCAGACGCCGAGCTCGAGATGCTTGATCGGCGCGACACGACCGACCCGCTGCTCCGCCTCGAGCCCGTGACAGACGTCGCGACGCTCGGCCGGTTCGTCGACATCGTCCATCGCGTCTTCGCCGCCGAAGCGGTCAAGCGCTACGCGATCGCCCTCGTCCGCGAGACGCGCGTCGACCCTGACGTCCGGCTCGGAGCATCCCCCCGCGCATCCGTCCAGCTGCTGCGCGTCGCACGTGCAGTCGCAGCCCTCGGCGGGCGCGAGTACGTCACACCCGACGACGTCCAGATGCTCGCGGCCCAGGTCCTTGCCCACCGGCTCGTCATCAACCCCTCAGCGCGTGCCTCGGGCCGCACGGCGACCGACGTCGTGGCCGGCGTCCTCGCCCGCGTCCCCGTGCCCACGCCCTCGCGTCGATGACCTCTCGCCCCGCCTTCCGCACCCTTCGTCTCACCAACCGTGGGACCGGCCTGCTGCTCGCTGGGGCGACCCTCGTCCTGTCCGGGTTCGTCTCCTCGCTCGTCCCCGTGCTGCTGCTCGGGCTGCTCCTGTGCCTTCCCGTCGGGCTCACCGCGCTGGCGCTCGCTCTCCTCACACCATCCGGCCGGTTCGCCGTCTCACGGACGCTCCGCCCCACACCCGCCCACGTCGGAGAGAACATCGCGGTGTCGACGCTCGTCGCGCCGCACCACCTGAGCCCGTGGAGCTCGGACCTGCTGCACGGGCTCGGGCTGGCCGAGAGCGTGCCGGCGTCGCTCCGCTCGGGAGCCGCGCTGCGAGCACGCGTCCGCGCCCGATATGACGACGTCCACCTCGAGTACACACTCACCCCGGCGCACCGTGGCCGGTGGCCGCTCGGACCGCTCACCGCGACGCGCGTCGGACCGCTCGGCCTGTGCCGCGCGACGTCAACCCTCGGGGACCCGTCATCCGTGGCAGTCCGCCCCCGGCTCTTGCCCATGAGCGGAAGCACCGCGCTCGCCCATGCAGGAATCTCGCCGATGAAGGCCGGCGCGAACGAGCCGAGCGACGAGGACGCCTCGCTGCGCCGGTACGTCCCGGGCGACGACCTGCGTCGCGTCCACTGGAAGAGTGCCGCGCGCCACCGTGAGCTGCTCGTCCGCGTCGACGAAGGCGCAAGCCTCACACCCGCGACCATCGTCGTCGACCTGCCGAGCGCACGTCGCGCAGCACACGACCCGCTTCTCGAACGCATCATCTCGGTCGGCGCGACCCTCGCGATCCACCTCGTCGAGACGGGCCATGCAGTCCGCCTCATCCCCGTCGGGGACGCGGGGCCCGGCTCCTTCACGACAGGAACCCGCGTCGTGTCAACCGATGAGGCAGCACGCGCGCGCATCCTCGACCCCACGATCGACCTCGCTCCTCTGCCGGCCGGGGACGAGCGCACCACCGCACGAGCGGAGCGCCTCACCGACGTCGTCGCAGGCCGCCGTGGCGCCGAGCAGCTCGTCGTCGTCCTCGGCGGCGACGCCCAGTCGCTCGACATCGAGCTCGCCGCGTACGGCGACGAGAGCTCACCGAGCGCGACCCGGATCGCCGTCGTCGTCTGCCGTACGACGACCGACACCCTCGTCGCCGACGCACTGCGCAACCACGGCTGGCGCACCGTCATGCTCGCGGACGACAACCTTGACGACGCATGGCGGGAGCTCACTGGGGTGCGCGCATGACCGGCTCGTTCGACTACCTGCCGTCACCCAACCGGCTCATCGTCTCGAGCGCGCTCCTCGCGACAGCTGTGAGCGCCTCCGCGCTCGCCCTCACCGCCGTCGTCACCCCCGGCGCCTGGCGGACCGAGGTCGTCGCACTCGTCCTTCTCGTCACCGCGGTCACGCTCCTGCTCCGGCTCGGCCTGCGCGGCTGGCGAGGCCCCGACGTCGGGACGTTCACCGCACTCGTCCCGACCCTCGTCGCCGCAGTCTTCAGCGCCTGGCTCGTCGTCGCGAGATTCAGCGGCACGACCCTGGACTCCGACGAACCCGGAGCCTTCGACCCCGCCGTGAGCCGGGCTGACGTCTCCGCGATGGCCGCCCTGTTCGGTGCCATGCCGGGGCTGCTCAACTCGCGCGCCGCCCCGATCGAGCCGAGCGAACCCGTCGTCATGCTCATCGTCGTCGGAGCGCTCGGCGTCCTCCTCCTGGCCGACATCGTCATCGCGGTCCGTGTCCCCGCTCTCGCTGGCGTCGCAGTCGCACTGCTGTGGCTTCCGCCGCTCCTCATCGTCCAGGACATGCCTCTCGTCCCCGTCGTCGTCACGGGCCTGGCACTCCTCGGGCTCCTCGCGGCAGACGATCCACATGCGATCGAGCGGCGCTACCCCGGCCCACGGGCAGACCGCTGGACCCGCGACCGGGCGCGCGCAGTCCGCACGTACGGACCACGCGTCGTGCGGTGGGGCTCGCTCACAGCTCTCACGGTCGTCGCCGCCCTCAGTCTCGGCAGCGCGTTGCCCCATGTTCCGGGCTGGGGCTCGATCGAGGCTCCCGACGTCCGGACCGGGGTCGGCCAGGTCGGCGAGAACCTCGACCTCACCCGGAGCCTCGGGGAACGCTCGCAGCGCAAGGTCTTCAGCTACACGACGTCGTCACCCACCACACGCGGGCCACTGCGGACGGGGACCCTCTACGAGTTCGACGGCCGCACCTGGACACCGCCAGCCTCGCGCGCCGAGGCCGTCGCCGACGGGACGGTCCTGTGGCCCGGCACGTACACGGGCAGCCTCCTGGCGCCCGTGACGCTCACGCTGCGCACCGAGGAGATGCGTGGAACCGTCCTCCCCGTCCCGCTCGATCCGAGGGCCGTGGCACGCCCCGGGTCCTCGAACGCGTACGACCCGCAGCGAGATGTCGTCGAGACGAGCCCCGACCTCTCCTCGGGCGACCAGGCGGAGGTCGTCTTCCACCCGCGCGACCTCTCCGCAGACGTCCTGCGCGCGACCGACACCCCGCGCACACCCGCCGACGTACCCGAAGGCGACCGCGCAGCCATCGAGACGGCGTACGCCGTTGCCGAGACGCCCGGCGCCGACGAGCTGGCCGCCATGGCGACGACGATCGTCGGTGAGGCCGCGACCGACTACGACAGGGCTGTCGCGCTGCAGGACTTCCTGCGCACCGACCCACGCTTCCGCTACACCCTCGAGGTTCCGAGCCAGTCGAGCCGGGATGCCGTTCTCGACTTCCTGGCCGACGGCCGTGGCTACTGCGTCCAGTTCGCGACGGCCATGGTCTCGATGGCGCGGTCGCTCGGCATGCCGGCCCGCCTCGCGGTCGGATACCTGCCGGGCCGCTCCGAGAGCGACCGGTACGTCGTGCGCGGGCGGGACGCGCACGCGTGGCCCGAGATCTACTTCGTCGGGGCCGGGTGGGTGCGGTTCGAGCCGACGCCAGGAACACAGTCGGGCATTGCTCCGGCGTACACGCAGCCTGAGCCGGCGCAGACCGATGCGCCCACGACGGAGCCCACGGCTGCGACCCCGACGCTCACCCGCAGCCCCACGGTTCGTCCGACGGGCCCGACCGCGACGGCGCAGGTCCCCGGCTCCGTGGACGACGGTGGGGTGAGCCCATGGATGCTCGGGGGGATCGCCACGCTGGCGCTTCTCGTTGTCGCCGGCGCGGTCGCGGTGCTTCGACGCCGTGCCTCCGGGCATCGTGACCTCGAAGCCGCCTGGCGGACGGTGCTGCGTGCCGCCCGCAAGGGTGACCTCGAACCCGGGACGGGCGAGACGTTGCGCGCCTTTGCGGCCCGGGTCGATCCGCGCGGCGGGGCCGTGACGGATCTGGCGCGGGCGGTCGAACGGGCACGGTACGCGCCCGGCTCACCGACGCCGGCCGCGCACGAGGTGGAACGTCTGCAGCGCGAGGCGCTCGCCGAGCTCGGGCGCGACCGCGTCACCGAGAAGCGCTCGGGCACGTCCACACCGGACGGATCAATCAAGCACGGATAGGAACGCGGACGACCGAGCAGCGCGCGCTCCCGGTCGCGAAGCTGCCCTTGAGAAGGCTGCCGGTCGCGAAGCTGCCGATCTAGAAGCCGCCGCTGTCGCGACGCTTGTCCCATCGCTGCTCCATGCGCTGCATGAAGCTGCCGCCGCTCGTCTTGCTGCGACCGTGACCGCGACCTGAAGCGCGCGGACGAACGCGGCCGTCGTCGGTGACGATGCCGTGCGGACCCGTGGTCTCGCTCGGTGCAGGGCTGAGGACCGCGTACGTGACGCCGCCGAGCATGACGGCGAATCCGAGGATGCCGACGACGATGAGGCTCTCGACGACGCCGAGGATGAGAAGCAGCAGCCCGACGATGAGGCTTGCGACCGCAACGATGATCCGACGGCCTGTGCGGTGACGGGGCGTCGTGAGGGTCGTGGCGAGCTTCGGGTCGTCGGCAGAGAGCTGACGCTCCATCTGCTCGAGCACGCGCTGCTCGTACTCGGACAGTGGCATGGGCAACCCCGCTTCATCGATCGGTCAGGCGGTCACCATAAGGATAGGTCGGTTCGCGCGGAAGTTGTACCCGGTCCCCTGGTGATCGTGCGCACCTTGCGGTGCTCTACGTGCCAGCCGGCGTCGTGGCCTGCCTGACGCGGGTCGCGAGACGAGACGCGCCGGGTCCGATCGCGGCCGCACCAAACCTCTCGCGCACCATGTCCATGGTGGCTTCTGCGGCACGTCGCCGTTCAATCGACCCGTCGGCGGCTTCGTCGAGCGTCGCCTGCACGTGGGCTCCTTCGCGGGCCGAGAGACCTTCGAGGCGGACACCGACGAGCCGAACCGGAAGCCCCCGAAGATCGACTCCTGCGAGGAGCTCACGTGCGGCGAGGTAGATCTGACGGCCGACATCTGTCGGGGAGGCGAGCGTGCGTGACCGACTGAGCGTACGGAAGTCGCTCGTGCGGACCTTGAGCGCGACAACGCGCCCCACCTGATGATGACGCCGCAGCCGTTCCGCGACGTGGTCCGCGAGCCCGAGGAGCCTCGCCTCAACCTCGGCGAGATCAGACCGGTCATGATCGAAGGTCGACTCGGCGCCCAGGCTCTTCTCGACACGGGTGGGCTCGACCGGCCGCGGGTCACGGCCCCAGGCCAGGTCATGCAGCCGGGCACCCGATGCACGTCCGATCGCGCCCTGGAGGATGAGCTTGTCGGAGTCAGCCAGCTGCGCCACGGTCGTGATGCCGAAGCGCGCGAGCTGCTCCTCGGTGCGTTCGCCCACGCCCCAGAGCGCACCGACGGGAAGCGACCTGAGGAACGCGAGCGTCGCGTTCTGGGGGACGAGCAGCAGACCGTCAGGCTTCGCGTGCACCGAGGCGAGCTTCGCGACGAACTTGGTCGAGGCGATACCGACCGAGCACGTGATGCCGAAGGTCCGTGCCACCCGCTCGCGGATACTCTCGGCGATCGCGACGGGCGGGCCGAGCCTGCGCCGCGCCCCTCGGACGTCGAGGAATGCTTCGTCGACGCTCAGCTGCTCGACAAGGCTCGTCACGTCGCGCAGGATCTCCATGACGCCCCGGGAGACCTCGTGATAGAGGCCGTGCTCGGGACGCACCACGATCGCTTGGGGGCACAGCCGCATGGCCGCGGCCATCGGCATGGCCGAGCGCACCCCGAAGGCTCGCGCTTCGTACGTTGCCGAGAGCACGACGCCGCGCTCCATGCCGCCGACGATGACGGGCTTGCCGTGGAGCTCGGGGCGCCTCGCAAGCTCGACGAGCGCGAAGAACGCATCCATGTCGACGTGAAGGACGTTGCACCCTTCGTCGTCGTCGCCCCAGGCCCTGCCTGCGAGGTTGGCGCGCGGACCCCGGCTCATCGCCCCGCCACCGCTCGTGACCGTGTCACGAGGCGCGCACGGCGCTCAGCGCGCGGGCGCTCTCAGCCGCGCCACCAGCGCCCTCGACGAAGGCGTCGATGGCATCCCGGAAGTCCTCGGCGTCAGCCAGCGCCTGCTCTGCCCGGGCGTGGTCGACGAGGTCGAGCCGTCCGCTCTCGACGGCCGAGCGCACCCGAGCAGCGTCGGAAAAGACCGCCGCCCAGCCCGCGAGCGACGGAACCCGGTCGACGAGCTGATCCCAGGCCGAACGATCCCGGCCGCGTCCGCGAGGCGGGACGACGACCGCGAGCACGGCACCGGCCGCACGCAGGGCGGCGAAATGCGCATGGAGGAAGCGGTCGACAGGATCCTGCGAGAGCTGCGCGGCGAGGATCTCAGCGTCGGACCGCCGCATGAGCGTCGAATCAAGGACGCCTCGCACGACGGAACCACCCTCGGCTGCGCGCCCCCTGCGGTGCGTCATCGTTGTCACGGTCATCGCCACCACCTCCTCACGTCCATCATCGAACATCTGTTCGAGGCCGTCAAGCCCCCGGCCCGAGGCCGTCTACGGTGGTGCCCATGGCCCGCCGCACCTCCCGACGTCGATCACACACCGAGCCACCGACATTCGCTGTGCCGAGCGGACCCGTCGCCGTCGCGACGGGAACGGTCGAGGCCGTCGTCGACCGCGACGACCCGCTCGGCGTGACGCTTCACGTCAACGGCGTTCCCAGCTCGTACGTCCACGCCGACCCCACCGTCCTCACGTTCGAGTACATGGAGCACATGGCAGCGCTCCTCGACGCGCTCGAGCCTGGCCCGCTCCGGGCGCTCCACGTCGGCGCAGCCGGGTGCACTCTCCCCCGCTGGATCGACGCGCGCCGGCCAGGATCGCGCCAGGTGGCGATCGACCCAGACCCCGTCCTCCTCGAGCTCGTCCGCGAGTGGTTCACCCTTCCGCGATCACCCGCCCTCAGGCTGCGAGCCGCAGACGGACGCACAGCGATCGCCTCGGCCCCGCCGGAAAGCTCCGACGTCATCATTCGTGACGCATTCGCAGGGGCGACCACCCCCGAGCACCTCACGACTGACGGGTGGTCCCGGGAGGTGCTGCGGGTTCTGCGACCGGGCGGGCTCTACCTCGCGAACATCGCTGATCGCGCGCCACTGCGCCTCGCGCGAGCCGAGGTCGCGACCGCCCTCGCGGGCCTCGCGACCGCGCCTGACGACTCAGGCACGACCACGGGCCCCAGGTGGTCACGCGTCGTCCTGGTGGCCGAGCCCGCCGTCCTCAAGGGGCGCCGCTACGGAAACCTTGTCCTCGCCGCCGTGCGCGCGGGAGGCACGAGCATCGACCTCACCGGCGCCCAGGTCGACCGGGCACTACGACGCCTCGCCGTCCCCGCGCACATCGTCGCGGACAACGAGCTCGAGCGCTTTGCTGCAGGCGCCGGACCGCTCCGGGACCCTGTGGCACCTGAGGACGTCGCGAAGGACGACCCGCCGGTCGGCCACACTCCCGGTCCCGTCACCCGCTCCGGCGACGACACCACGGGCGGCTGACGACGCGACCCCGCCTCGCCTCACGCCGAGCAGACCTCAGCCACGGGCGGGGCGGACGCGGCGGGTCGCCGTGACCCGCCGGGCGTCAGTCGTCGTCGGTCGCCTCGTCCGAGGACGACTCGTCCCGCGCAGCGAGGAACTCCTCGAACGCTGCGCCGAGCTCGTCGGCCGACGGGATCGCGACGGGCTGGGCGAGAAGGTTGGCACCACCGTGCGCCGCGACGAAGCTGTCATACCGACGTTCGAGGTCCGCGACGACCTCGCGGATCTCGTCGGAGCCCGTCGCACGGGCAGCGATCTCCTCGGCAGCCGCATGAGCGGGCTCCTCGAGGTCATGCGCGCGCAACGAGAGGCCCGTCACGTGCTCGACACGCCGGAGCGCCTCGAGCGCAGCAGGCGCGAACGGCCCCTGCGCCAGGTAGTGGGGCACGTGCATCGTGAGACCCAGGGCGTCATACCCGGACTCGCCGAGCCGCTTCTCGAACATGGCCCCGAAGCTGGCGGGGACGCGCACCTTGCCGAAGATCCGAGGCTGCACACCGGCCAGCTCGGCCCGTGTCGCGCTCACGCTCGCGCCCACCGGGCGCGTGTGGGGCGTCGCCATCGGAATGCCCTGGATCCCGACGACCAGAGAGACACCGAAACGGTCGACAACCTGCTGCAGACCCGTGGCGACGCGCTCCCAGCGCAGGTCCGGCTCGGACCCGTGCAGGACGAGGAACGCCGTGCCCTCGGCATCGCGAGCCACGTCGACGACGAGCCGCGGTGCGTCGTACGACGCCCAGTGGTCCTCGTCGTAGTCCATGAGGGGGCGCCGTCCCCGGTAGTCGTGCAGCTCGTCGGAGTCGAACGTCACGAGACGCTCGGTCTCGAAGGCCGCGACGAAGTGGTCCGAGACGAGCTCGGCCGTGCGGCCTGCGTCGACGAAGCCCTCGAGGGCATGGACCATGACGGGCCCCGTGCCGCCCTCGGGCACGGCGAGCTGCGCGGCCACGCTCTCGTCGACCTCGTACAGGTCCGTCGGTTCGAGCACCGGTCCTCCTTCGTCTGGCAAGGGCCCAGGTCCCCAGGCCTCACGCGTGACAACATCCAACGGCGGCGAGGCATTCCCGCACGCCGCACGACGACATTCGCGAGAAGCAGACCCACGCGCTCCCGCGACGGACCATAATGGATGGCCACGTGCGCGCACTGCGCGTCGTCCCAGTCCCAGGAGGCCCGGTGTCAGCGTCCCGTTCGTCCGAGATCCTCTCCGAACAGGAGGTTGTCGACCGGCTTTACGCGCGGCTCGATGCCCTGCGCGCCCAAACGCGCACCCGCCTCGCGGCCGTCCGCCGTTCGGGTCCGTCAGGCTCCCCCCAGAACCGCTCGGAGCGTGACGCGTTCGCGACCCTCTACGAAGACCGGATCGCCCAGCTCGAAGCGGTCGAGGACCGGCTGTGCTTCGGCCGGCTCGATCTCGTGGGCGACGAGATACGGCACGTGGGCCGGATCGGGCTCACGGACGACCAGCATCGCTCGATCCTCACCGACTGGCGAGCGCCTGCGGCTCAAGCCTTCTACCGAGCGACGTCGGCCCACCCCGACGGAGTCCTGCGACGCCGCCACCTCGTCACCCGGGCCCGGAACGTCATCTCGCTCGAGGACGAGGTTCTCGACCTCGACGCCCTGGGTGACGACGAGGTCCACCTCTCGGGCGAGGGTGCCCTGTTCGCTGCGATGGCGGCTCAACGCACGGGCCGGATGAACGATATCGTCGCGACGATCCAGGCCGAGCAGGACCGGATCATCCGAGCCGATCTCGCGGGCGCGCTCGTCGTCCAAGGCGGGCCCGGGACGGGCAAGACCGCGGTCGCTCTGCACCGTGCCGCGTACCTGCTCTACGCGCACCGGCGCGTCCTCGAGCGCTCGGGGGTGCTTCTCGTCGGTCCCTCTCCCGCGTTCCTGCGCTACATCGACCAGGTTCTTCCCTCGCTCGGTGAGACCGGGGTCGTCGCGACGACCATGGGCGAGCTGCTCCCGGGCATCGTGGCACGTCGCGACGAGACGGACGCGGTCGCCGCCCGGCTCAAGGGCGACGCCTCGATGGCACGTGTCGTCGCGCGCGCCGTCCGCGCTCGACAGCGCATCCCAGAGCACGACGTCCCGCTCCGCCTCGACGGCATCGACCTCGTCATCAGGCGCGAGGACGTCCGCGAGGCCGCCGGGCGCGCCCGTCGGACGAACAAGCCGCACAACATTGCCCGGGTCACCTTCGTCAAGGAGATGCTTTCGCGGCTCGCATCGCAGTACGGACGCGAGGCCGGCGTCGAGCTTGAGAACGAGGACCGCCGCATGGTGCTCGACGACCTCCGTTCACATCGCGACGTCAAGGTCACGCTCAATCTCGCATGGTTCCCGCTCACGCCGCAGACGCTCGTCGAGGACCTGTGGACCAAGCCGCACCGGCTCGCCGAGGCAGCGCCCCACCTCTCCGAGGCGCAGCGCGACGCCCTGCGACGCGAGCCGGGCGCCGCCTGGACGGTCTCCGACATCCCTCTGCTCGACGAGGCCGCCGAGCTTCTCGGCGAGGACGACCAGGCCGCTCGCGCCCAGGCCAAGTCCGACGCGGCCGCGCGCGCCCGCGACCTCGAGTACGCACAGGAAGTCCTTCAGGGGACGGGCGCGGGTGCCCTCGTCTCCGCCGAGATCCTTGCCGACCGGTTCTCCGCGGGCGGGACGACCCTCACGACGGCCGAGCGCGCAGCAGCGGACAGGACCTGGACGTACGGCCACGTCGTCGTCGACGAAGCCCAGGAGCTCACGGCGATGGCATGGCGGAGCCTGCTCCGTCGGGTGCCGACCCGGTCGCTCACGATCGTCGGGGACGTTGCACAGACCTCCGCCGCGGGCGGAGCGCGCACGTGGCGTTCGATGCTTGACGGCCCGCTGCGCGGGGCGTGGCGGCTCGAGGAGCTCACCGTCAACTACCGCACGCCCGCGACGATCGCGGATGCGGCCAGGTCCGCGGCGATCACCGCCGGCCTGCCCGTGTCCCCCATGACGTCGGCACGCGAGGTCGCCGACGCCCTTCACGTGCACTGGTCGACCGACGTCGTCCGCGAGACCGCACGCGTCGTCGCCTCCCAGGTCCGCCAGGGTACGACCGCCGACGGCGTGGGCCGTATCGCCGTGGTCGCCGAGGGTCGCCGGTGCGCGGCGCTCCGCGACGCCCTGCGCGAGGTCCTTCCCGACGCTGCACTGCGCTCCGCGCGGGGCGACGACGATGTCGACGCCCCGGTGTCAGTCGTCGACCCCCGCACGGCCAAGGGGCTCGAGTATGACGTCGTCGTGCTCGTGGAGCCCGACGAGCTCGCCCCGTCCGATCTCTACGTCGCCATGACCCGGCCGACCCAGCAGCTGCATCTCGTGCACTCGCACGACCTTCCGCCGCGGATCGCCGACGCGCTGGAGCAGCGGTAGGAGACCACGTCGTCCATCGTGCGGACCCGGTTTGGGTCCGCCCCCGCTCGGGTCGATACTGGCCCCGTGCCTACCGCCCTTCTCCTCGAAAACCTCCACCCGCTCGCGACCCAGATCCTCACGGCTCATGGGATTGAGGTCGTCAACCACACCGGCGCACTCGACGAGGACGATCTCATCGCCGCTCTCGACGGCGTCGACATCCTCGGCATCCGCTCGAAGTCGACCGTGACCCCGCGCGTGCTCGAGCACGCCTCGCAGCTGAGCGTCATCGGCGCCTTCTGCATCGGGACGAACCAGATCGACCTTGCGGGCGCTGCGACGCGTGGCATCGCCACGTTCAATGCGCCGTTCTCCAACACCCGTTCCGTCGTCGAGGTCGCGATCGCCGACATCATCGCGCTCACGCGTCGCCTCACCGTCTTCAACGACGAGATGCACGCCGGTGTGTGGAACAAGTCGGCGACGGGCGCGCACGAGGTCCGGGGCCGCACGCTCGGCATCATCGGCTACGGCAACATCGGGACCCAGCTCTCGGTCCTTGCCGAGAACCTCGGCATGTCGGTCGTCTTCTACGACTCCGCGGAGAAGCTCGCGCTCGGTAACGCGCGTCGCATGGAGACGCTCGACGAGCTGCTCGAGATCTCCGACATCGTCACCCTTCACGTCGATGGCCGCGCGGGCAACGCGGGTATGTTCACGGCGGAACACTTCGGACGCATGAAGCAAGGTTCGATCTTCCTCAACCTCTCGCGCGGGTTCGTTCCCGACTACGCGGCTCTGCGTGACGAGATCCTGGCGGGCCGCATCGCGGGTGCCGCGGTCGACGTATTCCCGCAGGAGCCCAAGCGCAAGGGTGACCCGTTCATCTCCGAGCTCCAGGGGCTGCCGAACGTCATCCTCACGCCGCACACGGGCGGATCGACCGAGGAGGCGCAGGAGGCGATCGGGCAGTTCGTCGCGACGAAGATCCGGGACTACCTCGCAACCGGTTCGACCACGCTGTCTGTCAACCTCCCGAACCTCGCGCTCGAGCACACGGGTGCGAGCCGCCTCACGTATCTGCACCGCAACGTTCCCGGCGTGCTCGCGAAGGTCAACCAGATCCTTGCGGCGCACGACGTCAACATCGTCGGCCAGCTCCTCGGCACGCGTGGCGACATCGGGTACGTCGTCACCGACGCGGGTTCGACCATCTCGACGGATGCTGTCACGGAGCTGTCCCAGCTCGAAGCAACCGTCCGGCTGCGGCTTCTCGACTGAGCAGGCGCGGCGCACGGACGCGTGACCGTTGACGCTCGCCCCTCGCATGACATCGGGCCTGCACCTCTTGCGAGGTGCAAGCCCGATGTCATATGGATGCGTCACGCGGCGCAGGGCGTGCGAGCTCAGCCAGACTTACGACGGAAGGTCCGCTGCGTGCTTCCCACGGTCTCGGAGCCGTGAACGGCCCCCGTGTTGGATGCGCCGTCTGCGGTGCGCTCGTTGCCCTTCTTCGCGGCGAGAGCCGCACGGAACTTCTCCTTGATGTCCTCAGGGACAGAACGATCATCGTGGTCAGCCATGGGCGCCTCCTCGTCAGCTACCGCGGGTGCGGCAGGTCTACCCTCTCTCGCGGGCGGCCCCGGTGCCAACTAGATATGCGCCCGCGGATGCCGCACGGACCGCCGCTCAGTCCTCGAGCCCACCGTCCGGGCTGCCCGTCCCGCCGCTGCTCGCGACCTGGGCGGCGGACTCATGGTCCGCGCGCAACGCAGTGATCGCTGCCTCAAAATCATCGAGCGAGCCGAAGTCCTGGTAGACGCTGGCGAACCTCAGGTAGGCGACCTCGTCGAGATCCCGCAGCGGGCCAAGGATGGCCAGGCCGATCTCGTTGGCGTCGATCTCGGCGCTCCCTGCGCCCCTGATCGACTCCTCGACCCGTTGCGCGAGCAACGCGAGATCGTCATCGCTCACGGGCCGACCCTGGCAAGCCTTCCGAACGCCTGCGGCGACCTTGTCGCGCGAGAACGGTTCTGTCGCACCCGACCTCTTGACGACCGTGAGACTCGACGTCTCGATCGTCGAGAAGCGCCGCCCGCATTCGGGGCACTGACGCCGGCGCTTGATCGAGAGCCCGTCATCGGACGTGCGGGAGTCGACGACGCGGGAGTCGGAGTTCCGGCAGAACGGGCAGTGCATGGGCGTCCTCACGGGATGTCACATCGGCGGGCACCGCGACTCTAGGCCCGCTCGCTGCATGGCGCAAGAAGGCGCGCCATGCGGAACACTGCCACCGCTACTTGGCCTCGACCACGGGGACG
This sequence comes from Sanguibacter sp. A247, assembly GCF_052324925.1. Classification (NCBI taxonomy): domain Bacteria; kingdom Bacillati; phylum Actinomycetota; class Actinomycetes; order Micrococcales; family Sanguibacteraceae; genus Sanguibacter; species Sanguibacter sp. A247. Next base: position 43,804 of record NZ_JBQPRE010000005.1, on the reverse strand, counting down.
ACAAGCTGGCGGCCCGCTGCGATCTGCGATCCTGTCAACCCGTTGAGCCGCGCGATCTCGCGTAGCGCAACCCGCACATCGTCACCCGGTGACGTCACCGACGATGCGATCGCCCAGAGCGACTCACCCGCACCGACCGTGCGCACGGTCACCGCCTGGGCGCCCTGCGGCGCATCGGCAGTTGCCTCACCGGCGAACCACAGCCCCACGGGGAGGAAGGTCAGCGCGACAAGGGCGCCGAGCACGAGCCGACCGCGTCGCGTCAGACGCAGCGGTGCGTTCTCAGCCTGCGGTGCCGCGCGCCGCACCTGCGCGACGCGGGTCGTGCGGGGCGAGGCCGCCAGGCTCATGGTGCTCATCTCGATGCTCCTCCGTCTGCCGAGACCCTTCCGCTGAACGGAAGCCCCTCGAACGCATGTACGTCGAACGGTTGTTCTATTTCTAGCAGCCGGGAGGGACATTGTCGAGACACGATCGAACGGGTGTTTGAACCGGACCGCGCGCTCCCCTAGGCTGACGAGCGACAGCCGACCACGAGCCTCCGACATTCGGAGGGCGACGAGGGAGCAGCACGTGACGCAGACAACCTCCGGGACCCCCGGGCCCGACGCACCCGCGGCACGGGCACTGACGGGACGCCAGCGTGCCGTGCTCGAGTGCATTCGCGCTTCCCTCAGCGACCGCGGCTACCCGCCGACGATGCGCGAGATCGGTGCGGCGGTGGGGCTCACTAGCCCGTCGAGCGTCAAGCACCAGCTCGAGGCGCTCGAGCGCAAGGGCTTCGTGCGCCGCGACCCCAACCGCCCGCGCGCTCTCGAGATCGTTCAGGCGAACGACGCCCGCGTCGTCGCAACCGAGCTCTCGCCCGTGACGGACGCAGCAGAGCGTCCCTCACCACGCATCGTGCATGACTCCGCAGCCGAGGCCGACTCCCGGCCGCAACCGTCGTACGTGCCTCTCGTCGGCCAGATCGCGGCCGGCGGTCCGATCCTCGCGGAGCAGGTCGTCGAGGACGTCTTCCCGCTCCCGCGTCAGCTCGTCGGCGACGGCGAGCTCTTCATGCTCAAGGTCCAGGGCGACTCGATGATCGACGCGGCCATCTGCGACGGCGACTGGGTCGTCGTCCGACGTCAGCCGGTCGCCGAGAACGGCGAGATCGTCGCCGCGATGATCGACGGCGAGGCCACGGTCAAGTCGTTCAAGCGCACGTCGGGGCACGTCTGGCTGCTGCCGCACAACAGCGCGTACGCGCCGATCCCTGGCGACGACGCCCAGATCCTTGGCCGCGTCGTCTCCGTGCTCCGCGCGCTGTAGCCCCGAGCGCGCCGCAGACCCCGCATCGGCCCCGCCCGTCGGGGCCACGGTCCGCACGACGGCGAAGGCCCCCTCCTCCGAGGGGGCCTTCGCCGTTGTGCACGCATGCCCGACGCGAACGTCGCGCAAGCGCCTCGCCTAGAACCCGAACTGCCGCGCGACCGAGCGCAGCTTGTCCGCCGACGTCTTCAGCCCGTCGTACTCGGTGTCAGAGAGCGGCACCTGAAGCTGCTCGTACACGCCGCGACGACCAACGATCGAGGGCACGGACAGGCAGACGTCAGAGATGCCGTAGTAGTCGGTGAGAAGCGCCGAGACAGGGAGCACGGAATGCTCGTTGTTGAGCACCGCCTCGATGATGCGGGTTCCCGCGAGCCCGACCGCGTAGTTCGTCGCGCCCTTGCCCTCGATGATCCGGTAGGCGGAGTTCACCACCTCGTGCGCGATCCGCTCACGGTCCGCGTCGCGCAACGGGCCGTGGTGCTCGGACTGACGGTTCCACTCGCGCAGCGGGACCGCACCGATCGTCGCAGAGTCCCACAGGGGAATCTCTGTGTCGCCGTGCTCGCCCGCGATGTACGCATGAACGTTCTGCACGGCAACGCCGCAGTGCTGTGCAATGAGGAAGCGCAAACGCGAGGTGTCGAGCACCGTTCCGGACCCGAACATCTGGCTCGGCGGCAGCCCCGAGATCTTGAGCGACGCGTACGTCACGACGTCGACGGGGTTGGTCACCATGACGTAGACGGCGTTCGGAGCAACTTCGACAAGGCCCGGGAGGATCCTGCGCATGAGGTCGATCGTCGCGCCCGCCAGCTCGATCCGCGACTGACCCGGCTTCTGCTTGGCGCCCGCCGTCACGACCACGACGTCGGCATCCGCGCACACCGCGACGTCGTCCGACCCGATGACCTGAGCCTCGGGAACGAACTGCACGCCGTGCGACAGGTCGAGGACCTCCGCCTCCACCTTCGCGGCGTTGATGTCCAAGAGTGCGACGGTCCGGGCAGCACCCCTCATGAGCGCCGCGTACGCGAGCGTCGAACCGACGGCCCCCGCTCCGACCACGGCGAGCTTGGTCGTGCGCAGGGCAGTGTGCTCGTCGCGTTCCGGGCTGATGTTCGGCATCGTTCCTCCACGTATCGATGTGTCGATCGGCAGCCCGCAGGGACCACCTACGCACACCCTAGTCAGGGGTGTGGTCGCTGGTGAGCCTACGGAGCGCCGAGAGGACGACCGCGCGGTCCGTCGTCGGCCACAGCGGCGGCATCGACTGGGTGAGGAACGACCCATAGCGCGCGGTGGCAAGTCGCGAGTCGAGGACGGCGACCACACCACGGTCAGCCTGCGTCCGCACCAACCGCCCCGCTCCCTGCGCAAGCAGGAGCGCAGCGTGCGTCGCCGAGACGGACATGAAGCCATTGCCACCCGCTGCTGTCACGGCCTCGGTCCGGGCTGAGCGGATCGGGTCGTCGGGCCGCGGGAAGGGGATCCGATCGATGAGGACGAGGCTGCACGTCGCGCCCGGGACGTCGACGCCCTGCCACAGTGACAGGGTGCCGAACAGGCACGTCGCCTCATCCTCGGCGAACTGCTTGACGAGCGTCGGCAGCACGTCGTCGCCCTGACACAGAACCGGGACGTCGAGGCGCTCACGCATGGCTGCCGCAACCGTCTCGGCGGCACGTCGTGACGAGAACAGACCCAGGGTCCGGCCCCCAGCCGCCTCGATGAGCTCGGCGATCGTGTCGAGCTGCGCCTCGGTCGCCGGTTCGCGGCCCGGTGCCGGCAGATGCCGGGCGATGTAGAGGATGCCTTGCTTCGCGTAGTCGAACGGGGTCCCCACATCAAGGCCGTCCCAGCGCCGCGCGGCGCCGTCGTCGGCCCCCGCGAGCCCGAGCGACCGCGCCACGTGCTCGAAGGAGCCCCCGAGGCTCAGCGTCGCCGACGTGAAGACACCCGTCCGCTCCGCGAGCAACGCGGTGCGGACAAGGCCCGAGACACTCATCGGGGCAACATGGAGGCGCGTCGCACCACCGGCCTCCCACGAGCCACGCGAGCACCACAGGACGTCGTGCCCCGAGGGATCTGCTGCCATGCGCTCGGCGGTCTCGAAGAGCACGAGAACGCCAGCCTGAGCGACCTTGAGCGCGCCGTCGGCGTCGGACCGGGGCTCGGGGCGCAGCGCGGTGAGCAGCTCACGCGCCTCGTCCCGCACGCCGCCGACCGCCGCCCGCACGCCCTCAGGAAGGCCGCGCGGCAGACGCCCCTCGGGCAGGTCCATCAGCAGCGCGCCAAGGTCCGCGGCCGCTCGGTCGAGCGCGGCCGTCCCGATGCCCTGCCGTCGGACGAGCCGAGCCGCTTGATCGATTGAGAGGGCCGAGAGCTCGAGGGTCGCCTGGCTCGTCATCCGGTCCGTGAGCTCGTGTGCCTCGTCGACGACGAGCACGCTGTGCTCGGGCAGGACGCCGGGCGACCCCGACGCCGCAATGCCGAGCATCGCATGATTGGTCACGACGACGTCCGCGTCGCGCGCCTGAGCCCGCGCGCGCTCCGGGAAACACTCAGCGAGCAACGGGCAGCGAGAGCCGAGGCACTCCATCTTCGTGAGCGACACCTGACGCCACGCACGCGCGCTCACGCCCGGGACGAGATCGTCACGGTCGCCCGTCGTCGTCTCCTCGGCCCACTCCCGAAGCCGCATGACCTCACGCCCGAGTCGCTTGATCGCGCTCTCGTCGCGCGGGCCACCGTCATCGTCGAGCGGATCCGGGGCGGAGCCCGCGTCCGGCAGGTCGAAGAGAGCGGTCCCTGGCTCTTCCGGGTAGCCTCCTGAGACCTTGTGAAGGCACAGGTAGTTCTGCCAGCCCTTGAGAAGCGCGACGCGGAGCGGCCGCGGCAGGCGGTCGGCGAGCGCCGTCGCGACGAGGGGCAGGTCACGGGCGAGCACCTGACGCTGAAGCGCCAGGGTCGCGGTCGAGACGACAACACGCTCGTCGCGGGTGACAGCGTGGTGGACCGCGGGCACGAGGTAGCCGAGCGACTTTCCTGTTCCCGTCCCGGCCTGGACGAGCAGGTGCTCGCCGGTCGCGAACGAGTGCGCAACCCGCTCGGCCATGACCCGCTGGCCCTCGCGCGCGCTGCCCCCGAGGGCCGCGACGGCGACGTCCAGCAGGCCGAGGACCTCACCGGTGACGTCGGGTTCGGGGTCGTCGGAGGTCGGGGTCACCGCGTCATCCTACGCACCCGTGGCGCTCGGCCCGGTCGGCTCAGTCCTGGTTGAGGGCGACCGCCACTGCCTCGAGCTCTGTGGCCAGAGCCTCTCCTGCACGGCCCTTGAGGCGCGTGCCCGCGGGCGTGTGCTCCTCGAGGTCGATCTCGCCCTCGTGGTGCATGCGGTGGACAAGGTCACCTCGCGTATAGGGCACGACGAGGTCGATGTCGCGGTCGGGACGCGGCAGGGACGCGGCGATGTACGCGAGCAGCTCGGTCAGGCCCTCGCCCGTGTGCGCCGAGACGACGAGCGTGCGCCGCTCGCGTCCCCTCACCCGCGCGATGACCTCGGGGTCCGCTGCGTCGGCCTTGTTGAGGATGATGACCTCGGGCACGTCGAGCGCACCGGGGATATCAGCGAGAACTGCCCGCACGGCGGCGATCTGACCCTCGGGGTCAGGGTGCGAGACGTCGACGACGTGGAGGAGCAGGTCGGCGTCGGCCACCTCTTCGAGGGTCGACCGGAACGCCTCGACGAGCTGGTGCGGCAACGACCGCACGAAGCCGACAGTGTCCGCGAGCGTGTAGATGCGCCCGTCGCTCGTCTGAGTCCGCCGCACGGTCGGGTCCAGCGTCGCGAACAACGCGTTCTCGACGAGCACGCCCGCGCCCGTCAGCGCGTTGAGCAGCGACGACTTGCCGGCGTTCGTGTATCCCGCGATCGCGACCGCGGGCACCTCGCCCTTCTTCCGCGAGGAGCGCTTCGCCTCGCGTGCGGGAGCCATCGCGGCAATCTCGCGCCGCAGCTTGGCCATGCGGTCGCGGATGCGGCGTCGGTCAAGCTCGATCTTCGTCTCTCCGGGACCGCGCGACCCCATGCCTGCGCCCGCGCCACCGACCTGGCCACCCGCCTGGCGTGACATCGACTCACCCCAGCCACGCAGGCGCGGCAGGAGGTACTCGAGCTGGGCGAGCTCGACCTGGGCCTTGCCCTCTCGCGACTTCGCGTGCTGCGCGAAGATGTCGAGGATGAGAGCCGTCCGGTCGACGACCTTGATCTTGACGATGTCCTCGAGCGCACGACGCTGGGACGGCGCGAGCTCACCGTCGACCACGACCGTGTCCGCGCCGACGGCGGCGACGATCTCAGCGAGCTGGGCGGACTTGCCCTTGCCGAGGTACGTCGAGGGGTCCGGGGTCGCGCGGCGCTGCAGCAGGCCGTCGAGAACTTCTGAGCCAGCGGTCTCGGCGAGGGCCGCGAGCTCACGCAGCGACACTTCGGCTTCGGCCGACGAGCGGCCGTGCCAGAGGCCCACGAGCACGACCTTCTCGAGGCGCAGCTGGCGGTACTCGACCTCGGTGACGTCCTCGAGCTCGGTCGAGAGACCGGCGACGCGACGCAGCGCGGCTCGTTCGACGAGGTCGAGCTGCGCACCGTCGGCGCTCGTGTGGATCGTGGAACCTTCATCGACCGCGGTCCCAGCCCGTGCCAGCACGCGCGCGACGACGTCGTCGGCGATGTCGCGCTCGGTGCGCGAGGGCTCGGGTGAGGATTGCGTCATGGAGTTCCTTCCGTCGGGGTGGTGAGCACCAGCGTGTCACGCCGACCGCCCTCGAGCCCACTGATTTCGCGCGCGGCGTGACCGAGGGCACGCGCGAACGGCCGGGACGCAGCACGAACGGTACGGCCGACGCACTAGGCTCGCGGGGTGAACGAGGACCATTACTTCACTGCCGTCCCGGCGTCAGCCGACGAACGCCGCCACCTCACCGTGACCCTCGCGGGTCGCGAGGTCGAGGTCGAGACGGCGACGGGTGTCTTCTCACCCGGCCACATCGACCTCGGGACGCGCGTCCTCCTGCGGACCGTGCCCACGCCGCCGGCCACGGGAGACCTGCTCGACCTGGGCTGCGGCTGGGGACCCGTCGCTCTGACGATGGCTCTGGAGTCTCCCGACGCCACGGTCTGGGCGGTCGACGTCAACGAGCGTGCGCTCGACCTCGTCCGACGCAATGCGACGCGGCTCGGGCTGACCAACGTCAGGGCTGTCCGTCCGCAGGACGTGCCCGCCGACGTGCGGTTCGCCGCGGTGTGGTCGAACCCTCCCATCCGTGTCGGCAAGGAAGCCCTGCACGACATGCTGCGGACATGGCTGCCGCGACTCGCCCCGGGCGCCGCGGGCCACCTCGTCGTGCAGCGCAATCTTGGAGCCGACTCCCTCTCGGCCTGGATCGACCGCGAGGTGGCGCCGGGCACTGCGAAGTGTGCGTCCGCGAAGGGCTTCCGTGTCCTCCTCGTCCCCGGGCCAGCCGAGGTCGCGTAGCGAGTTGGCCGTCAGGCCTCGGAGCGACCGCGCAGCAGCGCCGCGACGTCGACCTCACCATGACCGACGAGCTCCGCCGGCCCCGACAGCTCGACCCGTGACCCCTCGAGCATGCGCACCGTGAGCGTCCCCCCGGGCACGTCGACGCGCCATGTCCGTGGCGCGTCCGCCCCGGCCCACGTGGCCACCGCGAGCGCGGCCGCGCATGCCCCGGTCCCGCAGGACCGGGTCTCCCCCACGCCCCGCTCGTGGACTCGCATCCGTACGTGCCCGTGCGTGGCCCCGTCAGCGGCGAGCACCTCGCCCAGCGGAACGACGAGCTCGACGTTCGTGCCGTCGTCGGGCACGGGCGTGACCCGGGGTGCGCGGATGAGGTCGAGGTCCGCCAGGTCGGCGACGGACGCGAGCGCGACAACGGTGTGGGGGTTGCCCATGTCGACCCTGAGCGCGGGGCGTTCGCCCTCGAGACCGACGACGCTCACGAGGGCGTCGTGCCCCGCGGTGCGCGCCGTGTCACCTCCGGGCAGCCGCCACGTTCCCATGTCGACGGCATAGCCGTCGGCCGTCGCGGTCACGTACCGCACCCCCGCACGGGTCCCGATCGCGAGGCGTGCACCGCCCGTGAGGTCAACGAGGCCGAGGTGGACGAGGAACCGGACGAAGACGCGCACGCCGTTGCCGCACATCTGGGCGACGGAGCCGTCGGCGTTGCGGTAGTCCATGAACCACTCGGCCGCGGGGTCGGCCGCCAGGACCGCTGCGCCCTCGGGAAGATCCGCGGACCGGACGACGCGGATGACGCCGTCGCCGCCGAGCCCCGCACGACGGTCCGCGAGCGCACGGACGAGCGCGGGCGTGAGGTCGAGCGTCGCCGTCCGGTCGTCGAGGAGCACGAAGTCGTTCTCGGTTCCGTGCCCCTTGGTGAAGGCGAGCGTTGCGGGAGCGGTCATGAGCCCAGGCTACGGCGCGTCGGCTTCGTGGTCTCAGGGATGTCCAGGGTCCCGGCCTCGGCACGCTCGACGACGTCGAGTGCTTGGTCGAGGCGGTCGGGGGCTCCCGCGGGAAGCCAGACCGTGCGTGGGTCGCGGCCGAACCAGCCCATCTGCTTGCGTGTCAGGCGGCGGGTCGCGGCAATCGTCTGCTCGCGGGCGTCGGCCGGGCTGAGACGTCCCTCGAGGTGCGCGAGCGCTTCGGCGTAGCCGACAGCGCGGCGCGCGGTGCGTCCCATCCCCGTCGCGACGAGCGTGCGGACCTCCTCGAGCAGGCCTTCGTCCCACATGCGGTCGACGCGCGTCGCGACCCGAGCGTCGAGCTCGTCACGTGGCAAGTCGAGCCCGATCTGCACGGACGGCCGGACGTGCTCCTCGACGGGAAGGTGTGCGCTGAACGGCTCACCCGTGAGCTCGATGACCTCGAGGGCGCGGACGATGCGCTTGGTGTTGCCCGGCAGGATCCGTGCCGCTGCGTCGGGGTCGCGCCGCGCAAGCTCGTCGTGCAGGGGCCGGGTCCCTTCGGACTCCGCCCGGGACTCGAGGCGGGCCCGCACCGCGGGGTCGGTCGGCGGGAACTCCATGCGGTCGAGCAGTGCTCGCACGTAGAGACCGGACCCGCCGACGACGATGGGGCGCAGGTGCGCGGCGCTCAGCTCGGCGAGGTCGCTCCGGGCCTCGCGCTGGTAGACGGCGACCGACGCGTCCTCGGCCGGGTCGAGGACGTCGAGCTGACGGTGGGGCACGCCGCGGCGCTCGTCGGCCGTGAGCTTGGCGGTGCCGACGTCCATGCCGCGGTAGAGCTGGTAGGCGTCGGCGTTGACGACCTCGCTCGCGCCGAGCGCGAGGGCGAGGTCGACGCCCAGGTCGGACTTCCCGGTTGCGGTGGGGCCGACGACGGCGACCAGGAGCGGTTGTCTCACGAGGCGTGATGCTATCGCGCGAGCGTCACGGGCCCCCAGTAGGGTGACGTCGACGCAGGTCGACCGTCTGCGTGCTCGCGTCGGTGCCGTGCCGATGCTCGACGACCAAGGGGACGACATGGGCTTCTTCACCAAGGCGGAGTCTGCTCCGCCCGCTGCCAACGTGCCGGTCACGCTCGACCGCATCCAGGCATTGCTCGCGGCCGCGGAGTGGAAGACCGGGGTCGACGACGACGGCGACGTGTTCGGTGTCTGGGACGGCCACCTCTTCTACTTCTTCCTCATGGGTGAACGCTCCGAGATCCTTCAGGTCCGTGGACGCTACGCGGGGACTGTCCCCCTCGGCGCTGAGGGTGAGGTTCTGCCCTACCTCGACGGTCACAACCGCGACCGCATCTGGCCCAAGGTCTATTCGCGCGCAGACTCCTCGGAGATCGGTCTCTACACGGAGGTCTCGACGGACCTCGAGCACGGCGTGGCCGACGACCAGCTCGACCAGCTCCTCAAGTGCGGTCTGTTCACGGGCCTGCAGTTCTTCGAGACGTTGTCGGAGTCGTTCCCCGCGTGGGCGCCCACGACGGACGGCGCCGACGCGTAGGGCTTTGCCGGGTGGGGGCGGGCACGTCGCTCGCCCGGACGACCGGCTCGGATCACGCGTTGAGCGAACGGTCGTGGACCGCCCCGCCAAGGGGGCGCAGAACGACTAGCCTGCTGGCATGCCTTTCTGGAGTCGTCGGCCCAAGCGCCCCTCGGAGCCGTCTGCGTCGCAGCCCGGGTCGCCCGCGCCCGTCTCGCCGTTCGACGGCGCAGACCCGTCCCCGACGACGTCCGACCCGGATCTGTTCCCGACCCCGTTGAGCTCCGAGCGGCTCGCACGGATCCTGCGCGCCGACGGCGCGCACTTCGGCGTCGACGACGACGGCGACTGCATCGGCTTCTGGCAGCTGCGCATGTTCCTCTTCGTCCTGTACGGAGAGTCGCCGACCTTCCTGCAGATCCGTGGGACGTGGAGCCGTGAGGGCAGCATCGAGCGCCTCGACGAGATCCTCGACTTCATCAACGACTGGAACACCGATCGCATCTGGCCCAAGGCGTACGCGCGGGTCCGGGACGACGGGGCGGTCTCGGTGAGCGCCGAGGTCGCCGTCGACTTCGAGAAGGGCGCGAACGACGCTCAGATCCGCCAGGTCGTCCGCTGCGGGCTCGCGTCGGGAACGTCGTTCTTCGACGCGCTCGACGAGCGTTACCCCGACCCCGTCGCCCAGTCCCCCGCTCTGTGAGGTCTCCCGTGCCACTGCCGACGTCCGGCCCTGTGCCGCTGCCGCTGTCCCGTGAGATGGTCCGCGGTGTTCTCGATGCTCATGACTTCCACTACGTCACCGACGACGACGGTGACTTCGGTGGCAACTGGGGCGACCACCGCGTGTGGTTCATGCTCATGGGCGACAAAGAAGAGATCTTCCAGGTGCGCGGGACGTGGGCCCGCTCCGTCGGTGAAGATCACCGTCCGACGCTCCTGCGCGCACTCAACGAGTGGAACCGTGAACGCGTCTTCCCCAAGCTGTACGCGCGTCTCAACCCGACGACAGAGCTCCTCGACGTCCACGCCGAGTCCTCGACGGACCTCGAGCACGGCGTCACGGCCGAGCAGCTCGACGTCATCCTCATGTCGGGCCTCGAGACCGCGATGATGGCGTTCGAGCACCTCGACGAGCAGGCCCCCGCGTTCGGGCTGCCCGAGGTCTCTGGGGACGACTCCTCGGACGAGGTCTGACGCCGTACCGATCGCGGCCGGTCCGCGCTAGGAACGTCGGACGGCTAGGAACGTCGGACGATCGGAAGGCCGAGCGGCACGGGCGTTCCCTGTGCGGCGCCTCCGCCGTGAGAGTGCTCGTCACCGCCCAGGCCGAGCCGGGCGCGCTCACGGGCCACCCAGGCGTCGCCCGATCGCGTGCGGCGCACCGCGAACGTGTCGTCAGACGCCGGGCGGTCAGCCACGAGATGGTAGGGCGCGGTGCGCGTGATGCTCGCGACGACGAGGTCGCCCGGGCGAGGCAGGAGCGGGTGCGGCTCGTCGGCCAGGCGGGGGTCGTCGAGACCGTCGGCCTGCCGCGGAGCGGACCCGGGCAGCTCGACGTGGACGAGGCGGTTGTCCTGCGCGCGGCCGGTGACGCGGTGCGTCTCACCGTCCTTGCGGCCCGTGCTCTCGGCGACGAGGATCTCGACCTCGCGCCCGAGCTGCGCGGCGGACTCTTCCTCGGAGATGCGGTCCTGGAGCGCGGTGAGCCGTTCGAAGCGCTCCTGGACGACCTCCTTGGGCAGCTGGTCGGGAAGATCGGCCGCGGGCGTCCCGGGACGAGGCGAGTACTGGAACGTGAAGGCGTTGGCGAAGCGGGCAGCCTCGACGACGCGGAGCGTCCCCTGGAAGTCCTCCTCCGTCTCGCCCGGGAACCCGACGATGATGTCGGTGCTCACCGCCGCGTCGGGCATCTGCGCCCGGACCTTGTCGAGGATCCCGAGGAACTTCTCCGACCGGTAGGAGCGGCGCATCGCGCGCAAGATCCGGTCTGAGCCCGACTGCAGCGGGAAGTGCAGCTGCGGCATGACGTTGGGGGTCTCGGCCATCGCATCGATGACGTCGTCCGTGAAGGCGGCCGGGTGCGGGCTCGTGAACCGGACGCGCTCGAGGCCCTCGACCTGACCGCACGCACGGAGCAGCTTCGCGAACGCCCCGCGGTCGCCGAACTCGACGCCGTAGGAGTTGACGTTCTGCCCGAGCAGGGTGACCTCGATCGCGCCTGCGGCCACGAGCGCCTCGATCTCGGCGAGCACCTGGCCCGGTCGGCGATCGCGTTCCTTACCCCGAAGACGAGGAACGATGCAGAAGGTGCACGTGTTGTTGCAGCCTACGGAGATCGAGACCCAGCCCGCGTAGACGGACTCGCGGCGCGTCGGGAGGGTCGAGGGGAAGACCTGGAGCGACTCGGCGATCTCGACCTCGGCAGCCGCGTTGTGGCGGGAGCGCTCAAGCAAGACCGGCAGGGCGTCGAGGTTGTGGGTCCCGAAGACGACGTCGACCCACGGGGCACGGTCGACGATGCCCGCGCGATCCTTCTGTGCGAGGCAGCCGCCGACCGCGATCTGCATCCCGGGGCGTCCGCGCTTGATGTCCGCGAGCTGACCAAGGTTGCCGTAGAGGCGGCTCGCCGCGTTCTCGCGCACCGCGCACGTATTGATGACGACGACGTCGGCGCGGCTCGCGGCCTCGTCCTGCGCCGTGGCGCGGACGTAGCCCGCGTCCTCGAGCATCCCGGCCATGTGCTCGGAGTCGTGGACGTTCATCTGGCAGCCGAGCGTGCGCACCATGTAGGTGCGTGCGGCTGAGGTGTCGGCGGCCGGTGCGGCCGACGTGGCGTGGGGTGCGGGCGTCGTGGACATCGCGGTCCATCCTAAGCCGCGCTCCGCTGCCCTCGTGAGCCGCCTCGAGCACGGCGACCGACTGCTCCCGGGTGAAGCACGGGGTGACTTTGCCATGTTGTGACGCATCCGTGACCTCTCGCTGTGGCGCGCATCACAGCAGGTCAGTACGGTCGACAGATGGACGACGTCACAGGTGGGACCAACGACCCGGGCGGCAGCCCTCTTGTCGAACTCATCGACGTGCAGAAGCACTTCGGAGAGCTCCATGTCCTCAAGGACATCAACCTCACTGTCCGCAAGGGCGAGGTGGTCGTCGTCATCGGCCCCTCCGGGTCAGGCAAGTCGACCTTGTGCCGCACGATGAACCGGCTCGAACCCATCGACTCGGGGATCATCCGCGTCGACGGCAAGGACCTCCCCGAAGAGGGCCGCGACCTCGCCCGGCACCGCGCCGACGTCGGCATGGTGTTTCAGTCCTTCAACCTCTTTGCCCACCGCTCGGTCCTCGACAACATCACGCTCGGGCCCATCAAGGCGCGGCGCATCCCCGCCGCCGAGGCCCGAGCCGAGGCCCTCACCCTGCTCGAACGTGTGGGCGTCGCCGACCAGGCGCACAAGCTCCCCGCCGCGCTCTCCGGCGGTCAGCAGCAGCGGGTCGCGATCGCTCGGTCCCTGGCGATGCACCCCAAGGTCATGCTCTTCGACGAGCCCACGTCCGCGCTCGACCCCGAGATGATCAACGAGGTCCTCGACGTCATGATCGACCTCGCGCACGAAGGCATGACGATGATCGTCGTCACCCACGAGATGGGGTTCGCCCGCAAGGCTGCCGACCGCGTCGTCTTCATGGCGGACGGTCACATCGTCGAAGAGGCCACGCCCGAGGAGTTCTTCACGGCACCGCGCTCCGCGCGCGCCAAGGACTTCCTCTCGAAGATCCTCACCCACTGAACCCTCACGCCCGACGGCATCGCCGTCATCAACCGCCACACGGTCGACTCAAGGAGAAGCACATGCGCACCAAGGCCATCGCCGCCCTCGGTTCTGTCGCACTCGCCGCAACCCTGCTCACAGGGTGCGGGGGTGACAGCGACGACGGGATCACCATCGGCATCAAGTTCGACCAGCCCGGGCTCGGGCTCAAGACCGGGGACGTCTACTCGGGATTCGACGTCGACGTCGCCCACTACATCGCCAAGGAGCTCGGCTTCGAGGCCGACCAGGTGACGTTCAAGGAGTCGCCCTCTCCGCAGCGCGAGAACCTCCTCCAGTCGGGTCAGGTCGACATGATCGTCGCGACCTACTCGATCACCGACTCGCGCAAGGAGAAGGTCTCGTTCGCCGGACCCTACTTCGTCGCCGGCCAGGGTCTCCTCGTCCAGGAGAGCAACACCGACATCACCGGGCCTGACTCGCTCAACGGCAAGAAGCTCTGCTCGGTCCAAGGATCGACCCCGGCCCAGCGCATCAAGGACGACTTCGCCAGCGAGGTCCAGCTCCAGGAGTTCGACACCTACTCCAAGTGCGTCGAGCAGCTGAGCCAAGGCAATGTTGACGCTGTGACGACGGACGACATCATCCTCGCCGGCTTTGCTGCGCAGCCGCAGTACGCGGGCAAGCTCAAGGTTGTCGGCGAGACCTTCTCGCAGGAGAACTACGGAATCGGCCTGAAGAAGGGTTCCGAGAGGTGCGGGGACGTCACCGACGCCATCAACAAGATGATCTCGTCCGGCGAGTGGGCCAAGGCCCTCGAAGCCAACACGGGGGCGTCGTACACGCCGAACGCGACGCTCAACCCGCCCACGCCTGCCGCCTGCTCGTGACCTCGTCCCGTCGGCCGCGCGCAGCGCGCGCGGCCGACGGGCCTCTCCCCAGGAGGCGATCACCCTGTCCCAGCTCACCCAGGCCGTCGGCACGCTGTTCAGCGACTACAACGTCCTCGCCGCATTCTGGATGACGGTCAAGTTGACGTTCTTCTCGCTCGTCGGCTCGCTCGTCATCGGGACGCTCCTCGCCGTCATGAGGGTCTCACCGATCCCGTCCCTGCAGGTCGGCGGTGCGACGTACGTCAACCTCGTGCGCAACACGCCCCTCACCCTCATCATCGTCGGCTGCTCCCTCGGCCTCTACACGCAGCTGGGCCTCGTCCTGGCCAACCCCGAGTCGGGCACCTTCATCGTCGACCAGAACTTCCGCCTTGCCGTCGTCGGGCTCGCGCTCTACCACGCAGCCTTCGTGTGCGAGGCGTTGCGGTCGGGCGTCAACACGGTGCCGTTGGGCCAGGCAGAAGCAGCCCGGTCGATCGGACTGACGTTCAGCCAGTCGCTCAGGCTCGTCGTCCTGCCCCAAGCCTTCCGCGGTGCAGTCGCACCGATCGGCAACGTCATCATCGCCCTGACGAAGAACACGACCGTCGCCGCGACGATCGGCGTGGCCGAGGCCTCGTACCTCATGAAGGTGATGATCGAGTTCCGACCTGACGTGCTCTTCCTCATCTTCGGCATCTTCGCGCTCGGGTTCGTCTGTCTCGTCCTTCCCGTGGGCCTTCTCATGACCGCGCTCTCGCGCAGGCTGGCGGTGGCCCGATGACGACGGCATCACCCCTCTTCGACTCCCCCGGCCCCCGGACGCGCCGCACCTTCGCCGTGGCCAACGTCGCGGCCGTCGTGCTTCTCGCGGCCGGGCTCGTGTGGATCGCCTGGATGCTCAACCGCAATGGCCAGCTCACTGCTGCGAAGTGGTCCCCGTTCCTCGAGGGCTCGACGTGGCGCGACTATCTTGTGCCCGGTCTGCTCGGGACGCTTGGCGCTGCCGCCATCTCGGTCGTGCTCGCTGGCGTCGTCGGGGTTGTCCTAGGCCTCGGCAGGCTCTCCGAGAACCGCTGGGTCGCGGGTGTTGCCGGCGCGATCGTCGAGTTCTTCCGCGCAGTCCCCGTCCTTCTCATGATGGTCTTCTCGTACTGGCTCCTGGTGAACTACCAGCTCGTGCCGTCGGACCAGCTGGCGCTCACCGCTGTGGTCATCGCGCTCACGGTGTACAACGGCGCGGTCGTTGCCGAGCTGGTGAGGTCGGGCATCATGTCCCTGCCCAAGGGGCAGCGTGAGGCGGGCCTGGCGATCGGCCTGACGCACGGCCAGACGGTGCGGACGATCCTCCTGCCGCAAGGTGTCGTGGCGATGCTCCCGGCGCTCGTCAGTCAGCTTGTCGTGGTCGTCAAGGACTCCGCGCTCGGGTATCTCATCGGCTACTCCGAGCTACTGCGCCAGGCGGAGTACCTCTCGACGAACTTTGCCAACTACATTCCCTCGGTCATCGTCATCGCGGCGATCTTCATCGCCGTCAATGCAACGGTTGGCCTCCTCGCCGACAGGCTCGCCCGCAGGTTGCGGTCGCGCACGTCAGGCGCGGTGCAGACCCAGGTGCCAGGACTCGTCGCAGCCGACGACTGACGTCGACCCACGGACGTCCACGGCCGGGCGCCTCACCGCGCCCGGCCGTGGACGGGGCGCGCGCTCGCGGGCGGCTCACCGACCTCGGCAACCGTGTGGCCGCTGCACGCAGCGCCCGTGACGTCGGCGCGCTCGATGCGGTCGAGCGCGAACCATCGCATCGCGTCACGCAGCAGGCACCAGCCGACGAGATACCAGCGGCCGTGACGCGAGGCGAGCAGCACGGGCTCGACGTCGCGCGTCGTCGTGTCTCCGGCCCCCGACACGTAGCACACACGGACGACGCGCTGCTCGGCCAGCGCCTGCTCGAGCGGGCTCATCACCGCGCGTGGAACCGCGGTCGCAGGGTCGATCCACACGCGTCCGGCAAGGTCGACGGCCCGCTCACGGGTGCGCGTGTCGAGGACGTCGAGGATCTTCTGAACCCCCGCGCCCGCAAGGTCGGCGAACGGCGCGTCGGCCGCCGCCGCAACCGCGGCGAGGAGCGCAACAGCCTGTTCCGGGGTGAGCGTCACGGGCGGGAGAGACGCCTCCCCTGCCAGGCCGTAGCCGCCACCCGGCCCACGGCGTGCCCACAGCGGCGCGCCTGACGACTCGAGCGCGTCGAGGTCACGCATGACCGTGCGCACCGAGACGCCGAACTCTGCCGCAATCCGTTCCGCGGTCATGCCCCGGGCGCCGCGGCGCCGCAGCAGCTCGGAGAGTGCGTGGAGACGCTCCGCACGCTTCATCGTGACCTCCGCGCCAAATTCATGCCAGAGATCATGACACACCGCTGTCCGGGGGGCCTGGCACGCTCGGGGCATGACGACCCCAACCCGCCGTCCGACTGTCCTTCTTCTCGCTGGCTACTGGCTCGGCGCATGGGCGTGGGACGAGGTGCTTCGGCACCTCTCCCCCGTCCACCCCGACGCCGTCGCGCTCACGCTCCCCGGGCTCGACCCGCACGAACCCCGCTCCGCCGCGGCGACGCTCGAGGACCAGGTCGCCGCAATCTTCGACGCGCTGGAAGGCGACGGGGTCTCGGCCGAGCAGCCCGCCGTGCTCGTTGCGCACAGCGGCGCGAACGCGCCCGTGAGCGTCGTGCTCGACCGAGCCCCGGACCTCGTGCGGCGTGTCGTGTGGGTCGACTCCGGACCCGCGGCACCGCGCCCCTCCGGCATGGAAGTCTCGGCGATGGACGCACCCGGGCTCGACCTGCCGCCGTTCGACGTGCTCGGGCAGGAGTCGAGCCTCGAGGGCCTCGACGACGACGCACTCGAACGGTTCCGGGCCCTCGCGATGCCGGAGCCCGCCGGTGTGGTGCACGCCGAGGTTCGGCTCACCAACACCGCCCGTCACGCCGTCCCGACGACGCTCGTGTGCTGCTCGATCCCGGGCGCCGTCATGACCGAGCTCGCAGCCGGCGGTCACCCGATCTTCGCCGAGGTCGCTCTGCTCGAACGCGCCGACGTCATCGACCTGCCGACCGGGCACTGGCCCATGTGGAGCCACCCGGCGGACCTGGCGGAGATCATCGCCACGGTGGCCGCGCGAACGGTGTGACTCGGGCGCTCACGGCGCGGCAACCATCCAGCGCGTACGCAGCAGGCCCTGGACTGTTCCCTCCGGGCCCGCTGCGTCGCGCGGGCGGGTCGGTCCACGGTCCTGCGGAGTGGTGACCGTCAGCCGGCGGTCGCGGTCGCCCGGAGCTCACGCACGACGGTAACGCGCACCTCGCCGGGGACGGCCTGGGTCTCGACGATTGCGGAGGCGATGCGTCCGGCGAGGGCTTCGAGGTCGTCGTCACCGACAAGGTGCGGCTCGACGATGACGCGCACCTCGTGGCCGGATGCGAGCGCGAGGGCACGCGCGACGCCGGGGTGGGCGGCGACGGTGCGCTCGAGCGCCTCGAGGCGTTCGACGTGCGTGTCACCGTCCTCGCGGCGCGCACCTGGTCGGGAGGCAGAGATCGCGTCAGCGATCTGGACGATGACGGCTTCGACGGATTCCGCGGGAACTTCACCGTGGTGCGCGGCGATCGCGTTGACGATGAGCTCGCTCTCGCCGCACTGCCGGGCGAGGTCGGCTCCTGCGCGGGCGTGCGACCCTCGTTCGCCTGCGGGGATGGCCTTGCCGACGTCGTGGAGGAACGCGGCGCGTGCCGCGGACTCCGCATCCGCCCCGACCTCTGTGGCGATCGCATGTGCGAGGAGGGCGCACTCGACGAGGTGCTGCTGGACGACCTGACCGTAGGAGGTGCGCAGGCGAAGGCGGCCCACATGGTCCTCAAGGTCAGGGTGGAGCGGGCGCACCCCGGCCTCGTCGATCGCGTGGCGAGCTGATTCGCGGCTGCGCTCTTCGGCTTCGCTCGTCACTGCAGCGACGACGCGCTCCATCCGATCGAGGTTGATGCGTCCGTCAGCGAGCATGCGTTCGAGGCTCTGCTGGGCGATCTCGCGGCGCTCTGCGTCGAAGCTCGAGACCTGCACGTGATCGTCGGACTCGTCGACGATGAGATTGACGCCTGTGAGCGCTTCGAAGGCCCTGATGTTGCGACCGTCACGGCCGATGATCGGTCCTTTGAGGTCGGGCGACGGAAGCGGGACGACGGCGACGGACAGCTGGCTCGACGTGGCGACGGCAAGTCGCTCGATCGCGGTCGTGAGGATCGAGCGCGCACGCGCCTCGGACTCGGCGCGGAGCCGCCTTTCGGTGCGCCGGTTGCGGGCCTCGATCTCACGCGCGGCCTGCTCGGCGAGCCTCTCCGTGAGCGCTGTCCGGGCGTCCTCGGCTGTCATTCCGGCGAGCTGACCCAGCTCGTCGAGCATGCGGACGTCGTGGGTCGCCCGTCGTTCGGCGAGCTCGACCTCATGCGTCGCAACGAGCTCGGTTCGCGCCTCGAGGCGTTCGCTCAGCTGTTCGGCCCGGGTGCGCTGGTCGGCCAGCCGCACGCGCTCGGCTGCCAGCGCGGCGCGCTCATCGTCGAGCCGGGCCGCTCGGCGGTCGGCTTCTTGTGCCCGGGACTGTGTCTCCTCGCGGAGAGACGCGACGTCCTCACGGGCTTGGGCACGCACTGCTGAGGCTTCGCGGCGGGCCACGAGCACGAGGATGAGAGCGACGAGGCAGGCGAGGAGGAGCACGAGCACAAGCAGGAGGGCAGGCCATCCATCGATCACGACATCACCTCCCTCGTGCGCTGCGACGGTCCCCGTCGCGGTCGTCTTCTCAAGAGAACGTAGCCGAACGCGCCATGGTTCCGCGTGCAAGAAAGTCCGACGCGCTGAGTTTCGAACATCACCTCCACAGGACGGGGGCCGAGACATGAGCCACGTGCGTCCGAGGCGCCCATCAGTCCGGGCGTGCGGAGTCGGTGGCCACGGCCTCGATCCCGGCGCGCGCGGCGTCGAAGCACAGGCCCGGTGGGTAGCCCTTGCGTCCGAGGAAGCCGACGAGGCGCCGGAGGGCGACATCGCGCTCGTAGCCGCTCAGCCGTGCGGCGCGCGATCGCGCGAGCTCGAAGGCGGTGGTCCGCTCGGCTTCGTCATCAACCTGGGCGAGCGCCTTCACCGCGATGTCGTCGGCGATGCCCTTGCGGCGTAGCTCGAGAGCGATGCGCTTGCGCGCAGCCCCGGCCTCGTTGCTGCGGGACCGGACGATCGCATGCGCGAGAGAGTCGTCGTCGATGAGCCCGACCTCGGTGAAGCGATCGAGCAGCCGCTCGGCGACGTCGTGAGGAACGTCGCGTGCCGCGAGACCGTCGGCCAGCTGCTTGCGCGAGCGAGCGGAGGCCGTGAGCGATCTCAAGAGGTACTCACGAGCGGTGTCCTCTGTCGCCTCGGGTGAAGGGGCCGAGGCGGTGCGCTTCCGTGGACGCGCCGGCGAGCTCCCCTCAGACGTCGCTGACTCCGCGGGCTTCGCGGGCTTCGCCGGCACCGCTGCCATCGCTGCCCTCAAGGCCGCGATGGTCCCGGCATCAGCGACCCGCGCGTCCGCCGCCGGGTCTGTCACGGACCCCGTCCCGACCTCGGCCCCAGCTCCGGTGAGGGAGCTGGGGCCGAGGCGATCCGACCCGTCGGACGGGATCAGAAGTCGACCTTCGCGGCCTTGGCACGCCCCTTCTTGGGCGCGGGCTCGGCAGCGTCGGCAGCCGCGGTGCCGACCGCCGCCGTGGCGTCAGCAGCAACGCCGTCCGCCGGAGCCTCGGAGGGCGGGATAATCCCGAGCTTCTCCTTGATCCGACGCTCGATCTCGGCGGCGAGCTCCGGGTTGTCCCGGAGGAACGAGCGCGAGTTCTCCTTGCCCTGGCCGAGCTGGTCGCCCTCATAGGTGTACCAGGACCCCGACTTGCGAACGATGCCGTGCTCGACACCCAGGTCGATGAGGCTTCCTTCGCGGGAGATGCCGACGCCGTAGAGGATGTCGAACTCTGCCTGCTTGAAGGGCGGGGCCATCTTGTTCTTGACGACCTTCACGCGCGTCCGGTTACCGACCGCGTCGGTGCCCTCCTTGAGGGTCTCGATGCGCCGGATGTCCATACGGACGGAGGCGTAGAACTTCAGCGCCTTGCCACCCGTCGTGGTCTCAGGGGAGCCGAAGAACACGCCGATCTTCTCGCGCAGCTGGTTGATGAAGATCGCGGTCGTCCCGGTCGTCGACAGCGCACCTGTGAGCTTACGCAGCGCCTGCGACATGAGACGCGCCTGGAGGCCGACGTGGCTGTCGCCCATCTCGCCCTCGATCTCAGCCTTGGGCACGAGGGCCGCAACCGAGTCGACCACGATGATGTCGATCGCACCCGAGCGAACGAGCATGTCCATGATCTCGAGCGCCTGCTCACCCGTGTCCGGCTGTGAGACGAGGAGCGCGTCCGTGTCGACGCCCAGCTTCTTGGCGTACTCGGGATCAAGCGCGTGCTCCGCGTCGATGAAGGCAGCGATACCGCCGGCGCGCTGCGCGTTCGCGACCGCGTGGAGCGCCACCGTCGTCTTACCGCTCGACTCCGGGCCGTAGATCTCGACGATGCGCCCACGAGGGAGCCCGCCGATACCTAGCGCGACGTCGAGCGCGATCGAGCCCGTCGGGACGACCGCGACCGCAGGGCGGTCGTCGTCACCGAGGCGCATGATCGACCCCTTGCCGAACTGGCGGTCGATCTGGCTGAGCGCTGCCTCGAGCGCCTTCTCGCGGTCCGCGGATGCTGCCATGGTTCACCTCTGTCATTCAGGGCGGCACGTACCGCCGGGCAAGCTCTGAGATCTTGATGGGCCCGACACTAGGACGAGCCACCGACATTGACGCGCGAGCGCCGCAAGGCCGTGGACGGACTGACCTTCGTCGACCTCTGTGGGCAACAGTAACGAACAGGTGTTCGATCTTCGAACGCAGACACGCGGCGTGTCGCGATCTGCTCGCTCAACGAGGCGGAGCCTGCCGATGAGGATCAGATCCCCACCGCTCAGCGTCCGGGATCTGCATCGCGTCGCACAGAGCGTGCCAGATGACCCGTGGCTCGACCCCGTCGTCGATCGCGCGGACCGCCGTCCGGCCGCCCAGCGCCTCGAGCACCTGGTCGCCCGCGATCGACCGCCCGTAGGCGCGCCCGAACACGTCGTCGACCAGATCCCAGAACTCGCGATACCTCACGGGAACAGGGTGCCACGCATGCGCGGTGCCACCCGCGCGCTTTCCACCGCCGATGTCCGTGGTCCACGCCACAATAGGAACCGTGACCCCGTCCCCGCCGCCCTCTGACCCGCTCGCCGGCTTCACGCCGGCGACACGCGCGTGGTTCACGGGCGCGTTCGATGCCCCGACCCCGGCCCAGACCGGCGCATGGGCCGCGATCCGCGGCGGCTCCCACGCCCTGGTCATCGCGCCGACGGGTTCGGGAAAGACCCTCGCGGCGTTCCTCTGGGCCGTCGACCGCATCCTCGCCCGCCCGACGAGCACGACCGGCCCACGGACCGACCGCATTCTCTACGTCTCGCCGCTCAAGGCCCTCGCCGCGGACGTCGAGCGCAACCTCGCGAGCCCCCTCATCGGCATCCGGCACGCGGCCGCGACCGCAGGCCTCACGCTCGCCCCCGTGACGGTCGGCACCCGGACGGGTGATACTCCCCCGGCGGAGCGACGACGACTCGCTCACAAGCCTCCAGACATCCTCATCACGACCCCCGAGTCGCTCTTCCTCATGCTGACGTCCTCAGCACGCGAAGGACTCCGCGAAATCGGAACGGTCATCATCGACGAGATCCACGCCGTCGCAGGCTCCAAGCGTGGCGCCCACCTCGCACTCTCGCTCGAACGGCTCGATCTCCTCCTCGACACCCCCGCGCAGCGGATCGGCCTGTCCGCGACTGCACGACCCGCGTCGGTCGTCGCGGAGCTCCTCGGCGGGCATCGCCCGCACGACGACGGCGGGCGTCCGGTCGTCGTCGTCGAGCCTCCCACCCGCCGGCAGATCGACCTCGACGTCATCGTCCCTGTCGAGGACCTCACCGACATCGGCGCCACACCCCTTCCAGGGGTGTCTGCCGACGACAAGGAGCCCGACCTCAGCGGCGCCGCGACCGCCCCGCTCGCGCGGGCCTCAGTCTGGCCACACGTCGAGGAGCGGATCGTCGACCTCGCCACGACGAGCCGCTCGACGATCGTCTTCACCAGCTCCCGTCGCAGCGCCGAGCGCCTGACGTCCCGGCTCAACGAGATCTGGGCGCGCCGCAATGGTCGCGACGTCCCCGAGCCCGGCGCCGCGCAGCCGGCCGCGGTGCCCGGCCAGGCCGGGACCTCCGCGGGTGCCGACGCAGTCTTCGCACGCGCCCATCACGGCTCGATGTCACGGGCGGAGCGGACCTACACCGAGAGCGAGCTCAAAGCCGGCCGCCTCCCCGTCGTCGTCGCGACGAGCTCCCTCGAGCTCGGCATCGACATGGGCACGGTCGACCAGGTCGTCCTCGTCGGCTCGCCGCCCTCAGTGGCCTCAGGCCTCCAACGCGTCGGCCGCGCCGGGCACGCGGTCGGTGTGCCGAGCCACGGCGTCCTCGTCCCGACGCACACCGGCGACCTCGTCGCCGCCGCGGTCACGGCCGCGCGCATGCGCGCCGGAGAGATCGAGTCCCTGCGCCTCATCCAGCATCCGCTCGACGTCCTTGCCCAGCACATCGTCGCGATGGTCGCGCTCGACGACTGGCCCGTCGACGAGCTCGAGGCCACCGTGCGTCGTGCAGCGCCCTTCGCTCGGCTGCCCGCCCGCGCACTGCGCGGCGTGCTCGACATGCTCACGGGACGGTATCCCTCCGAGTCGTTCGGCGAGCTGAGAGCACGCCTCACGTGGGACCGTACCCGGGACGTCCTCCAGGCCCGCCCGGGCGCTCAACGCCTCGCGGTGACGAGCGGCGGAACGATCCCGGACCGCGGCCTGTACGGCGTCTTCCTCGCCGCGTCGTCGCCGTCCGCCGCACCCGACGAGATCCGCGCAGACTCGCCGCCGCGCGCACGTGGGGGGCGACGCGTCGGTGAGCTCGACGAAGAGATGGTCTACGAGTCACGTGTCGGGGACACGATCACGCTCGGCTCCACGACGTGGCGTATCGACGAGATCACCGTCGACCGGGTCCTCGTCTCGCCCGCGCCCGGGCTCCCCGGGCGCATGCCCTTCTGGAAGGGCGACTCGCCCGCGCGTCCCCCCGAGCTGGGTCGCGCGATCGGCGCGTGGACGCGCGAGACGGTCAGGCGCAGCATCCCGGTGTCGCCCGCGCGCACCGAGGCGGTCCTCACCCATCTGGCGGACCAAGGGCTCGACGCGTGGGCCGCCGGAAACGTCGTCGCGTACCTGCGCGCCCAGCACGCGGCGACCGGGGTCGTCCCGGACGACCGCACGATCGTCGTCGAGCGGTTCCGCGACGAGATCGGCGACTGGCGGGTCGTCGTGCACAGTCCCTTCGGGTCGCGCATCCACGCGCCGTGGGCCCTGCTGCTCACCGCGCGGCTCCGCGAGAGGTACGGGGTCGACGTCGCAGCGATGCACGCGGACGACGGCATCGTCCTGCGGCTGCCCGACATCGGGCTCGACGGCTTCGGGTCCGACGGCGTGGCGTCAGGCTTTGTTCCGTCGAGCGCCGCGCCCGAGATCGCCGACGAGCTCTTCACCGACCCCGCTGAGGTCGCGTCGCTGGTGCGGGACGCACTCTCGGGATCCGCGCACTTCGCCGCACGATTTCGCGAGGCTGCGTCGCGGGCGCTCCTGCTCCCGCGGCGTTCGCCGGACCGTCGCCAACCGCTGTGGCAGCAGCGGCAGCGTTCGGCCCAGCTCCTCGAGGTGGCAGCGGCCTTTCCCGAGTTCCCCATCGTCCACGAGGCCGCACGCGAGTGTCTTCAGGACGACTTTGATGTCAGTGCGCTCACCGAGCTCATGGCGGACGTCGGGGCGGGACGCGTCGATGTCGTCCACGTCGACACGCCCCAACCCTCGCCGTACGCGCGGTCCCTCCTGCTCGGCTACACGGCGCAGAACCTCTACGGAGCCGACGCCCCGCTCGCCGAGCAGCGCGCTGCGACGCTCGCGCTCGACCCATCGTTGCTCGACGAGCTGCTCGGCGGTTCCGGATCAGCGCAGCTCGCCGATCTGCTCGATCCGACGGCGGTCGAGCAGGTGGCCGGCGAACTCGACGGGCTCGCACCTGACCGGCGCGCGCGCAGTCACGAGGGCCTCGTCGACCTCATCCGGCGGCGCGGGCCGTCCACTCTCGCGGAGCTGCGTGACCGCAGCGAGCCCGACGCTGACGTCCGCGGCTGGCTCACGATGCTCGAGGCAACCCGGCAGGTGATCGCTGTGCGGCTGCCCGGACTCACGCGTGACGAGAGCTCTGTGGCAGCCGAGCGGTGGGTCGCCGTCGAGGATGCGGCGCGGGTCCGGGACGCGCTCGGCGCGGCACTTCCGGTCGGGCTGCCCGACGCGCTCCTCGTTCCGAGCGCCGACCCGCTGGGGGACCTCACCCGTCGCCACGCGCGCACGCACGCGCCCTTCCCGGCGTCAGACGTCGCTCAGCGCTTCGGGCTTCCGCTCGCGGTGGTCCGCGAGGTCCTCGACCGTCTCGTGGCCGCAGGTGAGCTCGTACGAGGCCGACTCCTGCCGGAAGCACTGGGCGGAGCAGGCACGCAGTACGCCGACCGTGATGTCGTCCGACGCCTGCGCAGGCGATCCCTCGCGCTGCTGAGGGCTGACGTGGAGCCTGCTCCTGGGACGGCGCTCGGGCTCTTCCTGCCACGCTGGCAGCGCGTCGGCGATCTGCGTGGGCACGCCGGGCTGCTGCGCGCAATAGAACAGCTCGCGGGCGCACCCGTGCCCGCGTCCGACCTCGAGACGCGCATCCTTCCGGGCCGGGTCGTCGACTACTCCCCCGAGATGCTCGACGCTCTCACGACGAGCGGCGACGTGCTGTGGGCAGGCCATGGAGCGCTCTCCTCGCCGGGGAGGGGCGCGGGCGACGGCTTCGTCAGCCTTCATCGTGCTGAGACCGCGCCGCTCACCCTTCCCGTGGCGACGCTCGACCCCGTTCTGGCCGCAACGCCGTACGTCGTCGCGGCGCTGGACGGCTCGGGGGCGCACTTCCTCGACCGTGTCACCGAGCGAGCCCGTGCTGCCGCACGGGACGCCGGCGATGAGGACGCACTCGGCGACGAGCCGCTCGCGGCGGTGCAGGCCGCGCTGTGGTCATTGGTCTGGGCAGGGCGCGCGACGAACGACTCGCTCGGACCCCTGCGAGCCCTCCTCGGCACGAAGGCCCGTACGGGGCGGACACCCGCGCGGCCCGTCCACCGTCCGCGTGGGCGCTTCGGCCTGGCCGCCCTCACCCGTCCGCCGACGGCCGAGGCACTCCACGGGGGTGGCCGCTGGTCGCTCCTGCCCGACGTCGAGCCCGACCCGACGGTGCGAGCCCACGCACTCGCCATGGTGCTCCTCGACAGGCACGGGATCGTCACCCGGGCGATGTCGTCGGCCGAGCAGATCGGGGGCAGGTATCCCGGTCTCTACAAGGTGCTCACGGCGCTCGAGTCCGCGGGCCAGGTGCGGCGCGGGTACTTTGTCGAGCACTTGGGCGGGTC
Organism: Sanguibacter sp. A247; assembly: GCF_052324925.1. Classification (NCBI taxonomy): domain Bacteria; kingdom Bacillati; phylum Actinomycetota; class Actinomycetes; order Micrococcales; family Sanguibacteraceae; genus Sanguibacter; species Sanguibacter sp. A247. Next base: position 18,086 of record NZ_JBQPRE010000005.1, on the reverse strand, counting down.
CCAGTTCGCGGTGCCCGGAGCAGTCGACCTGCTGCGTGACGACGCTCGCACGATCGAGCGTCGCACGCAGACGGACGGGGCCGCGCGCGGAGGCACGGACGCGGCCGCGCCCGGCGCCGGTCTCGTCCTCGCCGCATGCGACCCGGCCAACCCCTATGGGGCGGCGCTCGCCTGGCCGGCAGGGGTGAGCGACGTCGGGCACAGACCAGGACGCAAGGCCGGCTCGGTCGTCGTTCTCTGCGAGGGGGCGCTCGTCGCCTACGTCGAGCGTGGCGGCCGCACGCTGCTGACGTTCACGGAGGACGACCATCTGCTGGCGCTTGCGGCTCACGCGTTGGCCGCAGCGGTGGCCTCGGGCAGGCTCGGACGCCCCACGGTGCGGCACATCAACGGCACGGAGGTGTTCGGGCTCACCGGACCGGTCGTCGCTGCCCTGCACGACGCGGGATGGACGCTCACGCCGCGCGGCCTGCGCGTCACGGGGCATCCGTGAGCCGCGTGACACGTTCGTGCGTGCTCTCTTCTCCCGGGGTCCGCGATGCCTGAGGGCGATGTCCTGCGCCTCACGGCGACGCGTCTCGACACTGCCTTGCGTGGCTCGATCCTCGTGCGCACCGAATTCCGGTGGGCCGAGCTGGGCGCGGTGAGCCTCATGGGACGCGAGGTTGCCGAGGTCGCGGCGTACGGCAAGAACCTGCTCATCCGGACGACGGACGGATGGACCGTTCACGCGCACCTCCGCATGGAAGGCCGTTGGTTCGTCGCACGGACGGGAACGCCCCAGGCGGCAGGGCGCAGCCCGTTCGTGCGCGCGGTGCTCGCATCCGAACGGTGGACCGCCCTCGGCGAGCATCTCGGCATGCTCAACGTCGTCCGCACGCGCGACGAGAATCGGCTGCTCGGCCATCTCGGCCCGGACGTTCTCGCGCCGGCCTTCGATGCCGCATCCGCTGCCCTTCGGCTACGGGACGCGAGCGAGGGTCCGCACGTGAGCCTTGCAGAAGCACTCCTCGACCAGAAGCGCGTCGCCGGCATCGGAACGATCTACGCTGCCGAGTCCCTCTTCGCTCGGCGCATGGACCCGTGGCGTCTCGTCGGTGCGTGCGACGCCTCAGAGCTCACCGCGCTGCTGCTGACGGCGCGCTCCCGCATGGAGCGCGTCGTCGCACACGGACTCGGCGCGCTCGACGCGCGCGTGCACGGACGACTAGGGCGGCCGTGCGTGCGCTGTCGCACCGCGATCGCGGTGCGACAGGCCCGCAGGCCGCCCTATGNCCTCCCCCCCCCCCCCCCCCCCCCCCCCCCCCAGGCCCGCAGGCCGCCCTATGAACGTCCGATCTTCTTCTGCCCTCGATGCCAAGCACCTCAGGCGGGCATCAGCCGATCGGAGTGAGCTCGCGTCGAGCCGGAACGCGACCCACAGCGGTCGCGAAGTCGTCCGGGACAGTGTCCGGGACGAACACACCCTCGGCGACCGCCACGCGGTCGCTCACCTCACGCAGGACGGTCGACAGCGGGACGTCGAGCGCCTCGCAGATCGACCCCAGCAGCTCTGAGGACGCTTCCTTCTGACCACGCTCGACCTCGCTGAGGTAGCCGAGCGACACACGTGCTGCAGAAGACACCTCACGCAGGGTTCGCCCCTGTCGCTGACGTGCATCGCGCAGAACATCACCGATCTCTCGTCGTAGGACGATCATCTGGCGCCCCCTCTCCGTCGTTCCACCTCGTTGCGTCACGGTCTGGTGAGGATACAACGTCCCTCGGACAGGCTCATGCCGTCGGGCTGGTCCACGCGCTGCGCGAGACGGACCTTTCGCGCCCAGCGTGCCTGTCCTCGATGTTGTCTCCATGTCCTGTCCAACTCATGGAGCCCCTCCGATGTTCCCGGTGTGGGCGGGCTCACCGGGTGACGATCTCGTGAAGCAGCTCGATCGCCCCGAGCGCGGCGCGCTCGCGCACGGCACCGCGCTCACCGGGCAGGTCGAGGCGCCGCTCGGTGACGACGCCGTCGAGACAGGCAGCGATGTGGACGCGGCCCGCAGGGATGCCCCCCTGCGGCCCGGGGCCGGCGACACCCGTCGTCGCGAGGCCGCACCGCGCACTCAGCACGCGTGCAGCTCCGAGCGCCATCTGGCGTGCCACTTCGGCATCCACGGGCCCGCGTGTCGCAAGAAGATGAGGATCGACTCCGAGGACCGACGACTTCACGTCCGTCGCGTACGCCACGACCCCGCCGCGCACGACGTCGGACGCGCCCGGCGGGCCGACAAGCTCTGAGCACAGCAGCCCGCCCGTGAGGGACTCGGCCACCCCGATCGTCAGGCCACGCTCCTTCGCCGCAGCGAGAAGGGCGTCAGCGGCGGACGCGAGGATCGTCACGCCCGGCCCTCACGCACCACGGGGTTGCGAAGCGTCCGGACCGCATAGTCGACGCCCGTCACCACGGTGACCGCGACGGCGATGCCCATGACGACATAGCCCGCCGTGTGGACGATCTCAGGCAGGACGTTGCGCGGAAGGAGAAGGATCGCGAGCGCGACCGACTGCAGCACGGTCTTGAGCTTGCCCCCGCGCGAGGCAGCGAGAACGAACCGCTCCATGACGAGGAGCCGCATGACCGTGATCCCGAGCTCACGCACCAGGATGACGAGCGTGACCCACCACCAGAGCTCACCGAGCAGCGACAGGCCGACGAGCACGGTGCCGATGAGCGCCTTGTCAGCGATCGGGTCGAGCAGCTTGCCGAGGTCCGTGACGAGCCCACGGCTACGCGCCAGATGTCCGTCGACCTTGTCCGTCACAGCGGCGACGACGAAGAGGGCCGTGGCGACGAGGCGCCACACGACGGAGTCACCGCCGTCGACGAACAACGCGACCGCGACGAACGGAACCATGCCGATACGCGCCGCGGTCACCGCGTTCGCGATGTTCCACTGCGTGCGCCACATGCTCCCGTTGCCTGTCACCCTCCCAGGATAGGTGCAGTCAAGCGCGATTCCGGCGGTAGTCTCCCGGGTGTGATGCGCCACGCCCAGAACCACGCCGCCCATGGCACCCGCCGCCCTCGGCGGGTCGCACTCGTCACGACCCTGGTGCTCGTCGTCGGTGGCGGCGTCGCCGCCGCGCTCACCCTCCCTGACCTGTTCGACTCTCGCCCTCCAGGGACGTCCGCGGCGACGACGACGACGCCCGGAGCGGCCCCCACGCCGAGCCCTTCGCGGAGCCCTCAACCGACCCCGGAGCCAACACCCGACGTCGACCTCACGATCCTGGCGGCCGGCGACGTGCTCCCGCACACCCCCGTGATGACGTCAGCGCGCACGGGCGACGGCTACGACTTCCGCCCCCTGCTCGCTGGCCTGGACGCGTGGGTCCAGGGCGCTGACCTCGCGCTGTGCCATATGGAGGTTCCGGTCGCACCCACGGGCCGACCGGTCTCTGGGTACCCCATGTTCGGGACGACCCCGGCGCTCGTCCGTGACCTCGCCGCGCAGGGCTGGGACGGCTGCTCCACCGCCTCCAACCACTCCGTCGACAAGGGCTTCGCTGGCCTTGCGCGCACGCTCGACGTCTTCGACGCCGAGGGCCTGGGTCACGTGGGCACAGCACGCTCGTCATCGGAGTCGCTGCAGGCGCAGCGCTACGTCCTCGAGACCAAGGACCAGACGACGGTCGTGGCCCACCTCTCGGGCACCTACGGGACCAACGGCATGCCCGTCGACGCGGACAAGCCCTGGTCGGTGACGATGCTCGACGCCGAGGAGATGATCTCGGCTGCGCACCGAGCACGCGCCGAGGGCGCAGACGTCGTCCTCGTCTCGATGCACGCGGGCAGCGAGTACGTGACGGCCCCGACCGAGCAGCAGCGCGAGCTCGCGCAGGCGCTCGCCGACTCGGGCGAGGTCGACCTGCTCATCGGGCACCACGCGCACGTACCCCAGCCCTTCGCCAAGCTCACGGGTGGCCCCGACGGCGCAGGCATGTGGGTCGGCTACGGGCTGGGCAACATGGTGTCCAACCAGGACGGCAACTGCTGCTCCGCGCAGACCGCCAACGGTCTGCTCATGATCGCGACCGTCCACCGCTCGGCCGGCGGCCCCGCGCACGTCACCGGCGTCGAGTGGGCGGGCATCACGGTCGACCGTCTCGGTGGACACCGCATCCACGCTTTCGCCGACCTGGACGGTCCCGTCGGGCGGCTCTCGGAGAAGACGCTCGGCTCACGCCTCAAGGACGTCGAGGAGGCGGTCGACTCGACCGCTCCCGAGCGCCGTGAGCCGCCCATCGCCACGGCCACGGTCACCGTCGAGCCCCGTCCAGGGTCCACGGACTAGCCGATCGGCTCCGTCCCCGACGACACGACGACCCGACGCCACGACGAGGTGAGCGTCAGTGCGCAGGGCGCCGTCAGCGTCCCGTGAGCGACCAGGCGTCCTCTGAGTCGTCGCCGTCCTCGCCATCCTCGCCGTCCTCGACGAGAGGGGGACGACCAGAGACGACACCGTCCGCATACCTGTCCACAGGAGCGCTCCGGTCGTCGTCGGGAGCGCTCGCCGCGGGTGCGTCCTCGCCACGGAGCATCGCTAGCGTCGCGGCGAGGCTCTCGGGCTGCACGAGGACATCGCGCGCCTTGGACCCCTCGGACGCGCCGACGATCTCACGCGACTCGAGCAGATCCATGAGTCGACCCGCCTTGGCGAAGCCGACACGAAGCTTGCGCTGCAGCATCGACGTCGAGCCGAACTGCGACGTGATGACCAGCTCCGCCGCCTGGAGCAGCACGTCGAGGTCGTCGCCGATGTCGTCGTCGACCTGCTTCTTCGCCGCAGCGACCGTGACGTCCTCGCGGTAGATCGGCTTGAGCTGTTCCTTGACGTGCGCGACGACCGCCGCGATCTCCTTCTCCTCGACCCAGGCACCCTGGACACGGGCGGGCTTGGCCTCACCCATGGGCATGAAGAGCGCGTCACCCTGGCCGATGAGCTTCTCGGCACCCGGCTGGTCGAGCACGACGCGGGAGTCAGTGAGCGACGAGGTCGCGAACGCGAGTCGCGAGGGGACATTGGCCTTGATGAGGCCCGTGACGACGTCGACCGAGGGTCGCTGCGTCGCAAGAACGAGGTGGATCCCGGCCGCACGGGCCAGCTGCGTGATGCGTTGGATCGAGGTCTCGACGTCACGTGGCGCCACCATCATGAGGTCCGCGAGCTCGTCGACGACGACGAGCAGGTACGGGTAGGGCGCGATCTTGCGCTCGGACCCGGGCAGCGGGGTGACCTTGCCCGAGCGCACGGCTGCGTTGAAGTCGTCGATGTGCTTGTAACCGAACATCGCGAGGTCGTCGTATCGCGCGTCCATCTCGCGCACGACCCACTCGAGGGCCTCGGCGGCCTTCTTCGGGTTCGTGATGATGGGCGTGATGAGGTGCGGGATGCCCTCGTAGATCGTCAGCTCGACGCGCTTGGGGTCGACGAGGACCATGCGCACCTGGTCGGGGGTCGCCCGCATGAGGAGCGAGACGATCATCGAGTTGACGAAGCTCGACTTGCCGGCGCCGGTCGCGCCGGCCACGAGGATGTGCGGCATCTTGGCGAGGTTCGCCACGACGTACCCGCCCTCGACGTCCTTACCGATGCCGATGACCATGGGGTGCTCGGTGCGCCGCGCGACCGAGGAGCGCAGCACGTCGCCGAGGACGACGGTCTCACGGTCGGCGTTGGGGATCTCGATTCCGATCGCGGACTTGCCGGGGATCGGCGAGAGGATGCGCACGTCGGCGCTCGCGACGGCGTAGGCGATGTTCTTCGAGAGGTTGGTGATCTTCTCGACCTTGGTGCCCTGGCCGAGCTCGACCTCGTAGCGCGTGACCGTGGGTCCCCGCGAGAACCCGGTGACCTTCGCATCGATCCCGAACTGCTCGAAGACGTTCGTCAGTGACTCCACGACGCGGTCGTTCGCAGCCGAGCGCACCTTGTGGGGCGGCCCCGTGAGCAGGGTCTCCTCACCCGGGAGCACGTAGACGATGTCACCGCCGAGCATGGGCTGCTCGCCCTGGGGCACGGCCGAGGTCGGCGGTGCGGCGCGCTCCTCGGCGCGCTCCTCGACGAGGTCCGGCCCCGCGTCGGGCGGCGCCGTGGGCGCCGTCGGTGCGGTCGCGGCCGGCTCACGCACGGCCTTCACCGCCGTGGCGACGTGTTCGACGACCGCGGTCGCGTCGGTCTCGCCGGGCTCGATCTCACGCATCGCTGCAGACTCGAAGGGCCGCGGACCCTCACCCTCGGCGAACGTGGTCGTCGGGGTCTCGTCCGCCGCACTGTCGCGGCGTCGGCCGAACCGGCGCCGTCGCGCGGCAGGCTCGGGCGCATCCGTGCCGTCGTGCCGCGACACACCGGCCGCGAGCTCGAGCGCAGTGGTCGCGTCGTCCGGGTCGTCGAGCGGGCCACGCCCCACGAGCTGGCGCAGGCGCGGGACGATCTGGTTGATGGGCGTCGCGGTGAGGACGAGCAGACCGAAGAATGCGAGCAGGATGAGCACGGGCACGGCGATCCAGGCGCTCAGTGCGGCGACGAGCGAGTTTCCGACCCCGTAGCCGATCGCACCACCTGCGTCGCGCAGGCCCGCCCAGCCGCCCGCCGGCACGGGGCGCCCGGCCGCGATCGCGACGACGCCGCACACCGCGATGAGGATGGCGGTGATGCCGATGCCCTGACGGCTCGTCTCGGCACCCTCCTGAGGCGCGCGCATGAAGCGCACGGCGAGCCATCCGAGAAGGACGGGGAGCACGACTCCGACGACGCCGAGAAGCCCGGCGACGGCGATGTGGACCCACTCCATGACGAAGCCGTCGAGGCTGAACCACTCGCGTCCGGCGACGATGATCGTCAGCGCGAGCAGGAGCAAGGCCACGCCGTCGCGACGGTGGGCGGGGTCGAGGTCGCGCGCACCGCGCCCGACGCCGCGGAAGCCCCCGCCGATGAGGTGCGCGGTGCCCATCCAGGCGCCCTTGATCATGCGGAGCAGGAGAGGCGGAGGGGTCGGCTCAGGCTGCGGGGCGCGTCGACCGGAGCTGCCGCGAGCCGCTCCGGATGCGCGCGAGGACGCGCCGGCGCCGCGCGCCGCCGTCGTGCCACGCTTCGCGGAGGGTGCTGAGGAGCCACGTGTCGCCATGGTCCCGAACTTACCAACGACGGTCGTTGCAGCCGTGCAACGGCGCGGCCCGAGAAACGTCACATCGTCCGTGAACGACGTCGTCCCGGGACCGTCGAGGGTCCCGGGACGACGTGTTCGGTGCGTCAGGCTTCGACGACGACCGGGACGATCATCGGACGGCGGCGCAGACGGTTCGACACGAACCGTCCCACGACGCGGCGCATGACCTGCTGAAGCTGGTGGGTGTCGACGTTGCCGCCCGAGGCCGCCTCCTCGAGCGAGTCAGTGAGCTGCGGCAGGATGCCGTCGAACACGGCGTCGTCCTCCGCGAAGCCACGCGCGTGGATCTCAGGCCCGGCCACAACCTTGCCCGAGGACGAGTCGACGACCGCGAAGATCGAGATGAAGCCCTCTTCCCCGAGGATCCGACGGTCCTTGAGCTCGGCGTCGGTGAGCTCGCCCACGCTTGAGCCGTCGACGTACACGTAACCGCACGGGACCGCTCCGACGATCGAGGCCTTGCCGTCGACGAGGTCGATGACGAAGCCGTCCTCGGCAAGGACAACGCGCTCCGGGGGGACGCCCGTGCGCACGGCGAGCGCGCCGTTCGCCACGAGGTGGCGGACCTCGCCGTGAATCGGCATGACGTTGCGCGGACGCAGGATGTTGTAGCAGTAGATGAGTTCACCCGCGCTCGCGTGACCCGAGACGTGCACCTTGGCGTTGCCCGAGTGCACGACGCGCGCGCCGAGGCGCGTGAGGCCGTTGATGACGCGGAAGACCGAGGACTCGTTGCCCGGGATGAGCGAGGACGCGAGGATCACGGTGTCGCCGGGGCCGACGGACACCTTGTGGTCGCGGTTTGCGATGCGGCTGAGCGCCGCCATGGGCTCGCCCTGCGATCCCGTGCACATGAGGACGACCTGGTCCTCGGGGAGCGAGTCGACCTTCTTGAGGTCGACGAGCAGGTTGTCGGGCACGTGGAGGTAGCCGAGGTCGGCTGCGATACCCATGTTGCGGACCATCGAGCGCCCGACGAAGGCGACCTTGCGACCGTGTGCGTGAGCGGCGTTGAGCACCTGCTGGACGCGATGCACGTGCGAGGCGAAGGACGCGACGACGATGCGGCCGTCGCACTGGTCAAAGACCCCTTCGAGAACGGGGCCGATCTCCTGCTCGCCCGTGACGAAGCCGGGAACTTCAGCGTTGGTCGAGTCGACCATGAAGAGGTCGACGCCCTTCTCACCCAGGCGGGCAAACGCCCGCAGGTCGGTGATGCGGCCATCAAGAGGAAGCTGGTCCATCTTGAAGTCGCCCGTGTTGAGCACCGTGCCCGCGGGCGTCGTGACCGCGACCGCGAGTGCGTCGGGAATCGAGTGGTTGACGGCGATGAACTCGCACTCGAAGACGCCGAAGGACTCGGTGCGACCTTCCTTGACGGCGAACGTCACGGGGGTGATGCGGTGCTCCTTGAGCTTGGCCTCGATGAAGGCCAGCGTCAGCTGCGAGCCGACGATGGGAATGTCGCGGCGCAGGCGCAGGAGGTACGGGACGCCACCGATGTGGTCCTCGTGACCGTGCGTGAGGATGATCGCCTCGATGTCGTCGACGCGATCGGCGATGTAGCTGAAGTCGGGCAGGATGAGGTCGACGCCCGGCTGGTGGTCCTCGGGAAAGAGGACGCCACAGTCGATGACGAGGAGCCTGCCGTCGAACTCAAGGACGGACATGTTGCGACCGACCTCACCGAGTCCGCCGAGCGGAACGACGCGCAGCCCGCCGGCGGGAAGCGGCGGAGGTGCGGGCAGCTCGGGGTGAGCGTTGCTCATAGGGGTGCCTTTCAGTGGGACGGGTCGAGCAGTCCCGCGGCCACGAGGTGGGCGCGGACGACGGCGACCTCGTCGTCGGTGGCTGCCACCTGGGGCAGCCGGAGGGTTCGGGTGGGCACAAGGCCGAGGAGCTCGCACGCAGCCTTGGCCATGACCGCCTGGAAGCCCGCGCCGTTGACGGCGTCGATCGCTTCGGTGATAGACGAGAACGTTGACCAGGCGCGTGCGTGATCGCCTTCGTCGAAGGCGCGCGTGATCTCGGCAAGCTGGTCGCCGACGACGTGACCGGCGACGGAGACGATTCCGCTTGCGCCGTATGCGAGGTAGGCCGGGTAGAGCGCGTCGTCACCGCAGTACCACGCGAGTCCAGTTGAGGCGATGAGCTTCGAGGCGCCATAGATGTCGCCCGTCGCGTCCTTGACGGCCACGACATTGCTGTGCTCGGCGAGGCGCGCGATCGTTGACGGCGCGAAGCGCACCCCGGTGCGCCCCGGAACGTCGTAGAGCATGACGGGGACACCGGTCGCCTCAACGACGGTGAGCGTGTGGCGGTAGACGCCCTCTTGCGAGGGGCGCGAGTAGTACGGGGAGACGACGAGAAGGCCGTGAGCGCCAGCCTCGGCTGCCTGCTCGGCCATGCGCACGGCGTGCGCTGTGTCGTTGGATCCCGCGCCAGCCACGATGCGCGCGCGGTCCCCGACCGCCGCGACGACCGCCGCGACCAGCTCGGCCTTCTCGGGGGCGTGGGTCGTGGGCGACTCACCCGTCGTTCCGTTGAGGACGAGCCCGTCGTGCCCGTGGTCGACAAGATGCTTCGCAAGCGCAACCCCGGCGTCGACGTCGACGGAGCCGTCGGGCCTCATCGGGGTGACCATCGCGGTAAGCACGGCGCCGAACGGGCGCCCGGGGGTCTGCGTCATGGAGGCCAACCTATCGCGCGCGACCGGCCTCCCGCTGCTCGGCACGCCCTGCGGACCGCGCACCTAGATGGTCGGGGCGACCTCGTCCGCCCGCACGTAGCGTTCGATCGCGAAGCGCATGCCGTTCGAGGCCTGAGTCCAGCCCTGCTCGGGTGTGCGTTCGACCCGCACCCACTCGGGCCCCACCTCAGGAGCATGGACGTCGGCGTCGAACGTGCCGTCGATCTGCGTCACGACCAGCTCGTCGGCATACGGCATCGCGAGCGCATACAGCTGTCCGCCGCCGATCACCCATGACCGCTCGCCTGTGACGGCCTCGAGTGCGTCCGTGAGACTCGTGACCACGCTGGCGCCGGGTGCGTCATAGGTGGGGTCACGAGAAAGAACGATGTTGCGTCGCCCCGGAAGCGGACGGACGCGATCCGGAAGCGACTCCCACTGGGCGCGGCCCATCAGAACTGCGTGTCCGCGCGTGCGGTCACGGAAGAACGCGAGGTCCTCGGGCAGGTGCCACGGCAGGTCCCCGTCACGGCCGATGCCACGCTCGGCATCCTGCGCCCAGATCATGCCGAGCCACGTGCCCGCTGGGCGGGCGTCGAATGGGGCGTTCACACTGCAACCGGCGCCGAGATCGCGGGATGGTGCTCGTAGCCGGTGAGCACGGCATCGTCAAAGGTGTAGTCGAAGATCGAGGCGGCCTTGCGAAGATCGAGCGTCGGGAACTCATAGGGTTCACGGCTCAGCTGCTCACGCACCTGCTCGTGGTGATTGTCATAGACGTGAACGTCGCCGCCGGTCCACACGAAGTCCCCGACCTCATAGCCGGTCTGCTGCGCGACCATGTGCGTGAGCAGCGCGTACGACGCGATGTTGAACGGCACGCCCAAGAACATGTCGGCTGACCGCTGGTAAAGCTGGCACGAGAGCCGGCCGTCCGCGACGTAGAACTGAAAGAAGGCGTGGCAGGGTGCGAGCGCCATCTTGTCGAGCTCCGAGACGTTCCATGCCGAGACAAGATGACGCCGCGAGTCCGGGTTCGCGCGCAGGTCCTCGATCACCTTGGTGATCTGATCGATGTGACCGCCGTCGGGCGTCGGCCACGAACGCCACTGGACCCCGTAGACCGGACCGAGCTCGCCTTCGTCGTCGGCCCACTCGTTCCAGATGCGAACGCCGTTGTCCTGCAGCCACCGCACGTTCGAGTCGCCCCGCAAGAACCAGAGCAGCTCCCCCACCACGGACCGCATATGAACGCGCTTCGTCGTGACGAGCGGAAAGCCCTGCGCAAGGTCCCAGCGCAGCTGCCGCCCGAAGACGGAGCGGGTGCCCGTCCCGGTGCGGTCAGACTTCGGAGTGCCGTGCTCGAGCACGTCCCGCAGGAGGTCCTCATACTGCGTGTCGGGGTGCCTGGCCGTCATGTTCGGAAGCCTACGGGATCGGCCTGCGCCGAGGGCCGGTGCGGCGGATGATGGACGCATGGCACCGACGCCCCTCGCCCACGACCTCCCCACCGGCTCTCTCGTCGGCGGCGCGTGGCAGCCCGCGGCGAGCACCTTCGAGGTCCACGACCCCGCGACGGGCGACGTCCTCGCCGAGGTCGCGGACGCCGACGGCACCACGGCGCTCGCGGCGCTCGACGCGGCGGCCGACGCCGCGCCCGCGTGGCGCGCCGCCACGCCGCGCGCACGCGCCGACGTCCTCCACGACGTCCACCGCACGCTCCTCGCGCGCGGCGAGGAGATCGCCGCGCTCGTCACGGCCGAGGGCGGCAAGCCGCTCACCGAGTCGCGCGCCGAGCTCGCCTACGGCGCCGACTACGTCCGCTGGTACGCCGAGCAGGCCGTCCGCGTCGACGGGCTCGTCCGCACCGCCCCCGCGGGCGGTGCGCGGCAGATCGTCTCGCGCCGGCCCGTCGGGCCTTGCCTCCTCGTCACCCCGTGGAACTTCCCGCTCGCGATGGCGACCCGCAAGATCGCGCCCGCGCTCGCCGCGGGCTGCACGGTCGTCGTCAAGCCCGCGCGCCTGACCCCGCTGACGACGATGCTCGTCGCCGAGGTCGTCCGCTCGGTGCTCGCGAGCCACGACCTGCCGACAGGCGTCCTCAACGTCGTCACGGGCACGAGCGCGGGCCGGCTCACCGAGCCGCTGCTCGCCGACCGCCGGCTGCGCAAGCTCTCCTTCACGGGCTCGACGGAGGTGGGTCGCACGCTCCTCGCGGGCGCCGCCCAGGGCGTCCTGCGCACGTCGATGGAGCTCGGCGGCAACGCGCCGTTCCTCGTGTGCGACGACGCCGATCTCGACCTCGCCGTGACGAGCCTCCTGCAGGCGAAGATGCGCAACTCCGGTCAGACGTGCGTCGCCGCGAACCGCATCTACGCGCAGGAGGGCGTCGCGGGCGAGCTCACGGCGCGGCTCACGGACGCGTTCGCACGGCTCGTCGTCGGCCCCGGCGCGCGCGACGACGTCACCGTCGGGCCGCTCATCGAGGCGTCCGCCGTCGACCGCATGGACGAGACCGTCGCGGCCGCGCTCGCCGACGGCGCGCGCGTGACGACGGGCGGGTCCCGGCCCGGCGGGCCCGGGCACTTCTTCGCACCGACGCTCCTTGCCGACGTCCCCGCCGGCTCCGACGTGCTGCGCGCAGAGATCTTCGGACCCGTCGCCCCCGTGACGCGCTTCGGCACCCTCGAGGAGGGCGTCGCGCTCGCGAACGACACCGACGCGGGCCTCGTCGCCTACGCGCACACCCGCGACCTCCGCACCGCGATGCGCCTCGCGGACGAGCTCGAGGCCGGGATGATCGGCCTCAACCGCGGCATGGTGTCCGACGCGAGCGCGCCGTTCGGCGGCGTGAAGATGTCAGGGCTCGGCCGCGAGGGCGGCGAGGCGGGGCTCGAGGAGTACCTCGAGACGGTCTACGTCGCGCTCTGAACCGCGGGTGCGGGCACCGGGCGCGTCCACATCCTGCGCAGACGTCGGCGTCACGACCCCACGCCCCTACCCTGAAGCTCCCCGCACCTGACGACCGGAAGGCCGCCATGACCGAGCACGACCAGCCCCAGACCGACCCGACGCTCGCCGGACCTCGCTACAGCTCGTCGCTCGGCGCGATGATCTTCGCCTCCCGCTGGCTCTAGGCGCCCCTCTACCTCGGCCTCATCGTCGCGCAGGTCGTCTACGTGTGGCAGTTCCTCAAGGAGCTCTGGCACCTGCTCGTCGGCGGCTTCACGGGCGTCCACACGAACAGAGGACCCCGTGACGCACACGGTCGTCGAGCACGCGTTCGGCGCCGAGGAGATCATGCTCGCGGTGCTCGGGCTCGTCGACGTCGTCATGATCTCCAACCTCCTCATCATGGTGATCGTCGGCGGCTACGAGCCATTCGTCTCCCGCATGCGCCTCGACGGCCACCCGGACCAGCCCGAGTGGCTCAGCCACGTCAACGCGAACGTCCTCAAGACGAAGCTCGCGATGTCGATCATCGGCATCTCCTCCGTCCACCTCCTGCGGACGTTCATCGAGTCGAGCTCGGGCCGCATCACGGGCGAGGTCATGCTCTGGCAGACGATCATCCATCTCGCGTTCGTCGTCTCGGCGCTCTCCCTCGCGTGGATCGACCGGATGTCGCTCACCGCCCACCAGAGGGCCGCGAACGCCGCGGTCGCGACGCACTGACCCGACGGGCGACCGGGACCCGTCACCGGGACGTCCGCGGACGGGAGAGACTGGACCCATGAGCCTGTTCTCCCCGACCGCGGACGTCTCCGTCCGCCCGGCCGTGCCGGGCGACGAGGTCGCGATGGCCGACCTCCAGATCACTGCGTGGCGCGCGACGCACGCAGACGTCCTCGGCGCCGACGTCCTCGACCGGCTCGACGTCGACGGCTTCCGCTCCCAGTGGGCGACGGCCGTCGGGACGCCGCCCGGGCCCGGCTTCGCCGTGCTCGTCGCGTGTGCCGGCCCGCGCGTCGTCGGGTACGCCGCGCTCTCGCCGGGCGCGATCGTCGGGCTCGAGGTCGCGCCCGACGAGCGCCGCAAGGGCCACGGCTCGCGCCTGCTCTCCGCGGCCGTCGACCGCCTGCGCCAGGACGGTGCCGAGGAGGTCTCCGCGTGGGTGCTCGCGGGCGACGAGGGTCGCGAGCACTTCCTCGCCGGAGCGGGCCTCGCCGCCGACGGCCGCCGCCGCACGCTCGACGTCGCGGGCCGCGAGGTCGTCGAGAGCCGGTGGAGCGCGACGCTCTAGACGTTCACCGCAGCCCGCGCACTTGCGCCCAGAGTCCCACCCATCTACGGTACGACCCGTGCCGGACATTCCAGAGTACCGCTTTGTCGACGCCGACCTTGAGCCCGGGCTCGAACACAGTCCCTTCGTCGCGTGGGACGTGTCAGCGCACGTCCCCCATGTCGCAGACCCGAGAACGCTCGAGCTCCGCCGCCTCCCGCGCATCGACGACGGGCCGGAGCGCTTCGACGCATACCTGAGCGCCGACGGGTCAACCGTCGTGACGTCGCATCACCGATGGGTCGGTGTCGGGACTGGCACGACGACAACCATGCGGACGTCCCTCGCAACCCTCGAGCGGACACAGATCGCCGAAATCACAGTCAGACCATCGGAGAGGCTTCGCCAGTGCTTCGACGCGGGACTGAATGTCTCTGCCTCAGCCCTTTCCTGGACCACCAAGCAGTTCAACAGCGCGGGGACCGAAGTTCTAGATTCGACGACCACGACCACGCTCAGCTCCGCAAGCTCGACGGGCGAGCTCGAACCCTATCTCAAGATTCTCGGGCATGAAATCATCCTCGGCGATGAAGCGCTGACAGCCGCTCAGCTCTCGCCGGACGGGAGCCGACTTGCGATATCGGTCGCGCCACGCCCACCAGAGCCCGGCATGAGTTTCTGTTCGACGCTGGTCATCGATATCGAGACAGGCGACACTGTCGCGGATATCGGCGAGTACAGCCTCCACGGTACTCGGTCATGGAGCCCCGACGGACGACATCTTCTTGTCAGAAGATCCATGCGGCTCTCGGTGCTCGAGGTCGAGACCGGTACGCTCACGACCCCACCCGGGCTACCGGTCGACGTCCATCTGCAGCCCAAGAAACGTGTCCATCGCGTCCAGGGGTGGCACGCGCCAGGACAGCTCGTCTCGGTGATCCAGGACGGATCGCTGAACACGTTCTTCGCAGTCGACGTCCAGATGGGACCTATGTCACCACTCTGGGCCGTGAGAAGTCCTGGCACCACCATGTTCCACATGGCTGCACCTTCGAGCTGAGCCCCAATTGTCCATTCAACATCAGACCAAATCAGGAGACGCCCGATCGTGAAGATAGCATGGGGAGCACTTGCGACAATCGCGATCGCCGCTAGTACAATTTCAATCGCGCCCGGCGAAGCCGCCGCCGCACGCTCGACGTTATCGCCTCCTGAGCAAATTATGCCCAAGGCGGCGGAATGCGCACCACTCGACCGCCGCGAGTTTTCCCGCAGTGATCTCTGCATAAACGGGCGCACCGTTCGGACGAACGGCAGAATATCGCGAGAGTGCTTTAATGCGGCAACATTATTTGTCGTTCCCCGGGGTTTCTGCTCGGACCCCGAGGTTCGCCAAGCCGAGCGAATCGCACAGGCCCGCCTGATCAATCACCTGGAAGGACAGCACGGCGAGGGAAGCGTCTACTGGGAAACGCGGCTCCGCCGGATCGACGCTAACCTCACCGCATCGTCCGGGCGCGCCGACGTGGTCACCCATCAATTTGGCATCGCCGATCCAGCGAACGCTCCGGTCGATATCTACGAAGTCAAACTGGCCGGCAACGGCACGACGGCCGCTGCGGGCGCACAACTCGACAGCTATGTGCGCGGCGCAAGGGAGACTCTGTGGAGCAACGCCCGACGCGGAACCGCAACGGGAGCCTATAGCGACGAGTTTGCCGTCGAGGACTACGGGAGATGCCCGGACGGCACGACAGTTGACATGCGCTATAACGTCACCGAGGCGCCTGGCCAGCAGGGACTGCTCATCGTGAAGGAGGAAGCGACCTCTTGCAGCGCTTCGGGCGAGGACGAGAACGAGGAGCCCGAAGAAGTCGACGAGTTTCTGACCGAGCTTCCTCGGGTTCCGGCACGCACCGTGAAGGTGCCCCGGGGAAACAAGACGATTACTCGGGTCGTCCCCAAGGGCGATACCCGCGCGACCAGACCGGGCGCTCGAGTTCCGATTAAGTGGGGCACCTACGAACAGGATGCGTGGTGCTTGGAGAAGTTCAACCACCTCGGTCCGCGATTCGGATCCGTGAGCGTCGCGACCCTGGCATGCAAAGAGGCAAAGGACGTTGCAGTCCTGCTCGCTGAACCTGCAGTCGCCGCAGTGATCGCAGGCATGGCAGCGAACGAAGTGGACGCCCTTCTCGAGGATCTCGGCGCAGTAGAGGTAGGAGACGCCGAGACTGTTGGCACTTCACCCGCGAGAGTTTCGGGCGACCCACATCTTATCACCCTTGACGGCCTCAACTATGACCTTCAGTCGGTCGGCGAGTTCCATCTTCTTGATATCGCGGGAGGCGCATGGAATCTCCAGAGTAGATTCATCCCGATGCTTCGCGATTTCTCCGGGATGGGATCATTGGCATTCGAGATTGCTGGATCAGTCGTGGAGCTTGATGCGACAGGTGGCGTCTGGATCGACGGCGATAGTAGCGCGCTGAGCGAGGGCGCGGGCTACATGTTCTCGGACAGCTCCACACTTGTCCGCCACGAAGGCGTAGTTGTGGCCGACATCGTCACAGCGGCGTCGGCTACTCCGATTACAGTGGAGTGGAGCTATCGGGCTGGCGTTGGTTCGGTCGGGCTCGCGATTCCAGACGTGTACCGCGGTGCGACAGCAGGGCTGCTCGGAGACTATGACGGGGACTTCCAGAACGATCTTAGGCTTCGCGACGGCACCCAGCTCAGGACGAGCGCCCCTGCCCAGTCGATTCACGACTACTACGCAGATAGCTGGCGAATCCGAGAGAGCGAGTCGCTCTTTACGTATTCCGAAGGTTCTTCGTCCGCCACTCACACGGACCTGAGCTACCCCAGAAACATCACGACGCGAGGTGACTTCAGCGCGGCGGAGCGATTTGATGCACGAGGCCTCTGCGCGGAGTATGGCGTACCAGCCGGTCCGGCTTTCGACGACTGCGAGCTCGACGTTCTCGCGGGCGGTAGTTGGGCGTTCGCCGCCACGGCCGCGGAAGTCGAGCGCGACTCTGTCAAAGTGGGAGATCTACTTGCTGACGATGCGGGAGTGGTTCTGCAGGACTTCGAAGGAGAGATTCCGAACAACTTTGATCAGGTAAGGCTCGGGGCCGAGTCGGGGCTCTCGCGTTTCGCTGGCCCTGTGGCGGGAACAGAAGAACTGCGGTTCTACGTCCCCGCGCTGCCCCACCACGATGACGTGACACTGAGCTTCGACGTCATCAAGTTCGGGCCCTGGCCGTCATCATCATCGTTCAACCTGTATGTCGGCGGTAGGCTCTACCGGACTGTCGAGGAAGAAGGCTCGTCACGCGTTGGAGAGACAGCAAGCGGCGCAGAGTTTAGGGTCGCCACACACCGGGTAGTTGTTGATCACTTCAGCACTCTCCTTGACGTAGTCGTCAAGCCGGTTAATGTGACTGCCAGCAAGGGCGCGGCATTGGCCATCGACAATATTGGCTTGAGTCTTGGCCTTGTCACACCCCACGTGTTCCATGTCAACTTCGATGGCGCACCCTCAATTGACCTTTCCGGCAGCACGGCCGCCCCGGGTTCGGGCGTACTGGAGTCTCTGGGCGCCGTCGACCGCTACATCATCGACGATGTGGCCGGCGGTTCCCTGTATCTGGACACGAGCACATATGCGTCATCACTCCGGTGGACGGTTCGTCAGAATGGTGAGACGCTCGGAAGTAACCTCTTCAGCAAGGGTGACCAAGTCATTGCTTTGGGTCCGGGCGTCGTTGAGGTGGAAGTCGCCGCGGCGGGGTCTCCTTCCCGCCACGAACAAGGTTATAAGCTCGGCGTGATTCAGGTCCCTGAGAAGCAGTCGTTCACGCTGCCGGTGACCAACGAGCCCTTCACCTTGACCAAGGACTCCCTGGGAACAGGCTCCGGCCACATCGAGAACAAAGCCTCCATCGACGAATACTCCCT
>NZ_JBQPRE010000004.1:0-209762 GCF_052324925.1 Sanguibacter sp. A247 | reverse complement strand
CAGGGCGACGCGAACGACGTCGTCGCGGAACTCGCGGGGATAGCGCTTGGACATGGGGACATCCTCTCAGCGGTGCTGGTCAGCACCACGGGTGGGTGTCACCTATCCGTGCAGCAGTCCCACACCATCCTGGACGCCGAGGCCTACCTGCTCGCCCGCACCCAGACCGCGACCGCCGCCCATCTGACCGACGTCGACGCCGCCCGTCTGGTCGCTGCCGCGTCCTCTGCGCAGCTGACCGAGAAGGGCTTCGCTCTGGCCGAGGATCAGGAGCGCGTCGCACGCGCCGTGCTCGCCGACCCGGCCGGCCTCTCGGCGATCGTGGGGCCTGCCGGCACGGGCAAGACCACGACGATGCGCGCAGTGCGATCAGCGTGGGAGGCGATTCACGGCCCGGGCTCGGTCGTCGGCGTGACCACCTCCGCGCAGGCTGCCGCCGTGCTCGCGGCCGAGACCGGCGTGGAGACCACCACGATCGCCAAGCGCCTGCACGAGACCGCCGGGCCCGGCGCCGAGCAGCGCGCGACGTTCATCGCCGAGATGCACCAGGTCCTCGCCGACGAGACCCGCCCCCACCTGCACGCCGGCGCCCGGCGCGGGCTGGCTAAGGCCCTGGCCCGTGCCGAGTCCTGGCAGCTGACCCGCGGCCAGCTCCTCATCGTGGATGAGGCGTCCATGTCCGGCACGCACGCACTGGCCGAGCTCGCACGGCAAGCCGAGAACGCGGGAGCCAAGGTGCTGCTCGTCGGTGACCCCGCCCAGCTCGACGCCGTCGACGCCGGCGGCGTCCTGGGCTGGCTCGAACGCCGCGGGGCGACCGTTGCGCTGGACTCGGTGTGGCGCTTCGACGGGGCCGACAACAAGGACTGGGAACCCACCTCCTCCCTCGCACTGCGCGCCGGGAACATCGACGTCATCGACACCTACCTCGCACACGACCGCATCAAGGCCGGCAGCGACGAGAACATTCTGGAGGCCGCCTACGCCGCCGCCCGCGACGACCAGGCCGCTGGACGCTCCACGATCCTCATCGCCGCAACCAACGCCGCCGTCTCAGACCTCAACCAGTGCTTCACCCTCGACCGACGCGCCACAGGCGAGGTCGACATCACCCAGCTCGCTACCCTGCGCGCCGGCGCCGACGGCGGCGTGGGCGACCAGGTCCTCTACCGCAAGGTCGACCGCACCCTGCTCGACTCCCGCGGCGACTTCATCCGCAACGGCACCCCGCTACGCATCACCCGCATCACCCGCACCAAGGTCCACGCCCAGCGCACCGACACCGAAGACGGCACCAGCTTCGTCATCCCCCGCGCGAACCTCGCCGAGCACGGCGAGCTCGGCTACGCCATCACCGCCCACCGCGCCCAAGGCACCACCGTCGACGTCGGCCACGTCGTCGTGCCCTCCGACACCTCCATGACCCGCGAGACGTACTACGTCGCCATGACTCGAGGCCGCAAGGCCAACACCACCTGGGTCGGCCAGCAAGACCCCGAGCCCGACCGCGAACGCCTCCTCGCCGCTGCCGACCTCGACACCTGGCGCTCCACGCTGGAACGCATCATCGCCACCTCGGGGGCCGAGCTCACCGCCCACGAGACCTCAGAGCGCTGGACCAGCGAGCACCACTCCCTCTCGCGCCTGCACGCCGAACGAGACCTCCTGCTGTCCCTAGCCGCCGACGAACGCGTCGAACGGGGACGTGCGGCGCTCATCGAGCGCATCGCGGCCGCGATGCCCGCCACCGACGCGGCTGCGGTCACCTCTTCACCGAGACTGGGTGCTCTCAGGGTCGTCGTCGACCGGCTCACCGACGCTGGCGTCGACGTCGAGGCGCTTCTGTCCCAGTTCGGGGCCGACGGACTCGAGCACATGCGCGACGCCGCCGCCGTCCTGGCCGCGCGCCTGCGCAAGTACGCCCACGTCGCCGGCATAGACCTCACGACCGACGTCGCGCTCGAGGATCTCGTACGGCCAGTTCGCGCTCAGGACCAGGGCCTCGACGAGGTCCTGACGATCAACGCCGAACACATCGCCGAACGCACCCGCGTCCTGGTCGAAGCCGCGGCGACGACACCGTGGGCGCGCTACGTCGACCCGAACCTGCCGGGCCGCGAGCAGCTGCTCGCGGGAATCGCCGTCTACCGCGACCGCTATGACGTCGAGCACCCCTCACCGCTCGGACCTCGGCCAGTCAGTGAGGGGCTCGTCGACTGGCGGCGTGGAGCCACCTCGCGGACACGGTGTCCGTGAACGAAGCCTTGACACTAGGCGCCACGACCGATGGACCCGAGTCCTCACCAGGCGCACTTACCACGAACAGCATTATCTATTCCGAGTTGAGTGACGCACAACAATAGAGCCCGCCACGAGGCGACCATCGATATGGGGCCTCGACCCCTGATAGTCGAGGCACCGGTGGTTTCATGTCTCCCGCGTCAACCAGCTGGCAGGGTCTCTGTACTTTCGAAGTTGACGAAGGCCAGGCCAGTTCGGGAGGCGCCAACATGGGCAAGTCAGTTCCAGGCGAGCGCTTCGCGTTGAAAGACGTGACTGTCGTCGTGCCAGTAGCCGTCTACGCTCTTTACGAACTGGAAGCCGTCCGGCTCGTCGCCAGCGCTAACCGGGCAGCGCACGCTGCTGAGCCAGGACTACGCCTCCGTCAAACAGTTCTCCGATCTGCTCAAAAGAGCCACCGTAGAACACATGCCACCGCCCGGAATCCGTCGCGGACCGCCTTCGGATGGCATACTCACCGACCCTTAAGGCAACACGCCCAACCGACGGCGAAATATCGAGGACGTGGTCAGAGTGAGTCGGCTCAAAAACCTCTTCCGGCATATCGTCAACATCCGAAAGCAAAACCCAATGTGCCACATCAAGTCGGGCAATCGCAATAACCTGCGCGTCGTTTAGGAGAACTCTTCGATCGACTTGAACAAGCTCGCCGGGCCGGATCGCCCGGCGACGGCGCCCTAGCGGGCCCCTGGGGGCCACTACCTCGCCCCCTTGATGTTGTTGCACCTCGCGCACAGCGGCCGGGCATTGAACGATGAGTTGTTACCCCCACGGGACTTCGCAACAATATGGTCCACCTCTAGCTGGGACATATCCTTTTTGACTCCCTTAACGCTTTTTGACGGCTTGGTCATGACGCGCCCGCACGAGGAGCACGACTTCCCCACCGACCTCTGAGCCCACTTCTTAGTTGCAGCACTGAAGCCACTCTTCGCATGGCGACCATATCTCGCGGACGTTCGGAGGGTGTTGGTGAAGGCAGCATGCCGCACCACCATGCTGCCAGCCCGCGCCACCCGCGCCGCGAGGAGCGCACCACCCGCCGCGGACACCACAACTGCGGCCACCGTGAGCGCAATGTCCCACTTGTACTTCCACAGGAACCGGCCTGCGCGCCGGCGCCGACGCCGGCGTGGGCGACCAGGTCCTCTACCGCAAGGTTGACCGCACTCTGCTCGACTCCCGCGGGGACTTCATCCGCAACGGCACCCCGCTACGCATCACCTCCATCACCCGCACCAAGGTCCACGCCCAACGCACCGACACCGAAGACGGCGCCACATTCGTCATCCCCCGCGCGAACCTCGCCGAGCACGGCGAACTCGGCTACGCCATCACCGCCCACCGCGCCCAGGGCACCACCGTCGACATCGGCCACGTCGTCGTACCCTCCGACACCTCCATGACCCGCGAGACCTACTACGTCGCCATAACCCGCGGCCGCAAGGCCAACACCACCTGGGTCGGTCAGCAAGACCCCGAGCCCGACCGCGAACGTCTCCTCGCTGCTGCCGACCTCGACACCTGGCGCTCCACGCTGGAACGCATCATCTCCACCTCGGGGGCCGAGCTCACCGCCCACGAGACCTCAGAGCGCTGGACGAGCGAGCACCACTCGCTCTCGCGCCTGCACGCCGAGCGGGACCTGCTGCTGTCCCTGGCCGCTGGCGAACGCGTCGAACGGGGACGCGCGGCGCTCATCGAGCGCATCACGGCCGCGATGCCAGCCACCGACGCGGCTGCCGTCACCTCTTCACCGAGACTGGGTGCTCTCGGGGTCGTCGTCGACCGGCTCACCGACGCTGACGTCGACGTCGACGAGCTCCTGACCCAGTTCGGCGCCGACGGACTCGAGCACATGCGAGACGCTGCCGCCGTCCTGGCCGCGCGCCTGCGCAAGTACGCCCACCTCACCGGCATCGACCTGACGACCGACGTCGAGCTCGAGGATCTCATCCGGCCTGTGCGCGCCCAGGACCAAGGTCTCGACGATGCCCTGGCGATCAACGCCGAACACATCACCGAACGAACCCGCGTCCTTGTCGAAGCCGCGGCGACGACCCCGTGGGCGGGTCACATCGACCCGCACCTGCCGGGCCGCGAGCAACTGCTCGCGGCGATCGCCGTCTACCGCGACCGCTACGACGTCGAGCACCCCTCTCCGCTCGCGCCTCGACCTGCCGAGGCCGAAGCGACACGCCTCGCGACCTGGACCGATCTGGCCCGCGCGCCGAGCGCTGAGCGCCCGTCCGCGACATCCGCGCCGTTCGGCGCCCTCCACAAGCAGGTCTCAGCAAGCGACGTCGGACCGCATGAGCCCGGCTCCCAGGGCCTGTAGGTAGGTCAACGCGTGGCCGTTCCCTCGGACCTCCAACCGTGTCCGCGGCGGTGTCAAGGCGTCGAGGGAACGCCGGCCCGCAGGAGCTCGGGGAACTTC
The DNA here is from genome assembly GCF_052324925.1 of Sanguibacter sp. A247. Taxonomy (NCBI): domain Bacteria; kingdom Bacillati; phylum Actinomycetota; class Actinomycetes; order Micrococcales; family Sanguibacteraceae; genus Sanguibacter; species Sanguibacter sp. A247. The sequence goes on along the minus strand of NZ_JBQPRE010000004.1, from coordinate 205,024 downwards.
TGCCGCGGCGTGAAGAGCCCCAACGACGCCCGCGGCCGGTCGCCCCGCTCGTCAGCGATCATCGTCAGGTAGGCCTGGTTGCTGGTGATGTACGTTCCCTTGGGCAGGCACTCGCGAATTAAGCCGTTACTGTTCTCATTCGTCCCCCGGTCCCACGGCGAGTGTGGATGGGCGAAGTCAAACGGCAGGTTCGCCGCGACCGTCAGCCGCGCATGCTCGGCCATCTCCGAGCCCTGATCCCACGTCAGCGACGTGCGCATCACCTCGGGGAAGACGCCCAGTTGCTCGCTGAGCACATCGGCTAGTGCGGGTGCCTTCTTGCCCTCGGACAGGCCGCAGATGATCGTGAATCGCGTGGTGCGCTCCACCAGCGTCGCCGCCGCGGACGTGCCGTGCGCGCCGATGATGAGGTCACCCTCCCAAGCCCCTGGGGTACGCCGGTCGGCAACGTCGGCGGGGCGGTCGTCGATGGAGATCATCCCCACGATCGGCGCACCGCGCTCACCCACCTGCTTGCGCGGGGCGCGGCGGGTGCGCTTGGAGCGCAACATAACCCCGTGGCGGGCGAGCTCGCCCTGGGCAGGGCGTAGATGAAGCGGTAGATCGTCTCGGCCGAGACCTGCCCACCGCCGGCAGGTGTGGAGTGAGCCATGGTGGCCACAGTGGGCTCGGACGCTTCCAGACGCAAGCGACCCGCGATCTGCCGCGGGTGCGGGAACGCTTGAGGCCCCCAGGGATCCGGGCGCGCAGGACGGGGTCGGACTCGATCTTGCCGTCCTGAGCGCGCCCACGTCGCTGCTCGGCTTGGGCGTCGGCATAGACCATCTTGTAGAGGCCGGCCTTGGTGCGGTTGCGCTTGATCTCCCGGGAGGTGACCGACGGGGAACGGTCCAGGTGCGCAGCGATGTGCCGCACGCCCCAGCCAGCCTTGAGGCCGGTCGAGATCTCAGCGCGGTCCGAGGCTCTAATCTGGCGTCGTGGTCTCACATCGGATCCTGTCGGAGACCTGCAGTGTTGCTACGACGACATGACACTGCCGCCATCAAGCTCAGAGAGCTTCACTGTCGGGGTCGCAGACATCGAAGATCTTCCCCAGTTCATGTTTTAGCTCCTGCCCGCTGAACACCCTTCCCTCGAGCGACGCCAGACGTCGAACGGCCTCGACAAACACCTCCTCGTCGCTGAGTTCCCGACAGGAGAGAGCATTTCTGGAAGGACTTGGGTGGCCCTCGGAACAGACTTCGAAAGAAGTCCCTAGCCAGAGTGGAATAGGGTGCCGACGTCGGGGCATTCGCCAGACACCTAGGCCAGCCCCCCACCCGCGACCACGGCCCGTAATCGTGCGGTCTACAATCGTGATACCGAAGCGGGTCTTCCACCGAGCGCCAGCTTTGCCGAAGGACTCTGCATCCGGTTCTCGGAACTCCTCCATCTCTGCTACCGAAACCACCGCAAGGTCAGCTCCACGAAACATCGACTTGCGATCAGCGGACATCTAGGTGCCCGTTGTATGTTCGATTTGGATAGTTCCAACGCCCAGAGGGCTTGCTTCTGGTCTCAAAGTTCGCCACCTTTCGCCCCGACTCCTTCACCATTGGCGGCCGGTACCGGCGCAGCCCGTCTCGACTGACAGTTCCAACTTTACCCGACTTTGCCCCACTCCCGACGAACTTCGCCCCGGCGCGATTCGCTACCTTCGCAGAAACAGGCTGGAACCTTCGCAAGCTTTGGCCTCGTCGTGCCACGTTCGAGATCCTCGTGGCAGGAGCGGCTCTGGCGGCGACCTTCGATCCAACAGCAACCGCGACGCGTGCAACGCCAACAGCAACGGCCCCGCACGATGCAGGGAACGAGATGCACGCAGCCGCACCAACCAGTACGACCGCTGACGTAATCGCGATTGCTTTCCAGTTCCACGCATTGCCGTCGAGGTCGAGCTTGTTGATCGGATCGTTCGGATACCCATACACGCTCTCGTTGCCACCGACCACTGGGTCGACAGAGGTGAACAAGCCCGTGACCGAGTTGAACAGGCGCACCCCCATAAGCAAAAGGCCCGAGGGATCCGAGGCCCGTTCCTTTCCACCCAGCCATCCGTAGTCCAGCGCCCCGGCCTTCACCCCAGCGCCAGCGCGGTTGCCGTACTCGTCATAGACCGCCAGGCCCGAACCGTCCCCCGGCAGAGCGGTCCGCACACCGCCGACGTCGCTCAGCGTGAGCGTGGCCACGACCGAGCCGATCGGGTCGGCGATCCCCACCGACGTCAGCGTCGCTTCCTCGGAGTCTACCTGCGTGTAAAGCATGTCGCCGGCGATCGCACCCGCATACGAGCTCGTGCGCGTCACCCCATCAGACATCTCACGGGCCCCGGTCGGGTTGTCAGAGGTGTCGGAGTACACCCGCGTCACCACGCTCGCAGCCCCGCCCGTGGTGGTGGTCACCGAGCGACGTGCCAGCGCGTCCAGGTCGAACGTCGTCGACGTTCCCCCTGTGGTGATCGACCTTGCGAGGTCGTCGTCGAAGTAGGCGATCTCGATGTCCGACCCACCCGGCGCATCCACCGCTGGCACCAGCGTCTGACGGCCCAGCGCGTCATACACGTAGGAGCCCTGGCCCGTCCCGGCGTTCTGGACGCGGTCGGCCTTGTCATAGCTCCACGACCGCACCACGTCGCTGCCGCCCGCGCACTTACCATCACCCACGTTCGTGCTGAGGTTCGTGCGGTGGCCCGCGGCGTCGAAGGTGTAATTCCGGCTCGTGCAGACGCCTGCGGCGGTGTCCTTGACCTGGGTGAGACGGCCCGGACGGTCATACCTGTAGGACTGCACGCGCCCGTTCCCGTCGGGCGAGGGACCGTTCATCTTCGAGATGCGCCCCTGCGAGTCACGGTCCAAGGTCCAGCTGTAGGCTTCCACGCCGTTGATCGCGTAGAACAGTGCGGTTTCCTGGCCGGTGCGGTCATACGTGCTCGTCTGCACGAGGCCGCCCGGCATCTTCTGGGTCAGCAGGTCCCCGACGTTCGAGTACGTCGCACTGAACGACCCCACGCCCGCCACGGTCTGACCCACCAGACGACCGGTGTAGGGCTCGTAGGTGTTGGTCGTCGCGCGGCCCAGCGTGTCGGTGAACGACGCCACACGCCCCGCGGCGTCATACGTCGTGCTCGCCGACGCCGAACCCGTCACCGAGTCCGCATAGGCGATCTGGCGACCCCACCCGTCGAAGGTCTCACTCACCTTCGCGATCACACTGGCGCCGTCGACTGTCGCGGTCTCCGTCTTCAGGCCCGTGGCCGGGTGGTAGGTGTACCGGGTCGCAGGCCGCGCCGTCGAGCCCGTCAGCCCTGACGCCGTCGTTGCGACCTGCGTCTCGCGACCAGCGTTGTCGAAGGTCGTCGTCGTGGTACGCGTGGCGCCCCCAGCCTTCTCGACCGTCTTCGCGCTCGCCATGTAGTGGCTGTACTCGGTGAGCGTCTCGGCCTTCTTCGCCGTTCCCGCAGCAGATCGCGTCAAGCACTCCATGCCCGCCCAGGCCGGCTTGGCCCCGCAGCGCGCGTCGGTGAAGTCCCCGGCGCTCTGAGCGTCGGCGGTGTAGTAGAGCGTGCGGGTCGTGCGGTCATCGGTGCCGTCCGAGGTGGGCTCACGCACCTCCAGCGTGCGACCGAGCGCGTCGAACCGCGTGCGGGTCACCAGGTCGGGCGCGTCAGGGTCCACCGTCGTCTGAGACGTGGCTGCCCCCAGCACCCAGCCCGAGGTCTCCCCTGTCACGCTCGCCCCGTCGATCGGGTCATACCCCGTCCGGGTCCGGGAGATCTCCACGGCGCCGGTCACATCGACCGTCCCGGCCGGGTCGGTCGTGCCGGCACTGGCAGGCACGAGGTAGGTGACTTGCTCGGTCGCAAGGTTCCACGCCAGCCCGGTCTTGTGGTTGATGCCGGAGTTCGGCGCGCCCGCGTCGAACGTCGTGCGCGTGTGCAACCGGCCCAGCTGCACCGTGCCGTCAGGACCCGTGTACTCGACCGCAGGCGCCCACGTGTCCGTGACACGTGCCCCCGCCGGCACCAGCACCGTGCCCGCAGGCACGACAGCGCCCACGGCCGGAGTGATCGCGGTGGCCGCCTTGATCTCCGCGTTGAACCGCGTCAGCGTCGCAAAGGAGTCGACCAGCGGAGTCCGCCCAGCGGCGCGCTCGGCAAGGATCGCTGCGATCCCGCGCTCGTCGAGCTCATGGATCACCCGGCCCCCGGAGTCGTACCGGGTCGCGGTGAGGTTCCAGGAGCTCCCACCCCAGTCGGCGGTGTTGAGGACGTAGCCGCTGGCGTCGGTGTACTGGTACGAGCCGTAGCGGCCATTCGTCCCGCTGAGGGCCTGGGCGTTGAGGCTCGCCGGGGCGTCCTGCCCCAGGACGACGAACGCCGCAGTGGGCGCGCCTGGCTGCTCCCAGCGCGCCACCGACGTCGCCGAGACATCCGCGCCTGTGCTGAGCGGCACGAAGTACCCGAACGATGCCAGCCGCGCCGCCGCCACGCCCGTCCCAGCGGCCCGGTCAACCTTTGTGAGAGCGTCCGTCAGGGCCATCCCGCCCGAGGTGAGGTTCGCGTAGGTGAACGTGTAGGGCGCGAGACCCGCCGGCGTCAGGGACGCCAGCTGCGGCACGCCCGCCTTGGTAAGGCCGCCGTAGGCATAGGACGTCGACAGACCCGCGCGCGGGTCGGTCACCTTGACCAGGCGCTTTGCCGAGTCGTACGCATAGGTCGCCACGACCGTCGTGCGCATCGCCGAGGTCTGCGGGTCGAAGGCGGTGTAGGAGACCTGGGAGACCTGACCGGCGACCTGCGTGCCCGTCGTGGTGGTCGCATAGGTGATCGTCAGCACCCGGCACCCGGGCTGCTCCGCACCAGCCGCGCACGTGATCGCCGACCCGCTGCGGGCTGGCACAGGCGCAACGATCCGGGTGATCCTGCCTGCGCCGTCGCGTCCGAACGTCGTCGCCGAGGCGTTGCCAGGCTCCTGGACGGACTCCACGACCCACGTCTCAACCGCTGTGCGCACCCACGTCGTCCGAGTCCCGTCAGCCTCGGTCAGCACCAGCCGGTAGGTCGTCCCCGAGACCGAGACGTCAAGGGTCGTCTCTGTGCCAGCCGTGTCCACGTCCAGCGGGACATAGCGGCCCGTGCGAGGAGCACCCGCCTGCTTGCCTGCGGGGTGAGCGAAGAGGAGCGCGTTGAACTCCTCGTCCACCAGCGCGAACGTGCCGTCAAAGGCCGTGGAGTCCTCCACGTCATAGGTCGCCGCGCCACCGGCCGCGCCGTCGAAGGACGCCGTCCACCCCGGTCCGAAGGGACTAGGGAGGCTGGCAGCGTTGTCGAAGGACGCATACGTGCGCGACACCGTCAGCTCCGACCCGAACCCCGGCACCGACACGTCGGTGGCCGAGGTGAGCATCTCCCCCGTCCACAGCGCCACCTGCCCCGGTCCCGCCTCCGCGACCGGGAAGCCGTTGCCGAAGGCGTGCGGCACGTAGAACAGCCGCCGCGCATCGGTGTACTTCGTACCTGCCCCCGCCTGGGAGTAGGTGAAGTACACCTGCATCTCGAGTGTCGTGTGCAGACGCTCACGACCCATCCAGACCGCCACCGCATGCGCGTCTACGTTCTGCGCGACGCGCACAGTGGTGCCCGAGACCGTCGAGGGCAGGACAGCCGGTGTCCCCCACGTCTGCGACCCGGCGTCGATATTGCGCCACCGGATGTAGGCGGTCACCGTCGTCCCGGGAGCCGGGGCCGGAGCCATGGCCTCCACCCGCACCGACGACGTCGCCTTGACACCCGCCGCGCCCGGCACCGTGATCGAGGGCTTGCCCGTACCGAACGTGAACGTCGCCGGCGCCGAGACCTTCCCTACACGATCCACCGAGGTCACCGTGACCGTGTGCCCGCCCACCGCAAGCGGGCTCCACGCATGGGTCACCGGGCCCGAGCTCGTCGAGGCCAGCGACGTCTCCGCACCACCGTCACGTCGGACGATGTACCGCACCACGTTGTTCGCCGTCCCACCGGTGTACGTGAACGTGCTCGAGGTCAGCGCCGCGTCGTTCCAGCCCCCGTTGCTCAGGCCCGTGGCGCTGATCGTCGGGGCGGGAGGTGCGACCGTGTCGAGCCCGAGCGCGCGCGTGCCTGACCAGCCAGACGCCTTGCCGTGCGCGTTGATCGTGCGCGCCCGCACCGTGTACGTCGTCCCACCGGTCGCAGGAAGCGAGGTCGTCGGCGTGCACGACGCCGCCGCCCCTGAGGCCACCTGCCCGGTCGTGCACGAGGCAGCGACGGTCGTCCCAGACAGGATCTGCATCTCATACTTCACGGCGTCGGTGTAGGCGTCCTTGCCCGAGGTCGTCAGCGTCGGACGCTGGTTGCTCGTCCATCCGGCCGTTCCCGTGCTCACGAACGTCGGAATACCTGGGGCGGGCGGCGTCTTGGTGTACGTGATCGCCAGCTTCGGCCCGCGCGAGTGCAGGTTGCACGCCGATGCGCTCGGGTCTTCGTTCCACGAGCAGTACCGCTTGGAGAACAGCTCGTTGCCGATGTTCTCCGTGGGCACGTTGAGGACGAGCCCGAAGTTCTTCGCAGGGTTGGCCTGCCAGTACTTCACCATCGCCGTCAGCGGCACGTTGACGAAGCCGTTGGAGGACGTGCATGTTCCCCCGCCTCGGTTGTCGGTGAAGTACGTCGAGGTCCCCGTGTCCGTCTTGGCCGTGGGACGGTTCGACCACGTGTCGCTCACGCTGAACGCAGTCCCCAGAGGGTGCACGTTCGTCCGGCGCGCGATGCAGGAGTTCGCCTCGAACTGGAACAGCTGCATCGTCGCCGAGAGGATCTCGGCTCCCGCAGGCAGCCGCGTGGTGTCACCGATCTCCCAGCCGATGTAGGTGCGGGCTTCCGCCGCCGTCGCGCTCGTGTTGCCGACAACGAGCTGGGAGTCAGTGGACTTCGAGCCGGTGCCCGAACGCATCCACGTGTCCCCACGACCCGTCATCGAGGAGATGTCCGGGTCGATGACCACCGGATACACCGTCGCCGGGTCGGTGAGGAACCCCTCGGGGACGCCCAGGCGCAGCTTATGGCTGCGCACTGCTCGCTTGGCTCCCGCCACGCGCTCGGTCCGCGTGGTCGCCTTCGACAGCTCCGGGCTCAGCTCGACGACCTCGGAGGCCTCCGTCCCCGCACCGCCAGCCTCACCTGCGTCGTCCCACGCCACCAGCTCAGCAGTCTGCCCCAGCACCTCACCAGCCTCGTCCAGCAGCGCCACGCCACCCTCGCGCTCGACGAGCGTCCCACCACGCGCCTCCAGACCCAGGACAACCTCGTCCACAGGCTCGGTCGGCGCCTCGTTAAGACGCAGGCGCACGTTCATCCCCGTGCGGGTGGCCGTCACCAGCAGGTCCGAGGTCTCGTCGACCTTGTAGACCGCAGTCGGCCCCTCCAGCACCGGCTCACCCAGGTCCCCGCCCGGCCACGTCACTGCCAGCAACGCGTCCTCGGCGACTTCGGTGCGACCCAGCTCACCGGGCGCCCCGCCACCGATCTCGACCGGGGTGGCGCTCACGCGTGGGGAGATCGTGCCGTCGCTGCCCGTCTCCAGGGTCAGGTCGATCTCCTGCCAGGTGCCGTCGCCGTCCTGGACCTGCACAGGCAGGCCGAAGTCCTCCACCGTCCAGGTGCCCTCAGGGTTCGCGAACCGCTTGGAGGACTCCGTCCGCGACGAGAGATCCTCCACACGCGAGCCCTGCAGCTTGGCCGCAAGCACCGCGGTCAGCGCGTCCGCAGCCTCGCTCGTCGCACCAGCCGAGGTCACCTTCACCGGGACAGCCGCGGCAGGCGCGGCCACCGCCACAGCCGGCACCAACTGACCGGCAACCGCGAGCGACCCGACCGCAGCCACCGCCGCACACGACGCCGACCAGCCACGACGACCCAGCACACCAGAAGAACGCACCATTGCGCCATCCCCGCTTCGCCGACCCCCGCCGGCCCCTGTGGACGCGCCCACATCGGACGCTGAGAGGAGAATAGGGCCTACCGCCAGATTCACAAAAACACATGAAAGACCCGGTGGCCACCAGTTCTATGACGGCGGCCCCGATCGCCTACGAACCGGCTGCGTTCCACGCCGATAGCGCTGCAAAGGTGCCAAGGGCTGCACGTCGAGCGCGCTATGAAGGCGTCAATTGTTGGCGTCCTTGTCCGCAGAAGCAGAGAACCCCCGCCCTCGAGGTGAGGGCGGGGGTTCTGACCTGCTCCCGCGACTGGACTTGAACCAGTGACCGTCCGATTAACAGTCGGATGCTCTGCCAACTGAGCTACGCGGGATCGCGTGGCCTGCCGCAGCGGGCCGAGAAAAACTATAGCAGCGTTACAGCGGGAGTCCGACCGCGCTTCGCACCCGCGCCTCCGTGGCCTGCACCACAGCTCTGGTCGCGGGGTCGGTCAGGTCGAGATACCCGTCGCCGAGCACTTCTGAGAACAGCTCGTCGTTCTCGTCTCGACGGATCGCGACCCGCACCGTTCCCCCGCCGGGGACCTCGGCGGTCTCGCGGTGGACGACGCTCGCCACCACTCGCTCGCGGAGCGTGCGCGCGAACGCCTGGGGCGCACGGTCGACGAGGTGCAGGCGCGTCGGCGTCGTGCCGTCCGCCCAGCTGATCGTCATGACGTTGGCCTGAGCGTCAACTGCCGCATGGTCGACGTCGCACCAGCGGCGGACGAGCGGCGCGTCCTCGCGCTCGATGATGACGTGGTGCGCGGTCGCGAGCGCCCATCGCACGGGAAGGTCCTCGATGCGCACGTTCTCGCGCGGCTCTGCACCGCCCAGGAGGAGCTCGACCCGCGTGCCGGCCACGGCCTTCTCCCCGACGGTACGGCGTGCAAGATCGAGCTGCGTTGCGGGGATCGAGGTGCGAAAGAGAGCCATGCCCCCACGGTAGCCCGCCTCACGCGACCGCATCGCACGCGGCGGCGGGCGGCCTCACCGTTCGTAACCCCGATCTCGGCCCGACGGGATGCGGCACGCGCACGCACGTGAGCATCGAGTGGGGCATCTGGGGCTTGAACCCAGGACCGACGGATTATGAGTCCGCTGCTCTGACCGACTGAGCTAATGCCCCCGGGCCGTTGGCCCCGTGACAATCTACAGCCGACACCGCGTTCGTCGAAGTTGCACCGGGCACTCGCAGGGCCCCCCGCACCGCTCGGCTACGTCACGCTGCCGGTCTCACCCGGCTGTGGTCTCACGCAGGAGACGCCGTTGCTGCTCGAGCCGTAGCAGCTCGGCGAAGGCCGCCTGGTAGGCCTCGGGCTCGCGTTCTGCGTCAGTGCGTTGCAGCACGGACCTTTGGTCTGCGATACGCCGAGTCACCTGCATGTCGACGAGCGCGTGCACGACACCACGCACGTAGTCCGCGACCGCGCTCTCACGGTCCTCAGGAAGCGGTGAGACGGCGAGTTCGCCGACGAGCCCCGCAACCGGGCCAGCAGACTCGTCGACGACGGTGGCGACCCACCGCGCAGGGTCAACCGCGCCGACAGAGCGGACTCCGCCAGCGGCTCGGATCGCCTCGTGGACGGCACGCCACGCGGGAACGGAGAAGGCATCGGATCCGAGGTCGTCAAAGACGTCAGGCGTTGACCCAGGGTGCTGCAGCACCGCTTCGAGCACCTGACGCTCAAGGCGCGCGACGGGGTCGCGTCGGTCCGGGACCGTGAAGCCGCCCGGGACGGCGTCAGCGACCACGGCGCCCTGCGGCACGTCGTCGGGCGCGGCGTGCCGGGCCTGGCCCTGGGCGCGTTCGGCCGAGGACACGGCGCGGCGCACGTCGTCAGCCTCCATGCCGAGCCACCCTGCAAGCTGCCGTGCGTACTCCGCCCGCAGCGCACGGTCGCGGATGCCTGCGACGACGGGCGCTGAGGCACGCAGCGCAGCGATGCGCCCCTCGGCGTGGCTGAGGTTGTGCGCGCGCAGCGTCGACCGTACGACGAACTCGAACAGGGGTTCGCGCGAGTCGATGAGCGCACGGACCGCCTCCGGACCGCGCGCGAGGCGCAGGTCGCACGGGTCCATGCCGTGAGGCTCGACCGCGACGAAGGTTTGCGCGTAGAAGCGCTGGTCCTCGTTGAAGGCACGCAGCGCCGCCTTCTGGCCGGCTGCGTCGCCGTCGAACGTGAAGATGATCTCGCCACCCGTGGACCCTCCCCCAGCCAGCTGGACGCCGGCGCCGGACGACGTGTCGCCGACGAGTCGGCGCACGACGCGCACGTGGTCCGTCCCGAAAGCCGTACCGCACGTCGCGATCGCCTGGCCGATGCCTGAGAGGTGGGCCGCCATGACGTCCGTGTACCCCTCGACGACGACGACGCGCTTGGTTCGCGCGATCTCACGCTTGGCGAGGTCGAGACCGTAGAGCACGTTCGACTTCTTGTAGAGAACCGTCTCGGGCGTGTTGAGGTACTTCGGGCCCTGGTCCTCCTCGAGCAGGCGCCGTGCACCGAACCCGATGACCTCGCCCGTGACATCGCGGATGGGCCAGATGAGGCGGCCGCGAAAGCGGTCGTACACGCCGCGGTTGCCCTGGGAGACCAGGCCTGCCGCAAGGAGCTCGGCCTCGGTGAAGCCGCGTCCGCGCAGGTGGGTGAGGAGCGTGCTCCACCCCTCGGGGGCGAAGCCGACGCCGAACTGCTCGGCGATCGTCCGGTCGAAGGACCGCTGGGCGAGGAAGTCGCGTGCCGGGCCTGCCCCGGGGGTGAAGAGCTGTTCGGCGAAGAACTGAGCCGCCGTGCGGTTGGCCTCGACGAGCCGCTGGCGCCGGCCGCTCTCCTCGGGACGCCGCTGCGCGCCGCCCTCTTCGTAGCGGAGCGTGATGCCCGCGCGTCCCGCGAGGTACTCGACCGCTTCGGTGAAGCCGAGCCCGTCGATCTTCTGGACGAAGCTGATGACGTCCCCGCCCTCGCCGCAACCGAAGCAGTGCCAGCGCCCCACCTGGGGTCGCACGTGGAACGACGGGGTGCGCTCGTCGTGGAAGGGGCACAAGCCCTTCTGAGAGCCGACGCCAGCGGGTTTGAGGGTGACGTACGAGCCGACGACCTCTTCGATCCGTGCGCGGTCGCGAACGGCGTCGACGTCCTCGCGCTTGATCAACCCGGCCACATACGGAGTCTAGTGCTCGCGCGTCAGCCGCCGTGGCCGTGCCGGTCGCGTTCGCCTCAGAAGGACGGCCCGACGAGCCGCGCGTGCCACTTGGCTGCCGAGACATCGGTGAGCGATGCGACCTGGTCAATGACGACGCGCAGCCGCGCACCGTCGTCGGCCGCATCGTGCCAGTCGAGCGCGAACGTCGGCTCGAGCGCTGTCGGTGCCCGGTCGACGAGCACGTCGACGAGCTGGCGCAGCACCTGGCGCTGAGCCATGTAGAGCGGCTCCGACTCGCGGGGCGCCATGACGTAGGCGACGGCCACACCCTTGAGCACCTGGATCTCGGCCGCGGTCGCCTCGGGCACCACGAGGCTCGCCGCATACCGCGTGAGCGGTCCGTCCCCGTAGCGTTCGCGCGTGGCGTCGTGCGCCGCCCCACAGAAGCGCCCGATGAGCTGGCTCGTGGAGTCCTTGAGCCGGGCGAGCGAGCGACGCGATCCGTCAAAGTCGCTCGGCCAGAGGCCGTCCTTGGCGAGACGCCCCATCGCGGCGTCGAGCTCGTCGGCGGCAAAGCGGTCGCCGTACCAGGTGGTGACCGCGTCGATGACGCGGCCGCGCTCGGCGTCCTGGGTCATGAGGGTGAGGTCAAGCTTGCCGCCGACGATCGCGTCCTCGACGTCGTGAACCGAGTAGCTGATGTCGTCAGCCAGGTCCATGACCTGCGCTTCGAGGCACTTGACGCCGGCGGGGGCACCCTCGCGCAACCAGTCGAACACCGGCTGGTCGTCGGGGTAGACGCCAAACTTGTGCGTGAGCCGGCCCTGCGGCCCCTCCCAGAGACGCCAGGGGTACTTGACGGACGCATCGAGGCTCGCGCGTGTGAGGTTGAGACCCACGGACGAGCCGTCGGCGTCGGCCGCCTTGGGCTCGAGGCGGGTGAGCAGCCGCAGCGTCTGCGCGTTGCCCTCGAAACCACCGATGTCCTTGGCGACCTCGGCGAGCTCGCGCTCACCGTTGTGGCCGAAGGGCGGGTGCCCGAGGTCGTGCGCGAGGCACGCCGAGTCGACGACGTCCGGGTCGCAGCCCAGCTGCTTGCCAATCTCGCGTCCGACCTGCGCGACCTCGAGCGTGTGCGTGAGCCGCGTGCGGATGAAGTCGTCGCTCGACGGGCCGAGGACCTGTGTCTTGGCGCCGAGCCTGCGCAACGCAGAGGAATGCACGAGGCGCGCCCGGTCCCGCTCGAACGGGGTGCGGGCCTTCGACTTGGGGGGCTCGGCGGCGCGCCGCGCAACGTCAGCGACGCCGTAACCGGGGATCTCGGGGTCGAAGGGCACGAGCCCCACCTTAGTCGAGGGTCCGCGGCATCCCCCACGAGTGCCCGCCCTCAGCTCCCGGCACGACCGATCCGCCAGATGCCGATGTGTGGGCCGTCGCCCGTCACCCAGGCTCCCTCGGGACTAGACGTGAGGTCATGCCCGCCGTAGAGCGTCACAGCGTCCGTCGCGTCGAGCGGGAGGGCCCCGCCCTCCCACGGCGCGCGCGCAGCAACGACGAGGATCGTCTCGTCGCGCGTCTCACGCACGTAGCCGAGGGCATCGCCTGCGACGAGCACCCAGCGCAGCGAACCCTCACGCAGCGCACGGTGCGTGTGGCGCAGCGCCGCGAGCCGCCGGTAGACGTCGTGCGTGTGCTCGTCGCGTCGTTCCGGCTCGTCCCACGGCATCGCCACACGGCCGTGCTCACCGTTCGTTCCCGTGAGCCCGAGCTCGTCACCCGCGTAGACGACGGGCACGCCGAGGTAGGTGAAGAGCACGCCTGCGGCAACCTCGTGGAGCTCACGCGAGCCGACGAGCGTGCGGATGCGCGGCGTGTCGTGCGAGCCGAGCATGTTCCACTGCCGTTCGAGGACCCCCCACGGCACGCCGCCGTCGAAGTCGCGCATCTCAGCAACGACGTCGACCCCGGACCGGCGAGGCACGGGCACACCGCGCATCCCCTGGTAGGAGACATCGTGGCCCTGAGCCGACAGCCACGACCACAGCGGGTTCGAGAATGCTGTGTAGTTCATGTTCGCGTGCCACGTGTCGCCCGCGAGGTCGCCGCGGGCGTCGTGGAAGTGTTCCGCGATGAGCGCACCGTCGGGGTTGACCTGCTCGATCGTGGCGCGCACCGTCTGCGCCACGTCGTGGTTGAGGTCGAGCGTCCCGTAGCGGCCGGTCATGTTGGCGACGTCGATGCGCCAGCCGTCGAGCGCATACGGCGCCTGGAGCCATCTGCCGACGACGGAGTCTGGCCCCTCGATCATGCGGGCACGCAACTCGTCCGAGCGGAAGTCGAGCTTCGGCAGGTGTGAGTGCCCGATCCAACCGACGTATCCCGCACCCGCGTCCGGAGCGCCAGGCGGGGTCCACAGGTAGAAGTCGCGCTCGGCGGAGGACTCCTCGGCCTGGGCGGTGCGGAACCACTCGTGGCTGGCGCCGGTGTGGTTGGTCGTCAGGTCTCCCATGAGACGCAAGCCCTGCCCGTGCACGGCCGCCGAGAGACGCGCGTAGGCCTCGTTCCCTCCGAGGAGAGGGTCGACATGGTCGAAGGTCGCAGCGTCGTAGCGGTGGCACGTGCGCCCCGGGAAGACGGGCGTGAGGTAGACCGTCGTCACACCGAGGTCGCGCACGTGATCGAGATGCTCGACGATTCCGTCGAGGTCGCCACCGTAGTACTGCAACCCGGTCTCGCGGCCCTCGCGGATGGGCTCTGCGCCCCACTGCGCAGCGATGGCCCACTCGGGCAGCTCGCGCTCATCGGCGCGGGCCGAGCGCGCGAAGCGGTCGGGGAAGATCTGGTAGACGACGGCGTCCCGCAGCCACGTCGGGCCGGGCGCGTGCGTCGAGATCCGGAAGTCGTGGGCGTCCATGACGCCACGGTCATGGACGCCGGCTGCGTTGAGCCATGCCACCGCGCCCGGTCGCACGAGGGCGAACCGGTAGTGGGTGACCTCGTGATGGACGAGGACGTCGGCCTCGTACCACGCGTCGCGCGCGTCCTCGTCGACGAGGACGGCCTGCCGCGTCCGTGGCTCCGCGTCCTGAACCGTGCGCAGCCACACCTCGGTGACCCCGGACGTGCGAGGGACCCGCACCCGTACGGGGACCGAGTCCCCGATGCGGTACGGGCCCTGCGCGGTGTAGAGCTCTGAGCCGTCGTGGTGAGGCAGGGCGCGCACGGCGCGCCCTGCCTGGCCGACGGACCCGTGGGGTCCGACACTCATCCCTTGACCGACCCCGCAGTGAGTCCGGAGACGATGTACTTCTGCAGGAACATGAAGAGGATGATCACCGGGACTGCCGCCACGACTGCGCCAGCGGCGAACTGTGCCCAGGGCGTGACGAGCGGGCGCGTCGCCCACTGGTAGAGGCCGACCGCGATCGTGTAGTTCTCTTCCTTCGTCATGAGGACCTTGGCGATGATGAAGTCGCCGTAGGTGCCGACGAACGACAGCAGGCCGACGACCGTGAGGATCGGGGCGACGAGCCGCAGGATGATCGTCCAGAAGATCTGTGCGTGGCTGGCGCCGTCGATCTTGGCGGCCTCGTCGAGCTCGCGGGGCACCGTGTTGAAGAACCCGTACATGAGGAACGCGTTCGAGCCGAGCGCGCCACCGAGGTAGATCGCGATGAGCCCGAGGTGGCTGTTCTCGCCGAGGAACGGGTAGACCTCGCCGAGCGACCGGATGAGCAGGAAGATCGCGACGAACGCGAGCATCTGCGGGAACATCTGGACGATGAGCAGGGCGGTCAGTCCGCCGCGACGCCCCGCGAAGCGGAAGCGCGAGAACGCATACGCGGCGGCCGATCCCATGAGGACCGTCCCGATCGCGGTGACGCCACAGATGATGATCGAGTTCAGCGCCCAGCGCGGGAACTGCGACTCGGAGAACAGGAAGCTGTACGTGCTCACGTCGAACGCGGTGAACAGCCCCTGATCACCGACGCCGTTGATCGACGCGCGCGGGCCCTTGAGAGACATCGACGCGGCGAAGAGGATCGGCAGCAGGCAGATCGGGATCATGAGGATGCCGACGAGGTGCCGCCAGCCGAACTCGCGCATCCATCGGACGAACTGTTCGCCCCGTGAGAGCGTCGCCACGGGCGCGAGGCCCGACCCGGGCTCGGAGGTCATGGGGAACTGCTGTGTGGTGGCCATGTCAGTTGATCTCCTCGAGCTGACGGGTCCGGCGGAATCCGATGTAGGAGATGACGCCGACGATGAGGAAGATGACGATCGACATCGCCGAAGCGAGGCCGTAGTCCTTCGTGCCTCCGGCCTCGACGGCGATCTTGTAGACCATCGAGATGAGAATGTCGGTGTGGCCGAGGTTGAACTCGTTGCCGACGAACTTCGGACCACCCGCTGTGAGCATGTAGATGAGCGAGAAGTTGTTGAAGTTGAAGGCGAAGCTCGCGATGAGCAGCGGCGTCACAGCGACGAGGAGCAAGGGAAGCGTGAGGCTGCGGAATGAACGGACGGGGCCAGCGCCATCAATCGTCGCGGCCTCGTAGATGTCCGAGGGGATCGCCTGGAGCGCGCCCGTCGAGATGAGGAACATGTACGGGAAGCCGAGCCACAGGTTGACGAGGATGATCGAGATCTTCGCAAGCCATGGATCGCCCAGCCACTCGATCCCCGCTCCCCCGAGGAGCACCTGGTTGATGTAGCCAAAGCTCGTGTTGAGCATGCCGGCCCAGATGAGTGCGGACAGGAAGCCCGGGAACGCATACGGGAGGATGAGCACCGCGCGGTACCAGCCGCGGGAGCGCATCTTCATGTTGTTGAAGGTGACGGCGAGCAGGAGACCCGCCGCGAACGTCGTGAGCACCGAGAGGAAGCCGAAGGCGAACGTCCACACGAACGTGCGCAGGAACGGTCCGGCGAGCTTGCCGTCGGTGACCATGCGCACGAAGTTCTCGCCGCCGACGGTCACCCGCCAGCCAGGCTGCAGCTCGGTTCCGTCGGGCGCGACGAAGGAGCCGCGGTCGCTCTCGGTGTAGACGACCCCGGTCTCGACGTTGGTCATCGTGCGCGCGGCGTCGTCGTAGTCGAGAGCTGAGATGTTCCGCAGCGCGGTCGAACCGTTCTGGGTCCGCAGCGAGCCGTCGGCCGCGTCCTCAGACCACGGGACGCGGATCTTCGTGACGTCCTCGCTCAGGCCGAGGAGCTCGGCGAACGAGAGTGCCTTGTAGCCAGGGAGCGACTCGATCCGGGCGCCCGCACCCTCGCCGACGACGACAGCGTCGTCAGCAGGAGCCATCGCTGACTCGGCGGAGCCGACCTTGGCGACGCCACCATCGACAATGCCGAGGTAGATGGAGCCGTCACGCTCGAGGACCGTGAGCGGGTACGTCGGAGAGTCGGGCATCTGCCGCTCGTTGTACTCCTGGATTCGCTCGATCGCCTGGTCACGCGTGATCGAGTGCGCCGTGCCGTAGTTCGTGAAGGCCACGTAGGCGGTGTACGCCATGACGAAGACCTGGAAGACGAGCAGGAAGATGAGGCCGGGCACCAAGTACTTGCCCGGGACAGTGCGGCGCGAGAAGTAGACCCAGTTGACGACGACGAGGATCGCGATCGTCCCCGCGAGGACGCCCCACGACTGCGCCGAGACCGCATTCATGATGCCGAACACGCAGAACGCGTTGACGAGCATCATGAGGAGGAGCTTGATGAAGAAGCCCGCGGACAGGTCGCGCGCATGGTGTGGCGCCGCGGGGAGCACGGTGGGCTCCGCGGGGCTCGTCCCTGTTGCCTCTGTGGGTGAGGCCAGGTTCCGATCGGACATCTCTTCCTCCATGGGTGCCCACTGCGTCGCGGGCGCGGTTCTCATGCTTGCGCAGACACCGCCGACGCACCACCTTGGAGGCAGTGCGTCGACTCAGCCTGACTGCGGCCCGCCGGCACAAGGTGCCGACGGGCCGCAGGTTGGGTCAGAAGAGACCGTTGACCGTCTCAGCGAGGTCGGCCCAGAGCTTTGCGGGCTCCTTCGCCTTACCGTCGATGATCTGGATCTGCGTCGAGCCCATGGAGCCCCACACCGCGTCCATCTCCTTGAAGCCAGGCTGCGGGACGGCGTTGACGCCGGCAGCCGCGAAGCCCTTGAGGACCTCGTTGTCAACCGCACCGGCGGAGACCGTGTTCACGGGGATACGGCCACCCTCCTTGTAAAGCTGCGTCTGCACGTCGCTCGTGGCGAGGTAGGACGCGAAGGCGTTGGCCGCAAGCGCGTTCTTCGACGTCGCGTTGACGAAGAAGCCCTGGAAGCCAGCGAACGGACGCGAGATGTCGCCGCCAGCGGACGGGACGGGGAGGACCGAGACGTCCATGCCGGACTCGACGAAGCGGCCTTCGCCGCCCACGACGTTCCACGGACCGGTGATGATGTACGGCGTCTTGCCCTCGCGGAACGCGGACGCCGCAACCTCACCGTTGATGTCGCCGGAGAGCCAGCCAGCGCCGTTCTTGCCCTGGGCGGAGAGCCACTCGACGAACGCGGTGCCCTTCTCGCCGCCGAAGCCGGCCTCGGTCTTGTACGTGCCGTCAGCGTTCTGGGCGAAGAACGAGATGCCGAACGACGTCATGAGCGGGTACAGGTGGTAGGAGTCACCGTTCTTCGCGTCCTGCTGGACGACGATCGGGTAGTCCTTCTTGAGCTCGTCGTTCTGCTTGAGGAGCTCCGCGAACGTCTCGGGCGTCTCCTTGACGATCTCGTTGTTGCGGATGAGCGCAATGTTCTCGACCGCGTACGGCACGCCGTAGAGGGCGCCGGAGTCGGTGAAGGCGGCCTTGCCACCGTCGGACAGCTCTGCAGCTGCGTCACCGAGCTGGATCGGAGCGACGAGGCCGTTGGCCACGAGCTCGCCGGTCCAGTCGTTCGCGCCGACGACGACGTCCGGGCCACCCTCCTGGGAGCCCTGGGCGATGAAGTCCGTCTTGATGTCGCCGAAGGCCTTCTGCGTGAGGTTGACCTTGACGCCGAACTCGGCCTCGAAGTCCGCAGCAACACCCTTGAGGTCCTTGATGCGCTCTTCGTCAACCCAGAGCGAAAGCTCGCCGGAGAGCTTCGGGGCCTCGGTCGTGGTGGCCTTCGGCGCGGGGGTCGTGGGCGTCTCCGCAGCCTTGTCGCCAGCGCAAGCGGTGAGGGTCAGTCCGAGGCCGAGGGCCGCGGCAACCATGGGGATGCTCCGTCGCATCTGATTATTCTCCCGTTTCTGTGCATCTTTGCGGCCACCTGCGTGAGCAAGTTCCGCCCTGATGGGACTGACGCTAGACGCCAGGGTGTACGGGATGCAAGCCGTTGCGGTAACTTTCATGCAACGGTTGCCGCGTTCACCCATCCTGGGGGACCTCCGGACGGCCGGAGGTCCTAGAAGCGTCCCGTACGGCAGCCGCAGAAGAGCGCGCGTGGGACGACACGGACGAGGACATGGCAAGGAGGCCCTCTTGTCCCGTACCCTGCACACCGTGCGCACCCGACTCACTGACCTCGCCCAGCAGGCAGGCGTGAGCACCGCCACGGTCTCCCGCGTCCTCAACGGGAAGGCCGGCGTCTCGAGCGAGACGCGTCAAGCGGTGCTCGCGGCTCTCGACCTGCTCGGCTACGAGCGCCCCGAGAAGCTCCGTGGTCATTCCGCGGGACTCGTCGGACTCATCGTCCCCGAGCTCACCAACCCGATCTTCCCCGCGTTCGCGCAAGCGATCGAGTCGCGACTCTCGGAGCACGGGTACACGCCACTCCTGTGCACCCAGTCCCCCGGCGGCACGACCGAGGACGAGTACATCGAGATGCTCCTCGAGCACGGCGTCGCGGGCATCGTGTTCGTCTCTGGCCTCCACGCCGACACGTCGGCAAGTCGTGAGCGCTACCACCGTCTGCGCGAGCGCGGCGTTCCCCTCGTCATGGTCAACGGCTTCGCCGAGGGCGTCGACGCGTCGTTCATCTCGAACGACGACGTCACGTCCATGGAGCTGGCCGTCCGCCATCTCGTCTCGCTCGGCCACCGCTCGATCGGCCTGGCCATCGGCCAGGAGCGTTACGTGCCGGTGCATCGCAAGCGCGAGGGCTTCGCCGCCGCGCTCGAGCGTCACCTCGGTATCGAAGAGGTGACCCCCCATGTCGCCACCTCGCTCTTCACTGTCGAGGGTGGCGCGGCCGCTGCAGGCGAGCTCATCGACTCAGGCCACACGGGCATCGTGTGCGGCTCGGACCTCATGGCGCTCGGGGCCACACGCGCCGTGCGTGCACGCGGTCTGCGGACGCCGCGGGACGTCTCGGTCATCGGCTTCGACGACTCCCCCCTCATCGCCTTCACCGAGCCGCCGCTCACGACGATCCGGCAGCCGGTCACGGCCATGGGTGCGGCCGCCGTCACCTCGCTCATCGCTCAGATCACGGGAGAGACGGTGTCTCGCTCGGAGATCCTCTTCCACCCCGAGCTCGTCGTCCGGGAGTCCACCGGCGTCGCACCCCAAGGCGAGTGACGCAGGGCGTCCGCGGCGCACGCCGCGGGCAACTCCTCCCAGCGACGTGTCTCGTGCGCGTGGGACGTGACGGGAGCCGAGCGGTTCATCTGGGACTTGCAGCAACTCCCGGCACGCGGGTTAGTCTCTAAGTCCGTTCGAATCGATTCGAACCGGCCCGCCGAGCCCCGGAGCGTCCACCCGTGACCCTTTCAGCTTCGTCGCCCACGTGCGCGACGACCCTTGTTCACGCCGCCCGACCCCACGGAGAGTGGTGGCGTCAGGCCGTCATCTACCAGGTCTATCCCCGGTCGTTCGCCGACAGCAACGGCGACGGCATGGGTGACCTCGCCGGCATCACGCGTCGCCTCGACCACCTCGCGGCGCTCGGCGTCGATGCCCTGTGGCTCTCGCCCTTCTACCGCTCACCACAGGCCGACGGCGGCTACGACGTCACCGACTACCGCGACGTCGACCCGCTCTTCGGAACCCTGGACGACTTCGACGCCCTCCGCACCCGCGCGACCGAGCTCGGGCTGCGCCTCATCGTCGACCTCGTGCCCAACCACACCTCCGACCAGCACGTCTGGTTCCAGGAAGCACTGCGCGCCGGAGCCGGCTCCGCCGCACGCGACCGCTACCTCTTCCGCGAGGGCCGCGACGGCGGCGAGACGCCGCCCAACAACTGGACCTCGATCTTCGGCGGTCCCGCCTGGACGCGCGTCGACCAGCGCCCCGACGCGTCCGAGCTCGGCCTCACCGGCGACCGCCAGTGGTACCTCCACCTCTTCGACACGAGCCAGCCCGACCTCGACTGGACGCGCCAAGAGGTCCACGACGAGCTCCGCTCGGTGCTGCGCTTCTGGCTCGACCGTGGAGTCGACGGCTTCCGCGTCGACGTCGCCCACGGGCTCGTCAAGAAGCCCGGCCTTCCCGACTGGGACTGGTCGACCGCGATGGTCACGGGATCTGACGGGGCGGCGGCGCAGCAGACGAGCCTCTCACCGATGTTCGACCAGCCCGGCGTGCACGACATCTACCGCGAGTGGAACGCCGTCCTCGCCGAGTACGACGGTGACCGCGCCCTCGTCGCCGAGGCCTGGGTCGAGCCCCTGTCCTCGCTCGCCGACTACGTTCGTCCCGACGAGATGCAGCAGGCGTTCAACTTCCCCTACCTCACGACCGAGTGGGACGCCACGGCTCTGCGCGCGACGATCACCGAGTCGTTCCAGGTCTACGACGCTGTGGGCGCCCCGTGCACGTGGGTGCTCTCGAACCACGACGTCATCCGTCACGCCTCCCGGCTCGCGCTGCCCGCAGGGCACCGCCCCAACGGCATTCGCGCGCACGACGCGCAGCCCGACGCGGAGCTCGGGCTTCGTCGCGCTCGCGCTGCGACGCTGCAGATGCTCGCCCTGCCCGGGTCGGCATACCTCTACCAGGGCGAGGAGCTCGGGCTCCCCGAGCACACGACCCTCGAGGACACGCTGCGTCAGGACCCGACGTGGTTCCGCACGGGTCAGCAGGAGGCAGGTCGCGACGGCTGCCGCATCCCGCTGCCGTGGGAGGCCGACGCGCCCGGGCTCGGCTTCGGCCCATCGGGCGCGACGTGGCTGCCGCAGCCCGAGTCCTACCGCGCCCTGGCCGCCGACGCCCAAGCGGGCGTGGCCGGCTCGACGCTCGAGCTGTACCACTCGGCGCTCGCGATCCGTGCCGAGCGACACCTCGGCGACGGTGCGTTCGCCTGGGTCGACGCCCATGCCGACGACGCGAACGTCCTCGCGTTCTGCACCGACGACCTCCTCGTCATCACGAACTTCGGGGCCGAGCCCGTGGCTCTTCCCCGCGGCTACGAGGTCGTCGTCGCGAGCGGACCGCTCGCCGCAGGCGGCGTGCCCGTCGACACAACGGTGTGGGCGGTGCCCGCGGCGTAGGGACTGGCGTACCACGCCGGCTCAGACATGAACGGAGGGCGGTGGCCACCGGCCACCGCCCTCTCGCCCTGCCGCGCGAGCGCGCGTGTCCGTCCACGACACGCGCGCAACCCACGCGGCGGATCTTGGGCCTCAGGTCACCCTGCGTGACCTTCAGCATGCACAGCCACAAAACCCCTGGCAGGAACCGTAGCAGTCACTGTGCCCCCTGCTGCGACCTCGATCGTAGCGCCTCCGCACCCCTTCGTGCTGACCGGACCTGCGGACACATCGCAATATGTCCCCGGTGCGAGGGTCGTGGTCCACGTGCCGACGACAGCCTCGTCGTCCCGGTTGACGATGATCATCCCGAGCTTCCCTCGCGAGAACGCCAGGACGTCCGAGGCCGAGTCGTCGACCGCCGTGAGCCCGGCTCCGTCCGTGACGGAACGCCATTGGAGCATGCCCTGGACGCCCGGCCAGCGCTGCTCGCACGTCCATGCGCCGACCTCGAGCTCTGAACCCGGGCCGACGCCCTCGGTGCACGAGGCGTCGAGGACGCGACCGTCCGGGTCCTGCGCCGGGCCCGCGTCACGGTCCTCGAACGTGTAGCCCGAGTAGAGCACGGGCGTGCCGTAGGCCCCAGCGAGCATGAGCACGTTGGCCAGGAGGTACTCGTCGTCCTGCGCCATGAGGGTCTCGCCGTTGCGTTCCGTGTCGTGGTTGGTCACGAAGACCACCGCCGACTCCGACTCGAGCATGCCCCGCTCCCCGAGCGTGAGCGCCTGCCGGAATGTCGATCCTCCGAGGAGCCCGACGAGCTCGCGTCCGTAGCCGAACTCGAAGACCGCACCGTTGTCGACATACTGCTCGGGCGTCACGGGCTCGCCACCACCTCGGATGACCTCCTGCCAGACGACCGCGTCAGCCGGAAGATCCGCGAGGATGGCCGCGATGTCGGCCGGAGGCATGTGCTTGGCTGCGTCGACGCGCACGCCTGCCACACCGAGGTCGACGAGGTCGGCGAGGTAGGCGGCGAGCGCCGTGCGCACGCGCTCGGTCTCGGTCGCGAGGTCCGCGAGGTTGACGAGCTCGCACCCTTGGACCTCGTCGGCGTTCTTGTAGTTCTGGATGTCGCCGTCGAGGGCGTCGCAGTGGTGGAAGTCGCCCTCGGCGTCCGAGAAGAGGCCCGGGTATTCGTAGTGCTCGTAGTCCGAGCCGGCCCAGCCTGTCCCGGGGTCGTTCTGACCCGCCATGTGGTTGAGGACCGCGTCGGCGACGATGCCGACGCCCGCGTCGTCGCACGTCGCCACCATGTCGGCGAACTGCTCACGCGTGCCGAGCCGCGACTCGATCTCATGGCTGACGGGCTGGTAGGAGGTCCACCACTGCGCTCCGACGATGTGCTCCTGGGGCGGCGAGGTGAGCACCCAGCTGATGCCGCGGGGGCCGAGGACGTCGGTGCACTCGCGCGCGATCGAGTCCCACGTCCACTGGAACATCTGGATGCCGACGCCCGGGAGCGGGCCGGCGTCCGGGCCGGCTGACGTCGCCACGGAGGTGTCAGGCGCCGCGGCATCCGTGAGCGAGGCCGTTCCGTCGGGGGCCGCGGTGCCGCCTGAGCACGCCGCGAGCATGGCTGCGACGGCTGCTACACCGGCGAGACGGAAGGTCGTGCGTGCGGTTCTCATGGGGCTCCCTCGTCGACAATGACGTCGCAAGCATACAGAAACTTGCAGAGCCTCGCGGGACCGCCACGACGTCGCGTCAGCCTCCCGAGACCGCGAGCTCCGCCTCGAGAAGACGGGCGCGGAAGTCGTCATCGAGCTCGCGCGAGTCAAGCCAGCCCTCGGGCAGGTGCGGGGTCTTCGGGGTGCCCTGACGCCCCCGCGTGCCCTCCGCGGCCTCGCCCGGGTAGGGCGCGTCAAGATCAAGCGCGTCGAGCAGCGTCCGCAGCTCAGCGAGCGACGACACCATCGCGAGCGCGCGGCGCGCGTCGCCACCGACCGCATAGCCCTTGAGGTACCACGCCATGTGCTTGCGCAGCTCCCGCGTGCCACGGCCCTCGTCACCGAACTCCTCGACCATGAGCTCGCCGTGCCGCATGATCGTCTCGGCGACCATGGCCAGCCCCGGACGCAGGCGGTCCGGACGGCCCGCGAAGGCTGCCGCGAGGTCGTGGAAGAGCCACGGCCGCCCCTGACATCCCCGTCCGACGACGACCCCGTCGCAGCCCGTCGTCCGCACCATCTCCAGGGCGTCCTCGGCCGACCAGATGTCCCCGTTGCCCAGCACCGGGATGCTCCGCACCGTGCGCTTGAGCTCGGCGATCGCGGACCAGTCCGCGCGGCCCGAGTAGTGCTCTGCGGCCGTACGCGCGTGCAACGCGACCGACGCGACGCCGAGGCCCTCGGCGAGAAGCCCCGCCTCAAGGTACGTCTCGTGATCGGCGTCGATCCCCTTGCGCATCTTGATCGTCACCGGAACGCCATAGGGAGCGGCGGCCTCGACGGCCGCGCCGACGATGCTCGTGAACAGCTCGCGCTTCCACGGGAGCGCAGCCCCGCCACCCTTGCGCGTCACCTTGGGGACGGGACACCCGAAGTTGAGGTCGACGTGATCGGCACGGTCCTCGCCGGCGATGATGCGCACGGCTGCAGCGACGGTCGCCGGGTCGACACCGTAGACCTGCGCCGAGCGCACCGCCTCGTCGGGCTCGAACGTGACGATCCGCAGCGACTCCTCGTTGCGCGCGACGAGCGCGCGCGACGTCACCATCTCCGCGACGTACAGCCCCGCGCCATGCTCGCGGCACAGGCGTCGGAACGCGCTGTTCGTCACGCCCGCCATGGGCGCCAGGACGACGGGCGTCTCAACCGTGTG
Organism: Sanguibacter sp. A247; assembly: GCF_052324925.1. Lineage (NCBI taxonomy): Bacteria > Bacillati > Actinomycetota > Actinomycetes > Micrococcales > Sanguibacteraceae > Sanguibacter > Sanguibacter sp. A247. Next base: position 180,540 of record NZ_JBQPRE010000004.1, on the reverse strand, counting down.
AGGCCCGATCTGCAAAGGCGGCAGGACGGCGCCACCCGGCCCGGCGGTCACGGCCGCGCCCTCGGCGCGGAGGGGCGGCGCGGTGGTCGAGGTCGTCGCGGTCATGGCATCCATCATCCCATCGTGCCTCGCGGGCCTCGACGTGGCGTCCGCCACGCGGGGAACGGTGACGTCCGGGAGCGCTCGCGCACCCCGGAACGGCCGAGGGGCCGACGGTATGTCGCCGTCGGCCCCTCGGTCCGTGTCTCAGGCGCCGAGAAGACGCGCCGCGAGGAACGCTTCGACCTGGTCGAGCGCGACGCGCTCCTGCTCCATCGAGTCACGGTGGCGGATCGTCACGGCGTGGTCCTCGAGCGTGTCGAAGTCGACCGTGATGCAGAAGGGCGTGCCGATCTCGTCCTGGCGACGGTAGCGACGGCCGATCGCACCCGCGTCGTCGAAGTCGACGTTCCAGTGCTTGCGCAAGCGGGTCGCGAGGTCACGCGCCTTGGGCGAGAGGTCCGCGTTGCGCGAGAGCGGCAGAACCGCAGCCTTGACTGGCGCGAGACGGTGGTCGAGGCGCAGCACCGTCCGCACGTCGACACCGCCCTTCGCGTTGGGAGCCTCGTCCTCGGCATAGGCCTCGACGAGGAACGCCATGAGCGACCGGGTGAGGCCCGCCGCCGGCTCGATGACGTACGGGAAGTAGCGCTCGTTCTTGGCCTGGTCGAAGTACGACAGGTCCTTGCCCGAGATCTCCGAGTGCGTCCGCAGGTCGTAGTCGGTGCGGTTCGCGATGCCCTCGAGCTCGCCCCACTCCGAACCGGTGAACCCGAAGCGGTACTCGATGTCGACCGTGCGCTTGGAGTAGTGCGAGAGCTTCTCCTGCGGGTGCTCGTACAGACGCAGGTTGTCAGCGTCGACGCCGAGGTCCGTGTACCAGGCCATGCGCGTGTCGATCCACGTCTGGTGCCATTCCTCGTCCGTTCCGGGCTCGACGAAGAACTCCATCTCCATCTGCTCGAACTCACGCGTCCGGAAGATGAAGTTGCCCGGTGTGATCTCGTTGCGGAACGACTTACCGATCTGGCCGATTCCGAAGGGGGGCTTCATGCGGGAGGCAGTCTGGACGTTGGCGAAGTTCACGAAGATGCCCTGAGCCGTCTCGGGACGCAGGTAGTGCATGCCCTCTTCGTTGTCGACAGCGCCGAGGTACGTCTTGAGGAGGCCCGAGAAGTTCTGGGGCTCGGTCCACGCCTCACGCGTGCCGCAGTTGGGGCAGGCGACGTCGGCGAGGCCGTTCTCAGCTGCGCGCCCCTTCTTCTCCTCGAACTCCTCAAGGAGCGTGTCGGCACGAAAGCGCTTGTGGCAGCTCGTGCACTCGATGAGCGGGTCGGTGAAGACGGCGACGTGACCCGACGCCTCCCACACCTTGCGTGGCAGGATGACCGAGGAGTCGATCCCGACGACGTCCTCGCGGCCGCGGACCATCGACTGCCACCACTGGCGCTTGATGTTCTCCTTGAGCTCGGCGCCCAGGGGCCCGTAGTCCCAGGCCGAGCGCGAGCCTCCGTAGATCTCACCTGCCTGGAAGACGAAGCCCCGGCGCTTGGCGAGGGAGATGACGGCGTCGAGACGCTTGGAGGTTGAAGCCACTGGTGATCACTCCGTCTGGAAGGTCGTCGCCACGCATGGCGTGCGGGGCGGGGAACAGCGCTCCCAGCGTAGCGGGCCGCGTGCTGAGGGGCCGCCACCCGGCGCCCGCGGTGTGACGACCACCACGTTCCCGTGAATTGACAATCATTCTCATCATTCTTGAGAATGGAACTCATGAGCTTCTCCGTGCCGTCGCACGCCCGCCGCACCGCACTCGTCGTGACCGCCCTCGTCCCCGCCGCCGCGCTCGCCCTCGCGGCCTGCACCGCCGCCCCCGCCGACGACGGCCGCATCTCTGTGCTCTCCTCGTTCTACCCCCTCCACTACGTCGCGCAGCAGGTCGGCGGTGACCGCGTCCACGTCACCAACCTCACGCCGCCCGGCGGGGAGCCCCACGACCTCGAGCTCGCACCGGCCGTCGTCCGCGACATCCGGGCCGCCGACCTCGTCGTCTACCAGAGCGGATTCCAGCCCGCGGTCGACCAGGCCGTAGCCGACGGCGCGCCACAGCGCACGCTCGACGCAACCGCCGTCCTCGAGGCTGCGCCCCCCGCCACGCCGGCCCTCCCCCGCGACGCGGCAGACGACCACGCGGCGGACGATCACGAGGCTGACGACCACGCGGCGCACGACGAGACGGCCGACGACGACCACGCACCGCACGACGAGACGACCGACGACGGGCACGGTCACGACGGACCCGACCCCCACTTCTGGCTCGACCCCACGCGCCTCGCGCTCCTCGCTCCGGCCATGGCCGACGCACTCTCGGCCGCCGACCCCGCCGGGGCCGAGGCCTACCGCACGAGGGCCGACGCGCTCGTCACACACCTGACCGAGCTCGACGACGCCTTCACCGACGGTCTCGCGTCGTGCACGCACCGCACGATCGTCACGAGCCACGCCGCGTTCGGCCACCTCGCGGCACGCTACGACCTCGCGCAGGTCTCCGTCTCAGGGCTCGACCCCGAGTCCGAGCCCACGCCCGCTCGCCTGCGCGACGTCGCCGCGACGATCCGCGAGGCAGGAGTTCCGACGATCTTCTTCGAGTCGTCCGCGAGCGCCAAGGTCGCCACGGTCCTGGCCGAGGAGGTCGGCGTGAGCACCGCGGCACTCAGCCCGCTCGAGACGCTGACGAACGACGAGGTCGCCGCGGGGGCCGACTACGTCTCGGTCATGACCGCCAACCTCGACACCCTCATGACGGGGCTCGCTTGTGAGTGACGCGACGCAGCCACAGACCTCGCTGCCCATGCCCGCGCAGGCGGCCACCCTCGCCGAGAGTCCAGGGCGCACGGTCCTCGACGTCCGCGGACTCACGACCCACCTGGGTGGGCAACAGATCCTCGGTGGGGTCGACCTCCGCATCACCCAGGGTGAGGTCGTCGCCCTCCTGGGGACGAACGGCTCGGGCAAGTCGACGCTCGTGCGGACGCTCGTCAGAGCCGTCCCGGCGAGCGGCGGTTCCGTCGAGGTGCTGGGCGCCCCGCTCGGGCCGAGCGTGCCGTGGAAGCGCGTCGGATACGTTCCTCAGCGGGTCGCCGTGACGGGCGGCGTCCCTGCAACCGTGCGGGAGATCGTCACGTCGGGCCTGCTCGGTCCGCGCACCCTGCGCAAGCCGAGCGGGTGGCGCGAGCGCGTCGACCGCGCGCTCGAGGCCGTCGGCATGCTCCATCGGCGCGACGAGGCCGTGGCCGAGCTCTCGGGCGGCCAGCAGCGCCGCGTCCTCATCGCTCGGGCACTCGTGCGTGAGCCCGAGCTGCTCATCCTCGACGAACCCGTCGCCGGCGTCGACCAGCCGAGCCAGGAGGCCTTCGCACGTACGCTCACGCAGCTCGTGGCACGGGGTGTCACCGTGCTCGTCGTCCTCCACGAGCTCGGAGAGCTCGACGGTCTCATCACGCGCACTGTGGTCCTCAAGCACGGTCGCGTCGTTCACGACGGCCCCGCCCTGCGGGCCGCGCAGGGGCACGACGACCCGGCACACGACCACCTCCACCCCCACGGCGACCCCGAGCTCGCCGCGTCCGCCGTGGTCCTCACCGACCACCCGTTCTGCGAGGCCGACTGACATGGACCAGGTCATCGACATGCTCTCGACCCCGCTCATGCAGCGTGGTCTGCTCGCGGCCCTGCTCGTCGGGATCGTCGCGCCTGTCATGGGGACGTTCCTCGTCCAACGTCGGCTCTCGCTGCTCGGGGACGGGATCGGCCACGTCGCGCTCACGGGCGTCGCTCTGGGCTGGCTCGTCGGCGCCGCGGTCGGCGCGAGCCCGTCGGACGCGCTCGCCGTCCCCGGCGCGGTCGTCGCCGCGGTCGCTGGCGCAGTCGGCATCGAGATCGTCCGCGAACGTGGCCGGACGAGCGCCGACGTCGCGCTCGCCCTGCTCTTCTACGGCGGCATCGCGGGCGGCGTCATCATCATCCAGCTCGCGGGTGGTCAGAGCTCCAACCTCATGGCCTACCTCTTCGGCTCGATCTCGGTCGTGACGACATGGGACCTCGTCCTCACCGCGACGCTCGCTCTCGTCGTGCTCACGCTCGGTGTGGGTCTGCGCCCCGCGCTCTTCACCGTCTCGCACGACGAGGAGTTTGCGCGCGCGAGCGGCCTGCCCGTCCGCGTGCTCAACATCGCGATCGCGGTCATGGCGGCTCTCACCGTCACCGTCGCGATGCGCGTCGTCGGGCTGCTGCTGGTCTCCGCGCTCATGATCGTCCCCGTCGCGGTCGCGCAGCTGCTCACGCGGTCCTTCGTCACGACGATGCGTCTCGCGATCGGCATCGGCGTCCTGGCGTGCCTCAGCGGCCTCTCAGTGACGTACTGGTGGAACGTCTCCCCCGGGGCCATGATCGTCGTCATCACGATCGGCGCCTACGTGCTCACCGCCCTCGTCCACCCGTTCCTGCGGCGCGGACGCACGCGCCGCGACCCCCACCCTGATCTTCCCGCCGACGTCGTGATGGAGGACTGACGTGCAACGCATGACCCGGCAGCGCCAGGCCGTCTCGGAGGCCCTCGCCGAGATCCCCGAGTTTCTCTCGGCCCAGCAGCTGCACGAAGAGCTCACGTCGCGCGGCGAGGCGATCGGTCTCGCGACGGTCTACCGGACGCTGCAGTCGCTCGCGACCGCGGGCGAGGTCGACGTCCTGCGCCTCACCGACGGCGAGACCGCCTACCGGCGCTGCGCCCGCCGTGAGCACCACCACCACCTCGTGTGCCGCACCTGCGGCACGACCGTCGAGATCGACGGCCCCACGGTCGAGGCCTGGGCTGCGCTCGTCGGTGACTCCCACGGCTTCACCGACATCGAGCACACGATCGAGCTCTTCGGGCTGTGCACCGACTGCTCGCACGGGACCACCCCCGTCGGGCAGGGCTCGTGAGCGGACTCGCGCTCGGCCTCGTCCCCGACGCGTCGACGACACCGTTCATCGGGATGTTCGCGTTCTTCCTCTTCATCGTCGTCGTCCGCACGCAGCTCACCTACTGGCTCGCGCGCGTCCTCACGGAACGCGCTGTCACCCGCGGCACACCACGCAGCAGTGCGCTGCGACGATTCAACGCGTGGCTCACCAACGGCGGCGTCGACTCGGGGATCGCTGCCATCCACCGGTGGGGCATCATCGTCGTCCCGTTGAGCTTTCTGTTCACCGGGACCAAGACCGTCATCAACGCGGCCGCGGGCGTCACCCGCATGCCGTTTGGCCGCTACACCGCAGCCATGCTCGTCGGTTGTCTCACGCATGCGACGATCTACGCGACCGTGGGCTGGGCGGCATGGACCGCCGTCGTCCACGCGGCCGCAGGATCCCCCTGGGCGTTCCTCATCTTCGTCGCCGCCCTCGCGGCGCTCCTCGCCGCCGTCGTCGTCCACCGCCGTGGGCGTCGCGCACGACGCGCACAGCACGACGGCACGGCCGTGAGCGGCGCGCTCGGCGCCGTCCTCGGCATTCACGAGCACGGGGACGCCGCACCCACCCAGCGCCCCGACACCACCGGGGACGAGCGCTCGGCGTCCACCGGGGACGAGCGCTAGGAGCGCGGCTCCCCGTCCGGGGCGCCGCCACCGGGTGCATCGATCGCAGCCCCGTACCGGCGGTCACGGCGCGCATATTCCTCGATCGCGCGCCACAGGACGCGGCGGTCGACGTCAGGCCACGGCTCGGGGAGGAACACGAGCTCGGCGTACGCGGACTGCCAGATCATGAAGTTCGACGTGCGCTGCTCGCCCGAGCTCCTCACGAAGAGGTCGACGTCGGGCAGGTCGGGCTCGTCGAGGTAGCGCTGCACGGTCTTCTCCGTGACCTTCTCAGGGTCGAGGCGGCCCGCTGCGACATCGCGTGCGATGTCGCGCGCCGCGTCGGCGATCTCGGCGCGGCCCCCGTAGTTGACGCACATCGTCAGCGTGCACACCGTGTTGTCACGCGTGCGACGCTCGGCTTCCTCAAGCTCGTTGATGACCGACTTCCACAGGCGCGGCCGGCGCCCCGCCCAGCGCACGCGCACGCCCCACGAGTCGAGGGTGTCGCGCTGCCGGCGCAGCACGTCGCGCGAGAAGCCCATGAGGAAGCGCACCTCCTCGGGGCTGCGCTTCCAGTTCTCGGTGGAGAACGCGTACGCGGAGACGTGCGTCACCCCGATCTCGATCGCCCCGGCGACGACGTCGAGAAGCGCGGCCTCCCCCGCCGCGTGCCCCTCGGTGCGCGGCAGGCCGCGCGCGTTGGCCCACCGGCCGTTGCCATCCATGACGACCGCGACGTGTCGCGGCACGAGGTCGCGCGGCACGGCGGGGACGACGGCGCCCGACGGGTGCGGGGCGGGCCGCTGGGGTGTGCGGACGGCGGGCTCGGGCGTGCGTGCCATCGGGAGAGGTCCTCCGGTCGGGTGCGGCGAGGTGGGGATCCTCGCGAGGGAACGCTACCGCGTGGGGGCGGCCCCGTTGGGGCGCGACGCGGACGCATCACGCTCGACCATGCGCATCGACCGTAGCGAACGTTCGAGGTGGTACTGGCTGTAGGCCGCGACAAGCCCGGCCGCCTCACGACGCGTCCGGGCGTCGGCGCGACCTGCGACCACCCAGTCGCCCTCGAGCAACGCGGCGAGCAGCTCGAACGTCTCAGGGGCGGGCGCGGGTGATCCCGGCGGCCGGCACGCGGGGCACACGGCGCCGCCGTGCGCGACCGAGAACGCGCGGTGCGGACCGGGTTCGCCGCAGCGACCGCAACGGGTGAAGCTCGGTGCCCACCCGGCCACCGCGAGAGCCCGCACGAGGTAGGAGTCGAGGAGCAGACCGGGCTCCTGGCGATGCTCGCTCAACGCGCGCAGGGCGCCGACGAGGAGCCAGAACTGCTGGACCGACGGCTCACGCTCGTGAGCGACGATCCGGTCGGCTGTCTCGAGCATGACGGCGCCCGCCGTGTACAGCCCGTAGTCGTCGCAGATGGGCCGGGCGAACGCACCGATCGTCTCGGCCTGCGTGACGACGTCGAGGCTGCGCCCCTCGTGGAGCTGGAGGTCGACGTACATGAACGGCTCGAGCCGGGCACCGAAGCGCGAGGACGTACGGCGTACGCCCTTGCCGACCGCGCGCACCTTGCCGTTCTCGCGGGTGAGCAGCGTGATGATGCGGTCCGCCTCACCCAGCTTCTGGGCGCGCAGGACCACTCCTTCATCGCGGTAGAGAGGCACAGTGCCATCCTCCCCCATGCCACCGACACGCCCGGGCCCGGTCCGCTCGAACCGGACCGGGCCCGGGCGGACGCCTCACGCGACGGTGCGTCCCGCGCGGTTGAGTGCCGAGATGATGGCCTTGAGCGACGCCGTCGTGATCGACGGGTCGATCCCGACGCCCCAGAAGACCTCCTCGTCGACCTCGCACTCGACGTACGCGGCGGCCGTCGCATCGCCGCCCTCGGACAGAGCGTGCTCGGCGTAGTCGAGGACTGCGACCTGCACGTCGATCTGCGCGAGCGCGTCGACGAACGCCGCGATGGGACCGTTGCCGTGGCCCTCGAGCGTGCGCTCGACCCCGTCGTCGACGAGATCGACCGCAATCGTGTCGGGTCCGTCCTCGACACTCGTCGCACGCGTGCCACGCAGCGCGAAGCGGCCCCACTGCTCGTGCGGCCCGTCGGGCGTCGCGGGAAGGTACTCGTCAGCGAAGATCGACCAGATGTCGTCGCCCGACACCTCGCGGCCCTCGCCGTCAGTCACACCCTGGACGACGCGTGAGAACTCGATCTGGAGCCGACGGGGCAGGTCGAGATGCCGCTCCGACTTGAGGAGGTACGAGATGCCCCCCTTCCCGGACTGGGAGTTCACGCGGATGACGGCCTCGTACGAGCGTCCGAGATCCTTGGGGTCGATCGGCAGGTACGGAACCGCCCACACGAGATCATCGATAGCCACCCCCTGCGCCTCAGCGCGCGCCGCCATGTCGTCGAGACCCTTCTTGATCGCGTCCTGGTGCGAGCCCGAGAACGCGGTGAAGACGAGGTCGCCCGCATAGGGGTGCCGTTCGTGGACGCCGATCTGGTTGCAGTGCTCGACGGTCCGGCGAATCGTGTCGATGTCGGAGAAGTCGATCTGCGGGTCAACACCCTGGCTCAGCATGTTCATGCCGAGCGTGACGAGGTCGACGTTGCCCGTGCGCTCGCCGTTGCCGAAGAGGCAGCCCTCGATACGGTCCGCTCCCGCGAGGTAGCCGAGCTCGGCTGCCGCGACGGCCGTCCCCCGGTCGTTGTGGGGGTGGAGCGAGAGGATGACGTTCTCACGGTGGGCCAGGTGACGGCTCATCCACTCGATCGAGTCGGCGTAGATGTTCGGGGTCGCCATCTCGACCGTCGCGGGGAGGTTGATGATGACCTTGCGCTCGGGTCGCGGCTCGAGAACCTCGAGGACCGCATTGCACACCCGGACCGCAACCTCGAGCTCAGTGCCCGTGTAGGACTCGGGAGAGTACTCGTAGAACACGGCCGTGTCGGGGATCGTGTGCTCGTACTTGCGGCAGAGCTTGGCACCGTCGACCGCGAGCTCGGTCACCCCCGCCTCGTCGGTGCGGAAGACGACCTCACGCTGGAGGATGGACGTCGAGTTGTAGAGGTGGACGATCGCCTGCTTGGCGCCCACGAGCGACTCGTACGTCCGCGCGATGAGGTGCTCACGTGCCTGGGTGAGCACCTGGATGACGACGTCGTCGGGGATGTGCCCGCCCTCGATGAGCAGCCGCACGAAGTCGAAGTCGGTCTGCGAGGCCGACGGGAAGCCGACCTCGATCTCTTTGTAGCCCATCTCGACGAGGAGCGTGAACATCGCGAGCTTGCGCTCAGGGTTCATGGGCTCGATGAGCGCCTGGTTACCGTCGCGCAGGTCGACGGCGCACCAGCGTGGTGCCTTCGTGATGGTCCGAGACGGCCATGTGCGGTCCGGGAGGTCGACCGCGATGTGCTGCGCGAAGGGCACGTACTTGTGGACCGGCATTCCTGAGGACTGCTGGGTGCCGCCGGGGAATCCGTCGTGCGAGGGGACGTGGGTGTTCATCGTTGGTCCTTCGTCTGGTGCTGCTCAGCGGGGGTTGCCGGTCGGCACACCAACCACCGCGACGAGGAACCGACCGGTCAGGCCTCGTCGCGGCAGCGAAGGAGCAGCAGATGCTGCGCAGCACGGCGCACCTCGCCACTGTACTCCGCGACCCGCGGGCGTTCGCAAGGTCGTCCGAGAATCGGGACGCAGGCCCGCACGCCACAGCCCGCCGCAGCGACCCAGTGGTCGGTGCGGCGGGCTGTGAGGAGGGTGACGCCGGGCTCAGCGCGTCACGGACACGTGAGCGACTCGTAGCGCACGCCATCCTGGTCGATCGACTCAGGTGCGTTCTCCCCTGCGTTGTCCATCGCGGCGATGCAGAAGGTGCCCTTGGGTGCGTCGAGCGCCACGATCATGACCGTGACCTTCGGGGACACGACGTAGCCACCCTCCGCGAGAACCTGTGCGCCCGCGTCCTCGATCGAGGGCTCAGCGCCCGCGTTCTCCACGAGGTAGGTGGCGACGCTTATGCGTGCTCGCGCGAGGTCCTGGGCGAGACTCACGGGCGCCTCGGGCTCGTCGCGCGGGCCCTCGTCCGTGACGACGTCGCCCAGATCGGTGCCGATGTCGCCCAGGTCGGTGCCGAGGTCACTGAGATCGCTGAGATCGCCGAGGTCGGGCGCAACTCCGGCGGAGCCGAGATCGGGAATCGCGAGCCCCGGCGTGCCCATGCCCGGAAGACCGCCGAGCAGGCCGAGCCCGCCTCCGCGTGAGAGCTGCTCGGTGAGCGCGACCGCCGCGTCGGCAAAGAGCGGCTGCGCCGCGAGGTACTCGGACAGCGCCTTCGTCTGGGACTCGAGCCATGCGGGGTCGTTGATCTTGCCCGACTTCGTGAGCGCCTGCGTCGCCTCCGAGACCGCACCGGCGGCCTCGACGATCGTCTCGGTCGGGCTGACGAACCACCGACCGTCCTCCTCGACCGCCACGAGGTGCGCGTCAGCCAGGCCAAAGTCTCGCGCGAGCGGGGCTTCGTCGAGGCAGAACGTGCCGCTTCGATCACTGCTCGGCTCGTGCCCCGTCAAGCACACGCCGTCGAACGTCACCGAGGTGCCTTCAGTTGGCTCAGTGATCTTCAGTCCCTTGGGAGCGAGGGCAGCACGGCCGTCCGCGCTCTCGATCTCGGTGAACGTCCCCTCAACCGTGACGCTCGCCGGGAAGGTCTCTCCCTGCGGGGCATACACCGAGAGCACTCGTCGCTCAGGGAGCGGAAGTGCGCTGATGACCTGGTCGACCTTGCCCGACAGCGCCGCCTGGACGAGCCCGTCGGCTGCTGCCACGGGCGAGTCGAACGAGGCCCCGAGGCCGTCGCCCAGCATCGTCCCGCGTGGTGTCGTCGTGCCGCTCGAGACGTAGGCCGCCTCGCCCACCGACAGGTAGGGGCTCACGTACCACGCGTCGTTCTCCTCGACGGTGACGACGAAGACGGGCTGGCCCTCACGGGCGAGGTCGGCGAAGTTGCCCGTCGCGGGAAGCGCCTCATCGATCTGCGCCAGCATCTCGGGACGAAGCGTCGCCGGGTCGAACTCTTCGCCCTCCAGACCGCTCGAGAGCAGTCCGCTCAACTCGGGGTTCTGCGCGAGCATCTGCTCGAAGAGCGCGATGAGGCTGTCGGCGATCTGTGCGGGGTCGCCGTCAACCGTGATCGTTCCCGCGGTGACCTCAACCTTCGCGAGCCCCTTCTGGAGGTCGGTCGAGGTCGTCGTCACACCCTCGGTCGTGAACGTCAGCGTGTCGAGGATGTCGGTGTACGCCTTGATCCCCGTCGCGGACGAGTCGCTCTCAGCGAGCGACTCGTCGAGAAGGCTCTTGAACGAAGACACCTCGGCGGGGGACATCGCCCCGAGCATCGCGAGGGCATCCTTCTTCTCGAGACCCGCGACGAGCTGCTCGAACGCCGCCGCAGGGGTCTCGGACCCGTTGACCTTGTCGAGGACAAGCTCGTTGACGGCGAACGCCGCGCCAGCGAGGACGACAGCCGCACCCGCGACAGCGCCCGCCACGACGAGCCCCTTGCGGCGACGGCGCGGCGTCACAGGAATCTCGTCACCAAAGGTCGCCGACCCATAGGCCGCAGCCCCAGGGCTGGAGAAACCGAAGGCGGTTCCCGACGGGTCGGTGAAGCTGCCACCGCCCGCGACGGGTGCACTCGCTTGCGGCGTCGTCCCCCACTGCTGCACGGGCCCGGGCGACGCGTCCTGCGGCGCCCAGCCCATCTGCTGACCCGACGACTGCTGCGAGGTCACGGCACCGGGTCCGGGCTGCCCGTACCCGGCCACGCCCCCGTATGCGGGGGGCGGCGACTGGTACGCAGCAGCCTGCGACACGTCGGTTCCCTGCCCGCGCCCGTCGATGGCCGCGACAACAGCGGGGTCGCCGAGGCCGCGGAGCCAGTCGAGCAGAGCCGGGTAGGCCTGCGGGTGCCCCGCCACGTGAACCCGCAGGTCCGGACGGTACGTCGCGATCTCAGCGAGCTCGGCCGGAGGGGTCGACGGGTCAAGGGCGCGATCGCGCGCAGGGTCCAGATTCACAGCGTGTTCCCCCTGTTGAGTGTGCGCGTCCGCGTCACACGATCTCGTTGGACGACTTCAGACTGCTCGCGAGCGTAGCGCCTCGTTGACCTCGGCGTCACCCAGCTGCCCCAGCCAGTCGACGAGCGCCGGGTACGTCGACGGATTGAGCGCCAGGGCGGCGCGCAGCGTCGGCGCGTCCTGTGCGATCTGGGCAAGCGTCGTCGCAGGCGTCTGCGGGTCGACGGCGGTTGCCCAGGTGAAACCCGCCTCGGTGCGCGTGGAACGGTCCGGGACCGGCGCGCTCCCCTGCTCGGCCGAGGCCTCGGCCGAGTCGAGACGAAGCACCTCGGTCACCTGGTCCCCGGCAGGCACCCCACCGCTCGCCGACGCAGCGGGCTGCGGAGCCACCGCAACCTCGGGAGCGACCGCCTGCGGAGCCACCGCAACTTCGGGAGCGACAGGCTGCGCGGCGATGGGCTCAGAGTGGACCGGCTCAGCGTGGACCGGCTCGGAGTGGACTGGCTGGACCCCCGCGGGAGCAGGGGCGGGAGCAGACTGCTCGGGCGACGGGTCAGAGAACTCAGACGCGGGGAACTCAGGCGCGGGGGCATGCTGCGGGTACCCGTGAGGTGCGGACGGTGCGGACGCCGCCGACGGTGCGGGGCGCGACGCGGCAAGCGCTCGTGCGCGCGGCTGCCAGACGAACGCCGCCGTGCTGCCGTCGGGACGCGGGGTCGCGGGATTCGCTGCCAGGTGCTCGCGCACCGCGGCCGGGACCGTGAGGGAGACAAGGACGGCGACGGGAAGGCCGACGCCGACGACGAGCGCGAGGAGCGATGCGTGCCACGACGGGATGATCGACCCGGCCTCGTCGAGGCGAGAGACGACCACGAGGACGATGCCCAGCCCCAGCAGTGCGATCGTCGCCGCGAGCGCGGGGCGACGAGCGTCGGCCGGACGGCCCACAAGCATCGAGCGCACCTTGAGCGCCAGGCCGCCGAGGACGAGCGCGATGACGGCGCCCGGAAGCAGCGCGCCGAGACCGAGGGAGTTCTCGTCAAGAGCCACGAGGACCGTCGCGACCGCGAACAACGCGGAGAAGAGACCGAGCAGACCGAGCAGGCCACGGGCAGTGACGAACCAGCCGATCGCAGCGTCACCCTCGGACCGAGCGCCACGGACGACCGCGGGCGAGGTCGCAAGAACTGCAACCGCTCCGAGGAGCCAGAGGCCATAGCCCAGGCTCGCAGCCGCCATGATGACGTGCGTGTCACCGCGCTCAGCGGTCACCAGGGTGCGCACGGACTCGATCGCGGCGCCGCTCGAGTCCGAGGCCGCGAACAGCGCTGCAGCCCACGTGGCCGCGACGACGACGGACGCGCGCCGCCACAGGGCCGACCGCTTGAGCCCCGCACCGATGGCCGGCACGACGAGCGCGGCCACGACAAGCACGGTCGCCAGCGCCATGACAAGGATCGGGCCGTCGAGCTGGTCGAGATCGCGCATCTTCCCCGAGACGGAGAGCCGCTGGACGACGATGAGCGCGAGCCACGCAACAGGAGCAAGCACCGCGAGGACACCGGCGAGCGTCGTCACGTTGCGCCACGAGGCGGTGACAGCACCGTCGAGCTCACGCGGACCAAGCTCAGAGGAGCGGGGAACCGCGGCGAGCGCAGCAGCCGTCAGTGCCATACCGACACCGGCACCGACACCGGACTGCCCGTCGACGCTCAAGGCGTCGAGGACAACCTGAGCGAGCGCCGCGGCAACAGCGGGGAGGGCGAGCAGCACGCGCGCGCGGCGCGTCGTGTGCACGGTCCACGACGACGGGATCGCACCCAGGCGCGTGATGTACGGAAGGACGAGCGCCACGACGAGAAGGAGGATCGACGCGAGCGCCCACGGCACGGCCGAGGCTCCGCCCGCGACGCTCCACGGGAGCTGCAAGGAGACGATGACGGCGAGGACCCCGAGGAGGTCGCGCGCGTAGTCGGCGCCCGTCATGTTGCTGAACCGCTCCCGGATCCCGGTCGCGGCCGTCGGGCCCGCCTCAGCAGAGCCGTCCAGCGGCATGCTGCCCACGTTCTCGTCCATGTGGAAGTCCTCCTCTGTCTGCCACGCCCGCACGGCGTGCACGACCAGACGTGCCCCAAGCACGTCCGGGCCAGAATCTACCGTGACCCAACCTTGACCGCCCGCCGAACCGTGGGTTGTCAGATTCCGAGCTGGTAGACACCCCAGTACGCGAGCAGGAGCACGACGACCGCGGTCCCCACGAGCGTCATCACTGCTGCGGCGCGATCCCACCTGCCATGCACGAGCGCAGGAGGAACGGCCACGCCGTCGTCCATCGCGGCGCGGCGCGCTGCTCGGTGGTCGACCGCGCGTTCGATGAGCACGGCCGCAGCGACGAGAGCTGCGACCCCCACGAGCCGGACCGCGAACCAGCCGCCCCAGACGACCCACGCATCACGCTCGTACTCGACCGCGAGGCGTGCGATCGCCACGAGGTAGGCGACGAGGCCCCCGAGCGTGCCGAGCGCGAGGACCGGCAGCACGACAAGCTGCCGCGCGACGACCCGGTCGGTCACACCTCCGCCCAGTCGCTGCGGTCCCCCGCGTCGTCGCACGAGACGCACGACGCTCCCCAGGAGCCCGCCCGCGCACACCAGCCCGATCCCGACGAAGAAGATGACGAGCACCGTGTCGCCCGACCCGAACCAGTGCGGCGCAGGGACGTCGAGCGCGAGATACCGCTGGGTCGGCTGCGCCCCGGCGACACGTGGTGCCTGCCCGCCCGTCCCGGGCAGCCCGAGCACCCATCCGGTGAGATCGTCGACGAACCCTGGTGCGAGCTCACCGTCAACCTTGATGCCGTGGTTGGCGCCGCCGTAGAACCGGACGAGCACGTCACCGTTCCCGGCGGTCGTCAGAGCCGCGAGGATGTCGCGCGTGCCCTGCACGACGGGCATGGAGAAGTCGTCCGTCCCGTAGACGACGAGAACAGGCATGTGCAGGGCAGGGAGGTAGGGGTCGACGTCGAAGTCCGCATAGTCGATCCCGCCGCCGGGCAGCTCCATGCCGACGGCACGCGGAATCGCACGGAACACCGACTCGGGCACCCCGGTGTTGCGCAGATACGTGTCGACCGCGAACGCGGCCTGCGCGCGCGGCGGCACGACGGGTGCCGAGACGAGGACGACGAACGCGAGCGTCGGGTCGTCGCGAGCCATGATGGGGGCGATCCACGTGCCCTCGGACTCCGCATAGACCCCGACGCGGTCGGGGTCCACCGACGGCATGGCTCTCAGGTAGGCGACCCCGGCCTCGTAGTCGCGCGCCATCTCTGTGTAGTCGCGGTGACGCAACGACGAGAACTCGGGACGTTTCGCGGGGATGAGCGTCGTGACCCCCGCGCTCGCGAGCGCGACCGACTGAGCGACGAACGACTCGTCGGCCTCCTTCGTGCCAGCACCGTGCACGAACGCGACCCCCGGCGTGGCTCGGACACCTGCGGGGCTCCGGATCGTCGCGTCGACCTCGTCGCCGCCGATCAGGAGCACGACGTTCGTCACCGCGACGTCGTACGTCCCGACTGGTGCGACGTCCTGCGCGCCCGTGATCGCGGTGTCCGCGACACCTACCCGCAGCTGGTCAGGGAGCGGAACCGGGTCCCACGACGGGCCTGCGACCGCGCCGATGAGCGCGAAGAGCACGACGAGAGCGGCCGTCGTCGTCGCCGTCCGACCCCAGCCTCTGCGCTCCCGAGCCACCGTCAGAAGCCCAGTCGACCCAACTGCTTGGGATCGCGCTGCCAGTCCTTGGCCACCTTGACGTGCAGGTCGAGGAAGACCTTCTGACCGAGAAGACGCTCGATGCCCGTGCGGGCCTGCGTACCGACCTCGCGCAACCGTGAGCCGCCGCGGCCGATGATGATGCCCTTCTGGGAGTCGCGCTCGACGAAGAGGTTGACGCGCACGTCGACGACGCGGCCGTCGGGACGCGGCGTGATCTCGTCGACGACCACCGCGAGCGAGTGCGGCAGCTCGTCACGGACCCCCTCGAGCGCAGCCTCACGCACGAGCTCGGCGACCATGACGGCCTCGGGCTCGTCGGTGAGCTCACCGTCCGGGTAGAGCACGGGGCCCTCGGGGAGGTGCCCCACGAGAACCTCGGTGAGCTCGGCGACCTGGAACCCGTCGCGTGCCGAGACGGGCACGACGTCGTCCCACTCCCCGAGCGCAGCGACCGCGAGGAGCTGCTCGGCGAGCTGCGCGCGGCTCACGGTGTCCGCCTTCGTCACCGCGAGCACGACGGGCGTGCGTCGTCGCCCCGTCATGAGCGGGGCGAGCTCGTTCGCGATGAACCTGTCACCTGGCCCGACGGTCTGGTCGGCCGGGATGCAGAACACGACGACGTCGACCTCGGAGAGCGTGTCGCGCACGAGCGCGTTGAGCCGCTCGCCGAGGAGCGTCCGCGGGCGGTGGAGCCCGGGAGTGTCGACGAGGATGAGCTGCGCGTCGTCGCGGTGGACGATGCCACGGATCGTGTGACGCGTCGTCTGCGGTCGGCCCGACGTGATCGCGACCTTCTCGCCGACGAGCGCATTGGTCAACGTCGACTTGCCGGCGTTCGGACGTCCGACGAGGCAGGCGAAGCCGGAGCGGTGGTCGGAGGCAGTCATGCGTCGGTCCTTCTGTCTGTGGGTGCAGGCCGGTCGGCGTCAGGCGCCTCCGGGGCGAGCTCGAGCCGGTTGACGAGAATCGAGGAGACACGCTTTCGACGCCCCTCGACCCGCTCGGCGACAAGGTGGAGTCCCGCGACGTCAGCACGCGACCCGAGCAGAGGAACCCTGCCCAGCGCCTTGGCGAGGAGTCCGGCGACCGTGTCGACGTCGTCGTCGGTCACCTCGATCCCGAGGAGCTCCGAGAGGTCCCACAGGCTCGTCCGTGCGGGAACGCGGAAGAGCCCGGGCGAGACCTCGACGCACTCGGCCGCCGCGCGGTCGTGCTCGTCCGTCAGCTCCCCGACGATCTCCTCGATCGCGTCCTCGATCGTCACGAGGCCCGCCGTCCCGCCGTACTCGTCGATGACGAGGGCCATGTGCGATCCCGCCGTCTGCAAGTCACGCATGAGGTCGTCGGCAGGCTTGGACTCGGGAACGAAGTGAGCCGGCCGCATGATGTCGGCGACCACACCGTCCTCCTCGGCGCCCTCAACCTGAAGCCGCGCGACGACGTCCTTGAAGTAGACGACCCCGCGCACGTCGTCCTCGGACTCGCCCACGACGGGGATGCGCGAGAAGCCTGAGCGCAGGAACAGCCGCAGGCCCGCCCGCAACGGCGTCCCGGCGGGGGTCGTCACCATGTCGGTGCGAGGAACCATGACCTCGCGCGTGAGCGTCGAGCCGAGTCCGAACACCGAACGGATGAGCTCGCGCTCCTCGGCCTCGATGACCTCGGACTCGTTGACGCGGTCGACCATCTCACGCAGCTCGTGCTCAGAGTGCTCGACGTTCGCCACGGGGGTGCGGTCGGTCCCGACGGCCCAGCCCGCGAGCGTGCGCGAGACAGCGAGGAGCCACGACAGCGAGGTGAGGACGCGCGCCGGGTGGTGGCGGCCGAACGAGCGCGGGCTCAGCCGGACGAGAAGGAGCGCCACGAGGGTCGAGACGACGACCGCGAGCGCGAGCACCTGCCACGACACGTCGAGCATCTCTTCGAGGAGGAGCGTGATGCACGCCGTCGCGGCCATCTCGGCGAAGATCCGCAGGAACGACGCCGCGGACGCCGTGCGGCGCGGGTCGTCCATGAGGCGTTCGACGCGTCCCGCGCGCGGACCGCCGTCCGCGACGATGTGCGCGATCGACGCACGCGTGACACGCAGGACCGCGGTCTCGCCGGCGCTCAGCAGAGCCGCGACGACGATGCCGAGGACTGCGAGGACGAGGAGGAGACCCGTCATCGGGAGGCGAGGAAGGTCAGCAGGAGGTGCCGCTGGAGCGCGAACATCTCCTTCTCTTCCTCGGGCTCGGCGTGGTCGTAGCCGAGCAGGTGGAGGATCCCGTGCGTCGTGAGGAGGAGCATCTCCTCCTCGGTCGAGTGTCCGGCGGTCGTGGCCTGCTCGGCCGCGACCACGGGGCACAGGACGACGTCTCCGAGCAGCCCCGCGGGCGTCGGCTCGTCCTCCGTCCCGGGACGCAGCTCGTCCATGGGGAACGAGAGGACGTCGGTCGGTCCCGGCTCGTCCATCCACTGCACGTGGAGGTCGGTCATGACGTCGGTGTCGACCATGAGGATCGAGAGCTCGGTCTGCGGGTGGACATGCATCGCGTCAAGCACGAAACGTCCGATCGCGGCGAACTCGGCCTCGTCGACCTCGACCCCGGACTCGTTGTTGACCTCGATCGTCATGATCGCCTCTCGGTGCGCCCCGGACCTTGCCGGGAGGTGGCGGACCCGCGCGTCGCGGGTCCGGGCTGGGTGACGTCCCAGCGTGCGTAAGCCTCGATGATCTCACCCACGAGCCGGTGCCGGACGACGTCCTGGCTCGTGAGGTGGCAGAACTCGACGTCGTCGACACCGACAAGGACGTCCTCGACGACCTTGAGCCCGGAACGCACGCCGCCAGGCAGGTCAACCTGCGTCGTGTCTCCGGTCACGACCATCGTCGAACCGAAGCCGAGCCGCGTGAGGAACATCTTCATCTGCTCGGGCGTCGTGTTCTGCGCCTCGTCGAGGATGACGAACGCGTCATTGAGCGTTCGCCCGCGCATGTAGGCGAGGGGCGCAACCTCGATCGTCCCGGCCTCGAGCAGCCGCGGGATCGAGTCAGGCTCGAGCATGTCGTGCAACGCGTCGTAGAGCGGGCGCACGTAGGGGTCGATCTTGTCGTTGAGCGAGCCGGGCAGGAATCCGAGGCGCTCACCCGCCTCGACCGCAGGCCGGGTAAGGACGACGCGCGAGACCTTGTGGTCCTGCAGCGCCTGGACCGCCTTGGCGACTGCCAGGTAGGTCTTGCCCGTTCCGGCCGGGCCGATCCCGAACGTGATGGTCGACGCGTCGATCGCGTCGACATAGCGCTTCTGTCCGACGGTCTTGGGCCGCACCGTCCGGCCGCGCGAGGAGACGATGTCGACCGTGAGGACGTCCGCGGGCCGGGCGCCGCCCGGCTCCGTGAGCATCGCGATCGACCGCGCAACGACGTCGGGCCCGAGCGGCGTTCCCGTCGCGATGACCTCGACGAGCTCGTCGACGAGCCGGACCGCGAGCCCCACGTCACCTGCGGGCCCCGACACCGTGATCTCGTTGCCGCGCACGAAGAAGTCGACCCGTGCGAAGCCGGCCTCGAGCGCACGCAGAACCGTGTCGCTCGAGCCGAGCAGGGCGACCATGGAGACCTGGGCGGGTACGACGATGCGATGCTCGAGGCGCGCCTGGCCTCGCGTCCGAGGAGCGTCGTCGGCCGGGGTCGGAGGCGTGCCGGGGGTGTGCCTGCCGCGGCGGGCAGCGGGGGTATGTGTGCGATCGTCCATGAGACGCGGGTGCGATTGACCTTCCGGGAGCTCGCGGCGCCGAGAGGCACCGCCCGACAAGTCTACCGAGATGCCGCGCGACGCACGTCGTGTCTCGTCCACGTCTCGCCGAGGTCTCGGCTCGGCCACGATGTCCGGCTCGATGCGCGAGGCGCACGGCCCGCGGGCGACGATGGAAAGGATCCCATCGACCGACCCCGAAAGGCTCCACCTGATGCGCCGCCGTACCCCTGTGATCCTCACCCTCGTCGCGGCCGCCGCGCTCGCGACAGGCTGTTCGTCAGGGGACGCGCAGGCACCGGCTCCGGCCGTGCAGTCGTCACGGGTCTCGAGCGCAGCGCCCACGTCGGCCTCCCCCAGGACTCCGCTCGTCACCGTGACCCCCGCGGTCAACGACACGACCGTCGTGGCCACACCGCTCGAGGACTCGGTCGTCGCAGGCCCGTCGATCGAGGTGACGGGCGAGGCCACCGCCTTCGAGGGCAATCTCTCGTGGCTCGTCTACCCCGCGGACGGCAGCGCCGACAACCCGGCCCAGCGCGGCGCGACGATGACGGGCGCCAACGGCGTCATCGGGCCCTTCTCGTTCGTCGTCGAGCTCGAGCCCGGGACGTGGGTCGTCCAGGTCTTCGAGGAGAGCGCGAAGGACGGCACCCCGCTGCGCCCCGTCGCCGTGACGTTCACGGTGTCCTGACGACGCTCCGCCCCAGGGTGCTCAGCCCCAGCGCCCCAGACGCTGCGCGAGCAGCGCAAGTGCCACCGGGCCGGCGGTCGACGTCCGCAGGACGTGAGGACCAAGCAGAACCGTCTGCGCCCCGGCGTCCTCAAGCTCCGTGAGCTCGTCGGACGCGATGCCGCCCTCAGGCCCGACGACGACAAGAACCTCCGCGCCCACACCCTCAGCCGGAAGGCTCGCCCCCGCGAGCGGCCGCTCGGCCGACTCGTGGAGAACCAGAACCGCACCCCCGGCCGCGACGACCGCGCGAGCGCGCGCGACGAGACCGGTCGTCGTCACCGACTCCTCAACGGGCGGGACGTGCGCGCGACGCGACTGCTTCGACGCCGTCCGCACCGTCGCGACCCAGCGGGCACGAGACTTGGCGGCACGGTCGCCACGCCACACGACGATCGACCGCGACGCCTGCCACGGGATCATCGCATCCGCACCGACCTCGGTCGCCGCCTCGACAGCCATCTCGTCGCGGTCGCCCTTGGCGAGCGCCTGGACGAGCACGAGCGCCGGGCACGCCACAGGCTCGCGGACGACCTCGTCGACCACGAGCCGCACCTGCGACTCGTGCACCGACTCGATCGTGCAGCGCGCTCGCACGCCCGCTCCGTCGACGACGTCGACCGCCTCGCCCGCGCGGCGCCGCTGGACGACACCCGCGTGACGCCCCTCAGGGCCGTCGAGCACGTAGTGGTCGCCCGCAACGAGACGATCGATTCCGGACGCCTCAGCGAGAAAGACGGGTGCGCTCATGGGCCCTGACCCTAGCCTCTTCCCGACGACGGCGACGCAGTCGCTCAGCGTCCGGCGAGCTTGTCCTTGAGCCGGCTCAGGACACTCGGGTGCGCGGCCGCAACCTTCGCCTCGGGACGTTCCTCACCGCGCAGCGACGCGAGCGCGCGCAGCAGCTCCGCCTGCTCCTCGTCGAGGTCGTGAGGAACCCGCACGTCGATGTGGACCGCGAGGTCGCCGCGGCCCCCGACGTGGAGGTGACCGATGCCGAGACCGTCGAGCGAGACGACATCACCCGGCTGCGTCCCGCGCGGAAGCGTGACATCACGCATGCCGTCGAGCGTCTCGAGCTCGATCGTCGTCCCCAGCGCAGCCGCCGTCATCGGGATCTCGAGCGTGCAGTGCAGGTCGTCACCGCGGCGGATGAAGACCGCGTGCTTGCGCTCCCGGATCTCGACGTACAGGTCGCCCGCGGGGCCACCGGCCGGACCGACCTCGCCCTGACCCGACATCTTGATGCGGGTGCCCGTGTCGACGCCCGCAGGGATGTCGATCGTCAGCGTCTGGCGCGTCCGCACACGACCTTCGCCCGCGCAGTCGACGCACGGCTCAGGGATCGTCGTGCCGTGCCCCTGGCACGCGGCGCACGGCTGGGTCGTCATGACCTGACCGAGGAACGAGCGGGCAACCCGCTGGACCGAACCACGGCCCTGGCACACGACACACGTCTGGACCGACGTTCCCGGGCGCGTGCACGCGCCACCGCACGTCGTGCAGACGCGCGCGGTGTCGACCGTGACCTCCTTGCGGGCCCCGAACGCGGCCTCCGCAAGGTCGATGTCGATGCGCAGGAGCGCATCTTGGCCGCGGCGCGTGCGCGGCACAGGCCCGCGCTGGGCCTGACCGCCGCCGAAGAACGTCTCGAAGATGTCCTGGAAGCCGAAGCCGCCCGCCTGGCCGCCTCCGGGTGACGATGGGTCGGTGCCCATGTCGTAGGACTGGCGCTTCTCGGTCGTGCCGAGCACCTCATAGGCGCGCGTGACGTCCTTGAAGCGATCGGCGCCCTCCTCACCGGCAACATCCGGGTGGAGCTCACGCGCCAGCTTGCGGTACGCCTTCTTGATCTGGTCCTGCGTCGCGTCGCGCG
Organism: Sanguibacter sp. A247; assembly: GCF_052324925.1. NCBI lineage: Bacteria > Bacillati > Actinomycetota > Actinomycetes > Micrococcales > Sanguibacteraceae > Sanguibacter > Sanguibacter sp. A247. Next base: position 158,670 of record NZ_JBQPRE010000004.1, on the reverse strand, counting down.
GCACACCGAGAATCTCGTAGTAGTCCGTCACAGGGGTTCTTCCTGATGGTGGGTGGAACGGTCAGGGGCGGCGGCTCGCGCCGACCCGGTCACGTCGTGATGATGCGGGTGAGGTAGCGCGCGACCGCACGCACCGCGGCGATCGTCTGCGGATAGTCCATGCGCGTCGGGCCGATCGAGCCAAGGAGCGCGACCGAGTCGCCCTCGGCGCCGTACCCCGTCGTCACGACCGACGTCTCGCTGAGCCCGACGTGCGGCATCTCATGGCCGATGCGCACGGCGACCCCCGAGGCGTCCTCGGTCATCTCCGTGAGGAGGCCGAGAAGCATGACCTCCTCCTCGAGCGCCTCGAGAACCGGCCGGAGCGCGTGCTCGAAGCGCATCCCGGTGCGGGCAAGGTTCGACGTGCCCGCGAGGACGATGCGCTCATCCGATTCCTGGCCGAGCGTGTGCACGAGAAGCTCTGAGATCTCGCGCAGCAAGGGCCGCTCGGACGCGACGAACTGCTCGGGAAGGGCCGCGAGCGCCGAAGTGACCTCGGGGAGCCGCCTGCCGAGGCAGGCCGCGTTGAGGCGGGCGCGCAACGTCGCGAGAGCGCCCTCGTCGACATCCGCGGCCAACTCGAGCGTGCGTTGGACGACGCGACCCGTGTCCGTGATGACGACGACGAGCAGCCGCGCCGGACCGGCGGGCACGAGCTCGATGTGGCGCAGACCCGAACGGCTGAGCGACGGGTACTGGACGACGGCGACCTGCTGCGTCAGGTGAGCGAGCAGCCGCGAGGCACGGATGATGACGTCGTCGAGGTCGACGGCGCCGTCGAGGAACGTCGTGATCGCACGACGCTCGGGCTGCGACAGCGGCTTGACCTCGGCGAGACGGTCGACGAAGAGGCGGTAGCCCTTGTCCGTCGGGACACGCCCGGCCGACGTGTGCGGCTGCGCGATGAGCCCCTCTTCCTCGAGAACCGCCATGTCGTTGCGGATCGTCGCGGGTGAGACGCCGAGGCGGTGCCGCTCAGCGAGGACCCGGGAACCCACTGGCTCGCGGGTCACGACGTAGTCCTCGACGATGGCCCGGAGCACGTCGAGGCGGCGGTCAGCTGCCGTTCCGTACGTCGACATCGTGCGCCTCCCCTCTCCTGGCTCCACCCCGGAGCGATTCGCACTCTCGGGCTTCGAGTGCCAATCCTACCCGCGACCACCGACAGTCCGTCAGCGACCCGCGCCACACACGCCGCTCCCCGCCTCCCCCGCGCGTCCGCCGTAGGGTGTCGGGGTGCACGACCGCTACGGATCCAATGTCCTCGGGGGCGACCCGACCGCCCACCACCGCCGTCGACCCGTGTCCCGACCTGTCGCCGCCGAGCGCGGCCTCGTCGTCGAGGAGGTGACGACCGGCTGGGTGGGCGCGGTCGTGCGAGTCGAGAAGTCCGGCGGCATGCACGTCGTCGAGCTCGAGGACTCCCGCGGACGGACCCGAACGTTCCCGCTCGGGCCCGGGTTCTGGATCGACGGGCAGCCCGTCCGGCTCGAAGCACCCGTGACCTCACGCGCCCCGCAGGCGCCCGCGCGGACGGCCTCGGGCTCGGTCGCCGTCCACGGCGGCCGCGCACGCGTCGCACGCGGCGCCCGGATCCTCGTCGAGGGTCGCCACGACGCCGAGCTCGTCGAGCGCGTGTGGGGCGACGACCTGCGCGTCGAGGGCGTCGTCGTCGAGCTGCTCGACGGGGTCGACAACCTCGCGGACTACCTCGCCGACTTCGCGCCGGACCGGTCACGTCGCATCGGCGTGCTCGTCGACCACCTCGTCCCCGGGTCCAAGGAGCAGCGCATCGCCGACGCGGTGCAGGCGCGCGCTCCGCGCGGAACCGTCAAGATCGTCGGGCACCCCTACGTCGACGTGTGGCAAGCGGTGAAGCCGGCCCGCGTCGGCCTCGACGCCTGGCCCCAGATTGACCGGTCGGTCGAGTGGAAGGTGGGGATCCTGCGGCATCTCGGCTGGCCGCACGCCGAGCAGGCTGACGTCGCGCAGGGCTGGAAGCGCATTCTGGGAACCGTGCGTTCCTGGACCGATCTCGAGCCCGAGCTCATCGGACGAGTCGAGGAGCTCATCGACTTCGTCACCGAGCCCGAGAGCTGACACACGCTGCTCGCGGTCCCACGACGACGCCGGCCCGGCACCCTCATGGGGTGCCGGGCCGACAGGGTCGTTCGACGTGTCAGGCGGGCTGCTCGCCCACGACACGGCGGTAGCAGAACGCCGTCGCGATGAGCGCGACCGGGAGCGCCACGAGCATGCCCACGCCGAGCGCGATCGCGCCGACGAGCATCGCGACGTACACCGCGAGCACGAGCATGATGACAGGACCGACGTTCTTCATCGCGACGTCGATGCTCGCCTTGATCGCGTCGATCGCGCCCATGCGCTTGTCGATCGCGAAGTGGAGAGCGAACACACCGAAGAACCCGACGACGAGCGGGCCCACGCCGGTGAACGAGACGAGGCCGGAGGCAAGGCCGACGAGCACGGCGGTGAGCAGCACCTGCGCGAGGTTGGGCACCTTGAAGAAGTCGGCGATCGAGGCACGTCCGCCGCGCGTGACGACGAGGGCCGCGTTCGTCATGCCCGCCTGGGCGACGAGTCCGAGCACGAGCACGATCCCCACGACGAGGAAGAAGCTCATGCCGAGGCCCGCGGCGAACACACCGGAGCCGGTGAGGTCGGAGGACGCGGCAGCGCCCGCTCCGCCCAGGACGATCCCGGAGATGACCACCGAGACGATCGTGAGACCAAAGCCCCACAGGAGCAGGCCTCCGATGAAGACGCCCGCGTTCTCCTTGAAGCGCTCCCACCCGTAGGAGAAGGCGGAACCGACGTCGATCGGTCCCTGACCCTGGCCGAAGGACTGCTGGCCGCCGTACTGCGGCTGGCCGCCATACGGCTGCTGTCCCCCGTAGGGCTGCTGCGGCTGCTGTCCCCCGTAGGGCTGCTGCGCGCCGTACGGGTCGGCGGGAGACGCCGCCCCGAAGCCGGGCTGCCCCGCGGGCGGAGGGGGTGTCGCACCGTACGGCGAAGCACCGCCAGGCTGAGCGGACCCGTCGGCAGGCTGCTGGCCGTCGGGACCGGGCGTCGGACCCGGGTAGGGCGGGAGGTTGCTGTCGGACATCGGATGCTCCTCGAATCGGGGCAGAGCTCGCCGGGCTCCCCATGGGCCCGCACGAACGCGCGCTTGTGCGCGTCAGACACCCACAGTAGTGACCTAAGTCGCATGACTGCCACCTGTCCGGCAGCAAAGATGCAGCCCAGCCCGGTGACGGAGAGGTCGTGGCCTAGTCGGTGAGGTCGCGCACGACCGCGTCGGCGAGCAGCCGACCCCGGCGCGTGAGCAGTGCACGCCCAGCGATCGCGGCGCGACCGTCGAGCAGGCCCGCGGCCACCTGCGACGCGACAGCCCGACGCCCCGCGGCGGACAGCTCAGCAAGGTCGAGTCCCTCTGAAAGACGCACCCCGAGCATCACGCGCTCGAGCGCAGCCGTCGGCGCGTCCAGGAGCTCACGCCCCGCAGCCGGGCTCACCCCCTCGGCGAGCATCGTCGCGTAACGCCTCGGGTGCTTGACGTTCCACCAGCGCACCCCAGCGACGGCGTCGCCGTCGTCGTCGGCGAGCGGACCGCCGACATACGAGTGCGCGCCCGGCCCCACGCCCCACCAGTCGTCCCCGCGCCAGTACGCGAGGTTGTGGCGACACGCCAGCGGAGTGCCGTCAGCCCGACGACGGGCCCAGTTCGAGACCTCGTACCAGCCGAGGCCCGCCGCCGCCAGGAGATCGTCAGCCAGCTCATACTTGGCCGCCTGGTCGTCCTCGTCGGGCAACGTGAGCTCGCCCCGGCGCACCTGAACTGCCATCTTCGTCCCCGGCTCGACGACGAGCGCGTACGCGGAGACATGATCGACCCCCGTGGCGAGAGCAGCCTCGACGCTTGCGCGCCAGTCGTCGAGCGACTCCCCCGGAGTTCCGTAGATGAGGTCGAGCGACACCTCGAGCCCCGCGTCCCGGGCCCATGCGACGACATCGGGGATGCGCGCCGGGTCGTGCGTGCGCTCGAGAGTCTCGAGCACATGGGGCACGGCTGACTGCATGCCGAACGACACGCGCGTGAAGCCCGCGTCGGCGAGCGTCTGGAGGTAGTGAGGACTCACCGAGTCCGGGTTGGCCTCCGTCGTGACCTCAGCGCCGTCGGCGATCCCCCACGCGTCCCTGATGCCGCCGAGAATCCGCGCGAGGTCGCTCGCCGGCAGGATCGTCGGGGTTCCACCACCGAAGAAGACCGTCGCGACCTCCCGCTTCGGCAACCCGGCCCGCTCGAGGACCTGCGCGCCGAGCACGATCTCGGCGAGCGCCGTCGACGCGTACGAGTCCTGGCTCGCACCGCCGCCGAGCTCGGTCGCCGTGTAGGTGTTGAAGTCGCAGTACCCGCACCGCACCGTGCAGAACGGCACGTGGACGTACACGCCGAAGCCACGCTCGGGGCCGCCAGCGGGCCCCACCCAGCGGGGAAGCGCGCCGTCGGCCGGCGCCGGATCCCCGTCGGGCAACGCGGGACTCACTTCTTCGCCTTGTCCTTCGGGTCGGCGGCGTCGGACGAGAGCGCCGCGATGAACGCCTCCTGAGGCACGTCGACGCGACCGATCGTCTTCATGCGCTTCTTGCCTTCCTTCTGCTTCTCAAGCAGCTTGCGCTTACGGGAGATGTCGCCGCCGTAGCACTTGGCAAGAACGTCCTTACGGATCGCACGGATCGTCTCGCGCGCGATCACGCGCGCGCCGATCGCCGCCTGGATCGGCACCTCGAACTGCTGCCTGGGGATGAGCTCCTTGAGCTTGCCCGTCATCATGACGCCGTACGCGTACGCCTTGTCCTTGTGGACGATCGCACTGAACGCATCGACCTGCTCACCCTGGAGCAGGATGTCGACCTTGACGAGCTCGGCTGCCTGCTCACCGATGACGTCGTAGTCGAGCGAGGCGTAGCCCCGCGTCTTGGACTTCAGCTGGTCGAAGAAGTCGAAGACGATCTCAGCCAGCGGGAGGAAGTAGCGCAGCTCAACGCGGTCCGCGGACAGGTAGTCCATGCCCTGCAGGTCCCCACGCTTCGTCTGGCACAGCTCCATGATCGCGCCGATGAACTCCGCGGGCGCGAGGATCGTCGCCTTGACGACCGGCTCGCGGACCTCGCCGATCTTGCCGCCCGGGAACTCGCTCGGGTTCGTCACCGTGATGATCGACTTGTCTTCCATCGTCACGTCGTAGATGACGTTGGGAGCTGTCGAGATGAGCGAGAGGTCAAACTCCCGCTCGAGCCGCTCGCGCACGATCTCGAGGTGGAGCAGGCCGAGGTAGCCGACGCGGAAGCCGAAGCCGAGCGCAACCGACGTCTCAGGCTCATAGACGAGTGCGGCGTCGTTGAGCTTGAGCTTGTCGAGCGCATCGCGAAGGATCGGGTAGTCCGAGCCGTCGATCGGGTACAGACCCGAGAAGACCATCGGCTTGGGGTCGCTGTACCCACCCAGGGCCTCCGTCGCGGGCTTGGCCGAGTTCGTCACGGTGTCGCCGACCTTCGACTGGCGCACATCCTTGACGCCCGTGATGAGGTAGCCGACCTCGCCGACGCCCAGACCGTCCGTCGGGTGCGGCTCAGGGGCCGAGACACCGATCTCGAGGAGGTCATGCGTCGCGCGCGTCGACATCATCGAGATGCGCTCGCGCGGGTTGAGCTTGCCGTCGACGACACGCACGTACGTGACGACGCCCCGGTAGGTGTCGTACACCGAGTCGAAGATCATGGCGCGGGCGGGCGCGTCCGCGTCGCCGACGGGCGGCGGCACGGTCTCGACGATGCGGTCGAGCAGCTCGACAACGCCGACGCCCGTCTTGCCCGACACCTTGAGGACCGTCTCAGGGTCGACGCCCACGAGACCCGCGATCTCTTCCGCGTACTTCTCAGGCTGAGCCGCCGGAAGATCGATCTTGTTGAGCACGGGGATGATCGCGAGCTCGTTCTCCATCGCGAGGTAGAGGTTCGCGAGAGTCTGAGCCTCGATGCCCTGCGCAGCGTCGACGAGGAGGACGGCGCCCTCGCACGCGGCGAGCGAGCGGGAGACCTCGTACGTGAAGTCGACGTGCCCCGGGGTGTCGATCATGTTGAGCGCGTACGGCGTGCTCACCCCGTCCTCGGCGACGTGGGCCCACGGCATACGCACCGCCTGGGACTTGATCGTGATGCCGCGCTCGCGCTCGATGTCCATGCGGTCGAGGTACTGCGCGCGCATGGCACGCTGCTCGACGACGCCGGTGAGCTGGAGCATGCGGTCCGCCAGCGTCGACTTGCCGTGGTCGATGTGGGCGATGATGCAGAAGTTGCGCAGGAGCTCCGGCGCGGTCGCGGCGGGCCTGATACGTGCCGTCTCGGCTGCGGAGGGGATCGGAGTCACGGACCCCATTCTCCCACGGATACGGGCGACATGATCGCCGCCCTGCCGGGTGCGCCGGGCGCCACGTCCCGACCTCGCTACCCTGAGGCCATGCCTACGAGCCCCTGGTCGGACGTCCTTGCCCGCGCGGCGCGCGTCGCCGTCTCGCTCCTCACGTCACGCAGGTCGACGTCACGCCCGGCTGACGCTCCCGGTCCCGCACGCAGCCCCCGGCCGACGCCGTCCGCGCCGCGCCCGCACGCACCCGGCCCGGCGGGCACACGCAGCGGCACACCGAGCAGCGGCGACGGAGCCGCGCACGACCACGCAGGCTACCCGGGGGACTTCACGGGACGCGTCGTCCCCGTCTACAACCCCGAGCTCGACGGCGACGCAGACCCCGGTGAGATCGTGTGGACGTGGGTCCCCTACGAGGAGGACTTCACCCAGGGCAAGGATCGGCCCGTCCTCGTCGTCGGGCACGACGGCGACTGGCTGCTCGGGCTCATGCTCACGAGCAAGGACCACAGCCGCAGACAGCGCGGAGACGGCCCGCGCTGGATGGACATCGGGTCAGGTCCGTGGGACCCGCGCGGTCGCGACTCCGAGGTCCGGCTCGACCGCGTGGTGCGCCTCGACCCCGCCGCGGTGCGGCGCGAGGGCGCGATCATGGACCGGGCGCTCTTCAATGACGTCGTCGGCCTGCTCTGACGCGCAGGCGTCAGCCCCGTTCCCAGACCGGCGGCGCGACGTTCGTCGACGTGCCGCGCGCCACGTGATGTCAACCTCGACCGCGGGCCCATTCCACTGGTAATGTCGACCTTTGCGTGTCCGCCCAGGTCGGCGGGCACCGTTCTGGCGCCTCACCACGGGTTCCCCACCCCAGTCCCGGCGTCGGAGCCGCTCTCTACGACCTATCCGCTCGCCCTCGGGCGAACACACCAGAAAGTCCACACGTGGCGAACATCAAGTCCCAGATCAAGCGCATCCGCACCAACGAAAAGGCGCGCCTGCGTAACAAGGCTGTCAAGGCTGAGCTCCGTACCTTCACCCGCAAGGTTCGCGAGGCTGTGGCGGCTGGCGACAAGGAGGCCGCTGTGGCCGCCCTCGTCGCTGCGTCGAAGAAGCTGGACAAGGCTGTCTCGAAGGGTGTCATCCACCTCAACCAGGCTGCCAACCGCAAGTCGGCTCTTGCCAAGGCGGTCAACGCTCTCTGACGCGTCTGCGGTGCCTCGGCACCGACACGTGAACGTCGAAGGCGCCGCATCCCTCACGGGGTGCGGCGCTTTCGTCATGCTCCGACGACGCGCGCGGTCAGGCGCCGACGGCGCGCGGCCCGTCGAGCGTCGGGAGCGCGTCGCGGCGCCGACGCGGACGGATCAGGCGCGCGTCGCGGCGCAGATGCGCAAGACGGCCCGCTCGACCGCGAAGACGGGGTCGCGGCCCTGCCCCTTGACCTCGGCGTCGGCGTCAGCGACCGCGGTGATGGCCGCCGCGAGGCCGTCAGGGGTCCATCGTTGGAGATCCTTGCGTGCGCGGTCGACCTGCCAGGGGGCGAGCCCGAGCTCGGAGGCGCTCACGCCACCGCGGCCACGCATGGCCGCGACCTTGGCGAGCTGGCGCAGCTTGAGCGCGAGGACCGCCACGATCGGGACCGGGTCGACGCCCGTCGCGATCGCGTGCCGTAGCAGGGCGACGGCCTGAGCGCGCTGACCAGCGACCGCGGCGTCGGCGACGCGGAAGCCCGTGGCCTCGACGCGGCCACCGTAGTACGTCCCCACCGTGGCCTCGGTAATCGTTCCCGTCGTGTCAGCCATGAGCTGCTCGCACGCGGACGCGAGCTCGCGCAGGTCGGCCCCGAGCGCCTCGACCAAGGCCCGTACTGCTCCAGCCTCGACCCGGCGGCCGCCGCGCCGGAACTCGCTGCTGACGAACGATGCCTTCTCGGAGTCCTTCTTGACGGGCTCGCACGCGACGACAGGGACGCCCGCCGCGCGCAGGCCGTCGAGCAGCTTCTTGCCGCGCTGGCCGCCACGATGCTCGATCACGAGCCAGACGTCCGACGCGGGTGCCGCAAGGTACGCGAGCACGTCCGTCATGAGCGCGTCTGTGAGGGACTCGGCCCCCCGCACGACGACAAGGCGGTGCTCCGCGAAGAGCGACGGGCTCGTCTCGACCGCGAGGAAGCCCGACTGGTACGTCGACGCCTCGATCTCGACGACCTCGACCTCGGGCTGGGCCTCCCGCGCGAGGCCGCGTAGACGCTGCACCGCACGCTCCACGAGCACGTGCTCGGCCCCGTGCACGAGGACGACGGGAGCAAGCTCAACCTCGTCCCACGACATGCCAGCGGCGGGGCGGGAGCTGCGGGACGTCGTACGTGCGGCCATGCCTCAAGGGTCCCACGAGCCACCGACACCGGTGACCCGGCGCACCACCACCACGACCGCCGCCACCAGCACCGCCTCGGCAAGAAGGAGCACCACGACCCCGACCGCGCCCGGGATCCACGGCAGCGCCGCCCCGGGCCACTGAGCGAGCGCCCGCGCGACTCCCGCGATCCAGGACGCGCCGTACCCCGCGCACGACGCGAGCCATGCGGCGCCGTCGGCCGAGAACGGGGCGCACAGGGCCGCAGCGATGCCGAGGATCGTCGTCGGAGCGACGACGGGGGCCGCCACGATGTTCGCCGGCAACGACCACGTCGGGAGCGTCGGTGTCAGCAGGACGAGCACGGGCGCGCACGCGAGCTGCGCGAGCGCAGGGGCCGCGACGGCCGCGACGAGCCAGCGCCGCGCCCCGTGCAACCCACCGAGCACGAGCGGACCACCGACGACGAGCCCCACCGTCGCAGCAACCGAGAGCGCAAGACCCGCCGACCGAGCGAGCCACGGGTCGAGCAGGAGCAGCACGACGACACCCGCCGCGAGCGCCGGGATCGCCGCGCCACGCCGTCCCATCGCGAGCGCGAGAAGACCGATCGCCCCCGTGCCAGCGGCCCGCAGGACAGAAGGTTCAGGGCCAACGACCGCGACGAGGCCTCCCAGCACGACGACCGTGGCCGCGATGCGCGGACCGCGCGGCACACGCAGCGCCGTCGCGAGTGCGAGGACAAGAGCGCCGATGAGCGAGAAGTGCGCGCCGGAGACCGCAGTGAGGTGGGTGAGCCCGGTCGTGCGCATCGCCTCGGCGAGGTCGTCGGCGAGCGCTGACGTGTCCCCCACCGCGAGCCCGGGCACGAGTCCAGCCGCGTCGGGCGGGAGGCCGTCGACCGCCTCGCGCAGCCCCGCACGCAGGTGGTGGGCCCAGCGGCGCACGGGACCTGCCTCGGCGATCGGTCGGGGTGTCGTGGCGCCGCGCAGCTCGTACCGGGCCCGGCGACCGTCCCGCCCGCTCGCCCGGACCGTCGCCGTCGCCGAGAGCCGCTCACCCACGCGCACATCGCCCCATCGGGTCCCGTCGAGGGTCGCCGGGATCTTCGTCACCTCCTCGCGGACGGCTGCCTCTCCGGACGCGTGCACGCGCACCCGCTCGACGCGCACCTCGACGCCGTAGCGCGGCGGACCGCCCCACCGGCTCGGGAGCCGACGCGGCTGCCCTGCGACGAGGACGTCGGCGGTCACCCGCACCCCGTCGTGCGCGGCCTCCGCGAGCAGGACCGAACGGGCCGAGCCCGCATCGACCGCGACGACACCCGCGGCCACTGCTGCCCCGGCGAGGCACAGCGCGACTCCGGGCAGACCCGTCCGAGCCGCCCGCCGCGCCCGGCGCGCACGTGCGCGCACGACCACGGCCAGCGCCGCAGCCACAGCGAGCGCCGAGACGAGAGCGGCGCCGGTCACGTGCCCCACAAGCAGACCCGTCACGAGCCACACCGTGAGGGCGAGCGGCACGAGCCGGACGTCGGTTCGCCTCAACCCGCACGCACCAGATCGGCGAGACGCTTCTCGAGAGCCGGCCCGATCCCGGACACGTCGGAGAGCGCCGCGACGTCCGGGAACGGGCCGTGCTGCTCCCTGTGGTCGACGATGCGCTGCGCAAGGACAGGGCCGATTCCCGGCAGGGCGTCGAGAGCTGCGGCGTCGGCGGAGTTGATGTCGACGTGGCTCGCTCCCCCGGCGGGCTGCGGCGCGCCGGGCTCGGCCTGCGCGTCTGGTCTGCGGGTCAGCTCGTCGCCCGTGCGGGGCACGACGATCTGCTCGCCGTCGGTCACGAGCCTCGCGAGATTGACGGAACTCACGTCAGCGTCCTTGCGCAGGCCGCCGGCGGCGTCGACCGCGTCAGCCACGCGGGCCCCTGGCCCGAGCGTGACGACGCCGGGACGACGAACGCGGCCGACGACGTGGACGACCGGCCCCACCACCGCCGTCTCGGTTCCTGCATGAGAGGACGGCTCACCGCCGGCCGGAGCGAGGGGCCCACCCCGTGCCGGGGACGCGGCCACCGCGGGCAGGTGCACCACGTCACCCGGCTCGGACCCGAGGGCACGAACGATGAGTGCGGCAGCGAGCGCGACGATGACGACGACGCCCATGACGACCGAGCGCGTCGTCACAGCCCACGCCGTGCGACCGCGGGCGGGCGGTTCTCCGGGGTCGAGGTGGTCGGCCGGATGGGCGCGGACGATGCGGTCGGAGCGACCTGCGAGGAGGCGGGCGCGCAGGGCAGCGACATCGTCGGGGTCTGGGTCGGCCGCGGCGGCCTGGCCCGGAACGCGTGGCTGCATGGGGCAACCGTGCCGCCCGGAGCCCTCGTGCGCCCGGGCGTGCGTCGCCACAGGGGACGACGTCAGCCCAGCGCGCTCGTGTGGTCAGGGCGAACCGGACGCGGGTCGGCGTCGACGACGACGGCTGCGAGCAGGCCGGGACCGACGTGCGCTCCGAGCACCGCGCCGATCGGGCCGACGAGAACCGGCTCGGAGGAGACGTCCGCGAGGCGCTCCCCCAACGCGGTGGCATCGTCCGTCGTGTCGAGGTGGTGAACCGCCACGAGCGGCCGAGACATCGTCTGCGCGGCCTCACGCACCACCTCGGCCATGCGATCGATCGCAGCCGCCCGCGTCCGCACCTTGGCGAAGACCTCGATGCGCCCGTCGCGCACCGTGAGCAGTGGCCGCATGCCGAGCACGGTGCCGACAGCCGCGCTCGCGCGCGAGAGACGTCCACCGCGGCGCAGGTGATCGAGCGAGCCCACGAGGAAGAGGATCGTGGCCGACGCCGCGACCCCCCGCGCAACGTCCTCAACCTGGTCGCCGGCCGCCCCCGCCGCGGCCGCCCGCGCGGCGACGAGCGCCGCAAGGCCAAGGCCTGACGCCGCGCTCCGTGAGTCGATGACGCGCACGGGCACGGCGGCCGTCCGGGCAGCGACCGCTGCTGAATCGACGGTTCCAGAGAGCTCGCCCGACAGGTGCAGGGACACGATCTCGGTCGCGCCCTCGTCCGCGAGCCGGGCGAAGGTGTCCGTGAACGCGGCCGGGGCTGGTTGCGTCGTCGTCACCCGCTGTCCCGCCGCGATCGCGTGCGCGAGCGCGGCGTCGTCAACGTCGATTCCCTCGCGGTGCTCGACGCCGTCGACCGTGACGCCCAACGGCACGGTGAGGATGCCCGCCTGCTGCGCCCACGCGTGAGGCAGGGCGCACGTCGAGTCCGTGACGACGCGAACACCGGGCAGCGAGGGCATGGGGGCACACTACTAGCCGACACGGGACCAGGTCCGTCGGGTGCTGAGCTCCCACGATCACGCGCGGGCACCTAGGATCCACGTCATGAACGATGCTGCCGCGTCCACACCCGATCTGGCGGCCTTGCGTGCCGCCGCCGCCCAAGCCGCTGCGGATGCTGCCGACGCCCGCGCCGCCGCCGCTCAGGCGGCGCTCGAGGCGGCCGAGGCCGCTCTCGCGGGTGCTGCGGCACCCGAAGCGCCGCTCGCCAGCTGGGCCCTCACGGTGCGCGACGGCTACGCGTTCGACGGCCCGACGCTCCCGCTCGGTGCACTCCTCGAGACCGGCCCGGACGGCGAGCCCGTCCCCAACCCTGAGGTGCAGGTCGGGCTCCCTCTCGCGATGCTCAACCGGCACGGGCTCGTCGCCGGCGCAACGGGGACGGGCAAGACCCGCACCCTGCAGGGCATGGCCGAGTCGCTCTCGGCCGCCGGAGTCCCCGTCTTCCTCGCGGACGTCAAGGGCGATCTCTCAGGCCTCGTCGTGCCCGGAACCGGCTCGGACAAGCTGCTCGCACGGACCTCAGGCCTGGGCCAGGACTGGTCGCCGACGACGTTCCCCACCGAGTTCTACACGCTCGGCGGGCTCGGGACCGGCGTGCCCATCCGCACGACGATCACCGATTTCGGCCCCCTGCTCCTCTCGAAGGTCATGGGGCTCAACGAGACGCAGGAGTCCTCGCTCGGGCTCGTCTTCCACTGGGCCGACACGCAAGGGCTCGCGCTTCTCGACCTCAAGGACCTGCGTGCAGTCATCGCGCACCTCGTCTCGGACGAGGGCAAGGCCGAGCTCAAGGGGATCGGCGGGCTCTCCGCCGCGACCGCGGGCGTCCTGCTGCGCGAGCTGGTGAGCCTCGAGGCACAGGGCGCGACCGCATTCTTTGGCGAGCCCGCGTTCGAGACCGCCGACCTGCTGCGCCTCGCGCCGGATGGTCGCGGTCTCATCAGTGCTCTCGAGCTGCCCGCGGTCCAGGACCGACCACAGCTCTTCTCAACCTTCCTCATGTGGCTGCTCGCCGACCTCTTCAGCGAGCTGCCCGAGGTCGGCGACGTCGACAAGCCGCGCCTCGTGTTCTTCTTCGACGAGGCGCACCTACTGTTCAACGGCGCGTCGAAGGACTTCCTCGCACAGATCGTCCAGACGGTGCGGCTCATCAGGTCCAAGGGAGTCGGCATCTTCTTCGTTACCCAGAGTCCCAAGGACGTTCCCGCCGACGTGCTCGCACAGCTCGGGAATCGGGTGCAGCACGCGCTGCGGGCGTTCACTCCCGACGACGCGGCAGCCCTGCGCGCGGCCGCCCGCACGTACCCGACGAGCGACTACGATCTCGAGCGCCTGCTCCAGGAGCTCGGCACAGGCGAGGCCGTCGTCACGGTCCTCAGCGAGAAGGGTGCCCCGACGCCCGTCGCATGGACGCGCCTGCGTGCTCCGCAAGCGGCCATGGACACGGCGCCCGCCACGACGGTCGAGGCTCTCGTGGCCGCGTCGCCGTCGAACTCGCGGTACGCCACGGCGATCGACAACGAGTCCGCCTACGAGCTGCTCGAGGCGCGCGTCGCGGCGGATCGAGCGCAGGCGGAGGCCGACCGGATCGCCCAGGAGCACGCGGAGGCCGCTGAGAAGTTCGCGGCCGAACAGGCCAAGGCGGAGGCCAAGGCCGTCGCGGAGGCTGAGCGTGAGGCCAAGAAGCGGGCGGCTGAGCTCGAGAAGATGCGCGCCCGCCTGGAGAAGGATGCCGCGCGCGGTTCGACGGGCTCGCGCGGACGCGGCACCGCACAGAAGAGCTCACTCGAGAAGGGCCTCGAGTCGCTCGTCCGCTCGGCTGGTTCACAGCTGGGCCGCGAGATCACCCGCACGATCTTCGGCACCCGCAAACGCCGCTAAAGGCGCGCCACGCGCCCAGCCATGTGCCCTACCCGCACGTCTGTGCCCTACCCGCGGGGCTGTCCTTGCGGGTAGGGCACAGACCTGCGGGTAGGCGGGGCGGACCCGCCGGGCCGGGCCGGCCGGGCCGGGCCAGGCGGGCCGGCCGGGCCGGGGCGGGGCGGGCTAGCCTGCGTCGACCGTCTCTGCGCCCGCGACCCAGCGGATCCGTGAACGTCCCGACGCATCCTTGACCGCCTGGAGGACGAGGTCGACGTGGGGCTCGAGCGCCGCGACCTTGTCGAGCGGCGCGCCGATGATCAGCTGGAAGCCCAGTCCGCGCCACGCACCCACCGCGCGTCCCGCAAAGCGGGAGTCAGCCTTGATGAACGCCTCATCGAGGAACACGGGCGCATAGCGCGGCCGCGCCGAGTCTGCGTCACCGAGCTGGTACCGCAGCGCGGCACCCACGATGAACGCGACGAGCTCCTGCGACTCACCACCCGACTTGCCTGCGATGTGGTCGTAGACGGAGACGTGGTTGCCGTCGAGGTCGATGCACTCCGCAGAGATGCGCACGTGCTCGCGCACGTCGACGAGACGTCGTCGCTCGGGGCTCTCGGGACGGATCCGTGCGAGCAGGCGCGCCATGCGCGCATAGCGCCGCTCGCGCTCCTGCGGCGTCCCGTCGGCCGACGCCTCCTTGGCGAGCGCCCGCAGGTCACGGCGGAACGACGTGACATCCGCCGCCTCCGTCACGCGCGCGGTGATCCGCAGACGATGGCCGTCGTCATGGAACGGAAGCTGGGCGAGGATGTCGTTGACCGGCTCCATGCGCGTGCGGATCTCGGCGACGGCCTGCTCGATCGCCGTGTTGAGCATCGTGAGGTCGCGGCCCGAGAGCCGTGAGATCGCGCGGCTCCAGCGGTCCTGCAACAAGTACATGCGCTCGCGCGCGATGTCGTCGTGGATGCGACGGAAGTCGTCGAACGACGAGTCCGGGTCCGTCCCGAGGTTCGGGTTGGGCCACTGCTCCTGGAACCGCAGGAAGATCGCGGCCAGGCCCTCCCGTGCGGCCGCCAGGTCATGGGTCGCGAGCTCACGGCGGTGGACGAGGTCACGCTGGAGCCCGGCCACAGCGGCAGTGAAGGCCCGCAGGTCAGCACCCTTGTGCGGCGAGGCCGCGAGGGCCTCGTCGAGGAGGGCCACCTGCTCGTCGCTCGCGACCACACCCGCGTCCTCGAGCTCTGCGAGCGAGTCACCGAGCGCGTCGACGTCGTCGGTGAGATCGCTCCACCGACGCTCGAGGTTCTCGACCTCGACGCCTGCACGCGCATGCTCCTCACGCAGGGACCTCAGCCGCGTCTGGACCCGGTGCTCGTCCTCACGCAGCGAACGCAGCACATCGCTGCCTGCGACGACGCCGTCGAGCCGTGCCCGACGCTCCTCGAGCCTGCGGGCCGCGCCGTGGACGTCGATCTCGTCCCACGTGAACTCGCCGACACCCCGCGAGGCCGCGTAGCGGTCCGTGAAGCCCGACTCGAGCGCGAGCGCCTCCTCGACCGCGCGCCGGGCACGCGCCCGGTCGACCTCAGCCTCGCGGCGGGCCTCGTCAAGCTCCGCAACGCGGCGGTCGGAGGAGAAACCGAGGACGGAACGAACGGCGCGGCCGCCGTGCGCGCCGCGCTTGCCGTCGCTCGTCTGGCCCGTGCGCGTGAGGGCACGGCGATGACGGTCAAGCTCGGACGCGTCGTCGACGCACACGTATGAGAAGCGCTGCGCGAGCGTCTCGGCCAGCCACCCCGTCAACGGACCGTGTCGCAGCTCGAGCCGCCCGTCGAGCAACGTCCGGTCGGTCTGCTCGTGAACCGTCAGACCGGTCGGAACACCCTCGAAGCGCACGCGACGCTCGGTGCGCACGTCGTTGATGGCCCGACGGAAGGCCGGCAGGTCCTCGGAGTCGACGAGGAGCGTGAGCGCGAAGCCACCGAGCGCCTGCCCGATCGCGGCCCGCCACGGCTCATACTCGGCGCGCACGTCCATGAGCTCGGCAACGAACGGCAGGTCGCTCGGGTCGAGGCCCGCGGCCCGGGCGAGCGCTCGCCGCGCCTGGTCCTCGGCCTCGGGGACGTTCGACCGACGTCCCGCGAGGAAGGTCCGCTCACGCTCGACGTCGGCAAGAGCCTTCTCGGCCGCAGCCAGCCTGGTGCGCGCGTCGAAGACCGACTCGCCGAGTGCCCGCTGCTGCGTCTCGCGATCCGCGACGAACGCGCCAGCGTCGCGGCGGAGCTTCTCGAACGCGCCCTTGCCGTCGACCTCGATGTCGAGGACCCTGCGGTGCCGGTCGAACGCCGCGTGCCGCGCCTCGACAGCGTGCAAGCCGTCCTCGAGCGCGACGACCTCACGCTCGAGACGGTTGATCTCGTCGCCGCCGTTGCGACGCTGGGAGTCGCGCACCTCCTCGAGCTCGCGCTCGGCGATGAGGATCTGCGAGTCGAGCGACGCCCGGTTCGCCTCGACGACCGCGTGGTCCTCACGGTTGGCGCGTTCCTGGGCCCGGGCAAGCGCCAGCCGACGCGTGTCGTGCCAATGCTGGAATGGCGTCCCGCCCTCGGCGGTCGCCTCGAGACCCAGGCCGTCGACGGCCGCCAGGTCCGAGCGCGCCGACTCGACGCGCGAGCGCAGCTCGGTCATCGGCGCGAGCAGCTCGAGCTGGCGCTGGGCGGTGAGCATCTCCTCACGCACCTCGCTCAGCTCGTCGAAGTGCTCGACGGCCTCGGTCGCACGGGCAAGAGTCTCTGGCTCCTCGAGCACCATCGCCTTGTAGAGCGCGTCGACCGTCGTGATCTGCTGGCCCGCCTGGATGCGCGCGAGGAGCGCCATCGCCTTGCCGCCATCGCCCGCTGCGCCGATGCCAAGGGCCGAGTGAAGGCGCGTCGTGAACGCGATATCCGTGTCGTAGAGATCGAGGCCGAGCGCGGTGAGGCTCGGACGCGAGAGTCGCGTTGCCGCGGCCGGCTCGAGGGTCCGCAGATCGAGCTCGCCCTCATAGGTCGCGCGCACGAGCACACACTCGTCATTGCGCGTCGCGCCCCGCGGCACGTAGTACGCGCGCACGGCCGTGAACGTGCGGCCACCCTGGTCAGCCCACGTCATGGCGAGCGCCGACCACGTGTCGGAGGAGTCGCCGCGCAGAACCGCGTCACGCGACGCGTCCGTCCCCGCGACTCGTGCCTCATCGAGCTTGCCACGCGCGTACGAGATGACGTTGCGCTGCTCGGGACCGCGCGCGCGCCCGCTCGAGGCGGCGTTCGACGCGCCGTTGAACGGCGTCGTGTGCGTCATCGTCAACGCGATGTAGGCGTCGAGAAGCGTCGACTTGCCTGTTCCCGAGCCACCCGAGAGCAGCGTCGCGGTCGAGGCGAGGGCCACGTCGTGGTACCCGTCGTAACCGCCCCAGTTGATCAGCTGCATCGACCGGGCGACCCACTGCTGGCCCGTCGAGGCCGTCGGGACCAGGCCGAAGAGCGTCTGGCTCATCGTGCTCATGCGCGCGTCTCCTCTGCGTCGTCGTCGGTCGCGGTGTCGTTCTCGTCGTCGGCCGCGGTGTCAGCATCCTCGCCGCTCGAGTCGTCCTCGCCGCTCAAGGCGTCGTCGGCGGCCCCCGCACCCTCACCGCGCGCCTCGGTCCCGCCCGCGCGAAGCCAGCGCGTCAGCTCCTTGATGCGATCGACGGGCAGCAGCACCTCGATGATCGGAAGGACGCGGAAGCGACCCTCGGACTCCTCGACGAGCACGCGCTCGCGCACGAGCGTGGCGAGCGCGTTCTCGGCCTCCTTGCGGCGGGCCGCAAGGTTGGTCTCGCCATGGGCGAGGAAGCTGAGCGCGTACTCGATGAGGTCGTCCGCATCGACGTACGCAGCGCGCTCACCGGCGTTGCGCTGCTGCCGGTAGGCGCCGCGCAGGAAGACCATCATGAGCGTCTCGACGCGCCGGTACGGCTCCTCCTTGAGAAGCACGGGAATCGACAGGCCGTCCGTGCGGACCTGGGTCTTGTACGCGATCTCGTCGTCACGATTGACGACGAGCTGGAGGAAGAGGTCGTGCAGGCGCGACTCGAGCACGTCCTGGTCGGAGAGGATCGCACGCCACTCGCCGGGGTGGTCCGCGGCGGCGACGTAGCGCGAGCGCAGCACGAGCGCGAGCGCGCGGCGCGTCATGAGCGGAAGCTGGCCGGTGTCACCGTCGAAGAGGACCGGCGCGTCCTCCTCCATCGCCACCTGGTCGACGAAACCTTCGTCAGACGTCATGAGGACTCTCCGTCAGTTGTCGAGAGGGGTGCCGAGGGACTTGCCGGGCTGGTCGCCGCAAGCAGGACACGTGGCACAAGGAAGTCTCGGGTCGAGCCGTCGGCCCGCACCGCGCTCACGCGTTCGACAGGAGCGCTGTCGTGACTGTGAGGATCACCGTCGTGCGGCGTCGGAGCACCGAGGTCGTCGGCCGCGAGCTCGTAGTACCCGAGCAGCTCGACGGGGCGACGCAGCGCGGCGTCGCCGCGCGCGAACGCGTCCGCGATCGAGACCGCGCTCCCGTCCGAGGTGAGCCGCGTGACGTGCTCCGCGAGGCGCCCCGTCTGCGGACCACCCATCGCCCGGATCTCCGAGAGCTCCGTCGCGGGCAGCGCGTCGGGTCCCTGGGGCTCGAGGGCCGCTGGCGGCGCGTCGGGACGCAGGTCGTGCAAGCCCGTGCGGAGCCGGCCCAGGCGGGCCCGGCCGAGCCACGTGAACGGCTCGACGCGCGCCCCACGGCCGGCGGTCGGGAACCACTGGGTCAGTGCGTTGACCGCGTCCCGGATCGCATGGTCGAGCTCGCGGTCGCGCAGCGGATCGCGCTGACGCACCTGCGCGGTGAGCGTTCGGGTCGCGCGTGCCTGTTCGGTCTGGACGATCTCGAGTGCTTCGACGATCTGCGAGCGGATCGACCGGAAGGCCGTGCGCTGGCCGCGCTCGACGTGCTGCGCGAAAGGGTGGCGCAAGACGGTCGCGAGGTGCGCGTCGAGCGAGGAGACCAGCTCGGGGTCGCTCAGCAGATGCATCGCCCCGAGGAACGCGCGGCCCTCGGGCGTGTTCTCCATGAGGTTCTCAGACGCCGTGAGGTACTCCTCGAGCACCTCGCCCGTCGGCCGCTCGTCGGCGCGCAGCTGCCCGATGATCGAGCGCTGCAGCATCTTCATCGACTCTGCGACGCGCGCAAAGTCGCTCGGGAGCTCGCGCACGAGCATGAGGACGTGGTCGAGCTGCTCCTCCATGCGCTCGTCGGGCGTCGCGGCCAGCGTCCCGCCGGACGCAAGACGATCACGCTCCGCGACGAGACGCTCGATCTGCTGGTCGAGCGCCTCGACGCGCGCTCCCCGGTCGGGGTTCGCGTCGTTGGCGGCCCGCTCGACCGCGTCGAGAAGCGTGCGGATGCGCGACTCCGAGACGAGCGCGCGGGCACCGCCTGCGCGTCGCACGAACTCGAGCGCCTCTTGCGCGCTCGACGTCAGCCGGTACTGCTCCCCCACCGCGTCGTCGACGTCACGGATGAGCCAGCGCTCCCGCACCCACCGCGAGCACAGCACACGCGGGGCCTCGCTCGGCACACCCTCGACGCCGGCCGCGCGCAGGTCCGCGAGGAGCTGGCCGACCTCGAGGCGCATCGCGTCGGCGCCCACCGCTGAGCGGCCCGCGACGAACACGGACTCGAACACGGCGACGACGAACGGCGCGCTCTGCTTGTGCAGAAGCGCGAGTGTCGGGCTCGCGAACGTCCGCTGGACCGCGGTGAGCGTGCCGACGACGCGTGCGACGGACTGGTCGTTCACCGTGCTCAGACGACGAGGTTGACGAGCTTTGGCGCGCGCACGACTGCCTTGCGGACGGGACGTCCGTCGAGGAAGCGCACGACGGCCGGGTCCGCGAGTGCCAAGGCTTCGAGGTCCGCCTCAGAGATCGTCGGCGCAACCTCGAGGCGCGCACGTACCTTGCCCTGCACCTGCACGACGCACGTCACCGTCTCCTCAACGAGGTAGGCCTCGTCTGCCGAAGGGTAAGCCTCGTGCGCGAGCGAGCCCTCGTGACCGAGCCGCTCCCAGAGCTCTTCGGCCAGGTGCGGGGCGAGCGGCGCGACCATGAGGACGATCGCCTCTGCGGCCACGCGCGGAACGCGCTCGAGCGTCGTGAGGTGGTTGTTCAACGTGATGAGCTTGGCGATGGCCGTGTTGGGGCGCATGGCCGACATCTCGGCGCGGACGTCGGCGATCGCTCGGTGCACCGCGCGCAGCGTCTCCTCGCTCGGCGCCTCGTCCGTCACGGTGACGTCACCGGTCGTCTCGTCGACGACGTTGCGCCACAGGCGCTGGAGGAAGCGCTGGGAGCCGACGACGTCGCGTGTGTTCCAGGGGCGCGAGAGGTCGAGCGGACCCATCGCCATCTCGTAGACGCGGAACGTGTCGGCGCCGTAGGCCTCGTACATCTCGTCGGGCGTCACGACGTTCTTGAGCGACTTGCCCATCTTGCCGTACTCGCGGTTGACCGCGACACCGTCGAGCAGGTACCGCGTCGTGCCGTCCGCCGCGGTCTCCTCGACCACCTGCGACGCGTCGACGTAGGCGCCACGGTCGTCCGTGTACGCATAGGCCTGGATGTAGCCCTGGTTGAAGAGCGTGTGGAACGGCTCCGCACCCGTCACGTGGCCGAGGTCGAAGAGGACCTTGTGCCAGAAGCGCGCGTAGAGCAGGTGGAGGACCGCGTGCTCGACGCCGCCGACGTAGAGGTCGACGCCGCCCGCGGCACCGGCCGTCTCGTTGTACTCCGGGCCGAGCCAGTAACGCTCGAGCTCCGCCGACACCATGGCGTCGGCGTTCGTCGGGTCGAGGTAGCGCAGGTAGTACCAGCAGGACCCGGCCCAGTTGGGCATCGTGTTCGTGTCGCGGCGGTAGGCGCGCGGCCCGTCACCGAGATCGAGGGTCACCGTGACCCAGTCGTCGTTGCGCCCGAGCGGAGGCTCGGGCGAGGAACCCGCGTCGTCGGCCGCGTACGTGCGCGGCGCGTAGTCAGGAACCTCGGGCAGGTCGACGGGCAGCATCGACTCGGGCAGCGCGATCGGCTGGTCGTCGTCGCCATAGACGACCGGGAACGGCTCGCCCCAGTAGCGCTGACGGCTGAAGAGCCAGTCCCGCAGGCGGTAGGTCGTCGTTCCCTCACCCAGGCCGCGCTCGACGAGCCACGCCGTCATCGCGGACTTCGCCTCGCCGACGGAGAGCCCGTCGAGCGAGATCGTGTCGTTCGACGAGTTGATGATGGCGCCGTCGCCCGTGCGCGCGCCCTCGGGCGCACCCTCGGGAGCGTCGACCGTGTAGATGACGGGGACGTCGAACGCCTGCGCGAACGCGAAGTCGCGCTCGTCGCCGCCAGGCACGGCCATGATCGCGCCCGTGCCGTAGCCCATGAGGACGTAGTCGGCCGTGAACACGGGCAGGAGCGCGCCGTTGACGGGGTTGACCGCGAAGTGGCCCGTGAAGACGCCCGTCTTACGACCCGCGTCGGCCTGACGCTCGACGGCGGTCTTCGCGGCCGACTCCGCACGGTAGGCGGCGACGGCGGCCACGGGGCTCGCGTGGCCACCCGTCCACGCGTCACGCGTGCCATCGGGCCACTCCGCCGCGACCTCGTCGAGCAGCGGGTGCTCGGGGGCGACGACCATGAAGGTCGCACCGAAGAGCGTGTCGGGACGCGTCGTGAAGACCTCGACCTCGCGGCCGCCCTCCACCGCGAAACGCACCTTCGCACCGTGCGAGCGGCCGATCCAGTTGCGCTGCATCGAGCGGACCTTCTCAGGCCAGTCGATGAGGTCGAGGTCGTCCGCGAGGCGGTCGGCATACGCCGTGATGCGCATGTTCCACTGGCGCAGGTTGCGCTGGAACACGGGGAAGTTGCCGCGCTCCGAGCGGCCGTCGGCGGTGACCTCTTCGTTCGCGAGAACCGTGCCGAGCCCCGGGCACCAGTTGACGGGCGAGTCCGAGACGTAGGCGAGGCGGTGCTCGTTGAGAGCGGCGCGCTGCTCGGCCGCGCTCAGGTCGGACCAGGCGCGACCGTCGGCGAGCGTGCGGGTGCCGGCCCGGAACTCGGCCTCGAGCTCGGCGATGGGGCGCGCCATGCCGGTGCCACCGTCGGGGCGCACCGCGTCGACGTCGTACCACGAGCTGAAGATCTGCAGGAAGATCCACTGCGTCCAGCGGACGTAGTCGGAGTCCGTCGTCGCGAACGAGCGGCGCGAGTCGTGCCCCAGACCGAGCCGGCGCAGCTGCCGGCGCATGTTCGCGATGTTGGCCTCGGTCGTCACGCGCGGGTGCTGGCCCGTCTGGACGGCGTACTGCTCAGCGGGGAGGCCGAACGCGTCGAAGCCGAGCGCGTGCAGGACGTTGTCGCCGCACATCCGGCGGAAGCGCCCGGTGACGTCCGTCGCGATGTAGCCGAGGGGGTGGCCGACGTGCAGGCCCGCGCCCGAGGGGTAGGGGAACATGTCCATGACGAAGAACGACGACGACGACGGGTCCGCGAAGCGGCCCTCACCGTCGGGAAGGCCCCCGGCCGGGTCGGCTGCGAAGAACGTGCCCCGTTCCTCCCATCGCTCCTGCCAGCGGAGCTCGATCTCCTGGGCGAGAGCCGGGGTGTAGCGGAACGACGGCTCAGCGGCCGTGCGAGCAGTGACATCAGGCGTCGTGGGGTTCTCAGGCACGCCCCGATCTTACCCGCGTGCGCGCGCCCGCCAGCCCCGCGAGGGCGGCTCAGCCCTCGGCGACCCAGACCGCGCGTGCGGCGGGAATGCCGAGCGCGGCCTCGCCCGTGGTGCCGTCGGGCATGGTCCACGCAACCGTGACGGTTCCCGCGAAGTCACGGACCGCGAGGACGTTGACGCGGGCGTCGAGGCCGAGGCCCAGCTCGGCGAACCAGCGCAGGAGCGCCGGGTCAGAATCAGAGATCCGGACGACGACGCCCGTGACCCCGCTGGCGAGGTCCGCGAGGGTGCACGCGTCAGCCGCCTGCAGCTCGCCCTCGGGCGTCGGGATGGGGTCGCCGTGCGGGTCGCGCGTCGGGTGGCCGAGGGCCGAGTCCATGCGCGCGAGCATGAGGTCGGAGACCGCGTGCTCGAGCACCTCGGCCTCGTCGTGGACCTCGTCCCAGGAGTAGCCGAGGCGTTCGACGAGGTAGGTCTCGATGAGGCGGTGCCGCCGGACCATCGCGACCGCGAGCCGCTCCCCCTCGTCGGTGAGTCCGATCGCGCCGTAGGGCTCGTGATCGAGCAGGCCCATGCCCACCATGCGCCGGACGTTCTCCGAGACGGTCGAGGGTCCGACACCGAGGCGTTCTGCGAGAAGCTTCGTCGTCACACGTGTCTCGGCCCACTCCCCTGCCGACCACACAACCTTGAGATAGTCCTCGACGACCGGGGTGATGTCGTTGTCTCGTGCCGCCACGCGCTCAGCCTACCGAGCGGCCTGAGCCCGGGGTGTCAGCGGCCCAGGACCAGGAGGAGCTCGAGCGTGCCCGCGTCCTCGACCTCGACGAAGCCGAGGCTCGGCGCCTCGAGGCCGAGGTCCGAGAACGTCACGGGGGCGGAGCCGGCTGCGCGCAGCCCGTCGCCGTCGCGCACGACGTCGAGCGTGAACGTCAGAGGGTGCTCGGTCCCGCGCAGCGTGAGGACTCCGGGGACCTCGATGCTCCCCCCGGTCTCGAGGCTCGGCAGGGTGACGGGTGCGTCGATGCGGAACGTGGCGGTCGGGTGCGTCTCGGTCTCGAGGAGCTCGCGCATGAAGGAGTCGCGCGGGCCGACACCCGTCGCGATCGAGGCGACGTCGACCGTCGCGTCGACCGCTGTGAGACTGCCGTCGGCGACGGTGACGGTGCCCGTCACCGACTCGGTCCGCCCGACGACGGTGACGTCCTCGCCCCGCAGCACCTCGTCGACGCGGTAGCCCGCCGTCGTGCCCGCACGGAGGGTCCACGTGCCGTCGGTCTCGATCGGCCCCGCAGGCGACGCGGGTGCGGTCCCGGGCGCCGACGTGACGGAGAGCTCGGGAGGCGTGTTGCGATCCCCCCACCATGCGTAGATCCGAGGTCCGGCGAGCACGACGACGAGGACGAGCACGACGAGCGCTCCGAGGACGAGGAGGAAGCGCGATCCAGGTCGACGACGCGATGCGGTCGGGTCAGCGGTCATGAGGTCTCCTCGGTGGTGACGGACGGCGTCGGTGCCGTCGGCTCGATGGTGCCGGTGGTTCCCGTGGTGCCCGCGGTTCCGTCGGGCTCGACGGGGATGATCGGTTCGACGGGGGTCGTCGGACGCGGGACTCGGACGGCTGCGCCGACCTCGACGGAGCCGTCGGGTGCGATGGCGATGATGCGCGCGTCGAGCCAGGTACGGCGCGTGCGGTCGAAGCGCCACAGCGTCATCTGGGCGACCCCGCCGAGCGGGCCGATCGTCAGCTGCCCCTCGGCCGCACCCGCGGTCGTCCCCGAGACGTAGAGCGCGCCGAGCCCCGAGGGCACGGGTCCGGTGCGCCGATGGAGGTGACCTGAGATCTGCAGGGGGACGCACCCCGTGGCGAGGGCCGCGGTGCCGACACGCGGGGTGTGGATCATGAGAAGGTCCGGCTCGTCCTCGCACGCACGGCTAGCGAGACGCTCGGCCTGCGCGTCGGGAGCCTCCTCGCCGGCGAGAACGGTCCCGGAGCCCAGACGCGTCTCACGGGCGTCCCGGTCGCCAAGGATCTTCACGCCCGCGACGTCGGCCACGGCCCCCTCGAGCACGATCGCGCCCGCGGCACGGGCCTGGGCTGCGGTCTGCTCGGAGTCGTGATTACCGGTCGTGAGGACATAGTCCGTGCCCTCGGGCGCCGCGTCGGTGAACGCTTCGACGCAGACGCGCTCGACCGCGGTGCCGTTGATCGACGTGTCGCCCGTGTCAAGGATCGCTGACGCCCCCGCGAGCTGCGCCGCACGGTGGATGACGGGAGCCATGCCGATGTTGCAGTGCAGGTCGCTCACGTGCAAGAAGGTGACGATGTCGGCGTCGGCTGCGTCAGCCTCGGAGTCGTCGGGCTCCGCCGTGGACGCGCCGGGGCCCGGCGCCCCGTCCGTCGCGCTCGGCGCCGCCGCCCCCGGCGGCGTGGCCGGAGCGGCCCCGTCAGGTCCTGTGCTCTGCGTGCCGGGTGCCCGACCCTCGCCCGTCGGCATCGCCGACATGCCCGCGCCGGGCGTCGTGAGGTCGCCGGCCGCACCGCCCGCCGCCTCACCCGCCGCGCGCACCTCGGCCATCGTCGTGAGCAACGCAAAGCTGGCCGTCTGCTCGTCGGCCGCAGCCCGCGCGAGCCACGCCTCGTCGAGCTGCGTGACGACGCCCGCGTAATAGGCCTCGTTCTTGTCGTACATCGTGACGAGCTGGCCGCCGTACTCCTCGATGATTCCTGAGAGGCGCCCCGTGATCCGCGCACCCTCGAGCGAGGTCCCGGCAAAGACGGTGCTCGCCGGCAACGCCTCGAGCCGGGAACGCGACGCGGCCCCGTTCGACACCGTCGCAGCGACGAGCGCCAGCACGACGGCCGCGGCCAGGGTGACGGTGTGCGGGGCGAAGCGCGCAAGGAGCTCGGTGCGTCGCGGACGTCCCAGCAGCGCGCCCAGCCCGACGAGCGCGGCGAGCGACAGCGCACCCACAGCGAGCGCCCGACGCGCCGCATCCTCGACGAGGGCCTCGGTCGCGTGCCGGACCGTCGCCTGCGGACCCGTGAAGAACTGCAGGTAGGCCGCGACGTCGTCGTCGAGAGCCTCGAGCGTCGTCCGGGCTCCGACCGCCTGGAGGTCCGTCGGGATCTCCTTGATCGTCACGCGCACACCCAGCCCGACGGGCGCGGGCGACTCGAGCTCGATCGTCCCGAGGGGACCGAGGTCGACCGTGACGATGCCGTCTGTCGTCACCTCGTACCGCGCTTCGTGGGGACCGAGAGTGAGGTCAGCGCGTGCCGTCACGACCCCGACGACGAGCGAGATGAGGATGACCGCGAGCGCGACGAGCGAGCGTCGCAGCCACACGGGCGGTAGGGCGCGCCCAGGGCGGGGGTGCACTTGCGCGCTCTGCATCGCTCCCGCCTTTCTCCACCGCGGCTCCGGCGGCCTGCGGCCCCGGTTCACGTCCGCGTCTTACGAGCCTAGGCAGGGTGCGGGGCCTCGTGCACACCGGTATCGCGGAGAGGACTCCTCACGCGCGGGCGACGGATGCCCTCTGCGTCACGGGCTCGCGAGCACGAGAGCAGAGTGGGATTTCTCACGGCACACATGCTGAGAACCGGGACTCAGGTCCTAGTCATCCTACCTACACTCGGTCCGTGGACCGGACGAAGAAGAACACAGTGGACGTCGTCCTCGTCGGCGGCGGAATCATGAGCGCAACCCTCGGAACGCTCATCTCGTTGCTCGAGCCGACGTGGACGATCGAGATTCTCGAACGCCTCGACGAGGTTGCGCTGGAGTCGTCGAACCCGTGGAATAACGCGGGCACGGGACATGCCGCGCTGTGCGAGCTCAACTACACGCCAGAACGCCCCGACGGCTCGATCGACACGAGCAAGGCCGTGAAGGTCAACGAGCAGTTCCAGGTCTCTCGCGAGTTCTGGCACCACCTCACCGCTGCGGGCATGCTCCCCGAGCAGTCGAGCTACATGAGCCGCACCCCGCACATGACGTTCGTGCGCGGCGAGGCCAACGTCGACTACCTGCGCCGCCGCCACGCCGCCCTCAGCGCGCACCCCCTCTTCTCCGATCTCGAGTTCACCACGGATCCCGCGGTCATCGCCGAGTGGGCCCCTCTCCTCGTCGCCGACCGCGACGGCGACGAGCCCATCGCGGCGACGCGCGCCACGTCGGGCACCGACGTCGACTTCGGATCGCTCACGCGCTCCATGCTCACCCACCTCGTGGGGCGCGGGGCAAAGCTCTCGACGCAGCACGAGGTCCGCGGTCTGCGCCGCCGGTCCGAGGGCACGTGGGACGTCAAGGTGCGCGACACCTCGTGGAACGCCAAGGACCCGGTCCGCACGATCAATGCCCGCTTCGTCTTCGTCGGGGCCGGCGGCGGGGCCCTGCCCCTCCTGCAGAAGTCCGGGATCCCCGAGATCAAGGGCTACGGCGGCTTCCCCATCTCGGGACAGTTCCTCAGGACGACCAACCCCGAGATCGTCGCCCAGCACCACGCCAAGGTCTACGGCAAGGCCGACGTCGGCGCGCCGCCGATGTCGGTTCCGCACCTCGACACACGCGTCGTCGACGGTCAGACCTCCCTCATGTTCGGCCCGTACGCGGGCTTCTCGACGAAGTACCTCAAGCGCGGCTCGCTCCTCGACCTGTTCGCCTCGATCCGCCTCGGCAACATCGTGACGATGGCGGGCGCCGGCCTCGACAACATGGACCTCACGGCCTACCTCGTCTCCGAGGTGACCAAGTCGAAGGATGCCAAGTTCCGCTCGCTGCGGCAGTTCATGCCGACGGCCCGCCCCGAGGACTGGGAGCTCATCACCGCTGGCCAGCGTGTGCAGGTGATGAAGCGCGACTCCGCCAAGGGCGGTCGCCTCGAGTTCGGGACCGACGTCGTCACGGGCGCCGACGGCACGATCGCCGGCCTTCTCGGTGCCTCGCCGGGTGCGTCGACCGCCGCGTGGGCGATGGTCGACGTCCTCGAGCGGTGCTTCCCGGACCGCCTCGCCGACTGGCGCCCGCGCCTAGGCGCGATCGCACCCTCGCTCTCGGCCGAGAGCTGGGACACGCCCGCCGAGCGCGACACGCTCACCGCGCTCGCCGAGCTCGACGAGGTCGGGGCGAACGACGCCTGAGACGCGTCACGGCGCCTCGCAGGGCGACGCCTGAGACGGGTCGCGACGCCTAGCGGCGGACCTCGTCGACGCCGCGGTTGGCGAGCTGGTCAGCCCGCTCGTTGCCGGGGTCCCCCGCATGTCCCTTGACCCACGCCCACGTGACGTCGTGGCGCGCCACCTGGGCTTCGAGCAGCTGCCACAGGTCCGCGTTCTTCACGGGCTTCTTGTCAGCCGTACGCCACCCGTTGCGGCGCCAGCCGTGAATCCACTGCGACATGCCCTTCATCACGTACGTCGAGTCGACGTGGAGCGTGACGGAGCAGCGGCGGTTGAGCGCACGCAGGCCCTCGACCGCTGCGAACAGCTCCATGCGGTTGTTGGTCGTCGCCGCCTCACCGCCCCACAGCTCGCGCTCGTGCCCGTTCGACCGCATGAGCACGCCCCACCCGCCGACCCCGGGGTTGCCCTTGCAGGCTCCGTCCGTCCACATGTCGACGACGGGAAGGGGCTCGCTCGCGTCCGGACGGACGTCCGGGAGAGCATCGACGACGGGTTCGAGAGGGGCGGCAGGCATGGGAGCCATCGTAGTCGTGTCACAGTGAGGTCACGGTGGTTACGCTTCCACCTCCGCAGGCCCTACGGTATGGGCATGAGAGCCGAAGACGTCTCCTCCCGTGCCGCAGCCCCTCGGTCGTCCGAGCTCGATTCCGTGCGCGCCGACCTTCTCTACGAGTTCGAGCTCGAGCTCAGGCGCACCGCCAAGGCGATCGCGCGCACGATCCCGCCCGGTCGCATCCTCATCACCCGTGACAACAGCCAGGGCAAGGCCGTCGTCACCCGATACACCGACACCGGCCTGCGTGGCTGGATGGTGGGCTCGCGCCTCGCGCTGCTCGAGGACGGCGGGTGGGTTCCGTACACGCAAGGTCGCAGCCACAAGCTCGACAAGCCGCGGCACTCGAAGTTCTTCGGGGACGCGACGACGCGCGAGTACGCGGAGCACTGGCAGAACCTCACGGACGTCGGGGTCAAGCCTGGTGAGTCCTACATCACCCTGTCCGCGAGCCACGAGGGCTTCCTCGCGACGTGCCGCGACCCGCGGCGCGCAGAGATCTTCGAGGTCCAGGTCATCGCGGGTGCGCCCCACCTCGTCTTCACCTACTCACGAGGCACGGCGGGCTCGCTCACGTCCGTGCTCCGCGACGACCTGCAGAAGTGGATGCAGGACTACGTCTGACCCACCCCGTTGAGAACGACGCGGGCCCCTCACCCTGTGGTGAGGGGCCCGCGTCGTGCGCTGCGAGGGACCGGGACGGGCGCCGACGGTCGTCAGCGTGCCGTGCGACCCGACGACACCGTCACGCTCGTGAGCCGCTGACCAGCAGATCGGGACGGCTTGTAGACGAGCTTCACCTTGCCGCGAGGAAGCGCGGTGGTCCGCACCTTCGCGATCCACCTGGAGCCCGAGCGGATGACCTTGGCGGGCGCGGACACGTACCGCGACCCGACCTTGGCCCGCACGGTCCCTCGCGGCGCGGTCCCCGCGACGGTTGCGAGGCGCACGGTCATCGTGGCCTTGGCGCCGCGACGGACCTTGGAGGACTTCGACACCGTGAGGCTCGTCCTACCCTTGGCGACCTTGATGGTCCGCTTGCCGCGAGAGACCTTGAGCATGACGTCGCCCTCGTACCGCGCAGTGATGACCTGCCGACCCGGGCGGATGTTCGCGGGCAGGGTCGCTGAGACCCGTCCGTCGGCGGCGACCGCGCCCGTCGCCACATGGCGCTTGCCCGCGAAGAACTTCACGACGCCCTGCGGGGCCGAGCCGCCCGTCACCTTGGCCGTGACCCTGGTCTTCTTCCCGTAGCGCACCGAGAGCTTCGAGAGGCCCGCGCGTGACGCGGTCGGAGCCGAGAACGCGATGACGGCGGACCCTGCCGACATCGATGTCACGGAGACGACGCGATCGACGACGCCAAGGCGGACGTTCTCTCCTGGGCGCACGGTCGACCACTCGATGCCGTCGGCGATGCCGCCGAGCGTGTAGAGCGCGGGGGTCTCCTGCGAGTCGAGCTGAACGGTCGAGAACCGCACGCCCGTCCCGTGGTCGTAGCCCGGGCCGTAGGCCTCGTCCGAGGCATAGAACGTCCTCGCATCGCGGCCGGAGCCATCGCGGAGCTCCGCGTAGAAGAGACCGCCCTCACCGTCGGCGAAGCGGAGCGTCCGAGCGTTCGTGCCCGAGACCGTCCGCAGCACGGTCGGCGCACCCGGCTTGCCGACGGTCACCCGGTGAGCGGGCAGGATGTTGAGAGCAGCCTGGAACCCAGGGTCGAGTGCGGGCGGCGCATAGTGGGTCCCACTCATCGTGCCCGCGCCCATCACGGAGTGCACCCCGCCGTACTCGTGCACACCCTCGCTCGTCACGAGGTTCGCGTGGCCGAGGCCCAAGTTGTGGCCGAGCTCGTGCGCGACGGTGTGCGCATCGTCCTCCGCGAGGAAGACCAGCCCTCCCGAGCTCAGCCCTGCGCCGACCGTGGCGAGGCCGGTCCAGCGGATCCAGCCATCGGTGAAGCACGAGCGCGGAAGCATGACGATGATGTGCATGCGTGCCGCGGTCGAGGGCAGGGAGTCCCCGAAGAGCTCCTGCGCGCGGGTCCACACGTCGAAGTACCCACCGTCGGACATCTCGGAGCAGACGTCGGCCGTCACCATCGTTCTCTCGCCGCGGATCGTGAGTCCCGAGACGATGCCGCCGGACTCGGTGCGCCAGTACGCACCGCCACGCGCGACCGCCGCACGCCCCTCGGCCATCGTGAACTCGCCCGTCGCGGCCGCGTCGTCGACGCGCACGAGATAGGCGGAGTGGACGCCCTTCTTCGGGGCCGCCGCGGCCGTGGGTGCGTTCTCGAGGACGCGGACCGTGTGCGCGCGCAGCTCCCCGTGCCCGGTGAGGGCACGGCCGGGCTCGTCGGCGCTCGAGGCTCGCAGCTCAGCGACTGACGCGCCCGCCGGTGCCCCGACACGGACCGCGACGAGGTCACCCGGACGGGCCCCGTCGAGAACCGCCGACGACGTGCCCGGTTCGAGACGGACGACGTCACCGCCGCGGGTCCGGACCCCGAGCGTGCGCGTCTCGACGGGGCGACCCTCGGAGTCGCGGCCCGAGCCCAGGGTCGCGACGAGCGTCCCGCGCACGAGCGCCGACGTGTGCGGCGTCGCGGTCGCGGCCGACCGGGCCGGAGACGTGACGGCAGGCGCCGCCGCCGCCGTGAGCGCGGGAACCCCCGCAAGAGTGAGTGCGAGCGCGCACGTGGCGGCCCAAGTCCGACGATGCATGTGATCCCCCTGTTGACGCTCCCCAGAGTCCGCGACCGGACGACCCGGGTGCGCTGGCACCGGTATGAGTGGTCACACACTAGTGCGTCTGAGCCGCACATGGGCAGCGGTGCCACCCCCGTGGTGAGCGGAGGGCGGCACCGCTGCCATCGCGCAGTCAGGTCAGCGCAGGTATGGACCTGCCTGCCCGATCTTGCCGGGCGCGGGCGTCGTCGCCGTGTCGAGCACATAGGCGCGCATGTTGCCCTTGCCCGAGAGGCTCGCGGTGAGCGTCCCGTCCGTGACGACCTTGCGGTCACCGGTCACAGCGTCGACGTACGTGCCGTTCGGGATCGAGCGGAACGTGGCCGAGCCGGAGACGGTGACGAGCACGAAGCTGTCGACGCCCGGAGCCGTGTAGCGGCGCTTGTACGCCATCCCGCCGTCAACGTTCTGCGTCGAGTACTGCCCCTTCTGGAGCGCAGGAACCGCACGCCTGACGAGGTTGAGTCGCTGGACGTGCTTGACGAGCGGCTGCTGCAGCGTCGTAGCGACCGCACCCGACGCCGCAGAGACGACGCCGAAGTCCGAGGCCTTGACCGAGCCTTCGAGGTGGTCGCCGAAGTACGCACGTCCGGTCGACGCAAGCGGGCAGGACGGGCCGCAGTCGATCTGCTTGCCGGCCTGGAACTCGATCTCGGACCCGTAGTAGAGCGTCGGGATTCCGCGGAACGTCCACATGAGCGACATGTTCTCGGCCCAGGCATCGGTCCCACCGTCGTAGCGGACGCTCGACTTGTTGGGTCCGTAGTCGTGGGAGTCGACGTAGACCGTGTTGTACGTTGCGTCGTTGTACGCGTCGTCCGAGTCCTTGCCGTTCCAGAAGGCGGAGCTCGCCTCACCGAAGTTCATGTGCATGCGCATGTCGATGACGTTCATGCCTGAGAACTTCGAGTGGTCGGGCGCGTGATACGTGTTGCCGTCGGCTCCCGCGAGGACCGCGTTGGTCGATGTCGGTTGACCGGCGGGCCCCTGGAGGTTCTCCCACGCGAACTGCTCCGCCGCGGCGACCACGTCATCGAGGGAGTACTCCTTGCGCTCCTTCCACGTGTAGAAGGGCGCCGAGTGGTTGACGGAGCCGCGGTTCCACTTGTCGTGAACGAACTGGGCGACCTCGCCGAAGACGTAGAAGTCCTTGCCCTTCTCGCCGTGGACCGAGGTTGCGTGCTCCTGGATCGCTGGCAGGAAGTAGCGGTTCCACATGACGCGCGGGATGTGGACGGCGGTGTCGATGCGGAAGCCGTCGACGCCCATGTCGATGTAGCTGTTGTAGGCGTCGATGAGGTACTGGCGAGTCTCTGCGTCCTCCGTGTTGAAGTCCGCGAGATCCTCGTGGATCCAGCAGTCCTGGGCGTCCTTTCCTTCCCAGTTGCCGATCCAGCACTGGTGGAAGTTCTTGGCGGGGAACATGCCGGCCGTCGGCGACGGCCACTGGCACTCATGGAGCGCGAACCCCTCCTTGGAGAACTTGCCTGTGGGCTGCCCGAACCGTGGGCAGCTCGTGCCTGAAGGTGCCACTGCTGACCACAGGTCGCCGTTGTACGTGCGTCCCTTGGCGAGCGCGTTCTGCGCAGGCGTCAGTGCCGGGTCGTCGCCCTGGTGCTCGTCGAGCGGGTCGTACTCTCGTCCCGGCTCCTTCTTCGAGTAGAACCAGTTCCACTCGCTGTTCGAGTCGCCCCACACCGTGGGTGTGAACAGTCCCTTGGCACCCCAGCGCGAGGAGTGGTTGTAGACCACGTCCTGGTAGATCTTGATGCCCTTGGCGTGCGCGGCGTCGATGAGGTCCTGGTAGCTGGCGCCCGCCGACTCCAGGCGCGGGTCGACTCGGTAGAAGTCCCAGCCGTGGTAGCCGTGGAAGTCGTAGTCTGACCGGTTGAGGACGACAGGTGTGATCCAGATGGCGGAGAAGCCGAGGCCCTTGATGTAGTCGAGCTTCTCGACGAGCCCGAGGAAGTCGCCTCGGAACATGGGGTCGTCGTTCGCCGCGTTGCCCGAGCTCACATGCTGGGAACCGCCACGGTTGTTTGTCACGTCACCGTCGTTGAACCGGGCGGTCATGACGAAGTAGATCGAGTCCTCGCGCGGGTCACCGCCGAGCGGCGTGCCCCCCTTAGGAGCGGTGGGCGCGGCGCCGGTCGTGACAGCGGCGGGCGCGCTTGCCGCCGAGACATTGCCCGCGGCGTCGAACGCCGCGACCGTGTAGCTGTAGCGAGTCTCGGCCAACAGGCCGGTGTCGGTTGCCGAGAGCGACGTGACATCACGCGTCACGGCCCCGGCGCCGCCGGTACGGACGACGCGGTAGCCGGCGACCTCGACGTCGTCGTTCGACGCCCGCCACGAGACAGTGGTGCGTGTGCCGTCGGCAACTGCGACGACTCCCTGCGGCACGCTCGGGGCCAGGGTGTCTGGCTCCGGCTCCGGGACGTCGACGCACGGGTCGGCTCCGACGGCGAGGGCGCCGTCGTGGACGAGCTGCGTGCCCGCGGCGTACGTGTAGTTCCGGCCCCCGTTGTTGTCCCAGGTGCCGGATCCGTCGTTGAAGACGAGCGTCCCACCCGTCGCGGTTCCGAGGTCGATCGTCGTGCTGAACCAGCCCTCGCACGCCGGCGTCATGTCGACCCCGGGCACGGCGGTCCATGCGCCGGAGCCGACGCGGAAGTGGATTTTGGGCTTCGTCCACGTCGTCGCGTAGAAGACCGTGGCGGCGGCGGGCTGAGCGGTGGGCTCGTCCGTGGGCTCGTCCGTGGGCTCGGCGGTCGGCGTGGGCGTCGGGTCCGGCTCAGGTCCGCACGGATCGGCTCCGACGGCGAGTGCGCCGTCGTGGACGAGCTGCGTGCCTGCGGCGTACGTGTAGTTCCGGCCCCCGTTGTTGTCCCAGGTGCCGGATCCGTCGTTGAAGACGAGCGTCCCACCCGTCGCGGTTCCGAGGTCGATCGTCGTGCTGAACCAGCCCTCGCACGCCGGCGTCATGTCGACCCCGGGCACGGCGGTCCATGCGCCGGAGCCGACGCGGAAGTGGATCTTCGGCTTGGCCCAGGTGGTCTTGTAGAACAAGGTCGCGGTGTTCTTCGTCGCGTTCTTGCAGGGGTCGGCGCCGGGCGCAAGGACGCCGTCGTGCCAGACATAGGTGCCGGAGGCCGTCCGGTAGTTCTTCCCGGCGTTGTTGTCCCAGGTGCCAGATCCGTTGTTGAACGTGACCTGGGCGCCCGCTCCCACGCCGAGCGGAATCTCCTTCTTGCTCCAGCCCGCGCATGCGCGGTCCATGGGTGTGCCGGGGACGCTCGTCCACTGCTGCCCGTCGACTCCGTAGTGGACGTTGGTCTGCGCCCATCCGGCCCGGTCCGGGTAGTAGACAGTGCTCGTCTCGGCGGGGGCCGCAGCAACGAGGCCCGCACCCAGGAGCGGGACAGCAAGGCTGAGCGCCGTCACTGACACGAGGAGATGCAGCCTCGGGGATCTGCTTCGTCGCATTGCTTCTCTCATTTCGACGAGCCGCGTCCTCGCGGCCTCGACCTGTCCGGCGTCATCGCCGGCGGAGCCTCGTCGCAACTTGCTGCACGCTTGCTGCAAGAGTCTGTAACGCAACCTAGCGCGCCGCCCTCATGTGCGCTACCTCACACATGCCGACAATATGGGATGTATCCGCAGGTCACCTCGCCCCCTCGCACAAGCGCGACGACGGCCCCGGTCAGAGGACCGGGGCCGTCGATGCGCGGCAGGCGCCGCATCCAGCGCGTGGGTCGGGGGCGTCCACGCTCTGGACGTCAGGTCACCGTGCCCATGTGCCACGGCACGAACTCCTCGACGCCGATGCCGAGGTCTTCGCTCACGGTCCGCTCCCCCGAGGCCACAGCGAGCACAAGGTCGAACAGCTCCCTGCCGACCTCCTCGAGGGTCGCGGTGCCCTCGACGATGCGCCCAGCATCGAGGTCCATGTCCTCGCGCATGCGCTCGTACATCTCGGTGTTCGTCGCGACCTTGATCGATGGCGCGGGGCGACACCCAAAGACCGAGCCGCGCCCGGTCGTGAAGACGACGACGTTCGCGCCCCCCGCGACGAGGCCGGTGACCGAGACCGGGTCGTAGCCCGGGGTGTCCATGAAGACGAAGCCCGCGTGGGGCGCCATCGACTCGGCGTAGTCGTACACCTCGGAGAGATCGGCCTGGCCGCCCTTGGCGACGGCGCCGAGCGACTTCTCGAGGATCGTGGTGAGGCCGCCGGCCTTGTTGCCTGGCGAGGGGTTGTTGTCGAGCGACCCGCCCCCGGCGGCCGCGTACCCCTTCCACCACTCGATCTGGTCGAGGAGCTTCTGCGCGACCTCGGGCGTGCGGGCACGCCGGGTGAGGAGGTGCTCAGCACCGAAGACCTCAGGGGTCTCGGCGAGCGCGGACGTCGCGCCGTAGGCGACGAGCCTGTCGGAGACCCAGCCGAGCGCGGGGTTGGCCGTGATGCCGGAGTAGCCGTCCGACCCGCCGCAGTTGAGCGCGAGGACGAGCTCGGAGACGTCGACGTCCTCGCGCTGACGCGCGGCGACCGCCGGCAGCATGCGCGTGATCGCCTCGACGCCCGCGCGAACGCTTGCGCGCACGCCTCCGGTCTCCTGGATCGTCATCGTCTCGACGAGCGTGTCCGACGGGATGTCGGCGAGCAGCTCGTTGCCGTGGCGGGGTGCGCCGATCGTCGGCATGCCGAGCATGAGCGCGGGGCCGGCGTCGGAGCCGGAGCGCGAGCTCAGCTGGCTCGTGAGGATCATCTCGCAGCCGAGGCCGAGCACGAGGACGGCGGCGATGTTGGGGTGTGCCGCGTAGCCCCGCAGCGTGCGCAGCAGGATCGAGCCGCCCTCGGACTCGGGGACGAGCCCGCAGCCCGACTGGTGGGTGAGGGCGACGACTCCGTCGACGCCGGGGTACTGCTCGAGCAGGCTGTCAGGGAACTGCGCGGCGATCATCTTCGCTGTTGACGCGGAGCAGTTGACGCTCGTGAGGATCGCGATGTAGTTGCGCGTCCCGACGCGTCCGTCGGCGCGGCGGTAGCCACGGAAGGTCGGGCGAGGGCCGTCGGGGACCTCGAGCTCGGTGTGCGTCCCTCCGAGCTCGTGCGCGCGCTCACCGTCCTCGAAGACGAGGTTGTGCGAGTGGACGTGGGCACCTGCCGCGACATCCTCGGTCGTCACACCGATGACCTGGCCGTACTTGCGCACGGGCGCCCCGGCAGGCAGGTCGCGCAGGGCGACCTTGTGGCTGCGCGGGACGGCTGTCGTGACGGTGACGGGCACGCCGTCGGGTGCGATCGTCTCGCCTGGCGCGAGAGCGCGGGTCGCGACGGCGACGTCATCACCCGCTCGCAGGAGCAGGACGCCGGCGGTGCGGGCGTCAGTGCGCTGGTCCGTCATGGGTGTCCTTTCGTCGGCAAGGGAGCAACCGGTTGCCGTCGGCGCGTCATCGAGCCAAGAGAAGTGAGGATGTTCAACCACGGTACCGTAGAAACCGGTTCCGCACCACGGCTCTGCGCCTAACCCTCCGCGAGCAGGCGCGCTCCGAAGGGGTACCAGCGCTCAGCGACCGCCGACGGGCTGTGCAAGCCGTCGAGCACGATCGCAGCGAGCCGCACCGAGAGCGCCTCCCCCGCAGCAAGATCGATCGGAC
The DNA here is from genome assembly GCF_052324925.1 of Sanguibacter sp. A247. NCBI lineage: Bacteria > Bacillati > Actinomycetota > Actinomycetes > Micrococcales > Sanguibacteraceae > Sanguibacter > Sanguibacter sp. A247. Next base: position 121,692 of record NZ_JBQPRE010000004.1, on the reverse strand, counting down.
GGCCCGACGCAACCGCCGGCCCTGCCCCCAGATACGGCGTCGTCCGCACGAACCACGGCCGCCCACGGTCCTGGACGAGCACGACCGTCGTCCACGCACTGCCGAGCCGCGCCGCCACCATGAGCCACGGCGACCGCGACCCATGGACGATCCCGCCCGTGCCGAGGCTCGAAGCCACCCGGCTCTCGTCCGACGGCGCGAAGCGCCAGAACAAACCGCCATAGCCGGGAAGAGAGCCCGACTGCTCGGACGGGTTCGAGATGCGCAACCCCCGTCGCGCCGTCAGCTCGCTCGACCAGCGCAGCACCCAGCCAGCCCCGCCCTCGAGGAGCTCGCCGTCGAGCGAGCGCGCCTCGTCGAGGAGCACCTCACCGTCGCGGCCGCGCCACTCGAGCCGCTCGCGCAGCCACCCGGGCCGCCCGTCGACCTCGTCGAGCCCGACGCGCACCTGCTGGCCTTGGTCGCCCAGGACGCGCATCCCCTCGCCCGCCACATACGTGCGCCCGCCCCAGAAGTTCGAGCCAGCGACGTCAGGGAGCGCGAGCGAGAGCCCGTGATGGTGACGCCGGTCCGCGGGCGACGCCGCCGTGATCCGCGTCCCCGCAAGGGAGCGCACGGGGTGCAGGTGCGGACGCGGCGCGTGCGCGTCCGCCATCGAAGTCCCGTCCCGGTACCGCGCAAGGCGCGCAACCCCGGTGCTGAGAACCGTGTCGGCGCCATCCGGAACCCAGCCGAGCCCCGCGGGGCTCGGCAGACGTCGCGCGACCGTGGCCCCACCGCCAGCCGCGAGAGGTGCGGGACCTGAGGACGCGCGCACGACGAGCTGCGTCGGCAGGATCTGCGTGAGCGTGTCCGCCTCGTGGTCCTCGGCCATGGCAGCCGTTCCGGCCACCTGGGCACTCAACCGCTCCCATGCGTGCGCGCCCAGCTGGTCGTGCGGCACGCGCACGGTCGTGAGCGAGGGCGCCGCGTACCGTGCCAGCTCGATGTCATCGAAACCGACGACCGAGATGTCCTCGGGAACCGAGACCCCCACCTCGCTCAAGTGAGCGAGCAGCCCGAACGCCACCTGGTCGTTGTACGCGACGACCGCGGTCGCGCGCGTTGCGAGCACCGCCTCCGCGGCGGCATAGCCGTCGGCGACCGTCGGACCGCACGAAAGAGTGACGAGGCTCGTGCCACCGAACGACACCTGCGCAGCGTCGACTCCCTCGAGCCGCGCGCGGTTCGAGGGGCTCGTCACAGGCCCCTGGAGGTACGCGATCGACTCGTGCCCGAGGTCGACGAGATGTTCGAGAACCGAGTACATCGCCTCCGCGTAGTCGACGTTGACCGACGCAAGGCGGGAGCCGGGGAGCGACCGGTTGACGAGGACGAGCGGACCCAACTCGTCAGCCGCGGCCTCGAGCACCGCCTCCGACATCTGCGGCGACACGAGGACGAGCGCGTCGCAGCGCGCACGCGTCGCCCGCACGACGTCGACCTCACGTTCGTCACGCCCCGCGGTCTCCGCGATGACGACGCCGTAGCCGTTGCGGTACGCACCGTCGGTCACGGCGCGCAGAACCGCCTGGAACATGGGGTTGGCGAGGTCAGGGACGACGACGCCGACCGCGAGCGTACGGCCGAGCGAGAGCGAACGGGCGGTTGCGGACGGGCGGTAGGAGAGTCGCTCGGCGACCTCGCGGACCCGACGGGTGAGCTCGTCCTCGCCACGCAGACCGTTCATCACGCGGGAGACAGTGGCGCGCGAGACGCCCGCGGCCTCGGCGACGTCGCTGATCGTCGCGCCACCACTCGCTGCTCTGCCAGTTCGCACGTCGTCATCCTAGGTGTCGGGGCTCAAGAGTTCAGGGACCCGCGGCGCGCTCGGTTCCACGCGCCGCGGGGTGGGTCATCGGCTGAGGTCGATGCCGAGGTCCAGGTCCTCGACGCGCACCGCCTGCCCGGTCTCGAGCGACCGGTTCGCCGCGATGCCCACCGCGATGGCGCGCATCCCGTCAATCACGCCCGCGGCGCGCCCGAGCGGGTCCTCGCTGAGGCGCAGGTCGCGCCGGAAGACGTCCATGAGCAGGATCGCGTCGCCACCGCCGTGGCCGCCCTGACCGGCGGGGATCGGAACCTCACGCGCCCCTTCCCAGTGACGCTGGAGCATGATCCGCTCCCCCTCGGGCCGCGAGTCCGCGACCGGCACGGCGTCGGGCGTCGCCGACGGATCGAGGACGACGCGTCCGTCCGCGTCCACGCGGATCGCCCCACGTTCGACGACGCTCAGTTCGACGCGTCCCTCGGTCCCGTTGACCGAGACCGTGTAGCCCTCCCACGGGCTGTGGGCGTTGAGCGAGTACGTCATGGTCGCGCCCCGCGCGTAGTCGACGACGACCGCGATGTTGTCGTCGATGTCGATGCCCTCGGCGAAGACGTCGCGGTCGCGGATGTAGCCGTCGTGGGCCTCGGAGTCGAGGTAGAGCTCGCGCAGGCGGCGGTCGCGGCGCAGGTCGAGCGACCAGGGGTCGTTCTCCGCGACTGAGCCGCGCGCGGGGCGCGCGCCGCGGCCCGCGGCGTTCTCTGCTCCGTAGACGTCACGGTGCGCCGACGCGTACACGCGCGCGGGGGTGTCGTCGAGCCACCAGCCGACGAGGTCGAAGTGGTGCGAGGACTTGTGGATGAGCAGGCTTCCGGAGTTCTCACGCTCGCGGTGCCAGCGGCGGAAGTAGTCGGCGCCGTGGACGGTGTCGAGGACCCACTCGAAGTGCACGGAGGTGGGACGGCCGATCGCGCCGGAGGCGATGATCTCGCGCAGTGTCGAGTTCCGCGGTGCGTAGCGATAGTTGAACGTCATGACGATGTCGCGGCCGGTGGCCCGCACCGAGTCCGCGATCGTGCGCGCCCCCTCGGCCGTCGTCGTGAGGGGCTTCTCGACGACGACGTCCGCGCCCGCAGCCTGCGCCCGTGCGACGTGCTCCGCGTGGAGGTGGTCGGGGGTCGTGATGATGACGACGTCGACGCGCTGCTCGGTGATCATGCGCTCGAGGCCGTCGGGACCGTACGCCGGAAGGCCGGCGGGGCCGTCCAGGCCGAGGGCTGCGCCGACCTCGCGGTCGTAGAACGCCGCGCGGCCCGGGTTCGTGTCGCACCAGGCGACGATCTGGGCGACGTCGGCGTGGTCGCCCGTGATCGCGCCGACGTACATGCCGGCCCGGTGCCCCGTCCCGAGAACCGCGTACCGGCGTCGCGGACGACCGTCGGGGACGGGCGCCATGGCGGGAACGACGGCGGCATCTGCAAGAGTCGAGGCGGAGGCGCCGCGCCGAGGTGCCGTCGGGTTCTGGTCAAGGTTGCTCATCGTTGAGCCCTCCCGTGGAGAAATGGGTTTCAGAGAACACCCTATCTCCCGTGAACGGCACGCGCTGCCCTGGGCCGTTCGTCCCACCCAGGCGCGCGCATCGATAGTTCACTAGCCCCTAGATCTCGCGATTGCGAGACACCGAACCGCCACGTGTTGCAGATCACGAATCGTCGTGTATCTTCGTAGCAACCGGTTCCCGGGAACCATCGGACACTGACGTCCCAATCCACACGAGGGAGTGTGCATGTCAGCTCTAGGCGAGCTCCGCGCGCTGGGCAAGAAGCGCAGCGGCACCACGCCGAAGACCACCACCCACCTGCGCAAAGGTGATGGACGCGCCGCACTGGTGTTCCTCGGACCGTGGTTTGTCGGCCTGTTCGCGATCACGCTCTTCCCGCTGATCGCGTCCCTGTACCTGTCGATGACGGACTACAACCTCCTCCAGGCCCCGAACTTCATCGGGTTCGAGAACTTCATCGACATGCTGAGCGACCCGCGCCTGGCCAAGTCGCTCCAGGTGACCGCCATCTACACCGCCGTCGGCGTTCCCCTCCAGCTCTCCGTCGCCCTCGGCCTCGCCCTCGTGCTCAACCGAGGCATGCGTGGCATGTCGCTCTACCGCTCGATCTTCTACCTGCCCTCCCTCATGGGCGGGTCGGTCGCGATCGCGATCCTGTGGCGCCAGGTCTTCGGCAAGGACGGCATCTTCAACGCCTTCCTCGGCTGGTTCGGGATCGAAGGCATGGGATGGATCTCCCACCCCGACACCGCACTGTGGACCATCGTGCTCCTGCACGTGTGGACCTTCGGGTCGCCCATGATCATCTTCCTCGCCGGCCTGCGCCAGATCCCCGAGATGTACTACGAGGCAGCCTCGCTCGACGGCGCGTCCAAGCGACGCCAGTTCCTCACCGTCACGCTCCCCCTGCTCAGCCCCATCATCTTCTTCAACGTCGTCATGCAGGTGATCGGCTCGTTCCAAGCCTTCACCCAGGCGTACGTCGTCTCCGGCGGAACCGGTGGGCCCTCAGACTCGACCCTCTTCTACACGCTCTACCTGTACCAAGAGGGATTCAAGAACCTCAACATGGGCTACGCCTCCGCGATGGCGTGGGTCCTCGTCCTCATCGTGCTCGCCCTCACCGCTCTGAACTTCTGGGTATCGAAGTTCTGGGTCTTCTACGAGGACTGAAAGGAACCCGTCGATGTCGGTCACCATGACTCCCCCACCCGACCAGGCCAGCCGCCTCACGGAGCTCGCCGCCGAACGCGGCCCCGTCGCGTCGCCCGTCCTGTGGCGAACCCGTACCCGCTCCGTCACGCGCCACATCGTCATGATCGCCGCGGCAGCACTCATGATCTACCCGCTGCTGTGGATGCTCGGCGCCTCGTTCAAGCCCACCGAAGAGATCTTCCGCAACCTCTCGATCATTCCCGAGCAGTGGCACCCCGAGAACTACCCCGACGGGTGGAACGCCTTCCAGACGTCGTTCTCGCGCTACATGCTCAACTCGCTGACGATCGTCGCCGGCGCCCTCGTCGGCAACCTCGTCTCGTGCTCCATGGCGGCCTACGCGTTCGCACGGCTCCAGTTCAGGGGCCGCAACCTGTGGTTCATGATCATGCTCGTCACGATCATGCTGCCCGTGCACGTGCTCATCGTGCCGCAGTACATCATGTTCAACCAGCTCGACTGGATCAACACGTTCTGGCCGCTCATCGTGCCCAAGCTGCTCGCCACGGACGCGTTCTTCATCTTCCTCATGGTCCAGTTCTTCCGCGGCATTCCCAAGGAGCTCGAAGAGGCAGCACGCCTCGACGGCTGCGGCCACGGCCGGATCTTCGGCCAGGTCATGCTCCCCCTCGCGACCCCCGCGCTCGCCACCACCGCCATCTTCACGTTCATCTGGACGTGGAACGACTTCTTCAGCCAGCTGATCTTCCTCACGACGGACGAGATGAAGACCGCGCCGCTCGCGCTGCGGAACTTCCTCGACTCCTCGTCAGGTAGCTCGTGGGGACCGATGTTCGCGATGTCCATCGTCACGATCATCCCGATCTTCATCGTGTTCCTCCTCGGGCAGAAGTACCTCGTCAAGGGCATCGCCACGACGGGCATCAAGTGACGGAACGGCCCGTCGGGCCGCGCCGCAAGTACCAGGCCATGTCACGTATCAAAGGAGAGACGTCCATGAAGGCCACCACCCAGGCAGCCAGCCGACGCCGCCGCATCGCCGCGGCCGCGATGGCGTCCGCCCTCGTCCTCGGGCTCGCTGCATGCAGCTCAGACGACGAGACCCCGGGCACAGGCGGTGACGACAAGGTCAACATCACGTTCGCGTGGTGGGGTTCCGACACGCGTCACGAGGTGACCCAGAAGGTCATCGCCGAGTTCGAGAAGCAGCACCCGAACATCAAGATCACCCCGGACTACACGAGCTGGGACTCCTACTTCGAGAAGCTCAACGTCGCGGCTGCCGGTGGCAACCTTCCGGACGTCATCACGCAGGAAGAGCGGTTCCTCACGGAGTACGCGACGCGCGACCTGCTCCTCGACCTCAAGGGTCTGGGCCTCGACACCGCGAAGATCGACACCTCGATCCTCGACTCCGGATCGATCGACGGCAAGCTCTACGGCGTCGCCACCGGCATCAACGTGCACGGCGTCGTCGCAGACCCCGAGATCTTCAAGGAGCTCGGCATGGAGCTCCCTGACGACACGACCTGGACGTGGGCCGACTACGTCGCGACCGCCAAGGAGGTCTCCGAGAAGTCGGGCGGCAAGTACGCAGGCGTCCAGAACTACAGCTTCAACGAGGTCGTCCTCAAGATCCTGGCGCGCCAGAAGGGCGAGGAGGTCTTCACGGCTGACGGCAAGATCGGCGTCTCCGAAGCGACCGTGACCGAGTGGTTCCAGCGTTCCGTCGACCTGCTCGGCAAGGGTTCGCCCGACGCCTCGGCCTCGACCGAGATCCAGGGTGCGGGCGTCGAAGGCTCCCTGCCCGCCGCGGGCAAGGGCGCCATGGCCTGGTTCTGGTCGAACCAGCTCCCGGCGATCTCCAAGGCCGCAGGCCGCCCGCTGACGATCCTGCGTGCCCCCGGTGAGTCCGAGGGCGCCCGCGGTGGCCAGTTCTTCAAGCCGTCGATGTTCTACTCGGCGTCGGCCAAGACGAAGCACCCGGAGGAAGCCAAGCAGTTCATCGACTTCCTCATCAACTCCGAGGAGGCCGGCAAGCTCATCCTCACGGACCGCGGTCTGCCGGGCAACACCGACGTTCGTGCCTCGGTCCTGCCGCTCCTCGGCGAGGCCGACACGGTCGGCGCCACCTTTGTCTCGGGTCTCGAGGGCGTCATCAAGGACGGCACCCCCGTCCCGCCCGTCGGCTCGGGCAAGGCCACCGAGATCACAGGACGCGTGAACTCCGACGTCCTCTTCGGCACCATCACACCCGCCGAGGGCGCCAAGCGCTGGATCGAGGAGATGAACGCAGCGATCTCCTGATCGCAGCCGAGCACGTCGACCGCGCGGTCCGGGCCCCTCAGCCTCACGGCCCGGACCGCGCGGTNCCCCCCCCACCCCCCCCCCCCCCCCCCCCCCCCCCCCCCCCCCCCCCCCCCCCGGTCCCCAGCACCATCCGCACCACCCGCACACCCGTGCCCGGCCGCCCTCGCCCGAGGCCCCTTCCCTTCCCTCTCGAAGGCGTGCGCCTTCATCGTCCCCAGGAGGACCGTTGCGACTCGTCACCCACGTCCACGAGAGCTCCGAGCGCCCCGGCGCGCTCGTCGAGCACGACGGCACCACGCGCGTCGTCGACCTCGCCGGCGTCGCGGCCACGACCCTCGACCTCCTCACGGACCCCGCCCTCGCCGACGCGGCACGCGCCGCGATCGCAGCCGCAGACCTCGCCACCTGCCCGTCGCTCGACGACGTGCGGCTCGCACCGCCCGTCCGTCCCGGCCAGGTCCTTGCGATCGGCTACAACTACGAGGGCCACCGCGGCCCCGCGCGCGACGGCGCGCTGCCCACGACGCCCAACGTCTTCGTCAAGACGCGCAACGCGCTGAGCGGCCCGCACGACGACGTCGTCCTGCCCCGCATCCCCGCCGCGGTCGACTACGAGGGCGAGATCGCGATCGTCGTCGGCCGCCGCATGCAGGACGTCGCCGAGGCCGACGCCATGGCGCACGTCGCCGGGTACACGCTCTACGACGACGTCACGGCGCGCGACTGGCAGCACGCGACGAGCCAGTGGACCCTCGGCAAGAACTTCGACGGGTTCGGCCAGCTCGGACCTGCCGTCGTCACGGTCGACGAGGCCGGCGAGCTCGAGGACGTCGAGCTCGAGGTCGAACGCGACGGCGTCATCGTCGCCCGCGCGACGACCTCCCAGATGGTCTTCCCCGTCCCGCGCCTCCTCCACCTGCTCAGCCAGGTCATCCCCCTCGAGCCGGGCGACGTCGTCGCGACCGGCTCGGCCGCCAAGACCGCCGACGCCTCGGCCTCGCACGTGCCGCTGGCCGACGGTGACGCGGTGACGATCACCGCGACCGGCCTCGGCTCGCTCACCACCCGCTTCGTCGCCCCTTCACCCCTCGGAGAGAACGCATGACCCCCGACTCCTTCCGCCTCGACCCCAAGGCCGCGGACTGGGCCCGGCTCGGCGCCGAGACGATGCTCGGCCGCGAGCCAAGCATCAGCCCCGCACGGAAGTGGCGCTACGAGGATGGGCTCGTGCTCGACGGCGTCCGCGAGATCGCCGCTGTCACGGGCGAGCAGCGCTACCTCGACTACGTCAAGGAGAACATCGACGCGTTCGTCGGCCCGGACGGCGAGATTCACGGGTACGTGCGCGAAGAGTGGAACCTCGACCACGTGAACAACGGCAAGGCCGTCCTCTCCCTCTGGGAGGAGACGGGCGACGAGCGCTACCGCACGGCCGCGCTCACCCTGCTCGACCAGCTCGAGCACCAGCCGCGCCTCGACAACGGGAGCTTCTGGCACAAGCAGATCTACCCCCGGCAGATGTGGCTCGACGGCCTCTACATGGGCTCGGTGTTCTACGCGCGCGCAGCGGGTGCCTTCGATCGTCCCGAGCTCTACGCGGACGTCGTCCACCAGTTCCTCGCCGCGTACGACGCAAGCCTCGACCCCAGCTCCAGCCTGTGCGTGCACGCGTACGACGAGACCCGTTCGATGTACTGGGCCGACCCCGCCACGGGGCACTCCCCCCACGTGTGGCTGCGCGCGCTCGGCTGGTTCGCGATGGCGATGGTCGACGTGCTCGAGCACCTGCCCGCGGACGTCGCGGGCCGGGACCGGGTCGAGGCGAACCTCGTCGCGCTCCTCGAGGCCGTCCAGCGGCACGCGGACCCCGCGACGAACCTCTGGTTCCAGATCCCTGACCAGCCGGACCGCCCGCTCAACTACCTCGAGTCCTCGGGCTCGCTCATGATCCTCACCGCGATAGCCACGTCCCTACGGACGGGCCGGCTCACGGGCGACGCGTGGGAACGCGCGCTCGAGACCGGATGGGCCAGTGCGACCGAGTCCTTCCTGTCTGTCACAGCCGAGGGCTGGGTCAACGTCCACCGCATGTGCGAGGTCGCCGGGCTCGGTGGGGCAACCCGCCGCGACGGGTCCTACGCGTACTACATGAGCGAACCGATCGTCACCAACGACCACAAGGGCGTCGGGCCGTTCCTCCTACTCGCCGCCGAGATGCGTCGTCGGCAGTCCTGAACCACACGCGCCACCTGGAGCCCTTGATGACCTCACCGTCGTCCCTCGCGGACACCTCGCTCTCCCTTCACCCCGACCGCGCCCTTCCGGCCGACCCGCAGGTGCGGGCCCTCGCACGCGAGATCTACGCGACCACCACGGATCTGCCGATCGTCTCGATGCACGGGCACGTCCCGGTCGAGTGGTTCGCCGCCGACAACGCCTTCACCGACCCCGCCCACCTGCTCGTCGTGCCCGACCACTACGTCGTCCGGATGCTCGTCTCGCAAGGCGCACGGCCCGAGGACCTCGGCGTCACGCCGATCGGCTCGGCACACACTTCGTCTGCAGAATCGGAGCCGCGCACCATCTGGCGTCGCTTCTGCGCGGGGTGGAAGCACTTCCGCGGCACGCCGTCACGCTTCTGGCTCGAGCACGAGCTCGTCGAGATCTTCGGCGTGACGCAGCAGCCGAGCGAGGCGAACGCCGACGCGATCTACGACCAGATCGAGTCCGTGCTGCGCGAGCCAACCTTCCGCCCGCGCGCGCTCCTCGACCGCTTCTCGATCGAGACGATCGCGACGACCGACAACGCGTGGTCGACGCTCAGCGACCACGCTCGTCTCGCGGCCGACGGGTACGGTGCGCGCGTCCTGCCCACGTTCCGGCCCGATGCCGTCTGTCACCTCGACCGTCCGTCGTGGACGACCGACGTCGACGCGCTGGGTGCGGCCGCAGGTCTCGACGTCGGCACGTATGCCAGGTTCCTCGAGGCGCTGCGCTCCCAGCGCGCGCGCTTCGTCGCGGCCGGTGCTCTCGCGACGGACCACGGGCACCTCGGGGTCGACACGCACCCGCTCGAGGAGGCAGAGGCGTCACGTCTGTACGCCGCGGCACGCGCGGGCCAGGTGACGCCCGAGCAGGCGCGCGTGTTCGCGGGCCACATGCTCTTCCAGATGGCTGCGATGAGCGCCGAGGACGGCCTCGTCATGCAGATCCACCCGGGAGTGCTGCGCGACTACGACTCTGCTGTCGCACGCCGGATCGGGCCTGACACGGGCTACGACATCCCGCTCGCCGTCGACTATGCGCGCGGCGTGCGGCCCATGCTGGAGGCCTTCGGGCACAACCCCCGGTTCCGCACGGTCCTCTTCACGATTGACGAGACCGTGTACTCGCGCGAGCTCGCACCCCTCGCGGGAGTGTTCCCCTCGGTGAGGCTCGGTGCCCCGTGGTGGTTCCTCGACGCCCCGGACGCGATGCGTCGCTTCCGCGAGGCAGTGACGGAGACCGCGGGGTTCTCGAACATGTCGGGATTCGTCGACGACACCCGTGCGTTCTGCTCGATCCCCGCGCGTCACGACCTTGCCCGCCGCGTCGACGCAGGCTACCTCGCACGGCTCGTCGCGGAGCACCGGCTCACGCTCGACGAGGCAGCCGACACGGCGGTCGACCTTGCCTACACCCTGCCTCGTCGCGCGTACCGCTCCGGAGGTGCCCTGTGACGACCGTGTCCCTTCCCCGCCTCTCGGCGTCGGCCGTGGGCCGGACGTCGCGTCCCGTGACCGTCCTGCAGTTCGGTGGCGGCAACTTCCTGCGCGCGTTCGTCGACCAGATGATCCACGCCGCGAACGAGGCCGGCGTGATGAACGCGGGCGTCGCCGTCGTCCACGCGACCCCGGGCCCGGACCGCGCGCTCGAGCTGCTCGAGGAGCAGGACGGGCTCTACCACGTGCTGCTCGAGGGCGTCCGCGCGGGTGAACCGGTGCGGGAGTTCACGCGCATCGACGTCATCGAGCGCATCGTGCGAGCGCACGAGCAGTTTGCGGAGTACCGCGAGCTCTACCTCTCCCGCGACCTCAAGGTCATCGTCTCGAACACGACCGAGGCCGGGATCGCCTGGGTCGAGGATGATGACCTCGCCGCACAGCCACCCGCGTCGTTCCCGGCGAAGGTCGCGGCGCTGCTCCACGACCGCTACCTCACATTCGAGGGCGCCCCCGACGCAGGCGTGCGGATCGTGTGCTGCGAGCTCATCGAGGACAACGCGACGACCCTGCGCGAGTACGTGCTGCGCCACGCACGTGCAGCCGAGTGGGGCGCAGAGTTCGAGCAGTGGGTGCTCACGGCGAACTCGTTCCACGACACGCTCGTCGACCGCATCGTTCCCGGCTTCCCTCGGGACGAGATCGGCGAGATCCAGGCGGAGCTGGGCTTCGCGGACGACGTCGTCGTCAAGGGCGAGTACTTCGGCGTGTGGGCGATCGGCGGCGACCCGGTCGTCCGTGAGGTGCTGCCCCTCGACCGCGCGGGGCAGCCCGTGAAGTTCATGGACGACATCAGGCCCTTCCGCGCAAAGAAGGTCAAGATCCTCAACGGCTTGCACACCGCCATGGCAGCCGTCGGGCTCCAGCTGGGCTGCGAGACGGTGCGTGAGGCGTTCGAGCGTCCCGACGTGCGCGCCTACCTCGACGCGCTGCTCGAGGACGAGATTCTTCCCTCGATCGCGGAGCCTCGCGAGGAGCTGCGGACCTTTGCCGCGACGATCGTCGAACGCTTCGGCAACCCCTACCTGCACCATCGCCTCGCAGACATCGCGCTCAACTCGGTCTCGAAGTGGGGTGCGCGCAACCTGCCCGTGCTCCTGTCGGCGTTCAAGGACGGGCGCGACGCACCCCGCACGGGCTTCGCCGCCGCCGCGCTGCTCACGCTGTACGTGCGCGGGCCAGAAGGCTTCGAGCCGCGCGACGACGCCGACGTGATCGCAGCCGTGCGCGACGCGTTCGACCCGGCCGACGTGCCCGCATGGGTGCGGACATCGGTCGCAGCAGCGGGGTACGTCATGGACTGCGACGGCTGCCGCGACAGGCTCGTCGACGAGGTCGCCGCGCATGCTGCGCGCATCCTCGACGTCGGCGTGGGAACTTCCCTCGGGGAGCTGCCCGCGCGCTAAGGACGACCGGCGGTCTCGCTGCAGACGACGGTGCACACGAACGCGGGACGCCGCGGTCGCCGAGGGCCAGGCAGGGGTGCCCCGGCCTCGGAGTCGCAACCCCGCACGCCACCTCCACGGCGTGCGGGGTTTCGGCTGTGCCGGCCGGACGCCCGCTACGATCGTCCTCGGCCAGCCCGATCCGCGGCTAGGAAGGCCCGACGACGGGTCCGCCCGTCCACGCTCATGCCTCCGGAGCCTTCATGCGCACGACTCTCGTCGGCCTCGCCCTGCTCGGGGCCGGGGCGCTCCTCGTCGCGATCGGTGTGCTCGCGCCCGCAGACGTCGCGCACCTCGCGGCCCGGGTCGGCCCCGTCCTGGCGTTCGTCGTCGGCATGACCGTCGTCACCGATCTGGCCGCCCGCGCTGGCCTCTTCGACGCGGTCGCCGCGCGCGTCGCCCGTTGGGGTCGCGGCAGCACGTTCGCGCTGTGGGGGCTCGTCGTCCTCGCGGGAGCCGTCTCGACGGCGTTCCTCTCACTCGACACGACGGCCGTCCTCCTCACTCCCGTCGTCGTCGTGCTCGCTCGGCACATCGACGTCGCTCCCCTGCCGTTCGCGCTCACGACCGTGTGGCTCGCGAACGCCGGCTCGCTGTGGCTCCCGTCGTCGAACCTCACGAACCTGCTCGCGCTCGACGTGCTCGGGAACCAGAGCCCGCTCGAGTTTGCGCGCCTCGCATGGGCGCCCGCACTCGTCGCGACCCTCGTCCCCATGCTCGTCGTGCTCGTGCTGTTCCGGCGGGCGCTCACGGGCCGCCACCACCGCGACGGGTCGCCGCCCTCGCCGCGGGACGCCACGCTGCTGCGCATCTCGGGGCTCACCGTCGCACTGCTCGTGCCCGCGCTCGTCTCAGGCGTGCCGGTCTGGATCCCGTCCGTCACCGCAGCCGCCGTCCTCGTCGTCGCGTTCGCGGTCCGCGAGCGCGACTCGTTGCGGTGGACGCTCGTGCCGTGGCCGACGCTCGTGCTCGTGAGCGGGCTCTTCGTCGTGTTCGAGGCCGCTCACGGCGCGGGTCTCAGCGCGTGGCTCGCGCGCATCGCGGGCGACGGGGACGGCACTCTCGACCTGTTGCGCGTCGCCGCGACGGGCATGCTCGGCGCGAACCTCGTCGACAACCTGCCCGCCTACCTCGCGCTCGAGCCTGTCGCCGGGTCCCCCCTGCGGCTCATGGCGCTGCTCGTCGGCGTCAACGCGGGTCCGCTCATCACGCCGTGGGCGTCGCTTGCGACGCTCCTGTGGCACGAGCGGCTCAGTCAGTTCGGTGTGAGCGTGCGCTGGGGCGGCTACATGGCGCTCGGCCTCGTGGTGGCGCCGCTCACGGTCGCGCTCGCGACGCTCACGCTCGCCGCGACCAGCTAAGGCCTCGGGCGTCAGCGCACGACGTCGTAGATCGCCATCTGGATACCGTTGCCATACGTCTCGTGCTCGACGAGGTCGAGCTTCGTGAGGTCTTTGTCCGCGCCCGAGAACAACCGACGGCCAGCGCCGAGCAGCAGCGGGAAGACGAGCAGGTGGTAGCGGTCGACGAGCCCCGCGTCCGCGAGCGACCGGCCGAGCGTCGCCGAGCCATGGACGAGAAGCGGGCCACCGTCCGACTCGCGCAGTCGCGCGACGTCGTCGACCGACCGCAGGACGGTGGCGGGCCAGCGCTCGTCGTCGTGGTCGAGCGTCGTCGAGACGACCCAGCGCGGCAGCGTGTTGTACCGCGCGAAGTCGTCCATCTGCGGCCACACGGGCGCGAACGCCTCGTAGCTGCGACGGCCGAGCAGCAGCCCGCCGGCCTGCTCCTCCTCGCGACCCTTGAGCTCGTACGCGGCCGCGTCGAACTCGACGCCCGTGAACGTCCACCCCGAGTTGCGGTACCCCGCCTCGCCGCCGGGCGCCTCCATGACGCCATCGAGCGACATGAACGCGGTGACGATGATCTGACGCACGGCAACCTCCGTCGGTCGACGGCCACTGGCGCGGCCTACCAATGATCCTGCCACGCGATCGTCAGCACGGAGCGACCGCAGTCGATCCGGTCTGCGTGAACCGCTCGCGCAGGTACTGCGCGTACCCGTGCGGCGCCCGGCCCTCCGTCCGGCCTGACGTGAGGACGTCGACGACGTCCGACGCGACGATCCTCACCGGCAGCGCACGCAGCCGCGCGACGAGGCCGACGTCCTCGTGCGCAGCGACAGGGTCGAAGCCACCCGCGCGACCCGGGTGCCACCATCGACCCGCCCAGATGCGCACCGCCGAGGCGCGGCGCACGATGGAGAAACGGGCCAAGAAGGCCACCGGACACGACGGAAGGACGAACCCATGGGTTCGAAGATGACGTTCCTCGCGGGTGCTGCAGTCGGGTACGTGCTCGGAAGCCGGGCAGGCCGCGCCCGCTACGAGGAGATCAAGGCCAAGGCACGCTCCGTGCTCGCCGACGACCGTGTCCAGGAGGTCGTCGACTCCGCGAAGGAGCGTGCTGCCGAAGCCGCGGGCGCCGCGAGCACCGCCGTCCGCGCCAAGGTCGGCGAGGTTGCGGGCGAGGCCGGTTCGGCGCTCAAGGACAAGGTCACTCACGCGTTCCACCGCGACGACGAGGGCCACACGCCCCCACCGACGATGAGCACGCCTCCGGTGCCGCCGACCAGCGGACAGTGATGGCGTAGAAGACCCTTGAGGGGAACCCGAGAGAAGGAGGCACCATGTCACATCTCACCGGCAAGAAGATCGCGTTCGTCGCCACGAACGGCTTCGAGGACTCCGAGCTCATGAGCCCCTGGGAGGCGGTCACCGGCCACGGCGCGACCGCCCACCTCATCGCCCCCGAGACGGGCACGCTCACCGGCAAGAACGGCCACGAGCACACCGTCGACCGGACGACGGGCGAGGCCTCGGCCGACGAGTACGACGCCCTCGTCCTGCCCGGTGGTGTCGTCAACGCCGACCACCTGCGTCTCGACGGCGCGGCCGTCGAGCTCGCCCGCGCGTTCTTCGCGGCCGGCAAGCCCGTCGGCGTCATCTGCCACGGTGCCTGGCTTCTCGTCGAGGCCGACGTCGTCCGCGGCCGCACCCTGACGTCCTACCCGAGCCTGCGCACCGACCTGCGCAACGCGGGCGCGGAATGGGTCGACGAGGAGGTCGTCGTCGACCAGGGTCTCGTCTCGAGCCGCACGCCCGATGACCTGCCGGCGTTCAACGACAAGCTCGTCGAGGAGATCGGCGAGGGCGTCCACGCCGGACAGCACGCCTGACGCGCGAGCGAGTGCGGGCCCGGGACCACGTGGTCCCGGGCCCGCACTTGTCCGCGACCCGTCTCAGAACACCGGCTTGCCGCCCGTGACGCCCAGGACGGTCCCGGAGACATAGCTCGCCTCGCGCGGAGCCGCGAGGAAGACGAACGCGGGAGCGCACTCGGCGGGCTCCCCGGCTCGCCCGAGCGGAGTGTCGGACCCGAACTTCTCGATCTTCTCGGGTGGCTGCGTCGCGGGCTGCAGGGGGGTCCAGATGGGACCCGGCGCGACCGCGTTGACCCGTATGCCGCGCGGTCCGAGCTCGGCCGCAAGGTTGACCGTGAGGTTGTTGATCGCGGCTTTGGTCGACGCGTAGTCGAGGAGCGTCGTCGAGGGCTGGTAGGCCTGGATGGACGAGACGTTGATGATGCTCGACCCGCTGCTCAGGTGCGCCAGCGCCGCCTTGACGAGCCAGACGAGGGCGTAGAGGTTCGTCTTCATCACGCGGTCGAGGTCGTCGGTCGTCACATCGAGGACGGAGTCCCGACGTGCCATCTGGTAGCCCGCGTTGTTGACGAGGACATCGAGGCCGCCCAGGCCGTCGGCAGCAGCGGCGACGACGCCCTGGCACACCTCTTCGTCGCGCAGGTCGCCCGGCAGCAGAACGCACGTCCGGCCCGCCTCGCGGACCCAGCGCGCGGTCTCCTCAGCGTCGGCCTGCTCCTCGGCAAGGTAGGAGATCGCGACGTCCGCGCCTTCGCGCGCGTAGGCGATGGCCACGGCGCGCCCGATGCCGGAGTCACCGCCTGTGATGAGCGCGCGTAGTCCTCGGAGCCGGTCGTGGCCCACGTAGCTCGTCTCGCCGTGGTCGGGCTGGGGATCCATGGGTGCGGTGAGGCCGGGCGGCTCTTGCTGCTGCGGCGGGAATGGCTGGGAGTGGGACATGGTGCGCTCCTCTGCGTGAGGGGAGCCCGCGCCGGACGGCGCAGACCGTCACCAGCAACGCTAGGTCGCGTTCTCAGGGCGTGCACCTCGGCTCCGCTGGCGTGCAGGGCAGTGTGTGGCCACGATGGAAGCACGCCAGACATGGAGGTCGACATGCCCCGCACGACGACACCTCAGCTCAAGGATCCCGAGCTCTACGAGACGCTGCGGCACGACGGCGCGTCCAAGGAGAAGGCGGCCCGCATCTCGAACGCGGCCGCGGCCCAGGGCCGTTCCACGGTCGGTCGACGCGGCGGAGCTGCCGACGACTACTCGGAGCGGACGGTGCGCGAGCTACGCTCTCGCGCGAAGGAGCTGGGCCTCACGGGCTACTCGCATCTGCGCAAGGCCGAGCTCGTCCGGCTGCTGCGCTCGCACTGACATGGTCCGTCTGGTCCGCGCCCACCTGGACGCGCGCGGCTGGGGTCGACGTGGTGCAGGCACGGGCTTCACGTACGTCGACGAGCAGGGTGCGCGCATCCGCGATGAGGACGTCGTCGAGCGGCTGCGAGCCCTCGCCGTGCCACCTGCGTGGCGCGACGTGTGGTTCTCCCCGAACCCCCGCAGCCACATCCTCGCGACGGGGACCGATGGCGCGGGCAGGAGGCAGTACATCTATCACCCGGCGTGGATCGAGGCGCAGGGCGCTGCGAAGTTCGCGCGCCTGCCCGGCCTGGCCACGGCTCTCCCGCAAGCGCGGGCCCGGGTCAGACGCGACCTTCGGTCCGACCCGGGCAGCCGTGGGCGCGCTCTCGCGGCCGGCTTCCGCCTCGTCGACACGGTGGGGATCCGGGTCGGCGACGCTCGGCACACCGCCGTCACGGGACACCGTGGTCTGACGACGCTTGCCGTCAGTCACGCCACGGTCGCCGCCGAGACCGTCACCCTCGACTTCCCCGGCAAGAGCGGCCTGCACTGGCACGTCTCGACGACGGACCATGACCTTGCTGTGGCGGTCCGGTCACTGACCCGCGGGCGTTCGGCGCGCGCACGGCTGCTCGCGCACCGCGACGGGAGGCGGTGGATCCCGGTCCGGGCGGCTGAGCTCAACGCGTACGTGCGCGACGTCACCGGCACGGACGCCACGACCAAGGACTTGCGGACGTTGCTCGGCTCGGCGACCGCTGCGCGTGAGCTCGCACGGGCGGGGGCTCTCGACGACCCGCGCGAGCAGGAGCGTGCCATCCGTGCGGCCATCGTTGCCACGGCCGACGTCCTCGGGAACACGCCCGCGGTCGCCCGTGCGTCCTACGTCGACCCGCGGGTCCTCGAGCTCTTCCGCCGTGGCAGGGTCGCTGACGCAGGCCGGGAACCCGCGGCTGCGTACCTCGATCTCGTCGAGGAGGCCTGACCTCTTGGCCTAGGACCATCGTCTCTCGAACCGTCGACTCTTTAATGACACGGTGTAAGAACAGGGTCCGGCGCAGCGCGCTCCACACGGCTCGTCGGCCCCACCGATGGAACCAGGAGGGCACCATGACCACGAGGCTCGAAGGCAGAACCGCACTCGTCACCGGCGGCGGCCAGGGAATCGGCGCGGCGATCGCACGCAAGCTCGCATCCGAGGGCGCACGCGTCATCGTCGCCGATCTGAGCGGCAAGGAATCTCAGGTAGCGGCCGAGATCGGCGGCGGCGCCGTGGGCTACTCGCTCGACGTCGACGACGACGACGCGATCGACGCGCTCGAGACCTACCTGCGCGACGAGATCGGCGGCATCGATATCCTCGCGAACAACGTCGGCATCAACGGCCCGGCCGTGCGGTCGCACGAGTACCCGATCGAGGACTTCGACCGCGTCATCCGGATCAACGTGCGTCAGGCGTTCCGCGTCCAGCAGGTCGCGCTGCGGCTCATGCTCGCCAAGGGAGGCGGCTCGATCGTCAACACCGCCTCGATCGGCGGTCTCTTCGCGACGCCCACCGCGGCGGCCTACATCACGTCGAAGGGTGCGATCGTCATGATGACGAAGACCGCAGCCCTCGAGTACGCGGGCGACAACATTCGCGTCAACGCGATCGGTCCCGGCGTCACGCGTACCCCGTGGCTCGACAAGCTCGACCCCGAGCTGCTCGAGGGCCTCGCCGCACAGGTGCCTCAGGGCCGTGTCGGGGAGCCCGAGGAGATGGCGAACGTCGCCGCGTTCCTCGCGAGCGACGAGGCCTCGCACGTGACCGGCCAGGTGTGGGTCATCGACGGTGGTCGCAGCGCCGGCTGACGCGCCCGCGCGTCACAGCGGCGCGCACGATCGAGTGCCCGGGAGCCGTCCCGCCCGACGGTTCCCGGGCACGTCCGTGTCACACGACCGTCGCGTTCCCCGATAGCGTGTGCGCATGAACGCACCTCTCACTCACGTCCGCTGGGGCATCATCGGCGTCGGCGATGTCACCGAACACAAGTCGGGCCCTGGTTTCCAGAAGGCCGAGCGGTCCTCCCTCGTCGCCGTCATGCGCCGCGACGGCGCGAAGGCCGCCGACTACGCGGCCCGTCACGGCGTGCCCCGCTGGTACGACGACGCTGACGCGCTCATCAACGACCCCGAGGTCGACGCGGTGTACATCGCGACGCCTCCCGGCTCGCACGCGGACTACGCGATCCGGGTCGCTGCCGCGGGCAAGCCGGTCTACGTCGAGAAGCCGATGGCGCGCACGGGCGAGGAGTGCCGCGCGATGATCGAGGCGTGCGACGCCGCGGGCGTCCCGCTCTTCGTCGCGTACTACCGCCGCGCCATGCCTCGCTTCAGGGTCGTGGAGGACCTCGTGCGTTCGGGCGAGATCGGCGAGGTGCGCACGGTGTCGGTGCGGAACGTCGGCCCTCGCGCGCGGGTCGAGCCGGGCAGCGAGGCGCCGTGGCGCTTGCAGCCGGAGCTCTCGGGCGGCGGCCTGTTCGTCGACCTCGGTTCGCACGCGCTCGACTGGCTCGACCACCTGCTCGGCCCGGTCGAGGAGGTGCACGGCATCGCGACGAACGTCACGGGCGACTCCGCTGCCGAGGACCACGTCGTGGCGACGTTCCGGTGGGCGTCGGGCGCCGTGGGAACGGGCACGTGGGCGTACGACGCCGACGAGCACGCCGACGAGATCGCGATCCACGGGACGCGCGGCTCGGTGCGCTTCCCGTGCTTCGGCGAGGCTCCGATCCGCGTCCGCGTCGACGGCGCGGACCGCGAGATCCAGGCGTCCTACCCCGAGCACGTGCAGCAGCCGCTCATCCAGCTGATCGTCGACGAGCTCACGGGTCAGGGTGAGTCCCCGAGCACGGGCCGGTCCGCACTGCGCACGTCCGCCGTCATCGACGAGGTGCTTGCCGGGTACCGCGCGGCTCACGCGTAACCCACGCCGACGGGCCTGCACGCTGGATGCGTGCAGGCCCGTCGGTGTGCGGGGGTCCCGCACCCGTGAGCTGATCGTCCCCTCAGCCCACAAACCTCACCTCACGCGGTGGACTCGCTCCCCGCCTCGACCGCGGCGCGGGCCGCCTCGAGGCGCGCGACGGGCACACGGAACGGTGAGCACGAGACGTAGTCGAGCCCGGCCGACTGGAAGAACCGGATCGACTCCGGGTCCCCGCCGTGCTCGCCACACACGCCGATCTTGAGGTCCGGCTTCGTCGACCGACCACCCTCGACCCCGACTCTCACGAGTGCACCGACGCCGACGGCATCGATCGTCTCGAACGGGGAGATCGTGAGGACACCGTTGTCGAGGTAGTCGTGGAAGAACGCGCCCTCCACGTCGTCGCGCGAGAGCCCCCACGTCGTCTGCGTGAGGTCGTTCGTCCCGAACGAGAAGAAGTCCGCCTCCTCGGCGATGCGATGCGCGGTGAGCGCTGCCCGTGGCAGCTCGATCATGCACCCGACGGGTAGGTCGAGCAGCTGTCCCGCCGCACGCCCGACCTCCGTGAGGATCCCGAGCGCCTCGTCGCGCACGAGCTGGAGCTCCCGCACCGAGCCAACGAGCGGCACCATGATCTCGGGCCGCGGGTCGCGGCCCCGCTCGCGCAGCTCGACGGTCGCCTCAGCCACCGCTCGGATCTGCAGCGCGAACAGCCCCGGGATCTTCAGGCCGAGGCGCACGCCCCGCAGGCCGAGCATCGGGTTCTGCTCGTGCATCCGGCTCACGGCCGCAAGGAGCTTGACGTCGTGGGGGTCGGCGCCGCCGTCGCGCTCCGCGAGCGCGACCCGCACCGAGAGCTCGGTGAGGTCGGGCAAGAACTCGTGCAGCGGCGGATCGATGAGGCGGATCGTCGTGGGCAGCCCGTCCATCGCCTCGAGCAGCCCGACGAAGTCGCCGCGCTGCATGGGCAGGAGCTCGGTGAGCGCGGCTTCACGCTCGGCATCCGTCTCCGCGAGGACGACCGCTTCGACGAAGTGCCGACGTTCACCGAGGAACTGGTGCTCGGTGCGGCACAGGCCGATCCCTTCCGCGCCGCGGGCGCGGGCACGCAGCGCGTCGTCGGCCGAGTCGGCATTCGCGCGCACCCCCATGGTGCGCACGGCGTCAGCGTGATCGAGGACGCGATCGACAGCCGTCACAAGCTCGCGGGTCGCGTCGTCGGGCGCTGCCTCGAGGCCCGCCTCGAGACCGTCGGAGAGGTAGCGCATGACGGGCGAGTCCATGACGGGCACATCGCCGAGGAAGACCTCGCCCGTGGACCCGTCGATCGCGATGACGTCCCCGGGCCGCAGGATGCGGTCGTCGACCCGGACCTCCTGCCGGGCGACGTCGACGTCGAGCTTCTCGGCGCCCACGACCGCGCAGATGCCCATGCCGCGGGCGACGACGGCGGCGTGGGACGTCTTGCCGCCGCGCGCCGTGAGGATGCCTGCCGCGGCGATCATGCCCGGCAGGTCGTCGGGGTTGGTCTCGCGGCGGACGAGGATCACCGAGACGCCCTCGGCCGCACGGGCCTCGGCCTGCGCGTTGTCGAGGACGATCTCACCGACGGCGGCGCCCGGTGAGGCGGCCATGGCGTGCGTGAGGAGCGTCGTTGCCCCCGACCGGTCGAACTGCGGGAACATCAGCTGTGTCAGCTGCTCCCCCGTCGTACGGGAGATCGCCTCGTCCATCGTGATGAGGTGCTCGTCGACGAGCTGGGTCGCGACCCGGAACGCGGCGGCCGCCGTGCGCTTGCCGACACGGGTCTGCAGGAGCCAGAGCTTGCCGCGCTCGATCGTGAACTCGATGTCGCACAGGTCGCGGTAGTGCGTCTCGAGCTTGCGCATCGCGGCGAGGAGCTCGCGGTAGGACACGGGGTCGATCTCTTCCAGGCGGGCGAGAGGGTAGGTGTTGCGGATCCCCGCGACGACGTCCTCGCCTTGCGCGTTGGGAAGGTAGTCGCCGTAGACGCCGCTGTGCCCGGTGGCGGGGTCGCGCGTGAAGCACACGCCGGTCCCGGAGTCGTCGCCGAGGTTGCCGAAGACCATGGTGCAGACGTTGACGGCCGTGCCGAGGTCGTCCGGGATGCGCTCGCGACGACGGTAGAGGCGCGCACGTTCGGTGTTCCACGAGTTGAGGACCGCTTCGATCGCGAGGTCGAGCTGCTCCCTGGGGTGCTGGGGGAACTCGCGGCCCGTGCGGTCGAGGACGATCGCCTTGTACGTGGCGACGAGCCGCCTGAGGTCGTCGGCCGTGAGATCGACGTCGCTCGCCGCACCGCGCTCCTCCTTGAGCGCGTCGAGAGCGTCGGCGAAGAGGTCGCCGTCGAGGCCGAGAACGGTGCGGCCGAACATCTGGATGAGCCTGCGGTAGGAGTCCCACGCGAAGCGTTCGTCCCCCGCGAGCTGTGCGAGCCCGCGCACGGACGCGTCGTTGAGCCCGACGTTGAGCACCGTCTCCATCATTCCGGGCATCGAGAACTTCGCGCCAGATCTCACGGAGACGAGCAGCGGATCGCGGACGTCACCGAGCTGGCGTCCGAGCGCGTCCTCGATCTCTCGGATTCCCATGGTCACCTCGACCCGCAGCTCGGGTGGGACGACGCCGTCGCGCATATAGGCGCGGCACGCCTCGGTCGTGATGGTGAATCCGGGCGGGACGGGTAGGCCGATCTTCACCATCTCGGCGAGGTTCGCGCCCTTGCCGCCGAGCAGGTCTTTGTCGTCCTTGCCGCCCTCGGCGAACCGGTGTACGTACGTGGCCATGCCAACCTCCCACGTCGGGGGGCGCGCCCTTGCGCCCCGCACGGACGGCGTCGGTGTGCGATGACCGGAGTCAGGTGCGAGCGGTGCCGTCCATCTTCCTAGGGTTCATGCATATCGGCATG
Source organism: Sanguibacter sp. A247 (assembly GCF_052324925.1). NCBI lineage: Bacteria > Bacillati > Actinomycetota > Actinomycetes > Micrococcales > Sanguibacteraceae > Sanguibacter > Sanguibacter sp. A247. Next base: position 99,168 of record NZ_JBQPRE010000004.1, on the reverse strand, counting down.
TCAGGCCGGGAACGTAGTCCCTTGGTCCCGTCCGGCAGCGCCGTGCAGCTCCGGGGGCCTCACCTGGTGCGTCGTCGCGTCCCGCGGCGCGACGGCACGCGGGAGGGGACGGCTCGCGGGACGCGACCTCCGGTCACCCGGCGGCCGCGAGCTGCTCGTCCGTCACTCGACCGCCCGACTGCGGTGTGCGGATCCAGGGGCCGAGGTCGAAGCCCTGCTCCTCGGCAGTCGCACGATAGGCCGCTTCGATGGCGCCATCGATGTGCGGTGCGCGTGCGAGCAGCCACAGGTACGCGTGGTCGGGGGTTCCGACGAGCGCCGTCGTGTAGGCGTCATCGATGCGCAGGACCCAGTAGTCGGCGCTCGTCCACGGGATCCAGCGCAGGCCCGTCGGCAGGAACGTCACCTCAAGCTGGCCGGGTCGAGCGTCGTCCGGGGTCGCCTGTCCGAGGGCCTGCGTGGGGTCGCCCTGTGCGTCGAGGCACCTGTTGTCGACCCGCACGTGACCGTCAGGCTCGAGCGAGTACTCCGCGGTGACGTCGCGGGACGCGTCGTCCTCATGCTTCATGGGCAACCGACCGATCTCGTACCACAGGCCGAGGTAACGCTCGAGGTCGAGAGTCGTCACGGGCGTGACATCCATGGTGTGCTCCGTTCGTCGGTGGACCTCCAACGTCGCACGGACGCATGGTGCGCGCATGTGCGAGGACGGTCCGGCCTCCCCGTCGGAGGATCCGGGCGGCTCGGCGGGGTGAGATCGCGGTCGCAGGGCGTCGAACGTCGGTGGCTGGCGCTACCGTCTGAGGCACGACGGATCAGGCCGTCGTGGCACCGCGCCAGGCAGGCCGTGGCACACGGCTGCGGCTCGTCGCCGACGTGAGAGCTCAGGGGGACACACATGAGGAACAGCGGGATGGTGGGGCGGCTTGTGTCTCCCTCGGGGGCAGAGTTCGGGCTGGTTCCCGTCCCGGATCCGCGCCGGCTGTCTGCGGGCCCTGACGGGATGCTTCTCGTCGACATCGAGGTGCTCACGTCGCACAAGCTCGTCTGCTACCTCGGCCGCAAGGTCCCCTCGCGCGCGGTGGCACGGCTCGCGGACGCGTACCTCCTCGCGTCCCAGACCTTCGAGGCTGGTTCACCCGTTCCGTCCGTCGAGATCCCCGAGGCCGGCGTGACGATCACGCTCACCGTGACGCCTGAGGGCACGGTTGTGCTCGAGTCCGCGGTCGTGACAGTTCTCGGTGACGGCGTCCCCGAGACCGATCGGCTCGTCTGCGAGGTGACGCGCCCCAGCCTCGTCTCGACGGCCGGCCAGCTGCGCGCGTTCCTGGACTCGCTCACCGTGCCCACCTCCGCGGGGGAACGCCCGGCGCGGTAGCGGTCCGCTCCCGGACGGGCCGCGTCAGGGTGACGTCGTGCGCGCAAGCAGGGCGAACGGACCGATGCGTACCGTGGTCGACATGCCGATGTCGAAGCCGGCGTCAGGCTCTCCCGGTGCCCCGTCGGGGGCGATGACGATCGCGACGGGCGTGGTCTCGGCAGCCATCTGCACGACCGCGAGGGCCAAGCGCTCCGACGCGGCTCCTGCGAGCTCGCCCGTCCACTCGAGGTTGGCGACCGCGTGCTCGCCCGGGGCGAGGCGCACGGGGTCCTGCGTCGCGTCAGGGTTCACCGGGTCGCGCTGCTCGAGCGCCCACTGGAACGTCGAGCCCCAGGCGCCGCGTCCTCCGAGTCCCGGGTACCCGACGAGCTCGCAGGGCCCGCCACCGGTGTTCTCGACGGTGAGCACGCCGAAGCGGTGCCCGAGCGCTGCGTCGACGAACCTCAGGTGGGCGTCGACCTCCGTGCATGTCGCCGCGGTCGTGGCTCCGGTCGCGGGCAGCCGCACGAGGGCGAGCAGCTGCTCGGGCGAGAGCGCATCGGCGGGCACCGGCGCGGGTCCGTCACCGGGCTCGTCCCACCCCGGCGGCAGGTCCTCCTCGGAGGGGCCCGACGTGCTGCCCGGCGCCGCGGGCGCAGACACCGTGGCCGGGGCGGTCTCGGGGGACGACGCGTCGGCGTCGATCGGCGCGCATGCCGTGACCGCGGCCGTGGCTGCGCCCGCGATCACGACGAGCATGACGAGGGTGGTCGCGGGCGTGGCGGAGATGCGCGCAGGGGTGATTCTCACGCGCCGAGCCTACGCGCAGGGGCGGGCGAGAGGAGTCGGCGTCGGCGTCGGGCGGTGGGTGCGGCTTGACGCCCACGACACCGTGGGCGAGACTGCCCACGACGCTTGGAAGCGCTCCCACACCGGCCGTGGAGGACATCGTGGTCACCACCTCGCGCGCAGCGCGCGCCGTCGCCGCAGCACTCGGGCTCACGCTCGCGCTCGCCGCGTGCAGCCCCGCCGACGACACCCCAGCCCCGACCGCCGTCGCGACGCACGAGCCGAGCCCCTCGGCGAGCACCGCGACACAGGTCGCGGAGGCCCGGACAGGCCCCGAGCTCCTCCCCCACCCATCGTTCGCCGACGGCCTCGGCCCGTGGACGCTCTACGGGACGGACGCCGCACCCACGCAGCGCGACGGCGCGACATGCATCGACCTGCCGGGCGGCGCGGCCAACCCGTGGGACGTCGGCCTGACGTTCAACGGCCTCGCGGTCGAGGCGGGCACGGCCTACCGGCTCGCACTCACCGCGAGCGCCGAGCCCGCGACGACCGTGCGCGTCGTCGTCGGCGAAGCGACGGGCGCCTACCGGACCGCGACCGAGTCCTTCGAGGCGCTCACGCCCGAGGCGACGCGCAGCGAACACGACTTCGCGGCCGCGCTCGCCCTCTCCGCCACCGACGGCGACGTCGGCCAGGTCGCGCTCCAGCTCGGCACATCCGCACCGTTCACCTTCTGCATCTCGGAGGCATCCTTGTCCACGTACGACGGCTCCACCGGCACGCCCGACGAGACGACGCGGGTTCGCGTCAACCAGGTCGGCTACCCGACGTTCGCGGACAAGGTCGCCACGCTCGTGACCGACGCGACCGAGGCCGTGCCGTGGACCCTGGACCGTGACGGTGCGGTCGTCGCCGAGGGCACGTCGGTGCCGCGCGGAACCGACGCGTCGGCGGGCCTCGCGGTCCACACGATCGACTTCTCGGGCACGACGGCGGCCGGGGCCGGCTACACGCTCACGGCGGACGGCGCGACGAGCGACCCGTTCGCGATCGGTGCCGACCTCTACGACGCGCTGCGCGTCGACTCCCTCAGCTTCTTCTACCCCCAGCGCTCGGGCACGCCGATCGACGGCGCTGTCGCCGGCGAGGCCTACGCCCGCAAGGCTGGGCACACAGGCGAGAGCCCCAACCGCGGCGACACGGACGTCGCGTGCCTGCCCGCGGGGACGCTCGAGCTCGACGGCCGCGACATGTACGACGGCTGGACGTGCGAGCGGAGGGTCGACGTGTCGGGCGGCTGGTACGACGCCGGTGACCACGGCAAGTACGTCGTCAACGGCGGCATCTCCGTCGGGCAGCTCATGAGCACGTACGAGCGCGCGTTGCACGCGCCCACGGGTGACGCGGACGCGCTCGGGGACGGGACGCTGCGCGTGCCGGAGCACGGTGACGGCGTGCCCGACGTCCTCTCGGAGGCGCGCTGGGAGCTCGAGTGGATGCTCAGGATGCAGGTGCCGGCCGGCGAGGACCTCGCGGGCATGGTCCACCACAAGCTGCACGACGACGCATGGACGGGCATCCCGCTCATGCCGGCCGACGACGACCGCATGCGCTACCTCCACCGGCCCTCGACCGCGGCAACCCTCAACCTCGCGGCCGTGGCCGCGCAGGGCGCGCGCCTCTTCAAGCCCTTCGACGCGGCGTTCGCCGCTCGCCTCCTCGACGCAGCGACGACGGCGTGGCAGGCCGCACAGCGCACCCCGGACCTCTTCGCACCCAACACAAACCTCCACCCTGCCCCGGGCGGCGGCCCCTACGACGACACCGAGCTCGACGACGAGCGCTACTGGGCCGCGGTCGAGCTCTTCCTCACGACCGGTGACGACTCCTACGCGACGGCGCTGCGCGCCAACCCCTTCCACGTGGGCGGGGGCGCCGAGGCGTTCGGGACGGCGGCCTTCGACTGGGGCCACGTCGGCGCCTATGCGCGGATCCAGCTCGCCACCGTGCCCAACGATCTGCCGGGCCTCGCCGCGGTGCGTGAGTCCGTCGTCACGGCCGCCGACGCGACCCTCGCGCGACAGGCGACGCAGCCGTTCGGCACCGCGTACGTGCCCGAGTCTGGACGCTACGACTGGGGCTCGAACGGGCTTCTGCTCAACAACCTCGCGGTGCTCGCTGCGGCCTTCGACCTCACGGGCGAGGCGCGGTTCCGCCAGGGAGTCTTCACGGGCCTCGACCACCTCCTGGGGCGCAACGCCATGGGCCTGTCCTACGTCACGGGGCACGGGACACGCACGGCGCAGAACCAGCACTCGCGCTGGTACGCGGCGCAGGCCGACCCCTCGCTCCCCCACCCGCCTGCGGGAACCGTCTCGGGCGGCCCCAACTCGGACGTCCCCGACCCCGTCTCAGCGTCGCTCGCGGGCTGCGCTCCCCAGCAGTGCTACATCGACGACATCGGCGCGTGGGGCGTCAACGAGCTGACGATCAACTGGAACTCGGCGCTCGCCTACGTCGCGTCGTTCGCGGCCGACCAGGGCGACGCGCAGGCCCGCTGAGGCAACCGCTCGGCCACCGCCCAGCGGGAACGTCGAAGGCCCGGACCGTATGGTCCGGGCCTTCGTCCGGTGGAGCTGAGGGGATTCGAACCCCTGACCCCCTGCATGCCATGCAGGTGCGCTACCAGCTGCGCCACAGCCCCGTGAAAGTCACCTTCCGCGTGACCCACCGTGGTGGGCCTCGGTAAGTCTACGCAGAGCCTTGCCGAGAAATCCAATCGGGCCCCGAGGTCCATTCGTCACGCGAGAAGGAGGCTCCGACGTCGTACCGCACGAGCCGCCACGCGGGTGTCGCGCCGGCTCCTCCGGCGCGCAGCTCCGCCCAGTGCACGTTCGTGAGGCCGACGATCCCACGCCACGCGTCGACGTCGAGGCCGAGCAGCGCGGTCGTTCCCGTCGAGATCGCGGCGCCGTGTGAGACGACGCACAGCACGTCGTCACGCGTGAGTCCTGCCGCGTGCTCGTCGACCGCCTCGACGAAACGGTCGGCGACGGCACGACGTGGCTCGGCGCCGTCGACGGGCTCGCCGCCGTGACGCCACGCCGTGTATTCGTCGGGCCATCCCTCACGCATCTCGGCGGCCGTCAGCCCCTCCCAGGGGCCGAATCCGCGCTCGCGCACGCGCGCGTCGAGCGTCACGGGCACGCCCGCCGCCTCGCCGAGCACCGCTGCGGTGTCTGCGGCCCGGACGAGGTCGGACGCGACGATGCGCGTCACGCGGTGCGTGGCGGCGAGTGCGGCCGCGCCCTGTCCGGCCTGCCACCGGCCGACGTCGTCGAGCGGGATGTCGACCTGCCCCTGCAGCCGACCTTCAGCGTTGTACGCCGTCCGGCCGTGCCGCAGCAGCAGGATCGTTCCGGCTCTCATGCCTGCGGGGCGTCCTGCTCCGCGGAGTCACCGGCGGGAGCACCGTGGAGGTCGGCGGGCAGCTCGACGACCGGGCAGTCCTTCCAGAGCCGCTCGAGCGAGTAGTACACGCGGTCCTCAGCGTGCTGCACGTGAGCGATGACCTCGCCGAAGTCGAGGAGGATCCACCGGGCTTCGGTGCGGCCCTCGCGGCGGACGAGCTTCGAGCCGGCCTTGTGCATGGCCTCCTCGATCGCGTCGCTGATCGCGGTGACCTGGCGTTCGTTGCTCGCGGAAGCGATGAGGAAGACGTCGGTGAGCACGAGCTGCTCGGAGACGTCGAGGGCGATGATCTCTTCGGCCTTGAGGTCGCCAGCCGCGCGGGCGGCGACGACGGCAAGGTCAAGGGCACGCTGGGTGGCGGGCACGGTTCTCCTCGTGAGAGTGGTCGGTTGACACACCAGTATGACGGTCAGAGCATCCCGGGTGCGCGCGAATACACCGTGACGGCGGCGACAGGACCGCTCGCCTCCGGGGTCGTCTCCTGTGCGCGAGCCTCCAGGAGGAGCCACACAAGGACACCGAGCAGCAGGCCGACCGCGACGAGAATGATGATCTGCGGCCAGGACAACCCGAAGAGGGCGTCCGGCTCGGGCGCGGAGGCGTCGTCGGTGGGGTCCTCGACCGTGCTGGGCTGAGGTGCCTCGGCGAGGACCTGACCCCACGCGGGCCTGAGCGGAGCCTCGGGTCCCCCTGCTCCCGCAGCTCCCGCTGCTCCCGCCTCGACGGGGCGCGCACCGAGGGGGCCGGCCCCGCTCGGGGGGAACGCCGGGGGCACGTCAGGGGTCGCGACCGGAATCGATCCGGCTCCCGTGACCGGGCCCCACGGAGTCGACCGTCCGTCGGGCGCGTGGTCGGGCGCCAGCGCGGGAATCTGCGCGGGTATCTGCGCAGGCGTACCGGCCGGAGCGACGGTCGGCGCCGGAGCAGCGATCCGCTGGCGCGTCGCGTCCTCGCCCGGTGCCCATGCGCTCGGCGCCGACGGCGCGCTTGCGAGCGACGTCCGCTGCGGCTGGGCCGGGGCTGCCGACTGCGGCGTCACGCCGCCCGACGGGTTGACCGGGCTCGTCACCCCTGCCGAGGCCCGTGCGGCCGCAACCCGCACACCGAGCCGCGCGGGCGCGGCGCCCTGAGCGGCACCCGGAGCAGCGCCCGCAGCTTCACGACGACGGACCTCCGGCGCGTGGGGCCTCTCAGCCCGGGCTGCCGCGGGGTGGGCCGTCGGCGGCGGGGTCGCGGGTGCGGCGGCCACCGTGCGGTCTGCCTGGACGACGCGGCCCGTCTGCTCCATCCGGCCGGCCTGCTGCCCGCGGTCCGTGTGGTCGACCGGTCGGACGGGGGTGATCCGCCCGGTGGGGTCGACGGTGCGCACAGCCCCCGTCACCGAGGGGGGAACGACCATGGGAGCCTGCCGGGCCCGCGGCGCAGGCTCGACGTCAGGGACGTGCTGGACCGAACGTCGCGTCGGCGCTGGCTCTGCGACCGGAACGCGAGGAGCGGGGGCGCGCTGCGGCAGCTGGGGCTCGGAGGTACGGGCCCACGTCGGTGTCGCAGCGGCGCCCGCCTGTCGCGCAGGCTGCTGCGCGGGCTGCTGCGCGGGCTGCTGCGTCTCGGCCTGGCGCAGCGGAGGCCGTTCGCCAGCCTGCTCGGCACGTGCCCGTGCCTCGGCCTGCAGCGCGCGTTCGCGCGCCTCACGATCGGCGATCTCACGCATCTGACGACGCGTGAGGGGCGCTCCGGCTGACATGGGCTGCTCCGGGGTAGTCATGACTGATCCACGTAGAGACGGTGCTTCTGAATGTGTTGGACGACGCCGTCGGGCACGAGGTACCAGACGGGCCGTCCTTCGCGGGCGCGCTCACGGCAGTCCGTCGACGAGATCGCGAGCGCGGGGATCTCGACCGCGCTCACACGCGAGGCGTCGAGGCCCTCGAGCTCGAGCACGTGACCCGGGCGCGTGACAGCGACGAAGTGCGCGAGCTCGAAGAGCTCGTCGACGTCCTTCCACGACGTGATCTGCGCGATCGCGTCGGCTCCCGAGATGAAGAAGAGGTCAGCATCGGGTCGCTGAGCGTGCAGGTCGCGCAGCGTGTCGATCGTGTAGGTGAGGCCGGGCCGGTCGATGTCGACGCGGCTCACCGTGAAACGCGGGTTCGAGGCAGTGGCGACGACCGTCATGAGGTACCGGTGCTCGGGCTCGGTCACGCGGACGTCCTGCTTGAACGTCGGGCGACCCGTCGGGACGAAGACGACTTCGTCGAGCTCGAAACGCGAGGCGACCTCGCTCGCGGCAACGAGGTGTCCGTTGTGCACGGGGTCAAAGGTGCCACCCATGACCCCGAGCCGAACCCGCCGTGCCGTCATCGTCTGCGCTCTCCCCGTGTCGCTTCGCTCTCAGATCAGTGGCGGGTGCCCGAGCTCTTGAAAGCGAAGGTCACGAGGAGCAGTGCGAGCAGCGCAGCCAGAGTGAGCAGCCCATAGGCGATCGGAGGGATCGGCAGCTCGGTGACGACTGTCGACTCCGAAGCGCGGAGCACGGACGCGATCATGGAAGGACCTCCTGGTCGGATGCGGTCGTCAGGCGCTCCTCGAAGGAGCCGCCACGAGTGGTAAGTCTCTCACGGGGACGGTGCCGGGTGAACCCGCCTCGGGCGTGTCGCGGGCCCTGTCCCCAGGACCTCCACGACCCCCTCAGCCTTCTCTCAGGGACGGGTCTGACCCTCGCCCTCGACGACCCATTTCGTGGTCGTCAGCTCGGCCAGTCCCATCGGTCCGCGCGCGTGAAGCTTCTGCGTCGAGATCCCTAGCTCGGCACCCAGGCCGAACTGCCCGCCGTCGGTGAACCGCGTCGAGGCGTTGACGTTGACGACCGCAGAGTCCACCTCGGCGACGAAGCGCTCCGAGTGGCGCAGGTCGTTCGTGAGAATCGCCTCGGTGTGGCCGCTCGACCACGTCTGGACGTGTGCGATCGCGGCGTCGATGTCGGGAACGACGCGCACAGCGAGCTCGGGCGCGAGGTACTCGGTCGCCCAGTCCTCGTCGGTCGCCGCGATGACCTCGACGCCCTGAGGCGCGAGCGCCTGCGTCGCATCGTCGCCGTGCAGGACGCAGCCGGCCGACGCGAGCGCGTCGAGAGCGCGCGGCAGGAACGCCTGCGCAGCACCCTCGTGGACGAGAAGCGTCTCGACCGCGTTGCACACGCCCACGCGCTGCAGCTTGGAGTTGAGGAGGATCGCGAGCGCGTCGTCGAGGTCTGCGCTCTCGTCGACGACGAGGTGACAGTTGCCGACACCCGTCTCGATGACGGGAACGACCGACTCCGCGACGACCGTGCGGATGAGGTTCGCTCCCCCGCGCGGCACGAGCACGTCCACGAGCCCGCGCGCCCGCATGAGGGCGACGCCGCCCGGGCGACCGTAGCGATCGATCGACTGCACGAGGTCGCGCGGCAGGCCCGCGGACTCGAGCGCGCGTCCCAGGACGTCAACGATGACCTCGTTCGAGGAGGCTGCCGCCGAGCCGCCGCGGAGGATGACGGCATTGCCGCTCTTGAGCGCGAGACCAGCTGCGTCAACGGTGACGTTGGGACGCGCCTCGTAGATCATGCCGACGACGCCCATGGGCACGCGCAGCTGCCGCAGGCGCAGACCGTTGGGCAGGGTCCAGCCGCGCACGAGCTCCCCTACCGGGTCGGGCAGGGCCGCGAGCTCGCGCAGCGCGTCCGCGATCGCGGCGATCCGCGCGGGGTCGAGGGCGAGTCGGTCGAGGAGCCCGGGCTCCATGCCGGCGGCCCGGCCACGCTCGAGGTCGTCCGCGTTCGCGGTGACGATCTCAGCGGCCGCGGTGACGAGGGCGTCGGCCATCGTGTGGAGCGCCGCGTCCTTGACAGCGCGCGTCGCGTTCGCGAGGACGCGCGAGGCGACCTTCGCCCGGCGCGCTGCATCCTGGACGGCGTTCGTCACGTCGTCAGCGGTCGGGGCCTGCACGTCGGTCGTCATGCGGCCTGAGGGTAGTCCTCGCACGACGCGAGGTCACCCCGGGTCCGGGGTGCGGACGGCGCAGGTCCGGCGTCGTCGACGCTGCGCGCGTCAGACCGCGCGAACGGGCCGACGGCGCACGAGCACGAGGTCGTCGCGGTGGATGACCGTGCGGTCGTAGCCCACACCGAACTTCTCTCGGAGCTCGACCGTCGTCCGGCCGAGGAGCGAGGGCAGCTCCCCCGAGTCGAAGCTCACGATGCCGCGCGCCAGCACCTTCGAGTCAGAGGCGACGACGTCGACGACGTCACCCGCCGAGAAGTCGCCCTCGACGGCCGTGATGCCCGCCGCGAGCAGAGATGCCTTGCCTCCGAGGACCGCGCGCGCCGCGCCGTCGTCGAGCACGAGCCGACCGTGCGTGCGAGCCGCGTGCGCAAGCCACAGGCTGCGCGCCGTGCCCCGTTCGCCGAACGCCGAGAACCACGTCCCCGTGTCCTGGCCCGTGAGCGCGCCCTCGGCGTGGGCCGCGCTCGTGAGCACGACGGGAACCCCCGCGCTCGTCGCCGTGCGCACCGAGTCGAGCTTGGTGAGCATCCCGCCCGTGCCCACAGAGCTGCCACGCCCCGTCACCTCGATGCCCGCGAGGTCCTCGGCCGAGTGCACCTCGGCGATCCGGCGAGCGCCCGGCCGTGAGGGCGGCGCGTCGTAGAGTCCGTCGACGTCCGTGAGCAGGACCATCGCGTCGGCCCGCACGAGGTGCGAGACGAGCGCGGCGAGACGGTCGTTGTCGCCGAACCGCAGCTCGTCGGTCGTGAGCGCGTCGTTCTCGTTGATGATGGGCACGACGCCGAGGTCGAGCAGTCGCTCGAGCGCGCGCTGGGCGTTGCGGTAGCGCGCCCGACGGATGGTGTCGTCAGCCGTGAGCAACAGCTGGCCGACGCGCAGGCCGTGGGCTGCGAACGCCTCGGTGTAGCGCGCGACGAGCAGGCCCTGGCCGACGGATGCCGCAGCCTGAGCCGTTGCCACGTCCCTCGGCCGGGCCGTGAGCCCGAGCGGGGCGAGCCCCGCGGCCACGGCACCCGAGGTGACGAGCACGATCTCGACCCCGGCCCGACGGCGACGCGCCACCACCTCGACGAGCTGCTGCAGCGCATCGACCGAGAGATGACCGTCCGCACGCGTGAGCGAGGACGAACCGATCTTCACGACGACGCGACGTGCCGTGGCAATCGCGGAGCGCCCCTCGGCGCCCTCAACAGGGTGGTTCACGTCCACATCATCCCTTGGCCTCGCACGCGAACGTCGCTGCGTCCACGGTGCGGCGTCGCGTCAGTTCTCCTCGGGCGCGCCACTCGAGTCGTCGTCAACCGTCCAGTGCCCGGCCTCACGCTCGGTCCACAGCTCTGCGCGGGCCTCGGCCTTCGCATCCATGCGGTCCTTGTACTGCTCGCGCTTCTGCGCGCGCGTCGAGCGTGCCGTCTCCTCAAGACGCAGGTCCGTCCCGCGCGGGCCGGTGAGCAGCTCGGCGCCCGCCATGAGGGTGGGCTCCCAGTCGAAGACGACCGCGCGGTCCCCCTCACCGATGACGACCTCGGCACCTGCCACGGCGCCGGCCTTGAAGAGCTTGTTCTCGACACCCAGCTTCGCGAGCCGGTCGGCGAGGAAGCCGACGGCCTCGTCGTTCGTGAAGTCCGTCTGGCGCACCCAGCGCTCGGGCTTGGAGCCTCGCACCTGGAAGTACTCGGTCGGGCCCGAGCCGTGGCGCGTCACCGTGAAGCCGTCCTCGTCGACGCCCTTGGGGCGCAGGACGGTGCGGGCGGGCGCGGCGGCGGGCTCGGCGGCCCGCGCCTCGGCGACGAGCTCTGCGAGCGCGAACGTCAGCGGACGCAGGCCCTCGTGGCTCGCGGTCGAGATCTCGAGCACCTTGAGACCGCGGGCCTCGAGGTCGGACTTGACGAAGTCCGCGAGCTCGCGGGCCTCGGGCACGTCGATCTTGTTGAGGACGACGATGCGGGGGCGCTCGTTGAGCGGGAGGCGGAAGCCGTCGATGCCGAGGTCTCCCGCGTACGCGTCGAGCTCTGCCTCGATCGTCTCGAAGTCGCTGATGGGGTCGCGCCCGGGCTCGAGGGTCGCGCAGTCGAGCACGTGCACGAGGACCGCGCAGCGCTCGACGTGCCGCAGAAACTCCAGGCCGAGGCCCTTGCCCTCGCTCGCCCCGGGGATGAGCCCAGGAACGTCAGCGACCGTGAAGCGTGCGTCGCCCGCCTGGACGACGCCGAGGTTGGGGACGAGCGTCGTGAACGGGTAGTCCGCGATCTTGGGCCGCGCGGCCGAGATGGCTGCGACGAGCGAGGACTTGCCTGCGCTCGGGAACCCGACGAGCGCGACGTCGGCGATCGACTTGAGCTCGAGCACGACCGACGTCTCGTCGCCCGGCTCCCCGAGGAGCGCGAAGCCCGGCGCCTTGCGCTTGGCCGAGGCGAGCTTGAAGTTGCCGAGGCCACCCTTGCCGCCCTCGGCGACCGTGTACTCGGCGCCTGCGCCTACGAGGTCCGCGAGGATCTCGCCGTCGGACGTCTTGACGACGGTGCCGTCCGGCACGCGCAGGACGAGGTCCTCGCCGTTGGCGCCCCACCGGTAGTCACCCATGCCCATCGTGCCCTTGTCGGCACGACGGTGCGGCGAGTGATGGTACTCGAGGAGAGTCGTCACCTGCGGGTCGACGACGAGACGCACCGAGCCGCCGTCCCCGCCGTTGCCGCCGTCGGGGCCGGCGAGCGGCTTGAACTTCTCGCGGCGGATCGACGCGCAGCCGTTGCCGCCGTCACCGCCGAAGGCATGGAGCACGACACGGTCGACGAAGCTGGCCATGGTGGGGTTCCTCTCGGGTGGGCGGTGACGGATGGGGACGCCGCGGCGCGGAGGCCGAAGGCGGGTCCGACGCCACGGCCCCAGGGCCGGTCGTCGGGAACGCCGAGAGGGGCGCACCACATGGTGCGCCCCTCTCGGTCATGAGCGTGGAGGCTCAGGCAGCCTCGACGATGTCGATGACCTTGCGGCCACGACGCGTGCCGAACTGCACCGCGCCGGCCTCGAGGGCGAAGAGGGTGTCGTCCTTGCCACGACCGACGTTGACGCCGGGGTGGAAGTGGGTGCCGCGCTGGCGCACGATGATCTCGCCGGCCTTGACGACCTGGCCACCGAAGCGCTTGACACCGAGACGCTGAGCGTTGGAGTCACGACCGTTGCGCGAGGAGCTCGCGCCCTTCTTATGTGCCATGACGGCAACCTACCTATCTGATGGAGAACGGAGTGTCTTCACACCTGACGGGCTCGCGCCCGCCGAGGCGACGTCACTTGATGCCGGTGACCTTGAGGCGCGTGAGGGCCTGGCGGTGGCCGATGCGCTTGCGGTAGCCGGTCTTGTTCTTGTACTTGAGGATGTTGATCTTCGGGCCCTTCTCGTCCCGAACGATCTCTGCCGTAACGGTCACCTTGGCCAGAGCCTCAGAGTCCGTCGTCACCGTCTCACCGTCCACAAGAAGGAGGACGGGCAGCTGAACGGTCTCGCCGGCGTTACCAGCAAGACGGTCGACGACGACGACGTCGCCCACAGAAACCTTCTCCTGGCGGCCACCGGCCTTGACGATCGCGTACACCACGTTGCTGCTCATCTCTCTTAGGTCTTCTCGGCGTGCTCGTGAACCGGAGAGATCCGGGAGCACACGGGGAACGGCGCGACTCGATACGCACCGACGTTCAAAGATACGGATTCCCAGGCTGCTGGTCAAATGCCACAGCCCCGGTGGGCGCACGTCACACCGCGCACCAGCCTCCGCGTGCGGCCCTGCTCGATGCCGCCTTTCCAGGGGCAACGTCCTAGCAGGACCACGATCATGCTGTCCGACGGCGTGGCGCGCTGTCTGCACGCCACGCCGCCGCACGGGCATCGTGTTGATCGTCACACGACGATCAGCATCACTGTCAGCTGAGATCCTCGCGACGCACCTGGGCGAGCTCGGCGAGCACATCGAGACGCGGACGCGCCTCCTGCTCCGCCGGGGCCTCGTCCGCAGGCGCGGCCGTCTCACGGTCCGCTGCGCGGCCGCTCGCCGTCGCCCGGCGCGAGCCACGGCCGCGAGCGGCACGGGGCTTCGTCGCGGGCTCAGGCAGGTCGAGAACGATCTCGTCGGCAGGCGCGGGGGCAGGGGCCACCGCGTCCGCGTCGACCGTGGAGTCGGCGACGTCGGCCTGGGCAGGCTTCGTCGACGACTTCGCGGACGACCTCGATCCCGACCTCGCCGAGCTCCGTGCAGGAGCCTTCGCCGGGGCGTCAGCGTCACTGTCGGACTCGCCTGCGACCACGGGGTCGCCGACCGTCGGGGCGTCATCCGTGGGGCTCTCGCCCTTCGAAGCCTCGCCCTTCGGAGCCTCGTCCGCGGTCGGTGCGTCGTCGCCGTGCGCGTGCGCCGCGGCTGCGGCGATCGCTGCGAGCGTCGCCGTCACCTCGGCACGCGCGGCCGGGAGGACAGGAACCGCAGGTGTTGTCGACGTTCCGTTGGCCTCAGCAGCCGCGGGGGCCGCCTCGTCCTTGGAGGCGCCGCCACGCTTGCGTCGCGAGCGCTTCGACTCGCCCTGTCCCTGCTCCGCCGACTGCTGCGAGCCCTGGCCACCGTTGTTGCCCGAGCCCTTCTCGATCGGGTCGGCGTGAACGATGAAGCCGCGGCCGTGGCAGTGCTCGCACGTCGTCGAGAACGCCTCGACGAGGCCCTGCCCGACGCGCTTGCGGGTCATCTGGACGAGCCCGAGCGACGTGACCTCGGCGACCTGGTGCTTCGTGCGGTCGCGGCCGAGGCACTCGACCAGACGACGCAGCACGAGGTCACGGTTGGACTCGAGCACCATGTCGATGAAGTCGATGACGATGATGCCGCCGATGTCCCGCAGCCGGAGCTGGCGGACGATCTCTTCGGCTGCCTCGAGGTTGTTGCGCGTCACGGTCTCTTCGAGCGTGCCGCCCGAGCCCGTGAACTTGCCCGTGTTGACGTCGACCACGGTCATGGCCTCGGTGCGGTCGATGACGAGCGACCCGCCCGAGGGCAGCCAGACCTTGCGGTCCATGCCCTTGGCGAGCTGCTCGTCGATGCGGTGGCTCGCGAAGACGTCGCGCTCCTGCGTCCAACGGGTCACGCGCTCGGCGAGGTCGGGTGCGAGGTCGCCCACGTAGGTCGAGATCGCGTCCCAGGCGCCCGATCCCTGCACGACGAGCGAGGAGAAGTCGTCGTTGAAGATGTCGCGCACGACACGGATCGCCATGTCCGGCTCACCCTGGAGCAGGACGGGGGCATTGCCGCTCTTCGACTTCTTCTCGATCTTCTCCCACTGCTCCTGCAAGCGGGCGATGTCGGCGCGGAGCTCGTCCTCGCTCGCGCCCTCCGCAGCCGTGCGGACGATGACGCCCGCAGAGTCCGGGACGAGCTCGCGCAGGAGCTTCTTGAGGCGTGCGCGCTCGGTGTCGGGAAGCTTGCGAGAGATACCCGTCATGCCGCCGCCGGGGACGTAGACGAGGTACCGGCCCGCGAGGGTGATCTGCGACGTGAGGCGCGCACCCTTGTGGCCGATCGGGTCCTTCGTCACCTGGACGAGCACCGGGTCGCCCGACTTGAGCGCCTGTTCGATACGACGCGGCTGGCCCTCGAGGCCCGCGGCGTCCCAGTTGACCTCGCCCGCGTACAGCACGGCGTTGCGGCCCTTGCCGACGTCGATGAAGGCGGCCTCCATGCTCGGCAGCACGTTCTGGACGCGGCCGAGGTAGACGTTGCCGACCATCGAGGCCTGCTCGGCCTGCGAGACGTAGTGCTCGACGAGCACGCCGTCCTCGAGGACCGCGATCTGCGTACGACCGTCCTTCTCGCGGACGATCATCGAACGCTCGACGGCCTCGCGACGCGCAAGGAACTCGGCCTCGGTGATGATCTGGCGGCGACGACCCGCATCGCGGCCCTCGCGGCGACGCTGGCGCTTGGCCTCGAGCCGCGTCGAACCCTTGAGAGCAGTGACCTCGTCGGACGAGGTCGAGGCGCGACGCTGGCGCGGCTCGCTCTCGCCGCTGTCACCCGAGCGACGACGACGGCGACGGCGACGGCTCGAGGTGCCCTCGTCCCCGGCGTCGGAGTCGTCGGCGGAGTCCTGTGCGGCCTCGTCCGACTGCTCCGAGGAGTCGTCGTCAGCCGACGCGGACTCCTCGGACTCGTCCGAGTGCTCGGAGTCGTTGCCCTGGCCCGAGCCAGAGCCCGAACGACGGCGGCCACGGCCGCCGCGGCGACGGCGACGGCGCGGGGCGCCGTTGTCGTCCGCGGAGTCGTCGTTCGAGTCCTCGTCCGACTCGTCGTCCTCCGCGACCTCGACCTCGGTCGTCTCATCGGTCTCGGCGTCGAGCTCGAGAACGTCGGCCTGCAGCTCATCGGCCTCGTCGGCGTCCTCGTCCGCGGGCGTCTCGTCGACGACGGATGCGGCGGCGGGAGCCTGCGCACGACGACGGCGCGACGTCGCCTTCGACGCGTCGGGCGCCTGGAACAGGAGAGCCGTCATCGGCAGACGCGTCGCCGGAGCAGCCGTCTCGACCTCGTCGGAGGTCTCCGTGCTGGACGCAGCGTCGTCAGTCGTCGGGGCGGGCGCAGCAGCGGTCGAACGGGTCGAGCGGCGCGAGCGCGAACGCGGCGCGGCCGGAGCCTCGTCCGCAGCCGCGGCTGCGGGCTCGGCGGCCTTCTCGGCGGTCTGGGCCTCAGCGGCCTGTGCCTCGGCGGCCTGAGCCTCCGTGGCGCGAGCCTCGGCGGCCAAGGCTGCCGCGGAGGGAGCGCCCGCGGGTCGTCCGGCGGCACGGCGGGTCCGACGCGCGGGAGCGGTCCCGGAGGGCGTCTCGGCGGCAGGAGCTGCGTCGGCGGACGGTGCCGCCTCGGCTGCGGAGTCGGGAGCGACGGTCGCGGAGGTGACCGTCTCAGCGGCAGGCGACTCGGCCACGGGAGCCGAGGCCTTCGGCGCGCGCGTGCTCTTCGAGCGGCCGCGCCCTGCAGGCTTGTCAGCAGGGGCCTCGGCGGGTGCCTCGCCCTGCGGTGCAGCAGCCTCGGCCTGCGGTGCAGCGGCCTCGGGAGCGGCTGTCGCACGGGTCGTGCGACGACGCGCCGTGCGCGCCGGAGCCTTCGTCGCCTCGGCGTCGGCCGCCGGAGCGTCGGAGGACCCGTTCGTGGCGCCGGCCTCGGCCATCGCAGCGTCAAGCGTCTGAGCGACGCCGTCAGCCGGACCGGAGGCGCGCCCGGCACGGCGGCGCGTCGTGGCGGCGGGTGTGCTTGAGGCGTCGGGCGCGCTCGAGGCGTCGGCGACCAGTGCCTCGGCGGCGGGAGCCTCGTCCGAGGCGGTCTTCTTCGTGGCGCGCGAGCGTGAGGAGGCGGCGCGGCGCGGCGCGGGAGCCTCGTCGGCGTTCGCCGCGGCGGGCGTTGCCGCCTTCGCCGGAGCGGCCTGCGGCGCTCCCGTGTCGGTCACGACCGTCACGTTCGGGTCTGCTGCGCCAGGAGCCGCAGTCGTGCGGGTCGCACGGCGGCGCGTCCGCGGCGCAGGAGCCGATGAGGATCCGGTCGTCGCGTCGTTGTCGAGAGTCATGGGTACTCCACACCCCGGGCCCCGTCCGCACCCACGGCCCCGTGGCAGTCGGCCGTCGCTCGGCGGGAAGAACCCGACCGGCGACGGAAGTCGTCGATGACGGCGCGGCGCACGCCCCGCGGCGCGCCGCCCAAGAACTGGACGGCTGCGGACCGCGCTTCCGGACCCGGTGGGCTACGCGCCGCCGGCATGGATGCCAGGGCGTCGGTTCCGCAGGACCGGAGCGGCTGCTGCGCGCTCGTCGCGACGCCCCGGTGCGCGGGACGTCACTGGCCCAAGTATCACACAGAGATAACGACAACGACGGTCGACCCGCCCGATCTCCACCCACCCGGGACGTAGGTCCCGTGACACGGATCTGGCGGCCTCTAGGTTCGTCTTGACACGACACGGCGTCATGTCGGGCGCGTCAAACCCTCCCCTGCACCTCGACCGTGGAGCCCCCGGTGGAAGCCCTTGACCTCGCACGATGGCAGTTCGGTGTCATCACCGTCTACCACTTCATCTTCGTCCCGCTGACGATCGGGCTCGCCCCCATCGTCGCGGGACTGCAGACCGCCTGGGTCCGCACGGGCAACGAGAAGTGGCTGCGTCTCACCAAGTTCTTCGGCAAGCTCCTCCTCATCAACTTCGCCCTCGGCGTCGTCACGGGGATCGTGCAGGAGTTCCAGTTCGGCATGAACTGGTCGGAGTACTCGCGCTTCGTCGGCGACGTCTTTGGCGCCCCGCTCGCGATGGAGGCCCTCGCAGCCTTCTTCGTCGAGTCGACATTCCTCGGCCTCTGGATCTTCGGCTGGGGACGGCTCTCGAAGAAGCTCCACCTCGCGTGCATCTGGGCCGTCGCGATCGCGACGAACCTGTCCGCCTACTTCATCCTCGCGGCCAACTCCTGGATGCAGCACCCCGTCGGCACGATCTACAACCCTGAGACGGGACGAGCTGAGCTCGTCGACATCTGGGCCGTGCTCACCAACTCCACCGTGCTCGCGGCATTCCCGCACACGATCACCGCCGCATTCCTCACCGCGGGCACCTTCGTCGTCGGCATCTGCGCCTGGTGGATGGTGCGGCTCGTCCGGTCAAAGAAGCCCGACAACGTCGCGCTCGCCCGCTCGACCTACCGCTCCGGCCTCCGCATCGGCGCGTGGGTCATGCTCGTGGCCGGGATCGGCGTCGCGCTCTCGGGACACACGCAGGCCCAGCTGATGTTCGAGCAGCAGCCCGCCAAGATGGCCGCCGCCGAGGGCCTGTGCGAGACCGAGGAAGGCGCCGGGTTCTCGATCCTCACGATCGGCAACCTCGAAGGCGACTGCTCGTCGGTCACGCACGTCCTCCAGCTGCCCGGCCTCACGTCGTTCCTCGCGACCAACACGTTCGACGCGACGATCAAGGGAACCGAGGACCTCCAGAAGGAGATGGCCGCACGCCACGGCGCAACACGGGGCGAGCATGCCAAGCTCAACGGCCTGCCTGTCCCGACCGACGGCACGGCCGACGAGCCGCTCAACTACATCCCCAACCTCGCGATCACCTACTGGTCCTTCCGTCTCATGATCGGCTTCGGCGCGTTCTCCGCCGCGCTGGCGATCGGGGCCCTGTGGTGGACCCGCAAGGGCGCAGTGACCGACAACGTCTGGTTCTCGCGCCTCGGGCTCGTCGCGCTGCCGGCGCCGTTCCTCGCGTCAGCCTTCGGCTGGATCTTCACCGAGATGGGCCGCCAGCCCTGGGCCGTCTACCCGAACCCCACCCCGTCGGGCGTCGACGGCGTGTGGATGATGACGTGGCGCGGTGTCTCCACCGTCGCGGGCCCCGGCACGGTTCTCACCTCGCTCGTCGCGCTCACGGTCGTCTACGGCGTGCTCGCCGTCATCTGGTTCGTGCTCATGCGCCGCTACGCGGTCGAAGGCGTCCCCCTCGTCGTGCACGACGAGTCCCCCGAAGCCCGCACGGACGACGACGCGGACGCACCGCTGTCGTTCGCCTACTGAGACTCGACCTCGCCAAGGAGAGACCGCCATGCTTCCCGAGCTCTGGTTCGCGCTCATCGCCGTCCTGTGGGCCGGCTACCTCATCCTCGAGGGCTTCGACTTCGGCGTCGGCATGCTCCTGCCCGTCCTCGGCAGGAACGACAAGGAGCGCCGCGTCATCATCAACACGATCGGCCCCGTCTGGGACGGCAACGAGGTATGGCTGCTCACCGCAGGAGGCGCAACCTTCGCCGCCTTCCCCGAGTGGTACGCGACGCTCTTCAGCGGCTTCTACCTGCCGCTGCTGCTCATCCTCCTCGCCCTCATCGTCCGCGGGGTCGCGTTCGAGTACCGCGGCAAGATCGCCGACGCACGCTGGGCCGCATGGGCCGACCGCGGCATCATCACCGGCTCGTGGGTGCCCTCGATCCTCTGGGGCGTCGCCTTCGCAAACCTCGTCGCAGGCGTCGAGCTCGACTCGCGCCACGAGCTCGTCGGCGGGCTCTTCTCCCTGCTCACGCCGTTCACGCTGCTCGGCGGTCTCGTGACGCTCAGCCTCTTCCTCCTGCACGGCGCGGTCTTCCTCGCGCTCAAGACCGACGGCGACCTGCGCGTCCGAGCCGGCGCGCTCGCCCGCCGGCTCTCGCTCGCGGCGACCGTCATCGCGGGCGGCTGGGCCGTGTGGGCGCAGCTCGCGTACTCGGTCACGTGGACGTGGGCGGCCGTCGCACTCGCGGCCGCGAGCCTCGTCGGCACGACCGTCGCAACCCGCAAAGACCGTGAGGGCTGGGCCTTCCTGCTCTCGACCCTCACGCTGCTCGCGGCCGTCGTCCTCATCTTCGGATCGATGTTCCCCGACGTCATGCCCGCACTCGACCCGGCCAACTCGCTCACGATCCACAACGCGAGCTCGACGGACTACACGCTCACCGTCATGACGTGGGTCGCGGCCTTCCTCGTGCCCGTCGTCCTGCTCTACCAAGGCTGGACGTACTGGGTCTTCAAGAAGCGCCTCACGGTCGAGCACATCCCCGAACCCATCGGGCTCACGCTCACCAAGACCGACGACATGACGCTCGGCTGACGCGAGGCCGTGAAGCCCCTCGACCCGCGACTTCTCGCTCACGCGCGCGACGCCCGCGGTCACGTCCTCGTCACGGCAGCCGCGGGCATCGCCACCGCAGGGCTCGTCGTCGCACAGGCCCTGCTCCTCGCCGCGATCCTCGCTCCCGCGATCACGCACGCGCGCCCGTTGGGCGACGCACGTCGCGAGCTCGGCTGGCTCGCCAGCGTCATCGTCGTACGCATGCTCGTCGTCGGCCTGCAGGAGCGGTATGCCCACCGTGCCGCGACCCGCGTCATCGCCGACCTCCGCGGGCAGGTTGTCGACGCGGCGCTCGCGCGCGGCCCGCGCTGGCTCGCGGGCGGCGACGGCCCCGCGGTCGCGACGCTCGCGACGCGCGGGCTCGAGGACCTCGCGCCCTACTTCGTGCGATACCTGCCCCAGCTCCTGCTCGCTGCGACGCTCACCCCCGCAACGCTCGCAGTCGTGTGGTGGCACGAGTGGGTCTCGGGGGCGATCATCCTCGCGACCATCCCGCTCGTTCCCGTCTTCATGTGGCTCGTCGGCGTCATGACCCAGACGGTCGCGTCACGCCGGCTCGCGACCATGCAACGGCTCGGATCTCAGACGCTCGACCTCCTCTCGGGTCTCGGGACCCTGCGCGCCCTCGGCCGCGAGCGCGGTCCCGCAGCGCGCGTGCGGGCCCTCGGCGACGTGCACAGGCGCGCGACGATGGGGACGTTGCGCGTCGCGTTCCTCTCGGGGATGGTCCTCGAGCTGCTCACGACGCTGTGCGTCGCCCTCGTCGCGGTGACGGTCGGCATGCGCCTCGTCCACGGGTCGCTCGACCTGCAGACCGGGCTCGCGGTGCTCATCCTCGCTCCCGAGGTCTTCGGGCCACTGCGCCAGGTGGGCCTGCACTTCCACGCGTCGACCGACGGTCTGGCCGCGGCCGAGGCTGCGTTCGCGGTCATCGAGCACCCGGGGGCGCGACCGCGACCGCGCGGCAACGTCGCTCTGCCCGCCGCGTCGGCGGGCAAGCTGGCGCAGGTCGAGGTGCGCTGCGAGGGTCTCGGTGTCATCGCTCCCGGGCGCGGCCGCGTCGCACCCTCGGGCCTGACGTTCGCGGCCCGGCCGGGCGAGGTCACCGCGCTCGTCGGGGCGAACGGCTCGGGCAAGTCGACCGCGGTCCTTGCGCTGCTGGGCCTCACGCAGCCGAGCGCGGGCCACGTGAGCATCGTCGTCGACGGCACCTCCTGCGACCTCGCGGACATCGACCTCGCGACGTGGCACGCCCTCGTGTCGTGGGTGCCGCAGCGCGCCACGCTCACCCCGGGGACCATCCTCGCGGCCGTGCGCGGCGTGCGGACGACGCACGGCTCCCCCACGCCCGACGAGCTCGATGCAGCGCACGCGACGGGGCTCGATGCCGTCGTGGCGACCCTGCCGGGCGGGTGGGACGCACCCGTCGGGCAAGGTGGCACGGGGCTGAGCCTCGGCCAACGTCAGCGCGTGCACCTCACCCGCGCGCTCGTCCTGCCGCGTCCGGTCGTCATCCTCGACGAGCCCACCGCACATCTCGACGCCGTGAGCGAGGAGCACGTGCTGGCCGCGGTCGCCGAGCTGCGCGCTCAGGGCCGCACCGTCCTCGTCGTCGCGCACCGCGCGACGCTCGTCGCGGCCGCTGACTCGGTCGTCGAGGTCACGGCCGCCGACGTCACGGCCGCCGAGGTCACGGCCGCCGACGTCACGGCCCGGGAGGAGACCTGATGACTGCCACCCACCAGGCCCACGCGCCCACGTCGCCATCCGAGCCTCGTGCGCGGCGCCGCGCGCACGACCCGCGGCGCCGTGCGCACGACCCGCGGCGCCGCGCGCACGACCCGCGGCGTCGTGCGCACGATCCACTGCGCCGGGTGCTGCCGCTCCTCGAGGTCGCACCCTGGCGCGTGCTGGCCGCGGTCGGGCTCGGCTCGCTCGCCCTCGGCTCGGCGCTCGCGCTCGCCGCCGTCTCGGCGTGGCTCATCGCGCGCGCCTCGCAGATGCCACCGGTGCTCACGCTCTCGATCGCGACCGTCGGTGTCCGGGCGTTCGGGATCGGACGCGGCGTGTTCCGCTACCTCGAACGCCTGGCGTCCCACGAGGTCGCGCTGCGCGGCGTGGCCTCGCTGCGCACGAACCTCTACCGCGTCCTCGCAGCGGGCAGGCTCGACGCCGTGGCAGGCCTGAGGCGCGGCGACGTGCTGGCGCGGACGGGGCAGGATGCGGATGCGGTCGGCGACGCGGTCGTGCGGGCGCTCATCCCGGCGGGCGTCGCCGGGACGCTGAGCGTCGGTGCGGTCGTCCTCGTCGCGGCGTTCCTGCCGTCGGCCGCGCTCGTGCTCGCTGCGTGCCTGCTCGTTGCGGGCGTCGTGAGCCCGTGGCTCACGGCGCGTGCCACGCGCACGTCAGAGAGCACGACGGTCGAGGCCCACGCGCGCGTGACGGACGCAGCCCTCACCCTGCTCGACGACTCCGCGCTCCTGCGGGTCTCGGGCGCGCTCGAGGGCGAGCGCGCCCGTCTGCGCGCCGCCGACGCCGAGCTCGCCGTCGCGCGCGACCGTTCGGCCGCGCCGCTCGCCGTGGCCGCAGCGCTCGCCGACCTGGCCGTGGGCGTCGCGCTGCTCGCCGCCCTCGTCCTCGGCATTCCCGCAGTCGGTGCGGGCTCCCTCGCCGCGGTCGAGCTCGCCGTCGTCGCGCTCGTCCCTCTGGCGGCGTTCGAGGCGACGTCGCTCCTGCCCGCCGCGGCCGTGCAGCTGCACCGTTCGCGCGCAGCCGCGACGCGCATCGCCGCGCTGCTCGACGCCTGTGACCCCGACGGCGCAGTGACGGCGCACGTCCTCGGGACATCTGCCGAGTCGGATGCGACGCACGCCTCCGCCGACGACACCGTGGCGACGGCTGTCACCACCGCCTCGCCCCGCATCGTCGCGACGGACCTCTCGTGCGCGTGGCCCGGCCGCTCCCCCGTCGTCGAGGGTCTCAGCCTCGACGTGTCACCGGGCCGGACCATCGCGCTCGTCGGGCCGAGCGGGACCGGCAAGACGACCACCCTCCTCACGCTCGGCGGACTCCTCACCCCCGCGGCGGGAACCCTCGTCCACCCGGCCAGGTCGAGCGTCGTCACGGCCGAGGACGCGCACATCTTCGCGACGAGCATCCTCGAGAACCTCCGCGTCGGCCGCGGCACGGTCACCGACGACGAGGCGACCGACGCCCTCCGCCTGCTCGGCCTCAGCGACTGGCTCGATGCTCTTCCCGACGGGCTCGCCACGAGGCTCGGACCGGCCGGCGCAACCGTCTCGGGAGGCGAACGGCGCCGGCTCCTGCTCGCCCGTGCGGTTCTCTCCCCCGCCCCGCTCCTGCTCGTCGACGAACCCGCCGAGCACGTCGACCCGGCGTCAGCCGACGCGCTGGTCACCGGTGTGCTGCCCAGGCTCGCGGCGGCAGGCCGCGGAATCGTCATCGCCACCCACCGCCTCGCGCCGCTCGCAGCAGTCGACGAGGTCGTCGTCCTCGCTCACGACGACGACGCCGGGGCGACGGACCTCACGTCTGCGGGCGTCGCGACCGCGCCCAGCACGACGGACGGCCAGCGACGCCCCGCCCGCGTCGTCGCGCGTGGCACGCACGCGTTTCTCCTCGACCACCTGCCCGCGTACCGTACGGCGTGGGCCCTCGAACGCAGGCAAGGCTCATGAGACCGATCGATGGGGAGGCGCACATGGCCGTCCACAGGCCGCACGACATCGACGACGAGGTCCTCGGAGCAGTTCTGGGACTGGCCGCCGACCTCGAGCTTCCCGTCGTCCTGCAGAACTTTGTCGAGACGTGCGCACGGCTCACCGACTCCCCGTACGCGGCGATCAACTCCTTCGCACCCACGGGCTCATCGATGCTGTTCGTCCAGGTCGGGGTCGACGAGCGCACGGCCGAGAACCTGCCCCACCCTCCCGGCAACCACGGGGTGCTCCGGAACATCCCCGATCGCGGCACGCTCGTCCTGTTCGACCTCATGAAGGACCCGGCCTTCGAGGGCTTCCCGCCCGGGCACCCGCCCATGCATCAGTTCCTCGGCACGACGATCCGTGTGCGCGACAAGGTCTTCGGCCACCTCTACCTCGCCGAGAAGCCCGGCGGCTTCAACCGGCGCGACGCCTACATCGTCGAGGCGCTCGCCGCCGCCGCCGGGGTCGCGATCCAGAACGCCCAGCTCTACGAGCTTGCGGCCCGGCGCGAACGCTGGCTACGCGCGGGGCAGGAGCTGACGACCCTCTTGCTCTCGGGAGAGAAGGACGAAGAGGAGATCCTCCAGGAGATCGTCTCGACCTCCCGCTACATCGCCGATGCCGACACGGCCGCGCTCATCCTGCCGGGCGTCGGGCGCCGGTTGTTCATCGAGTTCGCTGAAGGGTGGTCGGACGAGGACATCCTCGGCGTCGAGGTGCCGCCCGACGGCGTCGCGGGGACCGCGCTCGCCTCGGGGTGGGGCGTCCTGCTCGACCTGGCGACCGCGCCCGGCATCCGCGTTCCCGAGATGCGGCGGTTCGGCCCCGCGCTGTACGCACCGATGGGTACGCCCGACGACCCCGTCGGCGTGCTCGTCCTGCTGCGCAAGCCCGGGCGGGAGCCGTTCGACGAGACGGACCTCGCGACGGCCGAGACCTTCGCGGGCCAGGCCGCGATCGCCATGATCCTTGCCGCAGCCCGCCAGTCCCAGGCCGCCGCTGAGCTCGCGGGCGAACGCGACCGCATCGCACGCGACCTCCATGATCTGGCGATCCAGCAGCTCTTCGCGACGGGCATGCAGCTCGAGACCGTGCGTCGCAGGGCAGCCCGAGGCGTCGATGCGACCGAGCTCGTGAGCATCGTCGAGGAGGCGCTCGACAACGTCGACTCGACCGTCAAGCAGATCCGCGCGATCGTGCACGCCCTCCGCGACCCCGACGCCGCGACGGGCCTCGTCGAGCGCCTGCGTCGCGAGGCGAGCCTCGCGCGCACCGGCCTGTCCTTCGCGCCCTCCCTCGTCATCACGATCGACGGGCACGTGCTCGGCTCAGAGTCCCGCGGCGAGCAGTCGCTCGCCGACGACGAGACGGTCGTCGACGACTTCGTGGCCGACGGCCTCGCCGACGACGTCGTCGCAGTCGTGCGCGAGGGGCTTGCGAACGCAGCCCGGCACGCACATGCATCGTCGGTCCAGGTCACTGTCGCCATCAGCTCGGTCTCGGCCGATATGCTGCCGGGCATCGCGGGCGGCGGCGAGGTCCTCGTCGAGGTGCGCGACGACGGGGTCGGGCTCGACCAGGTCTCGGGACGCCGCTCCGGGACGGGGAATCTTGCGTCGCGTGCCAGGCAGCACGGAGGCGACTTCACGCTCACGCCCAACCCTGAGGGTCAGGGCACGCTCGTGCGTTGGTCGGTTCCGCTCACGTAGCCGTTCGGCCGGGGCTCAGAACGAGAACTGCTCGAGCCTCGACTTCAGGTCGGTCGCGAGGCGCGCGAGCTCGACGGTGGATGTGCCCATCCCGGTGACGGTGCTGCTCGACTCCGCTGCCGCCCCGGCGACTGCCGTGATGCTGCTCGCGATCTCGGTCACGCCCGCCGCAGCCTCGGCGACCGAGCGGCTCATCTCACTCGTCGTCGCGGTCTGCTCCTCGACGGCCGAGGCGATGGTCGCCTGGAAGTCGTTGATGCTGCCCACGATCTCGACGATCTGGGTGATGGCCGCGACCGCGTCGTCCGTGTCGGACTGGATCGCCTCGACGCGGTGAACGATGTCCTCCGTCGCACGCGCGGTCTCCTGCGCGAGCTCCTTCACCTCACCGGCGACGACCGCGAAGCCCTTGCCCGCCTCACCGGCCCGGGCGGCCTCGATCGTGGCGTTGAGCGCGAGGAGGTTGGTCTGCTCGGCGATCGAGGTGATCGAGCGCACGACCGTGCTGATCTCGCGGCTCGACGCGCCGAGCCTGGTGACGGTCTCCCGGGTCGCGCCGGCGACCTCGGTCGCCTGCGCCGCAACCGACGCAGCCTGCGCGGCGTTGCGCGCAATCTCGCGGATGGACGCGCCCATCTCGTCGGCTCCGGCAGCCGTCGTCGCGACGTTGGCCGACACCTGCTCGGCAGCAGCGGCCACGGATGCGGCCTGCGTCGACATGTCGTCGGCTCCGCGCACGACGTGGGTCCCCGCGGTGCCGAGCTCGTTCGCGGCGATCGCCACCGTGCCCGTCGTGGCGTTGACGCCGGAGAGGATGTCGATGAGGGAGGTCCGTGCGACGTTGAGGTGCGTGGAGGTCGCGCCGAGCTCGTCGTCGGAGACGACCTCGGCCGCAACCGTGAGGTCGCCCTCAGCCATGGCGTCGATCGATCGCTGGAGGGCTGCGACGGCCCGCAGGATCTTGCGGACGATGGCGCCTGTCAGGACGAGCAGGAGGAGCACGACGCCGCCGACGATGCCGGCCACAGCCCACGTCGTGGTCATCGCCAGCCTGTCGGCCTTCGCCGCCGTCTCGGCCATGCCGCCGTTGACGTCCTCCCAGACGACGTCGAGCGCGTCGAGGTAGGCGTTGAGGAGAGGCTCGAACGTCCCGGAACGGACGGTGGTGTACTCGCTTGACCCAATCTCGAGCGCGGCGGGCAGGACGACGCCGTCGCGGGCGTCGACGAATGCCGCACGGGCGTCGACGACGGCATCCCACGACCCGCCTCCTGCTGCGACGTAGGCGTCACCGAAGCGTTGGGTGACGTCAGCGACCTCGACCTCGTTCGCGACGAGCTCGGCATGCCACCGCTCCTTCTCCGTCACGGTTGAGGCAGCAGCAGTCTCAGCGAGAAACACTCTGCTCTCGTACTGCTCGTCGTAGAGCTCCTCGAGTGGCTGGCTCAGGGTGACGTTGTCGGAGTTGATCGCACTCGCCGCGGCCGCGAGCTGGGACATGAGCACGATCGCGAGACCGCCCACGATGATGGCGCCTGCGGCGCCGAGCCAGGCGATCCCGAAGAGCCGAGCCCGCACGGTCGCACGTCGTCGCGCGCGACCTCGCGCCTCGCGGGACGAAGCCGCCGGGGACGCGGACGGGGAGGAGGCCTGGGTGGGAAGGACGGTGGCTGCCATGCAGGTTCGTGCTCCTCGGGGCGAAACGGGTGTCCGGCGAACACCGGCACGTCCGTCACGATCGTCGGAGCTGGGGCGCGTATGAGAGTCGTCACACGTGACTCCCGCCACGGCGAGCGGAGCCGCTGCGCCGGACGCCCGCCCGTCGGCGTCAGGCTGTCAGACGGAGGAGGAAGAGCGCTTCGCCGAGGGCGAGCGCCTCGATCTCAGCGGGGTCGACCGACTCGTTGGGCGCATGGATGAGGCTTGCGGGCTCTTCGCAGCCCATGAGCACGATCTCTGCGCCAGGGTTGACCTGCTGGAGCACCGTGCACAACGGAATCGAACCGCCCTGCCCGCTCGTCACGGTCGCCTCGGTCCCGTAGGCGTCGGCAAGCGCCTGCGAGAGGACGGCAAAGCCGTGCCCGTCGGTGCGCGCGAGGAAAGGCGCCCCGGGCACGTCGCGGACGACGCTCAGGTGCGCCCCCCACGGCACGTGCCGCTCGAGGTGTGCGACGAGAAGATCCTGGACGGTGGCCGGGTCCATGCCCGGGGGCACCCGCAGGTTGAGGCGCGCACGCGCCGAGGCCTGGACCGCGTTGACCGCGTTCGCGACGCTGGGTACGTCGATGCCTGTGATCGTGAGCGCGGGGCGCGCCCACAGGGCATCGGCCACCGTCCCTGTTCCGGTGATCTCGACGCCGTCGAGGATCGCGGCGTCGGACCGGAAGGTTGCGGTGTCGTAGGGCGCACCGTCCCACGTGCCCGACGCGTCCAGGCCGTCGACCGTGACGACACCGTCGCCGTCGCGCAGGGTCGCGAGAAGCGCGACGAGCGCCGCGACGGGATCGGGTGCGGCCCCGCCGTAAGCGCCTGAGTGGAGGGGCCCGGCGAGCGTGCGGATCTCGACCTCGACGTCCGCCGTGCCGCGCAACGACACCGTGAGGGTCGGCTGGCCGGCGGCGACGTTGCCGGCGTCGGCGACGAGGATGACGTCGGCCGGGTGGTCGCCAGGGTGGGCTAGGAGGTAGTGCTCGAGGCCGCCCGTGCCCTGCTCCTCGGAGCCTTCGACGACGACGCGGATGCCGACGGGGAGCGGGCGACCCGTGCTCGCCGACCAGTCGCGCAGTGCGCGCAGGGCCGTGAGGTGGGCGACGATGTTGCCCTTGCAGTCGGCCGAGCCGCGACCGTACAGGCGGCCGTCGCGCTCCGTGAGCTCGAACGGCGGGGTCGTCCATGCGGCGTCGTCGAGCGGAGGCTGAACGTCGTAGTGGGCGTAGAGCAGAACCGTGGGCGCGCCCTCAGGGCCGGGAAGATGCCCGATCACCGCGTCGGTCCCGTCGGGCGTCGCAACGAGCGTGCAGGGCACGCCCGCCTCGGTGAAGAGGTCGCGCGTGAGCTCGGCAGCCTCGACGAGACGCTCGTGCGGGACGAGCGCGGAGTCAGCGACGGACGGGATGGCGACGAGCTCTGCGAGCTCGGCGAGAGCGCGGGGCATGAGCTCCGCAACGGTTGAGCGAAGCCCGGCGACGTCGATCATTAGTGCTTGTCCGTCGCCGCCCACTCGCGGTTCTTGCGACCAGCCGCCCAGGCGGCGACCTGCGTGCGACGCTGCAGGCTCATCTTCGCGAGGAGCGACGTGATGTGGTTCTTCACCGTCTTCTCGGCAACCGAGAGCCGCTCGGCGATCTCGCGGTTCGAGAGACCCTCACCGATGAGGTCGACGACGCGCAGCTCGGACGGCGTGAGGTCCGCGGTCGGGTCCTCGTGCTCGGCGCGACGGCGGGTCACGGTGCGCTCGTCGAGGAGCACGCGCCCGGCGGCCACGGCGTGGATGACGTCGGAGATCTCCGCGCCGCGCACGCTCTTGAGCAGGTAGGCGGCTGCGCCGGCCTCGAGGGCCTCAGCGAGCGCGCGGTCGTCGTCGAACGACGTGAGGATGATCGCGCGCGCCTCGGAACCGCTCGCGCGCAGCTTCGTGATGAGGTCGATGCCCGTGCCATCGGGAAGCTGCAGGTCGACGAGGATCACCTGGGGGCGCACGAGAGCCGCGCGGCGCTCGCCCTCAGCGACCGACCCGGCCTCGGCGACGACGCTCAGGCCGTCAGACCTGTCGACGACCTCGGCGATGCCGCGGCGGACGACCTCGTGGTCGTCGACGATCATGACGGTGATGGGCTCACCGGAGCCGTCAGTGGAGTTCGTCGCTCGCATAGGACCATCGTACCCAGCGACCCAGCGTGTTCACGACGTATCCCGCGCGCGCCTGGGCTGCGCGCTGCTCGGGGAACGCCTGCGCTGGCAACGAGGGCAGAAGAACGAGGACCGGTTGGTGAAGGCCTCCCGTCGTAACGGCGTGCCACACCGTGCGCACGGCTCCCCCTCCCGTCCGTACGCGGCCAGGCCGCGCGCGAAGTACCCCGACTCGCCGTTGACGTTGACGTAGAGCGCGTCGAAGCTCGTGCCACCCACCGCGAGCGCTTCGGTCATGACGTCGCGCGCCGCGGTGAACAGGTCGACGAGCCGCGCCTCGCTCACGGCGGACGCTGGCGAGGCGTAGTGGACGCGCGCACGCCACAGAGCCTCGTCGGCGTAGATGTTGCCGACGCCTGAGACGAAGGCCTGGTCGAGCAGCAGCCGCTTGATCGCCGTGCGGCGCACGCGCGCGGCCCGCGCGAGGCCGCGCACATCGACGGCTGGGTCGAGCAGGTCACGTGCGACGTGCGCGACGGGTGCGGGGACGAGCGGAGCAGGCGATCCCCGACCGCCGGGGAGGCCGTCGGGCGTCGGGACGAGCTCGGTCACGGCGAGGTAGCCGAACATCCGTTGGTCGACGAAGTCGAGCACACGCTCGGTGTCGCCCGCGCGCAGGGTGAGCCGGGCGCGCAGGTGCCGGCGCTCGGGGGGCTCGTCGGCGACGAGCAGCTGACCCGACATGCCCAGGTGGGCGAGGAGCGCCTCACCCGTCGGGCCGTGCGCGTCGGACAGCGGGAGCCACAGGAACTTGCCCCGCCTCACCGCAGCCGCAAGGCTCAGGCCCGCGAGCCGCCCGACGAGGTCGAGGCCGCCGCCGTCGTGGCGGCGCACGCTCTGGTGCGCGAACACCTCCGCGCGGGCGACCGCGAAGCCGACGACGTGACGGTCAAGACCGTCACGGACCGTCTCGACCTCGGGGAGCTCAGGCACCCGCGACGGGCTCAGGCGCGTCGTCGGGGCGCTGCGACTCGATCCAGCGGTAGGCCTCTTCGGCAGCGATCTGCTCGGCGTGCTTCTTCGCGGTGCCCCGGCCCGAACCACGCACGACGCCAGCAAGGACGACACGCGAGGTGAACACGCGTGCATGGTCGGGACCCTCGAACTCCGACTCGTAGCGGGGCGCTCCCAGGCCCGCCTCGGCCGAGGCCTCCTGAAGGCTGGTCTTCCAGTCGAGGCCCGCGCCCAGCCCGGCGGCCGCGTCGAGGAGCGGGTCGACGAGCGAATGGACGAAGCGCCTCGTGCGCTCGAGACCGTGCGTGAGGTAGACCGCGCCGATGATCGCCTCGACCGTGTCGGAGAGGATCGAGTCCTTCTCGCGGCCACCCGTGCGCCGCTCACCCTTGCCGAGCAGGATGTACCCGCCGAGGTCGAGGGCGCGCGCAACCTCAGCGAGCGCGCGCTGCGACACGGTCGCCGACCGCATCTTCGCGAGCTCGCCCTCGGGCTGCGTGCTGTGACGCCGGAAGAGCGACTCGGTGACGACGAGGCCGAGCACGGAGTCGCCGAGGAACTCGAGCCGCTCGTTCGTCGGAATGCCGCCCGCCTCGTGAGCGAAGCTGCGGTGGGTGAGCGCGAGGACGAGCAGCTCGGGATCCACGTCGACCCCGAGCCTGTCGAGAAGCTCAGCGGGCACGACGGCGATCTCCGCGGCGCTCATCGCGAGCCTCCGTCTGCGGCGGCGTCGGCATCACCGCCGGAGAGGGAGGTGAGGGCCTTCCACCGGGGGTCGAGGATCTCGTGGGCGTGCTCAGCGTTCTCGGGCTCGTTGAGGTCCGCACCGCACTCCGAGCACAGGCCCTTGCAGCCCGGCCGGCACAGGGGCGAGAAGGGCAGCGACATGACGATGGCGTCGCGCAGCGGCGGCTCAAGGTCGATGAGCTCGTCGACAACGAGGTAGACCTCGTCGGGGCTCTCCTCCTCGTCCTGCTCCTCGGCGGCCGCGGCCGCACGCTCGGGGTAGACGAAGAGCTCGGCGACGTCGACGTCGACGTCGATCTCGAGCTCGGTGAGGCACCGTGCGCACTCGCCGATCGCGTCTGCCGTGACGAGTCCGGAGACGTAGACGCCTTCCATGACCGACTCGAGGCGCAGGTCGAGGTGGACGGACGACCCCTGGGGCACCGTGACGATGTCGGTTCCGAACCCTGCCGGAGCTTCGAGCGTCGACTCGAACGTCCGCATCGAGCCCGGCGAACGACCCAGATCGTTCACGTCAAGGACAAACGGGTCGCGAGGGTCGGGAGTGCGGTGGTCCACGGTCGGTGCCTGCTGTTCTCCGTGCCACGCGCTGGATCGGCGCGGCGGTCCTCCGATGTTAGTCGCTCGTGGACGACGCACCGTCATCAAGACGGTCAGCCAGCTTCGCCCGGCCCGCCTGAACCTGCTGGACGAGCTTGCCGAGGTCGATCTCGAACTCTGCCAGACGCCGGTCGCAGTAGTCGTCAGCGTCACGTCGCAACGCGTCTGCCTGCGCGTGCGCATCCTCGACGATCCGTGCGGCCTCCGCACGCGCCTGCACGACGACCTGCTCCTCGGCGACGAGCTGCGCCGCCCGCGTCCGCGCCGTCGCGATGACGCGTTCGGACTGCTCCTCGGCCTCTGCGAGCACCCGGTCGGCGTCCGAGAGGACCTCGTCGGCCCGGTCCAGCTGCGCAGGCATGGCCGCACGCAGGTCGTCGACGAGCGCGAGCGCGTCGGCCCGGTTGACGAGAACCGATGCTGACATCGGCATGGCGCGCGCGTGCGTGACGAGCGCGTCGAGCTCGTCGACGAGGGCGGGCAGGGTCGGCGGCTCGGCGTCGATGGGGTTGTGGTGCTCGGTCATCGAGGCTCCTCGGCTGGGCGGTCAGGACGGGGTGGGGCGGCCGGCGCAGCCGCGCGTGCATGGCGTGCGAGCGCCTCACGGACGATGTCGCCGACGCCCGGCGGAACCAGGTCGTCGATCTGCCCGCCGTAGCGCGCGACGTCCTTGACGAGCGACGACGCGACGTGCGCGAGCGCCCCGTCGCCCACGACGAAGACGGTCTCGACGCCCGCGAGGTGACGGTTCATGAGCGCCATGGGGACCTCGGCGTCGTAGTCCGCTCCGCCGCGCAGCCCCTTGATGACAGCGGTCGCGCCGTGCTCACGGCAGAAGTCGACGAGCAGGCCGGGCACGGCCTCGACCCGAACGCCGTCGAGGCCGGAAACCGCCGCGCGTGCGACCTCGAGGCGTTCGTCGAGCGTGAGGAGCGTCGCCTTCGAGGAGTTGCGGGCAACGCCGACGATGACCTCGGGGACGAGGCGTCGAGCGCGGCGGACGACGTCGAGGTGTCCGAGCGTGAAGGGGTCGAACGAACCCGGGCAGACTGCGATGGTCACGTCTCCACGCTAGTCCATGCGTACGAAGATCAGGCGGGTGCGTCCTCGGCGTCAGGGCCGCCGTACCAGACGCTCGTCTCGCCGTAGTCCTTGTGCGCGATCTCGCTCCACCCCGCGGGCCACGTCGGCGGGGAGGTACGGCGCGACCGCTCGACGACGACGACGGCCCCGGCCGCGAGCGCTCCGTCGAGCGCGAGCGCCTCGAGCACCGCGTCGACGGTTGCGTCGGGCACGTCGTAGGGCGGGTCCATGAAGACGAGGTCCCACGGGTGCACGGGAAGGTTCGCGACGACGCGCTCGGCGCGGTCGACGACGACCGTGACGCGGTCGGCCAGACCAGTGGCCGCCGCGTTGGCGCGGCAGATCTCGGCGGCCTGGCGCGCGGCGTCGACGAGGACGACGGCAACCGCGCCGCGGCTCGCTGCCTCGAGCCCGAGCGCGCCCGAGCCCGCGAAGAGGTCGAGCACGCGTGCGCCGTCGACGACGCCGTAGTGCTCGAGGCGCGAGAACATCGCCTCGCGCACGCGGTCGCTCGTGGGACGGGTCCCCTTGGGCGGGACCTTGAGGCTGCGTCCACCGGCGCGTCCGGCCACGATTCTCGTCACCGCACCAGCGTAGCGACGTGGTGCGGCCCAGCCGGTCCACCGAGACTGGGCGGGCGACGGACGACGGTCGTGGGCGACGACGCCACCGCGCGTGCCGACGCGACCCCCTCGTGCTCAGCCGCGGTCGAGGAACGCCGTCTCGATGCCGCGCAGCCGCGCTTCGACGGCGGCGGCGAGCGCGGGGTAGGCCGAGAGCGTCGGGTCGGACGCGACGAGCTCCGTCGCCTCGGTGCGAGCCTCGGCGATGAGGTCGGCGTCCTTGACGACGCGCAGGAGGCGGAGCGAGCTGGCGCCGCCCGACTGCGCCGCACCGAGCACGTCACCCTCGCGGCGCACCGAGAGGTCGAGCAGGGCGAGCTCGAAGCCGTCGGTCGTTCCGGCGAGGTGCGTGAGTCGTTCGGCAGCGTCCGAACCGTCGGCTGCGTGCGTGACGAGGAAGCAGGTCCCGGGCAGGACGCCACGGCCGACGCGGCCGCGGAGCTGGTGAAGCTGGGAGATCCCGAAGACGTCGGCATCGAGGATGACGATGACGGTCGCGAGTGGGACGTCGACCCCGACCTCGATGACGGTCGTCGAGACGAGGATCTGCGTGCGGCCCTCGAGGAACGCGGCCATGGCGCGGTCGCGGTCCTCGGAGGCCATGCGACCGTGCAGCGAGCCGATCGCGGCGCCGCCGAGCTCGGGCATGGACTCGAGCTCGCGCACGACGTCCTCGACCGCGCGGCGCGCGGGCGGCGCGGTCGTCCCGGGAGCACGGGCGCCGGGGCCAGCGCCACCTGCTCCTGCCTCGGCGTCGAGCTGCGCGGCAAGGTCGTCGAAGAGGTCGGCACCGTCGGCCGACGCGTCGTCGCCCGTGATCCGGGGGCACACGACGAAGACGCGCTCACCGGCATCCACGTGTTCGCGGACGCGCTGCCACACGCGCTGCACCCACGCGGGGCGATCGGCCCAGACGACGTGCGTCGAGACACCGGCGCGCCCGACGGGCATGTCCGTGAGGGTCGAGACCTCGAGGTCGCCGAAGACGGTCATCGCGACGGTGCGCGGGATGGGGGTCGCGGTCATGACGAGCATGTGCGGGACGTCGTCGCCGCGCGTGCGCAGCGCGTCACGCTGCTCGACACCGAAGCGATGTTGCTCGTCGACGACGACGAGGCCGAGATCGGCGAACTGCACGCGGTCGGAGAGCAGGGCGTGGGTCCCGACGATGATGCCTGCGCGACCGCTCGCCGCGTCGAGCAGGGCGCCACGGGTCGCGGCGGCGCCGAGCGATCCCGTGAGGAGCGCGACGCGCGTCGCTCGCTCGTCACCGCCGAGCAGCACGGGCTCGGCGAGCGGGCCGAGCAGCGCCGTGAGGGTGCGGTGGTGCTGCTGCGCGAGCACCTCCGTCGGCGCGAGGAGCACGGCCTGCCCGCCTGCGTCGACGACCTGGAGCATGGCGCGCAGCGCGACGAGGGTCTTTCCGGACCCGACGTCGCCCTGCAGGAGCCGTTGCATCGGGTGGGCGCGGGCGAGGTCCGCCGCGATCTCTTCGCCGACCGCCGCCTGGCCCGCGGTGAGGTCGAACGGCAGTCGCGTGTCGAGGTCAGCGAGAAGCGAGGGACCCTCGGTGCGGGGCCGTGGCACAGCGGACTGCACGAGCGCCGCGTGACGGCGCCGGGCGAGCTCGGTCTGCAGGACGAGCGCTTCCTCGAAACGAAGCGTGCGGTGCGCCCGGTAGGCGTCGGCGACGGTTGCGGGCGTGTGGACCGCTCGGATCGCGTCGGGCAGCGACATGAGCCCCCTGCGTGCGCGCATCTCGAGAGGCGCGGGCTCGGGCAGATCATCGTCGAGCGCGGGCAGGACCGCGCGCACCGCACGTGAGGTCTTCCACGACGGCATCTGTGCGGTCGCCGGGTAGATCGGGGTCGGCGGCATGGTGTCGAGGCCCTCGGGGTCGTCGATCACCTCGTAGTCCGGGTGGGTGAGCTGCAGGGTGCCGCGGTACTCGCTCACGGTTCCGGAGAACTGCGCGAGCCGGCCCGGCACGAGCCGCGCCTCGTGCGTGCGCAGCGCGCCCGCGTGCCGCGCGAAGAACGACAGGTCGAGGCGGTCGGTGCCGTCGGTGACGACGACGTTGAGGATCGCGCCCGACCTCGCCCGCATGGTGCGGACCGTGGCCCGCTCCACCTGGGCGACGACCGTGACGTGCGCACCGACCTCGAGGTCGCCGATCTCTGTGCGCTCCCCTGGCTCGACGTAGCGACGCGGGTAGTGCCGCAGCAGGTCGCCGACGGTTGCGAGGCCGAGCGTCGCGAGGCCCTTGGCTGTCGGTGCGCCCAGCACTCGTTCGAGGGGCGCGTCGAGGCCTGATGCGTCGGCGGGAACTGCGAGGTCGCTCACAGGAGCCCCACTCGGAGCACGGCGTCGTCGCGTCCCGAGGGGAGCTCGACGACCTCGCAGCCGAACGCGTCGTCGAGCAGGCTCCGGCACTCGGCGAGGGCTGCAGCAGGAACGGCGCCGCCCGCGAGCACCATGGCGAGCCCGGCCCCGTCCGGGGTCCCCAGGCTCGCGAGAGCGTCGGGAACCGACTCCGTGCGGACGTCGAGGCTGCACCAGCGCAGCGCCGCGATGGCCGCGCGCATGGCCTCGAGCGCACGAGCCTCGTCACCGTTGCGCCCGAGAGACTCCTCGCGCGCCGTGAGGGCCGCGACGACGTGAAGGTCGTCGGGCACGACGATCGCCTCGACCGTGACCGACGGCATGCGGTGGAGCGTCCGGCGCAGCGTCGCGACCGAGTCCGACCGGAGGACGGTGACGACGTGGGCGCGCCCCGTGTCCTCAAGGACGCGGACGAGCTCCGACGGCGTCCACGGCCGGTCGGTGCGGGCGAGGACGACGGCACCCGTGCTCGCCGCGTCGGCGAGCAGCCCGGGGCTGCGCACACCTGCGACGACGCCGACGGGGCCGGGGGGCACGACGAGCGAGCGCACGCACACCTGACGCAGGCCTGCGCCGTCGGCCGCGGCGAGCGCCTCGGCGGGAGCGTCGGTGTGGACGTGTGCCTGCCAGACGCCCTCGCCTCCGACGACGACGACGGACTCGCCGACGGCCCGCAGCCGTGCGCGCAGGCCGTCGGCGATGTCGCCTCCGTCCGCGTCGGCCTCGACGACGTACATGACCTCGAACGCGCCGTCGGGCTCCCCCGCGGCTACGCCGTGTCCGGGGTGCGGCTCGCTGTGCCGCCGCGCCCCTCCGGACGCGGCCAGGTCGACGGGAAGGTCGACGGGGAACGCGTGGGTCGAGCACTCCGTGGCCGGGCCGGTCATGGCGGCGAGCGGCGACGGGGCGTCGGGCACGGTCAGAGCGTCGTGCAGGGCCGCGAGCACGAGCGTGAACCCGAAGGCCCCCGCGTCGAGGACGCCGTGGCGGGCGAGGATGTCGAGCTCGTCGGGAGAGCCGAGGACCGCCAGCCGCGCGCCCGCGACGGCCGCGTGCATGACCTCGACGACGTCCGCACCCGCGCGGGCCGTGCCCGCGGCGGCCTCGGCTGCGGCATCAGCGGCCGTGAGGATCGTTCCGGGAGCCGGTCGCGCCACCGCGGCACGCGCCGCGTGCGCTCCCGCCCCCAGCGCAGCCGCGAGCACCGAGCCCTCGTCGTCCCGGCGACCAGCCGCACCGGGCTGCGCCGGCCTGGACCGCCGTTCGTCGACGCCGACCGCAAGCCCGCGGAGGAACTCCGAGAGGATGATCCCGGAGTTGCCGCGCGCCGCGAGGAGCGCCCCGCGCGCGAGGTCGGCGAGGGCACCCGCCGTGTCCTCCTCGCCGTCGTCGATCGCACGACGCGCAGCGACGAGGGTGAGGAGCATGTTCGTTCCCGTGTCCGAGTCCGCCACGGGAAAGACGTTCGCGGCGTCGATCTGCTCGCGCGCGCGCTCGAGGGCACCGACCGCACGTTCAGCCCAGCCCCGGACCACCTCGGCGGTGAAGCGTGGATCCACGGGGCGTTCTCCTCGGTGCTCGGGGCGGGCGGCGTCACGTGCCACGATGCTCACGTGACCTTCGGTGCGGCGGGTGCGTCGGTCAGGTCGCGTCCACGGTACGCGGCGGCACCGACAACCGGCGAGACGCACGCCACAGGACGTGTCGGCGTTCGTGTTTGGGCCTGACGCCAGCGATCAGGTACGCTGTTCAGGTTGCCCGGGACGACCCGGGCTCGGTGGTGTGATCGACACCGGCCCACGCACCTCACGTCTGTGAGGGGGTCATGTCCTGGTCCACCTCGACTTCAGACTCGGCCGCGTTCGCGCGGCACGCACGATCGACTATTTCAGGAGAGACAGTGGCCGCCAACTGCGACGTCTGCGCCAAGGGTCCGAGCTTCGGGCACTCCATCTCGCACTCGCACGTGCGCACCAAGCGCCGCTGGAACCCGAACATCCAGCGTATCCGTGCGATCGTCAACGGCACGCCCAAGCGCGTGAACGTGTGCACCTCATGCCTCAAGGCCGGCAAGGTTCAGCGCCCCGCCTGATCCTCGGCACCTAGAGAGCCCGCATCCCTCACGGATGCGGGCTCTTGTGCGTGTGCGCACAGACGGATGACGTCGAAGTTTGACGGACAACGCACCACCGCGTGGTGAACGGGGCGTCGACTTTGCCGCCGTGCGGTAGACCCATGACTGTTCCAGTGGCAGTCTTGACACATGGTGGAGGAGACGAACGCACTGACGATCCGAACCGCGACCCTCGACGACGCGCCAGCGGTGGCGCACGTCCATGTCGCGTCGTGGCGCGGCGCCTACGCGGGCATCGTCCCGGACGAGGTCCTCGCCACCCTCGATATCGACGCTCGCGAACAAGGCTGGCAGTCGCACCTCACCAACCCCGAGGTCCACACATGGGTCGCCGAGGCCGCAGGACGTGCGATCGGCTTCGCCACGCTGGGCCCGTCCCGCGACGAGGACGCCGAGGACGGTGACCGCGAGCTCTACGCGATCTACCTCTCCCCCGAGTCCTGGGGCACGGGCGCTGCGCGCGAGCTCATGCGTACCCTCCTCGCCGAAGTCCCCGCGGGTGTCAGACTCTCGCTGTGGGTCTTCGCCGACAACGAGCGTGCACGCCACTTCTACCGCCGTCACGGCCTCGCACCCGACGGCGTCGAGCGGCTCGAGGACTTCGGTGGAACCCACCTCACCGAGGTGCGCTACGTCCGCGCTGGCAGCTGACGTCGCTGTCACCGGTGCGCGTGAACGTCCGAGGCACCGACGAGGCGTCGGCTCAGTCGCGCCCGGGTGCGAAGTGATCCCATCCGCCACCGGCTGAGACCGTGCGGCCCGCGACCGTCACCGCCGCGCTGCTGCTCGTCCGGCCGTTCTGCCGAACATCGGCGCCCGCCGAGTCGACCTCACGGGCTTCGACCCGACCGATCACCCTGAAGCCTTCCGGCAGGTCGACGTCGGGCGGGAACGTCGCAAGCATCCCGTGGTCCTCCCCTCCCGTGAGCACCCAGGTCGCGGCCTCCACGTCGAGCGCCCGCGCGATCGGCGCGAGCAGGGCGAGCTCGTCGGCAAACACGTCAACCGGGTCCTCGAGCGCGAGCCGCACTCCACTCGCTTCTGCGAGGCGCCCCGCGTCGCGCACGAGCCCGTCCGAGACGTCGAGCATGGCCGTCGCCCCCGCGATCGCAGCGGCACGCCCCGCCGCGACCGGCGGGCTGGGTGCGCGGAAGGCCGCGAGAACCGTTGCACCGACCGGCCCGGGATCCTCCGCGACGGCTCCCCCCTGCGCGCCTTGGCGCGAGAGCAGCGCAAGGCCCGCCGCGGACCGTCCGCGTACGCCCGCGTGCGCGACGACGTCCCCCGGCCGCGCCCCCGAGCGCAGCACGGGCGCACGCCCCTCAAGATCACCCAGGACAGTGACCGCGATGACGACCTGAGCCCCGCTCGCCAGGTCCCCGCCGACGACGCCCGCGCCCCACTCTCGGCACCCGTCGTCGAGCCCGCGGGCCAGGTCCTCGACCCACGCCACGGGGAGCGCCCGTGGGAGGACGAGCGAGACGACCAGGCCCGTGGGCACAGCGCCGATCGCGGCGGCGTCGGCCAGGTTCTGGGCCGCCGCACGCCTTCCGACGTCCTGCGCGCTCGACCACTCACGGCGGAAGTGGACGTCCTCGACAAGGACGTCCGTGCTCACGACGACGCGCGCGTCCGGAGCCGCAAGAACCGCGCAGTCGTCCCCCGGCCCCACGAGCATCGCGGCGGGAGCTGTGAGGAGCGGGACGAAGCGAGCGAGGAGCGCGGACTCGGAGAGGTCCCCGACAAGCTCCGGGGTGTCGGGCAGCGGCGAGGGCACCATCTGAGAAGTCACGCGCCCAACCTAACCGTGCGGGACGGGTAGCGTGGTGCCGTGCCCCTCGTCGTCCCCTTCGCGTCCCACCCCTCGGCTGCGGGCGCCTCCCGTGCGCGCCGTGCCCGCACGCTGCGCGCTGTCGTCGCCGCGGGGGCGCTCGCCCTTCCGCTCGCAGCCTGCACACCGGCGATCTCGCTCACGGCCGGCCCGCACGCGACGGATCCCGTGTGCGCGTCGATCGTGCTCGCGGTGCCCGACACGCTCGGCGCGCTCCCGAAGATCACGGCGTCCGCCCAGGCCGCCGCGGCGTGGGGCACGACCGCGTCGGCCGTGACGTTGCGGTGCGGTGTGGAGCCTCCCGGGCCGA
The DNA here is from genome assembly GCF_052324925.1 of Sanguibacter sp. A247. Lineage (NCBI taxonomy): Bacteria > Bacillati > Actinomycetota > Actinomycetes > Micrococcales > Sanguibacteraceae > Sanguibacter > Sanguibacter sp. A247. Next base: position 58,836 of record NZ_JBQPRE010000004.1, on the reverse strand, counting down.
CGACCACGCAGTGCCAGGCGATCGTCGACGCGACGGGTGCGAGCGTCGACTGGATCGTCGTCGAGGAGCCCGTGACGGGCGACTGGGTCTTCACGACGTACGGCCGCGTCCCAGCGGTCGAGGTGCGCATCCCCGCGGGGACGTCGGGCGCTGCTGTCGTCGACCTCAACCGTGCGGTCTCCGCCGCACCGCAGACGCGTCACTGCTACTGAACGGGCGCCGCACGCGCGACGCACGCCCGGGCGCGAGATCGCTCAGCGCAGACCCGTGGGCCTCTCGAGCGCGAGCGTGAGCAGCTCGTCGATGAGCTCGGCGTAAGCGAGCCCCGACTCCTGCCACATGCGCGGGTACATCGAGATCGGCGTGAAGCCGGGCATCGTGTTGATCTCGTTGACGATGACACGCTCATCAGGCGTGACGAAGACGTCGACGCGCGAGAGCCCTTCCCCCGAGAGCGCCTCGAACGTCCGCACCGCGACGTCCTGAACGGCCGCGATGACCGACGCAGGGAGGTTCGCCGGGCACACGAGATCGACGTCGCCCTCACCGAGGTACTTCGACTCGAAGTCGTAGAAGGTGCGGTCGCTCTCGTTGACGACGACCTCGCCGGGGAGCGAGGCGCGCGGGCGCGCGCTCCCGCGACCGCCGAGGACCGCGCACTCGATCTCGCGGCCGACGATGCCCTGCTCGACGAGCACCTTGGGATCGTGCTCGCGTGCGACCGCGATCGCCGCGTCCAGGTCGTCAAGGTTGTCGATCCGCGAGATCCCGAGGCTCGAACCGGCACGCGCCGGCTTGACGAACAGCGGCAGGCCCAGCTCGTCGATGCGCTCGAGCAACGCCGCACGATCGCGTTCCCACGCCCCGGGGCGGACGACCACGTAGGGCGCGACCGCAAGCCCCTCGGACTCGAGGACGACCTTCATGTAGTGCTTGTCCATGCCGATCGCCGACGCGAGGACCCCCGCGCCGACGTAGCGGACGTCGGACATCTCAAGCATGCCCTGAAGGGTGCCGTCCTCGCCGAACGGGCCGTGGATGAGCGGCATGACGACGTCGACGTCACCGAGCGCCGTCGGGACCTCGCCGGGGGCGAGGACCTGGACCTCGCGGACGTGCGTCGCCATGGGCAGGACGACGTCCGCGTGCGAGGCCTCGACCTCGGGCAGGTGACCGTCCGTGATCTCCCACGCCGCGGGGTCGTCGGCCGCGACGACCCACTGGCCCGCGCGCGTGATGCCGACGGGGACGGGCTCCCAGCGGCGGCGGTCGATCGCACGCAGCACGCCCGCGGCGGTCGCGCACGAGATGGAGTGCTCACCCGAGCGGCCTCCGAAGAGCACCATGACGCGGGGGCGGTCACCGGGGACTGAGGTTGTACGCTGCGTGTCCATCGCGGACAAGCCTACCGTCGCGCACCCTGCTGGTACGGCCGCGGACCCGAGTCCCGCGCGCGGGACGACGGGCGTACCCTGCCGACATGACGACGCCTGCAACGCCCTCGTCCAGCGCCCCCTCGACACCTCGTGGCGCCGACCACGGCAGCGCCCTGTCCCCCGCGACCGTCGCGGTCGTCGCGGGCAGGCCCGCGCCCGTCCCGGGCGCCCCCGTCAACCCGCCGATCGTCCTGTCCTCGACGTACGTCTCGCAGGGCGTACCCGCGCCGGGAGCACCGCTGTACACGCGCATGGGCACCGAGACGTGGGAGCCATTCGAAGAAGCCGTCGCGGCCCTCGAGGGCGGACGGCACGGGGCGACGGTCTACGGCTCGGGCATGGCTGCGATCGCCGCCGTGCTGGCGCTCGTCCCGCTCGGCGGGACGATCGTCGTCCCCCGGCACGCCTACCAGGCGACGCTCGGGCTGCTCGACCAGCTGACGATCGACCGTGGGATCGAGGTGCGTCGCGTCGACATCGCGGAGACCGACGCGGTCGCCGCCGCGCTCCCGGGCGCCGACCTGCTGTGGATCGAGTCACCGACGAACCCCATGCTCGAGGTCGCAGACATCCCCGCGCTCGTCGAGGCCGCGCACGCGGCCCACGTGCTCGTCGCGGTTGACTCGACGTTCGCGACGCCGCTCGTGCAGCGTCCCTTCGAGCACGGTGCCGACATCGTCGTGCACTCAGCAACGAAGTACCTCGCGGGGCACTCCGACGTCGTCCTGGGCGTGGCGCTCGCAGCGAGCGAGCACCTCACCGACCACCTGCGCGCCTACCGGACGTCGCACGGCGCGATTGCGGGCCCGTTCGAGGTGTGGCTCGCGCTGCGCGGGCTGCGCACCCTTGCCCTGCGCGTCGAACGGGCCCAAGCCAACGCGGCGGTGCTCGCTGCGCGGCTCGCGGAGCACCCGGGCGTCCTCGAGGTCCGGCACCCGAGCCTCCCCCAGGACCCGGGCCACGACCGCGCAGCGCGGCTCATGGACGGCTTCGGGGCGATCCTCGGAGTCCGCCCGCGCGGCGGTGCGGACGCTGCGGATGCGGTCGTCGCGCGGGTCGCCCTGTGGACTCCCGCGACGAGCCTCGGCGGGGTCGAGTCGACGCTCGAGCGTCGCCGACGGTTCCCGACCGAGTCGCTCACCGTGCCCGAGGACCTGCTGCGCCTGAGCGTCGGCATCGAGAGCGTCGAGGACCTCTGGGCAGACCTCGACCACGCGCTTCGGTCCGTAGCACGCTGAGCGAGGGGCGCCTCAGCCTCAGCTGGTCGTCCGTCCGGTCGGCACGGTCCTACAGGCCCTCCGCCTTCTGCGGGCGCGCGAGCAAGGCCCGCGCCATGTCGTCGACCGCGAGCCCTTCGTAGAGGACGGCTGCGACGGCCTGCGTGATCGGCATGTCGACGCCGAGCGCGCGCGCGAGCTCGAGCACCGAGCGGGAGGACTTCACGCCCTCCGCCGTGCCGCCGGTCGCCGCGATCGCCTCCTCGAGCGTGAGGCCCTCGCCGATGTGCTTGCCGAGCGTGTGGTTGCGTGAGAGCGGCGAGGCGCACGTTGCCATGAGGTCGCCCATGCCCGCGAGGCCGGGGAAGGTCTCGGCGTTCGCACCGAGGGCGAGGCCCAGGCGCGTGATCTCGACGAGGCCGCGCGTGATGACGGTGGCCGTCGTGTTGAGGCCGAAGCCCCTGCCCTGGGCGATTCCGACGGCGATCGCGATGACGTTCTTCACGGCGCCGCAGAGCTCGACGCCGACGACGTCGGCGTTCGTGTAGGGCCGGAAGTAGGCGTTCGTGCACGCGCGCGCCACGAGGGCGGTCGCATCCGCGTCCGTCCCCGCGACGACGGTTGCCGTCGGCTGCTTCTCGGCGATCTCCCGTGCGAGGTTCGGGCCCGAGACGACGACGACCCGTCGTGCCGACATGCCCAGTGCCTCGGCGACGACCTCGCTCATCCGACGGTCGGTGTCGAGCTCGACGCCCTTCATGAGGGACACCGCGACCGCGTCAGCGGGCACGTGCGACCGCAAGGCCTCGAGCGTTGCGCGAGCCGACTGCGACGGGATCGCGACGACGACGAGGTCGGCGTGGTCGAGCGCCTCCGCCGCGTCGGTCGTTGCCGTGATCTGGGGCGGAAGTGACACACCCGGGAGGTTGCGCGAGTTGCGGTGGTCGGTCGTGATCTGCGTGCAGACCTCGGCCGAGCGGCCCCACATGCGGACCTCGCAGCCGGCGTCGGCCATGACGATCGCGAAGGTCGTCCCCCAGGCACCCGTCCCGAGGACCGTTGCGCGCAAGGGCCGCTGCTCGGTCGGCGTCGACATCAGGCGTCGTCCCCTGCCTCGGGAGCGGCCTCGGGAGCGGCTTCGGGAGCGGCCCCGGACGCGCCATCGGCGCTGTCCTGCGCGCGTCGTACCGACCTCATGTCGTAGCGCACCGCAGGAGGCTCCTGCCCACGGATCTCGGCGAGGAGCCCTGTGATCGCGTCCATGACGCGCTCGGTCGCCTCACGCAGCGTCGCGGAGTCGAGCGGGCGGTCGTAGAGGTCGTCGAGCGCGACGGGCGGGCCCGCGTGAACCGAGACGTGCTTGCGGGGGAACGGTCGAAAGCGCCGCGAGTAGCGCGGCAGGATGTCCTGCATCCCCCACTGCGCGACCGGGATGACGGGTACCTTGGCCTCGAGGGCCAGACGCGCGACGCCAGTCTTCGCGGTCATCGGCCACAGGTCCGGGTCCCGCGTGAGCGTGCCCTCGGGGAAGACCGCGACGCAGCGACCGTCCCGCAGCGCGTCGATGCCCGGGGCGAGCGCGTTGACCGCGAGCGTCGAGTTGCGCTGCACCGGGATCTGCTCGGTCGCGCGCAGGACCGCGCCCAGGAGCGGAACCTTGAACAGTGACGCCTTCGCCAGGACCCGCGGCGCGTAGCCGGCGTCGTAGACGTAGTGAGCGAACGTCAACGGGTCGATGTTCGTCATGTGGTTGCCCGCGATGACGAAGCCTCCCTCGGCAGGCAGATGCTCCATCCCCTGCCAGTCGCGGATGGTCATCGACCGCAAGAGGGGGCGGATGATCCGCGCGATGCTGCGGTAGGCGCGATTGGCGCTGGCTGGATGCTTCGACACGGAACGACATCTTACCGGCGCCTGACGTGATCGACCCCGGCCGGGCAGGTGCCACGACCGGGGTCGACGTCGCACGCTCGCACGGACGCGTGGCGCGTGGCGCGTGCGGCGTAGCGCGTGCGGCGTAGCGCGCTCAGGGACGGACGAAGTTCGCGCCCAGAGCCGTGAGCTTCTCGGCGAAGTTCTCGTAGCCGCGGTCGATGAGACCGATGCCGTGCACCGTCGATGTGCCCGTGGCGGTCAGCGCCGCGATGAGGTGGGAGAACCCACCGCGAAGGTCGGGAACCGTGATCTCGGCGGCCTCGAGCGGCGTCGGGCCCGAGATGACGGCCGAGTGGTGGAAGTTGCGCTGGCCGAAGCGGCACTCGAGGCCGCCCAGGCACTCCCGGTACACCTGGATAGTCGCTCCCATACCACGCAGCGCCTCGGTGAAGCCGAAGCGGTTCTCGTAGACCGTCTCGTGGACGATCGAGATGCCCGTGGCCTGCGTGAGCGCGACGACGAGCGGCTGCTGCCAGTCCGTCATGAAGCCCGGGTGCACGTCGGTCTCGAGGACGATCGACCTGAGCTCACCACCGGGGTGGTAGAAGCGGATGCCGTTGTCCTCGACCTCGAACTCGCCGCCGACCTTACGGAAGGTGTTGAGGAACGCGATCATCTCCGGCTGCGTCGCACCTTCGACGAAGATGTCGCCGCGCGTTGCGAGCGCGGCGGATGCCCACGACGCCGCCTCGATGCGGTCGCCGAGCGCGGTGTGCCGGAAGCCGCCGAGGCGCTTGACGCCCTCGATGCGGATCACGCGGTCGGTGTCGACCGAGATGATCGCGCCCATCTTCTGCAGGACGTTGATGAGGTCCATGATCTCAGGCTCGATGGCCGCGTTCGCGAGCTCGGTGACGCCCTCGGCGCGCACGGCCGTGAGCAGCAGCTGCTCAGTGGCGCCGACCGACGGGTACGGGAGCGCGATCTTCGTGCCGCGCAGGCCGTTGGGTGCCGTGAGGTGGATGCCCTGAGGCCGCTTGTCCACGACCGCGCCGAACTGGCGCAGGATGTCGAGGTGGTAGTTGATCGGGCGGTCACCGATGTGGCAGCCGCCGAGGTCGGGAATGAAGGCCTCGCCGAGGCGGTGCAGGAGCGGGCCGCACAGGAGGATCGGGATGCGGCTCGACCCTGCGTGCGCGTCGATGTCGGCGACGTGCGCCGAGTCGACGGCCGTCGAGTCCATGCGCAGCACGCCACCCTCGCGGTCGTGGTCGACGACGACACCGTGAAGCTCGAGCAGACCCTTGACGATCTCGACGTCGCGGATGAGCGGGACGTTGCGCAGCTCGCTCGGTCCGTCCCCGAGAAGCGAGGCGACCATCGCCTTGGAGACGAAGTTCTTGGCGCCCCGCACCTTGATCGTTCCGTTGAGCGGGGTTCCGCCAGTGACGTGGATGAGATCGGTCATGGGTCTATCGTCGCCTATCGCTGAGAGCCGGTGGGCCGAAAGAGTCGGGCACGGTGTGAGGACTTCGTGGGGGCACCCCACGGGCGCACGACGCCCTGGGTCGAACGACGTGCAGGGCACGCGGTATTCCCACGACGACGCCGGGGGTGCCGCTCGTGCGGCACCCCCGGCGTCGCGGGGCACTGTGACTCAGGCGCTCGGGCGCGCGGCGACGATCTCCTGCTTGGGAAGGTGCTTCGCCGGGAGCGTGCGCGGGCGCCAGCCCTCGCGACGCGCTTCGAACGCGGTGATCTCGTCCTCGTGCTGGAGGGTCAGGCCGATGTCGTCGAGGCCCTCGATGAGGCGCCAGCGCGTGTAGTCGTCGACGTGGATCTGCACGGTGACGTCCCCGGCCGACGCGGTGCGACCGACGAGGTCGACCGTCACCTCGGTGCCGGGCTCGTTCTCGAGGATCTTCCACAGCAGCTCGATGTCTTCCTGGGCGACCTGCGCGGCGAGCAGGCCCTGCTTGCCGGAGTTGCCGCGGAAGATGTCGGCGAAGCGGGAGGCGAGGACGGCCTTGAAGCCGTAGTCCTTGAGCGCCCAGACGGCGTGCTCGCGGGACGAGCCCGTGCCGAAGTCGGGCCCAGCCACGAGCACGGAGCCCGCGGTGTACGCGGGCTGGTTGAGCACGAAGGACTCGTCGCCGCGCCAGGCGGCGAAGAGCGCGTCCTCGAAGCCCGTGCGGGTGACGCGCTTGAGGTAGACGGCCGGGATGATCTGGTCGGTGTCGACGTTGCTGCGACGCAGCGGGACGCCAACCCCGGTGTGGGTGGTGAACTTCTCCATGACGAGCTCCTTGGATGTGGCTTCGGTGACCGGTGCGCGGGTGTCAGACCTGGACGAGGACGTCCGGGTCGAGCGGCGCGAGCGGTGAGCCGTCGAAGGTCGTGAGGTCGGTGCCCTCGGGGAGGTCGAGGTCGGACAGCGACGAGAGCGTGCCGCGGATCGCGGTCGCCGCCGCCACGAGCGGCGAGACGAGGTGCGTGCGCCCGCCCTTGCCCTGGCGTCCCTCGAAGTTGCGGTTCGAGGTCGATGCGGAGCGCTCCCCCGGTGCGAGCTGGTCGGGGTTCATGCCGAGGCACATCGAGCAGCCTGCGTTACGCCATTCGGCCCCGAAGTCGAGGAAGATCTGGTCGAGGCCCTCGGTCTCGGCCTGGAGGCGCACGCGTGCGGAAGCCGGGACGACGAGCACGCGGGTGTCAGCGGCTCGCTTCTTGCCCTTGAGGACCTTCGCGACCGAACGCAGGTCTTCGATGCGACCGTTCGTGCACGAGCCGATGAAGACGGTGTCGATCTTGAGCTCACGCAGCGGTGCGCCGGGGACGAGACCCATGTACTCGATCGCGCGCTCGGCGGCGATCCGGTCGTTCTCGTCAGCGATGAGCTCGGGGACCGGGACGGACGCCGAGATCGGCAGTCCCTGACCGGGGTTCGTGCCCCACGTGACGAAGGGCTCGAGGTCGGAGGCGACGAGCGTGACCTCGGTGTCGAAGACCGCGTCGTCGTCCGAGCGAAGGGTCGACCAGTACTCGACGGCTGCGTCCCAGTCAGCGCCCTCCGGGGCGTGCGGGCGACCTTCGAGGTAGTCGAACGTCGTCTGGTCCGGTGCGATCATGCCGGCACGCGCGCCCGCCTCGATCGACATGTTGCAGATCGTCATGCGCGCTTCCATCGACAGCGTGCGGATGGCCTCGCCGCGGTACTCCAGGACGTAGCCCTGGCCGCCACCCGTGCCGATCTTCGCGATGATCGCGAGGATGATGTCCTTCGAGGTGGCCCCCGGGGGCAGCTCGCCCTCGACGTTGATCGCCATCGTCTTGAAGGGTGCGAGCGGGAGCGTCTGGGTCGCCATGACGTGCTCGACCTCGGACGTGCCGATGCCGAACGCGAGCGCCCCGAAGGCGCCGTGCGTCGAGGTGTGCGAGTCGCCGCACACCACCGTGAGGCCGGGCATCGTCAGGCCGAGCTGGGGGCCCACCTGGTGCACGATGCCCTGGTCGGCGTCACCGAGCGAGTGGAGGCGGACGCCGAACTCCTTGGCGTTGTTGCGCAGCGTGTCGATCTGCGTGCGGCTCGTCAGGTCGGCGATCGGCAGGTCGATGTCGAGCGTGGGGGTGTTGTGGTCCTCGGTCGCGATCGTGAGATCGGTGCGACGGAGGGTGCGTCCCGCGAGGCGAAGTCCCTCGAAGGCCTGCGGGCTCGTCACCTCGTGCAGGAGGTGGAGGTCGATGTAGAGGAGGTCGGGAGCTCCATCGACACCCTGACGCACGAGGTGTGCGTCCCAAACCTTCTCTGCCAGCGTGCCGGCCATGGATGTTCCTCTCGTCAAAGACTGCCGCTAAGCGGCGGCAGAGACTAGAATCGCGACGACACACGGTGCGCCGCACTTGCGTCTCAGCCTCCGAGACTGCAATATCGTCCTATGGACAATTCTAGCGGAGTTGGCGTCCTCGACAAGGCCGCCGCCGTTCTTGGGGCACTTGAGGCAGGTCCTGCGACCTTGGCACAGCTCGTCGCAGCCACGCATCTTGCCCGACCGACGGCTCATCGGCTTGCCGTCGCACTCGAGCACCACCGCCTTGTCGCCCGCGACATGCAAGGGCGTTTCGTGCTCGGCCCGCGCCTCAACGAGCTCGCGACCGCCGCCGGCGAGGACCGCCTCCTCGCTGCGGCGAACCCCGTGCTCACCGCGCTTCGCGACCACACGGGCGAGAGCGCACAGCTCTACCGCCGACAGGGCGACCAGCGCATCTGCGTCGCGGCCGCCGAGCGGCCCGTCGGGCTGCGCGACTCGATCCCGGTCGGGGCAACCCTCACGATGCAGGCCGGCTCCGCCGCACAGATCCTCCTCGCCTGGGAGGAGCCCGACAGGCTCCACCGCGGCCTGCAGGGGGCCAAGTTCACCGCGACGATCCTCTCGGGAGTCCGTCGGCGCGGGTGGGCACAGTCCGTCTCTGAGCGCGAGGCAGGCGTTGCCTCCGTGTCGGCCCCGGTGCGCGGCCCGTCCGGTCGCGTCGTCGCCGCGGTCTCGATCTCGGGACCCGTCGAGCGCCTCAGCCGGCAGCCCGGCCGTCTGCACGCGGGCTCCGTCGTCGCCGCCGCCAACCGGCTCACCGAGGTGCTGCGCCGCGCCGCGAGCTAGCAAGAGTCGCGCGAGGAGGGCCGGCGGCATGCCGGGCCCTCCTCGCGCGGACGGCGCGGGACCACCCGTGGAACGCACAAGGCCCGGTCATCACCGATGACCGGGCCGAGCTGTTGTACCCCCGACGGGATTTGAACCCGTGTTACCGCCGTGAGAGGGCGGCGTCCTAGGCCGCTAGACGACGGGGGCCGGACGAGCGACGAGCTGCTCCCGAAGGTGCCTCTCGCTGCGCCGTCGAGAACTTTACACACCTCTCGCGGCCGGGCGCCAATCAGCCCGCAGTGACCCTCGTCACGCCCCCCTGCCCTACCGCATGCCCCGCCGCGGTCCGCGGCCACGCGTCAACGACGAAGGCCCGGTCATCATGGATGACCGGGCCTTCGCAGACGTACCCCCGACGGGATTTGAACCCGTGTTACCGCCGTGAGAGGGCGGCGTCCTAGGCCGCTAGACGACGGGGGCAGGACGTGCCAGACGCGAGTGAGAACACCCGCTCTGACGGAGCAAGATCCCCGGATTCCCGCCGCTGCATGAGCGACGCGATCCGAAGATCTTGAGCTGGGGTACCAGGACTCGAACCTAGAATGACGGTACCAGAAACCGTTGTGTTGCCAATTACACCATACCCCAAGGGGGTAACCCACCAGTCCGTCGCCGTCGGCCTTGAAGAAGGCCGCCGACCCGTTTTCCAGGGGTTGTCCCGAGAAAGAACACTACCCGACGAGCGCCCGCACATCAAAACCGGGACGACGTCATCGCGGTCACACTCGCGCGGCAGGCCTCTCGATCCCCAGGACCCCAAGGATCTCGTCGAGGGACGCGACCACGGTGACGCCCGCGGCGCGGGCGGCGTGAGGATCCTCGGGGTGCGCACCCCCACGACGTGCCCCGGGCCGGTCGATCCAGGCCGCCTGAAGGCCCGCGTCAATCGCTCCGCCCGCGTCGATGTCGAGCTCGTCGCCGACGTAGAGCGTCTCGGCCGGCGCCGTCCCCAGCCGACGCGCGGCCTCGAGGAAGACGCGAGGGTCCGGCTTGCCCACCCCGAAGAGGTCGACCCCGACGAGCATGGGGACGCGATCCCCCAGCCCGACGGCTGCGAGCTTACGCACCTGGTAGTCGGTCACCGCGTTCGACAACGCCCCGACGCGGACGCCCGCCCCGAGGAGCGCGTCGACCGTCGCCGACACCTCGGGGAAGACGCGCCACGCGGCAGCGAACGCGGACTCGAAGACAGCGGCCCAGTCCTCGTAGGCCTCGTCATCGAGCACCGCCCCACCAAAGCCCACCATGAGCTCGTTGGCCCGCGTCATGCGCTGCTCGCGGAAGGTCTGCTCGCCGCGCGTGTACGCGCGGTAGTGCCCGCCCGCGTCGCGACGCCACATCGCGAGGACGTCACCGTGCCGGTCGACGGGAAGGTCGGGCAGATAGACCCGCGCGATCTGAGCCATCGCGTCGGCGAAGGCTCCCCGCGTGTCGACCAAGGTGTCGTCGACGTCGAAGAGCACCCCCGCACACCGCGGACGCCCCGCATCTGACGCCGCAGGGGCGTCAGACCGGGGCGTCCGCGACGCGGAGGCGTCGGCTCTCACAACGCTGCCCGCAGCGCGCGGACGCGTGCGAGCGACGACTCTCGGCCGAGGATCTCCATCGACTCGAACAGGGGCGGGGAGACGCGACGGCCCGTGATCGCGACGCGCAACGGCGCGAACGCGAACTTCGGCTTGATGCCCATCTCCTCGATGAGCGCCGCCTTGAGCGCGTTCTGCGTCGTCTCGGGGTCGAACGACGCAACGCCCTCGAGCACCTCGTGCGCGCGGTCGAGCATCTCTCCCAGGCGCTCACGCACCTGGGCCACGGACGCCTCGGTCAGCTGCATAGCCGTCCCCGGGGCCGCGCCCTCGGGCAGGACGAGCTCGGCCTGGACGCCCGGCAGGACGCCCTTGAACGTGTTCTTGTCGACGAGCGCAGCCATCGAGTCGGCGTCGAGCACGACCGCGTCGTCCGCGACGAAGAGGAAGCCGAGCATGCCCGCAACCTCGCCGAGGAGCGTCATGCGCTCCTGGACGAGCGGAGCGCCGGCATCGACGAGGCCCTGCTGCGCGCTCGGCAGCTCGTCGTACGTCGCGGCGTCCACGAAGCCCGCGTCGTGCAGGTAGGGCACGAGGCGCCCACGGAAGTCCGTCGGCTCGAGCAGCCGCAGGTGCGCGGCGTTGATCGCCTCAGCCTTCTTGATGTCGAAGCGTGCGGGGTTGGGATTGACGTCGGCGATGTCGAACGCCTCGACGAGCTCGTCCATCGAGAAGATGTCGCGGTCGGCCGCGATCGACCAGCCGAGGAGCGCGAGGTAGTTGACGAGCCCTTCGCGGGTGAAGCCACGGTCGCGGTGGAGGAAGAGGTTCGACTCCGGGTCACGCTTCGAGAGCTTCTTGTTGCCCTCGCCCATGACGTAGGGAAGGTGTCCGAACGCGGGCATGACCTTCGCGATGCCGAGCTCGAGAAGCGCCTGGTAGAGCACAACCTGACGCGGTGTCGAGGACAGGAGGTCCTCGCCGCGCAGGACGTGCGTGATCTCCATGAGGGCGTCGTCCACGGGGTTGACGAGCGTGTAGAGAGCGTCACCATTCGCACGCACGATGACGTAGTCGGGGACGGTGCCCGCCTTGAACGTGATCTCGCCCCGCACGAGGTCCGTGAACGTCACGTCGGCGTCGGGCATGCGCAGACGCAGGACGGGCTCGCGGCCCTCGGCGCGGTAGGCCGCCTTCTGCTCGTCCGTGAGGTCGCGATCGAACCCGTCGTAGCCCATCGCCGCGGGGCGGCCTGCGGCGGTGTTGCGCGCCTCGATCTCTTCGGGCGTCGAGAACGACTCGTACGCGTAGCCACCCTCGAGGAGCCGGCGTGCGACATCGACGTAGAGGTCCTTGCGCTGCGACTGACGGTACGGGCCATGGGGTCCGCCGACGTCGATCCCCTCGTCCCAGTCGAGACCGAGCCACCGAAGCGCCTCGAGGATCTGCGCGTAGCTCTCCTCGGAGTCGCGTGCGGCATCAGTGTCCTCGATGCGGAAGACGAACGTGCCGCCGACGTGCCGCGCGTACGCCCAGTTGAACAGCGCCGTGCGGACCAGTCCGACGTGCGGGGTTCCCGTGGGCGAGGGGCAGAAGCGGACGCGGACGTCCTTGCCGGAGGGGAGAGCAGAAGACACGGTCAACACCTTGTTCCATTCGTGGGCCGACCTCGTGCGGGGCCGGTTCAGACGTGGCGACGCGGGACGCACCGCCCTGATGACGCAGGTTCAGGCGCGCCGGATCACAGGGTTGCGCAGAACCCCGATGCGCTCGACCTCGCACTCGACGACGTCGCCGTGGTCGACGAGCCCGACGCCGGCCGGCGTGCCCGTGAGGATGAGGTCACCCGGGAGCAGCGTGAAGCACTGCGAGACGTAAGAGATGAGGTAGGCGACGTCGAAGATCATGTCTGACGTCCGCCCGTCCTGGCGGTCCTCGCCGTTGACGCGCGAGCGGACAGCGAGGTCCTCGACGTCGAGGTCGGTGACGATCCACGGGCCGATCGGGCACGAGGAGTCAAAGCCCTTGGCACGCGCCCACTGGTCGTCGGACCGTTGCGCGTCACGCGCGGTCACGTCGTTGGCGACCGTGAAGCCAAAGACCTTCGACAAGGCGTCCTCGGGAGCGACGTCTTTCGTCACCTTGCCGATGACGACCGCGAGCTCCGACTCGTACGAGACCTCGCGCGTCCACGACGGCAGGACGATGGGGTCGTCCGGGCCGATGACCGAGGTGTTCGGCTTGAAGAACAGCAGCGGGCTCACGGGGAGCTCGTTGCCCATCTCTTTGACGTGGTCCGCATAGTTACGGCCCACGCCGACGATCTTCGAACGCGGGATCACGGGCGCGAGCAGGCGCACGTCGTCCGTCAACGGGACGACCTCGCCCGTCGGCTGGACCGGCATGTAGAGCGGGTCGCCCGTGATGACGTGGAGCGACTCCGCGCCAACCTCGCCGTCGACGAGGGCGAAACGGGGATCTGAGCCTTGAGTGAACCTAGCGATACGCACGGGGCAAGCCTACGCGGCACCACCGACACCCGGCGGTGCCGACCAGCACGCGAGTACGTCACGCCACGCGCGGCATCACGCCCGCGCAAGAACCTCGCCGTGCGTGATCGAGAACCAGCCGTCCGGGTCGCGTGCCCACTCGCGCCACCCACGCGCGATCTCCTCGAGCGCCACATCGTCAGCGAGGCCAGCGTCACGGGCCTGCAGCCCGAACTGGGACGAGAGGCAACGCTCGGCCCACAGGTCGCCCCACCACGCGCGGTCAGCCTCTGAGGCGTAGCACCACACGCCTGCCGACGCCGTGATGGCCTCGTCGGCGAAGCCGGCTGCGCGCACCCAGGAGACGAGTCGACGGCCGGCGTCGGGCTGAGCCCCGTTGGCGCCGGCGACCTCGTGGTAGAGCTCGTTCCACTCACGCAGCTCGTCGAGCTGGGGGTACCACGCCATCGCCGCATAGTCCGCGTCACGCACGGCGACGAGCCCGCCCGGGCGCGTCACGCGGCGGATCTCACGCAGCGCCGCGACAGGGTCAGAGAGATGCTGAAGCACCTGGTGCGCATGGACGATGTCGAACGAGCCATCCTCAAACGGCAGGTCGTAGACGTCGGCCTCGACGAACTCGACGTTGCGCACACCTTGGTCGGCGGCAGTCACGCGCGCCTGCTCGAGAACCTTCGTCGAGGTGTCGATGCCCGTGACGACGCCCGGGCCGACGGTCCGCGCCAGATCCACGGTGATCGTTCCCGGCCCGCAGCCGACGTCGAGCACCGAGAGGCCCTCGCGCAGGTGCGGAAGCAGGTAGGCCGCGGAGTTCTCAGCGGTCCGCCAGCGGTGCGAACGCAGCACGGAGTCATGGTGCCCGTGCGTGTAGGCATCCTTCGGGTGCGGCTTCGAGCCGTCGGTCGCGGCTTTGGCCCCAGTGGTCGTCGACATGAGCTCACGCTAACCACGGCCATCGCAGGCCGGGACGTCCTGACCACATGGTGGTCCCGGCACCGCGTACGCTCGAGCGATGCGCGACATGCCAGCTCCCGACCCGTCCGACCCCCGCAGCGAGCACGACCGCATGGTCGCCGGCGACTGGTACCGCTACCGGCTCGACCCGGCCCTCGCCGAGATGACGACGGGAACCCAGGCCACGTGCCGACAGATCACGGCGCTCTACGACACCGACCGCCCAGCAGCCGAGGCCCTGTTTCGTGACCTCCTCGGTTCGGTCGGCGAGGGCGTGGACTTCCGTCCACCGCTCTACCTCGACTACGGCTCACGCCTGCACGTGGGCGACGGCACATTCCTCAACGCCGACCTCCTCGTCCTGGGCGGAGGGCTCGTGACGATCGGTCGCCATGTGCTCATCGGCCCCTCGGCCCGCATCTACACGCCCCAGCATGCGCTCGACGTCGTCGAGCGACGCGACGGGTGGGAGCGCGTCGAGCCCGTGACGATCGAGGACGACGTCTGGCTCGGCGGGAACGTCGTCATCCTGCCCGGAGTGACGATCGGCGCCCGGTCGGTCGTCGGGGCGGGTTCCGTCGTCGTCCGTGATGTGCCGAGCGACGTCGTCGTCGTGGGCAACCCCGCGCGCATCGTGCGTTCCCTCGTCTGACGGGCCACGCTGTCGGGGGCACGCGGTAGCGTGACGCTGTGACCGCTTCGTACTCCCCCTCCGCCCGCCCGGACGCGCCACCGAGCCGCCGCGTCGGAACCTCCGGCCTTGCCGTCTCGGTCGTCGGCCTCGGCTGCAACAACCTCGGCCGCACAGGCACCGACAGCGTCACGCCCGAGGGCGCGCACGCCGTCGTCCACGCGGCCCTCGACGCCGGCATCACCTTCTTCGACACGGCAGACAACTACGGCGCGGAAGGCGGCCTCTCGGAGCGCCTGCTCGGCGCCGCCCTCGGCTCGGAGCGTGACAACGTCGTCATCGGGACGAAGTTCGGGATGGCCAACGGACGCCTCTACGGCCCCGATCACGCGGCTCGGGGGTCGCGCCGCTACATCCGCCGCGCAGTCGAAGGCTCGCTCACGCGCCTCGGCACCGATCGCCTCGACCTGCTGCAGTTCCACACCCCTGACCCGCTCACCCCGATCGACGAGACGCTCGCAGCGCTCGACGACCTGGTGCGTGAGGGCAAGGTCCTCTACGTCGGCCACTCCAACCGTGCCGGCTGGCAGATCGCCGACGCTGAGCACGTGGCGCGAGCCACGGGCAGCACACGGTTCATCTCGTCGCAGAGCCACTACAACCTGCTCGACCGCCGCGCCGAGCTCGAGGTCGTCCCGGCTGCTCAGGCATACGGGCTCGGGATCTTCCCCTACTTCCCGCTTGCGAACGGGCTGCTCAGCGGCAAGTACTCGCGCAACACCGTTCCGACCGAGGGACGCCTCTCCCACACCCGCCAGCACATGCTCGACGAGGCGCCGTGGGACGCGATCGAGCAGCTCACCGAGCTCGGCCGCGAGCGCGGCCTCGGACTCCTCGAGCTCGCGTTCTCCTGGCTCGCTGCCCAGCCGCAGGTCGCGAGCGTCATCGCGGGTGCGACGCGGCCCGAGCAGGTGCGGCAGAATGCCGCAGCCGTTCACGAGCTCACGGCCGACGAGCTCGCACAGATGGACGCGCTCTTCCCACCCCCGGCGAAGGTTGCACTGTTCTGACCTGATCGACGACGGCGTCGGGCGAACACGCTACGTCGTGGGAGGCGTCGACACCTCGGGCGCGGTCGCGGTCGACGCCTCCGTCGCCTCGGCGGACGTCGGCCGCGCGGCGCGCCCAGCGCTCCGCAGCCGCACGAACGCCTCGGTCCCATGCTCGCCGTCCGACTCGAGCCAGATGCGGCCACCATTGCGTTCCACGAGGTTGCGCACAAGGGCCAGGCCGAGACCCACACCCGGCACCTGGCGTTCATCGGTCGACATGCTGCGGTAGAACCGGTCAAACACCCGCTCGATCTCGTCCGACGAGATCCCCGGGCCCGTGTCAGCGACCCGAAGAATGACGTCCTGACCCTGCGCACGCACGTCGGTCGTCACCGTGCCGTCTGCCGGTGTGAACTTCACCGCGTTCGAGATGAGGTTCGTGAGGATCCGCTCGAGGTCGACCTTGACGACGTGTGCGCCGAGCCCCGTGCGCTCACCGACGATGAGGCGCACGCCACGCGCACTCGCCTGCGGGATGTGCTCCTCGATCGTGTGTCGCACGGTCTCATCGAGCGCGGTGACGACCGGAGCCTCGTCATCGAGGCGTTGCGCCTGCGCGGCGCCCAGCTCGAGGAGGTCCTCGACGAGGACGCCCAGGCGTCGCGCGTTTCGCTCGATGATCTCGAGGTAGCGCTCCTGCTCCTCGTCGAGCGGGGTGTCATCGACAAGGAGCTCGGTATATCCCACGATGCTCGTGATCGGGGTGCGCAGCTCGTGACTCACGGCCGAGAGAAAGCCGTCCTTCTGCTTGCTGAGGTCGCGCAGCCGCGCGGCTGCCGCGCGCTCGTCCGCGAGCGCTCGTTGAAGCGCCGCATCCGCGAGATGGCGCTGCGTGACATCGATGATCTGTGCCGTGACCGTCGCGCCACCCGTCGTCCGCTCGACGCGCGTGAGGAAGACTTCCCCGCGTCGGAATCCCGCGATGTCAATCTCGTCGAACCACTCTCCGACGGGCGAGTCGAGCGTCGCGAGCACAGCGCGGACGAACGGCGATCCCTCGTCGAGGAGAAGCTGCCGGCGGCGGCTCTCGTCCCTCACGTCCTGCGCATCATCCCTCGTCACGACGACCTCCCCCGCGAGCATCTCGGCGGCCCGCACGTTGGCCTCGACAACGCGCAGGTCCCGCGGCCCCACCTGTTCGAGCACGACGAACCCGACCTGCGCGTCGATGAGTCCTCCGCGCAGCACCTGGTCCCGCTTCGCGAGCCGCATCGTCATGGCGACACGCTCGTCGCGCGCTACCGCGAACGAGAGCACCGTGACGGCGTACACGACGAGGAACAGCTGCGCGGAGACCACCGGGTTGGGGCCGTGCAGCGCCTGGGCGAACGGTCCTTCCCCACGCGAGGTCAGGGTCGAGACGACGACGGCGATGAGTGCAAACTCGGCGGCAACGATGCGCGTCGAGAAGAGCAACACCGCCCAGACGAGCATGGGCATCGGTAAGAACGTCAGCGGCAGGTCCTCACCGGGACCGAACACGACCGCAATGACGCTCATGAACGCGAGGACGTGGACGACCTTGTGCCATCGGGTCGACGTCCCGCCCCCTCGGCGACTGGTGATTCCCAGTGGCACGATGACGAGGACCGCGGCCATGTGGCTCGCGATGACAGGGAAGACGATCTCGACGAACTGGCTCCCGGCGATCGCAGCGGTCGTTCCCACGATGAGGGATGCCACGAGCGCACCGGCCGACGCCGCGAAGAGGAGTCGACCGACGTCCCGGAGCGTCGCAAGGCGCGCACGTGCGCGACCCGCCACGAGGATCTGTGCAATGACGAAGGCTTCGGCGGCGTTGGCGAGCCCATAGCCGACTGCGACGAGCGGAACTCTCCCGAGGAGCAGGTTCGCGCCCACGGCCCCGATGCCCGCGGAGAGAGCCGCGAGCCAGAACCAACGGCGGGGGACGACGAGGACGGCGAGGACGCACACGGCCACGGCGGGCCACCACACCGAGATGACATCAGACCCCGGAGCGACTGAGCCCACGCCGCTTCCGAGGGCGAGTGCGACGGCGACGAGAGCGACATGCGTGACGATGATGCGCACGCGCGGGCTTCGAACCTGTCGTGTTTCTCCGGGCACGTTCCACCTCTGTCAACTCGACCGGTGTCGGTCCCTCATGATGAGGTAGTTCGACGATGAACAGCAACGCTGCGCGGGACGACGGTGACGCCGCCCCTGCTCCCCACAGCCTGACGGCTCGGAGGGCAGCAGCCCAGCACTGCCCATGATGCGGCAGGAGGAGGCACCACAATGGCGCGGATCTTGGTGGTCGAGGATGACGTCGACATTGCTGCTCTCGTCGTCCACAAGCTACGTGGCGCTGGCCACACGGTTCTCGAGGCGGCTGACGGCGAGTCAGCGCTCACCCTGATCCGGGCCGAGCGGCCCGATCTCGTCGTGCTCGACTGGATGCTGCCGCGTGCGAGCGGGCTCGATGTCTGCGAGGCCGTCCGTGCCGACGAGGACCTCGCGAGCACCCGCATCCTCATGCTCACTGCAAAGGCCCAGGAGGCTGACCTCGAGCGGGCCTTCGCCGCGGGTGCAGACGAGTATCTTCCCAAGCCGTTCAGCACCCGCGAGCTCGTCGTCCGGGCGCAAGCCTTGCTTGCCCGTCGATGAGCTACGACCTCGCTGGGTGGCTGCTCGTCGCGTCGGCGGGCGCGACCGTCCTGCTCATGGTGACGATTGCTCTCGTGCGTGCCATCACGACGGTCGCCGCGAGCCGGCGTGCTCGGGCACATGCGGGAGCCCTTCCCCTGCTCCTCGACATCACCGACGGTGTCGACGTACCGCTTCCGCCCAAGAAGAAGGACGCGCACGCCCTGGGGACAGGCGCGGCGACCCTCGCCCACAAGGTGCGGGGTGCCGACCGCGCAGATCTCGCGAGCTGGCTGCGTCGCAACGGATTCCGTGAGGACGCGCTGCGGGGCATGCGCGCGTGGCGCCCCTCTCGCCGCGCTGCCGCCGTCGAGCTCTATCTGGCGCTTGACGACGACCCCACACCCATTCGTCCGCTCGTCTCAGATCGGCATCCGCGTGTGCGCACGGTCGCCGTGCGCGCACTCGGTGAAGCCGGTGTCGTCGACGCCATCCCCGTCATCGTTGAGGCCGCCGTTGCACCGCGCGGCGTCTCGACGAGCACCGCGGCCATGGCGATCGTTCAAGCGGGTCCGAGCAGCGCCCACTCGTTCGGTCCCATCTGGCAGTCGCACGACCCCCGTGCACGGCGCCTCGCCGTTGACGTCTGCGGCCACCTCGGGCTCGCTGACGCGCGGGCGCACCTCGAACGCGCGCTCTCAGCGACCGATGGCGCCCTCCGCACCCGTGCCGCGCTCGCGCTCGGCCGTGTCGGGTCGCCGCACTCCGTCCCCGCACTCGAGGCCGCTCTCGTTCCCGTCGTCCGTGGGTCCGCTGAGGAGCGCGCACTCCTCGACGCCCTCAGCGCCCTCGGCTCACCCAGGGAGATCCCGTGAGCATCGTCGAGTCCTTCGTGTGGTGGACGACAGCAGTCCTCGTCGTCTACTACCTCGCGTACAACGTTCTCTACATCGTGCTCGTCGCACGCGCGGGCCGGGCGATCGCGACGGAGCTCGCGTGGCCCGCCGCACTCACACGCGACCTCACGTTCGCCAACCCTCTGTCCCCCGGCGTCTCGGTGCTCGTCCCCGCGCACAACGAAGAGGTCGGGATCCTCTCGGCGGTCACGGCGCTCCTCGACCTGCGCTACCCCACGGTCGAGATCATCGTGGCCGACGACGGCTCGACCGATCGCACCGCCGCAAAGCTCATCGACGCATTCGACATGGTCGAGGCCGAGCTCCCGACGGACGACCGTGTCGACCAGGAGGGCCTGACGTTCGCAACGCTGCGCTCGCGCAGCCATCCAGGTCTCGTCCTTGTGCGCAAGGCCTCCGTCGGGCGCCGCTCGGACGCGGTCAACGCGGCACTGCGCGTCGCGACCCAAGAGCTGGTGTGCATGATCGACGCCGACTCGTTGCTCGAGTCCGACGCGCTGCTTCACGTCGTGCAGCCGTTCATCGATGACGACCGCGTCGTTGCTGCTGGCGGCGTTGTTCTGCCGTCCAACGGGTCACGCGTCCACCGCGGTCGCATCGTCACGACTCGCATCCCGCGTAGCCTCGTCGTGCGGACTCAGGTGCTCGAGTACCTGAGGGCGTTCCTCGTCGGCCGCTCCGGATGGTCGAGCCTCAATGGGCTCCTCATCATCTCTGGCGCGTTCGGGCTGTTTCGGCGCGAGATCGTCGTTGAGCTCGGCGGTCTTGACCCGACCTCGCTCGCAGAGGATGCGGATCTCGTCGTCGGAATCCACCGGATGATGCGAGCGCGCGGCGAGGACTTCCGAGTGGTGTTCCTCCCCGAGCCCGTCTGCTGGACCGAGGTGCCCTCCTCCCTCGAGGTGCTCGCCAAGCAGCGCAAGCGATGGTCGCAAGGGCTCGGCGAGCTTCTCTGGAAGTACCGGCGCATGATTGCGCGGCCCAGTTACGGGATGCTCGGCATGGTGACGATGCCGTACTTCGTCTTCTTCGAACTCATCGGTCCGTTCATCGAGGTAGCGGGCCTCGTCATCGTTGTCGCTGGCTTCGCCACGGGGGCACTTCCCTGGCAGATGCTCGCGGTCTATGCGGGCGCCTCCGTGCTGCTGGCAGCCCTCAGCTCGCTTGCCGCCGTGCTCGTCGAAGAGGTCTCGTTCGCGCGGTACCCGCGGCGTCGCGACGTGCTCGCGCTCGTGACGACGGCCCTGGCCGAGCCCTTCTGGTTCCACTTCCTGCACTCGTGGTGGCGGGCGGTCGGCGTCGTGCGTGCGCTGCGACGCGCGGACTCGGGATGGGGCGTCATGACCCGCGAAGGGCATCTCGACGAGGACGCAGCGCCGTAGGCGTGCCCGTGCCGCGCTCCCCCGCGGTGCGCGGAGGTCCGGCTCCGGGGTGACCCCGGAGCCGGACCAGGCGTACGACCGGCTCAGAACGTGAAGGTGTCGATCTGCTCCTTGAGGTCGACCGACATCTGCGCGAGCTCACGCGTCGACTGCTCCATCTGAGTGACGACCTGGCTCGTGGTCGCAGCCGCTTGCGCGACGCCCGTGATGTTGCCGGCGATCTCGCCCGACCCCGTCGCGGCCTCGGTCACGCCGCGCGCGATCTCGCTCGTCGTCGCCGTCTGCTCCTCGACGGCCGAGGCGATCGTCATCTGGAAGTTGTTGATGTTCGCGATGATGTCGGCGATCTGCCCGATCGCCACCGCAGCCTCGCTGCTGTCGTCCTGGATGACCTCGACCTTGCGCACGATGTCCTCGGTCGCGCGCGCGGTCTCCTGCGCGAACTCCTTGACCTCGGACGCGACGACTGCGAAGCCCTTGCCGGCCTCGCCGGCGCGCGCCGCCTCGATCGTGGCGTTGAGCGCAAGCAGGTTCGTCTGCTCCGCGATCGACGTGATGAGCTTGACGACGTTGCCGATCTCTTGGCTTGACCGGCTCAGGCGGCTCACCGTGTCGTTCGTGGCCGAGGCGACCGACGTCGCCTGTTCGGCGACACGTGCAGCCTCGTGCGCGTTCTGGGCGATCTCACGAATCGAGGCACCCATCTGCTCGGCACCGGCCGACACGGCCTCGACGTTGCGCGAGACCTGCTCGGCGGCCGCAGCGACGACGGACGCCTGTGCGGACGTCTCCTCGGCGCCGGTCGCGACCTGGGAACTGGCCGACGACATGTGCTCGGTCGTCGTAGCGATCGTTCCCGACGCGGCTCCGACCTTGGCGAGCATCGCGCGGAGCGAGTCCTGAGCCGCGCCGAGAGCCGCCGCCATGACACCGATCTCGTCGTCCGAGTCGACGCTCGGGCGCCGGGTGAGGTCGCCCTGCATCATCGCGCGGGCCGTGGCCTCGACATCGCGCACTGCGCGGACGATGCCGCGCACGACCGACAACGCGAGCAGGAGCGATGCGGCGAGGCCCGCGACAAGGGCGATCATGAGGATCAGCTGTCGGGTCGCCGCCATCTTCTCGGCCTCGACGTGGAGCGCGTTCGCGGCGAGGGTGTGCTCGTCGGTCTCGTCGGAGAAGGCGTCGAGAGCCGCGTCGGCCGCCGGGTAGACGTCTGCGTGGTAGATGCTCGCAACATTGGAGGAGCTTGCGTCGTCGGACGAGGCGTTCTCGACGGCCGGCACGAACTCGGACTCGAACTTCTCGCGGAAGGTGCCGACCGATGCGACGCCGGCGGCCACGCGTTCGGGGTCGATCGCGTCCTCGACGTACGTGGCGACGAGCTCGTCGAGGCTCGCGAAGCGGTCGGCGATCTCTGACTTCAGAGCCGTTCGCTCGCTGGGCGCCTCGAACGCGAAGAGGTTGGCGCGCACGCGGTTGCCCTGGAGCATGCGCTGGATCTGGTCGAGCTCCTGAAGAGGGACGACGTGCTTGGAGAACAGCTGCTCCTGACCCTCGTTGAGCGCCTGGGTCGTCGTGATCGCGAGGACACCCATTCCGGTTGCGACGATTCCGAGCGCGCCGACGGCGGCTCCGATCCGTACTCCGATGGACAGGTCGCGGAGCCGACGGCGGCGCCCCGTCCCTGCGTCATCCTGCACCGGTGCTGTTCCTGCCGACGCCACGTTGTTCGTCACCACCCACTTCTCTCGTCTCGCTGGCGGCCGCATCTCCGTGGCCACCGACCGTCGTCCTCATCGGCTCGATCGGACGACATGTCAGTGCTTTCGCTGGTGAAGCCGGGTGGGAAGAGTCTCATGGCGTTCTGGCTGTCTCGCTTTCTTCTCGTGGTAAACGCACGTGACGCGCCAGCGGTGCTGCGCCGCCCGTCGTGAGGTGCAACGCCGTGTGTGCGGGGACGTCGGGCGCGTCGATGACGACACCGCCCCGTAGGCTCGTCGTGTGCCGAGATCCGCCCCGCCCGAGCCCCACGTGTCCGACGTGCTGTCCGATTCGCGCCCCACCGTTGCCGTCTTGCCTGCCGCCACGTGGCGTGAGATCGCGGCGGCGCACGCGGAGCGCGCAGACGCGCTCATGGCTGGGCATCGCGCACGCAAGCTCACCGGCGAGGCGCACGCGATCGAGGACTTCCTCTACACGTACTACGCGACGCGCCCCGGCCAGCTGCGGCGGTGGCACCCGGGCTCGGCCGTCGACCTCGTGGGCACGGGCGATGACGTCGACGAGCGCCGCGGCTGGCGGTGGTATGCCGCCGACGGCGACGTCACACGCGTCGACGTCACGACGTTCCTTGCCGAGCGTGGCACCACCGTGAGCTTCGTTCGCGACCTGGTCGCCCGGACCACGTCGCGCCCCGCGAACGTCGGCTGCTTCGGCCTGCACGAATGGGCGATGGTCTACGGCCAGGCTGCCGACACGCGCCATCCGCTCCCCCTGCGCCTCGGGGCAGCAGGCACGGACGACGTCGTCGAGCGCCATCAGATCCGCTGCTCCCATATCGACGCGTTCCGCTTCTTCACGCCCGCGGCTGTTCCTCTCAACCGGCTCACACCGACGCGCGCCAACCAGGTCGAGCTCGAGCAGCCGGGGTGCCTTCATGCGTCGATGGATCTTTACAAGTGGGCGATGAAGCTCGGCCCCGTCGTCGAGTCGTCGCTCGTCCTCGACTGCTTCGAGCTCGCGCTCGACGTCCGGTACCTCGACATGCAGGCGAGCCCGTACGACGTCTCGTCCTACGGCCTCGAGGCCGTCGCAATCGAGACGGCGGACGGCAAGGCCGAGTACTCGGCCCGCCAGCGCGAGTTCGCCGAACGTGCTGCCCCGCTGCGGACGCGGCTCGTCGCGGCGTGCGACCTCGCGCTCGCCCTCGCTGTCGCCTGACGCATCCTCGCGCTCGCCCTCGCTTCCGCCTGACGCTCCCCCCTCGCGCTCGCCCTCGCTGCCGCCTGGCGTTCCCTCGCGGCGTGCCCGCGCGGGCGGCTCACGGCGCCGCGCGGATCGGCGATGATGGTGCCGGCCCTCGCACCCCACGGAGTTTTCATGCAGCCCGCACCCCCGCAGAATCGCCACCCCGAGCGCCCCGCGCTTGAGGGCCGGTCCACCTTCGTCCTCACGTTCCTTGCGGACGAGACAGGACGCACGACCGTCGACGAGCTAGCGACGTACCTGCGGCAGCGCGACGTCGTCGCTGTCGTCGCGGACGGCGACGACCTCGGGACCCCGGGCGCGGCGGTCGCGATCATCGCGGTCGACGAGGGGGGTCGTGTCGTCATCGACGCCGAGGGGCGTACCGTCTCGGGCCAGCAGATCGAGCACCTCGTGCCCGGGCTTGCCCACCTCACGGGGCGCAACGTCGTCGTCAACGACGAGGTCGTCATCGCGCCCGACGGCTCCGAGTCTGACCCCGAGGCTGCGACCCTCGCCGCCGGCACGTCCGCGTGCGTCGTCATGTGGCGGGCATCGGCTGCGTCGGCGGGAATGATCCGTGGGCTCGCGCACGGGCTCGGCGCCCCGCTCGAGCACGCGGCCGTCGACGGCTGGACGATCGCCGCACTGCCCTTCGGCTCGACGGTCGACGGCGAGGCACTCGTCAACGAGGTTGCGGGCGCCGCCGAGCGCCCTGTCGTCACCCTGACCCGCGCGGGCGAGTCGCGAGCTGTCTCGTGGCACCACCGCGAGCGCCGGACCACCGTGACGATCGAGCTCGCGGCGACCCCCGCGACGGCTCCTGTCCTGCGCAACCTGCCGCCCGAGAGCCCGTCAGCGCGGCTCGCTGCTGAGCTCGGTGAGGCGTCGTTGCGCATCGTTCCCGACACGACACGGCTCTCTGGATCTGCGCTCGAACGCTTGCGGACGTTGTCGCTCGCGCGTGAGTCGTTGCTTGCCGACGCGGCCGACGCTCTCGGGCTTCCCACCGGGATCGCGGCAGTCGTCGAGCGAGGCGGTGCGATGGCGCGGGAGCTGGCCGGCCACGGTGGCAGCGGAGCAGCCGAGGCGGTTGCCGGCGGTGCGGGACGCCTCGCGGAGACGGGGGACGCGGGCGCGGCTCCGGTGCGGTGGCTCGACGTGCCCGGCGCGGTCGTCGTGCAACCGGACCCGACGATGCGCGCAGCCGTCCTGCGCGGGCTCGCCGAGACTGCGATCGAAGAGCCGCAGGGCGATGGCGCCTATACGCGCTTCCGTCGGTGGCTGTGGCACCGCCCCCGGGTCCTCGTCGCGCTCTCGACCCTTGAGGTCGCCCTAGGGGTCGCAGTCGCGGTGTGGGCCGCGAACGGCGGCACGGTGTTCGGCCAGAGCTGGGTCGCGTGGCTCGTCGCAGCGATGTGGGTGGTCGATGGAGTTCCCGACGCGGTCGCGGGCGTCGTCATCCTCAGGCGTCGCGGGCGCGGCTAGCCGGAGGGCCGCGGTTGCCGACGCGGCCGTATCGCACGCGAGCACGACGACGAGGCCGCGCAGTCCGACCGGAGTGGTCGAAGGTCAGTCCGACGTGCCGTCCCAGATGACGTCGGGCGTGCCGTCGTCACGAGGGTCGGCGGGATCAATGAGTCGCGCGCCCTGCGAGGGCACGTGCGCGTCGAGCCGTCCGTCGTGCATGAGGTGCCACACCGGAATACCGCGGGCGAGCACGGCAACGTCGGCGATGACACGTCGGTGGCACCGCCACCACACGGACTCGCTGCACATGATGACGGTGTTGCCCTGCGTCGCGGGCCCGTCGGCTGCGGGCGACCGGGAGCCGCCGTTCGACCCTCCTCCTGGGGTTGTGGCGCGGATCGGGTCGAGCAGGTCGTCGAGCGCGTCCCGGAAGGTCGCGGTGCGGGTCCACGACGCGTACGCGCGGAACGCCTCGACGCGCCACCATGTGTCGGGCGACGTCCCGCCCGTCACGTGTGCGCTGGGTGACATCGCGGCCGTCACGGCCGTGCTGGGTGGCGTCACACCCGTCACGTGTGCGCCAGGCGACGTCGCGCCCGTCACGTCTGCGCCGGGCGACGTCGCGCCCGTCACGTCTGCGCCGGGCGACGCCGCGCCCGGCTGGGAGGCGGGCGCCCGCGCACCGGCGGGGAGTCGTCGTCGGCCACCGAGGCGCTCCTCCCACTCATAGGCGATGCCCTCCTCGGGCAGCCATCGGGGCAGGGCGTCCCGGCTGACGTCGAGGTTGCGCCGTGATCCGGGGAACCGTCGTACGTCGACGACGGTCTGGACGCCCGCGTTCGTGAGCAGGGTGGTGAGCCCTGCGCGGTCTAGGGTTCCGTGGCCGACGGTGAGCAGCGAGGACATGCCTCGTTGGTAGCACTGCGGGACATGTCGCGCGACCGCTGCGCCGAGCGCGGCCCCGTATGTCGGCGACACCTGAGACGATGAACCCATCATGAGCACCGCCACCGCCTCCCTCGCCGCAGCACTTCCCCTCTCGACCGACCCGGACGTCCTCTACGAGGCCTTCGACACCTGGGCGACGGGCCGTGGCCTTGAGCTCTACCCGGCTCAGGCCGAGGCCCTCATGGAGCTCGTCTCCGGGCAGCACGTCATCCTCGCGACGCCCACGGGCTCGGGCAAGAGCCTCGTGGCGATCGGCGCGCACTTTGCTGCGCTCGCGGCGTTCCGTGCAGGAACAGGCGGCCGGACGTACTACACGGCGCCGCTCAAGGCACTCGTCTCGGAGAAGTTCTTCGCGCTCGTCGAGGCGTTCGGGTCGGAGAACGTCGGCATGATGACGGGTGACTCGTCGGTCAACCCCAGTGCACCGATCATCTGCTGCACGGCCGAGATCCTCGCCAACATCACGCTGCGCGACGGTGGCACACGCACGGGGACGGACGCGATCAGCCAGGTCGTCATGGACGAGTTCCACTTCTACGCGGATCCGCAGCGCGGCTGGGCGTGGCAGGTCCCGCTCCTCGAGCTGCCCTCGACGCAGTTCTTGCTCATGTCGGCGACGCTCGGCGACACGTCGTTCTTCACCGAGGAGCTCGAGCACCGCACGGGACGCGATGTTGCCCTCGTGACGAGCGCGCAGCGGCCCGTCCCGCTCAACTTCGAGTACGTCGTCGAGCCGTTGGGAGAGGTCGTCGAGGACCTCGTCCACACGCACCGCGCGCCCGTGTACATCGTGCACTTCACGCAGAAGGACGCTGTCGACCGCGCGCAGTCGCTGCTCAGCATGAACGTCGCGACGCGTGCAGAGAAGGACGCGATCGCCGACGAGCTCGGCGATTTCCGCTTTTCATCCGGGTTCGGCCGCGTGCTGTCGAAGTTCCTCAGGCACGGCGTCGGTGTGCACCACGCGGGCATGCTGCCGAAGTACCGCCGCGTCGTCGAGCGGCTCACGCAGCGTGGCCTGCTCAAGGTCGTGTGCGGCACGGACACCCTGGGCGTGGGCATCAACGTGCCGATCCGCACCGTGCTGTTCACCTCGCTCGTCAAGTACGACGGGGAGCGCATGCGCCACCTCACGGCGCGGGAGTTCCACCAGATTGCGGGGCGCGCGGGTCGCGCGGGGTTCGACACGGTCGGCGACGTGCTCGTCATGGCACCCGAGCACGTCATCGAGAACCGCAAGCTGCTGCAGAAGGCCGGCGACGACCCGAAGAAGCTCAAGAAGATCGTCCGCAAGAAGGCGCCCGAGGGGTCTGTCAACTGGACCGACAAGACGTTTGAACGCCTGCGCGACTCAGAGCCGGAGGCGCTCACGAGCCACTTCACGGTCAACCACGCGATGGTGCTCAACGTCCTGGCGCGCGGCGAGCACGGCGAGGACCCGGTCGCGGTCATGCGGCACCTGCTCACGGCGAACCATGACAACGACACGTCGAAGACCAAGCACGTCCGCCAGGTCTTCCGGATCTACCGGTCGCTCCGGCAGGCGGGGATCGTCGAGAAGGTCCGGGTGCGCGGCGACGACGGTGTCATGCGACCCGGGGTGCGACTCGTCGTCGACCTGCCACGCGACTTCGCGCTCAACCAGCCCCTGTCGCCGTTCGCGCTGGCGGCGCAGGAGCTGCTCGACGTCGAGAGCCCGACGCACGCCCTCGACGTCGTCTCGGTTCTCGAGGCGACGCTCGACGACCCGCGTCAGGTGCTCTACGCGCAGGAACGTGCGGCTCGTGGCGAGGCGATCGGCGCGCTCAAGGCTGAGGGCTACGAGTACGACGAGCGCATGGCGATGCTCGAGGACGTCACGTGGCCGCGGCCGCTCGAGGACGTCCTCGAGCCCGCGTTCGAGTCGTACAAGCGCGGCAACCCGTGGGTCTCGGACCAGGAGCTGCGGCCCAAGGCCGTCGTCCGCGACATGGTCGAGCGTGCGTCGACCTTCGGGGAGTACGTCTCGCGGTACCAGCTCGACCGGACCGAGGGTGTTCTGCTGCGCTACCTGGCCGACGCCTACCGCGCGATGCGGCAGACGGTGGCGACCGAGCACCGCACCGAGGAGGTCGAAGAGCTCACGGAATGGCTCGGCGAGCTCGTCAAGGGCACGGACTCGAGCCTTCTCGACGAGTGGGAGCGGCTCGCGAACCCGGTCGATGACGACGCTGACACGCTCGTGGGTGACGGGCCGTTGTCGGGGACGGGCGAGAGCCAACCTGTCCGTCCCGTCACGGGCTCGTTGCGCGCCTTCCGGGTGCTCGTACGCAACGCGATGTTCCGCCGCGTCGAACTCGCTTCGCGCGAGGCGTACACGGCGCTCGGCGCGCTCGATGCCGCCGACGGCTGGGACGCCGACGCGTGGGCTGACGCGCTTGACCCGATGTTCGAGGAGTACGGCGACGACGCGATCGGGATCACGGCGGCTGCTCGCTCGCCCCGGCTCGTCGAGGTGGCCGAGCAGGTCGACGGCAACGCCCGGCAGTGGGCTGTGAGGCAGGTCCTCGACGACCCGGACGGTGATCGTGCCTGGCACATCCGGGCCATTGTCGATCTCGACGCGAGCGACGAAGCTGGCGAGGTCGTGCTGCACATCACGGAGGTCGGCAGCCTGTAGGACCCGCGCACTCGACCTCACCATCGT
This sequence comes from Sanguibacter sp. A247, assembly GCF_052324925.1. Lineage (NCBI taxonomy): Bacteria > Bacillati > Actinomycetota > Actinomycetes > Micrococcales > Sanguibacteraceae > Sanguibacter > Sanguibacter sp. A247. The sequence goes on along the minus strand of NZ_JBQPRE010000004.1, from coordinate 29,904 downwards.
GTCTCGGATGTCACCCATCTGGGTAGGGCTCCCTGTCGTCGATCTCGGGGAACCCTGGGTCCCACGGTCTGTCGTAGCCGCCCGGGTCGGAGAAGACCCAGCCGCCTCGCCACGCCATGGCGATGCGTTCGCGATCGACGTGACGGTGATGGAACCAGCAGAGCAGCGCGGCGTTGTCGGTCGACGTACCGCCTCCGTCCGCCCAGTGACGGCGGGCGTGGTGGATCTCGGAGATCTGGACGGGCGCCGAGCAGCGTGGCCAGACGCACCCCTTGTCGCGTGCGACGACCGCCCGACGGCGCGCCGACGTGAACGTCCGCTGCGACCTGCCGACGTCGAGCACTTCCGAGTCAGGCCCGAAGACGACGCGGGTGACCGCGCAGTCTGCCGCGATCGTCTCGAGCACCTGACGCGGGACGGGACCTGAGCCGTCGAGCCACGTCGGTCCGGGGCTGAGCAGGTCCGCGACGACGTCCTCAGCACTGCGCTCGTCAACACCGCGTTTCGTGGCACCGTGCCCGGCGAGACCGACGAAGTCGCGCCACGGGACGAGCACCGTCAGGTGCGGCCGGACACCTGCTCCGGCTCCCCCGGTTTCCCCTCGTTCGAGGTATGACCGCGCGACCCCTGCGAGCGCGATCGCGCGTCGTTGAGTCGGCCGCAGACCGTCATCTTTCGACGGCACACCGATCGCAGCCTCGAGCGCGGTCGTGAGTATCTGCCCATGCTCCTCGGTGAGGAATCCCGAGAGGTGGTAGCCACCGAGCGTCCGGGAGAGGTCGAGATGCTCACGGTGCTGTGCGTGCCGGTAGCCTCGATCGTCGGCTTCGGGGTCTGCGACCTGCGCGAAGCGCCGAGCGGCCTTGCCAAGGTCACGTAGGTCGAAGCGGGCGGCGACCCCGAGCATCGCCTGCTCACCCGTGATCTCCACCCGCTCGCACGTGCACCGTCCGCGGTCGGCCGTGCACGACGGGTCGTGCGACGGGTCCGCCCAGGGCGCGCGGCCGTCGGCTCCGACGCCCGGCACCGTGCCGTTCTCAGCCCGGGCCTCGCGGTATGAGGGCTGGGATTCGTGGGCGGCCCCGTCCGCTGGGGGCTCGGCTGGCAGAGGCTGTTGCGGATACGCCTGTGCGAGCGCGGCGCACCGCTCATCCGACGTCGGCAGCGTGCGGCTGAGCACCTCGACCTGCGGCGCCGTGAGATGACCGGCCCGTGCGGACCTCAGTGTTGCGGGAAGATGGTCGCGCAACCGGGCCGCTGCCAACGCCTCTCGACGGGCGATCGCGAGCGATCGATGGTCGTGCCACGCGATCCAGTACGGAAAGCTGCGCACCGTGTCGGCCCGCCACAAACCGTCAGCCTCGATACGCCCAAGCCATGCGAGACGCTGCGCACCGAGCTGATCGAGCACGGCGACCGTTCGCCGCGAGGACTCTGCCGCAAGCGTGGCGGGACCGTCGTCGGGGGCGTGCGACGCGATGAGCGCCGCCAGCCTCTCGAGAAGCGTGATCTGACCGAGGAGATCCGTCGGCAGCATGCTGCTCGACGCGTCCGCACAGGAGCCCTCCACCCGAGAGTTCTCCGCGCGCGCCTCCTCGACCTGACAGCTCTCCGCGCGCGCGTCCTCGACCTGACAGCTCTCCGCGCGCGCCTCCTCGACCTGACAGCTCTCCGCGCGCGCCTCCTCGACCCACGTACTCCGCCCTTGGGGAGACTCGTTGGCGTCTGCGGCCGGTCGTCCCATCGCGGCGTCAGCTGACTGCGTGCCCCCTGGTTTCACCGAGGCCGCACCATGTGCATGAGTGGTGCGAGACACAGCACCAGGACGCGACGCGCCCCGACGATGGATACGCGGTCGCGCGGAGGGAGCGGCGCCGGGCGCGCTGCGGTCGATGAAGTCCATCGCCGTCACCTCCGTCAGCGCCGCATCTTGCGCCTCGTCGTCTCGTCGCGTGTCAGATCACGCCGTGTCGCTCACCTGGGGCGACATCTCCACAGTATCGAACGCCTGTTCGACCTTCTCGGCAGGATCGACATCTCACCCCTAGCTCACCCCGTGCGCGGAGGAAGACCACCCGGCGGCGAGTCCGTGCCAGGGATCCGCATGATCCCCGTCCGCGGAGGGCCGCCAACGCACGCAGGGATCCCCGCCCCACGCACGCGGCGCGTCGAAGTTGCAACCGCCCTCCCCCTCGCGGTACACCTGCGCGGTGGCCAAGAAGTCGACCCCGTCCGGCACGCCTGCCCTCGTCGCCCTCGAACGCGCACGCGTCGCCCACACCGTCCATGCGTACGAGCACGATCCCTCAACCGACGTCGGCTACGGCCTCGAGGCGGCCGCAGCGATCGGTGTCCCACCCGCGCAGGTCTTCAAGACGCTTCTCGCGCTCGCCGACGGCCGCCTCGCTGTCGGTGTCGTCCCCGTCGACGGCCGTCTCGACCTCAAGGCGCTCGCACGCGCCGTCGGCGCGAAGAAGGCCGAGATGGCCGACCCCGCGGCTGCCGAGCGCGCAACCGGCTATGTCGTGGGCGGGATCAGCCCGCTCGGCCAGAAGCAGCGCCTGCGGACGGTCGTCGACGAGTCCGCGCTCGACCACGCGACCGTCTACGTCTCCGCGGGTCGCCGAGGCCTCGATGTCGGCCTCGCGCCTGCCGACCTCGTCGCGCTCACGGACGCGACGACGGCTGCCCTCAGTCGCGACTGACCTTCCCAGCGACGAGCTCCCGCACGAGCGCCGCCTCCAGCTCCGCTGGCAACCCTGACCGCCGCTCGCGGTCGAGGCCGCGCTGCACCTCGTCGTCGAGCACCCGCTCGACGGTCTCACGCATCGTCGTCCGCGGACCGTCGAGCTCGCGGAACCGCACTCCCGCGCGGCGCGCGAACCCCACAGCCTCGCCGGGCAGCCAGAGGGGCAGCGACCGCGGTCCCGCCCACCAGCGCACGTCGTGCGCCAGCAGCCAGGCGTCGTCGGCCACCACCACTTCCCTCGCTGCGGCTCCGCCCGGCTGCGCCGTCGCACGCGCGTCGGCGACCTCACCCACGAGGCCGAGCACGTCGTCGAACGACCACGGTTCCCCGACCGCATCGACGACCCCGACGACCCCGCGTGCGGCCGCACGCGCGACGAACGCCGCGAGGTCACGGACGTCGACGACCTGCACCGCTCGCTCCGCCGTCTCCGGCACGAGCACGGTCCCTCCGCGTGCGAACCGTGCCGGCCAGTAGCCGAATCGGTCGCTGCCGTCGCCGGGCCCGACGATGAGCCCCGGGCGCACAATGAGGAGCCGATCGCTCAGCCTCTCGCGCGTCGCACCCTCCGCGAGGACCTTGGCGTGGGCATAGTCGGTCGGGTCCGTCGGGTCGACGAGCGGGGCCGACTCGTCGTCACCGGCGACATCGTCACGGGCATAGACCGAGACGCTCGACACGAGCGTCCAGTGCTGGGCACTGTCCGCGAGCGCGTCGAGCGCGGGACCTACGAGCTCGGGCGCGTACGCGAGCTCGACGACCTCGTCCCACTCCTCCGACGCCACGGCGTCGTAGGTGCCGGCCTCGGTCCGGTCCGCGCGCACGAGCGTCGCACCCTCGGGCACGTCGCCGGAGGACCCACGCGCGAGGCACACGACGTCGGATCCTCCCACGAGCAGCTCCGTGACGATGGCGCGACCGAGCCATGCCGTGCCACCGAGAACGAGCACGCGGCGCGGCCTCTGCACGGCGTCTGTCACGCGAAGGCTCGGTCTGTGGGCACGATCTCCGCGCCGAGCGGCAGCAACGACACGGGCACGAGCTTGAAGTTCGCGATGCCCATCGGGATGCCGATGATCGTCACGCACAGCGCGATGCCCGTCGTGACGTGCCCGATCGCGAGCCAGATCCCGGCGACGAGCAACCACACGATGTTGCCGAGCGTCGACATCACCTGCGTGCCTGGCTTGCGCACGACCGTCCGCCCGAAGGGCCACAGCGCGTACGAGGCGATGCGGAATGACGCGATGCCCCACGGGATCGTCACGACGAGCACGCAGCAGATGACGCCCGCGACGGCGTAGCCGATGGCGAGCCAGAAGCCGGCGAAGACGAGCCAGATGACGTTGAGGAGCGTGCGCATGCGTCCATCCTAGGAACAGCCACCGACATCAGCTCCACGCCCGCCGCCACACCGACGCCGTCCGCCCGCCGCCTCAGCCGATGCGTCGCGCGACCTGGTATCCACCTTCGTCGAACGACACCTCATAGACGCCGCCGAACCGCGAGGCCGCGTAACGGGCGACGTCGTCGGGCGGGTTCCCGCCCCACCCGCTCATCGTCCGGATCGCCACGTACTGCGGGGCGACGGACGACTCCGTACCGATCCAGTAGACGGTGTGCGCGCGAGTGAGGTGGACGATGAGCCCGAGATCGCTCGCGACGCTCGCTCCCGCAGGGATCGAGGCAAGCGCGCGTTCGCCCGAGGCGACGGAGGCGGGGCGCTCATACGTCGCGGGGTCGGCGAGGTCGCCGAACGGAAAGTGGGGCACGAGGACGGCTGCGACGACAACAGTGAGCGCGGGGACGGCTCGCGCGAACCCGCGTGCCGCGGCGTGCGGCGACGTCCGCAGGAGGCGCACGCCGTCGATCGTCGCCGCGAAGACGATCGGCATGAGAATGAGCGAGTAGTGCCAGGTGGAGCCCCAGTAGTGCTCGGTCGAGCCCGCGAACCGCCACAGCATCGTCGGGACGATCATGATGAGGAGAGGCGAGCGGAGCGCTGCGAAGGCGGTGACGATGACGAGGAGCGCGAGGGTCTCGAGCTTGACGTCGGGAACGAAGAGATGCGTGAGGATGCGCCACACACCGCCGATGAGGCCTGCGATCCCGCCGGGCTCCACGGCGGCGCCGTCCTCGCCGAGCTTGCCCCAGTAGTCGTATCGGTTCCACGGGTTGAAGATCGGGATGAGGACAAACAGGGTGAGGGCCATGCCTCCGAGCCCTGCCGCGACCATCTGCCATGCGCGGCGGCGCTCGCCCCAGAACCACAGGACGACGCCGAAGCCCGCAACCGTCAGTCCCATGTCTTCCTTGACGCCGAGCAGCAGCAGGAGCCACGCGCATGCCGGGCGCCACCGGCCGTCGAGCGCGGCGGCGAGGCCGAAGGCGAGGATCGGCGCGGCGAGCGCGTACTCGTGGAATTGCACGTCCATCGCGGACTGCACGCCCCAGCTGGCCGCGTATGCGACGCCGACGCCGAGACCCGCGAGGTTGCCGAGCCAGCGGCGCGCCACGTGCGTGAGCGGGACGACGGAGATCGCGACGAGCACCGCTTGCGCGACGAGAAGAGTGACGGGCCCTGGGAAGAGGCGGTAGAACGGGGCGATGACGACGAGCAGCGGCGACCAGTGGTCGCCGAGCTGGATATAGCCTTCGCCCTTGATGTCGACGACCGGCCATCCGAATCCCGCCCACCCGCGGATCGCCTGCTCGAAGATTCCGTTGTCCCAGCTGGGTGCTTCCCACCGGTTCCAGCGGGCGAGACTGAGCACGAGGTAGGCCCCGAGGGCGAGCAGCGCGACGACGAGCGCGGGCCAGAGCGAGGGGCGTTCGACGCGCGGTGCGAGTGTGCGGTCGGCGTGCCGGTCGGGCGCCGTGACGTCCTCGGTCGCCTCTGCGCCTCCGGCCGGGGCGCCCGCCGTGCTCATCGTCGCGTCGGCGGTCATGGTCGGCAGGTCGCGCGGCGCGGTCATGGCCCCCATCATGACGCACACGCGCGCGCGGGGACGACCCCGGCACGTGCCTGTGCACGGCCCCCACAGGTGCGTCGGCGGCGTCCGGGGTTCGTCCGCGCCCGTGTCGGGCCCGGGGCGCTCGACGCGCCGCCCTGCGGGCGTCGTGCCACGCTGTCCGGAGCTGCGTCGCACCCGGCGGCGCGCGGGACGGAGGTAGCCCGTGTCTGACGACCCGGTGGGCGACGGCGGCGCCGGTCGCCACGGCCCAGGCCGTGATGCTGCGCCCGACGGGCGTGACGAGTCGCGCGCCGAGCGCGCTGATCGCAACTGGAGCGATCTCCTTCAGGAGCTCCGGATCTCCCAGACCGGCGTCCAGATCCTCACGGGCTTTCTCCTCACGCTCCCCTTCCAGCAGCGTTTCACCGAGCTCGACGACTACCAGCGCGTCCTCTATCTCGTCCTGGTCCTCACTGCGGTCGCGACGACTGGTCTGCTCGTGACGCCCGCAGTCGTGCACCGGGCCGTGTTCCGTCACAGGGTGAAACACGAGCTCGTCGAGACGAGCAACCGCATAGCTCGCGTGTGCTTCGCGCTCGTCGCGATGCTCATGGTGGGTGCGGCGATGCTCGTGGTGGACGTCGTCGTCGGGCGGGCTGCAGGGCTCGCCGTTGCGGTGACGGTCGCGCTCGGGTTCGCGGCGCTGTGGTCGTTCGTCCCACGTCGGGTCACGCGCGGGTCCGACGCCTGACGGCAAGGGCGTGCACGTGGCCGGTGGCGCGCGTCCCGTGGCCGTCATCGGCCTCCCCGACACGCTGCGACTACGATGACGCCTCGTGAGCACCTGGGACATCGCGGCTGCCCTCGCCCGCACGACGGACCGCGTCGCTGCCGCCGCGAGCGCGGTCGGCCGACGCCCCGACGACGTCACGCTCGTCGTCGCGACGAAGACGGTCGACGTCGACCGCACGCTCGAGGCGGTCACAGCCGGGGCACGTGTGCTCGGCGAGTCGCGGGTCCAGGAGATCGTCGCGAAGGCGACGGCGCTTGAAGCGCTCGACGCACCGCCTGCGGTGCATCTCATCGGCCCGCTGCAGTCGAACAAGATCAATGCGGCCCTGCGCCATGTTGCATGCGTCGAGACGGTGCACTCGGCCGCGCTCGCAGCCGCGCTCGGGGCCCGGTGCGTGCGCGACGGTCGCACACTCGACGTTCTCGTCCAGGTCAACGTCTCAGGTGAGGCACAGAAGTCAGGGATCGCGCCCGACGCCGCCCTCGATCTTGCGCTCGAGGTCGCCGAGACCGAGGGGCTACGTCTGCGCGGCCTCATGACGATCGGGCTCCGCTCCCCGGTCGAGGCCGAGGTTCGCGCTGGCTATGGCCGATTGCGCATGCTGCGCGACGAGATCGTCACGGCTGGCGCGCCCAGCGCGACGGAGCTCTCGATGGGCATGAGCGGCGACCTCGAGTGGGCCGTTGCGGAGGGCGCGACGATCGTGCGCGTCGGCACGGCGATCGTCGGTCCCCGGCCCTGAGCGGCCGCGAGGTCAAGCACGCTTGACATCCCGAGGAGTGTCAAGCACACTTGATATATCAAGCAGCCTTGACACCGGAGGTCACATGATCGCGCTCACCATCGGGACCCCCTGATGCGCAACGACGTCCGCTCCCTCAGAGAAGCGACGGGCCTCTCCCAGGCCGCGCTCGGCGTCGCCCTCGGCGTCTCCCGGCAGACCATCAACTCGATCGAGAACGGGAAGTACGACCCCTCCCTCCCCCTCGCGTTCGCGATCGCCCACCATTTCCAGCTGACGATCGAGGAGATCTTCCATGTCGACGACTAACCGCACGACCCTCGTTCAGGGTGCCGTCGGCCTCACGTCCGGGCTCGCCGCAGCCGTCACGCTCTTCGTCATCCTCAGCGCCAACGGGCGGGAGTCGATGGCCAAGGGAGTCGCCATCGGTGGCGGCGCTGTCCTCGTGCTCTTCCTCGTGGCCGTCGTCCGCGCGCTGCGCAGTCCCGCTCACCTGACCCACGCGGAGCGCACGGTGACCGGGCACGGCGACGAGCGCGACACCCGGCTGGTCGAGAAGGCCTTCGCGTTCACCGGTCTCGTCTCGATCCCGGCAGCAAGCATCGCCACCGTCGCGATCGCTCTCGACGCTCCCGTCATCCCGACGATGGCGGTGCTCCTGTGGCTGCTCCTCGGCACGCTCGTCGTGGCGAGCATCGTCGTCACGCGTCGCGGCTGACCTCACGACCACGGCGACGGCCCGGGCCCCTCGAGGAGCCCGGGCCGTCGCCGTCTATGTCACGGAACGCGCGCGGTCCATTCCTCGGTCGCGAACTTCTCTTCCGCAAGCTGCTCGGCTCGAGCGCGCTCGGCAGCCGTCACCGAACCCGGAACCGTCTCGTACCGCTCCGCGAAGTAGCTCTTGAAGGCCTCGATGACGTCAGGGCGCGCCATGCCCGACTGCGACCGCAGCGGGTCGACACGCTTGTTGGCGCTCTTGGTGCCCTTGTCGCTCATCTTCTCGCGGCCGATCCGCAGGACCTCGAGCATCTTGTCGGCGTCGATGTCGTACGCCATCGTCACGTGGTGGAGCACAGCCCCACCCACGAGCCGCTTCTGCGCGGCGCCCGCGATCTTGCCGGCGGGCGAGGCGATGTCGTTGAGCGGCTTGTAGGTGGCCTCGATGCCGAGTGACCCGAGCGCCCCGAGAACCCAGTCGTCGAGGAACGCGTAGGACTGCTCAAAGCTCAGACCCTCGACGAGCGAGCTCGGCACGGTGAGCGAGTACGTGATCGTGTTGCCGGGCTCGATGAACATGGCGCCACCGCCCGAGATCCGTCGCACGACGGTGATGCCGTGCTTGCTCGCGCCGGCCGGGTCGACCTCGTTGCGCAGGGACTGGAAGGACCCGATGACGACGGCGGGCGCGCCCCACTCCCAGATGCGCAGCGTCGGCCGACGTTCGCCGCGGTCGACGCTCTCGGAGATCGCCTGGTCGAGCGCCATGTGCATCGCAGGCGACTGCGGGCCCTCGTGGATGATCTCGAACGTGTGGTCGTGCCAGCCCGTCGCGTGACCGAGCGCGCGACGCACCGCGATCGCGACTGCCTCGGCCGAGAAGCCGACCATCGTCACGGAGTCGTCGAGAACTCCCTCGACGGCGCGCGCGAGCTGCGCCACGGACGCCCCCGCGGGCATCGCGACGAGCGCTGCGTCGATGTCCTCGAGCGCCGAGTCGGGCTCGAGGAAGAAGTCTCCCGAGACCGCGACGCGCGCAAGTCTCTCGCCTGCCTCGTCGGTCTCAACATCAACCGCAACGAGCTTGCCACCTGGAACTTTGTACTCGCCTCTCACAAGAAGCCACCCTACGCGCGCTTGCGAGGTTCGGCGCCGTGGCGTCGGTCACGCGCAGCGCCCTGCGCGCCGTGGCGCGGGTGTCGTGGCGCGGGTGTCGTGCGGCACGCGCGCGGAGGTCGGGTCAGCGGGGTTCGACGCCCGCCTTGAGCAGCCCGTAGACGGCCGAGTCGGTGAGAGCCTCCCAGGAGGCCTCGATGAGGTTGGGTCCGATGCCGACGGTCGACCACGACGACGCTCCGTCGGTCGTCTCGATGAGCACCCGCGTCACGGCGTCGGTCCCCAGGGAGTTGTCGAGGATCCGCGCCTTGAAGTCGATGAGCTCGAATGCGGCGAGCTCGGGGTAGACACGGAGGAGTGCCTGCCGTAGCGCGTGGTCGAGCGCGTTGACAGGGCCGTTGCCCTCGCCCGTCGAGACGATGCGCTCGCCGCCCGCGACGAGCTTGACGGTCGCCTCCGAGGAGGTCTCAGCACCACGTGAGCCATGGCGTTCGACGATCGAGCGCCACGATTCGACGGTGAAGTAGCTGACGCGCGAGCCCGTGACCTCTTCGCGCAGCAGGAGCTCGAAGGACGCGTCGGCCGCGTCGAACGTGTAGCCCTGCGCCTCGGCGTCCTTGACCCGGTGCGTCACACGTCCGAGCAGCTCGCCCTGGCCGGCCAGGTCGAAGCCGAGCTCGCGTCCCTTGAGCTCGATCGACGCGCGCCCGGCCATGTCTGAGACGAGCATGCGCATGTCGTTGCCGACGAGCCGCGGGTCGATGTGCTGGTAGAGGTCGGCGTCGACCTTGATGGCGCTCGCGTGCAAGCCGGCCTTGTGGGCGAACGCACTCACGCCGACGTACGGCTGGCGGCCGTACGGCGAGATGTTCGTGTGTTCCGAGATCACGTGGGCGATGCGGCTCGCCTCGGAGAGGCCTGCGCCCGAGAGCACGGGGCGACCGAGCTTGAGCTCGAGGTTGGCGACGACGGTGAGGAGGTCGGCGTTGCCGGTCCGCTCGCCGTAGCCGTTGACCGTGCCCTGGATGTGCTCGGCGCCAGCGTTGACCGCGGCGATCGTGTTCGCGACGGCGCAGCCCGAGTCGTTGTGCGCGTGCATGCCGAGGCGGACGTCAGGCCCGAGGGCCGTGCGGACAGCGCCGACGATCGCGGTCACCTGGTCGGGGAGCATCCCTCCATTGGTGTCGCACAGGACGACGGCTTCGGCACCCGCCTCCGCGGCGGCGCGGGCGGCATCGAGCGCAAACTCGGGGTTGTCGAGGTAGCCGTCGAAGAAGTGTTCGGCGTCGACGAAGACGCGTCGGCCCTCGCCGACGAGGTAGGCGACGGTGTCCGCGATCATCGCGAGGCCTTCCTCGCGCGTCGTGCGCAGTGCGCGCTCGACGTGCCGGAGGTCGGACTTGGCGACGAGCGTGACGACGGGGGCCTCGGAGTCGAGCAGCGCCCGGACCTGCGGGTCCTGCGCGGCTGTCACGCCGGCCTTTCTCGTCGCGCCGAAGGCCGCGAGCACGGCGTTCGTCAGTTCGAGCTCCTTGGCTGCACGCGCGAAGAACTCCGTGTCCTTCGGAACCGCGCCCGGCCAGCCGCCTTCGATGTACCCGACTCCGAGCTCGTCGAGCAGCGGGGCGATCGCGAGCTTGTCGGCGACGGACAAGTTCATGCCCTCCTGCTGCGCACCATCGCGCAACGTCGTGTCGTAGACGTCGAAGCCCATCGGACTCTCCTCGTGTCGATAATCGGGTGACCAGACGGTCGTGACCAACAAAAAGACCCCCCGGGAAGGTACGGGAGGTCTGCGCGCCGGGCTCGTGCCGGGCGCGCTACGCAATGATGAAGGTGAAGCAAGTCACAGGGCGATCATGCCACAGCGCCTCCCCCGTGACACCCATGACCACCTGATGGACTCGTCGCACCGCGCGCTCGTGGGCGGGCGCGCGTGAGAGCGTTTCCACCTAGACATTCACGACAGTGTCTCGCCTCCCAAGACGGGCAGGTTGATCAGCGCGCACAAACCTCGGGACTCCCCTAGATTGGCGCTGCACTCTACGCTTGGCGCCCGTTGCGGCGTCACTCACACCAGGGGAGATATGACCACCTTCGTTCGGCGCGCCGCGACAACAGTCGCCACGCTCGCACTTGCTGCCTCGGGCGCCCTCGTTGCGACCGCCCCCGCGTACGCGGCCACCACACCCACCTTCACCGGCATCTCTGTCTCCGGCCTGAAGTCGTCGTACACGCTCTCGTCGAAGGCGAAGGAGTACGCGTTCACGGTCAGCGTCAGCGGAACGGCTGCCGACAAGAGCGTCATCACCGACGACAACGGCGACGGCCTCATGGTGCTCTACAAGCCGTACGACTCCCAGTTCTACGGGCCGAAGGTCAAGACCGTCTCGTCGAAGATCAAGGACGCGAGCGCCCCGAGGATCAGCTCCTACCCGAACAACGTCGTCACGGGCGCGAACCGGTACAAGCTCCGGATCTCCGCGCTGACGAGCCCCGGCGTGTACGAGATCGCGATCCCCGTCACGCAGCAGAACTGGACGACATTCCCGTCGACCAAGGTCACGAAGATCGTCAAGAAGCGCGTGACGGTCAAGGCCCACCCCAAGCTGAGCCTCGCCGCCACGCGGTACTACGCCCCGAGCTGGCGCGTGGGCTCGACCGCGAAGATCAGTTTCACGGCTCCCGCTTACCAGCGAGGCGGCAAGGTGACCCTCTACTACAAGAAGAAGGGCGCCAAGAAGTACACGAAGGTCGTCTCGAAGACGCTCGTCCTCAAGAAGGGTGCGTATAGCTCGAGCGCGGTCCTCAAGACGAAGAAGCTCACGAAGAGCGGGCGCGTCTACTTCAAGGTCTCGTCGGTCAAGTACGCGAAGGGCTACAAGACCAAGACGACGTCCATCACGGTGCGACGACGCTGATCCAGCGCTCTATGACACGAAGGCCCCGGCTCCCCACGTGGGAGGAGCCGGGGCCTTCGTCGTACGAGCAGAACGTCAGACAAGCAGAACGTCAGACGAGGCGGTGCATCCAGCCGTGGCGGTCGGGCCGGCGACCGTTCTGGATGTCCGTGAGCTCTTCTCGGAGCGACATCGTCAGCTCCCCCGCTCCGCCGTCGGCGACCGTGAGGTCGAATTCAGCGCCTGCGAGGCGGCCGATCGGGGTGAGGACGGCAGCGGTTCCGCACGCGAAGATCTCGGCGATCGACCCGTCACGCAGGCCCGAGAGCACCTCATCGAGCGTGATCGTTCGCTCGCGCACCTCGATGCCACGGTCGCTCACGAGCTGGAGGATCGAACGTCGCGTCACGCCCTCGAGGATCGACCCGGTCAGGGTCGGCGTTGACACCGCGCCGTCGGCTCCGACGATGAAGATGTTCATCCCGCCGAGCTCTTCGAGCGTCGTGTTCGTCGCGGCGTCGAGAAACGCGACCTGGTCGCATCCCTGCGCGTACGCCTCCTGCTGCGGCAAGAGGCTGGCGGCATAGTTGCCGCCGCACTTGGCTGCACCGGTGCCGCCCGCTCCGACGCGGTGGTAGTCCTGCGAGACCCAGATCGACACGGGGCTCACGCCCTGCGCGAAGTAGGGGCCGACGGGCGAGGCGATGACGAGGTACTCGGCCTCGAGGGTCGACCGGACGCCGATGAACTTCTCCGACGCGTACATGAAGGGCCGCAGGTAGAGGCTCGCTTCCTCACCCGTCGGGACCCACGCCCGATCGACACGCACGAGCGCCTCGATCGAGGCGATGAAGTCCTCGACCGACAACTCAGGCAGCGCGAGACGTCGCGCGGATGCCGCGAACCGTTCGGCGTTGGCCTCGGGACGGAAGGTCCACACGGACCCGTCGGCGTGCTGGTACGCCTTGAGGCCTTCGAAGATCTCTTGCGCGTAGTGGAGGACGGCCGTGGCGGGGTCGAGCTGCAACGGGCCGTACTTCTCGACGCGGCGTTCCGCCCAGCCGCCCTCGGCCGTCCAGCGCGCGCGGGCCATGTGGTCCGAGAAGACGGTGCCGAAGCGCGGCGCGGCGAGCGCGGCGGCGCGCTCGGCCTCGGGAGTCGGCGTGTCCGTGAGGCTCACGCTGTAGGCCGCGGCGCTGTCGGAGATCGAGGTTGTCATGCTGTCGCTCATGGGGTTGGCCTTTCACCGGGCGGACGCGCGGAGTACACGTCCGCCGACTACGGAGATTACCGGGTGAGGACGGCCGAGGGCACGGGACCCGTGAGGGTCACTCGGCCACGCGCTGGGCGAGGTCGGTGCCGATCTCGGCCGTCGACCGTACTCGCGCGCCCCGCTCGACGAGGTCGGCGGCCACCGCGGCCGTGACCTTCGCGGACTCGGTGGCGTAGCCAAGGTGGTCGAGGAGCATCGCCACGGACAGGACAGTCGCGGTGGGGTCAGCCTTGCCCTGCCCTGCGATGTCGGGCGCCGAGCCGTGAACAGGCTCGAACATCGACGGCGCGGTGCGGTCAGGGTTGATGTTGGCTGAGGCCGCAAGTCCGATGCCACCGGTGATCGCGGCGGCCTGGTCCGTGAGGATGTCACCGAAGAGGTTGTCAGTGACGATGACGTCGAACCGCGAGGGGTTCGTCGTGAGGAAGATCGTCGCCGCGTCGACGTGGAGGTAGTCGGTCGTCACGTCGGGGAACTCAGCGTTGACGGCCTCGACCGTGCGACGCCACAAGTGGCCCGCGTGGACGAGGACGTTGTGCTTGTGGACGAGCGTGAGGTGCTTGCGGGGGCGCGCCGCGGCGCGAGCGAACGCGTCGCGCACGACGCGCTCGACGCCGAAGGCGGTGTTGACGGAGACCTCGTTGGCGACCTCGTGCGGCGTGCCGGTGCGGATCGAGCCGCCGTTGCCGACGTACGGGCCCTCGGTTCCCTCGCGGACGACGACGAAGTCGATCTCGCCGGGCTCGGCGAGCGGCGAGCGCACGCCCGGGAAGAGCTTGGCGGGACGCAGGTTGACGTAGTGGTCGAGCGCGAAGCGGAGCTTGAGGAGGAGACCGCGCTCGAGGACACCCGACGGCACCGTCGGGTCGCCGATCGCACCGAGGAGGATCGCGTCGTGCTGACGGATCGCGTCGAGGTCGATGTCGGTGAGGGTCTCGCCGGTCGCGTGCCAGCGCTTCGCACCGAGGTTGAAGGCCGTCTGCGAGACGGTTGCGTCGGTGCCCTTGAGGGCCGCCTCGAGGACCGCGAGGCCCTGCTCGACGACCTCGATGCCGATGCCGTCGCCCGCGACGACCGCCAGGTTGATGTTGCTCGTCATGCAGGGGATCGTAGGGTGCGCCGTCCGCACTCCGACGGACCGTCTCACCACATGGTGAGACGGCGAAGACCGTTCCTCGAGATTTCGGGTCCTCCTCGAGATGCATGTGGGCTCGTGCAAGCGCCGGGCCTGCGGGGACACAGGGATATCGACACCACCACTCGAGAGGAACCCCCGTGAGCACCACCACCTCCCGCACGAGGCATCGCGCGCGCATCACCGCCGTAGCGCTCCTCCCCGCAGCCCTCCTGCTCGCCGCGTGCGCGGACCCAAGCGTCCCGTCCGCACAGGTGACGACGATCGTCGATCACGCTCCGACGCCCCTCGTGGACCCGCGCGAGGCCGTCGGCACCTGGACCGTCGGCGGCACGGCCGGCGACGCGGACAAGGGCGCAGTCCTCCAGGTCGGCCAGGGCATGAGCCTGTGGCGCGACTGCGGGCTCGTCGACGTCACCTACCTCATCGGGACGGACGGTGCGCTCCTCACCGACGCCTGGTCCGGCTCGGGTGCGTGCCAGCTCCCGGGGGTCCCGGCGTGGCTCGGCGACGCGACGAGCATCGCGACCGCGGGCGGGGACCTCGTTCTCCTCGCCGCAGACGGCACCCCGACGGCGACACTCACGGCCGGGGGCACGCCGAAGGTTCCCGCGGACGTCTCCGCCGAGCTCGCGGAGGACCCTGTGCTCGACGACGTGCTCCGCGAAGCGCTCGACCCCGCCTCCCCCGCGCTCCCCGAGGGTGTCACGGCCGCGACGACGGCTGAGTTCGTCGGGCATTGGCTCCCCGCGAAGCCGGTCGGCGCCCCGGAGGCGTCCTACCTGGCTCTCGCGGCCGACGGGACGTGGCGCGGCTCCGACGGCTGCAACGGCGCCCAGGGTCTGTGGCTCGCGGACAAGGGCTCGTGGCGCGCTACAGCGGGCCCGCAGACCCTCATGTTCTGCGAGGGCGTCCAGATGCCGTTCTTCGCGGCGACCGCCCGTGCGGCAGGCCTCGACGCCGACGGCTCGCTCGTGCTCGTCGACGGCGAGGGCACCGAGCTCGTCCGCCTCGTCAAGAAGGCCTGACGCCGCTGCTGGAGACCGACGAGTCGGACGACAGCCGCCCGCTCGACTCTCAGTCCTCGCTCGGCATCATCTCGTCGAGCCCCTCACACGGCCCTGGGCCGGTTGTCCCGAAAGCAACATCGGTCGGCCCGAGCCACGTCCCGGTGCCACGCTTGCCTGCGATCTTGGACTCGTGGGCCGACGTCTCGTTCGTCAGCCATCGCGTACCGTAGGCGCGCACCTCCCCCGGCTTCCGCCCGAAGCAGTGCGAGCTCGGAGATAGCTGCGTGAAGGGCGAACCGTCACCGCTGACATCCGCACATGCCGCCCGCACGTGGCCAGACGTCTCACCTACGCGAACGGCCTGCCCGCACCAACTGGTGCGGGCAGGCCGTTCGTCGTCGTGCAGGGTCAGCGCGCGGCCGAGCCCTCCGTGTAGTCAGCGTCCTGCTGCTTCCACGCGAAGAGCGAGCGCAGCTCGCGGCCCACGGTCTCGATGGGGTGCTGGGCACCCTTCTCGCGCAGGGCGTGGAACTCGGGTGCGCCCGCGTCCTGGTCGCCGATGAAGCGCTCCGCGAAGGCACCCGACTGGATGTCCGCGAGAACGGCCTTCATGTTCTCCTTGACCTCAGGCGTGATGACGCGCGGGCCCGAGACGTAGTCGCCGTACTCGGCCGTGTCGGAGACCGACCAGCGCTGCTTGGCGATGCCGCCCTCCCACATGAGGTCGACGATGAGCTTGAGCTCGTGGAGAACCTCGAAGTAGGCGATCTGCGGCTGGTAGCCGGCCTCGGTGAGGACCTCGAAGCCGTACTGGACGAGCTGCGACGTGCCGCCGCAGAGCACGGCCTGCTCGCCGAAGAGGTCCGTCTCGGTTTCCTCGGTGAACGTCGTCTTGATGACGCCGGCGCGCGTGCCGCCGATCGCCTTCGCGTACGAGAGCGCCGTGGCCCACGCCGTACCCGTCGCGTCCTTCTCGACCGCGATGATGTCCGGGATGCCACGGCCCGCGACGAACTCGCGGCGCACCGTGTGGCCCGGCGCCTTGGGGGCGACGAGGATGACGTCGACGCCCTCGGGGACCGCGATGTAGCCGAAGCGCACGTTGAAGCCGTGCGCGAACGCGAGGGTCTTGCCCTCGGTGAGGTGCGGCGCGATCGAGTCCGCGTAGATCGAGCGCTGGTGCTGGTCCGGCGCGAGGATCATGATGAGGTCCGCCCAGGCCGCGGCCTCGGCGACCGTCTTGACCTCGAAGCCCTCGTCGGTCGCCTTGGCGATCGACTTCGAGCCCTCCTTGAGCGCGATGACGACCTCGACGCCCGAGTCACGCAGGTTCTGCGCGTGGGCGTGACCCTGCGAGCCGTAACCGACGATCGCCACCTTCTTGCCCTGGATGATCGACAGGTCGGCGTCGTCGTCGTAGAAAAGCTCTGCCACGGTGGTTCTCCTCGTTCTGTGTGCGATGTGAAGCGTGGGTCGGCGACCGACCGTCCGGGGCAAGTCAACCCCACGACGACCGTCCGCCGCAGGATCAGGCGCTGCGTGAGACGCGATCGAGCGCGCGGTCGGTGATCGAGCGGGAGCCCCGACCGATGCCGATCGCGCCCGACTTGACGATCTCTCGGACGCCGTAGGGTTCGAGCGCCGCGAGCAGTGCCCGCAGCTTGCCCGGGTTGCCGGTCGCCTCGATCGTCACAGCGTCCGTGGCCACGTCGACGACGTGAGCGCGGAAGAGCTCGACGACCTCGAGCACGGCCGAGCGAGTTCCGGCTTCGGCGCGCACCTTGACGAGCATGAGCTCGCGCTCGACCGATGTGTCGCCATCGAGCTCGACGATCTTGATGACGTTGATGAGCTTGTTGAGCTGCTTGGTCACCTGCTCGAGCGGAAGCTCGTCGACGTCGACGACGATCGTCATGCGCGAGATCCCGTCGTGCTCGGTGGGTCCGACCGCGAGGGAGTGGATGTTGAACGAGCGGCGTGCGAAGAGCGCTGCGACGCGCGTGAGCGCACCGGGCTTGTTCTCGAGCAGCACGGCGAGGGTGTGACGTGTCATGGTGCCGATTCCTCTCAGTCCTCGCGGTCCCACGCTGGGGAGATTCCCTGCGCGTACTGGATGTCGTCGTTGCTCACACCCGCGGTGACCATGGGCCAGACCATCGCGTCACGAGAGACGTTGAAGTCGATGACCACGGGTTGGTCGTTGATCTCGCGAGCCCTCTTGATCGCTGCCTCGACCTCGTTCGCGTGCTCGACGCGGATGCCCACGCAGCCGTAGGCGTCGGCGAGTTTGACGAAGTCGGGGACGCGGCGCGTGCCGTGACCGGTGTGGAGGTCGGTGTTGGAGTAACGCTCGTCGTAGAAGAGCGTCTGCCACTGGCGCACCATGCCGAGCGAGGAGTTGTTGATGAGCGCGACCTTGATCGGGATGTCGTTGATCGTGCAGGTCGCGAGCTCTTGGTTCGTCATCTGGAAGCAGCCGTCGCCGTCGATCGCCCAGACCTCGCGGTCGGGGTCGCCCACCTTGGCGCCCATGGCCGCGGGGATCGAGTAGCCCATCGTTCCGAGGCCACCGGAGTTCAGCCAGGCGTTCGGGCGCTCGTAACGGATGAACTGTGACGCCCACATCTGGTGCTGCCCGACGCCTGCGACGTACACGGCCTCGGGGCCGGCCATCTGACCGAGGGTCTGGATCACCTGCTGCGGGGCGAGAAGGCCATCACCGGTCTCGGTGTAACCGAGGGGGTAAGTCTCGCGCCAGTCGTCGATCGTCGCCCACCAGCCGGCGAGGTCCGGCAGGCCGTTCTTCGCGTGCTCGTCCGCGAGCGCGGGGACGAGCTCAGAGATCGTCTCGCGCAGGTCGCCGACGATCGGCACGTCGACGGCGCGGTTCTTGCCGATCTCAGCCGGGTCGATGTCGGCGTGAATGATCGCGGCGCCCGGGGCGAAGGAGGAGAGCTTGCCCGTGACTCGGTCGTCGAACCGCGCCCCGAGCGAGACGACGAGGTCGGCGCGCTGGAGCGCGGCGACGGCGGGGACCGTGCCGTGCATGCCGGGCATGCCGAGGTTCTGCGGGTGGGAGTCGGGGACCGCACCGCGTGCCATGAGGGTCGTGACGACGGGTGCGCCGGAGAGGTCGACGAGCTTGCGGAGCACGTCCGCGGCCCCCGAGCGGATGGCTCCCCCACCCACGTAGAGCACGGGCCGCCGCGCGGTCGCGAGCAGCTTGGCCGCCTCACGGATCTGCTTCGCGTGGGGCTTGGTCACGGGGTGGTAGCCCGGGAGGCTGAGGCCGCTCGGCCACTCGAACTCGGTCCGCGCCTGCAGCGCGGACTTGGCGATGTCGACGAGGACGGGGCCGGGGCGGCCCGTCCGGGCGATGTGGAAGGCCTCGGCGACGACGCGCGGGATGTCTGCGGGGTCGGTCACGAGGAAGTTGTGCTTGGAGATCGGCATCGTGATGCCGACGATGTCGGCCTCCTGGAACGCGTCAGTCCCGATGAACGAGGCGCCGACCTGGCCGGTGATCGCGACGAGCGGGATCGAGTCCATGTTCGCGTCGGCGATCGGGGTGACGAGGTTCGTCGCGCCGGGACCGGACGTCGCCATGCAGACCCCGACCTTGCCCGACGTCTGCGCGTACCCCTGGGCGGCGTGACCCGCGCCCTGCTCGTGGCGCACGAGGATGTGCCGGAGCTGCGTGGAGTCCATGAGGGGGTCGTAGGCCGGGAGGATCGCTCCTCCCGGGATCCCGAAGACGGTGTCGACGCCTGCGGACTCGAGCGAGCGGACGAGCGACTGCGCACCCGTCATCTCTTCGCGGTGCGGCGTGGACGTACGGACTCGCTCAGCTGCGGCTGCGGCCGCGTGGGCGGGGTTGGGCGCCGGCCTGGACGCGGTGGGCGCCTGGTCGGCTGCGGGGTGACCCTGGGCCATGGTCTTCTCCCTGGCTGCGATGCTAGGACTGCTCGGACTGCTGTCGGCGCCTTTGCCGGATGCGGCTGCGGCGACCGGTCTCACGGTGGTGAGAGTCGATCCTCTGTGGCGCCGTTGAGGGTTCAGCGGCAAGAAAAAACCCCTCGAGCCCGGGTGGGGGCCATGCGAGGGGAGAGCGCGCGAGAACGACCGGGATGTGGCCGGTCAGGCCGCGCGCCCGGGAAGTACTACGAGGATCGTCTGCACGAGCGCCACCCTACGCCCGTGACCGCCGCGTGTCACATACGGGGAGCCTTGGTCTCACTCACCGGGACCGAGTGGTCCGCGTCACGTTGTGCGCGACGGCGGACCACCCAGCCCGGGTGGCCCTTAACTGAGGACCGCGCCCTGCGACGCGGAGCCGACGAGCTTCTGGTAGCGGCCGAGAACGCCCTTGGTGAAGCGGGGCGGGAGCGGCTCCCACCCGGCTCGGCGCTGGTCGAGCTCGGCGGGATCGACGAGCAGGTCGAGGGTCCCCTCAGCGACATCCAGCCTGATGCGATCACCGTCGCGCACGAAGGCGATCGGTCCCGCATCCACGGCCTCGGGGGCGACGTGCCCGACGCAGAGCCCCGTCGTGCCGCCCGAGAATCGTCCGTCGGTGAGGAGCAGGACGTCCTTGCCGAGGCCCGCACCCTTGATCGCTCCGGTGATCGCGAGCATCTCGCGCATCCCGGGGCCCCCCTTGGGCCCCTCGTAGCGGATGACGACGACGTCACCGGCTGCGATCGTGCCGTCTTCGAGCGCGTCCATCGCGGCCCGCTCACGCTCGAAGACACGGGCGGTGCCCACAAAGACGTCGGAGTCGAACCCCGCAGACTTGACGACCGCGCCGTCGGGCGCGAGCGATCCGCGAAGGATCGTGATGCCGCCCGTGCGGTGGATCGGTTGGTCGAGAGCTCGCAGGATCTTGCCGTCAGGGTCGGGCGGGGCGATCTCGGCGAGGTTCTCCGCGACGGTGCGGCCCGTCACTGTGAGGCAGTCACCGTGGAGCAGTCCCGCGTCGAGTAGCGCCTTCATGACGACGGGCACTCCCCCGACACGGTCGACGTCGGCCATGACGTACCGACCGAAGGGCTTGAGGTCCCCGAGGTGCGGCACTCGGGCCGCGACCCGACGGAAGTCGTCGAGCGTGAGGTCGACCTCTGCCTCGGACGCGATGGCGAGCAGGTGGAGGACCGCGTTCGTCGAACCCCCAAAGGCCATGACGACCGAGATCGCGTTCTCGAACGCCTCCTTCGTCATGATGTCGCGCGCCGTGATACCGCGGCGCAGGAGCCCGACGACGGCCTCCCCCGACCTGTGCGCGAACTGGTCGCGTCGCCGGTCGACCGACGGCGGCGCCGCGGAGCCAGGGAGCGACATGCCCATCGCCTCGGCGACCGAGGCCATCGTGTTGGCGGTGTACATCCCGCCGCACGCGCCCTCGCCCGGGCAGATCGCACGCTCGATGCGATCGACGTCCTCGGTGCTCATGAGCCCGCGGGCGCATGCACCGACTGCTTCGAACGCGTCGATGAGCGTGACGTCCTTCTCGGTTCCGTCAGAGAGCTTGACCCAGCCCGGCATGATCGAGCCCGCGTAGAGGAAGACCGCTGCGAGGTCGAGGCGGGCCGCCGCCATGAGCATCCCGGGGAGCGACTTGTCGCAGCCCGCGAGCAGGACCGACCCGTCGAGCCGCTCGGCCATCATGACGGTCTCGACGGAGTCGGCGATGACGTCGCGCGAGACGAGCGAGTAGTGCATGCCCTCGTGGCCCATCGAGATGCCGTCAGAGACAGAGATCGTGCCGAACTCGAGCGGGTAGCCCCCTGCCGCGTGGACGCCGTTCTTCACGGCGCCGCCGAGCCGCTGGAGCGAGAGGTTGCACGGCGTGATCTCGTTCCACGAGCTTGCGACGCCGATCTGGGGCTTGCTCCAGTCGCCGTCGTCCATGCCGACTGCGCGGAGCATGCCGCGCGAGGCGGTCGCTTCGAGGCCGTCGGTCACCGTGCGGGAACGGGGCTTGATGTCGATCTCAGGCGCATCCATGCCCCGAGTATCCACCAGGGGACGTGACCGCGGCCACAGCGGACGGGGGACGACGACGGGCCCCCTCCTGCCGTCGCGGCACGAGCGGGCCCGTCGGGGTGTCGCGCGGTGGGCGACCCGGGTGTCAGCGACGCGTGATGAGCGAGATGTCGCGCACGGCGCCACGGTCGGCGGACGTCGCCATCGCGGCGTACGCGCGCAGCGCGGGTGAGACGTAACGGTCACGGTCGACGGGCTGCCACGGCTTCTCCCGCGCCTCCATCGCGGCACGACGCTCCGCAAGGACGTCGTCGGGGACGTCGAGGTGGATCGTGCGGGTGTCGACGTCGATCTCGATGCGGTCACCGTCCTCGACGAGACCGATGAGGCCGCCTGCGGCCGCCTCAGGCGAGACGTGCCCGATCGAGATGCCCGAGGAGCCTCCTGAGAAGCGCCCGTCGGTGATGAGCGCGCACACCTTGCCGAGGCCGCGGCCCTTGATGAACGACGTCGGGTAAAGCATCTCCTGCATGCCGGGGCCCCCGGAGGGGCCCTCGTAGCGCACGACGACGACGTGACCCGGCTGCACCTGCTTCGTGAGGATCTTCTCGACCGCTTCTTCCTGCGACTCACAGACGAGAGCAGTCCCGACGAAGTGGAAGACGTCGGGGTCGACACCTGCTGTCTTGAAGACAGCGCCGTCCTCGGCGAGGTTGCCGCGGAGGACGGCGAGGCCACCCTCAACCGTGTAGGCGTGCTCGAGGTCGCGGATGCAGCCGTTCGCGGCATCCGTGTCGAGGGACTCCCACACGTTGGACGTCGAGAACGCCTGGGTTGTGCGGACGCCGCCGGGCGCCGCGAGGAAGAGCTCCTTGGCCGTGTCGGTCGCCTTGCCGCTGCGGATGTCCCAGTCGTCGAGCCAGGAGCGCAGCGTCGGCGTATGGACGCTCGTCACGTCGTGGTCGAGCAGGCCCGCGCGGTCGAGCTCGCCGAGGAGGGCGGGGATGCCGCCCGCACGGTGGACGTCTTCCATGTGGAAGGTGGGGTGGTTGGGCGCGACCTTCGACAGGCACGGGACGCGACGCGAGATGGTCTCGATGTCGGCGAGCGTGAAGTCGACCTCGGCCTCCTGGGCTGCCGCGAGGATGTGGAGGACCGTGTTGGTCGACCCGCCCATCGCGACGTCGAGCGTCATCGCGTTCGTGAAGGCCGCCTTGGTGACGATGCCGCGCGGGGAGGCCGAGTCGTCTTCGTCCTGGTAGTAGCGGCGTGCGAGCTCGACGATCGTGCGGCCGGCCTCGAGGAAGAGTTCCTTGCGCGCGGTGTGCGTCGCGAGCGTCGAGCCGTTGCCGGGGAGCGAGAGGCCGAGCGCTTCGGTGAGGCAGTTCATCGAGTTCGCGGTGAACATGCCTGAGCACGAGCCGCACGTCGGGCAGGCCGACTCCTCGACCTGGGCGAGCGCTTCGTCCGAGACGGCGTCGTCGGCGGAGTAGTTGATCGCGTTGACGAGGTTGAGCGGGGTGCGCGCGACGCCGTCGGCGATGACGGCCTTGCCGGCCTCCATGGGGCCGCCCGACACGAAGATCACGGGGATGTCGAGCCGCAGGGCCGCGTTGAGCATCCCCGGGGTGATCTTGTCGCAGTTCGAGATGCAGACGATCGCGTCGGCACAGTGCGCGTTGACCATGTACTCGACCGAGTCGGCGATGAGGTCGCGGCTCGGGAGGGAGTAGAGCATGCCGCCGTGGCCCATCGCGATGCCGTCGTCGACGGCGATCGTGTTGAACTCCTTGGAGACACCACCGGCTTCGCGGATCGCTGAGGCGACGAGGTCGCCCATGTCCTTGAGGTGAACGTGGCCCGGCACGAACTGGGTGTAGGAGTTCGCGATCGCAATGATCGGCTTGCCAAAGTCCTCCGACGTCATGCCGGTCGCACGCCACAGGGCGCGGGCCCCGGACATGTTGCGGCCGTGGGTGGAGGTGCGGGAGCGCAGCGGGCGGCTCATCGGTCATGCTCCTTCGACGCAGTCGTGCGGCGAGGGGCGCCGCCGGACCACACTACGTCGCGTCTGAGCAGGGCTGGAGGGCGCGTCCGGAGCGTGGTCCTGCGCGGAGGTCGCTCCGGGCGCTAGTTCCGCTCTGCGACGTCGATGCCGTGGTCGCGAGCGAGTTCGGCGATCTCGACGGCGAGGTCGACGTCGGCGCTCGTGAGCGCGCCGACGTCGTGGGTCGTGAGCGTGAGCTCGACCCACGGGTAGGTGAGGGTGACGTCGGGGTGGTGGTCGGCGGCCTCGGCCGCGCTTGCGATGCGTTCGATGAGGCGGACGCCCGCGACAAAGGTTCCGGTGGCATAGCGCACCACGAGGGCGCCCTCCTCGACCTGCCATCCGGTTCCGGCAACCGCGGCTTCGGCACGTGCTTCTTCGACGGGTTCCATGTCTCCCAGCCAAGCACTGTGCACGAGCGCGCACCACTGGTCGACCACCCGAGCACCCACGACGCAGGGCGCCGTCACCCGCGAGGGGCCGCGCGCGGGTGCGTGTCCGGAGCGCGCCGCGTTCTCCCCGCGACGCGTCCGCCCACGCTGGCCGGGGCGCGCCTCGCTCGGGACAGCGCGACGGCGCCGCACCTGGTGGTGCGGCGCCGTTGCGTTCGCTGTACTGGCGGTCCTGTGCGTGTGGTGACTCAGACGCGGTCGGGTTCGGGGTCCCACTCGTGCTCGAGGATGCTCATGATGATCGCGTCCGCCCAGCGATCACCGTCGCGGTAGACCTCGCGGAGCCGACCCTCGACCGTGAAGCCGATCGATTCGTAGAGCATGCGTGCGCGCGGGTTGAAGTCGAGCACGTCGAGGGACACTCGGTGCAGGCCGAGCCCGTCGGGCGCGAATGCGTGGGCGAGGACGAGCCCGATCGTCTCTCGGCCGTACCCGCGCCCCCGGTAGTTGGGCAGGAGGTTGAGCCGGAGGTTTGCCGAGCGAGCGTCGTCGTCGATGTCGTTGAGGACGATCTCGCCGAGCATGTCGTCGCTCACCAGTTCTCCGTCGCGACGCACGGCGCTCGTGATCGCCCAGTCGTAGCGGCCGGGACGGTCTTGGACGTCGTGCACCCAGGCGTCGATCTGCTCGCGCGTGAACGATGCTGTGGTCCCCGTGAGCCGGATCCCTTCAGGGTCCTGCACGAGCTCCCAGGCGCGCTCGGCGTCTGCGTCCCGGAAGGGACGCAGACGGACGAGCTCGCCTGAGAGCTCTGGTCCGCGGACCATGTCAGCCGATCCTCTCCATGACGAGCTCGCGCACGCGACTGGCGTCCGCCTGTCCGCGCGTCGCCTTCATCACGCCGCCGATGATGGCGCCGATCGGGCCCATGTTGCCGCCCTTGATCTTCTCGACGATGTCGGGCTGAGCTGCGAGCACCTCGTCGATCGCGGCAAGGAGCGGGCCGTCGTCGGAGACGACTTCGAGACCCTTGGCCGTGACGATCTCTTCTGCGGTGCCTTCACCAGCGAGCATCGCGTCGAGGACCTGGCGGGCGATCTTGTCGTTGATGCGGCCGGAGTCGACGAGCGTCTGGAGACCGACGATGCCTGCGGGCGTGATGGGCAGCGCCTCGAGCTCGATCTCGTCGGTCTTGGCCCGTCGGGCGAGCTCTCCCATCCACCACTTGCGGGCGGCGGCTGCGCTCGTGCCGGCGGCGACGGTGGCTTCGATGAGGTCGAGCGCTCCGGCGTTGACGACGTCGCGCATCTCGGCGTCCGCGTAGCCCCACTCCCCCTGGAGCCGACGACGGCGTGCCGTCGGCATCTCGGGGAGGGCGGCCCGGATCTCTTCGACCCAGTCGCGCGAGGGCGCGACGGGCACGAGGTCCGGCTCGGGGAAGTAGCGGTAGTCCTCGGCGTCGGACTTCACGCGACCCGACGTCGTGATGGAGGTGTCCTCGTGCCAGTGGCGCGTCTCCTGAATGACGATGTCGCCCGCGTCGAGAACCGCCGCCTGCCGGGACACCTCGTAGCGAACGGCTCGCTCGATCGACCGGAACGAGTTGACGTTCTTCGTCTCGGTCCGCGTTCCGAGAGGGCTCTCGGGTGTCGGGCGCAGCGAGAGGTTGACGTCGGCGCGGACGTTGCCGCGCTCCATGCGCGCTTCGGACACGTCGAGCGCACGGAAGATGTCGCGCAGTGCCTGGACGTAGGCGCGGGCGATCTCGGGCGCGCGTTCGCCTGCACCCTCGATCGGGCGTGTGACGATCTCGACGAGCGGGATGCCCGCACGGTTGTAGTCGACGAGCGAGTGGTCGGCGCCGTGGATGCGGCCGGTGGAACCGCCGACGTGGGTGTTCTTGCCCGCGTCTTCTTCCATATGGGCGCGCTCGATCTCGACGCGGAAGACCGTGCCGTCCTCGAGCTCGATGTCGAGGTAGCCGTCGAACGCGATCGGCTCGTCGTACTGCGACGTCTGGAAGTTTTTGGGGACGTCGGGGTAGAAGTAGTTCTTCCGCGCGAAGCGGCAGGACTCGGCGATCGAGCAGTTGAGCGCGAGCCCGATGCGGATCGCGTACTCGACGGCCGTCGCGTTGACGACGGGCAGTGCGCCCGGAAGCCCGAGCGAAACCGGGGTGGTCTGCGAGTTCGGCTCGCCGCCGAACTCGACCTCGGCTGCGCAGAACATCTTGGTGCGGGTGCCGAGCTCGACGTGGACCTCGATGCCGATCACCGGGTCGTAGCGGCGAACTGCTTCGTCGTAGTCGACGAGGTCGACGAAGGTGGCGCTCATCGGGCGATCTCCAGTTCCGGGGCCTGCGCGAGCAAGGGCGCTCCCCACACGTTCTCAAGGGCGGCCTCCAGTGCGGCGCCGACGCGATAGAGGCGGTCGTCGGCCTTCGCGGGGGCGAGAATCTGGAAGCCCACGGGAAGGCCGTCGTCCGACAGTCCGTTCGGCACCGAGATGCCGGGCACGCCGGCAAGGTTGGCCGGGATCGTCGCGATGTCGTTGAGGTACATCGCGAGCGGGTCGTCGAGCTTCTCGCCGAGCTTGAATGCTGTTGTCGGCGCGGTGGGCGAGACGAGCACGTCCACCTTCGTGAAGGCGGCGTCGAAGTCACGCTGGATGAGCGTGCGGACCTTCTGCGCGCTGCCGTAGTAGGCGTCGTAGTAGCCGGCAGACAGTGCGTACGTCCCGAGGATGATGCGTCGCTTGACCTCGTCGCCGAAGCCCGCGCCACGCGTTGCGCCCATGACACGCTCTGCGGTCACGGGCCCCTCGGACGGCTCAACGCGCAGGCCGAAGCGCATGCCGTCGAACTTGGCGAGGTTCGAGGACGCCTCGGACGGCATGATGAGGTAGTACGCGCCGAGTGCGTAGCGGAAGTTGGGGCATGAGACCTCGACGATCGTCGCGCCTGCCTTCTCGAGAAGCTCGAGGGACTCGGCAAAACGTGCTGAGACGCCGGTCTGGTAGCCATCGCCCGAGAGCTCGGTGACGACGCCGACGCGGACGCCAGTGAGGTCGCCCAGCGCGCCCTGGCGGGCGGCGTCGACGAGCGCAGGCAGCGGCTCGTCGATCGACGTCGAGTCGCGCGCGTCGTGCCCGCCGATGAGTTCGTGGAGAAGCGCGGAGTCGAGCACCGTGCGTGTCACGGGGCCAGCCTGGTCGAGCGAGGATGCCATGGCGATGAGGCCATAGCGGGAGACCGAACCGTACGTCGGCTTGACGCCGACCGTTCCGGTCACGGCGCCGGGCTGGCGGATCGATCCGCCGGTGTCGGTGCCGATCGCGAGCGGCGCTTCGAAGGCGGCGACCGCGGCGGCAGAGCCGCCGCCCGAACCACCGGGGATGCGCTCGAGGTCCCACGGGTTGTGGGTGTTGCCGTACGCGGAGTGCTCCGTCGAGGAGCCCATCGCAAACTCGTCCATGTTGGTCTTGCCGAGGATCGGCAGGCCTGCAGCCTTGATGCGTTCGATGAGGGTCGCGTCGTACGGAGGGACCCACCCTTCGAGAATCTTCGAGCCGGCCGTCGTCGGGAGGCCCTCGGTGACGACGACGTCCTTGATCGCAATCGGCACGCCCGCGAGGGGGTGCAGCGTCTGGCCGGAGGCGCGGCGCGCGTCGACGTCCGCGGCGACGGCGAGGGCCGCGTCGTCCGAGACGTGGAGGAATGCGTGCACGGCACCGTCAACGGCGTCGATACGGTCGAGGTGGGCCTGGGTGACCTCGACGGAGGACACCTCCCCGGCCGTGAGCTTGGTCGAGAGCTCTGCAGCGCTCAGTCGTGTGAGGTCCATGGTCACTCCTCCCCGAGGATCTGCGGGACGAGAAATCGGCCGTCCTCTTGGGCCGGGGCGCCCGAGAGCGCCTGCTCCTGTGTGAGCGGCGCGACGGGGGTGTCCGCGCGCATGACGTTGGTCAGCGGAAGCGGGTGGCTCGTCGCGGGGACGTCGGCAGTTGCGACCTCGCTCACCTGCGCGATCGCGTCGACGATAACGTCGAGGTCGGCGGCGAACCGGTCCACTTGGTCGGGAGTGAGGTCGATGCGCGCCAGGGCGGCAACGCGCGACACCTCGTCACGTGAGATGGAGGACATGGGTCCAGTCTAGGTGCTGCGACAGACATCCCACGGTCGCAGGCCGCTCCTCTCAGGAGTGCCCTTCTCATAGGACGAGCGAGCGATCGGGGGCGCCGGCTCGGGACGAGCCTCTGCGTCCGCGGCGGAGCGACACTCCACCCGGTCCCGTTGTCCACAGTTCGACATCTGCACGGGCGCCCACGACATATGCGCCCTATCTTCAACAGCATGCCTACTCTCGACACAAGCCCCACCGGCTCGTTGGCATCAGCACGCTCCACCATGGCCCTTCGAGCGGTGTTGGCATGCACCCTGCCGATCGGGCTCGCCGCGTGCACACCTGGCGGGCCGGCGACCACGCAGGCCACCGCGCGCTCCGCGAGCCCCCCGGCAACCGCAACGACGCCTGCCGTCACCGCAACGCCCACGCCGACGCCGACGCCGCCGGCTGATCCCGGTCTCGCGCCGCTGCCCGCGGACGAGCTCGAGGCCACCTTCGTCACCGTCGAGAACTTCTTCAAGGCATACGAATATGGGCTCAGGACGGGCGATGATGGCCCGTACAAGAACCTCTACACCGATGAGTGTGGGCGATGCGAAGCGCTCGTTGCGAATATCGGGATCGTGGCGGAGTCGGGCAAACCCGCGAAGGGCGGCTCCTTTACCTACACCACGGCGCGATTCGTCCAGAGCACTGAGGCCCAGCGGGTGGTGTGGGAGTTTGATCTCCACGAAGAGCCCACGCAATTCACCTTGAAGGATGGAACCACCACGGAGACGAACGAGTTCAGAGCGAAGTCACTGCTCGAGGTCTCGACCGAAGGCGCATTGAAGATCTCTGGGATCGACTGATGGACGCTCGCGCGCACACCAACGACCCGTCACGGCGACAGCGGCGCCGTCGCGCCAATCATCACAAGAGTGCCCGTTCGATCATGACGTTCGCTGTAGCATCAGCGTTCTCCCTCATCGCCACCGGTGGAGCCGCCACGTCCTCCTCCGCCGATGATTCGCCAGCAGTCGACTACGACCCTCGCAGTTCTGACAAGGTGCGGGCCTTGAGGACGGAGTCGGAGGGCCCTGCAACTCTGCCGGGCGAAGTGCCCCCTGAGCGCGTCTCCTCGGTCTTCCCGTGGCAGATCGAGGATTGTCAGATCGTCACAATACCCATTGCAGAAACGCATCTGCGCGCCTGGTGCGCCGCCCCCGCGCAGTTCGTCTGCCCAGCGGGCACAACCCCCGCCAATCCGCAGAAGTACCGCACTCGTCCGGCAGACTCCCGCACCAGCTGGTCAGGCTGGCAGCTCCTCAACGGACCCTGTCTCACCTCCTCCGACCCCGAAGCCGACGACCTCTCCGACGCCGTCGCCCGCGAGCTCAAGACCCTGAAGATCCCCGCCAAGCGGGCTCAGATTGCACCGGTCACCGACTGGTTCCCCGTCCAGTTCCCCATGACCTACTACACCGACGCTGAGCCTGAGAGGCTCACGACCACGGTCCTGGAAACCGACGTCGAGCTCGAACTCACCCCCACCACCTTCACGTGGAACCCAGGCGACGGAACGGACCCGTTCACGTCCGCCAAGCCGGGCGCCCCCTTCCCCGACGACACTGTCACGCACGTCTACACGAGGGTCGGCGAATACCGGATCACGCTCACCACCAGTAGGGAGGGTCGGTTCCGCGTCGCGGGCTCGGACACGTGCCGTCCCATCACAGGGACCGGTTCAACGACCCACACCACGGCCTCGTTCGAGACCCGCGAGATCCGCTCGGTCCTCAGCTAGCGCGTCGAGCGCCGACCTTCCGCTCCCTGTGCCCAGAGTGCGGCGCCCCTCAGCCATCCGGGTACGACGAAGGCCCACCCCGGTACGGGGTGGGCCTTCGCGAATGAATGTCCGGCAGCGTCCTACTCTCCCACCCCGTCACCAGGGCAGTACCATCGGCGCTGTGAGGCTTAGCTTCCGGGTT
>NZ_JBQPRE010000003.1:0-427931 GCF_052324925.1 Sanguibacter sp. A247 | reverse complement strand
CCCCCCCCCCCCCCCCCCCCCCCCCCCCCCGCCGTCGTCGCGCCGAGCGCTGCTGCTCAGCTCGTGTAGGTGTGCTCAGGGCCGGGGTACGTGCCTCCCGTGACCTCGCTGACGTAGTCACGCGCGGCCTGCGAGAGCGCCTCGCCGACGCGCCCGAACTGCTTGGCGAAGCGCGGGGCCCAGTCGCCCATGCCCGCCATGTCGAGCCATACGAGCACCTGGCCGTCGCATTCGGGACCGGCGCCGATGCCGATCGTCGGCACGTGAAGGATCTCGGTGACGTCGCTCGCCAAGGGTGCGGGCACCATCTCGAGCACGATGGCGATCGCCCCGGCCTCCTGCAGCGCGAGCGCGTCGGCCTTGAGCTTGTCGGCGGCGTCGCCGCGGCCCTGGATGCGCTTGCCACCGAGGACGTTCTCGGACTGCGGCGTGAAGCCGAGGTGCCCGACGACCGGGATGCCCGACTGTGTGAGCAGCTCGACCTGCGCCGCGATCCGTCGTCCGCCTTCGATCTTGACGGCGTGGACGCCCGTCTCCTTCATCATGCGCACCGCGCTTGCGTGGGCCTGCTCGGCGGAGGCTTCGTAGCTGCCGAAGGGGAGGTCAGCGACGACGAACGCGCGGCGGGCACCGCGGGCGACCGCGCGCGCGGCGGGGATCAGCTCGTCGAGCGTCACGGGCAGGGTGTTCTCGTGGCCGAGGATGTTGTCGCCCATCGAGTCGCCGACGAGGAGCATGTCGACACCGGCCTCGTCGAAGATGCGCGCGGTCGGCACGTCGTAGGCCGTGAGCATCGTCAGCTTGCGGCCCTGTTCCTTGGCCTCGCGCAGGTGGTGGACGCGGACGCGCCGCGGCGGAGTCGTCTGGTCTGCTGCGGTGTGGTCGGTCATGGCTGCTCCTCGGTCGGTTTCGTGGTGCTGGCGCTGGCGCTGGCGGTCAGGCTCGTGGCCTGGACGGTCTCGGGGGTGGCGGGTGCTTCGCGCCGTCGGCTCGTCACCGGAAGGCGTCGGTCGCGTCCGAACGCCAGCGCGGTGACCTTGGGGCCCGGCGGGTACTGGCGGCGCTTCCACTCGGCGCGGTCGACGAGCCGGAGCACGAGCGCGATCGTCTCGGGGTCGTGGCCGGCCTCGAGCAAGGCGTCGTGGCCCAGGCTGCGTCCGACGTAGTCCTCGAGCACCGCGTCGAGCTGGTCGTAGGGCGGCAGGGAGTCCTGGTCGACCTGGCCTGGTCGGAGCTCGGCCGACGGTGGCTTGGTGATGGACGACTCGGGGATCGGGGGGAGCTCGCCTCGGTCGAGCGCGTGGTTGTCGCGCCACCGGGCGAGCGCCCACACGCGCGACTTGAGCACGTCCTTGATCGGCGCGTACCCGCCGACCGCGTCGCCGTAGACGGTCGAGTACCCGACGGCGAGCTCTGACTTGTTGCCGGTCGCGAGCGTGAGGTGACCCTCGGCGTTCGACAGCGACATGAGGATCATGCCGCGGACCCGGGCCTGCAGGTTCTCGGCGGCGATGCCGTCGAGCGGCAGGGCGTCCTCGAAGGCAGCGACGGTCGTGCCGATCTGCTGGATGCGGTAGTCCGCGCCGATGCGGCGGGCGAGGTCGGCCGCGTCGTCCTTGGAGTGCTGCGAGGAGTGGACCGAGGGCATCGAGACACCGACGACGTTCTCGCCGCCGATCGCGTCCGCAGCCATGACTGCGACGAGTGCGGAGTCGATGCCACCCGAGAGACCGAGGACGACGGAACGGAAGCTGTTCTTGCGGATGTAGCCCGCGAGCCCGGCGACGCATGCGCGGTAGACCTCTTCGTCGGGGTCGAGCGGCCGTGCGATGCGGCCGCGCGTGAGCGGTGTGCCGCGTCGCGGGACGGGGTGCAGGAGGAGGTCGGGCTCGAGCTGGGCGCAGCGTGCGACCACGTCACCTGCGGCATCGAGGACGAAGCTTCCTCCTTCGAGGACCAGGTCGTCCTGCGCGCCGACCTGGTTGACGTAGGCGACGGGTGCTCCGAGCGTCGCTGCGGTGCGTCGGGCATGGGCGAGGCGTTCGGGGTCCTTGCCCTCTTCGTAGGGGGATCCGTTGAGGACGAGCAGCAGGTCGAGGTCGGCGCCCGCGAGGTCGTCGACCGGCCCGTCCGTGCGCCAGAGGTCCTCGCACACCATGAGCCCGACGCGGTGCCCGTCGGCCTCGAACACGACGGACGTCTCACCGGGCATGAAGACCCGGGCCTCGTCGAAGACGCCGTAGGTGGGCAGGTGGCGCTTGTCGTACGTGGCGACGATGCGGCCGTCGCGCAGCACGACGGCGCGGTTCGTCGGGCGCGGCCCGGCCGGGGTCGCCACGGTTCCGAGCGTTCCGACGACGACGGTGATGTCGCCGTGCCCTGCGCCGGCGAGGTCGCGTGCGAGCGTGTCGACCGCGGCCGCCGCGTCGTCGCGGAAGGCGGCGCGCAGCGCGAGGTCCTCGACCGGGTAGCCGGGGAGGGTCATCTCGGGGAAGGCGACGAGCCGCGCGCCGTCAGCTGCGGCCGTCGCGACGGCCTCGCGGATGAGACGCGCGTTGCCGGTGAGGTCGCCGACGCACGTGTCGACCTGGGCGAGCGCGATGGAGAGCTCTGGCATGGCTCAAGCCTAGGACGTGCGGCGACCTGCGGGGTCGCGGGCGGGACGTCGTCGCGCTGGAGCCGTGTCTGGCGGGCCCCGACGTGCCGAGTGTCGGTCGTGCAACGTGCTTGAAACACTTCTCGGGCAGGATGGTCACATGGACAAGCAGCAGGAGTTCGTGCTTCGCACCGTCGAGGAGCGCGACATCCGATTCATCCGCCTCTGGTTCACCGACGTGCTGGGGATGCTCAAGTCCGTCGCGATCGCACCGGCTGAGCTCGAGGGTGCGTTCGCCGAGGGCATCGGCTTCGACGGCTCGGCGATCGAGGGCCTCACGCGGGTCTACGAGGCAGACATGGTCGCCCGTCCTGATCCCGCGACGTTCCAGACGCTTCCGTGGCGTGGGGACCGCAACGGGACGGCCCGCATGTTCTGCGACCTGCTCAACCCTGACGGAACCGAGTCGCTGGCCGACTCCCGGCACGTCCTCAAGCGTGCGATGGACCGCGCGGCCGCGAAGGGCTTCACGTTCTACACGCACCCTGAGATCGAGTTCTACCTCTTCAAGGGCCCGCTCGGTCAGGGGCTCCCGCTCGTCCCGGTCGACCGCGCCGGCTACTTCGACCACGTGGCACGTGGCAATGCGCATGACTTCCGTCGAGCCGCGATCCAGATGCTCGAGACCATGGGCATCTCGGTCGAGTTCTCGCACCACGAGGCGGGCCCGGGGCAGAACGAGATCGACCTGCGCTACGCGGACGCACTGACGACCGCGGACAACATCATGACGTTCCGCACGGTCATCAAGGAGGTCGCGCTCGAGCAGGGCGTGTACGCGTCCTTCATGCCGAAGCCCATGGCGGAGCACCCGGGATCAGGCATGCACACGCACCTGTCGCTGTTCGAGGGTGATCGCAACGCCTTCCACGAGCCGGGCGCGCAGTATGAGCTGAGCCGCACGGGTCGCGCGTTCATCGCGGGCCTGCTCACGCACGCGGCCGAGATCACGGCGATCACCAACCAGTACGTCAACTCCTACAAGCGCCTGTGGGGCGGGGCTGAGGCACCGAGCTACATCTGCTGGGGTCACAACAACCGCTCGTCGCTCGTGCGGGTGCCGATGTACAAGCCCGGCAAGGGCAACTCCTCGCGCATCGAGTACCGCGCGCTCGACTCGGCCGCGAACCCGTACCTGGCGTTCGCTGTCCTGCTTGCGGCGGGCCTCAAGGGCATCGAGGAAGGCTACGAGCTCCCCGAGGGTTCGGCCGAGGACGTCTGGCTGCTCACCGATGCCGAGCGCCGTGCCGCGGGGATCGAACCGCTTCCTCAGTCGCTCGACGAGGCTGTGCGTCTCATGGAGCGGTCGGAGCTCGTTGCCGAGACGCTCGGTGAGCACGTCTTCGACTTCGTCCTGCGCAACAAGCGTCAGGAGTGGGAGAACTACCGCTCGCAGGTGACGCCGTTCGAGCTCGAGCACTTCCTGCCCGTCCTGTGACGCGGGTCCGCGGTCGATGAGCGTTCCGAGCACCTCACCGGGAGGTGGCAGGCGCGAGTCGGCCGGGACGCGGCTGCGGCGCGCGGGCTTCAGCGAGGTCGCGCGCGCCGAGGCTTTTCTCGGCGATGCCGCGCTTGCGCGCGTCCTGAGCGATCGGGATGCGCTCGTCGCCGCGCTCGCACCCGTTGCCGACCCCGACGCGGCGCTGCTCGCTCTCGTGCGTATCGCCGAGGCGGTCGCGGACGGACCCGAGGAGCCCGTCCTGCGGGCCGCGCTCGCGACCGACGACGACGCCCGCGCCCGGCTCCTGGCCGTGCTGGGCGCGTCGGTCGCCCTCGCTGACGAGCTCGTCCGGCATCCCGACGTTCTCGGCGCGGTCCTCAGCGGCGACTCGCCCCTCGACGCCGATCCCGTGCAGGTGCGTGCGGAACTACTGCGGGCCGTCGCTGCGGATCCCAGGGCGGAGGTCCCCCTCGCGTGCGGTCTTTCGCTCGCAGCTCCGCAGGCGGCCTCCACCTCCGAGGTGAGCGCCGCGACCGACGCGTTGCGGCGGGCCTATCGTCGTCGTCTCGCACGCGTCGCCGCTTGGGACCTGGCCGCGCCCTCGCCGGTCGACGTCCTGCCCGAGGTCGCTGCCGCGCTCTCCGACCTCGCCGCTGCCGCGCTCGAGGCGGCGCTCGCGATCGCGCGGGCGGGCCTGCCCGGCCACGGGGCCGAGACTCGGCTCGCGGTCATCGCGATGGGCAAGTGCGGTGCGCGGGAGCTCAACTACGTCTCCGACGTCGACGTCGTCTACGTCGCACAGCCCGTCGAGGGCGCCGACGAGGCCGCTGCGCTCGCCGATGGTGCGCGCCTCGCGGCGGCGCTCGCACGCGCGTGCGCGCAGCCGTCGGGGGAACCGCCGCTCTGGACGGTCGACGCGGCGCTGCGGCCCGAGGGCAAGGACGGGCCTCTCGTCCGGACGGTCGCCTCCCACCGCGCGTACTACGACCGGTGGGCGAAGACCTGGGAGTTCCAGGCGCTGCTCAAGGCGCGGTTCGTCGCGGGCGACGCGGAGCTCGGCGCCATGTACCTCGAGGCGGTCTCGCCGCTCGTGTGGCAGGCGGTGACCCGCGAGAACTTCGTCAGCGATGCGCAGGCGATGCGTCGTCGCGTCGAGGACCACGTGCCTGCTGCGGAGGCCGATCGCCAGGTCAAGCTCGGCAAGGGCGGCCTGCGGGACGTCGAGTTCACGGTTCAGCTGCTCCAGCTCGTCCACGGGCGCGGCGACGCCTCGATCCGGGTGGCCACGACGCTCACGGCCCTTGATGCGCTGACCGACGCGGGGTACGTCGGACGCGACGACCGTGACGAGATGGCACGCTGCTACCGGTTCTTGCGCGTCCTTGAGCACCGCCTCCAGCTGCACCGGCTCTTTCGCACTCATCTGCTGCCGACGGCTGACGCGGATCTGCGCCGGCTGGCGCGCTCTGTGGGGCTGCGTGCCGAAGGCGCTGAGGGAGTGCTGGCGGCCTGGCGGCAGACTCGACTCACGGTGCGCGCGATGCACGAGCGGCTCTACTACCGGCCCCTTCTTCCGGCGGTCGCGCGGCTCTCCGCGTCCGAGGCATCACTGCGTCCCGAGGATGCGCGGGCACGGCTCGCGGCCATCGGCTACCGGGACCCGGGAGGTGCGGTGCGGCACATCGCGGCGCTGACCGACGGCGTCTCACGCCGGGCCGCCATCCAGCGTCAGCTGCTCCCCGTCATGCTCGGCTGGTTTGCTGAGGGGGCGGACCCGGACGGCGGGCTGCTCAGCTTCCGGGTGCTGTCGGACGAGCTGGGGCGGAGCCACTGGTACCTCAAGCTGTTGCGGGACTCGGGCACGGCGGCGCGTCGACTGGCTCGGCTGCTCGCGGGGTCGCGCTATCTCTCGGACGCGCTGTCGCGCTCACCCGAGTCGGTGTCGTGGCTCGGTGAGGATGCCGAGCTCGCGCTGCCGGGCGTGGACCGTCTCGCGTCTGAGACCGATGCCATGCTCAGCCGCGCCGAAGATGTCGTCTCTGCGGCCCACTCCGTGCGCGCGCTGCGCCGTCGTGAGCTTGCGCGCACCGCGGCGGCCGAGGCGCTCGGGCTGACCGACGTGCTCGCGGCCGCCGAGGCGATCTCTGGGATCACCGACGTCGTTCTCGCTGCCGCGCTGCGCGTGGCGCACCACGCGGTGTGCGCCGAGAGGTCGCACGAGGCTCCTCTCGCCGATGTCCTCGTCATCGGCATGGGGCGGTTGGGTGGCCGCGAGTCGGGGTACGGCTCGGATGCTGACGTGCAGTTCGTCCACCGACCCCGCGGGGGCGCGGGGGAGTCGGAGGCGCACACGTATGCGACGGCCGTGGCGACCCGGCTGCGGCAGCTGCTCGGGGAGGTGAGTTCCGAGCCGTCGCTCGAGGTTGACGCGGACCTGCGACCTGAGGGGCGTCACGGGCCGCTCGTGCGCTCGCTCGAGTCGTTCACCGAGTATCACGCGCGGTGGTCGCTCATGTGGGAGGCGCAGGCCCTCCTGCGCGCCCGACGTGTCGCGGGCCCCGAGGACCTGTGGGACGCGGTCGCCCCGATCATCGATGCCGTGCGCTACCCGGCTGAGCTGCCGACCGAGCGGGCGCGCGAGGTGCGGCGCATGAAGGCACGCGTCGAGGCCGAGCGGATGCCGCGCGGCACCGACCCGGCGCGCAACGTCAAACTTGGCCGTGGTGGTCTCGCCGACGTCGAGTGGACGGTCCAGCTGCTGCAGCTGGAGCATGCGGGGCGTGTGGCCGCGTTGCGGACGACGTCGACGCTCGGTGCGCTCGACGTGCTCGCGGCGCACGGCCTCGTCGAGGCCTCCGACGCTGACGTGCTGCGTGAGGCGTGGCTGCTGGCGTCGTCGGTGCGCAACGCGAACGTCTTGTGGTCGGGACGAGCAGACGGGACGGGCACCGACCTGTTGCCGTCGGCGAGGCGTGATCTCGAGGGTGTTGCGCGACTGCTGGGTCATCACGACGCGAACGAGCTCGACGAGCTCTACCTGCGGACCGCGCGACGGTGCCGTGCGGTCGTGGACCGCGTGTTCTACGGGGCCTGAGCGCGCTCAGGCGTCCTTGTCGTCCGCTGGCGCGTCGGTCGGCGTTGCGTCGGCGGGTGCCGCGCTGGCGGGCGCGGAGTCGGCGTCGGACTCGACGCTCGGGACACGCACAACCCCGGAATCGTCGGGATCGTCGGTGTCCTGCCAGCCGTCAGCTGGCAGGTGCTCACGCAGGAGCGTGGAGTCGACGAGCTCGTGGCGACGCAGGTAAGTCGAGGCGACGGCCTGGATCGTCGCGGCGACGGGGAGCGCGAGGAACGCGCCGAGCGCGCCGAAGACGGCGCCGAACGCAAGGACGACGATGAACGCGACGGCCGGGTTCATCTCGAGGGCCTTCTGCGAGATCTTCGGCGAGAAGAGGTAGTTCTCGATCTGCTGGTAGACGACGATGAACACGAGGACGGCGAGTGCCTTCATGGGGCTCTGCGCGAGCGCCAGAAGGATGGGCAGCGCGCCACCGATGTACGTACCGATCGTGGGGACGAACTGCGAGACGATACCCGTGAACAGGGCGAGCGGCAGCGAGTACGGGATCCCGAGGATCATGAGGAAGACGAGCGTGAACGCCGTCGAGAGGAACGCCAGGACGAGGCGAGAGTTGATGAACCCGGAGACCTTGACCTGCGTGACGTCCCAGAGGTGCAGCACCGTCACCTGGTTGCGCGGTGCGAGCCACGAGCAGATGGCGGCCCGGAACTTGGGGCCGGCCGCGCACAGGTAGTAGACGACGAGGCCGATCGTCATGACGGCGAAGACGAAGCCGAGGAGCGAGGTGCCGATCCCGAGCGCGGATGAGGCGATGTCGTCACCCCAGCCGTCGAGCGCCTGCCCGAGGAGCTTTGACTTCTCGGGAAGCTCGACGCCGAACGTCGTGTCAGCCCACGTGCGGATGCTGTCGTACGCGTCGGGCACGGACTTGCCGAGCTCGATGACCTGCGTGACGAACATCGTGCCGAACATGGCGATCATGCCGGCGATCGCCACGAACGCACCGCCCATGACGACACCGGTCGCCGCACCTCGCTTCCAGCGGTGGCGCACGAGCCACACGATGAGCGGCTCGAGCATGAGCGAGATGAACAGCGCGATGACGAGGTTGGTGAAGAGCGCCGTGAGCATGCCCATCGCGCGCCAGGCGAGTACGCCGACGATGGCGGCGACGACGGTCATGACGAGCGCCTTGGGGAGCCAACGCGGTGGCCTGGCCGCGGGATCGACGTCGTCGATGTAGCGGGGCTGCACGTCAGGAACAGTCACGGGGGCCTCCAGCGGGCGCGATGCGGGCAGAGTGAACCTACCGCACGAACGACGGGGCCCGCGCGCAGCATCTGCGCGCGGGCCCGTCGTGTCGGTGACAGGTGGTCAGCAGTCGTAGTAGAGCTCGAACTCGCGTCATCTTGCGGGTTCGGAGGAGTCATGTTGGCAGGCGCGGGATCCTGCGGCTCCGCTCGTTGAGTGCGGTGGAGAAGGGGTACCGCTGCGGATGCTCCTGCGGACTCCGTGCGGACTGCACGCGGACAGCGGCGTCTGTGCAGGATGTCCTGTGCGGCCGCAGGGGTCCTCATGCGTGACGAGTGTCCGTGGCTTGTGCCAGGCTGCCCGATCGACGAGAGGAGGTGAGAACATGGCAGAGCAGAGACACGTCGTGCCGGGCGCGCAGGGAGGCTGGGACGTCAAAGCACCTGGGGCATCCCGCGCGTCCGCGCACACGGACACGCAGGCCCAGGCGCAGGCACGTGCCCGCGAGATCCTCGGCAACGCCGGGGGCGGCGAGATGCTGACCCACGGCAAGGACGGCGCGATCCGCGCGAAGGACACGATCCCGAAGGGGAACGATCCTCGCAACATCCCCGGCTAGGCGAGTGGGGCGCGACCAGAGCAGCTGGCCGCGCCCCACTGGTCAGTACCCGCGGGCCATCGCTGCGGCGGCGGTCGTGATCTCGGCCTGGACGATCGCCTTGACGGGGCGGCCGTCGACGAGCAGCGTGAATTGCGCGCCGTGGAGCGCTCGTCGCATCGATTTGGGGTCGACGACCGCGACGCCGGGCTGCGGGCCGCCAGCCGTGGCAGCGTAGGTCCATGGCCGAGCACTTTGAACCACGCCACCACGACCCGCTGCGCGACGCGGAG
Organism: Sanguibacter sp. A247; assembly: GCF_052324925.1. Classification (NCBI taxonomy): domain Bacteria; kingdom Bacillati; phylum Actinomycetota; class Actinomycetes; order Micrococcales; family Sanguibacteraceae; genus Sanguibacter; species Sanguibacter sp. A247. The sequence continues at coordinate 418,610 of NZ_JBQPRE010000003.1, read as the reverse complement.
TGGTTCGCCGCGCAGATCGACATGTCAGTCGACTGGGTGCGCCACAACACGAAGTCGCTCCCGCACCACAAGGTGGGAAGGCTCGTCAGGTTCGACGTCCACTGCCTCGACCTGCTGCGAACACAGACGGCCGTGGTGCCGTTGGACGCGATGATGAGAACCGCGCGATCCCAAGCAGCGCACCGGCGCGCAGAGAGGCGACACCAAGAGCCCTGACACGCCTCGCGGCGATCTTCGTTGACAGTGATACCCCCCTCCTTATAATCCCCGCACTCATCCACGAGGTAGGGAGTAAGCATGTTGGGTCGCATCATTCGCAAGTTCGATCACCAGCCCATCGAGGTGGGGACCGTGTGGAGAGGGCACGAGGCCCCACTCACGGTCCGGGTCGATGTCGTGTGTGCCGCCGTCGACCCCGATCGGTACGAGGGTCGCGTCTCTGTCGGGGGCATGCTCGTGCACTCGGTCTCAGCGGAGAGCGTCGACGGAGCACAGCGCTTGGGCTCCGAGTGGTTCAGGCAGCGCCTGGCCGTGGTGCTCGAAGACTGACCTCGGTCCTCGCGGGCGCCGACTGTGAGAAGTCGGCGCCCGCGACGGGCGCCGGGTGGTCAATCACCGGAGGGCCGTCTGCAGCACGTTCCGGTCGGTCCGCGCCGCCCCCTGGATGCCGCTCAGGACAATCTCGGCCGCCGTGCGCTTGTTGGTGCCGACGGTATTGCTAACCTCGAAGTGCATGTTCGCGAGGGCGTCAATGAGCATGTGCACGAGGCGCTCGTTGTTGTCGCTGGCCGTCGCGTTCGCGCCTGACTGGGGTGTGACCTTCGGGGCGGCCGGCGCGGCGAACTCGGCCTGGGTGAGGTTCGTTGCGAACCCGGAGAGCGACTTCTGCGCCGTGGCGTAGCGGTCTTCCATGCCGCCGGTGGAGCCGTCGACCGTGAACCGGCCCAGGGACTTGAACACGCGGCTGGGGCTCTTGATGCCGAGCTGCTTCTTCACCTCGGCGGTGACCTTCGCGGTGAGGGTCTTTGTGGCGGCGAGCAGCTTGGCGTCGTCGGCCTCGAGGCCCCTGATGAAGCCCTCCTGCGCGGCGATGCCTGCGCCGTACATCTGGTCGGCGAGGTAGGTGCCCGCGGCGTCGGACCAATTGCCGAGCGCGGAGTAGTCGGCGCTGAGTTACTCGACCTCGGCGGCCGTACCGGAGAGCAGTACATCGGCGACGGTGATGCCCTCGGTGGTGCCCAGCGCGGCGACCTCCTGCACGAGCCCTGCGCGGATGCCTTTGGAGACGAGAGCCTTGAGCTTGCCCGCGAACGTCCTAGCCTTGGCGGACATCGTCATGACCTGGCTGGAGACGCTGGCGAACGTGGTCTTGCCCTTGACCGTGTGGCCCCACTGGTCAACGGTGTCCTGCCCGATGCCTGCCTTGAGGTCGAGCTCTCCGCGGATGGACGACGAGGTCGAGGACTTGAGCTGGTCGTACTGGCCCTGCATCTCCTCGAGTCGCGCGTTGGCGTTCTCGAGGCGCGTGGCGATGATCTCGCGTCCCTCGGCGATGTCGGCGAGCGTGGCGGCTTTGACGGCCTTGCCTGCCGCGCCCTTCTTGACCTTGCCGCCGTCGGTGAAGCCCGCCAGGAGCACCGTGAGGCCCTTGGAGCCGCCGTTGGCCCAGATGCTCTTCGTCGTCTTTCCCTGGGCGGCGAGCGTCTTCTGCGCGGCCTTCACTGCAGCGGTCGTGGCCGCGCTTGACCGACGTCTCCTGCATCTTGGCGAGCGAGTCGGTCAGGCTCGTCAGCGACTTCTTCATAGATCGTCCAGGCGCGCATGCGGCACGCCTCGGCGAAGACGACGCTCGACGTGTACGGGCACCTGTGGCCGGACACAGAAGAGTCCACACGGGCCGCCGTCGAAACGGTGCTGGCGGCTCGTGCGGACTCTCTGCGGACTGCGGCGGTCAGCGGTTAGCGTCGTCGCAGGTCAACTTGCTGAACTAGGTCAGCAGTCGTAGTAGAGCTCGAACTCGTGGGGCGTCGGACGCAGCTGGACCGGCGCGAGCTCGTGGGTGCGCTTGTAGTCGATCCACGTCTCGATGAGGTCCGGCGTGAACACGCCGCCGACGGTGAGGAAGTCCTGGTCGGCCTCGAGCGCCTGCAGGGCCTCCTCGAGCGAGGCGGGGACCTGCTGGATGAGCGCGTGCTCCTCGGGCGGAAGCTCGTACAGGTCCTTGTCGATCGGCTCCGGCGGCTCGATGCGGTTCTTGATGCCGTCGATGCCGGCGAGCAGCTGGGCCGCGAACGCGAGGTACGGGTTCGCCGAGGGGTCCGGGACGCGGAACTCGACGCGCTTGGCCTTGGGGTTCGATCCAGTCACGGGGATGCGGATGCACGCGGAGCGGTTGCGCGCCGAGTACACGAGGTTGACGGGGGCCTCATAGCCGGGCACGAGGCGACGGTAGGAGTTGACCGACGGGTTCGTGAACGCGAGCAGCGCGGGTGCGTGCTTGAGCAGGCCGCCGATGTACCAGCGGGCCAGGTCCGACAGGCCGCCGTAGCCCGCCTCGTCGTAGAACAGCGGCTTGCCGTCCTTCCACAGCGACTGGTGGGAGTGCATGCCCGAGCCGTTGTCTCCGAAGAGGGGCTTCGGCATGAAGGTCACGGACTTGCCGGCCTCCCACGCGACGTTCTTGATGACGTACTTGAACTTCATGAGGTCGTCGGCCGCTGCGGTGAGCGTCGAGAACCGGTAGTTGATCTCCTGCTGGCCCGCGGTGCCGACCTCGTGGTGGGCGCGCTCGACCTCGAGGCCGACCTCGTCGAGAACCGCGCACATCTCGTCGCGCAGGTCGGCCATCTGGTCATTGGGGGAGACGGGGAAGTAGCCGCCCTTGTACCGGGTCTTGTAGCCGAGGTTGCCACCCTCCTCGGCGCGGCCCGTGTTCCACGCCGCCTCCTTGGAGTCGAGGGAGTAGAACGCCGAGTGCTGGGTGGTCTCGAAGCGGACGTCGTCGAAGACGTAGAACTCGGCCTCGGGAGCGAAGAACGCCGTGTCGGCGATGCCGGTCGACCGCAGGTACGCCTCAGCCTTGAACGCGACGTTGCGCGGGTCGCGCGAGTAGGACTCGTCCGTGAACGGGTCGACGATCGAGAAGTTCACGATGAGCGTCTTGCGCTTGCGGAACGGGTCGATGTACGCGGTCGTCACGTCGGGGACGAGCTTCATGTCTGACTCGTGGATGGCCTGGAAGCCGCGGATCGAGGACCCGTCGAACATCATGCCGTCCGTGAATGCGGACTCCTCGAACTGCGCGATCGGAATGTTGAAGTGCTGCATCACTCCGGGCAGGTCGCAGAAGCGCACGTCGACGAACTCGACGTCCTCGTTGCGCGTGAAGGCAATTGCCTCCTCGGCGGTCTTGAACATCCGTTGCTCCTTGGGGAGAGTGGGGCGCCCTCGATCAGGCACGTCCTAGGCTAGAAGATCGCGATTTCTCGACCGTGACCCTGATGTTTCCGCCGTGTTACGTGGCCGACGTCCCGGTGAGGTCCGTGTGAACGGGGACCGCCCGTCCACGTAGGCTGGGCCCGTGGTCTCAAGAGAAGACATCGGTTCGTGGCTGGAGGGCGCCCCGTCGAACGGCGCGGGCGCGGCAGGGGGGTCGCTCGGGCTGCCACCCGAGGGTACCGGGTCGCTCGCGACCCTGGGACGCAGGATCCCCGCGTTGTTCATCGACTGGTTCGCGTGCATGGGGGTGTCGGCGCTCCTGTTCGACGGCAACCCGACCGGCACCCTTGCCGTCTTCTTCGTCGAGAACATCCTCCTCGTGGGATTCCTGGGCTTCACACTCGGCCACCGGGTCCTCGGGCTCGGTGTGCGACGCATCGACGGCGCGACGTTCGTCGGACCCTTGCGGGCCGCAGTCCGCGCGCTCCTGCTGTGCGTCGTCATCCCCGCCGTCGTGTGGGACGGTGACGGGCGCGGCCTGCACGACCGCGGTGCGGGAACGGTTCTCGTCCGACGCTGACCCAGAACGACGTGAGGCGCTCACCCCGTCAGGGGTGAGCGCCTCACGTGGCTGCGGACGTCTGGCTCAGCGACCGCGCATGCCCTTGCGGTCGACACGCATCCGCGTCGGGTCGACTCCCTTGGGGATGGGCAGACGCGCCGTGCCGAGCGCGGTGAGGCGCTTGAGGACGACGGTGATCTCGTGCTTGTTGATCGCGGGCTTGAGCTTGGTCACGTGGCGCACGAGCTTGGGCAGGGGAACCTGCCCTGCCTCGCGGCCGATCTGGACGATCGTCACGGGAACGTTGGGGAGCACGCGTGCGGTGCGCTTGCGCTCGTTCTCTCCGACGCGCTGCGCACGCGAGGCGGGCGCTTCGACGAAGAGGACGACGCCCGGGCGGCCGACGCCCCGGAAGACGGCGTCGTGAGTCTTGGGGTCGATGAAGACAGGCTCCTGCTCGAACGTCCAGCCGCGGCGGATCGTGCCGAGCGCGGCGAGCGACGCCCCGGGCTGTCCCTCGATGCGTGCGTATGCAGCGCGCTCAGCGCGTCGCGCCAGGACGAACATCGCACCCAGGGCGGCGGTCGGAAGACCGAGGATTCCCCAGAACCACGAGTTGTCGAGCACGAGGCCGAGAATGAGCGCGACGGCGAGGATGCCGAAGAACGTCGCGAGGATCCACCAGCGCACCGCTGGGTCCTGCGCGACCGTCATCTTGTAGGCGTCCCACACCTGGTGATACCACCGGCGCTTCTTCACCTTGGTCGTCTTCGTGGCCGCCTGCGCGGGCGCAGCGGCATCGTCCTTCTTGCGGGCCATGGGAGTCAGTCTAGTGCCGTTCGTCGAGTCGTCGGTCAGGACGCGGACTGCTGGGCGAGCAGGTGAGCGGCCTCCTGGCGCGACGTCGTCGGCTCAGCAAGGTGCGCGAGCTCGGCGGGGATCGCCAGGCCCCGACGCGTCATGGCCTGGCCCCACAGACGGCCGGCGCGGTACGAGGAACGCACGAGGGGGCCCGACATGACCCCGAGGAAGCCGATCTTCTCGGCAACCTCGGCGAGGTGCACGAACTCCTCGGGCTTGACCCAACGGTCGACGGGGTGGTGCCGCGGGCTCGGGCGCAGGTACTGCGTGATCGTCATGAGGTCCGTGCCCGCCTCGTGGAGCGCGACGAGCGCGTCCTCGATCTCTTCGGTCGTCTCACCCATGCCGAGGATGAGGTTCGACTTCGTGACGAAGCCGGCCTCGCGCGCCTGCGTGAGAACCGAGAGCGACCGTTCGTAGCGGAACCCCGGTCGGATCTGCTTGAAGATGCGCGGAACCGTCTCAAGGTTGTGCGCGAGGACCTCGGGGCGCGAGGAGAAGACCTCGGCGAGGAGCTCGGGGACAGCGTTGAAGTCGGGGATGAGCAGCTCGACGCCGGTGCCCGGGTTGAGCGCGTGAATCTGACGGACGGTCTCGGCGTAGAGCCACGCGCCGCCGTCGGGCAGGTCGTCGCGGGCGACGCCCGTGATCGTCGAGTACTTCAGGCCCATCTGGCGGACCGACTCGGCGACGCGGCGCGGCTCGTCAGTGTCGAGCGCGGCGGGCTTGCCCGTGTCGATCTGGCAGAAGTCGCAGCGGCGCGTGCACTCGGAGCCGCCGATGAGGAACGTGGCCTCGCGGTCCTCCCAGCACTCGTAGATGTTGGGGCAGCCGGCCTCTTCGCACACGGTGTGGAGGCCGCCGGTGCTCACGAGGCTCTTGAGCTCGGAGTACTCGGGTCCCATCGTTGCGCGGGTCTTGATCCACCCAGGCTTCTTCTCGATCGGGACGGCGGCATTGCGCGCCTCGACCCGCAGCATGCGGCGGCCCTCGGGTGCGATCGTCACGTATCTCTCCTGGGGTGTGAGGGACTGAAGTCCCAGCCTACGACGGACGGGTGGGGGCGGCCGTTGAGATCCGAGCATCGGACCGGCGGCGCACGTTCAGGCGGGAACCTCGTCGAGCGTGCTCGGAGTGGCGGATTGCGCGCCGGAGGCGCGTAACGGCGCGAGGACGCGCTCAAGATGAGCGACGAGCCCGCTGGCCACGAGCGCGGGAGTGAGCGGGTGGCCGGTCGCGCGCGTGAGCGATGTCACGTCGGCGTCGTCGATCCCGCACGGGACGATGCGGTCGAAGGCCGTGAGGTCGGGGTCGACGTTGAGCGCGAGCCCGTGCATCGTCACGCCCTTGGCGACGCGGCAGCCGATCGCCGCGACCTTGGCCTCAGGGGTGCCCGGAACCCACACCCCGCTGCGGCCCTCGACGCGAACCGTCGTGAGGTTGTGGTCGGTGCACAGTCCGATGACGGCGTCCTCGAGAGCACGCACGTACGCGACGACGTCGACCGGCTCGACGAGCCGGATGATCGGGTAGACGACGAGCTGGCCGGGGCCGTGCCACGTGATGCGGCCGCCGCGGTCGATGTCGATGACGCGGGTCCCGTCGGTCGGCAGGTCGCTGCGTCGCGTGCGCCGTCCGGCCGTGTAGACGTCGGCGTGCTCGAGCATGAGGAGCGTGTCGGGACGTCGCCCGTCAAGAACCTCCGCGTGGATGCGTCGCTGGAGGTCCCAGGTCTCCTCGAAGTCGCGCAGCTGAGTTCCGAGACCGAGGTCGACCACGTCCATGTCACTCACCGTAACCCGTCCTCGCCGGGTGGGCCGCCGCGTCCGGCAGGTGTCATGCCCCTGTCCAGCCGAACCTGTGGATGACGCCCCGGCCTGCCTGATCCGCGCTTGGATGCAGACCATGGACGACAGCCTGACGGGGAGCGCCCGAACCACGGCCGACGACGGATCACGCACCCTCGCCTCCGCGCCTCAAGAGAGCCGCGCCGACGTGGCGGACGCCGACGTCCGCGAAGCGATGGCCCGGCTTGGCCTGCAGGCCCAGCCTCGGGACGACGCGGGCGGTGTGTGGCGAGCCATCGACGCGGATGGTGCGACCTATGACCTCACCGCTCTGAGTATCGACTCAGGGGAGCGGTGGGAGCTTGTCCGTGCGCGCACGAGTGCGCTCCTTGTCCTTGAGCACGAGAACGTCGTGCCGCTTGTGGGGGCGATGCCCGTCGGCGATGCCGCTGACCCGGCGCCGCGCTCGCTCGTGCTCGTGTGGCCAGGCGGGCAGATGCTCCCGGAGGAATCCTCGCGCGCAGTGCGCGGTGACGATGATCCCGCGTCGAGGCCGAGGTCGGTCCTCGATGCCCTCGACGTGCTTGTCGCCGCGTGCCGTGCGGGAGTCGCGCTCCGGTCGTGCGGGCTGCCGGTCCCGGGCGGTGTGCTCGTCGGGGAGCTTCTCGCGCGCCTGCGGGAGGTGGGTCCGGGGGAGGACGCGCGGTCGTCCCTGCGGCTGCACCCTCAGCCGTGGTGCGGGATGCCCGACGTTCCCGCGCCGCCCTCGCACGACGTCACCCGCGAGGTCGCCGCCACGCTCGCCCGTGAGATCGAACGCGCGGGTCTCGTCGTCCCCGGCAGCATGCGCACCGTCCTGTCCGACGGCTCCGGCCTCGCCGCGCCGGCGCCCGGCGACCTGGCCGCGCGCGCTCTTGACCTGCGTGAACGACTCGGGGAGTCTGTCGTGGCCGAGGCACCGGGCCAACTGACGCCCCGCGCGCAGCTGACGCCCGGAGCACTGCCGACGAGCGAGCATCTCGACTGGCGCGCGCTCGTGCGCGGTGCTGGCCCCCTGGTCGCCCCGGCCCCGCAGGCTCGGCGCACGGCCCACCTGGCGCCGTCAGGGACACGTCTGGGCCTCACGAGACGTGCCGAGACGGGCGCCGGCCCCGTCGGACGCGCACGGTCGCGCCCACCCCTCGTCCTGAGGAGCGCGTCGAGCCCGCGTGGCGGCGAGGACGGGCTGCCACCCAGACGGAGCGAGCGCCCGGGGTCCTGGCCAACCCCGGGCGCGCGGCGCGACGGCGGGCGCCTCGGTCGTGGGCGGCTCGACACACCTCGACGTTCCTCGGTGCTGGGCAGCTCCACGCGTCGCGGCCGGGCCTGGCGGCTCGCGGCCGCCGTCGTCCTCGTCGTGGGGGTCGGTTCAGGAGGCGTGCGCCTGGCGCTCGACGCCTCCTCCCGCGACGGAACGGATGCCCGGAAGGACGTCGCGACGACACGGGGTGCTGTGGCTGCCGCGCGGGATGCGGGCGCCGCCGCGGGCGAGACTCCCCAGGCCGAGGGGCCGGCCGATGCTGCCCGCCGCGCGACGGTCGAGCGCGTCGAGGTCCTTGCCGGGCTCGCTGCGGTACCCGAGCCGTCCCGCAAGGCAGCGATGGACGAGGTCGCCGCGCGCCTCGCGACGTTCGTCGCCGCCGGCCCCGTCCGCGATGCCGACCTCGCGCTCGTCGGACGGGTGTTGCGAGGCGAGGCGACGTTGCCGTCCGTGCGTGCGCAGGTGAGGGAGGCGGAGGTCGTGCGCAGTGATGCGAGGAGCGCTGACGTCCTCGTCACCTACCAGCTCGAGCCGGGTGGGGAGCCGTTGCGGCACACGCTCGGTCTCGTCCACGACGCCGGAACGTGGAAGGTTGCGTCGGTGACGCCGGTCGGGTCGCAGTAGGGGGAGCCTGCGTGCACGGGAACGAGCGGAGCCCGCCGCCCCGCGGATGCGGGACGACGGGCTCCGGGTGACGCTGGTGTCAGAGACCAACCTCGGACTCGAACGCGCCTTCCTCGATGCGGCGCTTGATCGCCATGAGGTAACGCGACGCGTCGGCACCGTCGACGAGACGGTGGTCGTACGAGAGGGACAGGAAGCACATCTGACGGATCGCGATGACGTCCTGGCCGTCCTCGTCCTGGATGACCGCGGGACGCTTGACGATCGTGCCGGTTCCGAGAATCGCGGACGTGCCACCGGGGACGATCGGCGTGTCGATGAGCGCGCCGCCCGAGCCGGTGTTCGTGATCGTGAAGGTCGCGCCACCGAGCTCGTCGGGCGTCACCTTGTTGTCACGCGTGCGCGAGGCGAGGTCGGCGATCTTGCGGGAGAGACCCGCGAGGTTGAGGTCGCCCGCGTCGTGGATGACGGGGACGAGCAGACCGCGCTCGGTGTCGACCGCGATGCCGACGTTCTCCTGGCCGTGGTACGTGATGATGTCGTCCGCGAGAACGCCGTTGACCTTCGGGTACGCCTTGAGCGCCTCGATGGCAGCAAGGGTGAAGAACGGCAGGAACGTGAGGTTGGCGCCCTCGCGTGCCTTGAAACCGTCCTTCGCCTTGGCGCGCAGACGCGCGACCTTCGTGACGTCGACCTCGACGACGGTCGTCAGCTGAGCCTGCGTCTGGAGAGCCTCGACCATGCGCGTCGCGATGATCTTGCGCAGACGGCTCGCCTTCTCGGTCGTGCCGCGCAGCGGCGAGACCTCGAGCTTGGCGGGTGCCTTCGAGCGGGTAGCGGCGGGCGCGGCAGCGGCCGGCGCGGACTGTGCCTCGGCGGCCTTGGCAGCCTCGGCCGCCTTGGCGGCAGCCTCGAGCACGTCCTCCTTGCGGATACGACCGCCGACGCCCGTGCCGGCAAGGGTCGTCACGTCGACGCCCTTCTCAGCCGCGAGCTTGCGCACGAGCGGCGTGAGGTAGCCCGAGGACTGCTGAGCCGCGGCCGACGGAGCGGGCGCTGCCGGAGCCGCCGCTGCCGGAGCAGGTGCCGACGGTGCGGGAGCGGCCGGTGCGGGGGCGGGCGCGGGTGCCGACGCAGCGGCAGGCGCGGAGGGAGCTGCAGGCGCCGAGGGAGCTGCGGGTGCCGGAGCGGGGGCGGCCGCGGGAGCCGGGGCCGCCGCGGGAGCTGCTGCGGCGCCGGAGCCGATCGATGCGAGTGCCGTGCCGACCTCGACGGTCTCGTCCTCCTGGACGAAGATCTGCTGCAGGGTTCCGGCGACGGGCGACGGAATCTCGGTGTCGACCTTGTCGGTCGACACCTCAAGAAGCGGCTCGTCGACCTCGACCGAGTCGCCGACCGACTTCAGCCAACGCGTCACGGTGCCCTCGGTGACGGACTCGCCGAGCGCAGGCATGACGACCTTCTCGCCCTCGCCGCCGGCAGCCGGGGCTGCCTCTGCAGCCGGAGCGGCCTCGGTGGCGGGAGCGGCCGCCGCGGCGGACGTCGGCGCGGGAGCGGCCTCGGGTGCAGCCTCGGCAACCGCGGTCTCGTCAGCGGAGCCGGCCGCGGGAGCGGCGGGCTCGTCGCCCGATCCCGAGCCGTCCCCGATGTAGGCGAGGTCGGTGCCGACCTCGACGGTCTCGTCTTCCTCGACGAGGATCTTCTCGAGAACGCCCGCGACGGGCGAGGGGATCTCGGTGTCGACCTTGTCGGTCGAGACTTCGAGCAAGGGCTCGTCGATCTCGACACGCTCACCGACCTGCTTGAGCCAGCGGGTGACGGTGCCTTCGGTGACGGACTCGCCCAGCGCGGGCATCTTAATGGCTTCAGACATCTCTCTGTCTCTCCTCAGGATTCCGGCTGGATCAGTTGTGAGCGTGCAGCGGCTTGCCCGCGAGAGCGAGGAACGCCTCGCCGAGGGCCTCGTTCTGCGTCGGGTGTGCGTGCACGAGGTGCGCGACGTCCTCCGGGTAAGCTTCCCAGTTGACGATGAGCTGGCCTTCGCCGATGAGCTCACCCACGCGCGAGCCGATCATGTGAACGCCGACGACGGGGCCGTCCTTGCGGCGGACGAGCTTGATGAAGCCCTGCGTCGCGAGGATCTGGCTCTTGCCGTTGCCACCGAGGTTGTACTCGAGGGTCTCGACCTGGTCGTCCCCGTAGAGCTCCTTGGCCTTGGCCTCGGTCACGCCGACCGAACCGACCTCGGGCTCGCAGTACGTGACGCGCGGGATGCCGGACTCGTCGATCGGCTGGGGGTTGAGGCCCGCGATCTGCTCGGCGACGAAGATGCCCTGCGCGAAGCCGCGGTGCGCGAGCTGGAGGCCGGGAACGATGTCGCCTGCCGCGTAGATGTTGGCGACGCCCGTGTGAAGGCGCTCGTCGACGATGACGAAGCCGCGGTCGAGCGTGATGCCCTGCGCCTCGTAACCGAGGTCGGCGGTGCGGGGGCCGCGGCCGACGGCAACGAGGAGGAGCTCCGCGTCGAACGTCTTGCCGGACTCGAGGGTCACGTGGACGCCGTTGTCGTCCTGGGTGACGCCCGAGAAGCGGTCGCCCACCGAGAAGTTGATGCCGCGCTTGCGGAACTGGCGCTCGAGCGCCTTCGAGATGGCCTCGTCCTCAGCGGGGACGAGGTGAGGCAGGCCCTCGACGACGGTGACGTTGGCACCGAAGGACGTCCAGACCGAGGCGAACTCGACGCCGATGACGCCGCCGCCGAGCACGATGGCCGAGCCGGGGACGAAGTCGAGGTTGAGCGCCTGGTCGGACGTGAGCACGCGTCCGCCGATCTCGAGGCCGGGCAGCGAGCGCGCGTACGAACCGGTCGCGAGGACGATGTTGCGGCCCTTGATGATCTGGCCGTTGACCTCGACCGCGTCGGGGCCGACGAGCTTGCCGTGGCCTTCGACGAGGGTGACCTTGCGCGACTTCACGAGGCCCTGGAGGCCCTTGTACAGGCGCGAGATGACTCCGTCCTTGTAGGAGTTCACCCCTGCCATGTCGATGCCCTTGAGCTCGGTCTGGACACCGAACTGTGCGCCTTCGCGGGCGTTGTCAGCGAGCTCGGCCGCGTGCAGGAGAGCCTTGGTCGGGATGCAGCCGTTGTGAAGGCACGTGCCGCCCAGCTTGTTCTCCTCGACGAGCGCGACGGTGAGGCCCAGCTGGGCCGCGCGCAGCGCGGTGGCGTAGCCGCCGCTCCCTCCGCCGAGGACGACGATGTCGAAAGTGCCGTTGGTGTCGGCCACGTGCAGCTCCTTAGATGCGAACGATCGGCGGTCACGCCGCCTTCATCTTGTCATCAGTAGGACTCTCGGCCCAACCGGATCGCGTTCTGCGTGCTGTGATGCCGCTGACATCCGCCGGGCCGGTCGATACGCGGCTCGGTAGGATTGCCCGATGAGCTTCTTCCGACGACGCCCCCGCGAGGGTGGAGACGTCCGGCCTCGTGCGCAAGGCCGTGAGGTCGTCGCGCATCTGTCTGAGTTCGTCGCCTCGCGCCTCGGTGTCGAGGCGTACGTGGAGCCTCCGACGCGAGACACGCCCGCAACGGTCCTTCTCGTCGCGACGACGGGGGAGTGGACGCGCAGGGCGGTGCCCGACGAGCGCACGGCGTTCGACGTCAGCCAGTCCTTGGGCGTGCCCGTCTACAACGTGAGGTTCACGGGCTATCCCCAGCGTTACCGGGACTGGGGGACGCGCCAGAAGGGCCGCCGTCTCACGCAGGATCCTCCCGTGCGCTGAGCGTGCACGGATCGGATGGCCGAGGGTGAGGAGCGGGGGGGGGGGGGGGGGGGGGGGGGGGGGGGGGGGGGGGGGGGGGGGGGGGGGGGGGGGGGGGGGGGGGGGGGGGGGGCGGCGGTCCCCACGCGTGTGGGGACCGCCGCCGCTCGTCGGTCGTGCGGGTGCTCGGCCGGCTCAGGCCTGCGCGGAACGGCCCTCGATGAAGGAGAGCAGCGTGCGCACGCCGACGCCCGTTCCGCCGACGGGCGTGTACCCGTAGGCCGAACCTTCGTTGAAGGACGGGCCAGCGATGTCGAGATGTGCCCACGGGGTTCCGCCCGTGAACTCCTGGAGGAACAGCCCCGCGGTGAGCATGCCACCCGCGCGGCCGCCGATGTTCGCGATGTCGGCCACCTTGGAGTCGAGCGAGGGGCGCAGCTCGGCAGGAAGCGGCATGGGCCAGAACTGTTCGCCCGCTGCCTCCGCGGCCGTGACGACCTCGGTGCGGACGTCGTCCGTGCCCATGACGCCGGAGACGCGATCGCCGAGGGCGATGATCTGCGCACCCGTGAGCGTCGCGATGTCGAGGACGACATCCGTGCCGTCCTCGACCGCCTGGACGAGACCGTCGGCCATGACGAGGCGACCCTCGGCGTCGGTGTTGAGCACCTCGACCGTTGTGCCGCCACGGATCGTGATGACGTCGGACGGACGCTGGGCGCCGCCGCCCGGCATGTTCTCAGCGAGGCAGAGGTAGCCGGTCACGGCGACGTCGCCGCCGAGGCGAGCGGCCGCGATGACGGTCCCGAGAACAGCTGCGGCGCCGGCCATGTCGGACTTCATGGCCTCCATGCCCTTGGCGGGCTTGATCGAGATGCCGCCGGTGTCGAAGGTGATGCCCTTGCCGACGAGCGCGACGCGCGCAGCGGGACGGCTGGGGGCGTAAGCGATCTTGACGAGGCGGGGGCCGCGCGTCGAACCCTGGCCAACGCCCATGATGCCGCCGTAGCCGCCCGCGAGGAGCGCCTTCTCGTCGAGCACCGTGACCTTGACGCCCGTGCCCTTGGCCGCCGTCTTCGCGATGTCGGCGAATGCCGCGGGGAAGAGGTCGTTGGGCGCGGTGTTGACGAGGTCGCGCGTCGAGTTGATCGCCTCGGCGACGATGACGGCGCGGTCGACGGCGTCCTTCGCGGCGCGCGTGCGCGCGACGGGCGAGGAGAGCTCGAGGACCGTCGGGCGCGGGGCCTCGGACGACGAGCGGTAGCGCGCGAACGCGTAGGCGCCGAGCAGTGCGCCCTCGGCGACCGCCGCGACGGCGGCTTCGTCGTCAGCAGGCAGCGCGAGCACGGTGTGACCGCCGCCCAGGGCCCGGACGCTCGCGCCAGCGGCGCGGCGCAGGGACTCGGGGGCGGGCGTTCCGGCGCCCGTGCCGGCCAGGACGAGGACCGCAGCGGCGACGCCTGCGGGTGCGGGGACGCGCACGACCTCGTCGAGCGCTCCCGTGAGACCGAGCGCCTTGGCGTGCTCGGCGATCGCACGGACCGCGTCGGGAGCGTCGCCGAGGATGACGACGGAGTCGTCGACCGTCGCCGTCGCGACGACGAGCGCGTCGGCCGGGAGTGAGTAGGGATTCTTACCGGTAAGAGTCAGGTCTGCCACCCCTTGATGCTAGCCCGAGCGTCCGGCATCCGGACGGCACCCCGCGTGGGACGTCCCTCGAGGCCGATCAGGCGGACGTCCCACCGTGAGCACGTGCGCGGCGGGTACGCTCGGAGCCGTGCTCCTGCCCCTGCTCGTCGTCGTCCTCGTGCTGTGCGCTCTTCTTGGCGCTTGGGCCGTGTGGTTCACGGTCCGCGACCGTGCCGTCATCCTCAAGCAGCTCTGGGCTGCTGCTGTCATCGAGGGCGTTCTGCTCGTCCAGGTGATCGTCTCGATCGTCCTGCTCGTCCAGGGCTGGCGGGGTGACGCGATCATGCTGTGGGGCTATCACCTCTCGATCCTCCTCATCCTGCCGATCGCGGCCCTCGTCGCCTTCATCGAGCGCACACGATGGAGCTCGGTCGTCCTGCTCGTCGCGACCGTGACGGTCGCCTTCCTCGAGATGCGCCTCTGGCAGATCTGGGAGCTCGCCGCATGAGAGAGCTCCCCGTCACGTCGCGCACTGACCGGCCCGCGACGCGCTCCGGGCTCGGCATGCTCATGATCACGGTCTACGGGATCTTTGCGCTCGCCTCGACGGCCCGCGCCGCGTACCAGATCAGCACGAAGCTCGACGAAGCACCCGTCGCCTTCCTCCTGTCGGGATTCGCTGCGCTCCTCTACGTCGTGGCGACCATCGCGCTGGTGCGCGCGACGCCGCGCTCCCGGGCGATCGCCTGGACGAGCGTGACGATCGAGTTCGTCGGAGTCCTCAGCGTCGGTCTTGTCTCGTTCTTGCGGCCCGAGCTCTTCCCTGAGGCGACGGTGTGGTCGCACCTCGGCGAGGGCTACGGCTACGTTCCGCTCCTTCTGCCCGTCGCCGGGCTGTGGTGGCTCGCTCGCACCCGCGAGGCGGCCGCCTCTCCCGACACCGCCCTGACCGACCCGCCTGCCTGAACGAGCCGACACCGAGGAGCCTGCGCATGTACCACCTCCTGTTCGACCACGTCTTTCGGAAGATGGACCCCGAGCGCATCCACCACCTCGCTCACGGCGCGATCCGTCTCGCGGGTCGCACGCCCGGCGTGCGTGACGTGCTCGCCGCGAGGTTGCGCGCCAAGCCCGGCGTGAGGGCTTTCGGCCGCACGCTCGCTGGCCCGCTCGGGCTGGCCGGAGGCTTCGACAAGGACGGCACCGCGGTCGAGGGGCTCACGGCCCTCGGCTTCTCGTTCGTCGAGGTCGGCACCATCACGGCGCACGCGCAGCCGGGCAACGACGCGCCGCGCCTGTGGCGTCACACTGACCAGCGGGCGTTGCGCAACCGCATGGGGTTCAACAACCTCGGTGCTCAGGCGGCGGCGACGGAGCTGCGGCGGCTGCGGTCGACGGCCCACGGTCGTCGCACGGTCGTCGGCGTCAACATCGGCAAGACGAAACTCACGCCGGTCGAGGACGCGGCGGGCGACTATGCGACGAGTGCGCGCCTGCTCGCGCCGTACGCCGACTACCTCGTCGTCAACGTGTCGTCGCCCAACACCCCGGGCCTGCGCGACCTGCAGTCGGTCGACTCGCTGCGGCCGATCCTCGTCGCCGTGCGGGAGGCCGCGGACGCGGCCGTGACGACACGAACGGTTCCGCTGCTCGTCAAGATCGCTCCGGACCTGGCCGACGACGACGTCGACGCGATCGCTGACCTGGTCGCTGAGCTCGGTCTCGACGGCGTCGTCGCGGTCAACACGACGATCGACCACGACCTCGGGCCGGGCGGGCTCTCCGGGCCGCCTGAGCTCGAGCGTGGGCTCGACGTCGTGGCGCGCTTGCGCGAGCGCCTGGGTGAAGGCCCGACGATCATCGGCGTCGGTGGGATCTCGAGCCCGCAGGACGCGCGCCGGTACGTCGTCGCGGGGGCTGACCTCGTTCAGGCGTACACGGCCTTCATCTATGAGGGGCCGTTCTGGGCCTCGCGCGTCAACCGAGCTCTCGTCGCGGCCTCGTCGTGACGGTCGGTCCGCTCGGGGCGAGCGTCGCGCCCGGCGAGGGTGCCGCGGCGTGGTCGTGGCGGTTCGCGGACGGCGCGGGCGCAGACGCGTCCGCCGCGGGCGTGGTTCAGGTGTCGCCGGCATTCGCGCGGCGGTTCGACGCCGAGCTGTGGTTCGGCGCGCGCTGGCGGGTCTTCGCGCGGGCAGGCGTCGTGAGCGCGACGCTCCTGCGTGGCGGGGTCGTGGCCGGACGACCGCTGCCGCTGCCGTCGCCGTTGCTCAGCGATCCGGCGGACCCGGCCGACTGAGCCGGTGGTCGCCCGCGCGACCAGCTCCCCGAGCACCTCACATGACGACGGCGCCTCCCGGCCATGAGCCAGGAGGCGCCGTCGTTGCTTCGGAGCGGTCCGTCAGGACGGGTACTCGCCATGCTTGACCTGCGGCTTGGGCAGGCGAGCGCGCCGGATCTGGAAGGCACGCGTCACGGCGTACCAGCGGTGCGTCTTGAGATCGACCGAGTCGCCGAACTTGGCGATGAGCGCCTTGCGGAGCTTGCGCCACAGCAGGAAGCCGTCCGCGACGGTCACGAGGACGACGCCGTACAAGAACAGCATGAGGATGACGGTGATCGCGTCGTTCGCGATGTACGGCGTGATGAAGAGGATCACCATCATGATGAGCGCGAAGAAGAGGAAGACCTCGCCCAGGTTCCAGCGGGCGTCGACCCAGTCACGCACGAAGCGCTTGACCGGACCGCGGTCGCGCAGGGGCATGTGGCGCTCGTCGCCCGAGAGCATCGCCTGGTACTCGGCGTCACGCTGCTTGCGGGCTTCGGCACGCTGCATCTTGGAGGCAGCGCGACGGTCATCGACGACGAGGGGGACCTTGTTACCAGCCTCGGCATCCTTGCGGCGCGGCGTGGGGCCCGTCTTGCGGCGTGGGTCGGAGTGCGAGAGCTCAGGTGCGACCTGGGGCTCGGCGGGGACGGTCACGTCCTCGGTGGGACGGCTCTTCTTGAACACTCTCCCAGGGTAGTCGACCGGTGGGTCGCCTCGTGCACGCCGTCACCGCTCAGCGCGGTCGGTGGAGGATGTCGAAGGCGGCGGCCCACGCGGTGACGTCCGCGGGGAGGGCGGGTGACGCCTCGGTGTGACCCGCGGCGGCCGCGACGTCTGCTCCCGAAACGCGCGTGTGGTCGCGGGCCAGGAACCGTCCGGCGACGACGCCGCGGACGATCTGCTCGTCGCCCCGGTGGAACGTCTGCTCGATGAAGACGCAGCGATCGTCCCAGCCGAGCAAGCGTGTCCGGATCTCGAAGCGTTGCCCCAGGGTGAGGGACCTGCGGTAGTACATCGTCGAGTTGGCGACGACGGGGTACCATCCGCGACGGCCCAGCTCCGGCATGAGCCCGAGGTCAGCGATGAAGTTGATGCGTGCGACGTCCATCATCTGCAGGTACACGCCGTTGTTCACGTGGCGGTAGAGGTCGAGATCGCCGATGTTGACGCGCATGCGCGTCGTCGACTCGTCGAGCAGGTCGAGACCGGGCACGGGGCGCCGTGGCCGCGAGGTGGCGAGGGCGAGCTGAAGGGTACGGAACACGCGAGCAGGGTAACCCTGCCCGCGAGGTATCCGCTACTGCCGGTATTGGGTTCTGGTGAGCGGAGTCACACGCCGGGCAGCGCGAGCATCTGGTCAAGAGCGACGCGCGCCCAGTGCGCGTCGTCCGCGTCGACAACGATGCGGTTGGGGACCGTGCCCGCGACGAGCTGCTCGAGCGACCACACGAGGTGCGGCAGGTCGATCCGGTTCATCGTCGAGCAGAAGCACACCGTCGAGTCGAGGTAGTGGACCTGCTTGTCGGGGTGCGCGTTCGCGAGGCGGCGGACCAGGTTGAGCTCGGTCCCGATCGCCCAGGACGAGCCCGGCTCGGCCGCGTCGAGCGCCTTGATGATGAACTCGGTCGAGCCCACCTTGTCGGCGAGTGCGACAACCTCGTTGCGGCACTCGGGGTGCACCATGACCGTGACGTCCGGGACCGTCGCGCGCATGTGTGCGACGTTCTCGGGGGAGAAGCGGGCGTGGACGGAGCAGTGGCCGCGCCACAGGATCATCCGCGCGTCGCGGAGCTGCTGGACCGAGACGCCGCCGTCGGGCTTGCGCGGGTCGAAGACGACGCAGTCGTCAGGGCTCATACCGAGCGCGCCCAGTGCCGTGTTGCGGCCCAGGTGCTGGTCGGGCATGAAGAGCACCTTGCCCGTTCCCTCGAGGCCCCCGACCTTGTCGAAGGCCCAGCGAAGCGCGACGTGAGCGTTCGAGGACGTGCACACGGTCCCGCCGTGGCGGCCCGTGAACGCCTTGATCGCGGCCGTCGAGTTCATGTACGTCACGGGGACCGTCTCGTCGGCGATCCCTGCCTCGACGAGCACGTCCCACGCGTCGGCCACCTGGTCGATCGTCGCCATGTCGGCCATCGAACAGCCCGCCGCGAGGTCCGGCAGGACGACCTGCTGGCCAGGCTCCGTGAGGATGTCCGCGGACTCCGCCATGAAGTGGACACCGCAGAAGATGATGAACTCGGCGTCGGGTCGTGCGGCAGCCTCACGCGCGAGCTTGAAGGAGTCGCCCGTGACGTCGGCGAAGTCGATGACCTCGTCACGTTGATAGTGGTGACCGAGAACGAAGACGCGGTCGCCGAGAGCGGCCTTGGCGGCGCGCGCACGCTCGACGAGATCGGGGCTGCTCGCGGGCGGAAGCTCGCCCGTGCACTCCACGCCGCGTTCCGAGTCGAGGTCGGAACGCTGGCCGAGAAGCAGGAGCGCGGAGGCGGCGGGCTCGGCGAAGGTGTCAGTCGTCGTCACGTCCCGCATCGTCCCACATCTGAGTGCCCCGGCCCAGGGCTGTCAGCAACCGCGATGGAACTGGACGAGGGCCCGAAGGTGGGACGATGGGCGGGTGCGCGTCGTCGTTGTGAACTCGGGTGGATGGGGCCCACGGGGCCCCCAGGTGGCTGCGGCCGTGGCCGGCGCATGGCGCCGCGCCGTGCCTGATGCGACGGTTGAGGCGGTTCCGCTGGCCGACGGACGCCCGGGGACGACCGAGGCGCTCGCCGAGCGCGACGACGTCGTCGTCCTGTCTGGCGCGACCCTGGCCCCCGCTCCGACCGAACGGGCCCGCGCGGTCGTGTACGGGACCTCGCGCCCGCTCGGCGCGCTCCTTGCCTCGGCGCTCGACACCGACGCACGCACGGTGCTCATTGCGCTGGGCAACGCACCCGGTGCGGACACCGCGTGGGCTGACGGCGGAGCGGGGCTCCTCGTCGGCCTGGCTGAGGGCCTCGGCATCCCCGTGCCCGCCCCCGCGCGCCTGTGCTCGGGGGCGTCCGGGCTCCGCGGCGTGACGGCTGAGGACCTGCCCGACCTTGGCGCCCTCCGCCAGGCCCTCGCGGGGCGCGACATCCGGGCCGCGTCTCACGCTCCGGAGGCACTTCTCGGACTCGGGGGCCTCGCCGGGAGCCTCGCGCCCGACGTCGTCGACGCGGCCGTCTCCCAAGATCTCGAACGCGCGCTGGGCGACCTCGTCCAGGCGATCGCCAGCCAGCGGTCCGGGACGCTCGTCGGGCGCGATCTGCTCGGCGGCGCAGGTGCGAGGACGTCGAGCGCTCGCGCCGTCGCGGACCACGCGCGTGAGCTCGGCGCGCTGCGCGGCGGTGCCGCAGGAGGTGGCGTCGCACTCATGCTCGCAGCGCTCGGGGTCCCGCTCGTCCCCGCGGCACGCGCGGTCGCCGAGCTGGCTGATCTGCCCGCGCGCACGGCGGCCGCGGATCTCGTCGTCGTCGTCATGCCACGGCTCGACGGGGGCGAGTCGCACGACGGCGTGCTGCCCGTCGTCGCCGACGGCGCGATCGAACGCGTCGTGCCCGTCGTCGTCCTCGCGGGAACCTCGCTGTCCGGGCGACGCGAATGGTCCGGGCTCGGCGTCGCCGCCGTCCACGAGACCGGCTGGTCGACCGTCACCGACCTGCTCGACGACGACGGCATCGTGCGCGACGAGGCTGCTGAACGCATCGCGCGTGTCGCACGCACCTGGCGGTTCTGAGTCGCTCGCCGAGCCCCTGTGGTGAACATCTCCGGCCTCTGCACGTGACGCGGCGTAGGCTTGCCGGGAACATCGCCGGGGTCGCGGGTGTTGCACCCAGCGGACACCCGTCCCCACGAGCCAACCGTTCGGAGATTCACATGAGCGAGACCTCGCAGACCACTGAGACCACGCATGGCGTGCTCCTCACCGACGTCGCCGCGGACAAGGTCCGTAGCCTCCTCGAGCAGGAAGGCCGTGACGACCTCCGGCTCCGCGTCGCGGTGCAGCCCGGCGGCTGCTCCGGACTCATCTACCAGCTGTACTTCGACGAGCGCCTGCTCGACGGCGACGTGACGCGTGACTTCGACGGTGTCGAGGTTGTCGTCGACAAGATGTCGGTCCCGTACCTCGAGGGTGCCTCGATCGACTTCGCCGACACGATCGAGAAGCAGGGCTTCACGATCGACAACCCCAACGCGGGCGGATCGTGCGCGTGCGGCGACTCCTTCAGCTGAACCGCTGACGACGGGCCTTGTGCGTTCTCCGAGCGGGCGCGCTCACGGCACGTCGGCGCCCAGCCGGGCGCGGACGCGCGCCACCGCACCGGGGAGGACCGCGCAGAACCGCTCGACGTCCTCACGCGTCACCCCGGGGTGCAGCGTGAGCCGCACGTTGCCCTGAGTGAGAGCGCCCATGGCTGCCAGCACGTGGCTCGGCTGGAGCGTGAGCGACGTGCACGCGGATCCCGAACCGACCGCAAAGCCGGCCGCGTCGAGCTCGCCGAGGATCGCCTCGCCGTCGACGTAGAGAACCGAGAACGTGAGGACGTGGGGGAGCCGGTCGTCGGGGTCTCCCACGATGTCGACGTCCTCGACGAGGGCCGCGACACGGTCGCGGAGGTACGTGATGAGGCTCCGGAGACGCGTGTCCTCGGCCTGCTGCACCGAGCGGGCGTCGGCGAGCGAGACCGCCGCAGCAAAGGCAGCGGCCGTGCTCACCCCGCCAGGGAACCACGGATCGGGATCATCGGGCATCGCGGGCCGTGACCTCACGCGAGCCCGGACAGCGAGGATCCCGATGCCGTCGGGCCCGCCCCAGTCCGCGGGATCGGCGGTCAGCACGTCCCACGAGCCGCCGACGTCGACGTGGCCGAGCGACGAACCGCCGTCGACGAGCAGCGGGACGTCGGCCGCGCGAGCCGCTGCGTGCACGACTCCGAGCGGTTGGCACGTCCCGACCTCGGAGTTGGCGTGCTGCAGGCACGCGAGACCGACGCCGTCGGCCTCGAGCGCCGCGACGAACGCGTCCGTGCGGACGCGCCCGAGCGCATCGACCGGGACCAAGGTCACCTCACCGGGGGAGGTGTGGTCCGCGGCGGCGAGGAGGGCGGAACGCTCGACGGCGCTCGCGACGATGCGGCGCCCGACGCGCCGACGAGCCGGTGCGACCGCCCCGACCGCTGCGTGGATTGCGGCCGTGTGCGACGGAGCGAAGCGCACCTCTTCCGTGCGTGCCCCGATCGCTGACGCGATGGTCTCGCGTGCAGCCCCCAGGAGGAGCCCTGCGCGTCGGCCTTCGGAATGCAGGCGTCGCGTCCCTGACCAGGCTTCTCTACGCCCTGCGGCGAGTGCTTCGAGCGTTGCGGGACGCAATGGGGCTGCGCCGCCGGCATCGAAGAAGCTGCGGACTGCGGGGGTGGAGGGGGTGGTCTCGGTCACAACAGCACGCTAGCCGAGGTCGCACCGGCTACTTCATGACACAACCCCGAGAAGTGACGTGACCCGCGTGCGCATCCTGGGGAGAACGGGTGGCGGGAAGCGATAGGCTCGGACCGATGAGGACCAAGGTCCCAGGAGCGGCCTGCCCGCCACCAGGACGTGACGTGAAAGGCCCACCCTTGCACTCGCAGACTCCCCCCAGCCGCCGCCGGCGCACGAGGATCGGTGCGCTCGCGCTCTCGACGCTCGCCGTGCTCGTGGTGTCCGGATGCTCCGAGGAGGCCCAGCGTGGCTTCCTTCCCGGGTACTCCGACGGGCCGGTGACGAACCACACCGACCGCATCACCAACATGTGGACGGGCTCGTGGATCGCGCTCCTCGTCGTCGGCCTCATCACGTGGGGCCTCATGCTCTGGTGCGTCGTCGCCTACCGCAAGCGCAAGGACGACCACCAGCTCCCGGTGCAGACGCGGTACCACATCCCGCTCGAGATGATGTACACCGCGATCCCGATCGTCATGATCGGCGTGCTGTTCTTCTACACGCAGCGCGACATGGCCGAGATCCGTGATACGTCGGGTACGCCCGACGTGACGATCCAGGTCGTCGGCAAGCAGTGGAGCTGGGACTTCAACTACCTCGACGACGACGTCTACGAGTCCGGCGTCCACGCGAGCGACGTCTCCCTTCTGGGTGGCGCGACGAGCCTCGACGGCGCGGTGGGCACCGACGAGTCGCTTCCGACGCTCTACCTGCCCGTCGGCGAAAAGGTCGAGCTCATCCTCGACTCGCGTGACGTCATCCACTCGTTCTGGGTGCCCGCGTTCCTCGACAAGCTCGACATGATTCCGCACCGCACGAACAAGATGCACATCATCCCCGAGCGCATCGGCTACTACGCCGGCAAGTGCGCCGAGCTCTGCGGTGAGCACCACTCCGGCATGCTCTTCAACGTCGCGATCGTCTCGCGCGCTGACTACGACGCCGCGATGTCCGACCTGCGCGCCAAGGGACAGACGGGTGCCCTCGGCACCGACCTCGTCCGCCAGCAGGACGACGCCGATCTCTCCTCCACGGAAGGTGACCACTGATGACCGCCGGCACGTCAGTAGCGGTTCCGGGCCTCGCGCCCTCCCGCCAGAACATGGGGCGCACGGTCGTCAAGTGGATCACCTCAACTGACCACAAGACGATCGGCTACCTCTACCTCATCACGTCGTTCCTCTTCTTCTGCATCGCAGGAGTGATGGCGCTCGTCATCCGCGCCGAGCTCTTCGAGCCGGGCATCCAGGTCGTGCAGTCCAAGGAGCAGTACAACCAGCTCTTCACGATGCACGGCACGATCATGCTGCTGCTGTTCGCCACCCCGCTCTTCGCGGGTTTCGCGAACGTCATCACGCCGCTCCAGATCGGTGCCCCTGACGTCGCGTTCCCGCGGCTCAACATGTTCGCGTACTGGCTCTACCTCTTCGGTGGGCTCATCGCGTGCGCGGGCTTCTTCACGCGTCAGGGCGCGGCGTCGTTCGGCTGGTTCGGATACGCACCGCTCTCGAACGCGACCTTCAGTCCCGGGCTCGGTGGTGACCTGTGGGTCTTCGGCCTTGCCATGGGCGGCTTCGGCACGATCCTTGGTGCGGTCAACTTCATCACGACGATCATCACGATGCGTGTGCCCGGTATGACGATGTTCCGCATGCCCGTCTTCACGTGGGGCACGCTCGTCACGTCGATCCTCATTCTCATGGCGTTCCCGCCGCTCGCCGCGGCTCTCTTCGCGCTCGGCGCAGACCGTCGGCTCGGCGCGCAGGTCTTCAACCCGGAGAATGGCGGCGCCATCCTGTGGCAGCACCTCTTCTGGTTCTTCGGCCACCCCGAGGTCTACATCATCGCCCTGCCGTTCTTCGGCATCATCACCGAGATCGTCCCGGTGTTCAGCCGCAAGCCTCTGTTCGGCTACAAGGGCATGGTCTACGCGATCATCGCGATCGCCGCGCTCTCGGTCACCGTGTGGGCGCACCACATGTACGTGACCGGTGCAGTTCTGCTGCCGTTCTTCTCACTCATGACCATGGCGATCGCGGTGCCCACGGGTGTGAAGTTCTTCAACTGGATCGGCACGATGTGGCGAGGGAAACTCACGTTCGAGACCCCGATGCTCTGGGCGCTCGGCTTCCTCGTGACGTTCCTCTTCGGTGGCCTCACGGGCGTCATCCTCTCGACCCCGGTGCTCGACTTCCACCTGTCCGACTCCTACTTCATCGTGGCGCACTTCCACTACGTGGTCTTCGGCACCGTGGTGTTCGCGATGTTCGCGGGCTTCTACTTCTGGTGGCCCAAGTTCACGGGCCGCATGCTCAACGAGAAGCTCGGCAAGGTCCACTTCTGGATGCTCTTCATCGGGTTCCACGCGACCTTCCTCGTGCAGCACTGGCTCGGTGTCGCGGGCATGCCCCGTCGCTACCCGGACTACATGCCCGAAGAGGGCTTCACGTGGATGAACCAGGTCTCGACCGTGGGCTCGTTCCTGCTCGCCGCCTCGACGCTGCCGTTCCTCTGGAACGTCTACATCACCTGGCGTCGTGCACCCAAGGTCACCGTTGACGACCCGTGGGGCTTCGGCGCGTCGCTCGAGTGGGCGACGTCCTGCCCCCCGCCTCGCCACAACTTCATCTCCGTTCCCCGCATCCGTTCGGAGCGCCCCGCGTTCGACCTGCACCACCCCGAGGTCGCCGCGATGGACTACATCCACGGCGTGGTGGCGGCTCCGGCCGACGCGCCCGCGATTCTCCCTGCCTCCGACTCGACGAAGGATGATGTGAAGTGAAGATCGAAACTCGGCTCTTCGCCGCGCTCGTTCCGTTCTTCTCTATCGTTGCGCTCGCCTACGGGCTGTTCAGCGAGTGGGAGCCGGTCGGCTCTGCCGCGCTCTTCCTGCTCGCTGGCCTCAACGGGATGATCGCAGGGTACCTGGCGCTCGTCGCGCGTCACATCGACCCGCGCCCCGAGGACGACCCGGACGGCGAGATCTCGCAGGGGGCAGGCGAGCTCGGCACGTTCGCACCCTGGAGCTGGTGGCCGCTCGTGCTCGCTCTCGCCGCCGCGATCTGCTTCCTCGGCCTGGCGGTCGGCTGGTGGGTCTTCTACATCGGCGCCGGCTTCGCGGTCATCGCGGTCTCAGGCTGGGTCATGGAGTACTCGCGGGGGCTCCACGCTCACTGAGCTGGACTCCTCACTCAGACAGCAACAGCAACAAGGAAAGGGCTGCACCGGTGGGTGCAGCCCTTTCCTTGTGTCCGGTGCGGTAGACGCACTCCACGGGTGTCGTCTCACTCGTCATCGGGGTGAGCCTCAACGAGGTGGACGCTCCCGTCCGGTGCGACGACGCGCCGGAAGCGCGTACGCAGCTCCTTCTCCCGAGCCCTCTCCGCGGCGTTGGCCGGGCGGATGGGGGCGGCATAGTCACCCACCTGGGGTGGCCCCAGAACGTGAGCGAGTGTGTCAGTGATAGCGCGACCAGCGGTGCGCTCGTGCGTGCTCATGTCGACTCCTTCGTCAGGTGCGGAACCCCGCGCCCCGCACACATCGATCGTATCCCTCGAGCTTGAGGGACGGGTGAAGTCGCAGGCGAGGGCACCGGGCGGGTGCGCCGGGCGGGTGCGCCGCAGGGCGGCCCCCGGTATTCGGGAGGCCGCCCTGCGGGTCGAGCAGGTGTCAGAGTGCGACGATGAGGCCGCGACCCTGCGAGCGTGCTCGCTCGAGGCGGGCGGCCACGTCTGCCCAGTTGACGATGTTCCAGAACGCCTTGACGTAGTCACCCTTGACGTTGACGTAGTCGAGGTAGAAGGCGTGCTCCCACATGTCGAGCATGAGCAGCGGCACGACGCCGATCGGCAGGTTGCCCTGCTGGTCGTAGAGCTGCACGATGATGAGCTTCTCGCCGAGCGTGTCCCACGCGAGGATCGACCAGCCGGATCCCTGGATGCCGAGTGCGTTCGCCGTGAAGTGCGCGACGAAGGCGTCGAACGAGCCGAAGAACTCCTCGATGGCGGCCGCGAGCTCGCCCTCGGGTCGGTCGCCGCCCTCAGGGGAGAGGTTCTGCCAGAACACCGAGTGGTTGACGTGACCGCCGAGGTTGAACGCGAGGTTCTTCTCGAGCAGGTTGACGGCACCAAGGTTGCCCGTCGAGCGCGCCTCGGCGAGGGCGTCGAGAGCCGCGTTCGCACCCGCGACGTACGCCGCGTGGTGCTTGGAGTGGTGGAGCTCCATGATGCGGCCGGAGATGTGCGGGTCCAGCGCGCCGTAGTCGTAGGAGAGTTCGGGAAGGGTGTACTCGGCCATGCCGTGTTGCCTCCATCGTCGCGGGCGCCGGGCGCCCTCGGGTTGCGACACCGCCTCACAGAGAGCGGTGTCCTTGCACGTGAGCCCCGCGGCCGTAGTCGGCCGCGGGGCTCACGTCCTGCTAGGTGAACACAGGTCTAGTCTCCGTCATTCCGTGCGCGAGCGGAGATCAGTGTCCGATCTCAGGTGCACCCGTGGATCCGTCGACCTCGGGGTGCGCGCCGTGCGTCCCCTCGATCTCAGCCGGGGTGACGGGCTCGATGCGGTCCTCGTAGAAGAACCGGGAGAGTGCCTGCCAGCGCTTGTCTGCGCGATAGCCCTTGCGACGCACGCCGCGGGAGTCCTCGCCGGGCTCGATGACGAGCGGGGAGTGGGCCTGGTAGTTGACGCGCAGCCAGCGCTCCTGGTCGCTGAGGGGCTTGTGCACCTCGATGACCTCACCGGACTCGAAGCGCACGAGGCGGGCGGCCTCGTGGCCGTGGAGGACGAGCTCACGATCCTTGCGCTGCAGCGCGAAGCACAGGCGCTTGGTGATCATGAACGCGAGAACCGGCACGACGAAGATCGCTGCTCGGAAGAACCAGGTGATCGTGTTGATCGACATCTCGAAGTGCGTCGCGATGATGTCGTTCGAACCGGCGAGCACGAGGATGAAGAACGCGACGAGGAACGCGACACCCAGCCCCGTGCGAACGGGGACGTTGCGCGGACGGTCGAGGACGTGGTGCTCGGACTTGTCCTGCGTCACGCGCGCCTCGACGAACGGGTAGAGCGCGAGGAACGTGAACAGGAGTCCAGGCACGACGACACCGGGCACGAGGATGTTGATCGGGATCGTGAAGCCAGCGATGACCCATTCCCAGCCCGGCATGAGGCGCAGTCCGCCCTCGAGGAAGAGCATGTACCAGTCCGGCTGGGCGCCGGCTGAGACGGGGGAGGGGTCGTACGGCCCGTAGTTCCACACGTTGTTGATCGAGAGGGTCGCGCCCATGACGGCGAGGACTCCGAAGACGATGAAGAAGAATCCACCGGCCTTGGCGACGTACACCGGGAAGAGCGGGAAGCCGACGACGTTCTTGCTCGAGCGGCCACCACCGGGGTACTGGGTGTGCTTGTGGAGCACGACCATGAGCAGGTGGATGCCGACGAACGCAAGGATGAGCGCCGGAACGAGCAGGATGTGCACCGTGAAGAGACGCGGGATGATGTGCTCGCCCGGGAACTCTCCGCCGAAGAGCGCGTACGACACGAAAGCGCCGAGGATCGGGATCGACTTGGCGACACCGTCAGCGATGCGCAGACCGTTGCCCGAGAGGACGTCGTCGGGGAGCGAGTAGCCGGAGAATCCGGCGGCCAGGCCGAGGATCATGAGGGTGAAGCCGACGAGCCAGTTGAGCTCACGCGGCTTGCGGAAGGCGCCCGTGAAGAAGACGCGCATCATGTGCGTGACGATCGACGCCATGAACAGCAGCGCTGCCCAGTGGTGGATCTGACGCATGAGGAGGCCGCCGCGCACCTCGAAGGACGTGTGGAGCGTCGAGGCGAACGCCTCTGACATCTCGACGCCCTGCATCGTCACCGGGAGGGCGTCCTCCGGGTAGGTGATGAAGCCCATGGACGGGACGAAGAACATGGTGAGGAACCCGCCCGAGATGAGCAGGACGACGAACGAGTAGAGCGCGATCTCACCGAGGAGGAACGACCAGTGGTCGGGAAAGACCTTGCGGGCGTACTCCTTGACGACGCCGGCGATGCCGGTGCGCTGGTCGAGGTAGTCGGCAGCCGCGCCGATCTTCGTCTCGGGCTGGGTGGTGGTCACTTGAGACGCTCCCAGAAGCTTGGGCCGATGGGCTCGGCGAAGTCATCTTGTGCGATGAGGTAGCCCTCGTCGTCGACGGCGATGGGCAGCTGAGGCAGCGGGCGGTTCGCGGGACCGAAGACCACCTTGGCGCCGTCGGCGATGTCGAACGTCGACTGGTGGCACGGGCACAGAAGGTGATGGGTCTGCTGCTCGTAGAGCGCCACGGGGCAGCCGACGTGCGTGCAGATCTTCGAGTAGGCGACGATGCCGTCGTACGACCACGTCTGGCCCGCGGGGGACTGGTCACCCTTGAGGTCGCGCTCGTCGAGACGGACGAGGAGGACGACCGCCTTCGCCTTCTCTTCCATCCAGTGCTCTTCATCGCGGAGCTTGTCCGGGATGACGTGGAAGACGGAGCCGATCGTGACGTCGGAGGCCTTGATCGGACGGCCGCTCGGGTCGAGCGCCAGACGGCGGCCCTTGCGCCAGATGGTGTGCCGGAACTTCGAGATGTTCCAGTCGCCGCCGACCGAGCCGATGAGCGGCACAGCGATCGTCAGCGGGAAGATCGCGACTGCGGAGAGAACCGCACCCTTGAGGACTCCGCGGCGTGCGATCGCCGAGTCGCGCGCGCCGTCGACGAGTGCCGCGATGGCCGCGTCACGCGTCTCCTGGTCGGAGGCCAGTGGCTTGCGCTTCTCCGTGACCTCGTGGTCGGACATGAGCGTCTTGGCCCAGTGGACCGCGCCGACGCCGATGCCGAGAAGGCTCAGCGCGAGGCCGATGCCGAGACCCAGGGTCGCCCACCGGACGGACATCGGGTCAGAACCGAGGGGGAGGGCGAAGTAGGCGACGAGTGCGCCGATGCCACCGAGAACCGAGACGGCGAAGAGGAGGACGACCTGACGCTCAGCGCGCTTGTTGGCCGCGGGGTCCGTGTCACCCATACGCAGCCGGTGCTCCGGAAGACCCGGATCCTCGAACTGGGTCGGCGCCTGCTGGCGCGAGAGCTCGGTGTTCTTGTCGTTCGTGCTCACGAGGACTTCGCTCCGATCCAGACGGCGAAACCGATGAGGACGCCCATGCCGATGACGAACACCCAGAGACCTTCGGAGACCGGGCCGATCGAGCCGAGGCTCAGGCCACCGACCGACGGCTCACGCTGCTCGACGAGGAACGAGATGACGTCGCGCTTCTCGTCGGGAGTGAGGTTCGCGTCGTTGAAGACGGGCATCGACTGCGGACCCGTGAGCATCGCCTGGTAGAGATTCGTCGGCGTCGTGTCCCAGAGGGCCGGAGCCCACTTGCCCTCGGAGAGGGCGCCGCCGGCGCCGATGGCGTTGTGGCACATCGCGCAGTTCGTGCGGAAGAGCGCCGCTCCGTTGGCGGGGTCACCGAGCGCGGGGTCGACCATCTCGGCGGTCGGGACCGAGGGTCCAGCGCCGAGCGAGGCGACGTAGGCAGCGAGCTGGTCAACCTGCTTGTCGGTGAACTGCGCGGGCTTGGCGGGGGCCTGGGGCCCGCTCGCCTGCATGGGCATGCGGCCCGTGCTCACCTGGAAGTTCACGGATGCTGCGCCGACCCCGATGAGCGAGGGCACGTCGTCCGTGCCGCCTGCTCCGGTGCCGTGGCAGGTGGCGCAGTTGGCCTGGAAGAGCTGCTTGCCTGACTCGATGTCCGCTGCGCTCGCCGTGGTGTCGGCGGAAGCGGTCGTCGGGGTCATCACGGCGTACAGCGCGCCGGTGGCGAGCAGCGCCAGCAGCATGAGCACGACCGGAGCGAACCGGTGGTGCCTGCGGGCGGCGAGTGCCTTCACGGGAGTCCTCGTCTCGACGTGGTGGGTGGGTGGGTCGGGTGCGCGGTGTGACATCCGCGCGGGGGCTGGCTCAGCGAAGGACGTAGATCACGAAGAAGAGCGCGATCCACACGACGTCGACGAAGTGCCAGTAGTACGAGGTGACGATCGCGGTCGTGGCCTCGTGGTGGCCGAACCGCTTGGCCGCGTGCGAGCGGGCGAGCACGAAGAGGAAGGCGATGAGCCCGCCGACGACGTGGAGGCCGTGGAATCCGGTCGTGAGGAAGAAGACCGAGCCGTACGGGCTCGACGAGATCGTCACGCCGTGCTGCACGAGCTCTGCGTACTCGAACACCTGACCTGCGACGAAGACGGAGCCCATGATGAACGTGAGGACGAGCCACTCGTTCATTCCCCAGCCCTTGATCTTCAGGAGCGAGCCCGTGCGCCTCGGCTGGAAGCGCTCGGCTGCCCACACGGCCATCTGGCACGTGATCGAGGAGGCGACAAGGATCAGCGTGTTGCCCAGTGCGAAGGGGAACGCGAGGTTGGCCGCGTGACCTTCCCACTCCTGGGCAGGCATGACTGATCGATGCGAGAAGTACATCGCGAACAGGCCCGCGAAGAACATGAGCTCACTAGCGAGCCACACGATGGTCCCGACCGAGACGGGGTTCGGCCGGTTGACGCCCACGTGGGCGCTCGGGGCAGGGGTGGTTGCAGTCGTCACGGAGCCATTATGGCCGAACAGAGGCTCGCCTGGGACCATTGGACCCCCCCGAGGCCCTCACTCATGGCGCACAATGGGCCGACGTCCGGTTCGGGAGCCGCGCAACCATGCGGAATCCCCGGGATTTCAACGATTTTGATGACGACTCGCTGACTTTTGTCACCCCTCGCGCGCGGCGTGTTTCCACAGCCGGTGAGGGCCGTGACAAGATGCGATGAGCACGCGACAGCCCCAGAGACACGAAGCGAAGGCGATGACGATGTCGACCCTGCCGGCCCCCACCACTCCCGCGACCCGAGCCCCGCGCATCCTCTTGCACAGCGATGACGTCACAGTGCGCGACCAGGTCCGCACTGCTGTGGGACCGCGCCTGAGCGCCGGTGCGCCCGCGATCGAGTGGCTCGAGGTGGCGACTGCCGACGCTGTCCTGGACAGGAAGGACCTCGCATCCTTCGACCTGCTTATCCTCGACGGCGAGGCTGACAAGGTCGGCGGGATGGGCCTGTGCCGTCAGCTCAAGAATGAGATCTACCGCTGCCCGCGGGTGCTCGTCCTCGTCGGGCGTCCGCACGATGCCTGGCTCGCCTCCTGGTCACTTGCCGACGTCTCGGTGTCGCGCCCGCTCGACCCGTTCGAGGTGCAGCGCACGATCGCCGAGCAGGTTGGTGCCGCGCAGGCCCAGTGAGGGAGTTTTCATGAGCACGACGTGGCCCCAGCTTCTCCAGCAGCTCGTCGCCGGTCATGACCTGCCTCGGGACGACGTCGCGTGGGCGATGGACCAGGTGATGACCGGGCAGGTTCCTCCCGCCCGGCTCGCGGGGCTCCTCGTCGCGCTCCGTTCCAAGGGCGAGACCGTTGAGGAGCTCACCGCCCTCGCCGACGGCATGCTCGAGCACGCCGTGCCCTATGCGGCCCATGTCGAGCGCGCGGTCGATATCGTCGGCACCGGCGGCGACATGGCCAACACCGTGAACATCTCGTCGATGGCCGCTGTCGTCGTCGCGGGCGCAGGACTCACGGTCGTCAAGCACGGCAACCGCTCGGCGTCCTCGACAACCGGATCCGCGGACGTCCTGGAGGCTCTCGGGATCGACCTCGACCATGCCCCGGTGCGGGTCGCGCGTATCGGGATCGAGGCGGGCATCACCTTCTGCTTCGCCAAGACCTTCCACCCGGCCATGCGGTTTGCCGGTGCGGTGAGGAGCGAGCTGGGCATTCCGACGGCCTTCAACTTCCTCGGCCCGCTGACGAACCCCGCTCAGCCAGGAGCGATCGCGGTCGGCTGCGCAGATCTCCGGATGGCCCCGCTCATGGCCGGTGTTTTTGCGGCCCGGGGGACTCACGCACTCGTCTTCCGCGGGGCCGACGGCCTCGACGAGCTGGCCGCGAACGGTCCGGCCGACGTGTGGGAGGTGCGCGACGGCGAGGTCACGCACACGACGTTCGACGCAGCGTCTCAGCTGGGGCTGGCTCCCGTCACGGTCGCCGACCTCCGCGGCGGCGAGGCCGAGCACAACGCGGCCGTCGTGCGACGGGTGCTCGACGGTGAGCCCGGGCTCGTCCGTGAAACGGTCCTGCTCAATGCGGCAGCCGCGATCGTCGCGGACGGGTCGCTTCCGGGAACGGGTGAGGGCACGCTCGTCGAGCGGCTGCGAGCCGGGTTCGACCACGCGGCGACGTCTGTCGACTCCGGTGCGGCGCGCGCTCGGCTCGACGCCTGGGCGCGTGCGAGCGCCCAGGCGTGATCAGGTAGGGCGTCAGTCACCAAGCCCGAGGTCGAAGGCCTTCTCGAGGTCCCTCGACGAGTACGTACGGAACGCTAGGTGCGTCTGTGTGCGCTGCACACCGTCGACCTTGTTGATCCCGTCCGCCACGACTTCTGCGAGATCGTCGTGGTCCTTGACCCGGACGATCGCGATGAGGTCGTTGTCGCCCGTGACGGAGTAGACCTCGCTCACGCCGCGGATCGCCGTGATCGTCTCGGCGACCTCGGGGATGCGCGACGGAGTGGCATCGATCATGACGATGGCGGTGAGCATGGGGGACTCCTCGGGGACGCTCTGACGGGGCTGGTCTCATCTTGCCACTGCGCGTGTTGCTGGGACCGTCGACCTGCCGGGTGTGCGTCCTGGCTCAGGTGTCCCGGGGCGCGGGATCGCTCGCCCGGGCCTTGCGGGCCTGCTGCGTGAGTGCGCCGTATGCACCGGGACCGCGGACGGCGCACGCGTGGGGATGGGACGTCCGGACGAGGCGGACGCCGGGGGAGTCGAGCCAGTCGAGGACGAGCATCGTCTCTTCGGGGTGCGCAGCCGTCGTGGGCGGGAGCGGTGCGGCGACGACCTCTGCCGTCGCGGTCGCCGCGTCGATCGTCAGGTACGGGTCGGTCCCCGCGGGAGCGACCGCGGTCGTCGCGAGACGCCCATGGCGCACGACGACGATCTCCCATGCGCCGTCGTCGCGGGCACGCGCGGCCACGAGCTCTGTGCACACCGACATGTGGGCGAACGACTCGCGCCGAGCGGAGCCTTCGAGCAGTGCGGCAAGGCGGTCGCGCTCGAGCGCAGCGAGCTCAAAGCGTTCCTCGTCCGCGTAGCGCGTGATCCGGGCCAGGACGCGTTCGACGACCGACGACGGGTCGTCGCTCATCGCCGTGCGCGCTGCAGCGACCTCGGCGTCGTGGGCCGTGCGGGCTGCGCGCCCGACGTCGTCGTCGGCTGCCACGCACGGGCCCGCGCACCGGCCAAGGTCGAGCAACGGGCACGCCGCGGCACCCGGGCGCGCGACGAGCGGCAGCTTGCGGGTGCAACGCCGGATGTCGAGAGCGGACTGCAGTCCCTCGAGCGCCGCCTGCGCCGTGGAACGCGAGAAGAATGGACCGATGTGCCACGCTCCCGTGCCGAGCCCGTCGTCGGCGGCCCCGTCCGCGCTCGGGGGAGCCTCGGGAGCGACCTGCGTGACGATGCTCAGCCGCGGGTGAGGCTCGTCCGTCAGCCGGACCCACGGCATGCGCTCGGGGAAGCGTGAACGACGGTTGTAGCGCGGGGAGTGCTCGGCGATGAGCCGGAGCTCGCGTACCTGTGCCTCGAGCCGCGTCGCGCACGGAACCGCTGAGACACGCTCGGCGATCGTCACCATCTCGGCCATGCGACGGCGCGTCTCGGACCGGGTGAAGTAGGTGCGTACGCGGGCCCGCACGTTGACGGACGTGCCGACGTAGAGGACCTCGCCGTCGGGTGCGTGGAAGAGGTAGACGCCCGGGCCGGTCGGAAGGCCGTCGGCCAGGTGGCGCTTGGCGCGTACTGCGGGAGGGACCGGGTCGAGCGCCGAGGCGAGATCTTCGATGTGGGTGATACCCCACGGGGCGAG
The DNA here is from genome assembly GCF_052324925.1 of Sanguibacter sp. A247. Taxonomy (NCBI): domain Bacteria; kingdom Bacillati; phylum Actinomycetota; class Actinomycetes; order Micrococcales; family Sanguibacteraceae; genus Sanguibacter; species Sanguibacter sp. A247. The sequence continues at coordinate 384,831 of NZ_JBQPRE010000003.1, read as the reverse complement.
GCGCCCGAGCAACGCGTGGAGGACGTCGACCGTCGCGCGCGCGTCGGACAACGCTCGGTGGTTGGGGACCGTCGTTGCGCCGAAGAGCTTCGCGAGGGTCCCGAGCTTGTGGTTACGGGCCTCGTCCTTGGGCACGACCCGGCGGGCGAGCGCGACCGTGTCGACAACCTCGAACGGGGGCCACGGCGTCTCGGTCGCACGCGCGGCAGCCTTGAGGAACCCGACGTCGAAGCGCGCGTTGTGTGCGACGAGAACTGCGCCGCGCGCAAACTCGAGGAACTGCGGCAGAACGGCCGCGATTCGTGGCGCGTCGAGCACCATGGCCGTCGTGATGCCCGTGAGCACCGCGATCTGCGGTGGCACGGGAACGCCCGGGTCGACGAGGGTCTGAAACTCGCCGAGGATCTCACCGCCGCGGACCTTGACCGCGCCGATCTCAGTGATCGCATCGGCACCAGCGGACGTCCCCGTGGTCTCGAGGTCGACGACGACGAAGGTGACGTCACGAAGATCCGTGCCGAGGTCGTCGAGCGACCCCTGCACGCCGACGGCACCGGGCTCGACGACGGGACGTCGCAGCCCGGTGCCCGGGTGGAACATCGCGTGCGTGACGGTCGAACTCATGCCCGTGACCGTACGCCCCGCCACGGACACTCTCCGCCCGGCCGCACGCACGCGCGCCGGACCAGCGACGACGCCCAGGGGCACCGACCGCACAGCGGATCGGCGCCCCTGGAGCGAGCGGGAGTCTCAGACGGCCCCGGGTGAGGCCACCCCGTCGTAGAGCGCCTCGACGTCGGACGCGAAGTCCTCGAGGACGAGCGAACGCTTCACCTTGAGCGACGGGGTGAGGTACCCGTTCTCGATCGTGAAGTCGGTCGGGAGGATGCGGAACTTGCGGATCGACTCGGCGCGCGAGACAGCCTTGTTGGCCCGAGTCACAGCCTTGTCGAGCGCGGCGAGAACGTCCGGGTCCTCCATCGCCTGCTCGAGCGTGAGCTCGGGCTTGCCACGCGCCGTCAGCCAGGTCGGGAGGGCCTCGGAGTCGAGCGTGACCATCGCGGCGATGAACGGTTTGGCATCGCCCACCACGACGCACTGCGAGACGAGCGCGTGAGCGCGCACGCGGTCCTCGAGGATCGCCGGGGCGACGTTCTTGCCGCCTGCCGTGACGATGAGCTCCTTCTTGCGACCCGTGATGCGGATGTACCCGTCGGAGTCGACCGAGCCGAGGTCGCCCGTGCGGAACCAGCCGTCCTCGAACGCCTCGGCCGTCGCCTCCGGGTTGTTGTGATAGCCGCGGAAGACCTGTGGCCCGCGCACGAGGAGCTCACCGTCGGACGCGACGCGGACCGCAGCGCCGGGAAGCGGCGGGCCGACCGTGCCGATCTTCGACAGCGCGGGCAGGTTGACGGAGATCGGCGCGGTCGTCTCGGTGAGGCCGTAGCCCTCGAGGACCGAGAGCCCGAGGCCCCGGTAGAAGTGCCCGAGGCGCTCACCGAGCGCAGCGCCGCCAGAGATCGCCCACCGTGCGTCGCCGCCGAGGGCCGCACGGATCTTCTTGAGCACGAGCGCGTCAGCCACCTTGTGGCGGACCGTCAGCATGAGCGGGACCTTGCCGTCGTCCTGCGCACGCGACCACGCGATCGCCGTCGCGGCAGCCCAGTGGAAGATCTTGCCCTTGCCGCCCGCGATCGCCTTCTGCTCCGAGGAGTTGTAGACCTTCTCGAAGACGCGCGGGACCGAGAGGATGAACGTCGGCTTGAACGTCGCAAAGTCCGGCAGGAGTGTCGCGACGTCGGGCGTATGACCGAGGATGACGTTGGCGGGAACCGTGAGCACCCCGATGAAGCGGGCGAAGACGTGCGCGAGCGGCATGAAGAGCACCGTGCGGCGGCCGGGCGTACCGATCACCTCGGGCAGCTTCTCGATCGCGTTGAGGCAGAGCGAGACGAAGTTCTCGTGCGTGAGCTCGGCGCCCTTGGGCCGCCCCGTCGTTCCCGAGGTGTAGATGATGGTCGAGACCGAGTCGAGGGCCGCGAGGGCACGCCTGCGCGTGATCTCCTCGTCGGCGACATCGGCGCCGCGCGCGACGATCGCGTCGATCCCACCGTCGTCGATGACGACGACGTCGCCGAGCGTCGGGCACTTGCGACGCACCTGCTCGATGGTCGTGGCGTGCGCCGCGGTTTCAGCCACGACGGCCTTGACGTCCGCGTTCGTGAGGATCCACTGCACCTGCTTGGCGCTCGAGGTCTCGTAGAGAGGGACGGGGACCAGACCCGCTGCCCACGCGGCCCAGTCGAGCAACGACCACTCGTAGCGGGTCCGCGACATGATGCCGATGCGGTCGCCGGGTGCAAGGCCCATCGCGGCGAAGCCCTTGGCGACGGCCACCACCTGCGCGTCGAACTCCCGCGCGGTGATGGTCCGCCAGGGCTCTCCGTCGGCGACCTTGACCTCGATGATGCCCATGTCGGGGAAGCGCTCGACGCGTCCCGCAAGAAGGCTGTTGATGTTCTCGGACCGCGGCGGGTCGACGAGGATCGGTGTGCTGTGCTCGCTCATTCTGGCTCCAGTGACAGTGGGCGTGTGCCCACAGGTTAGCGGTCCCCGGAGGTGCCTGTGAGCGCCGTCGCATTATCACTGCCGACCGACACTGATCCGTGACCTAGGTCCTACCTCGGGGGCGGGGGTGTCGGTGCGAACGTGGGCCGCAGGCGGTGCGTACGAGGGAGCGTGCGTCTCACGGTGTCAGACGTGGGACGAAGGGATGATGGAAGCGCTCCGTGGCTGTGGCACGCTTGGTGATCGTGAGCAGCGCCGGAGGGCGTCGCCGGACGACAGGAGCAGGGACGCATATGCACGCGCTCGGGGTGGACATCGGCGGGACGAAGATTGCCGCCGGAGTGGTCGACGACGACGGGACGATCCTCGCTCAGGTCCGACGTCCGACCGACCCGACGGACGCGGCGAGCATCGACCGCGCGATCGCAGCCGCATATCACGAGCTCTCGGCCGAGCACGAGATCGGTGCGATCGGCCTGGCTGCCGCAGGATTCTGCAGCCCCGACCGTCGTCGTGTCGCGTTCGGACCCAACATCGGTGCGTGGCGCGACTACCCGCTCGCCGAGCGTGTTGCCGAGCTCACCGACACCTCCATCCCCGTCGTCGTCGAGAATGATGCGAACGCGGCCGGCTGGGCCGAGTACCGCTATGGCGTCGGCGCGGGGACGAACGACTTCCTCATGCTCACGGTGGGCACGGGCCTCGGCGGCGCTGCGGTCGTCAACGGGCAGCTCGTGCGGGGCGCGTACGGCGTCGCGACCGAGGTCGGCCACATGCGCGTCGTTCCCGACGGCCGCCTGTGCGGCTGCGGCCACTTCGGCTGCTGGGAGCAGTACGCGTCGGGCTCCGCGCTCGTGCGTACGGCACGCGCCGCGCTCGTCGCCCACCCCGACCGTGCTGTGCGCCTGCGTGAGCTCGCCGAGGACGGCGAGCTCGTGGGACCTCACGTGACCGTAGCGGCGCGCGAGGGCGACGCCCTCGCGATCGAGCTCTTTGCCGAGCTGGGCCGCTGGCTCGGTGAGGGCGCCGCGACCGTCACGGCGTTCATGGACCCGTCGGTCATCGCGATCGGTGGCGGCGTGGGCGATGCCGGCGACCTTCTCCTCGTCCCGACGCAGGCCGCCTACGAGCGCGTGCTCCCGGCGCGCACGCACCGTTCGAGCGTCGCGACCATCGCGATCGCGACCCTCGGCAACGACGCGGGAATGGTCGGCGCGGCCGACCTCGCGCGCCACTGAGCACGTCCCTCGCGGGGCCTGCCGCTCGAGGGCGCAGCCACGCCCGCGGACGTGCTCACGCACGCTGTCGTCGACGATGACGCCGGGCACCCGCCCGGCGTCATCGTCATCGTCGGGGCCTTACACCCACGGCTCGTCACTGCCGTCGCTGTCGCCGCGCTCGTGCGGCAACCGCCACAGCAAGATGCCCGCGCCCACGGCGAGCAGCCCGGCGCCGCCCCACGCGACGAAGGACGGCATGACCTTGACGAGGAGCGCTGAGAGCAAGAGCGCCAGGATCCCGGCGAGCACGGCGAACCACGCGATCGTCAGGACAGGGTCCCCGCCCAGCACCGGCCCGGGGTCCGGGGGGATGAAGTGGCCCTGCTCGTCCTCGAGCGCGACCTCCTCGTCCGTCGCCCGATGGTCGCGTGGTCCGAGCGGCCGCACCCCCGGAAGTGCGGGAACGTCGCTGAGCCAGGATCCTTGCGAGAGCCCGGCCCCGTCCGTCGCCGAGCGCACGTCATCGAGACCCGCGACGATGCGGGCGAACTCTGTCTCGGTGTCGACGGCGCTGGCCGCGTCAGTCGGAGCGTCAGCAGGTGCTGTGGTCCCGTCCGTCTCGGAGGGTCCTGACGCACCGGTCGCCTCGGGTGCGGTAGGTTGCTTCGCGGGGTCGGGGGCGTGAACATCGCCTTCGTGCGTCGGTGAGCGCTGGCCCGTGGCGTCGCCGGGGAGGTCCTCGGAGGCCTTGTCAGGGCCGTGCGTGGGATCGACGTTGGGTTCCACCATGCAGATCACTCTAGAGTCGGAAGGTGCGCCCCGTCGGAGGCGCGAGGAGGAAGCTGCGTTGTTCTACTGGCTGATGAAGAAGATCGTCGCCGGTCCTTGGCTGAAGCTCTACTTCCGCCCGTGGACCCGCGGGCTCGAGAACGTGCCCGCGACCGGCGGTGCGATCCTCGCGAGCAACCACCTCGCCGTCATCGACTCGTTCGTCCTGCCGATCGTCCTTGACCGCGAGATCGTCTTCATCGGCAAGTCCGAGTACTTCACGGGAACAGGTCTCACCGGCCGGCTCAAGGCGAAGTTCTTCCGCGGCGTCGGGACGATCCCCGTCGACCGCTCGGGAGGCAAGGCGTCCGAGGCTGCGCTCAACACCGGTCTCACACGCCTGCGCGAGGGCGGCCTGTTCGGGATCTATCCGGAGGGCACGCGGAGCCCCGACGGGCGTCTGTACCGCGGCAAGACCGGCGTCGCCCGGCTCGCGCTCGAGTCCGGCTGCCCCGTCATCCCCGTCGCGATGATCGCGACCGAGGTCGCGCAGCCGCTCGGCAAGGTCCTGCCGCGCCCCGTGCGCGTCGGCATCGTCGTAGGGGAGCCCCTTGACTTCTCGCGCTACCACGGCATGCACGACGACCGTTTCATTCTTCGTTCGGTGACGGACGAGATCATGTACGCGCTCATGAGCCTCTCGGGCCAGGAGTACGTCGACATGTATGCGGCAACCGCCAAGACCCGGATCGCGTCGGGACAGAAGTCCGGTGCCGAGGCATCTGAGACGCGCAAGGCTCCTGGTGGACGTGCCGCCCCGGACGTCCATGTGCCGGTCCCGCCCGAAGAGGGCGCGGCACCGTCGGTAGACTGACGGGTGCAGGAGCGGCCACGGCCGCTCCGTGCCCCGCGGTCCGGAAAACCACGGCCCGACGAGCCCGACGCAGCCCCGCGTCGCAGGCCCGCGGGCGACGATGAGAGGTAGTTCTTCGATGGCTGTACGTCGTGTTGCCCTTCTGACGGCCGGTGGCTTTGCCCCGTGCCTCTCCTCTGCGGTCGGAGGGCTGATCGAGCGTTACAACGAGCTCGACCCGTCGATCGAGATCATCGCCTACCAGCACGGCTACCACGGCCTGCTCCTCGGCGAGAAGATCGTCGTCGACGCCGAGGGTCGCGCGAAGGCTGGGATCCTGCACCGCTTCGGTGGTTCGCCGATCGGCAACTCGCGCGTCAAGCTGACGAACGCGAAGGACTGCGTCAAGCGCGGCCTCGTCCAGGAGGGCCAGGACCCGCTGCAGGTAGCTGCCGAGCAGCTGAAGACCGACGGCGTCGACGTCCTGCACACGATCGGTGGCGACGACACCAACACGACGGCCGCCGACCTCGCCGCCTACCTCCACGAGAACGGCTACGAGCTGACGGTTGTCGGGCTTCCCAAGACGATCGACAACGACGTCGTCCCGATCAAGCAGTCGCTCGGTGCATGGACCGCAGCCGAAGAGGCCGCCGGTTTTGCGTTCAACGTCATCGGCGAGCACCGCTCGGGCCCGCGCATGCTCATCGTGCACGAGGTCATGGGTCGTCACTGCGGCTGGCTCACGGCCGCGGCGGCGTCCGCGTACCGCAAGCACCTCGACACCCTCGAGTGGGTTCCGAGCCTCGGCCTCACACGTGAGCGCTGGGACATCAACGCGGTCTTCGTCCCCGAGATGAAGATCGACATCGACGCCGAGGCCGCACGCCTCAAGACCGTCATGGACGCCCAGGGCAACGTCAACATCTTCCTGTCCGAGGGCGCGGGCATGCACGAGATCGTCGAGCAGCTCGAAGCCGCCGGCGAGACCGTCGAGCGCGACCCCTTCGGTCACGTCAAGCTCGACACGATCAACCCGGGTGCCTGGTTCGCCCAGCAGTTCGCCCAGCGTCTGGGCGCCGAGAAGGTCATGGTCCAGAAGTCTGGCTACTACTCTCGCGCTGCCGCAGCCAACGCCGAGGACCTGCGCCTCATCAAGTCGATGACGGACTTCGCTGTCGATGCCGCGCTGCGCGGCGAGTCGGGCGTCGTCGGCCATGACGAGGAGAACGGTGACGTGCTGTCCGCGATCGCCTTCCCGCGCATCGCCGGTGGTAAGGCGTTCGACGTGTCCCAGCCGTGGTTCGGCGATCTCCTCGCCGGAATCGGCCAGGACCTGGTGCCCGCACAGGCATGACCACGACGGCGCACGACGAGGTGGTGGAGGGGCTCGACCACTTCCGGACGCTGATCGCCAAGCAGCAGCCCACCTGGCCCGACGCGCACGCGTTGGGCCAGGTGGCCGCGCGGCTGGCCGAGGCAGCCCCCCTCGTCGTGCCCGCCGAGGCCGACCTGCTCACGGAACGTCTCGCGGCCGCTGGCCGCGGCGATGCGTTCCTGCTCCAGGGTGGAGACTGCGCCGAGACCTTCGTCGACGCGCAGGCCGACCGCATCCGCAACAAGATCCGCACGATCCTTCAGATGGCGGTCATCCTCACGCACGGCGCGAGCATGCCCGTCGTCAAGATGGGCCGCATGGCGGGGCAGTACGCCAAGCCACGCTCGTCGGACGACGAGACCCGCGACGGCATCACGCTCCCCGCCTACCGCGGCGACATGGTCAACGGCCATGCCTTCACCGAAGAGTCGCGCATTCCTGACCCGCAGCGGCTGCTCGACGGGTACGGCATCTCGGCCGCGACCCTCAACGTCGTGCGCGCCTACACGCAGGGCGGCTCAGCCGACCTGCGCCGCGTCCACGAGTGGAACCGCGGGTTCATGCGCAACCCCGCATACGCGCGCTATGAGTCGACCGCAGCCGAGATTGACCGCGCGCTGCGCTTCATGGAGGCGTGCGGCGCCGACTTCGACGCGTTGCAGACGGTCGAGTTCTTCGTCTCGCACGAGGGTCTCCTGCTCGACTACGAGCGTGCGCTCACGCGTGTCGACGCCCGCACGGGCGACGCCTACGACACCTCGGGCCACTTCATCTGGATCGGGGAGCGCACGCGCGACCTCGACGGCGCGCACGTCGACTTCCTCTCGCGGGTCTCGAACCCCATCGGGGTCAAGCTCGGCCCGACGACCGCGCCCTCTGACGCGATCGCGCTCATCGAGAAGCTCAATCCGACGGGCCGTCCCGGGCGGCTCACCTTCATCACGCGCATGGGCGCGGCGCGCATCCGCGAGGCCCTCCCGCCGATCGTCGCGGCCGTCCGCGACCACGGGAGCCCCGTCACGTGGGTCACCGACCCGATGCACGGCAACACGATCACGTCGGCGACCGGGTACAAGACCCGCCGCTTCGGCGACGTGCTCGACGAGGTCAAGGGATTCTTCGAGGTCCACCGTGCTCTCGACACCGTTCCCGGTGGTCTCCACGTCGAGCTCACGGGGGACGACGTCACCGAGGTGCTCGGCGGCTCCGAAGAGATCGACGACGAAGGCCTCGCTGTGCGCTACGAGACGCTCGTCGACCCGCGCCTCAACCACCAGCAGTCTCTCGAGATGGCCTTCCAGGTGGCCGAGATGCTCCGCTGACCGGAGCCACGTCCGCAACACTCAGGGCCCCGACCGTTGGTCGGGGCCCTGAGTGTTGCGCGCTAGACGATGGTGATCGAGATCGTCGATCCCTTGGGGATCTTCTCGCCCGCCTTCTCGCTCTGGAACCGGACCCTGTCGAAGAGCCCGCCCCACTGCTGCTTGATGTCGGGGACGAAGCCAGCTGCGCGCAGCGCGGCCTCGGCGTCGGTCGCGGTCAGACCGACGACGTTCGGGACCTCGACGAGTGGCGGGCCCTTGGAGACGACGATGGTCACGGTGTCCGTGCGGTGGGCCGCGCTCGAGGCTTCGGGGCTCTGAGAGATGACCGCGCCCTTGGGGACGGTCTCGGAGAACTCCTTCTTCACCTCGACCTCGAGCCCGACGCTCTTGAGCGTCGCGGACGCGTTCTTGCTCGTCGACTCGACCACCTGCGGGACGGTGACCGGGGCGGGGCCGTCGGAGACCGTGAGGGTGACGACGGTCGAGTGAGCGACCGAGGCGCCCTCGGTCTGGTCGACCGACATGACGACTCCGCGCGGGGTTGAGTCGTCGTGCACGAGCACGTCGGGCGCGGCCTCGAGCTGCGCCTCAGCGAGGAGCGCGTGCGCCTTGTCGGCCGTCGCGCCCACGAGAGAGTCGGGGACCGTGCGCATGAGGATGCCGAGCGAGACCACGAGCCGGACGGTGCCCTCCCGGTGGATCTCGGCGCCCTCCTTGGGGTCGACGGAGATGACCGACCCGGCGGGAACGTCGTCGGCGTGCGCGGTCTGTGACGTGTCGGCGTGCAGGCCGAGCGTCGTGAGCGCGGCCGCGGCCGCGTCGGCCTCCGCACCCAGCAGACCCGTGGGAACGGTTGTGTACGCCCCCGGACCCCACGATGCCCACCACAGGGTCGCGCCGCCCGCGAGGGCTGCGACGAGCACGGTGACGAGAGTGGCGATGAGCAGGCTGCGCCGGCGACGTGCGCGCCGAGCGGGCCCGGCGGTGTCGACGGGAGCGACGGCGCCCGTCCCGATGGGCAGGGCGATCGTCGTTCCCGACCCGCCGACGCTGATCGCCTCGGTGCGGAGGTCGTCGTCGTCCTCGTCGTCGGGGCTGGCAGCTGACCCCGGTGTCGCGGGTGAGCCCGGGCTCGCGGGCGATGCCGCGCTCACGAACGTGTGGTCGGAGCCCGGCGGGGGAGGGACGGGCGGAAGCGCCGGTACCACCTCGTCAGAGCTCTCGTCAGTCGTGGGCTCCGCGACGACGGGACGCTCGTGGCGCAGCGCGAGGTCCTCGGGAGTGAGCCCAGCACGCGTGCGGCGCAGCAGTTCGAGCGCCGCGGAGGCGTCCGACGGTCGGTTCTGCGCGTCGCGCGCAGCAAACGCCGCGACGAGCTCGTCGATCTCGGTCGGGATGCCCGTGGCAACGTCGGAGACGTCGGGGACGTCAACGTTGACGTGCTGGTAGGCGACCTGGATGGGGGTGGCGCCCGAGTGCGGCTGCGCGCCCGTGATCATCTCGTGGAGGAGGATCCCCACCGCGTAGACGTCGGTGCGAGCGTCGCACGCCCCCGTGAGGATGATCTCGGGAGCGAGGTACGCGACGGTTCCGAAGACGGTCCCGGTCGCGGTCGACGTCACCTCGGTGACAGCGCGCGCCAGACCGAAGTCGGCGACCTTGACGCGGCCCTCCTCGGAGATCAAGACATTCTCGGGCTTGATGTCGCGGTGGACCAGCCCCGTGCGGTGCGCGGCCGTGAGCGCATCGAGAACCGCCTCGGCGATCTCGAGCGCATCTCCGACCGAGAGGGTGGCCTGGTCGCGCAGACGCCGACGCAAGGTCGTCCCGTCGACGAGCTCCATCGTGAGATAGCTCGTGTCGCCATCGACTCCCTGGTCGAAGACCGCGACGAGACCCGGGTGCGCGAGCCGTGCGGCTGCGCGCGCCTCGCGGCGGAACCGCGACACGAAGTCCGCGCCCTCGGCTCCGTCAGCCAGATGTGCGTGCATGATCTTGAGCGCGACCTCACGGTCGAGGCGGCGATCGACGGCGCGGTAGACCGTCGCCATACCGCCCCGAGCGATCCGTGACACGACAAGGTAGCGGCCGTCGATGAGGCGGCCGGCAAGAGGGTCGGTCAGGGTGGCTCCCACGGTGGCGAGTCTACGGTGGCCCAGCTCTCCCGGCCGGTGGGCGCGCCCGATCAGCACCGGGGGATCGTCAGGGCTTCACACACGACTACCGTGGGGGCATGACTGACACCACCTACACGGGGGAGTGGCTCACGCTCCCGGCCGTCGCCGAGCTCCTGGAGACGGACATCTCCAGGGTGCGGGGCATGCTGCACGACCGCGTGATCGTCGCCGTGCGACGCGGCGAGAACCCCGTCATGCGGGTCCCCGCCGACTTCTTCATCGAGCGTCACCTGCAGAACCCTGCCGATCGGCGTCCGCCGGTCGAAGGCGACCTGCCCGTCCCGCTGCCGTCGCTCCAGGGGACGATCGCACTTCTCGGCGACCTGCGCTTCTCTGACGATGACATCGTCGACTGGCTGCTCACGGTCGACGACGAGATCGGCACGACCCCGCTCGACGCGCTGCGTGCGGGTCGCAAGTCCGAGGTCCGCCGCGTCGCGCAGTCGCTCTTGTGAGGCGGAGGCCCGCGAGTCTCGGATGAGACTCGCGGGCCCGCTGCGTCAGGCGCTGCGTTCGATCGCGGCGTAGCCGAGCGCGCGCAGCATCGTCGCGCCCTCGCCCGAGAGGCCGAGGGCGTCGAGGGCTGCGAAGGCCTCGTCCGCGAGCGAGTCGACGAGCCTCTCGACCCCGTCGAGAGCGCCTGTCCGGACGAAGATCGCGCGCAGGTCCTCGATCTCGTCGTCCGAGAGCTCAGGGGAGCCGACGAGGCCACGCAGCGCGGCTGCCTCCGCCGACGTCGCCCCTGCGAAGGCGCGCGCGAGCAGGACGGTGCGCTTGCCCTCGCGCAGGTCGTCGCCCGCGGGCTTGCCCGTCGTCGCTGGGTCGCCAAAGACGCCGAGGATGTCATCGCGGAGCTGGAACGCCTCGCCCAGGGGCAGGCCGAAGCGGCGCACCCCCGCGAGCGTCTCGTCGTCGACCCCGGCCGCTGCCGCGCCGAGGCTCAACGGGTGCTCCACGGAGTAGCGCGCCGACTTGGCGCGAATGACGGCGCGTGCCCGGCGTTCGTCGTCCTCAGCGTCGTCACTCCACGGACGCACCTGGGAGAGCACGTCGAGGTACTGGCCGAGAGTGACCTCGGTGCGCATCGTGTCGAAGATGTCACGGGTCGGTGCTCCGACGCGTTCGGGCAGATGATCGAGCGCGTCGCCGAGCATCCGCTCGGTCCCGGCCAGGGCGAGATCGCCGAGCAGGACCGCCGCCGAGAGGCCGAACTGGGACGAGCTGCCGGGCCAGCCCCCCGCGCGATGCACGCGTGCGAAGTGGACGTGCGCGGTCGCGTGCCCGCGGCGCGTGTCGGACTGGTCCATGAGGTCGTCGTGGAAGAGCGCCGCGGCCTGGAAGAGCTCGAGCGCGGCGCCGAGCCGGAGCGCACCCTCGGCCTCGCCCTCGTCCGTCGCGAACGCGCGCCACGCCCAGTAGGTGAACGCGGCGCGCAGGCGCTTGCCGCCTCCGAGCAGCCGGCCCATGGCGTCGAAGAGGGGATCGACGTCGTCGCTGTGCGCGCTCACCGCGTCCTGTCGTGCTCCGGTGAGGTAGAGGTCGATGAGGTGATCGACCCGGGAACGTACGTCGTCACGATCGACCAAGGCAGGGGTGCTCATACCGGCACCCTATCGAGGGTGCCCACAGGTGTGGATCGGCGCGTGAGCATCCACAGATGTGAGGACGTCGCGCGCAGGGTGGCGCGCGAGCGTGTGCTGTGGGGCCATGACACACACGATCCGGGCCTCGGAGCCCTGCGAGCTGCTCGCCCTCGTTCCCTACCAGCTCGGCTTCATGCCGCGCGACTCGGTCGTGGTCGTCGGGCTGCAGGGCCCGCGCCGACGCGTCGGCATGATGATCCGCACGGACCTTGCCGACATCGCCCACCCCCGTTCGGGTCCGCAGCTCGCGCGCAATCTCGTCGCGGCCGTCGCCCGCGACGGCTCGTCGAGCGTCGTCATCGTGGTGTACCGCGACGACGATCTTGAGGACGGCAGCGACCTCGACCGCGAGGCCGTCACTGCGCTGGCGCGGCTGCGTGAGGCGACGGTGTCCTCGCTCGAGGTCCGGGCCGTGCTCGCGTCCGGCGCCAGCAGCTACCACGAGGTGCTCCCTCGCGGTGTGCTCGCCCCGGGTCGCCCCCTGCGAGACCTCGAGTCGACAGCGGTCGGCGCCCGCATGGTGTTCGACGGAGTCGCGGTGCTCGCCGACCGGGACGACCTTGGTCGCATCCCGGTGGTCTCGGCCGCGCACCGTCGTGTTGCCCGACGCGCGGCCCACGACAGCCGCCGACCCACGATCGGCCCCGACAAGGACAGCGGCGGTTGGCGCACACGGTCGCTCGATGCCTGGCACAGGGGGGTACGGGCAGCGATGCGCGACGCGACGCAACGAGCGCATCGCCTCAACCGGCCGAGCCTGTGGGGTCAGATCGGCGAAGCGCTCGAAGACAAGACGGTGCGCGACGCCGTGCTCGTCACCCTCGTGCCGGGCACGGGGACGGTGGCAGCGAGGTTCTGCGCGAGCGACGGTCGCGAGAGCAACGACGAGGTCGGCCTCGCCGTGCGAGCGATCGCGGACCCCGAGGTCGCGCTCGCGCCCGACCCCGCGCTGCTCGAACCGGCCCGTGGCGTGCTGCGTCACGTCGTCGCGCATCGCGAGGGTGGCTCGGCGCCTGCGCTCACGCTGCTCGGACTCACGGCCTGGTGGACCGGGCACGGCGCCGAGGCCGCGGTCTGGATCGACCGAGCCCTCGAAGCCGATCCCCACCACTCCCTGGCGCGGCTCGTGCGTGAGGCGCTCGACGCCGGGCTGCCGCCCGGCTGGGTGCGCCGCGCGCGCACCGAGGGCGAGCACGAGCGCTAGGACGCGTGCGTGCGGAGGGGGTGACGTGCGAGTGGAGGACCCAGGGCGCAGGAGAGAGGTCCCGGGGTCGGATAGTGTCGGCTATGAACGGCGTGACCCAGGGCGCCCGTCTCAGGAGGAACAACGATGTCCGTCGTCGTCGGCTATCAGTCCACCCCCGAAGGGGCCGCTGCACTCGCTTCTGCTCGAGAGGCGGCCGGCGGGCGTGGCTCGCGGCTCGTCATCGTCGTCAGCGAACGTGCTGATCGCACCGACGCTGAGCACGCCAGGGCGCGGGACGAAGACCTTGCACGCGTCACCACCGAGCTCGCGACCAGTGGCGTCGACCACGAGGTGCGGGTGATCGAAGGTGCCGGTGATGTCGCCGACGACCTCGTCCGCATCGCCGAAGAGACCTCGGCCACGCTCGTCGTCATCGGGCTACGCCGGCGCAGTCCCACGGGGAAGCTTGTCCTGGGCGCCAACGCCCAGCGTGTGCTGCTCGACGCGCCGTGCCCGGTCCTCGCAGTCAAGCCCGCGCAGAACGGGGCGGCCAGCTCACGCTGAACGGGAACAATTCGCGGGTCCTCGCGCGTTGGAGCGTGTGGACGTCGTCTTTGCCGGCCGCCTGCTCGCCGAGCGGACGGCGGCCCTCAGGGCCGTCCGCACGCTCGTTCCGAGTACAATAGGGGGACCGTGCTCACGGCGCACCGCGAAGTTCATCCCGCGTTCGACGTCAAGCACTCCTCGAGTTCTGCCGAAAGGTCATCTGTGGCGCCCAACATTCCGAACCACGCCCTGCCGCGAGAGTTCGAGCACCCCGTGCTCCAGGACCTCGTCCGGCGTGGGACGACCGACGGCCGGATCGACGCCGAGAGCCTGCGGACCGCGTGCGAGAGCGCTGCGGTTGCTGACGCCAAGCGACTCAAGGCCGTCTACCGGGCGATCGCGATGCTCGGCATCGAGGTGACGCTGCCTGTGACCGGCAAGGTCGCGGCTGCGGCGACCAAGCGTGCCACGGCCACGACCGCGAAGGCAGACGCCGACGCTCCCGCCGCGAAGCCCGCGGCCAAGAAGGCGCCTGCGAAGAAGGCGGTCGCGGCGTCCGCTCCTGCAGAGGACGAGGCAGAGGCCGACGTCGCCGCCAAGCCGGCGGCGAAGAAGGCCCCGGCCAAGAAGGCGCCTGCGAAGGCCGCCACGACGAAGGCCGCGCCGGCACGGAAGACGACGGCGGCCGCGAAGAAGGCCGCAGCCGCCAAGGACGCCGACGCGCACGAGGCGACCGCCGACGACAACGACGAGGCCACGCCCGGTGACGACGACCTCGAGGACGTCGAGATCGAGGCTGATGACACGACGGCAGACTCGGCAGAGGACGCAGGCGAGAAGCCCGCGCCTGCGGCGAAGCCCGCCGAGGAGGCCGAGGAGTCGTCCTCAGGCTTCGTCTACTCCGACGCGGACGACGACGACGCCCCCGCTCAGCAGGTCATCACGGCCGGTGCGACGGCGGACCCCGTCAAGGACTACCTCAAGCAGATCGGTAAGGTCGCGCTCCTCAACGCCGAGCAGGAGGTCGACCTCGCCAAGCGGATCGAGGCCGGTCTCTTCGCCGAGGAGCGGCTGGCGCACGGTGCGAGCGAACTCGCCCCCAAGATGCGTCGCGAGCTCGAGTGGATCGCATCCGACGGTCGCCGCGCCAAGAACCACCTGCTCGAGGCCAACCTGCGTCTCGTCGTGTCGCTCGCCAAGCGCTACACCGGGCGCGGCATGCTCTTCCTGGACCTCATCCAGGAGGGCAACCTCGGTCTCATCCGTGCGGTCGAGAAGTTCGACTACACCAAGGGCTACAAGTTCTCGACCTACGCGACGTGGTGGATCCGTCAGGCGATCACGCGTGCCATGGCTGACCAGGCCCGCACGATCCGTATCCCCGTCCACATGGTCGAGGTCATCAACAAGCTTGCGCGCGTCCAGCGGCAGATGCTCCAGGACCTGGGCCGCGAGCCCACGCCCGAAGAGCTCGCCAAGGAGCTCGACATGACGCCTGAGAAGGTCGTCGAGGTCCAGAAGTACGGCCGCGAGCCGATCTCCCTGCACACGCCTCTCGGCGAGGACGGCGACTCCGAGTTCGGCGACCTCATCGAGGACTCCGAGGCTGTTGTTCCCGCTGACGCGGTGAGCTTCACGCTTCTGCAGGAGCAGCTGCACCAGGTGCTCGACACGCTCTCCGAACGTGAGGCCGGCGTCGTCTCCATGCGCTTCGGCCTGACGGACGGCCAGCCCAAGACGCTCGACGAGATCGGCAAGGTCTACGGCGTGACGCGTGAGCGCATCCGTCAGATCGAGTCGAAGACGATGTCGAAGCTGCGGCACCCGAGCCGCTCACAGGTGCTGCGCGACTACCTCGACTGAGCCCGTCACAGGGCCTGGCCCCGAGTCTCGACCCCGACGACCCTCGCACTCCGGTGCGGGGGTCGTCCGTCATGACGGCACGCGCAGTCGGGAGCGGGCAGTGCGAGGGACGGTGCGAGGGGACGGTCGGCCGCGAAGACAGCAGGACCCCGCACCCATGGTGGTGCGGGGTCCTGCGTCTGATGGTGCGGTGAGCGATCGCTCAGCGTGCGCCGTGCTCTTCGTGGAGGCGGGCGGTCTCGTCCTGGATCTCCACCGCGATCGACGTGTACGCCTCGGCGTGCTCACGCGAGTGGTGGGCGCAGAAGAGGAGCTCACCCACGGGAAGTGCGACGCGGACATACGCCTGGGCGCCGCAGCGGTCGCAGCGGTCGGCTACGGTCAACGGGGTTGCGGTCACGGTGCTCATGTCAGCATCAAACCATCGAACCCGCCACGGCATTCCGTTGCCGCAGGGACGTTCGCCACCGGCGTACGCATCGGCCCCGTTCACAGCCCGGGATCATGACGTCCGCCACATGGTCGTCATGTTCCCAGGCTGCGTCGGCGTCCTGGGTGGGATGAGAGGGATGCGCGGACTCTCGCCGAATGGCTTCGAGCACGTCGGTGAGCCTCGGTGGACCTAGAGTGTGTAACCGTGCCGACCGCAACGACCGAGTCCTATTCCGCCCGCCACCTCTCAGTCCTCGAGGGGCTCGAGGCGGTACGCAAGCGTCCGGGCATGTATATCGGGACCACCGACTCTCGGGGCCTCATGCACTGCCTGTGGGAGATCATCGACAACGCTGTCGACGAAGCCCTCGGAGGGCACTGCACGAACATCACCGTGACGCTGCACGCGGACAGCTCGGTCACGGTCGCCGACGACGGCCGTGGCATCCCCGTCGACGTCGAGCCCAAGACCGGGCTCTCGGGCGTCGAGGTGGTCTTCACGAAGCTCCACGCGGGCGGCAAGTTCGGCGGCGGGTCCTATGCCGCCTCAGGCGGCCTCCACGGCGTCGGCGCGAGCGTCGTCAACGCGCTCTCCGCGCGACTCGACGTCGAGGTCGACCGGGGTGGCAAGACGTGGGCGATGTCGTTCCACCGCGGTGAACCCGGCGTGTTCGACGACCCGCGCACGGGTCCGAGCCCTGACGCCGCGTTCACGCCGTTCGTCGAGAAGTCCTCGCTCATGGCGTCGGGCAAGGTCGCGCGCGGCCGCACCGGAACTCGCGTGCGCTACTGGGCTGACAAGCAGATCTTCCTCGCGACCGCAGCGTTCCAGTACGACGAGCTGGTCGCGCGCATCCGGCAGACGACGTTCCTCGTGCCCGGCCTCAGGATCACGCTGCGCGACGAGCGCGGCCTGCCCGGAACCCCCGGCGAGAGCGGCCTGTGGGAGGAGGAGTTCCACCACACGGGCGGCACGGTCGACTTCGTCGAGTTCTTGGCGCCGGACGCCCCTGTGACGGGCGCGTGGCGGCTGTCGGGCTCCGGCAAGTTCACCGAGACCGTCCCGGTCCTCGACGACCGCGGGCACATGACGCCGCGCGAGGTCGAGCGCGAGTGCGAGGTCGACATCGCGTTGCGGTGGGGGACGGGCTACGACACGACCGTGCGGTCGTTCGTCAACATCATCGCGACGCCCAAGGGTGGCACCCACCTCGCGGGCTTCGAGGCCGGGCTGCTCAAGCTCGTGCGCAAGCAGGTCGAGGCCAACGCCCGGCGCCTGAAGATCAGCGCGAAGGACTCCGCCGAGCGCATCGAGAAGGACGACATCCTTGCGGGGCTCACCGCGGTCGTCACGGTCCGCCTCGCCGAGCCGCAGTTCGAGGGCCAGACGAAGGAGGTCCTCGGCACGGCTCCCGTCCGCGGAATCGTCTCGCGGGTGCTGGAGAAGGAGCTCGGCGGGATCTTCTCCTCGACGAAGCGTGACGACAAGGCCCAGTCCGCGCTCCTGCTCGACAAGGTCGTCGCGGAGATGCGCGCGCGCATCTCCGCGCGCAAGCAGAAGGAGATCTCGCGCCGCAAGAATGCGCTGGAGACCTCCTCGCTCCCCGCGAAGCTTGCCGACTGCCGCTCAGACGACGTCGGGCGCTCCGAGCTCTTCATCGTCGAGGGGGACTCGGCGCTCGGTACTGCGAAGCTTGCGCGGTCCTCGGACTTCCAGGCGCTGCTGCCCATCCGCGGCAAGATCCTCAACGTTCAGAAGGCCTCGGTCTCCGACATGCTGCGCAACGCAGAGTGTGCGGCGATCATCCAGGTGATCGGCGCCGGCTCGGGCCGCACGTTCGACCTCGAGCAAGCGCGCTACGGCAAGATCGTCCTCATGACGGATGCCGACGTGGACGGCGCGCACATCCGCACCTTGCTGCTCACGCTCTTCTTCCGCTACATGCGGCCCCTCGTCGAGGACGGGCGCGTGTACGCGGCCGTCCCGCCGTTGCACCGCATCGAGGTCATCGGCGCGGGAAGCCGCAAGAACGAGTACATCTACACGTACTCCGAAGCCGAGCTCACGGCAACGCTCAAGAAGCTCGACAAGGCCGGCAAGCGCTACAAGGACGACATCCAGCGGTACAAGGGCCTCGGTGAGATGGACGCCGGTCAGCTCGCGGAGACGACGATGGATCCGCGCCTGCGCACGCTGCGCCGGGTCACGCTCGCCGACGCTGAGGTCGCCGAGCAGGTCTTCGACCTGCTCATGGGATCGGACGTCGCGCCCCGCAAGGAGTTCATCGTCGCGGGTGCCGTGAACCTCGACCGGTCGCGCATCGACGCCTGACGGCTCCGCGAGGCGCACGGGACCGACGGGGAAAAGACCTCGACCGGCGAGGAAAGCGCGACGCATGCTGGGCCCATGGACCTCCACCCCGATCTTCTCTGGCGTCCGCTGGTCGCGGCCGACGCGCCCGCGTTGCTGCGACTGTTCAACGACGTCGAGGAGGCGGACGCGCAGCCCTTCCGCATGTCGCTCGACGAGACCGTCGAGGACCTCGGCGAGCCTTGGCGCAACCTTGCCCTCGAGAGCATCGTCGGACTCGACGCAGACGGCACGCCGCGCGCCTGGATGATGCTCACCGCGCCGCCCGACGACGAGACGGAACGCCGCGTGTACCTCGACGGCGGAGTCGACCAGCGCTGGCGCGGACGCGGCATCGGCCGCACCGTCGCACGCTGGGGCATCGACCATGCGCACGCGCTGCTCGCGTCCCGTGGCAGCGGCGACGGCATCCCGTGGCGCGTCGGCGTCGTCATCGGGAGCGACGACGCTCGCACGGCCCGGCTCTACACGCGGCTCGGCTTCGCAGACCTGCGCCACTATGCGAGCCTGCGACGCGACCTCGACACCGACCTCGCACCCGCCGCACCTCCCGCGGGCATCACCGTCACGACCTGGGCGGACGCAGACGAGGACGACGTGCGCCTCGCGCACAACGCCGCGTTCGCCGACCACTGGGGCTCCCAGCCGATGAGCTTGGAGCGCTGGCTCGCCGGCCGCACGACGTTCGTCCCCGGGTGGAGCCTCGTCGCCCGCGACACGACGCGCGAGGGCAGCCCCGTCGTCGGCTACCTGCGCAGCGACAAGTACCCCGAGGACTGGCCCGCGCAGGGCTTCACGAGCGGCTACGTCCACCTGCTCGGCGTCGTGCGAGAGGGCCGCGGCCGCGGCATCGCCAGTCTTCTGCTCACGCGCGCGCTCGAACGCTTCCGGGCGGACGGCATGGAAGCCGGCACGCTCGGCGTCGACACCGCCAACCCGTCGGGCGCGTACCGGCTCTACGAACGTCTGGGCTTCCGCGTCTTCCACTCCGAGGTTCTGCTCGGCGTGTCGGGACACTGACCTTCCCGGACGGCACCCCGTCCCGTAGCGTGTGGCCACCCGACGTTGTGGAGGACTTCATGGTGGCTCGGCCCGAGGGCGCTGCACCTGCGCCGACCAGCGGCAACCTGACCAGCGGCAACGCGACGACCGTCATCGCTGTCCTTGGCATCGCCGTCACGGGGGTGCACCTCGTCGCGCAGTGGAACGACGCATCGGGGCTCGCCGCGATCACCCAGGTCCTGCTCATGCCGCTCGTCGCCGCGTGGCTGTGGAGTCGGACGACGCCCGGTCCGCGCTCCCGGCTCACCGTGCTCGTGCTCCTCGCGCTCGGGTTCTCGTGGCTCGGTGACGCGGTCCCGCGGGTGCTCAGCGGGGACGTGGGCTTCCTCGCGATGATCGGCTTCTTCCTCGTCGCCCAGGTCATCTACTCGGCTGCGTTCTGGCCGTCGCGCCGCGCGAGCGCGTGGGGCAGGGCGCCGTGGACGCTCGTCCTCTACGGGGCGGTTCTCGTCGGGGTCGTCGTGCTGTGCGCGAAGGAGGCGGGCGCGCTGCTTCCCGCGGTCGCCGTGTACGCCGCCGTCCTTGCGACGGCCTCTGTTCTCGCGTGGGGGCTCGGGCCAGTTGCTGGCGTGGGCGGCATCATCTTCCTCGCGTCGGACGCGATGATTGCGCTCGGTGCTTTCGCGCCGTCGTTTGACCCTCCGCAGCGCGGATTCCTCGTCATGCTCACCTACGTCGCCGCCCAGGTCCTCCTCGCGCACGCGTGCGCCCGGCGCGAGCGTGCCACGGTGCGGGACGAACCGCGAACAGCACCGGCCCTCGCGGGTGAGCCTGGCTAGACTCGCCCCCGACGCAGGATGATGGCCCCAGAGGGGGACTGCGTCGCAGCGCCTCGTGCATGTGCGGGGTGCGTACGCGACCCCTCGTCGAAAGGCCACCATGCGCTCCTTCCGCGCCCGCACCTCGCGCTCCGCCGCGCTCGTGTGCGCCACAGCTCTCCTCCTTCCGCTCGCCGCGTGCGCGGACGACGCCCCCGCACCGGGCGCTCCGCCGTCGACCAGCTCGACGACGACACCGGCCCCGACCGCTGTCGCCGACCCCGCGGCGCCCGAGGCCGGGACGACCGCGGCGGGTGCGCTTGCCTGGCTGTCGTCGCTCGAGCGCCCGGCCGGCCTCTTCACGACCGTCTTCGACGGCACCGCGTACCCCGATCAGGGACTCACCCTCGACGTCCTCGCAGCTGCGCTCGCGTCGAGCGACACCGCTCTTGCAGCGGACCTCTCGGGGACGTTCACGCGTGACGTGCTCGATGCCTACGCGGGGGACGGCGCGAGCGCCGGCTGGGCGGGGTCGACCGCCAAGGCCGCCGTCGTGCTCGGAGCGGCCGGGCACGAGCTCGCCGACGACATGGGCGCTCGTCTCGCGGAGTTCCTCTCGGACGACGGCCGTCTCTCCGACCTCGGAGCCGATGACTACTCCTCGACGGTGAGCCAGGCGTGGGGCGTCCTTGCGCTCGTCCGCCCGGCCGCGCTCGCCTCCGACGGCGGACCTGCGCGAGCGCGCTCGGCCGTCGCTTACCTCGTGGACCAAGCGTGCGAGGACGGCTCGTTCCCTGCCGCGCTCGAGGCGGAGCCGTGCGTGGGTGACGCCGACTCGACGGCTTTCGCGCTCTCAGCCCTCACGGCATTCGGTGCGTCTGCCGCAGCCGAGGGCGATGACGCCGTCGCCGGCCCGGCGGTGACCGAGGCCGCGAAGACGTGGCTGCTCGAGGCCGCGCTCGAGACCGACGGTGGGCAGGCGTGGCGCTCGGCCGACGCGCCCGAGGCGAACGTCAACTCGACCGGCGTCGTCATCGGTGCCCTCACCGATGCGGGCGTCGCGCCCGAGACGCTTGCTGCGGCCCGTACGTGGCTCGCCGCGCAGACCGTCACCGTCGCGGGTGCGACCGCGCTCACGTTCGACGGGACCACGCCCGACGCGCGCGCGTCGGCACAGGCGATCCCGGCACTCGTCGGCGCGGGCTTCGTCGACCTCGTGGAGGGAACTGACTGATGGGGCGTCTCGCCGGGGTCGCGGCGGCTCTCGTGCTGGGCGCGCTCAGCGTTGCGGGTGGGGCGCCCGCCGGTGCGGCGCCCACCGTCGGGCATGTGGTCGCTGCGCCCGCCGCAGCCCCGCGCGGTGTCGCGCTGGCGACGTCCGACGCATGCCCCGGCGTGGCGATCGTCGTCGACCTCGGTGACCTGCCCGTCACGGACCCGCAGCGAGGGAGCTTCGTGCACTGCGAACCGACGACGGGCCCCGCGCTCGACGTCCTGCGCGTCGCGAACGTCGAGCTCGAGGGAACCGTCCAGATGGGCCTCGCCTTCGTGTGCCGCGTCGAGGGACGCCCCGCGGCGGACGAGAGCATCAGGCTCGCCGACGGCTCGACGCGCACCGAGCCATGCCGCCGGACCCCGCCTGCGACCTCGTACTGGTCACTGTGGCAAGCGGGCGACGACGGTGCGTGGCGGTACGCGACAGCCGGGATCGGCGACATCGACCTTGCGGCGGGCAGTGCCCTTGCGCTCGTCTACTCGGTCGAACGCGCTCAGGGCCGGACGCCCGCGGTGAGTGTCGCCCACGCACGCGCAGGGGACGTCCCGAACGGCTGGACGCTGCGCGAACCTGCCGCGGGCACCGCTCTGCCGGACGGCGGGCCGGAGCCCGTCGTGCTCGTGGGCCTGGGCGTGCTTGCGGCCCTAGCCGTCGGGGTCGTCGTCGTGCGTGTGCGCCGGTCGCGCGGATGACCGCGCCCCGCGTCCATCCTGCGGCGTGGTGGTGCTGGGCCGGCGCCCTCGCCGCTGCGGCGACGAGCACGACGAACGTGCTGCTGCTCGCGCTGCTCGCGGGAGTTGTCGTGCTCACGGTGACGGTGCACGGCCCCGACGGCGCGCGCGGCTTCGGCGTGTACGCGGCTGTTGCCGGACTGATCTTCGCCGTGCGGGTGAGCGCGCACATCCTCCTGGCGACGCCGGGTGCGCACGTGCTCGTCGACCTTCCGGCGCTTGACCTCGGCCCCTTCACGCTTCTCGGGCCGCTCACGCGGGAATCGCTCCTCGCAGGGGTCTCGGGGGGTCTGCAGCTCGCGGTCCTCGTCCTGGCTGTGGGAGCCGCGCACACGATCGCGGACGCGGGTCTGCTGCTGCGGCACGTGCCCGCCGCGCTCGGCCCCGTCGCCATCGCTGCCGTCATCGCGGTTGCGGCATTCCCCGCGCTCGTGCGCTCGGTCCTCGACACGCGTGAGGCGCTGCGGCTGCGGGGCGTGAGCCTCACCGGCCGGCCGGCTCGGGACCGACGGAGCCTCGAACGCGTCGTCGTGCCGGTTCTTGAAGGAGCGATCGAGCGCGCGTTCGCGACAGCCATGGGCATGGAAGCGCGGGGCTTCGGCTCGCGCGCGACCGTCCGACGTGGCGCGCCCGTGCTCATGCTCGGTTCGCTCGCCGCGAGCGCGCTGGCGTTGCTCGCGCTCCTCGACGGGGCCTGGCCTGCGTGGTCCGCGCCCGTCCTCGCGGTGGTGGCGGGCATGCTCACCTGGATCGCGCTCGGCGGCGGCCGGGGGCGGCTCACGACGGTGCACCGACCGCCTCGATGGACGCCCCTGAGCCTCGGAGTCGTCGGGTGCGGGATCGTGGCCGCGGTCGGCGTCGTTCTTGCACCCGCTGCCGTGCGCGGACCCGCGGCCGACGCCTGGCTCGCGCTCTCTGCTGCTGCGCTCGGCGCGGCGCTCGTGGCGGTCCTCCCGGCGCTCGTCCCACCTGCGACGCCGGGCAGGCGGAGGGCGCAGTCCGCGCTCACGCCCGCAGGCGACGTACGCGGAGCGACGTCATGATGCGCCTGCGCGAGGTCACGGCGGCCATCGACGGACGCGTCGTCCTCGACCGGATCGACGCCGACGTGCGCGAGGGCGACGTCGTGCTGCTCGCCGGACCGACCGGCACGGGCAAGACGACGCTGCTGCGGACGATTGCGGGCCTGCTCGACGGCGCCGCCTGGCGGACGTCGGGCACCGTCACCTTGTCCGGACGCGACGTGCTGAGCGTGCCCGCACGCGACCGTGCGCACCTCACCGGGTACGTCACCCAGGACCCCCTGCGCGGGTTCGTCACCGCTCACGTCGAGACCGAGCTCGCGTTCGGGCTCGAGCAGCAGGGGATCGAGGCCGCCTCGATGCGCCGACGCGTCGAGGACACGCTCGACCTGCTCGGCATCGCTGACCTGCGCGCGCGACGCCTCGACACCCTCTCCCTCGGGCAGGCGCAGCGCGTCGCGCTCGGGGCCGCGCTCGTCTCCGAGCCGTCGGTCCTGCTCCTCGACGAGCCGACGTCCGCGCTCGACCCGGGTGCGGCAGACGACGTCGTCGGGGCCGTGCGGCGGCTCGCGCACGACGTCGGGCTCACCGTCATCATCGCCGAGCACCGCCTCGAACGCGTCACGGGCGTGGCCGACGCGATCTGGCACCTGGGCGGGGACGGAACGCTGCGCACGGGAGGGCTCGAGGTGCTCCGGGGGACGCCGCAGGCACCGCCGCTCGTCCACCTCACCGACGTCGCCGGGTGGCGCGAGCTGCCCGCCGACGTCCGTGCGGCGCGCCGTGCCTACCTGGCCGAGCCCGAGCGGCTCGTCGTACGGGAGCAGCGTGCCGCGGCGCCGACGGCCGCGCCCGCTCCCGTCCGCGTGCGTGCGCGCGGGCTCGAGGTACGGCGCGGGACGCACACCGTCGTGCCGCGGCTCGACCTCGAGCTGCATGCGGGCGAGGTGACGGTCCTCATGGGGCGCAACGGCGCCGGCAAGTCGACACTGCTGCGTGCGCTCGCAGGGATGCTGCCGCACCGCGGACGCCTCGACGTCGAGGGTGCGGACCCCGCGCGCCTCGGTGCAGCGGACGCGCGGCGCCGGGTTGCGCTCGTCCCGCAGGAGATCGGGGCGCTGCTGTTCACGGCGAGCGTCGCGCACGAGTGCGCAAGTGGTGACGCCGACGCGGGGGCTGAGCAGGGGACGACGCGCACGCTGCTCGACTCGCTCGTCGACGGGATCGCGGACGCGACGCACCCGCGCGACCTGTCCGAGGGGGAGAAGCTCGCACTCGTCCTGGCGATCCAGCTCGCGGCCGGCGCGCACGTCCTCCTGCTCGACGAGCCGACCCGCGGCCTCGACACGCCCGCCCGTCACGCGCTCGTCGCGGCGCTGCGCGCGCGAGCCGCGGCCGGAGCGACCGTCGTCCTCGCGACGCACGACGGAGAAACTGCGGCTGAGGCCGCCGACCGCGTCATCGTGCTCGCCGACGGCGAGGTCATCAGCGACGGACCCGCGCGCGACGTGCTCACGGGATCCGTTGCGGCCGCACCCCAGATCGCGCGGGTCGTGCGACCCCTCACCGCGCTCACCGTCCATGACCTCGTACGGGGACCCGCGGCGGGGCCCGCGTGAGCACGCTGACCTCACGCATCCTCGTCGTGCTCACGAGCCTGCTCGGTGCGGCCATGCTCGGCTGGCCGCTGCTGGCGTCAGTGACGCCGCGGTCCGAGGGGCAGTCGGCGCCGTGGCTCGTCGTCGTCCTCGTGCCGCTCGTGCTCGCGAGCGCTCTCGCCGCGGTCACCCGGGAGCGGCCCGACCCGCGTGCGCTGGCCCTCGTCGGCGTGCTCGGCGCGCTCATCGCCGCACTGCGTCTGCTCGGGACCGGGCTCGGCGGCTTTGAGCCGATGTTCGTGCTGCTCGTGCTGGCAGCGGCGGTGCTCGGCCCGAGCCTCGGGTTCTCGCTCGGGGCCCTCGCGATGCTCGTCTCCGCGCTGCTCACTGCGGGCGTGGGGCCGTGGTTGCCGTTCCAGGCGTTCGCGGCTGCGTGGGTGGGGGCAGGCGCGGGAGCGGTCGGTCGGCTTGTGCTCCCGGGTGGTGGGCGCGGTCCGGTGCCGGGTGCTGTGCCCGACGAGGGGCGGCGTGCGCGCGTCCCGCGCCGCGCCGTCATCGCGCTGGCCGCATACGGGATCGTCGCCGCCTACCTCTACGGGCTCGTGACGAACCTGTGGTTCTGGCCGTTCGCGCTCGGGGACGGCACGCAGCTCTCCTACGTGCCGGGGGGTGGGCTCGGCGAGAACCTGCCGAGGTTCGTCTGGTACACGCTGGCGACGTCGACGCTCACGGTCGACACCGTGCGGGCAGTCGTCACGGCGGTGGGCGTGCTCGTCCTCGGCTCGACCGTGCTCGGCGTCCTCGGACGGGCGCAGAAGCGTCTTGGCGCGTGAGGTGCGCTACGGCGTGAGGTCCGCTACGGCGTGAGGTGCGCTACGGCGTGAGCGCCGTGAGCACCTCGTTGAGTGCCTCGGTGGTCGACGGGTGGGTGTAGATGCCGTCGCGCAGCTCGCTCGCGGTGACGCCATGGCGCATCGCGAGGGCGACGAAGTTGATGAGCTCCTCGGAGTGCACGTGCAGGAGAGCAGCGCCGAGGACGAGGTCGGTTGCGCTGTCGACGATGATCTTGACGAGCCCGCGCGGGTCGCCCTCGATCTTGGCGCGGGGGGCTGCGGCGATCTGCGCGACCTTCCGGAAGGCGACGCGGACGTCGTAGCCATGGTCCCGTGCATCCGCCTCGGTGAGGCCGACGCGTGAGAGCGGGGGAGTGAGATACGTCGTGCGCGGCACCGCGACGCGGTCCGTCGTCGAGCGACGCCCCTCGCCGAAGAGGTGGTCGGCGACGATGCGATGGTCGTCGAACGAGATGTACGTGAACTGCGGGCCGCCGTTGATGTCGCCGACGGCGTAGACGCCCGCTGCGCTCGTGCGCAGGTGCTCGTCGACGACGACGTAGCCGCGGTCGTCGACCGCGACGCCTGCGGTTGCGAGCCCCAGGGTGTCTGTCGTGGGCTCGCGGCCGAGCGCGACGAGGACGGCGTCGGCCTCACGCGAGGACTCGTCGTCCCCGTCGTGCCACGTGACCTGTGCGCGCCTCTCGCTGTCGCCCGGGTCGATCTTGGTGACGGTTGCGCGCGGCACGAACGTCACGCCGTTGTCGGCGAGGATCTCGGCGGCTGTCTCGGCGACGTCGTCGTCCTCGTGGCACAGCGGGCGCGGCCCGCGGTCGAGGACGGTGACGTCGGAGCCGAGGTGGGCGAACGTCGACGCGAGCTCGAGGCCGACATCACCGCCGCCGATGACGACGAGTGTGCGCGGGAGCGGTGCGACGTGCTGGATCGTGATCGAGTTGTGGACTCGGGCCCCGACAGCGGCCCCCGGGATGGGCGGGGTGGCGGGACGGGTCCCGGTGTTGATGATGACGGTCGTGGCGACGAGGTGCAGTCGCTCGGGGCCGCCCTCGACGAGCACGGTGCGTGGCCCCGTGAACGTCGCATGGCCTTGGACGAGCATGACCTGGTCGAGATCTGCGAGCAGGCGGTGGTTGGCCTCGCGCATCGCGCCCGTGAGCGTGTCGCGCCGCTCGATCGTCGCGGCGAGGTAGGCGTCGACGTCGTCACCTGCACGGCGCTGCTCTGCGTCGTGCACGAGGATCTTTGTCGGGATGCATGCGACGTTGATGCACGCGCCGCCGATCATGTGCGAGGACTCCTCGACGAGCGCGACCCGCAGCCCGCGGCCCGCTGCCACCTTGGCGAGGGTCTTGCCTGCCTTGCCCCAGCCGATGACGAGCATGTCGACCTGCTCAGTGTGCTCGTCTGCGTCGATCGACGTCGTCGTCATGATGCGCTCCTCGCTCGGGTCCTCCTGCGGCTGTCCGCCGGCCGTCCTCCCAGTCAACCCCTGCCAGCCGCCACTCGCGCGGCCGCGTCAGACGCGGCTTGCGGCATCCCTGGTGTTCTGAGGACCTGCTGGGTGCAGGGGTTGCGCTAGGGGGCGGGGGAGCGTGGCTGTGTCAGGTAGGGCGCGACGATGCCGTCGACGATCTGCTCGAGAGGTGCGTCGAGGCCGAGCTTGGTGAAGCCGCCCGTGGCGTGGAGGACGGCGGCGCCGTGGATCGCGGACCAGAGGCTGCGCACGACGACGTGCGGCTCGATCTGGTCGGTGAGGAAGCCTGAGTGCTGGGCCTGCGTGACGGTGTCTGCGAACGCGGTGAACGCGGTCGGGATGGTGATCGTCGGTCGTCCTGGGCGGTTGTGGAACATGACGCGGAAGACGGCGGGGTTCTCGATCGAGAACCGGAGGTAGGCGACGCCGGCGCGGGCGAGTGCAGCGGCCGGGTCGGGTGCGCCCTCGATCGCGGCGCGGAGGTGGTCGTCGAAGATCGCGTAGCCCTCGGCTGCGAGAGCGTCGAGGATCGCGTCACGGTCCTCGAAGTGACGGTAGGGGGCTGCTGTGCTCACACCGACGCGGCGTGCGAGCTCGGAGAGCGAGAAGCCGTCGGGTCCGCGTTCGGCGAGCAGCTCGCGGCCCGCCGCGAGCAGTGCCTCGCGCAGTGAGCCATGGTGATAGCGCTGTTGAGCCTCCATGTTGACGACTCTAACATCCGCCGTTACGGTGCTGTCTCACGCGATGTTAACGGCGTTCACATTCGAGGGGTTCTCATGACTAGTGCCGTCGGCTCACCACCCGTTCCTGCCGCACCCGGACGCGCAGACGCGTCGCGGTCGTGGCGCCCCCGACCCGGGAGGGTCGCGCGCCTGCGGCGCCGTTCAGGCCTCGTCACCGTGGCGCTGCTCTCGCTCGCCGTCGTCGCCTACACGCTGTTCTTCTACAGCCAGGGCACGCTCGCCGAGATCGCTGCGGCCGACGAGGACGGGCAGGCGATCGCCGGCAGCTACGTGGGTGCGCCGCTCGTCGTCCAAGCGTCGTTCTACCTGCACATCGTCACCGGTGCGCTCGCCCTCGTGCTCGGGCCCGCGCAGTTCTCGCGTCGCCTGCGGGTGCGCTCACCCCGGGTGCACCGGGTGCTGGGGCGCGGCTACTTCATCGCCGTCGGGCTCGCGTCGGTGACGTCGCTCGTCATCGCACCGTTCAACTCCGCCGGGCTCGTGGGCACGTTCGGGTTCGGTGCGCTCGGCGTGCTGTGGTTCGTCACCGGGTGGCGGGCGCTCGCCGCGATCAGGCGAGGGGACATCAAGCTCCACCGGTCCTGGATGATCCGCAACTACGCGCTCAGCTTCGCCGCCCCGACGTTGCGACTGTGGCTCGGGCTGCTCATCGTCGGACAGATCCTGCTCGCGAACGGCGAGATCGAGTTCGCGCCGATCTTCGACAACGCCTACGCAGCAGTGCCGTTCCTCTGCTGGATCCCGAACCTCGTGGTCGCGGAGTGGCTCGTGCGGCGACGGGGGCTGCCCGCTTATCGCTTGGTGTGAGGTGCTTCTGTGTTCATCGGGGGCCGGCGGCGTGGGTGGCGTGCCTCAGGTCACGGGTGGGCCTGCAAGCTCCACGAAGAGGCGGAAAGTGAGCGCTCGCTCGCGATTCGAGCGAGATCGGCGCGATAGAGGGCCTCGTGCCGGAGCCATGCGTCCGCGGCTATCCCGGTCGCTCGCCCTAGCTTGACCGCCGTCTCAGGGGAGATGGAGGCGCGACCGTTGACGATCTCGCTGACGTGCTTGCGGCTTACGCCGAGGAGGTCGGCAATCGCTCCCTGGCTGAGCGCTTGCTCGTCGATCCACTCGCGAGGTACTCGCCCGGAGCTACGGCGTAGTTCGTGGTCATCGTTCCTCCTCAGTGGTAGTCGTCGATGTCGATCGCGGTCGCGGCCAGGGAATCTCCACCCGTCACCGATCTTGTTACGCCATACCTACGGCTCTGACCATCTCATAGGTGATACGTCACATCGGGGATCGCTGCGTGGGGCGAGGCGGTGTGATCGCGGCGTTGAGCTGTGTAAGCGCGTACTCCCATGGGATCCGCTCCTGTTCGAGGCGCAGGTCGCCGCCAGCGCGCAAGCGCTCGAGTGTCGTGCTCTCAGCCTCGGTGAGCGTCGGGTAGATGCCTCGCGCAGGTCGTGGCTCGACGACGGCGAGGTCGAGATGCGCCTCGAGCGTCTCGGTGTCCATGAGCACCGACTCGACGCGATCGTGATGGGTACGCAACCGGTGCAGGATCGAGAACCCGTGCGAGTCGAGGTCGCCCCAGTAGACGACCGGTGAGTTCCGTACCCAGCCGATGGGATCGAGCATCTCGACCGCATATCCGGGGCTGTGCACCGCGACGATGCCGGGCATCGCGGGGAGTGAGAGAAGGGTCTCGCGGTTCTCGAGAAGCACGAGGATCCGCGGTTCGACGTCGAGGGCTGCGAGCTGCTGGACGGGTGCCGCAAAATCGGCCATGCCGCCGGGGGCGAGCGTCGCGTCGAGGAACCGCACGCGCAGCATCGGGTCGGAGTCGACGATGCCCAGGTCTGCGCCCCCGGTGACCGCTCACATCTTGCCGGAGACGTCTGACATTGAACCAGGGGCACGCCTCTGGTCACCGCTTCGGCCACCTCAGCGCTATGAGAGCGACCGGGGGCTACCGGCGTATCGCTTGGTGTGAGGTGCACTCGGACCGGGCAGTGCGTCCGTCCGTGTCGCAGCACTTCAGAGCGCTAGCGCTTGCTAGCGTGACCCTCGTACCAGCGGTACCGACGGACTTCCCCCGGGACATGCCCCCACCGCACGAAACTTCGTGCTGCCCGGGGTGTGTCCATGTCGGTAACTTCCGTTCGCCTGACGGCGGCCCAGATCGTCGAGCTGTCGGCGTCGGGCACGTCCGAGCTGGAGCGTGTCTTGGCGGAGTATCTCCGGTCGCAGGGGATTGGCGCCGGTGGCGCGAGCGAGTCGCGTTCGTGGCGGAACTCGCTGCCGCGACTTGCGCGCGACCTGTCCGACGCGGGTCTCGGCAGCATCGAGATGCTCGTTGAGCAACGGCTTCCGCTGACGTCAAAGCGCGCTGACGTTGTCCTCGCGGGCGTCGACCGGGTGACGGGCGCACCCAGGTACGTCGTCGTCGAGCTCAAGCAGTGGGCCGAGGCGACGACGATGCCCGACGCTGAGAATCTCGTCACCGTTCCGGGGACGGCGTACAGGCAGTCGCTCCACCCGTCCGTCCAGGTCGGTGGGTACGTCGACTACCTGCGGGACTTCCTCGCGATCCTCGGGCCCCACAACCCGGACGCCGCGACGATCGGCGGGCTCGCCTATCTCCACAACGCGACCCGCCGGTCCGTCGACTCGCTCTACGACCACGCGCACGTCCGCGACTTCCCGCTCTTCACGGGCGACGGCCGCGCCGAGCTCGTCGAGCACCTGCGGCGGGCGTTCGCGCCCGAGCCGGGCATCGAGGCGGCCGACGCTTTTGCGAGGTCGGCCGTCGCGCCGTCGAAGCAGCTGCTTGCGCTCGCCGCCGACGAGGTGCGGGAGCGGGAGCAGTTCGTCCTGCTCGACGAGCAGCGCGTCGCGTTCGATCTCGTCCTGCGTGCCGTCGAACGGTCACGCCGCGGGGACGTGAAGTCGGCCGTCGTCATCACGGGCGGTCCGGGCTCGGGGAAGTCGGTCATCGCCCTCGCGCTGCTCGGCGAGCTCGCCCGGCAGGAGCGCGCGGTCCTTCACGCGACGGGGTCGCGTTCGTTCACGCAGACGCTGCGGAAGGTCGTCGGTCATCGTGCGCCGCGCGTCCGGACGCTCTTCACGTACTTCAACAGCTTCATGCAGGCAGAGCGCAACGGGCTCGACGTGCTCGTCTGTGACGAGGCGCACCGTATCCGCGAGACGTCCGTGAGCCGATACACGCCGAAGGTCGTCCGAGAATCTGCACGCCTCCAGGTTGATGAACTTTTCGACGCCGCGCGCGTGCCAGTGTTCCTCCTCGATGAGCACCAGGTCGTTCGGCCGGGCGAGCAGGGTGCGGTGGCAGATATCCGTGCGGCGGCTGCTCGGCGGGGCATCGATGTCGTCCAGGTCGACCTCGACGCCGAGTTCCGCGCGGGAGGGTCGCTCGCCTACATCGAGTGGGTGCGGCGTCTTCTCGGTCTTGCGCCGGGAGGGCCGCTGCCGTGGCACGACGAGCCGTCGTTCAGCGTTGACGTCGTCGACTCGCCGCACGAGATGGAGGCGCGCCTGCGCGCGAAGCTCGCAGCGGGGCACGGGGCTCGCATGACGGCCGGGTACTGCTGGCCGTGGAGCGACCCGGTCGACGGTGTCGGGCTCGTGCCCGACGTGAGGATCGGCGACTGGGTACGGCCGTGGAACGTCAAGGGCGACCGCGGGATCGGCTCGGCACCGCCGTCCGCGCTGTGGGCGACGGCCGACGGCGGCTTCGAGCAGGTCGGCTGCGTCTACACGGCGCAGGGCTTCGAGTACGGGTGGAACGGCGTCATCCTCGGCCCCGACCTCGTGTGGCGCGGCGACCGCTTTGTCGCGCGGCGCGAGCAGAACCGCGACCCTGACTTCCGCTCGCGGACGCGCGTACCCGACGACGAGTTCGACCGCCTCGTGCGCAACGTCTACAAGGTGCTGCTCACGCGTGGGATGGAGGGGACGTACCTGTTCTCGGTCGATCCGGAGACGCAGGAGATGCTGCGGAGGCTCGCCGGGCGGTGATCGTCAGGGACGGGGCCGGGACCATGATGCGCAGCGTCGGCCCGTCACGTTCACGCGCAGATCGCCGTGGCAGCGGCTCGTCGCGTGCTTCCTCGTGCCAGCGCTCAGTAGCCAAACCACCCGATCGTCGCCTCGCGGTACCACCTCTGGTGGGCCCGCAACTGCGGCGACGTCTCAACCTCCTCGAGGTCTGCGACGCCCGCGTAGTACCCGAGGTGCAGCGCCACGAGCCCGTCGACGTGATCGGCGTGGACGTCGCGCGTTGCAGGGTGCTCCGCGAGCAGAGCACGCGCATCAAGGCCGTCGGCAGCCATGGAAATCGTCGCGACCACGGACATGAACCACGGGGGAGCGAGCATCCCGTGACTCCAGTCGACGAGCCTCACGCCTCCTCCGCGTTCAAGAAGGAGGTTGTCGTCGCGGACGTCGTCGTGGCTCAATGTCGTCGCAGGAGCCTCGGCAAGCACGCGCCGGGCAAGGTCCTGCAAGTGTGCGGTCCTGGCAGACCCGATGCGTGGCTCGAGGGCGCCGAGCTGATCGACATAGGGACCCAGCTCGTCCACCCACGACCCGGCTTCGAGTGCAGCAGGCGGAGGAGTGAGTGCAGCCGCGGCCTCGGTGAGCGCGTCGAGTACCCGCCATGCGTCAGGAGCCGTCCATGGCCGCACTGGGTGTGTGGCATCGACCGCGTCATAGACGGCGAAGAACCACCCGTCGACGTCGAGCGTCCATCGCAGCGGCACGAGCGCGGAGTGCGGCGGAAGAGCTGCCACCGTCGCGGCCTCCCGCCGGTAGCTCCCCACAAGCCAC
Source organism: Sanguibacter sp. A247 (assembly GCF_052324925.1). Taxonomy (NCBI): domain Bacteria; kingdom Bacillati; phylum Actinomycetota; class Actinomycetes; order Micrococcales; family Sanguibacteraceae; genus Sanguibacter; species Sanguibacter sp. A247. The sequence continues at coordinate 352,153 of NZ_JBQPRE010000003.1, read as the reverse complement.
TCCGGGCTTGCCGGGCCCGCGCCCTTGATGAAGAGGCGAGTGCCGTCAGCAAGTTCCAGCACGCATGCGAGGCCGGGAGTGAAACCGGCAATCGCTGACTCTGCGCGAACGACCACGGCGACGCACCTTTGCGCGATGGCCGCGCGGGCAGCGGGGGAGACCGAGTCCCAACCAGGGCGGATGGAAGTGCGGTAGGCGAGTGTGCCAGCCGTCGATCCGGGCCCGGCGGTCCCGAGGGCCGTTGAGCCGGATTCTGTCCCGTCGGGTCCCGTCATAGCGCGAATCCTCTCATGGGGCGTGGCGTCACGGCTGGTCTCTGCCCGGAACCGCGCAGCCCACTTCCGCGCCGTGGGCGGTGAGGTCATGAACATCTTCGCCGCGACAGTCGCTGGCCAATGATCCTCGGCGATGAGCTTAGCGAGCCGTAATCGAGCGCGCGGGGTGAGAGCAGCGTTAGCGTGGGACACGAAGGCCTCCTGTGTTGCGTGAGCGGTTTCTAGACAGCTCCCCTCCCGCAACGGGAGGCCTTCGCCTGTCAGCAGATCATTCGCGATTCATGCAACAACGTCCCTGGACATCACAACTAGCCCTAGTCCCAGTCGACCATCGCCCCGCTGATGAAGTTGTTGATTAGCCGTTCAATGAACACGACGACCTCTTCGCGACCGACGACATAGCCCGTCGGATGCCCACAACGGTTCCTCGTCTTCAAAGCATCATTGAGAACGGCGCGCGCGTTCTTGTTGAAAACTCCGGCGTCCTCGCAGATCAGCAGCAGATTCCCGTCGCTTACGTACAGGAGGTCGCTCTTCTTGTTGATCTTTCGGTAGAAGCCCGCCTTCTCGTAACGCTTGAAGTTCTCCGCTTCGAGGAGTTTGAACCCTTGCCGATGTCTCTCGATCACAGAGTAGATGTGCTCGATAGTCGCCGCCCACACCATGAGAACTGCGCCGCGATACGCGCCAGCTTCGTAACAGTCCACAGCCTCATCCAGATACGGTCGGTAGCTTTCAGGAGCGTTCTTCGTGGCGTCTCGCAGCGAGTGAAGCGCCTGTGCGGGAGCCTGCCTCGCGATGTCGGTTACGGGTAGCCGATACGCCTCCTGGAACTCTCGGAGCCGTTCGAGATCTGGTACCCAGTCCTCACTAGACGTCATCTGTTACGGGCTTGTTGAGGACGTATCGAGCCATGTTCTTGAAGATCTCTCGCACCGTTTCCGCAGTGGCGTCGGCGGCGATGTGAATCTCGACGTTGACGTGCACGCTCGGGCTGGTGGATAGGGAAACCGTGGACGTAGGTGCGGGGAAGCTCGGAGCCGTCGCGGGCGTGGCTACGGGTGTTGGGGTGTTAGTGGCCATTGCCGTCGCGGGCTCCACATCCTCGACAACCTCTGATTCGGCTTCTTCCGCTGGAGGAGCCCCATTCACCACCGCGTCCACTTCAGGGAGGTCGAAGCTGACCCGAGTCTCGTTCCCGCCGCGGCCGACCACGAAGGTTCCCAGCCCCGCTCCGTCAATGATGCGCCCGAAGGTCACCGCACCAGACGCGAGCGTTGAGCCGCTCAAGCTGCCGACGGTGTCCTTGTGGGATCCCTCCCAGTACTGTCCGATTTCAGACGTCGTCGCCTCAGACCGCTTGCCGTAGTGAACCCACTCCAGCGTTGCCTGGTACAGCTCAACGCTCGACAACACCTCTCGGAGCACGGCGCGCGGGTCGGTGTTGAACTGCTTGCCGCGATCAGTCGTCCGAAGATTCCCACCGTCGCGGACGATGAGACCGTACTCGACCATCGCGCTAACCTTGCGATCGTCGACCGACCCGAGTGCCTTCTCGATCTTTGCCGGTTCCACCCAGCCGATCTGCTTTCCGAGGTAAGCGAGCAACTTCTGAATGTCCTCGACATTGGTCTTGATGGGAATCACGATTTCCTCCTTGATTCACGCTTGTGGGGACACTGTCGACAAGAGGGTATCGGATCGTGGATTGGAGCCGCCCCACGGGAGCGCGTCTGGCCGCCGATCTGTTCAATGCACCATCGACAGCACCTTTGGCGACCACACCATCAGCGCCGCCGACCCGCTACCCGACGACCTCGCCGCCGTCATCGACGCCATCAAGACCCGGGCTGCTACGCGCTATGAAACGCTCCGCGCCGAGCAGGTGATCGATGCCCGCTACCTCGGCCTCCTCGAGCGAGACCGCTGTAGGACCTGATCATGACGGGTCTGTCGATCCGGAAGATCGGGGCGACGATGGGGGCACCTTCGACGATCAGCCGTGAACTGAGGCGAAACAGGCTCATCCCAATCCAGGGTGCAGTCGAGGCCTGAAGCCGCCGGCTTCGAGCAGTTTTCGTGGGATGTAGTGGGTCAGGTTCCAGAAGCCAAGGGCAGTGCCACGCAGGGGCTCGAGCCGACCGTTGATCGCCTCCGTCGGTCCGTTCGAGGTGCCCGGCGGGTCCGGGACGCCGGTGGTGATCCGGTCGATCGTGTGCTGCAGGAAGAACCGGCCCAGGCTCGGGTCCTTCTCGCGGTAGGCGGTGATCACGTCCTGGTAGACGCCCCACGTCGCCTCGACCTCGGCGTGCCGCTCGTCGGCGAACAGCGCCCCCAGCCGTGCCTGCTGCTTGCCGGTGAGCAGGCTGGCGCCGGTGAGCAGGGTGCGGCGGGCCTGGTAGAGCGGGTCGCCTTTCATCCCGCGGCGGCCGAAGATGTCGTGCTGGACGCGGCGTCGGCAGTTCTCCAACGCGTCACCGGCCAGGCGGATCACGTGGCAGGGGTCCATGACCGCGACCGCGTCGGGCAGCTCCTCGGTGGTGGCTGTCTTGAACCCGGTGAAGCCGTCCATCGCGACGACCTCGATCCCGTCCTGCCATGCCTTCGGCCGGTCGGCGAGCCACTGCTTGAACACGGCCTTCGAGCGGCCCTCGACCATGTCCAGCAGCCTCGCCGGGCCCGTCTTGTCCCGCACCGGGGTGAGGTCGATGATGACGGTCACGTACTTGTCACCGCGCCTGGTGTGACGCCAGACGTGCTCGTCGACACCGATCGTGGTGACGTGGTCGAACCGATGAGGGTCCTCGATGAGGCGGCGTTTGCCCTCGGCGAGGATCGCGGTGTTCGCAGTCGACCAGGACACCCCCAGTCCTGCCGCGACACGCGAGACCGACAGGTGGTCCAGCACGATCCCCGCCAGCCCCCACGCCAGCCCGCCGCGGGAGATCTTCGCCCGAGGTGGCGCTGCCGCCGTCGTGTCCTGCCGCCACACCCGCCCGCATCCCGTGCACCTGTAGCGGCGCACGCGGATCAGCAGCGTCGTGGGCCAGTGCCCGAACGGCTCGTGCGCAAGCCGACGGGCCACGGTGCCGCGCGGCACGCCCTCGCACCCGCACTGCCGGCACCACTGGTCCGGCTCTGTGGCGCGGCACTCCAGCACCGCCCGGTCCGTGCCGAGGTACTGCCCGACGGCCTCAAGGCCGAGCTCGTCCAGGCGGGCGAACGTCGTCAGGTCGGGGGCTGCGAAAGTAGGGTGGGGCATGTCGAGGTCTTCCAGATGGTGAGTGTGAGAACTTCCATCCTCAGGGAGACCTCGACCCACATCCGGCCAACGACGCGCTCAGGCCTCTACACCCTCGATCGCGAAGAGCCCAATATCCCAAAGCCGCTATGCAGTGCGACTAAGGCTGCGGCCAATAGCGAGATCGAAGGCGGCAACGTACGCAACGAGAAACCGTACCGACCTCTCGATCGTCAATGGGGTTATGGTGATCCTGCGAGCATTTATAGAAACTGCCAACTCGCGTTCAAGATCTCGGCGCAAGTTCAGAGCAGCGCTCCAACTCTGCACCTGCCTGTCCGTGAGTGACCCGTCGCCGTGCGCAATCGCGTTCCGAATATCCACTATCCAGAGTAGTCTCCTCGAGAGAATCTCGGGCTCAATGACGATTCCGAACCCCGCCCGGAGGGATTCCATTCGCCCCGTCCAGGTCTGCTTCAATTCACGACTATAGCGCTGAAATAGGAACTTGCCAAATGTTGTATCTCCGACAGTCGAGCAATCGAACAGCGTCTGAATCGACGCATCCACATGGGCTTCGACTATCGCCACAAGGCTCGACAGTGAAGCCGTCGCAAGACTGTCTGCATAGAGCCCGTGTGAGAGACGGGCGATGGTGGCCTCTGCCTCGGCGGTGAGTCGGCCATCAACTAGCATGGTCGGTTCCCCACATATAGGCGGCGCGCGCTACCCTTGAATCCGCGCGAAGGGCCTTTCCAACCTTCGACGGTGTGGCTCCGTCAAGTCTTCCGGCCGCGGCTGCAACTCCAAATCTTGTGATCGGGGTGGACTCGACGAAAATGGATGCAAGGTCATCTCCATTGACCGAATGCGTGTGGGCGAGCAGCCAGGCAGCCTCGGCACGGACGACCTCGGAGTTGTCTCGCAGACAACCTGTGGCCCACTCCATCAACTCCGCTGTAGTGTTGGCGTCGCGCGACTGCAGTTCGTCAGCAGTAGCCAGGAGCCACACTCGCGACCATGGAGATCTCCTCGGCTGCTGTGAAAGAAGTTCCAGGGTCTTCCAATTCTCCTCACTCTCCCCCCGGCGCGAAATATACGCGAGGACGCTGCGTAGCCTCCTCGGCTCGCGGGCGACGATCCTGAGAAGCCACTCGTCGGGAATTCGTTCTGGCGCGGCGGCGAGCACTTGGAGGGCGCGCGAGCCAAAGGAAGCGTGGAGTGCACGAGGGTCGCTCTGACTCGTAATCCAATCTTCAACAATCCTACGCAGGGTTGCGAAGTCCACCTCTTCTTCTGGCGCTTCCTTCTCCTCGATAACGACATCGTCATAGCCGTTATCTGTAAAATCAATGTAGCGCAGCTCGTCGGCTGCGTCCGATTTATACTGGTCGTATAGATTTTGGCGTTCCTGAATTTCGGCGAGCAGCGCGTCGCGAGAGCTTATTCGCGTTTTCCCGTCGGCCAGCGTGAGACCAATGTTGCGAGCCTCGGTGACCACCAGTTCCAGGGCTAAGTGCGAATCCGCCCAGTTCCTCGCTACAATGCGAAAATCGTCTGCGTACCTATTTACTTGGTAGCCGCCGCGCTGAATCCCGCGGACGATGCGCTCAAGATAGGCATCCGCTAGCGCGTGGCTCGCGGCCATGGCCTGGGGAAGTCCAACGGATCGGGGGAATAGGTCATTGAGGAACGCTGTTAGGGCTCGGGTGCCTGCCGGGTCCAGGCTCTGCATCAGGATCTCGTCGGCTAGAATTTTGTGATCGATGTACTCGTAGCATGCGGCAATATCCAGGTCGACGACACGCGCGTCTTGGTCGGTGCTGTCTAGGCCAAATGCTCGATGAGTCTCGATTCCTCCGTCTCGTGACGAGGGGGGCAAGTGTATGATCAATCGGTTCACGAGCGCCTCGTATATGGTTCGGTCGATCGGTGAGAGAATGCCGATTGGGCGTGGGCCGTAGCCCTTCTTTGGCATCGCCATGATGGTCATGGACGGAGTGTGGCCACCAATCGAGACCGCCGATGAGGCGTCCGCAAGAAGCGCTGCGTTATTATTTAGGGCGCGCTCGGAAATGAGAGGTGGCATTTCCAGTAGTGGCTTCGCAACCACCTCCCGAGCGGCGGCTTCGAAATCGAGGGTTTCTGCGAATGTCGCCGGGAGTTGCATTGGGTCCCTTCAGAACTCTGCACAGTGCGCATTGCTTCTAAAAGACAGGACTTCGAATCGACGGACAGTGAAGGTGCGTCTGCACGGCGGGTCCGCAGGCATGCGGCCGGGAGGCGCGTGGGGCATCAGTACTATGCCTCCAGAACGACTGTCTCATGCTTGTGCGCGTCGTCACACCGAGAAGTACTTAGCCTCCGGGTGATGAAAGACGAACGCGTCCGTCGACTGCTCGGGGTGCAGTTGAAGCTCCTCGGACAGCTTGACTCCCACCCGTTCGGGGCGCAGCAGCTCGACGACCTTGCGGCGGTCCTCCATCTCGGGGCATGCCGGGTAGCCGAGCGAGAAGCGGGCGCCGCGGTACTTGAGGTCGAACATGCCGGCGACGTCGTCGGGGTCCTCGGAGGCGAAGCCGAGCTCGTCTCGCACCCGTGAGTGCCAGTACTCGGCGAGCGCCTCAGTCATCTGCACCGACAGGCCGTGGAGCTCCATGTACTCGCGGTACTTGTTGTCCGCGAACAGCGCAGCCGTGACGTCGTTGACGCGCGCGCCGATCGACACGAGCTGCACGCCCATGACATCCACCTCACCCGAGGAGCGCGGCCGCACAAAGTCCGCGAGGCACAGGTGACGGTCGCGACGCTGACGCGGGAACGTGAACCGCAGCCGCTCCGTGCCTGGCTCGCCACCCGACCCACCGTCGGGCCCCTCATGGTGCAGCACGACGACGTCGTCGCCCTCGGCAACGACGGGGAAGTAGCCGTAGACGACCGTCGGCTCAAAGAGCTCTTCGGCAACGATGCGGTCGAGCCATGAGCGCAGGCGCGGACGCCCCTCGGTCTCGACGAGCTCCTCGTATCCCGGCCCATCAGAGCGGGACGGCTTGAGCCCCCACTGACCCATGAACGTCGCCCGCTCGTCGAGGAACGTCGCATAGTCGGCGAGGCGCACGCCCTTGACGATGCGCGTGCCCCAGAACGGAGGCGTCGGGACCGGGTTGTCGAGCGCGACGTCCGAGCGCGCCGGAAGGTCCTCGGGCGCCGTGAACGTCGGCGTCACGACCGCGTGGCGGCGCTTCTTGAGCGGGGGAAGCCCGACGGCGTCGCGCGCCTCACCGCGCGCGATGCGCACGAGCGGCTCCATGAGCCGCAGGCCCTCGAAAGCGTCCTTCGCGTACCGCACCTCGCCGTCGTACAACGACGCCAGGTCGTCCTCGACATACGTGCGCGTGAGCGCCGCGCCACCCAGAATCACCGGGTACTTGCCGGAGAGACCCCGAGAGACGAGCTCCTGGAGGTTCTCCTTCATGACGAGCGTCGACTTCACGAGCAGGCCCGACATGCCGATGACGTCCGCGCCGTGCTCCTCGGCGGCGTCGATCATCGCGGAGATCGACTGCTTGATGCCGATGTTGATGACCGTGTAGCCGTTGTTCGTGAGGATGATGTCGACGAGGTTCTTGCCGATGTCGTGCACGTCTCCGCGCACCGTCGCGAGCACGATCGTGCCCTTCGACGCTCCTCCCTCGACCTTCTCCATGTGCGGCTCAAGGTAGGCGACAGCCTGCTTCATCGTCTCGGCGGACTGCAGGACGAAGGGCAGCTGCATCTCTCCGCGCCCAAAGAGCTCGCCGACCGTCTTCATGCCGTCGAGCAGGTAGTCGTTGACGATCTCGAGTGCCTTGAGGCCCGACGCAAGCGCCTCGTCGAGGTCGTCGGTCATGCCCTTGGCCTCGCCGTCGACGATGCGCCGCGCGAGGCGCTCACCGAGCGGAAGCGCCGCGAGCTCCGCTGCCCGCTGGTCCTTGAGCGACGCCGAGTCCACACCCGCGAACAGGTCGAGCAGACGCGCGAGCGGATCGTGCACGAGCACGCCCGCGTCGTCGTACCGCCGCCGGTCCCACACGAGATCGAGCGCGGCCTCGCGCTGCTCATCCGGAATCTTCGCGAGCGGGAGGATCTTCGCCGCGTGCACGATCGCCGAGTCCAGCCCTGCCTTGACGGCCTCGTGGAGGAAGACCGAGTTGAGCACCGTGCGCGCGGCCGGGTTGAGGCCGAACGACACGTTCGAGACGCCGAGCGTCGTGTGCACGCCCGGGTACTTCGCCTTGAGCGCGCGGATCGCCTCGATCGTCTCGATCGCATCGCGGCGCGTCTCCTCCTGACCCGTCGCGATCGGGAACGTAAGCGTGTCGACGATGATGTCCTCGACCGCCATGCCCCACGTGCCCACCAGGTCGTCGATGAGCCGGCTCGCGATCGCGACCTTGTGGTCCGCCGTGCGCGCCTGCCCGTCCTCGTCGATCGTCAGCGCGATGACCGCCGCACCGTGCTCCTTGACGAGCGGCATGATCCGCCCGTAGCGCGCCGTCGGGCCGTCGCCGTCCTCGAAGTTCACCGAGTTCACGACGGCGCGCCCACCCACGAGCTCGAGCCCCGCGCGCAGCACCTCCGGCTCCGTCGAGTCCAGCACGAGCGGCAGCGTCGACGCTGAGGCGAGGCGCGAGACGACCTCCCGCGCGTCCGCCGCGCCGTCGCGGCCCACGTAGTCGACGCACACGTCGAGCAGGTGCGCGCCGTCGCGCGTCTGGTCGCGCGCGATGCGCACGCACTCGTCCCACTCGCCCGCGAGCATCGCCTCACGGAACGCCTTCGAGCCGTTCGCGTTCGTGCGCTCACCGATCGCGAGGAAGCTCGCGTCCTGGTCGAAGTCCACGTGCGAGTACAGGCTCGCCACGCCCTGCTCAGGCTTCGGGTCGCGCGCGACGACGGGCGTCCCGCCCACGGCGTCGACGACCGCGCGCAGGTGCTCCGGCGTCGTCCCGCAGCAACCGCCCACGAGCGCGAGGCCGAACTCGCCGACGAACTGCTTGTGCGCCGCGGCGAGCTCCGCCGGGGAGAGCGGGTACTCCGCGCCGTGCGCGCCGAGCACGGGCAGGCCCGCGTTGGGCATGCAGGTCACGGGCACGGGGGAGTGCCTCGAGAGATGGCGCAGGTGCTCGCTCATCTCGGACGGGCCCGTCGCGCAGTTGAGGCCGATCGCGTCGATGCCGAGGACGCGCAGCGCCGTGAGCGCCGCGCCGATCTCCGAGCCCATGAGCATCGTGCCCGTCGTCTCGACCGTGACCTGCGCGATGATCGGCACGTGCTGGCCGAGGCGCTCCATCGCGTCGCGCGCGCCGTTGATCGCGGACTTCGCCTGGAGCAGGTCCTGGCTCGTCTCGACGAGGATCGCGTCGGCACCACCCCGCACCAGGCCCTCAGCCTGCAGCGAGAACGTCTCCTTGAGGTGCGCGTACGTCGTGTGGCCGAGGCTCGGGAGCTTCGTGCCCGGGCCCATCGAGCCCAGGACCCACCGCTCGCGCCCGTCGGCGGCCGTGTGCTTGTCCGCGCTGCGACGCGCGATCGCCGCGCCCGCCTCGGCGAGCTCAGTGATGCGATCGTCGATCCCGTAGTCCGACAGGTTCGACCAGTTGGCGCCGAACGTGTTGGACTCGACGCAGTCGACGCCGACCGCGAAGTACGCGTCGTGCACCGACTCGACGACGTCCGGCCGCGTGACGTTGAGGATCTCGTTGCAACCCTCGAGGTCGAGGAAGTCGGCGAGCGAGAGATCCGCTGCTTGGAGCATCGTGCCCATCGCGCCGTCAGCGACGACGACCCTGGTGGCGAGTGCTTCCTTGAACGCTGCGGCGCGGGCTGTGAGCATGGCGTCAGTCTAGGGATGCAGGTCCCTTCAGGTCCGAGGTGCCCGTACAGCGAGCATCGGACCCTGCGCAGCCCCGCGGGGGCGGGGCCGCGGCGTTACCGTGAGGGATGACCGCACACGAGATCCGTCTCGCCCGCGTGTACGACGACCCCGTGCCGAGCGACGGCCTGCGGGTGCTCGTCGACCGGATCTGGCCGCGCGGCCTGTCCAAGGAGCGCGCAGCGCTGCACACCTGGGCGCGCGACGTCGCCCCGTCGACCGACCTGCGCACCTGGTACGGGCACGACCCGGCGAAGTTCGAGGAGTTCACGCGCCGGTACGCGGCCGAGCTGGCCGACGACGACCACGCCACCCCGCTCGCCGAGCTCACCGCCCTCGCGCGCAGCCATGACGTCGTCCTGCTCACGGCGAGCAAGGCGCTCGACATCTCCCAGGCCGTCGTCCTCGCGGACCACCTCCGGCGTGCGGTGACCTAGGCGCGTCAGCCGATCGCGTGCAGCGGAACCTTGAGCGCAACCCCCGAGCCGTCGCGGCGTTCGTCAACCTCGGGCAGGGCAACGGCCTGACCGCCCGACGCGACGCCGTGCGCGGGAGCGGGCCCCACCCAGGCGTGCAGGAGCGTGTCCTCACCCTTGAGGAACCGGTGAGAACGGACGCCACCGGTCGCCCGACCCTTCGACGGGTACGCCGTGTACGGCGTCACCTTGGCCGCGCCCGCCTCGGTCCCGGGCAGAGCCGCCGACGAGCCCGCGACCGTGACGACGACCGACTGCGGGCCCAACCCCGCCGGGACGACGCCGAAGAAACGTACCGTGTGCCCGTCGACGAGGCGCACGCCCGCCATACCGCCGGCGCTGCGGCCCTGCGGCCGCACCTGTGAGGCCGAGAAGTGGAGGAGGGAGGCGTCAGTCGAGATGAGCACGAGGTCGTCGTCGTCCGTGCACGCGCCCGCACCGACCACCTCGTCACCGTCCTTGAGCGAGATGACGTCCCAGCTGTCCTTGCCCGGCACGTCGTCCTGCGCGACGCGCTTGACGACGCCCTGGCGCGTGCCGAGCACGACCGTCGGCGCGAACGAGTCGAGCGAGACGAGCGTGAGTACGCGTTCACCCGCCTCGAGCGCGACGATCTCGCCGACGGGCGCGCCGCCACCGAGCGACGGAGCACCGTCGGTCGGCGGCAGAGCCGGAAGCTCGAGCACGTCGACGCGGACGATGCGGCCGCGGTTCGTCACGGCGCCCACCTGACCGCGCGCGGTCGCAGCGACGTGCGCCGCGATCGCGTCATGGGACGTGCGAGTCTCGCTGCGAACGGGCTCGTCCCCGTCTGCGGTCCGCGCGAGCAGGCCCGTCGCCGAGAGCAGGACCCAGCACGGTGAGTCCGCAACCTCGAGGGGCGTCGCCGACGCCTTGCGGGCCGCGGGAGTCTCACCGCCCGACGACTCGAGCAAGATCGTGCGCCGCGGCGTGCCATGCGCCCGAGCAGCCTCCGCCATCTCCTCGGACACCACACCGCGCAAGCGCGGCTCCGAGGCGAGGATCGCCTCGAGCTCGGCGATCTCAGCGCGCAGACGCGCCTGCTCGTCCTCAAGCTCGATGCGCGAGAACTTCGTGAGACGACGCAAACGCAGCTCAAGGATGTAGTCGGCCTGCAGCGTCGAGAGGTCGAAGACCTGCATGAGGCGCGTCCGCGCAGCCTCGGCATCGTCGGACGAGCGGATGACCTCGATGACCTCGTCGATGTCGAGGATCGCCACGAGCAGACCCTCGACAAGGTGGAGGCGCTCGCGCCGCCGGTCCAGCCGGTACGTGCACCGGCGCCGCACCACGTCGAGACGGTGGTCGACCCACACCTGCAAGAGCTCCTTGAGCCCGAGCGTGCGCGGCTGACCGTCGACGAGCGCGACGTTGTTCATGCCGAACGAGTCCTCGAGCGGCGTGAGCCGGTAGAGCTGCTCGAGCACGGCCTCAGGGTTGAAGCCCGTCTTCACCTCGATGACGATCCGCAGGCCGTGCTCGCGGTCCGTCAGGTCGGTCGCTGCCGAGATCCCCGAGATCTTCTTGCTCTTGACGCCGTCGGCGATCTTCTCGATGACCTTCTCGGGGCCCACCTGATAGGGGAGCTCCGTGATGACGATGCCCTTGCGCTTCGCCGTGACGTTCTCGATCCGCGCCGTCGCACGCGTACGGAACGAGCCACGGCCCGTGCGATAGGCGTCGCGCACGCCGTCGAGCCCGACGATCTTGCCGCCACCGGGAAGGTCGGGGCCCGGGACGAAGCGCATGAGCTCCTCGAGCTCGGCGTCCGGGTTCTCGAGCAGGTGCCGGGCAGCGGCGACGACCTCGACGAGGTTGTGCGGCGCCATGTTCGTCGCCATGCCGACGGCGATGCCGCTCGTGCCGTTGACGAGGAGGTTGGGGATCGCGGCCGGGAGGACCTCGGGCTGCGTGAGCTTGTTGTCGTAGTTGGGGACGAAGTCGACGACGTCCTCGCCCAGGTCGGCCGTCATCGCCATCGCGGCCGCAGCCAGGCGTGCCTCGGTGTACCGCGGCGCGGCCGGGCCGTCGTCGAGCGAACCGAAGTTGCCGTGGCCGTCGACGAGCGGAAGCCGCAGCGAGAAGTCCTGCGCGAGCCTCACGAGCGCGTCGTAGATCGCCACGTCACCGTGAGGGTGGAGCTTGCCCATGACCTCACCGGTCACGCGCGCCGACTTCACGTACGGCCGCTCCGGCCGCAGCCCCATGTCAGCCATCTGGAAGAGGATGCGCCGCTGAACGGGCTTGAGCCCGTCGCGCGCGTCAGGCAGGGCACGCGCATAGATGACCGAGTACGCGTACTCGAGGAAGGATCCGCGCATCTCGTCGCCGACATCGATGTCAACGATCTTCTCGACGTAGTCCTCGCCGGAATCGACGGTCTTGGCGGTCCTGCGGGCCATGGGTGGGTGCGCTCCTCACGCTCGGCAATCAGCGGCCATTGTCGCCGTACGACGGCGTGCCGCGCGAACGGCGCGCCGCGCCGCCCTCGAGCGGGGGGCGACAGGCCGCGTCAGGCTAGCCTGAGCCTGTGACACAGACGACGCCGGACGGCGCCGCCCGCTACCCCGTGGAGTGGGAGGCGGACGTCATCCTGCGCGATGGGTCGACGACCCATCTGCGCCCCATCACGCCCGGGGACGCCGACGCGCTCCAAGCCTTCCACGTCGCGCAGTCCGAACGATCGATCTACATGCGGTTCTTCGCGCCGCTCAAGCGGCTCTCGGACCGTGACCTCGAACGCTTCACGCACGTCGACCACACGGACCGCGTCGCGCTCATCGCGGTCGCGTCCTCGACGACCACAGCAGCCGAGCCGCTCGCGCTCGCGGACGGGACCCCGCCGCCCGACGAGCGCATCCTCGGCGTCGCCCGCTACGACCGCATCTCGCCCGACGAGGCCGAGGTCGCGTTCAACATCGCTGACTCCGTCCAGGGCCGCGGCCTGGGCTCGGTCCTCCTCGAGCACGTCGCCGCCGCGGCCCGCGAGCGCGGCGTCCGCAAGTTCGTCGCCGAGGTGCTGCCCCAGAACTCGCGCATGCTCGCAGTCTTCCGCGAGGCTGGGTACGACGTCTCCCAGCGCGTCGAGGACGGCATCGTCGCCGTGTCGTTCGACCTCAGTCTCACGGAGCGCTCGCGGATCGTCATGGCGGAGCGTGAGCGGCGTGCTGAGGCGCGGTCGGTCCAGGGTCTGCTCGAGGTGCGCTCGGTCGTCGTCGTCACGTCGCCCGAGGCGGCTGCGGGTGGGCCCGTGGCGCTGCTCGCGGAGCGTGCGGTCGAGTCGCTCGTCGCGACGACGCGACTCTCGGCGCCGAGTCCGCTGCGCATCGACGTCGTCGGGCTCGCTGGCGCGAGCCGGCTGTGGAACCCGTTGGAGGTCACGTACCACGCGACGCTCGAGGACCTGCGCGCCTCGCGCACGAGCGTCGACCTTGCGGTCCTGGCGCTCGACGCTGCGGCGACGATCGACGCGGTGCGCACGCTTGCGCACCTCGGCACGCGCGGCGTCGTCGTGCTGAGCGAGGGCTTTGCGGAGACGGGGACGGCGGGCCTTGCCCTGCAGCGCGATCTGCTCCATACCGCGCGCACGGCCGGGATGCGCGTCGTCGGGCCGGGCTCTTACGGGCTCGCGCGCCTCGCCGGTGAGGTGCCCGTCGCCGCGACGATCGCGGCCGCGGCCCCCGCACCCGGCCGGATCGGCCTCTTCTGCCAGTCGGCGCCGACCGCGGTGACGCTCCAGACGACGTTCGCGAGGCGCGGCCTCGGGCTCTCGACGTTCCTCTCGGCAGGCAATCGCGCCGATGTCTCGGGCAACGACCTCATGCAGTTCTGGCACGAGGACGCGGCGACCGACGTCGTGTGCCTCTACCTCGAGTCGATCGGCAACCCGCGCAAGTTCTCGCGCATCGCCAGACGCTTGTCGACCGTCAAGCCGGTCGTCGTCGTGACGGCGGGGCGGTCGGGTCACGTCGTGCCGCCCGGGCACGCGGTGCGTGCCTCGCACGCTCCGCGGCGCACGCTCGAGGAGATGCTGCGGCAGTCGGGCGTCATCCGGGTGGAGAACACGCACCAGATGGCCGACGTCGCCCAGCTGCTCGACACGCAGCCGCTCCCGCAGGGCAGGCGCGTGGGGATCGTCACGTCCTCGGGCGCGCTCGCCTCGTTGGTCGCGGAGGCCGCGAGCTCGGCCGGCCTCATCGTGACGTCGCACGTCGGGATCGTGGGGGAGTCGGCGGACGACGAGATCGCGGCCGCGATCGTCGACGAGGTTGCGGCCGGCGACATCGATGCGCTCGTCGCGGTCGACATCCCCGTGCTGGGCCTGGGCGACGGCGCGTTCACGCGCGCCGTGGCGCGTGCTGCGGCACGGACGGGCCGCACGACGGTCGCGTGCGTCCTGGGCCGCCACGGGCTCGTCCCTGAGCTCGTGAGCGCGTCGGGCGACGGCCGCGTCGTCCAGGTCCCGGCCTACGCGACGCCCGAGGACGCGGTCCTCGCGCTCGCCTCCGTCGCCCGGTACGCGGCGTGGCGCGAACGCGACCACGGCGAGTACCTGCGGCCCGAGGCCGACCAGGCGGGCGCTCTCGCTCTCGCCGAGAGCTGGACGCGGTCCGACGCCGACGTGAGGCTCACGTCCGCGCAGGTCGCCGAGCTGCTCGCCCACTACGGCATCGAGGTCGAACCCGCTCTCGAGGTGCGCACGGTCGCCGAGGCGATCGACGCCGCGAGCGAGCTGGGGTGGCCCGTCGCTCTCAAGACCATGGACGAGGCCATGCGGCACCGCCAGGATCTCGGCGGGGTCCGCCTCGGTCTGCAGGGGCCCGACGACCTGCGCGATGCGTTCGACGCGATGCGCGCCGAGGGCCACGAACGCTTCGGGACCGACGTGCGGCTCGAGGTCCAGGCCATGGTGCCCGCCGGCGTGGCGTGCGTCGTGCGCAGCGTCGAGGACCCGCTCTTCGGTCCCGTCGTCGCGTTCGGGCTCGCGGGGGACGCGATCGACCTGCTCGGCGACGTCTCCTACGGCATCCCGCCGCTCACCGACGTCGACATCGACGAGATCGTGCGTTCGGTCAAGGCGGCGCCCAGGCTCTTCGGCTACCAGGGCCTGCCGCCCATGGACTCCGCGGCCGTCGAGGACGTTCTCGCACGCGTCGCGCGACTCGCCGACGACCTGCCCGTCCTGCGCTCGCTCGAGCTCTACCCGATCGTCGTCGGGCGCACGGGCGCGCGGGTCCTGCAGGCACGCGCGACCCTGGGACGCACGCTGAGGCCCGACGAGTCACGGCGGGCGATGCCCGCACCGCCCCGCTAGCTCGGGCCTGTGGGCGACGCGCAGCGCTGCCCGCCCGTCTGGGATGATGGGGGAGTGACCTCTTCGAGCACCGATCACCGTGAAGTTCTGCGCGCCCGCCTCCAGCGGGCCGGGTACTACCCAGAGTTCGTCAACGACGTCGTCGAAGGTGCGGTCGTCGGCGAGACGATGAGCGACTCGCTCGTCCACGTCGAGACGACGTTCGCGGCCGACGAGGTCCACCGTCACGTCACGGTGCTCGTCCTCACGCCGACGCGCCTCGTGTGCGTGCACGTCGACGACCAGCCTGCCGATGCCGAGCACGCGGTCGGGAGCGCGATCGCGACGAGCGAGGTGCTCCCGCTCGCGGCCGTGCGGTCGGTCGTGACGACGCACGTCGTCACCTCGCCCGCCGACCACGTTCCCGGTGCTGTCCCGGCCGAGGTGACGATCGCCGTCGCCTGGGGTTCCGTCAACCGTGTCGAGCTGGAGCCGGCGACCTGCGGCGATCCCGCGTGCGAGGCGGACCACGGCCTCACCGGAACGATGTCGCCGGACGACGTCGTCCTGCGCGTGAGCGCTCAGGCCGAGGGCGTCGGGGCGGTGAGCGAGGCGCTCGCGTTCGCTGGTGCGCTCGCCGCCGCGACCGGACGCCACGGCTGACCGGGCCCGAGCGCTGTGACACTCCCCGGACGCATCGCTCCGACGCTCGAGCGCGCGGGCCTGCGGGTTCCGGACCACGAGAACTCGCTCGGCGCCGTCCTGCTCGCGGCCGCGGACGCAGCGGGCGCCGACCTGCCTGCGGCCGAGGACGCCCCCGGCCCGCGCTCGGGAGCCGAGGCCCGCGCCCTCCTGCGCCTGCCGCGCGCTGAGCGCGTCGTCGTGGTCCTCGTCGACGGGCTCGGACTCGAACAGGTGCGCGCGCGGCGCGGCCACGCGCCCACCCTGCGTCCCTACCTCGACGGTGCCCGCGCGCTCTGCTCGGCCTTCCCCTCGACGACTGCCGCCTCGCTCGGCCTCCTCGGAACAGGATGCGCGCCGGGCCTGAGCGGCTTGGTCGGGTACACCGCGCGCACCACGAGCGGCAGCCTCGGGAACT
The DNA here is from genome assembly GCF_052324925.1 of Sanguibacter sp. A247. NCBI lineage: Bacteria > Bacillati > Actinomycetota > Actinomycetes > Micrococcales > Sanguibacteraceae > Sanguibacter > Sanguibacter sp. A247. The sequence continues at coordinate 335,834 of NZ_JBQPRE010000003.1, read as the reverse complement.
TCGTCTCGTGGACGGGCCTCGGCGCCCCGAGCACGGTGCAGCGCGAGCCCACGGTCTTCGAGCGGGCCGCAGCCGCGGGCGTTCGCGTCACCTCGGTCGGGCTCACGCGCTTCGACGGCTCAGGGCTCACGCGCGCCGTGCTCCGTGGAGCCCAGCACGTCGGCGTCGACGACCTCGGAGCCCGCGCCGACGCGGCGGCCCACGCGCTCCGCACGCCGGGGCTCGTCTATCTCTACTTCGGCGAGGTCGACCAGGTGGGTCACCACGACGGATGGCAGTCCGACGGCTGGGGCGACGCGCTCGCCGACGTCGACCGCGCGCTCGGACGCCTGCTCAGGGTCGTGCCGCGCGGAACCCTCGTGCTCGTCACCGCCGACCACGGCATGGTCGACGTCGACCCAGCCCACCGCCACGACGTCGCCTCGACACCCGGGCTCGCCGAGGGCGTCGCGATGGTCGCGGGCGAGCCACGCATGACGCACCTCTACACCGCCGGGGGCGCTGACCCGGGCGTGGTCGCGGAGCGCTGGCAGGACATCCTGGGCGACGACGCCGTCGTGCTCACGCGCGACGAGGCGATGGGGGGCGGGCTCTTCGGGCCCGTCGCCGAGCACGTCGAGCCGACGATCGGCGACCTGCTCGTTCTCGCAACCGGCCGTGCGACCGTCGTCGACTCGCGGACGCAGTCACCCGGCTCGATCGGGCTCGTCGGCGTGCACGGCTCGCTCACGCACGCCGAGACCGACGTTCCTTACCTCGCGCTCAAGGTCTAGCGAGTCAGCGGGTCCTAGTCGTCGCTGCGCGCGCCGAAGACGATCTCGTCCCAGCTGGGAACCTTCGGCCGGCCCTTGCCGCCGCGAGGCTTGGAGCGCTCGAGCGGAGGAGGCGTGGACTCCTCGACGGGAATGTCGAGCGTCCCGTCGTCCGACGTCCCCGCGGTGCCCGGGGCGACGACGCTGAGCCCGGGGGCCGCGTCGTCCGAGGCGTCAGCTCCCGCGGCCGAGCCGGGGGAGGCCGGGGCCGTGCCCGCCGGGGAGGTGCGCGACCGGTCGAGAAGCGAGTAGAGGCGCGCGCCGGGAAGGGGTGCGTCGTCGTCGGCCGGGGTGTCGGAGGTCTCGGTGTGCGCTGAGCGCGCCGCCTCGTCGTCCGAGGGGTCGTCGAGCTCTTCCTCCTCGACATCGATCTCTTGGCGCACTCCGCGGCGGGCACTGAGGTCGTCGAGGAGCGCCCGGGTCGGGTCGGCAGGGGCCGCGGGGGCCTCCTCGCCCTCGGAGCCGGCACCGGTCGCGGGTCCGCGCGGGTCCGTCTCGTGGTCGTAGGGCACGGCGTCGAACACCCGTGACCGCACGGGCTCGAGGTGGCGACGCACAGGCTCGTCGACGATGCGTGTCTCGGAGAACCAGCGGCCCTCGTCATCGACCGCCGTGAGTGTGCGTGTCTGCTGGTCGAACGTCCACGTCGCGCGGCGTGACTCGGTCCCGACCTCGTAAGAGACCGACACGTGCCAGCGTTCGCCCACGGGACGCCACGCGTCCCACACGAGCTCGGAGGTGTCGACGTGCCGGGCGGCGAGCCGATCGGTGACGAGGTCGCCGAGGACGGGGGAGTCGCCGTCGCGCCCGACGACCGTGCCCCGCGCCTGCGTCGCGACAAACTCGCGCTCCGCGAGCACCGGGCCCTCGTAGCGGCGGACCTGCTCGACACTCACTCCGCCCAGCCGCGCGACCTCGTCGGTCGACATGCCGGCGCGGACCTGCGCCTGGATCTCACGCGGAGGCATCGTGCCGGCGTCTGCGGCACGCAGCTGTTCGAGGTGGGGGCGGTTGCGACGCACGGCGGCGCGCAAAGGTTCGTCGATACGCACGGTAAAGCGCGTTCCGTCCGCCGACGTGAGCACGAGGTGCTCGCCGTCGTCGGCAAGTCCGATGAGCTCAAGCTCAGCCATGAGGTCCCTCCGACGTTCTCTCATCCCCTACGGTGCCATCCACGAGTCCCTCCGGAGCGGAGGCGGGCCGGTGCGCCGCGTGTGAGCAACGTCCACCTCCCGCACCGGCGCCTGCCAGAATGGTGGCGTGCACCTCGAAATCGACGGGACCGCTCTGCTCGACGGCGCCTACATGTGGCTCGAGCTTGCCGCGATCTTCTTTGCAGGAGTCTCGGGTGCACTGGCTGCCGTGCGCAAGAACTTCGACATCTTCTCGGTCCTGCTGCTCGCGTGGGTGACAGGTCTGGGCGGCGGGCTCATGCGCGACGTGCTCATCGGAGCCGTGCCCCCCGTCGGGATCACCCAGTGGAAGTACGTCGCGGCCGCGCTCCTCGCGGGAGCGCTCGTCCATCTCTTCCATGTGCGGCTCGACCGGCTGCGCCGCGCGATCATCGTCTTCGACGCGGGCGCGCTCGCCATGTTCGTCGTCATCGGCACGCACAAGGGGCTCGAGTACGGCGTCGGCCCGCTCGCGGCCGCGTTCGTCGGTGTGTTCACGGGCATCGGGGGCGGCCTCGTCCGTGACCTGCTCGTCGACGAGGCACCGATCGTGCTGCGCGACCGTGAGCTCTACGCGATCCCGGCCACAGGGGGCGCGATCCTCGCGGCCTGGGTCGGGGTGACGGGCCACCTCAACTACTTCACGGGCGGGCTCATCTGCGTCGTGATCTTCGCGGTGCGCCTCGTCTCGTTGCGCTTGCGTTGGCGTGCGCCCGGGCCGTGGCAGGGCTTCGGTGTTCCGCGGCGTACGCCGCGCCGGCTCAGGCGCCACCACGCTGCCGGGCGCCGGCCCGAGTCCGTCGAGCCGAGGCCGCCGCTGTGACGCCGATCCCCGCGGACACGACGCTCACCGGCCTGAGGGCCCTGTGCGAGCACGTCGCCTCCTCGACCGCCGAGCGCGTGCGTCAGGAGACCCCGGACCAGGTCGAGGTCGCCGCGACCAAGCACAACGATCTTGACGTGGTGACGCGCGCGGACCGCGCAGCCGAGGACCACGTGCGTGCGGAGCTCGCGCGCTGGCGACCGGACGACGCGATCCTCGGCGAGGAGGGCGGCGCGACCGACGGCACGAGCGGGCTCACGTGGGTCGTCGACCCGATCGACGGCACCGTCAACTACCTCTACGGGCTGGGCTCCTGCTCGGTGTCCGTAGCCGTCGTGCGTGGCGCGCCCGACCCTGAGACGTGGACGCTGCTCGCGGGTGCGGTGTGCGAGATCCCGACGGGCGTGACGTGGTCGGCCGCGCGCGGACGCGGCGCGACGCGGGACGGCGCGCCGATCCGGGTGCGGGAGGCGACGGACCTGCGGCACGCGCTCGTCGGCACGGGCTTCCACTACGACGACACCTTGCGTGCCGGTCAGGGTCGCAGCGTCGGGGAGCTGCTCGCGCACGTGCGTGACGTGCGGCGGTTCGGCTCGGCCGCGCTCGACCTGTGCCGCGTCGCGGACGGCAGACTCGACGCGTACTACGAGGAGGGTCTCTCGCCGTGGGACTACGCGGCGGGGACGCTCATCGTCGAGGAAGCCGGAGGGGTCGTGCACGGCGCCGCGGGGCGGCCTCCAGGGCGTGCGCTCGTCGTCGCTGGTCCCGCCGGGACTCTTGCGGTGGCCGAACCGCTCCTGACGCGGTTGGATGTGGGACGGCGACCCGGCACCACGCAGGGGTTCTCGACCACGGTGTGACGGACCGCACGACGCCCCGTCAGGCTCACGGGAACAACGCTGTGAACCCAAGCGTTCGGCATGCGACAGACCCTGGTTGAGGGGCTTGTGCGGACGAGCATCACCACGTTCTGCGCCCCGTAGGTCAGGGCACACGTGCATCAACGCTCGAGATGGTGCACAATCCCCTTCGCCGCTGCTCTCGCTGCGGCAGGGGGAACCGGCACGCGACCCGGAGGGGATCGCGCGCCGTGCGGCATCAAGGCGGGGCCACCGAACGCGGTCCCGGACGAACGACGACTGGAGCACAGCGACAGATGGCAACCGACTACGACGCACCGCGCAAGAGCGAGGAAGACCTTTCGGAGGACTCGCTCGAGGAGCTGAAGGCGCGGCGGTCCGACAAGTCCTCGGGCGTCGTCGACGAGGACGAGACCGAGGCGGCCGAGGGCTTTGAGCTCCCCGGCGCGGACCTCTCCGGCGAGGAGCTCTCGGTGCGTGTCCTGCCGCGACAGGCGGACGAGTTCACGTGCTCAAGCTGTTTCCTCGTGCACCACCGCAGCCAGCTCGCCTCTGAGAAGAACGGCCAGCAGGTGTGCACGGAGTGCGCAGGCTAGGCACAACGACACTGTCGTGAGGGTCGCAGATCACTTCGATCTGCGACCCTCACGTCGTTGTGGGGACGCCCACGTCCCCGGGGCCGCGCTCGTGTGGACGGGGTCAGACGGCCGCGATGTCGCGGGCTGCGTCGATGGCCGCGTGCAGCGTGGCCGGGTGGCGCGTCGAGACGAGCCACGAGGGCGTGGGGTCGGCAGGGTCGACCACGTCGGCGCGGATGGCGCCCTTCGTCCACGTCCGCAGGCACGCGAACGATCGCGGGTCGTAGCCGGGGCCGAGCGCGGTGCGCACACCTGCTGCGTCGAGTGTCTCGACCGGGCCGAGGAGGCTCACGGGGATGTGTGCACGCCCCGCGTGCAGCTCACCTCCGCGGACCTCGACGACGGGTGACGTGAGGGCGACCAGAGCGAGGCCCACGATCGCCACGACGACGCCCGTGACGATGGCCGCGAGGGTGTTGGACACGAGCACGACGACCGCGCTCATGAGAGCGAAGAGGACGACGGCACCGATCCCTGCCGCTCCGGGGAGCAGTCGTTCGCGGTACGAGGGCGGCGCGGGCGCAGGGGACGGCGTGGTGCTCATGGGTTCAGCATGCCAGTCCGCGACGCGCGCCGGGGCCAGTCGACGGGCTACGATGCCGGGCGTGACGCACGCTGCTGGCCCCGCTGAGGGCACCCTCGAGGTTCTCCTCGTCATGCTCGATCCCGACCTCCCCGAGCCCGCATACGCGCACCCGGGTGACGCCGGGGCCGACCTCGTCGCGCGCGTCGATGTCGAGCTCGCGCCGGGTGCGCGGGCGACGGTTCCGACGGGGGTGTCGATCGCCCTGCCCGACGGCTACGCGGCGTTCGTGCACCCGCGGTCGGGCCTTGCCTCGCGCCACGGCGTGACGATCGTCAATGCGCCGGGGACGGTCGACGCCGGTTATCGGGGTGAGATCGCGGTGACGTTGCACAACACGGATTCTTCGGAGGCGGTGACGCTTCGCCGTGGTGATCGGATCGCGCAGCTGGTCATCCAGAAGGTTGAGCGCGCTCGCTTCGTGCGGGCCGAGAGGCTGCCCGGCTCGCACCGAGGTGCGGGCGGTTTTGGTTCGTCGGGCGGCTGGGCAGGGGCCTGACCCCACGGGGTGGGGACAGCGCCCCTCCTGAACGCATAGGCTTGGACGGTGCGCCTCCGGGGCGCCCAGACGGACGGAGTTGGGACGAGTGGGTCTTTTCGGTCGACGAGGGACAAGCGCGAAGCGTGAAGAGGCGCCTGTCGACGAGGTGGTCGCCACACCAGAGGCGGTCGTTCCTGAGGAAGCCACGCACGGTCCGTGGGACCGCAGCGACGTCGAGAACGACGACGGGCGCATCGACCTCGGCGCGGTGTGGCTCCCGGGTGTTCCCGGGATGCAGATGCGCATGGAGATCGACAAGGCGACCAACCAGGTCGCGGGCGTCGCGGTCATGGTCGACGGCGTCAGCCTGCAGGTCCAGGTCTTCGCAGCCCCGCGCACCACCGGGATCTGGGACGAGATCCGCGAAGAGATCTCGACGTCGCTCACGGAGCAGGGCGCATCCGTCGACGACATCGTCGGGCCCTTCGGGCGCGAACTCCTCGCGCGCGCAACCTTCCGCGAGGAGAACGGCGCGAAGACGCTCCGCGTCATCCGCTTCCTCGGCGTCGACGGCCCCCGCTGGTTCCTGCGCGGCGTCATCAACGGCCCGGCCGAGATCGCGACCGACGGCGCAGCACACGTCGAGGCGATCTTCCGCGAGATCGTCGTCGTCCGAGACGACGTGGCACGCGCACCGCGCGAGCTCCTCGAGCTGCACGAGCCGCGCCTCGGCTCGGGCGGAACCGGTGTCGCCAAGGTCGACGAGACGCCGCGCGCACCGATCACGCCGCCCGAGCGCGGTCCAGAGATCACGCAGATCGGCTGACGTGTCGCTCCGCACCGTATGGCGCTCGCTCGTCGCAGGCCGCGACGAGGTCGAGGCTGACGAAGAGCGCGTGCACGCGGCCCGCGTCGGGACCCAGGCCGTCGCCGACGTGGACGAACGCACGTCGGTCCTCGTCTCAGGCGTCCTGCGCTCCGTCATCCTGCGTCCCTCCGAGAAGGTGCGTGTCGTCGAGGCCGAGCTGTACGACGGCTCGGGCTCGATCGAGTTGCGCTGGCTCGGACGTCGCCGGATCCCCGGCGTGGAGCCCGGCAGGCGCGTCCGCGTCCGCGGACTCGTCACCGTCGTCGACGGCCGTCGCGTCATCTACAACCCGCGCTACGAGCTCGTTGCCAACGCCGACGCCCAGCTCTAGCCACGCACCGCCCCAGGCAGCCGCACCAACGTGCGACGCGACCGGAAGGACACCGTGACCACCTCCCCTCCCGAGCCCGCGCGCGGCATGCGCCAGCTCGCTGCCGACGAGTTCTCGCTGTCGGACTCGGTCGGCGGCCTGCGGGGCGTCATCGAGACGCTCCTGCCGGGCGTCGTCTTCGTCGTCGTCTACATCGCGACGGGCGAGCTCAAGCCGACGATCTTCTCTGCGCTCGGCGTCGCACTGCTCGCGGTCGTGGTCCGGCTCGTGCAGCGCACGCCCGTCACCCAGGCCTTCTCAGGCGTGCTGGGCGTTGCGATCGGTGTCGTGTGGGCGTGGCGGTCGGGGGAGGTGGAGGACTTCTTCCTCTTCTCGCTGCTCACCAACGCGGCCTACCTGCTCGTCTGCCTCGTGAGCATCCTCGTGCGCTGGCCGGCCGTCGGCATCGTCGCCGAGCTGCTCCGCACGGGCCTCACTGCAGGCCGCGAGAACGACGCGCCGACCGACGCTGACGCGCAGGTCGACGCTGCCGAGGAGCGCGAACGCCCCGAGCCGAGTGCACGCGACGTCTTCGGCGGCTGGTCCCACTGGCGGGCCGATCCGACGCACGTGCGCCGCTATGCGGTCGCGACGTGGTTCTGGGTCGCGCTCTTCGGGGTGAGGCTCGCGGTCAAGACACCGCTCTACCTCGACGCGACGACCGAGTGGCTCGGCATCGCCCACCTCGTCCTGGGCGTCCCTCTGTGGGCGCTCACGCTGTGGGCGACGTGGATCGTCGTCCACCCGCTCGTGCGCGCGTCACGACGCGGAAGCGTCTCCTCCGACTGAGGCCGCGGCGGGCTCTTGCCCTGACAGGAGCGCCTGGAGCGCGCCGAGGTCGGAGCCCTCACCGGTGACGAGCAGCAGCTCGTCACCTGCCTCGAGCGTGTCGTCGTCGGCCGGTGTGATCGGCGTCTTGTCCCGCACGACGGCCGCGAGGACGCAGTCCGCGGGCCACGCGACCGAGCCGACGCGCGCGCCCACGAGGTGGGAGTCCGCGGGGAGCGTGATCTCGTGGATGTCGGCGCCCGACTGGTGGAACGTGAAGATCCGGACGAGGTCGCCGACCGCGACGGCCTCCTCGACCATGGCCGTCATGATGCGCGGCGTCGACACGGCGACGTCGACGCCCCACGACTCGTCGAACATCCACTCGTTCTTCGGGTTGTTGACGCGGGCCACCGTGCGCGGCACACCGAACTCGGTCTTCGCGAGGAGCGAGATGACGAGGTTGGCCTTGTCGTCACCCGTCGCGGCGACGATGACGTCGCACTCACCGACTGCGGCCTCGGACAGCGTCGAGATCTCGCACGCGTCCGCGAGCAACCAGTCGGCGTCCGCCACCTGAGCGACGCGCATGGCCGTGGGTGAGCGGTCGATGAGCGTGATCTCATGGTCGTGGCCCAGGAGCTCGCGGGCGATGGAGCGGCCGACCGAGCCGGCTCCGGCGATGACGACGCGCATCAGTTCTCCTGCTCGGGGGCGTGGGTGAGGATGCGCTCGACCTCGATGAGGTCGAGCGTGCGTGCGAGGACGTGGAGAAGATCGCCGTCCTGGAGCACGGAGTCGGGCATCGGAAGCTCGGCCGTCCCGAAACGCGTGACGAAGGCGATGCGTGCGCCTGTCGCAGCCTCGAGCGCGGTGAGCCTCTTTCCGACCCAGTCGGGGTGGTGGTCGACCTGGCAGAGGCGCACCGAGCCCGTGGGATCCCGGTACTCGTCGCTCGTCCCGAGCGGCAGCATGCGCCGCAGCACCTGGTCGGAGGTCCACCGCACGGTTGCGACCGTCGGGATGCCCAGGCGCTCGTAGACCTCGGCCCGGTGGGAGTCGTAGATCCGGGCGACGACGTTGTCGACGCCGAAGGTCTCGCGGACGACGCGCGCCGCCACGATGTTGGAGTTGTCGCCGTCGGACACGGCCGCGAACGCGTAGGCGTCATCGATCTCGGCTTGCTTGAGCGTGTCACGGTCGAAGCCGATACCGGTGACCTTCTTGCCCGAGAACGTCGCCGGCAGCCGCCGGAACGCATCGGGATTCTGGTCGATGATCGCCACGGAGTGGCCTTTTCGCTCGAGCGAGTGGGCGAGCGTCGCCCCGACCCGGCCGCAGCCCATGATGACGAAGTGCACGGGATGAGCGTATGCCCCGCGAGGCCGCCGCGTCGTCGTCAGAAGTCCTGTGTCGACATCGCCGACGCTCGACCGGCGCCGCTTGGGGCTCGGCGGGCCTAGCATGGGTCCTTGTGTCAGACATCGTGGACGCTGGTAAGCGTCTCCTCCTCGGGCGGCCGATGCGTAGCGACGGCCTCGGCCACACGCTGCTGCCCAAGCGCATCGCGCTGCCGATCTTTGCATCGGACGCTCTCTCGTCGGTCGCGTATGCGCCCGACGAGATCCTCCTGACGCTCGCGCTCGCCGGCGTTGCAGCGACGGCGCTCTCGCCGTGGGTGGGCCTCGGGGTCGTCCTTGTGCTCGTCACGGTCGTGCTGTCCTACCGCCAGAACGTGCACGCCTACCCCTCGGGGGGTGGCGACTACGAGATCGCGACGGAGAACCTCGGCAAGGCGCCCGGCCTCACGGTCGCGAGCGCGCTCCTCGTCGACTACGTCCTCACGGTCGCCGTGTCAATCTCGTCGGGCGCCCAGTACGCGGCGACCGCCATCCCCGGGTTGCGGGGCCACGAGACGCTCATCGCGGTGGGCCTCGTCGTCCTGCTCACGTTCATGAACCTCCGTGGCGTCAAGGAGTCGGGGCGGTTCTTCGCCGTGCCCGTCTACCTCTTCATGTTTGCGGTCGGGACGACCGCGGTCGTGGGCTTCGTCCAGTTCGTCACGGGAACTCTCGGGCGAGCGGAGTCGGCCGGCTTCGAGGTCGTGCCGAGCGCGGCCTACGAGCAGGGGCTCGTCGGCGTCGCCGGTGCCTTCCTCGTCGCCCGTGCCTTCGCGTCGGGCTGCGCAGCGCTCACGGGCGTCGAGGCCATCTCGAACGGCGTGCCCGCGTTCCGTCCTCCGAAGTCTCGCAACGCGGCCGCGACGCTTGCGCTCCTCGGCGCGATCTCAGCGTTCATGCTCGGATCGATCCTGCTGCTCGCGATCTCGACCGGAGCGACGTACGTCGAGGACCCCGCGCGTGACCTGAGGATCGACGGCCATGCGCCGATCAACTACGTGCAGGTCCCCGTGCTCTCGCAGCTTGCGCACACCGTCTTCGCGTCGTTCCCGCCGATGTTCTACCTGCTCTCGGCCGTGACCGGCGTGATCCTCGTGCTCGCGGCCAACACGGCGTTCAATGGCTTCCCGGTCCTCGGCTCGATCCTCGCCAAGGACGGCTACCTGCCGCGCCAGCTGCACACGCGTGGTGACAGGCTCGCGTTCTCGAACGGCATCATCTCGCTCGCCGTGGGCGCGATCATCCTCATCGTCGCGTTCGACGCCCAGGTGACACGCCTCATCCAGCTCTACATCGTCGGGGTGTTCGTGAGCTTCACGCTCTCGCAGCTCGGCATGGTGCGGCACTGGACGTCGGCGCTGCGGCTCGCCTACGACCCGCGGGTCCGCTCGCGCATGAAGCGCTCGCGCGCGGTCAACGTCGTGGGCTTCGGCCTCACGGCGACGGTGCTCGTCGTCGTGCTCCTCACGAAGTTCCTCCATGGAGCGTGGATCGCGATCCTCGCGATGGCCCTCGCGTTCGTCGTCATGCGCAAGATCCGGCACCACTACGACGCGGTCGCGGCCGAGCTCGAGCTCGACGAGGACGTCGACACGGAACGTGCGCTGCCGAGCAGGGTCCATGCGATCGTGCTCGTCTCGAAGATCCACAAGCCCGTCATGCGGGCGATCGCCTATGCGCGCGCGACGCGGCCCTCGACGCTCGAGGCGGTCACGGTTGCGGTCGACCCTGCTGACACCGCGGGGGTCGTCGCGCAGTGGGAGACCCTTGGCCTGCCCGTGACGTTGCGCGTCCTTGACTCTCCGTTCCGTGAGATCACGCGTCCCGTTCTCTCTTACGTGCGTTCTGTGCGTCGGGAGAGCCCGCGCGACCTCGTGGTCGTCTACATTCCCGAGTACGTCGTCGGCCACTGGTGGGAGCAGCTGCTCCACAACCAGAGCGCCTTGCGCCTCAAGGGGCGACTCCTGTTCACCCCGGGCGTTGTCGTCGCCTCCGTACCGTGGCGCCTCGCGTCGTCGGTCACGGGCGCGCGGCCTGACTCTCAGCTCTACCCCCCGAAGGGCCCTTCCTCATGACTTCAGCACGTCCGTCTCGCGGAGCCGGCCGCGGTTCTGCACGTCCAGCGCGTCCCGCGGCTCCCGTCGACCTTCCGCTCGTAGAGGTCGAGGTCGGTCCCGTGGCGCACGGCGGGCACTGCGTGGCCAGGCACGAGGGTCGAGTGATCTTCGTGCGCCATGCGCTGCCGGGCGAGCGTGTGCGCGTGCGGCTCACGCAGGCAGCGGAGAAGGATCGCTTCTGGCGGGGCGACGCGGTCGAGGTGCTCGAGGCGAGCGCTGATCGTGTCACCCCTGCGTGGCCTGAGGCGGGCCCCGGGGGAGTGGGCGGTGCGGAGCTGTCGCACGTCGCGCTGCCTGCTCAGCGTGCGTGGAAGGCGACGGTCGTCGCCGAGCAGCTCGCGCGGCTCGCCCGCATCGAGCGTGAGGTGACGGTCGAGGCCGCCCCAGGCGACGACGAGCGTGGGGGGCTCGGCTGGCGCACGCGGATCGATCTGGTGGCCGACGACGAGGGCCGCGCGGGCATGCTGGGGCACCGCTCGCACGACGTGCAGCGCCTGAGGTCGATGCCGCTCGCGACGGCCGAGGTCGCCGCGCTCGCGCGCGCGGAGGGCGTCTTCTCGCGGCGCTGGCGGCCGGGGGCGCGTCTCGAGGTTGTCGCACCTGCGGGAGGGGCGCCCGGGCTGCTGCTCGTCGACGGGGTCCCCGGTCACCTCGGGACGCCCGACAAGCGTCCGCACGCGCGCCGTTCCGTCATGGAGACGGTTGCGGTGGCGGGCAGGGAGTACACGTACAGGGTCGCGGCCGACGGCTTCTGGCAGGTGCACCGCGAGGCGCCCGGGCTGCTCGCGGCCACGGTCGTCGACTCGGTCGGTGAGGTCGACGGCGGACGGGTCGTCGATCTCTTCTCCGGGGCTGGCCTCTTCTCGGCGCCGCTCGCGGATGCGGTGGGTGCTGCGGGGCGGGTCGTCACGGTCGAGGGTGACGAGCGTGCCGTCCGTGATGCGCGCCGGACGCTGCACAGCGTCGCGAACGTCGAGCTGCACAGGGGAGACGTCGCGCGGACGCTCGCGGCAGGGGAGCACGGGGCAGCCGGCGGCGCCGACGTCGTCGTGCTCGATCCGCCGCGTGCAGGGGCCGGTCGAGGTGTCGTCGATGCGATCGTCGGTCTCGCGCCGCGTCGTGTCGTCTACGTCGCGTGTGACCCCGCGGCGCTCGCGCGCGACGTGGGTCTGTTCGGAGAGGCCGGGTATGAGCTCGGAGAGCTGCGGGCGTTCGATCTGTTCCCGATGACGCACCATGTGGAGTGCGTCGCGGTGCTCACGACGTCGGGCTCCGACCCGCGGTGAGGGGCGTGGCCGTGGTCGGTTCGCGGTCGGTCCGAGTGCTGGACCGTGGGTGAATAACGTCAGCGGCGCGTGACTTATCTTGACGTCAAGATAAATGGTAGGGTGAAGCGACCGCGGGTACCGTCGAGGTAGACGCCTGTCCGGGGTCATCGCGGGCTCGCCCGCGCGACAAGACCCGTGAGCGAAGCACGCGCTCGCCACGGACGACCGTGAGGAGTGAGGAGCCATCGTGAGCACAGTCGACTCGTTCGGTGCCAAGGGAACGCTCGACGTCGGAGGGAACTCGTACGAGATCTTCCGACTCAGCGCCGTCGAAGGCGTTGCGCGCCTTCCGTACGCGCTCAAGGTGCTCGCAGAGAACCTCCTGCGCACCGAGGACGGCGCCAACATCACCGCCGACCACGTCCGAGCCATCGCCGGCTGGGACCCTGACGCGCAGCCCGACACCGAGATCCAGTTCACGCCCGGGCGTGTCGTCATGCAGGACTTCACGGGTGTCCCGTGCGTCGTCGACCTCGCCACCATGCGCGAGGCGGTCGCCGACCTCGGCGGCAACCCGAGCCGCATCAACCCGCTCGCCCCGGCTGAGCTCGTCATCGACCACTCCGTGCAGATCGACGTCGCCGGCCGCGCCGACGCGTTCCGTCGCAACGTCGAGATCGAGTACGAGCGCAACCATGAGCGCTACCAGTTCCTCCGCTGGGGCCAGACCGCGTTCGACGACTTCAAGGTCGTCCCCCCGGGCACCGGGATCGTGCACCAGGTGAACATCGAGTTCCTCGCACGCGTCGTCATGACGCGCGAGGTCGACGGCGTCCTGCGCGCCTACCCCGACACGTGCGTCGGAACCGACTCCCACACGACGATGGTCAACGGCCTCGGCGTCCTCGGCTGGGGCGTCGGCGGCATCGAGGCCGAGGCCGCGATGCTCGGCCAGCCCGTCTCGATGCTCATCCCGCGCGTCGTCGGCTTCAAGCTCGCGGGCCAGATCCCCTCGGGCGTCACCGCGACCGACGTCGTCCTCACGATCACGCAGCTCCTGCGCGAGCACGGCGTCGTCGGCAAGTTCGTCGAGTTCTACGGCGAGGGCGTCGCCCAGGTCCCGCTGGCCAACCGTGCCACGATCGGCAACATGAGCCCCGAGTTCGGCTCGACCGCAGCGATCTTCCCGATCGACGACGTGACGCTCGACTACCTGCGCCTCACCGGCCGCAGCGATGACGCGGTCGCGCTCGTCGAGGCCTACGCCAAGGAGCAAGGCCTGTGGCTCGACCCGACGGCGCCCGACGCCGTCTACTCGGAGTACCTCGAGCTCGACCTCGCCACCGTCGTCCCCTCGATCGCCGGCCCCAAGCGTCCGCAGGACCGCATCGAGCTCGCGCACGCCAAGTCCGCGTTCGAGCGTGACCTGCCGACGTACGTCCCCGGCCTCGTCAACCCGATCGACCAGGCTGAGATCGAGTCGTTCCCCGCGTCGGACTCGCCCGCGTTCTCGGACAAGGTCCGCCCGACGTTCCCCGTGACGACCCCCGAGGGCACGACGTACGACCTCTTCCACGGCGCGGTCGCGATCGCTTCGATCACCTCGTGCACCAACACGTCGAACCCGTCGGTCATGATGGCCGCCGGGCTCCTCGCGAAGAAGGCCGTCGAGAAGGGCCTCGTCGCGAAGCCCTGGGTGAAGACGTCGATGGCTCCCGGCTCGCAGGTCGTGACGAACTACTACGAGCGCGCTGGTCTGTGGCCCTACCTCGAGAAGCTCGGCTTCCACCTCGTCGGCTACGGCTGCACGACCTGCATCGGTAACTCGGGTCCCCTCGCGGACGAGGTCTCGGCGGTCGTCAACGAGCACGACCTTGCGGTCGTCTCGGTGCTCTCGGGCAACCGCAACTTCGAGGGTCGCATCAACCCCGACGTCAAGATGAACTACCTCGCGTCCCCGCCGCTCGTCATCGCGTATGCGCTCGCCGGGACGATGGAGTTCGACTTCGAGCACGAGCCGCTCGGCCGTGACGAGTCCGGTGCGCCGATCTTCCTCCGCGACATCTGGCCCTCGACCGACGAGGTCCAGACGACGATCGACGCGTCGATCGACCGCGCGATGTTCGAGAAGGACTACGCGGACGTCTTCGCGGGCGACGACAAGTGGCGCGCGCTCCAGACGCCCGAGGGCGACGTCTTCGAGTGGGACGTCGACTCGACGTACGTCCGCAAGCCCCCGTACTTCGAGGGCATGACGATGACGCCGGACCCGGTGACCGACATCGCGGGCGCACGCGTCCTGGCGAAGCTGGGCGACTCGGTGACGACGGACCACATCTCGCCCGCGGGCGCGATCAAGGTCGACTCGCCGGCCGGCCGCTACCTCGCAGAGCACGGCGTCGAGCGCCGGGACTTCAACTCCTACGGGTCGCGTCGTGGCAACCACGAGGTGATGATCCGCGGCACGTTCGCGAACATCCGCCTGCGCAACCAGCTCCTCGACGGGGTCGAGGGCGGCTACACGTTCGACTTCACGACGGGCGAGCAGGCAGCGATCTACGACGCCGCACAGAACTACGCGGCAGCGGGCACCCCGCTCGTCATCCTCGGCGGCAAGGAGTACGGCTCCGGCTCGTCGCGCGACTGGGCAGCCAAGGGCACCGCGCTCCTCGGCGTCAGGGCCGTCATCACCGAGAGCTTCGAGCGGATCCACCGCTCGAACCTCATCGGCATGGGCGTGCTCCCGCTGCAGTTCCCCGAGGGCGAGAACGCCACGAGCCTCGGGCTCGACGGGACGGAGACGTTCGAGATCACGGGCATCACCGAGCTCAACAGCGGCACGACCCCGCAGACGGTCGCCGTGCGTGCCGCCAAGGCGGACGGCTCGGTCGTCGCGTTCGACGCGGTCGTGCGCATCGACACCCCCGGAGAGGCCGACTACTACCGCAATGGCGGCATCCTCCAGTACGTGCTGCGCCAGCTCGTCGCAGCCTGACGCATTCTGCTCGTCCCCGATGGGGCGTACACCTGCGGGTGTGCGCCCCATCGGCGTGCCGTCACCGCGTCAGTCCTCGACCCGCTCCTCGCGCCGACGCAGCCAGGGAGCAGACCGCACGCACGCTCAGCGGGCGCCGGATGGCGCCCGCGTGCCGAGCACCCGCGCCAGCGCACCCTGGGCAAGCGCACAGTGTTCGGCGCCGACATCTGCGTGCTGCGCCATCGAGGTCGCCATCGTGACGGCCCACGCGCGCGCACGACGCCAGGCATCGACATCGGCTGCACACGGATGCGTCAGCTCCACCAGGCGCGTGCGGAACGTCGCACCGGCCTCCTCGCTGAGCACGAGCCACGCCACCGCGAGATCCGTCGCTGGGTCGCCCGCGGTCACGTCGCCCCAGTCGGCGACTGCCACGAGGCGGTGAGGCGCGGCGGCCGTCGCGATGAGATTGGCCGCGTGCAGGTCGCCGTGAAGCCACACGGATGGCCCCGCATACGGCTGCGCCGCGAGTCCGTCGTCCCAGATCGCTGTGAGCGCAGTGCGCAGGTTGTCGACGCTCTGGGGGAGACCTGCGGGCGTGAGGAGCCCGCTCCTGCTGAGGAAGCCGCCCGGGACAGCGAGGGCAGCGAGGCGCTCCCTGACGGCCGCGTCACGACGGATGAGGGGACCGCCACGAAACGCATTGTGCGGAGCGGTCGCCGGGGCGGGCCTGTGGAGAGCCGCGAGCAGCTCCGCGAGCGGCTCCGCGAGCCCGACCCGGGCGGTGCGGGGGAGCGAGGCGACGCGCACACCGTCGAACCACGGCACGACCGCCCACACCCACGGATAACCGAGCCGCATCGAAGGAGTCCCGGCCCGGACCGCGCACGGCACGGGCGTGGGCAGGAGGGGCGCGAGCAGCGGCAGCGACGCGAGCTCGTGGGCAACCAGCGTGGCCGCAGGCGCCCGCCTCGGCAGGCGTACTGCGAGGTCGGACCCGAGGCGGACGATGACGTTGTCCCAGCCGTGCGCGACGATCTCGAGCGGACGATGAGCCAGGTCCGGATGCTGCTCGGCGAGAAGCGCGGCAACGAGCTGGGTCGTGATGTCGAGGTCAGCCGGTGGCGCAGATCCTGTGAGCGGGCCGCTCACGGTGCGACCTCGACGAGGCGGGAGTCGTCCCAGGGCTCGTCCCAGCCCAGTGCGCCGAGCAGCTCCGTGAGGACGAGCGCCGTGAAGCCCCACACGAGGTTGTCACCCACGAGGAACGCGGGTCCGCGGTAGGTGCGCGCGCCTCGCGTGAACGTCGCGGTCCGGCGCAGCTCGGGGTCGACGAGGTCGGCAACGGGTGCACGGAACACCTCCGCCGACTCGCCGTGGTCGACGACCGCGACGGGCGTCGGGCGTGCCCACCACCCGAGAACCGGGGTGACGAGGTGGTCGCTCACGGGCAGCGGAAGTGAGCCGAGCGTCCCCAGGACCTCGACGCCCGCCGGATCCAGACCTGTCTCTTCCTGGGCCTCGCGTAACGCAGCGGCGACGGGCCCCGGGTCGCTCGGGTCTTGGCGCCCGCCGGGAAACGCGACCTGGCCGGGGTGCTGGCGGAGCGTCGTCGCACGCCGCACGAGCAGCACGTCGAGATCTGCGGGGACGAGCGGGGTGTCGTGGTGCGCGGCGACCGCGTCGAGGCGGCCGAGCAGCACGAGGACAGCAGCGGGGCGCCGGCCCGTACCCGTCCGCACGACGGCGCCGGTCCGTGCGCCCCAGTCGACGCCCGTGCGGGCAAGAGCGCGGAGCTGGGCAAGCGCATCGTCGGTCGTCGTCACGTCTTGACCCTACGTCGCGCCGTGCTCGGAGAGCCGTGCTCGAGGCGCCGTGGGTCGTGCCCCGAGCGGTGTCTCACCAGCCCGCGGGGAGCGGACGTCCCTCCTCATAGCCGGCGGCCGACTGCACCCCGAGCACTGCGCGCTCGTGGAACTCCGCAAGCGTGCGGGCGCCCGCGTAGGTGCACGAGGAGCGCAAACCCGCGGTGATCTCGTCGAGGAGGTCCTCGACGCCGGGACGGGCGGAGTCGAGATACATGCGCGAGCTCGAGATCCCCTCCTCGTAGAGCCCCTTGCGTGCGCGCTCGAACGCTGAGTCACGTGCGGTCCGTGCCGCGACCGCGCGGGCTGAGGCCATGCCGAACGACTCCTTGTACAGGCGTCCCGTCCCGTCGTCGTGCAGGTCGCCGGGCGACTCGTGAGTTCCGGCGAACCACGAGCCGATCATCACCTGGCTCGCGCCGACCGCGAGGGCGAGCGCGACGTCGCGCGGGTGCCGTACCCCGCCGTCCGCCCAGACGTGTGCGCCGAGCTCGCGGGCCGCGGCCGCACACTCGAGGACTGCCGAGAGCTGCGGACGCCCGACACCCGTCATCATGCGAGTCGTGCACATGGCGCCCGGGCCCACCCCGACCTTGACGATCGTGGCGCCCGCGTCGACAAGATCCCGAACGCCGCCTGCGGTGACGACGTTGCCCGCGACGATCGGCACGCGCGGGTCGGCTGCCCGGACCTGCGCGAGCGCGTCGAGCATGGTGCGCTGGTGCCCGTGAGCGGTGTCGACGACGAGCGTGTCGGCGCCAGCGGCGACGAGCGCCTCGGCCTTGCCGCGCACGTCACCGTTGATGCCCACTGCCGCTGCGATGCGCAGACGTCCTGAGTCGTCGAGCGCGGGGGCGTAGACATCGGAGCGGACGGCGCCCTTGCGTGTGAGGACGCCAACGACCTGGCCCCGGTCGACGACGGGAACGATGCGCCGACGTGCGCTGTGGAGCTGCTCGTACGCGAGCCTGAGCCCATCGGCGCCCTCGAGCACGTCGAGCTCGATGGTCGCGGGGTCGTGCGACATGACGTCGCGTGCCTGCGTGAAGCGATCAACATCCCGGCAGTCGTCGGCCGTGACGATGCCCCGCAACGTGCTGTCCTCGACGACGAGCGCCGCGCCGTGAGCGCGCTTGCCCATGAGCGAGAGGATCGTGTGGACCGTGTCGTGGAGCCCCACCGTCACGGGGGTCTCGATGACCGTGTGCTTGGACTTGACGTCCGCGATGACGTCCGTGACGACGCTCACCGGGGTGTCTTGGGGAATGACTGCCATCGCGCCGCGCCTCGCAACGGTCTCTGCCATGCGTCGTCCCGCGACCGCGGTCATGTTGGCGACGACGATCGGGATCGTCGTTCCCGTGCCGTCCGTGGTCGAGAGGTCGACGTCGAAGCGTGACGTGACCTCGGACCGTGACGGGACGAGGAAGACGTCGCCGTAGGTGAGGTCGTAGGCAGGGCGGTGGTCGTCGAGGAAGCGCATGTCTCGAGCGTACGTCGCGTCGTGGGCATGGGATGGGATCCGCAGAGGACCTTGGTCCCACGCGGTTGAACGGCTCCCGACCCGGCCCGACGGTGAACGCGAGCTCCGCAAAGTGAACGCCAGGTAAACGAGGCATGAAAGGTCGCGCGTCGTTGACGTGATCTCGCGTGACAGCGTGTCGAGGAGGTGGACAGCGGGCGTCCCGTAGCCCTCAATGGTCATGTGGCCGAGACCCTCATCCTCCTGCTGGTGATCATCACCGCCCTCGCTTTCGACTTCACGAATGGCTTCCACGACACGGGGAACGCCATGGCGACCTCCATCGCGACCGGGGCCCTCAAGCCCAAGGTCGCCGTGGGCCTCTCCGCGGTCCTCAACCTTGTCGGCGCGTTCCTCTCCGTCGCAGTCGCTGCGACGGTTGCCCGCGGCATCGTCAACCTCGACGGCGTCGGCGGGCAGGACTTGCTCCGCATCGTTCTCGCGGGCCTCGTCGGTGCGATCCTCTGGAACGTCCTCACGTGGCTCTTCGGAATCCCCTCGAGCTCCTCGCACGCACTCTTCGGTGGCCTCATCGGCGCCGCGATCGTCGCGCTCGGAACGTCGGGAGTCCTGTGGAACGGCGTCGTCGCGAAGATCGTCTTCCCGGCTCTGCTTGCTCCGGTCGTGGCGGGCCTCGTGGCGGGGCTCGGCTCGTGGTTCGTCCACCGTGCTGTGCGGACGGTCCCCGAGAAGACGCAGGAGGTTGGCTTCCGCTGGGGCCAGGTCGGCTCCGCCTCGCTCGTCTCCCTCGCGCACGGCACGAACGATGCGCAGAAGACGATGGGCGTCATCTTCCTCGCGCTCGTCGCGCACGGCTCCGTGACCGCGGACGACACCATTCCGTTCTGGGTCATCGCGGCGTGCGCGATCGTCATCGGCCTCGGGACGTACCTCGGTGGCTGGCGTGTCATCCGTACGCTCGGCAAGGGACTTGTCGAGATCTCGCCCGCGCAGGGCATGGCTGCCGAGACGTCCTCTGCCGCCATCATCCTCACGTCCTCGAGCCTCGGTCTGCCCCTGTCGACGACGCACGTCGCGACCGGCTCGATCCTCGGCTCGGGCGTGGGCCGTCCGGGCGCGCAGGTGCGCTGGGGCGTGGCAGGCCGCATGGGCGTCGCGTGGCTCGTCACGCTCCCCGCAGCGGGCGCCATGGGTGCCGCAGCGTGGGGCGTCGCGCACCTCATCGGTGGGGCGACCGGGATGCTCGCGGTCTTCGCGATCCTCGCCGCAGCGTGCGCGGCCATGTGGGTGCGCTCGCGCAAGGCGCCGGTCAACCCTGACAACGTCAATGCCGACTGGGAGGACGGGCTCGAGCCTGCCGCCGCGGCCCCGGCTGAGAAGCTCGCGACGATCACGGTGCTCGATGAGGCACCCGAGGTCCCGCTTCCCCTCGACGCACATGTCGAGTCGACCCCGCGCATCGCGACCCCGGCCTGAGAGGATCCGCCATGAACTTCGCTGACATCGGTCTTTCGCTCGTCAAGGTCCTCGTCGTGGGCATCACCCTGGGCGCTGGTCTCCCCGTGATCTTCGCGCTCGGGCTCAAGGGCTTGGCGCGCACCGAGGCACGGCCCGACGGCACGCTCGCGGTGACGGCCGCGGGCCGCACGATGGCAGGCGTCGCGTTCGCCGTCGTCGCCATCGCGGTCATCGCGGGCATCGTCTGGATCGTCTCGGGCGGGCACTGAACATCTGCACGTGAACGCCACGGGACGTGCCGCGCTGCGGCACGTCCCGTGGCGCATGTGGGGGCCGTTGCGACGTAGAGTGGACGGTCAGCACACCGGAGTCCGGAAGTCCGGGCACGACCGAGAACGGGGTCGGCATGAGCCTGCTCGAGCACGTCGAAGGACCCGACGACCTCCGGGACCTCAGCCCCGCGCAGTGCCGCGTGCTCGCCGGCGAGATCCGAGACTTCCTCGTCTCCGCCGTCTCGCGCACGGGCGGGCACCTGGGCCCGAACCTCGGCGTCGTCGAGCTGACGATCGCGATGCACCGCGTCTTCGAGTCGCCCCGCGACACGATGGTGTTTGACACAGGTCACCAGGCGTACGTGCACAAGCTGCTCACCGGTCGCAAGGACTTCTCCGCGCTACGACGCAGCGGCGGCCTCTCGGGGTACCCGAGCCGTGCCGAGTCCGAGCACGACGTGGTCGAGAACTCCCACGCCTCGACCTCGCTGTCATGGGCCGACGGCATCGCCAAGGCCAACGTGCTCGCGGGTCACACGGACAGGCACGTCGTCGCGGTCATCGGGGACGGCGCGCTCACGGGCGGCATGGCCTGGGAGGCGCTCAACAACATCGCTGCCTCGCAGGTCGAGCGGCTCGTCATTGTCGTCAACGACAACGGTCGCAGCTATGCCCCCACGATCGGCGGCCTGGCTCACCACCTCGACACGCTGCGCACGACGCGCGGCTACGAGGAGTTCTTGCGCTGGGGCAAGCGCACACTCACACGCTCGGGGATCCCGGGCCGCATGGCGTATGACGCGTTGCACGCGCTCAAGAAGGGCGTCAAGGACGTCCTTGCGCCGCAGGGCCTGTTTGAAGACCTTGGCCTCAAGTACATCGGGCCGGTCGACGGCCATGACGTCGAGTCGCTCGAGCGCGCGCTGGCCTCGGCGAAGGCGTACGGCGGGCCCGTGCTCGTCCACGTGATGACGGAGAAGGGCCGCGGGTACACCCCAGCTGAGCAGGACATCGCGGACCGCTTCCACGCGGTCGGCCAGATCCACCCGGAGACGGGACTTCCCGTGGCGCCGTCGCGCTTCGGGTGGACGAGCGTCTTTGCCGACGAGATCGTCTCGATCGGCCGCGCGCGGCCGGACGTCGTCGGCATGACGGCAGCGATGCTCGCGCCCGTGGGGCTCGCTCCGTTCGCCGAGGAGTTCCCGGAGCGCACGTTCGACGTCGGTATCGCGGAGCAGCACGCCGTCACGGCCGCCGCGGGCATGGCGTTCGCCGGCCTGCACCCGGTCATCGCGCTCTATGCGACGTTCCTCAACCGCGCCTTCGACCAGCTCCTCATGGACGTGGCGCTCCACAAGGCGGGCGTGACGTTCGTGCTCGACCGCGCGGGCATCACGGGCGACGACGGCGCGAGCCACAACGGCATGTGGGACCTGGCGATGCTGCGCATCGTGCCGGGTCTGCGCCTGGCCGCGCCGCGTGACGAGGCGACGCTGCGTTCGGCGCTGCGTGACGCGGTTGCGGTCGACGACGCGCCGACGGTGGTCCGGTACCCCAAGGGCGCGCTCGGCGACCCGATCCCCGCGGTCGGGACGATCGACGATGTCGACGTGCTCGCGGAGCACGCGGGGCAGGGCCCGCGCGTCCTGCTCGTCGGGGTCGGCTCGATGGTTCCGACCGCGCTCGCCGCGGCGAACGAGCTCGCGGCCCTCGGGGTTGCGGCGACGGTGCTCGCGCCGACGTGGGTGCTTCCGATCCCGTCGGGTGTCGTGAAGTCGGCGGGCGAGCACGACCTCGTCGTGACCCTCGAGGACGGGCTTGCCCAGGGCGGCATCGGGGCGCTCATCGCCGAGACCTGCGCGCGCGACGGGGTGCGGACGCCCGTGCAGACCGTCGGCCTGCCGACGACGTTCCTCGATCACGCGTCGCGCGATCTCATCGTCGAGGCGCACCGCATGACCGTGGGGGACGTCGTCGCCGACGTCGTGCGTGCGCTCGGTCGCTGACCGGCGCTGTGATGCACAACTCAGGGGCCAGCACCCCTCGGCGGCCTTAGGTCCCAAGTCATCCCACGAATTTCTCAGTACGTTGGTCTCAAGATCAAACAGTGATCGAGCGACCTACGGAGACGGCGATGACGACGACGGAGACGAGCACCACCACCGACGGTGCGGCGCCCCTTGACCCCTGGCGCGGGTTCGAGACCGGTCCTTGGACCGAGTCGGTCGACCTGCGTGACTTCATCCTCAAGAACTACACGCCATTCGAGGGCGACGCGTCGTTCCTCGCGGGCGCCACTCCCAAGACCCTCGCGGTCTGGGAGACCCTCGAGCGCGACTACCTCTCCGTTGAGCGCGAGCGCCGCGTCTACGACATCGACACCGACACCCCGGCCGACGTCGACGCGTTCCCCGCGGGCTACATCAGCGCGGACGACGACGTCATCGTCGGTCTTCAGACCGACGTCCCGCTCAAGCGCGCGATGATGCCGTCGGGCGGCTGGCGCATGGTCGAGACCGCGATCCGTGAGGCCGGCAAGGAGCCGAACGACGCCGTCAAGGACATCTTCACGAAGTACCGCAAGACCCACAACGAAGGGGTCTTCGACATCTACACGCCGCGCATCCGCGCCGCGCGCTCGTCGCACATCATCACGGGCCTGCCCGACGCCTACGGGCGCGGCCGGATCATCGGCGACTACCGCCGCGTCGCGCTCTACGGCGTCGACTTCCTCATCTCTGAGAAGCTCAAGGACAAGGACGCGGTCGCCGACCAGCCGTTCACCGAGCACTGGGCCCGCTACCGCGAGGAGCACTCCGAGCAGGTCAAGGCGCTCAAGAAGCTCAAGAACCTCGGCGCCCAGTACGGCTTCGACCTCGGTCGCCCGGCCGCCACGGCCCAGGAAGCCGTCCAGTGGACGTACTTCGGCTACCTCGCCTCCGTGAAGTCCCAGGACGGCGCCGCGATGTCGATCGGTCGTCTCTCGGGCTTCTTCGACGCCTACTTCGAGCGCGACCTCGCCGAGGGCACGATCACCGAGTCCGACGCCCAGGAGATGATCGACGCGCTCGTCATCAAGCTCCGTATCGTGCGCTTCCTGCGGACGATCGACTACGACCAGATCTTCTCGGGCGACCCCTACTGGGCGACCTGGTCCGACGGTGGCCTCGGCGAAGACGGCCGCACGCTCGTCACCAAGACGTCGTTCCGCCTCTTGCAGACCCTCCGGAACCTCGGCCCGGCGCCCGAGCCGAACATCACGATCTTCTGGGACGAGACCCTGCCCGACGGCTACAAGGACTTCTGCGCCGCGATCTCGATCGAGACGAGCGCGATCCAGTACGAGTCCGACGAGCAGATCCGCGAGCGCTGGGGCGACGACGCGGCGATCGCCTGCTGCGTGTCCCCGATGAAGGTCGGCAAGCAGATGCAGTTCTTCGGAGCTCGCGTCAACGCCGCCAAGGCGCTCCTCTACGCGATCAACGGTGGCCGCGACGAGGTCTCCGGCAAGCAGATCGTCTCGGGCTACGAGCCCGTCGTGGGTGATGGCCCGCTCGACTTCAACGACGTGTGGAACCGTTACGAGAAGATGCTCGACTGGGTCGTGGGCACGTACGTCGAAGCGCTCAACATCATTCACTACAGCCACGACAAGTACGCGTACGAGGCCATGGAGATGGCCCTCCACGACTCCGAGATCATCCGCACGATGGGTTGCGGCATCGCTGGCCTCTCGATCGTCGCTGACTCGCTCTCGGCGATCAAGCACGCGAAGGTCACGCCCGTGCGGGACGAGACGGGCCTCATCGTCGACTACGTCACCGAGGGTGACTTCCCGACGTACGGCAACGACGACGACCTCGCCGACGACATCGCCGCGACGATCGTCCACACGGTCATGGCGAAGATCAAGGCGATCCCGATGTACCGGGACGCCATCCCGACGCAGTCGGTCCTCACGATCACGTCGAACGTCGTCTACGGCAAGGCGACCGGCTCCTTCCCCTCGGGGCACGAGGCCGGCATGCCCTTCGCGCCTGGCGCGAACCCGGAGAACGGCGCTGACACGCACGGCATGGTCGCGTCGATGCTCTCGGTCGGCAAGCTCGACTACAACGACGCGCTCGATGGCATCTCGTTGACGAACACGATCACTCCGGCCGGCCTCGGTCGCACCAAGGAGGAGCAGATCGGCAACCTCGTCGGCATCCTCGACTCGGGCTTCGTCCCGCAGGACTGACCGCACCACTGACTCCAAGAAAGGGACTCATCATGGCTAAGACCTACGACGAGCGCGTTGCCGACATGAAGGCTGCCCGTGATGCGGGTGGTGGCGTCAAGGGGCTCTACCACGCGAACATCAACGTGCTCAACAAGGAGACGCTCGAGGACGCGATGGAGCACCCCGAGAAGTACCCCCAGCTCACGGTGCGCGTCTCCGGCTACGCCGTGAACTTCGTCAAGCTCACGCGTGAGCAGCAGCTTGACGTTCTGTCGCGGACGTTCCACCAGAGCGCCTGAGACATCGGGGCGGGGATCTGCACGGATCCCCGCCCCCGCCTTTCCGCCCCGCGTGGCCTCGCGGCCCGCAGGCTCACCGCATCAGCCCTGCAGCACGACCCGAGGAAGGATCCGCGATCATGTCGATCATCGAGCTCGTCCCCCAGGCCGCAGCGGACGGCGCGAGCGGTGACCAGGGCTTCGAGGCTCCCGTGGGCCGCGCCGCGGGCGCGGGTCTCGGCGGGATCGAGCTGAGCGACGCGGACCGGTCGGAGAAGTTCGCCCTCATGCGTGAAGGATCACTCGGCTCCGTGCACTCCTGGGAGCTCGTCACGGCCGTCGACGGGCCGGGCACGCGCATGACGATCTTCCTCTCGGGGTGCCCGCTGCGGTGCCTGTACTGCCACAACCCCGACACGATGGCGATGCGCAACGGCGAGCCGGTCGAGGCTGCTGAGCTGTTGCGCCGCGTCAAGCGCTACCGGCGCATCTTCGCGAGCTCGGGCGGTGGCCTCACGCTCTCGGGTGGCGAGGTGCTCATGCAGCCGACGTTTGCCGCTCGCCTGCTGCGCGGGGCCAAGGAGATGGGGATCCACACGGCGATCGACACCTCCGGCTACCTCGGCGCGGCGTGCACGGACGCGATGCTTGACGACATCGACCTCGTCCTGCTCGACGTGAAGTCGGGCGACCCGGAGACGTACAAGAAGGTCACGGGTCGTGCCCTCGAGCCGACGCTGGCCTTCGGTCGTCGGCTCGCCGCATCCGGAACGGAGATCTGGCTGCGCTTCGTGCTCGTGCCGGGTCTCACGGATGACTTTGAGAACGTCGAGAAGGTGGCCGACTACGCGGCGACACTCTCGACCGTCTCGCGCGTCGAGGTGCTGCCGTTCCACCAGATGGGGAAGGACAAGTGGGACAGCCTCGGCATGCCCTACGAGCTCGGTGACACGGCTCCTCCGTCGAACGCCGAGGTCGACCGGGTGCGCGAGCAGTTCCGCGCCCGTGGTCTCACCGTCTACTAGGCCTGCAAGAAGCGCCCCGCACCGTGAGGTGCGGGGCGCTTCCTTGATGTCCGTCCGACTCGGGTGAGGCCACCTGCGAGGGGTCGTCGCTCGGGTGCGGAGCCGGTCGGTCGGGCCCGGGGCCTGAACACGACGTGGCCGATGGCTGCCGGACCGCGCCGTGGGGGTGGTCGGGCTGGTCAGAGACCAACCGTGACCGTGGTGCGGCCCTCGGTTGCTGTCACGTTCGTGGAGGTGTTCCCGACGCGTGAGAGCACGCGCAGCTCCCAGGAGGCGGGCCGCGCGTAGAACGTGAACTGCCCGGTCTCGCCCGTGACGACCTCGGCGGTGAACTCACCGTCCGCGTCGTGGAGACGGACGTAGGCGCCGCGCACGGGGCTGCCCTCAGCCGTCACGGTGCCGTCGATGATCGTCGCCCCGGGGGCGAGCGCGACCTGCCCGGTCTGGGCGGGTGCTCCGCAGCTGCTCATGGTCATTCTCCTGGACGTGTCGTGGGGAGGCGGGGAGAGGCCAGGCTCAGGCCGAGGCCGGAACCTCGATCGGGGCGCCGACGAGCGAGCCGTACTCGACCCACGAACCGTCGTAGTTCTTGACGTCCGGCAGGCCGAGGATCTGCGAGAGGACGAACCACGTGTGGCTCGAACGCTCACCGATGCGGCAGTAGGCGATGGTCGAGCGGTCGGAGTCGATGCCGGCAGCGCCGTAGAGCTCAGCGAGCTCGGCGTCCGAGCGGAAGGTGCCGTCGTCGTTCGCGGCCTTCGACCACGGGACGTTGATCGCGCCGGGGACGTGACCGCCGCGCTGGGCGTGCTCCTGCGGGAGGTGGGCGGGGCCGAGGATCTTGCCCGCGAACTCCTCGGGGGAGCGCACGTCGACGAGGTTCTTCGTGCCGATCGAGGCGACGACCTCGTCGCGGAAGGCGCGGAGCGTGAGGTCCTGCTCGGTTGCGACGTACTGCGTGGCGGGACGCGTGACGGTGGCGCCGTCGAGCGGACGGCCGTCGAGCTCCCACTTCTTGCGGCCGCCGTCGATGAGGCGGACGTCCTGGTGGCCGTAGAGCTTGAAGTACCAGAACGCGTAGGCCGCGAACCAGTTGTTGTTGCCGCCGTAGAGGACGACGGTGTCGTCGTTCGCGATGCCACGCTCGGAGAGGAGCTTCTCGAAGCCGGCGCGGTCGACGAAGTCGCGGCGGACCGCGTCCTGGAGGTCGAGCTTCCAGTCGAGCTTGACGGCGCCGGGGATGTGCGCGCCGTCGTAGGCGGTCGTGTCTTCGTCGACCTCGACGAAGACGATGCCGGGGGCTGCGAGGTTGGCCTCGGCCCAGTCGGCCGTGACGAGAACGTCGGTGCGAGCCATTGTGGTCCTCCTGGTTCCGGGGCGCCCCGGTCGGGCGTCCGCTCTTCTGGACCAGAAAGTAGACCGTGATGCTCAGGATCACCGGCGATCGTCACAATGTCTCGCATCGTGAAACAGTCGGCCGCGCGGATGGGACGACAGCCGGACGGGGGCCGGGAACGTCCGTCCCCGACCCCCGTCCGATCATGCGTGACCCGGCGCTCCTCAGCCCGCGTGGGGGACGTTCGCGACGCCGTCGGCCAGCAGACGACGGCCGAGGACCCGCTCAGAGGTCCCCGTGCGGTCGAGGTAGGGCACGATGCCGCCCGTCGCGAAGTGCCAGCCCGCTCCGAGGATCATGCAGATGTCGATCTGCGTCGCGTCGGCGACGACCCCTTCGTCGAGCATGTGGCCGATCTCGACCGCGAGGGCGTCGAGCACCCGGGTGAGCACCCCGGCCTCGTCGAGCGCCCCCGGCCCGCCAGCGGGTCC
The DNA here is from genome assembly GCF_052324925.1 of Sanguibacter sp. A247. NCBI lineage: Bacteria > Bacillati > Actinomycetota > Actinomycetes > Micrococcales > Sanguibacteraceae > Sanguibacter > Sanguibacter sp. A247. The sequence goes on along the minus strand of NZ_JBQPRE010000003.1, from coordinate 308,267 downwards.
GAAGACCTCCTGGATCGCGGGATCGACCCGCGCCGGAAGACCCGGCGCGACGGGCGGCAGGACGACCTTGATCCCCTCGGCGACGATCCGCTCGAGCCCCGGGGACGCCGCGAAGCGATCGCCCAGGTCCTCGCGCAGCGAGGTGAGGACGTGCAGGCCGACGGCCGGGCCGACGAGGTCGAAGAGCGCGAACGGGCCCATGGGGAGGCACAACGGCCGCAGTGCGCGGTCGGCCACCTCGACCGGCGTTCCCTCCTCGACCGCTCGGACGATCTCACCCAGCAGCAGCACGAGCAGGCGGTTGACGACGAAGCCTGGACGGTCGGCCACGCCGACCGCCGTCTTGCGCAGCGTGCGCACGATCTCGAACGCCGTCGCAAGAGTCGCCTCGTCGGTTGCCGCGGACCGCACGACCTCGACGAGCGGCATCTGCGCGACGGGGTTGAAGAAGTGCACTCCGACGACGCGCTCGGGGTTGCGCAGCTCTGCGCTCATCGCGGTGACCGAGAGCGCCGAGGTGTTCGTCGCGAGAACCGCCTCGGGACCCACGACGTCCTCGATCTCGGCGAGCACGCGCTTCTTGAGAGCGAGCACCTCGGTGACCGCCTCGATGACGAAGTCGCAGCCGGCCATGTCCTCGAGCGCCGTCGTGCCGTGGACGGACGCGACGATGCGCGCGCCCGCGTCGGGTGACATGCGTCCGCTCCTCACGAGCTTGTCGACCGTCCCGTGCACGTGCGCGAGGCCGTGGGCCACGCGCTCGTCGTCGAGGTCGCGCATGATGACGGGCACGCCGAGGCGCTGCGCGAAGATGAGCGCCAGCTGGGCGGCCATGAGGCCCGCGCCGATGACGCCGACGCGGGTGACTCGTCGCGCGAGCTCCTTGGCAGGTGCGCCCTGGGGCCGCTTGGCTCCCGAGACCGAGGTGAAGGCATAGACGCTCGCCCGGAGCTCGTCGGTCATGAGGAGGTCCGCGAGGGCCTCGTCCTCGGCCGCGTAGCCCTCCTCGCGCGTGACGTCCGGGCCCATGGCCAGGAGGTCGAGCGCGCGGTAGGGCGCCGGACGGGCGCCCGCGACGACCATGTCGACCTGCGCGCGGGCGCGGGCGACGACCGCGGCCCACTCGTCGGCCTCGACCGGCTCGGGTCGCGTGACGACCGTCTCGCCGCGCACGACCGATGCCGCCCAGGCGATCGACCGCGCGAGGAAGTCCGCACTCTCGATGAGGACGTCCCCGAGGCCGATGTCGACGGCCTCGGCCGGGCGGTAGGGCTTGTTCTGTGCGGGACGCACGAGGATGACCTCGCACGCGCGCTCAATCCCCACGAGGCGCGGAACGGTATGCGCCCCGCCCCACCCGGGCACGAGCCCGAGTGAGGTCTCGGGGAGGGCAAGTGCCCCGGCCGCGGTCGAGACGGTGCGGTAGTCGCACGCGAGCGCGAGCTCAAGGCCGCCTCCGAGCGCGACGCCGTTGACGAAGGCGAACGTCGGGACCCCGGCGTCGTGCAAGAGCGTGTACGCGGCGTGCCCCGCGCGCCCGAGCTCACGTGCTGCCTCGCGCGTCGGGAGGTCTGCTGCCTGCGTGAGGTCGGCTCCCGCTGCGAGGACATACGGCTTGCCCGTCACGCCGATCGCCTGGATCTCGCCCGTCGCGGCGCGCTCGCGCACGGCCTCGAGGGCCGTGCGCAGGTTGCCGAGACCCTCGGGGCCGAGGGTCGTGGGCTTCGTGTGGTCAAGACCGTTGTCGAGCGTGACGAGTGCCATGAGCCCGGCGCCGCCGGGCATCGTCACGTCGCGGACGAGCGCAGAGGCGACGCGTTCGGTACGTGCGGACGGCTGGTTCATCGGTCGGCTCCCTCGGTCGTGGCGGACGCGTGGCCCGAGTAGTCAGCGTGGTGCGGGTTCTCCCACACGACCGTGCCGCCCATGCCGAGGCCGACGCACATGGTCGTGAGGCCGTAGCGGACCTCCGGGTGGGCAGCGAAGTGACGGGCCAGCTGGGTCATGAGACGCACGCCCGACGAGGCGAGCGGGTGGCCGACGGCGATCGCGCCGCCGTCGGGGTTGAGGCGGGCGTCGTCGTCTGCGAGGCCGAAGTGGTCGCAGAAGGCGAGGACCTGGATCGCGAACGCCTCGTTGATCTCGATGAGGCCGATGTCGTCGATCGTCAGGCCCGCGTTGCGCAGGGCGCGCTCGGTCGAGGGGATGGGGCCGAGGCCCATGACCTCCGGGTCGACGCCCGCGTAGGCGAAGGAGACGAGGCGCATGCGCGCGGGGAGGCCGAGCTCGTCGGCGACGTCGCCCGCAGCGAGGAGGCACATCGTCGAGCCGTCCGTGAGGGGTGACGCGTTGCCCGCCGAGACGCGTCCGCCCGAGCGGAAGGGCGTGCGCAGGTCCCGCACGTCCTCGAGCGTCGTCCCAGGGCGGGGGAGCTCGTCCGCGGTGGCGAGGCCCCAGCCGAGCTCTGACGAGCGCACGGCGACGGGTACGAGGTCGGGTTCGATGCGACCCGCGGCGAGCGCGGCCGCGTAACGGCGCTGGGACTCGACGCCGTAGGCGTCCGCGCGTTCCTTGGTGAGGTGCGGCAGACGGTCGTGGATCGTCTCGGCGGTCGCACCCATGACGAGCGCGTCGCCCGCGACGAGCTTTTCGGTGACGAAGCGCGGGTTGGGGTCGGCGTCAAAGCCCATGGGGTGATGGCCCATGTGCTCGACGCCGCCCGCGATCGTCACGTCCTGCTGCCACGTGGCGATGGCTGAGGCTGTCGTCGTGACGGCCGTCATGGCGCCTGCGCACATGCGGTCGATCGCGAAGCCCGGAACAGTGCGCGGGAGTCCCGCGAGGACGCCGACGGAGCGGCCGAGGGTGAGGCCCTGGTCGCCCGTCTGGGTCGTTGCTGCGATCGCGACCTCGTCGATGCGGTCGTGCGGGAGTGTGGGCACGCGGTCGAGGAGCCCACGCAGGACGGCAACGGCGAGGTCGTCGGCGCGCGTCTCGGCATAGAGGCCGTCGGGGCGCGCCTTGCCGAAGGGCGAGCGCACCCCCTCGACGAAGACGACGTCGCGTACGTGGCGACGGCGGGTGGGTGAGGTCCCGGGCATGGCTTCTCCTGATCTGGACGACGGTGTCCGGAGCGGTTCGCTCGTTCAGGTACACGATACCGTCAGTATCAGTAAAGAGCGCAAGGGGCGGGACGGAAGTCCCTCGACACGGCACACGAACGGCTCCCCGCGCAGGGTGCGCGAGGAGCCGTCGAGGACGCGGACCTAGGCTGCGGCGATCGCCGTCGCAAGGTCCCCGGCAAGAAGCTCTCTCTGCCACGGACGAGCGCCCCGCTCCGCGAGGAACGCCGCAACCGAGTCGGCCGTGAGCACGGCCGGGGGAGCCCAGCACAGGCGACGCAGAGCGTCGGGCTGCACGAGGTTCTCGACCGGGACGAGAAGCTCCTCGGAACGCGTGGCGACGAGCGCACGGGCCACCTCGAGGCGTGCGGCAGCGTCCGGCTCGCGATCGGCCCACGCGCGGGCAGGCGGGGGAGCGTCCGTGCGAGGGCCCCGCAGCGGAGGCAGCTCCTCCTCAGGGAGCGCGAGCGCTGCGTCGATCGCGGACTGCCACAACGTCGCCCGGCGCGCTGTTCCGCGCCCCGAGAACAACGGGAGCGCGGTCAGGCCGCCGACGTTGCGCGGCATCGCCTGAGCTGCTGCGATGATGGCGCGGTCCGGGAGCACCCGACCCGGAGAGATGTCGCGTCGCTTGGCGTTGTCCTCACGCGTCTGCCACAGCGACCGGACGACCGCGAGCTGACGACGCGAGCGCAGGCTCGAGGCACCCGAGACCCGGCGCCAGGGATCGACACGAGGAGCGGGGGGCAGCGCGAGGCGTACGGCCTCGAACTCCTGCCGCGCCCACTCCGCCTTGCCCGCGTCCTCGAGCCGCTCGCTCAGCGCGTCGCGCAAGTCGACGAGCACCTCGACGTCGAGCGCTGCGTAGGTGAGCCAGGACTCGGGCAGGGGCCTGACCGACCAGTCGACCGCGGAGTGCTCCTTCGCGAGCCCGAGACCGAGCACCTCGCTCACGACGGACGCGAGGCCCACCCGCTGGAGCCCGAGCAGGCGCGCTGCGAGCTCGGTGTCGAAGACCGCGTCAGGCACGAGCCCCTGCACACTCAGCGGCTGCAGGTCCTGCGAGGCCGCGTGGAAGACCCACTCCGTTCCCTTGAGGGCGGCGTTGAGGCCTGAGAGGTCGGGCAGCGGCACCGGGTCGATCAGTGCGGTCCCCGCGCCTGCGCGACGCAGCTGCACCAGGTAGTTCTGCTGGCCGTAGCGGTAGCCCGACGCCCGCTCGGCGTCGACGGCGACGGGGCCGGAACCCTCAGCGAACGCGTTGATCGCCCGCTCGAGGGCTGACTGCGTGACGATGAGATCGGGAACGCCGTCGGCGGGGGTCGTCAGCGGGACGACGTCGGGCTCCTCGACCGCGGAAGCGGACGGCGCGGGCTGGCTCATGGGCTCCAGGCTAGACCCGAGTCGGGCTCGTCCCCGGGAGCGACTCGGACCCACCTGCGTGACAGAGGGCGCCCGAGCCTTAGCGACGGTCGTCGAGAGCTGTGATGCCGAGAGGGGGGACCCCCGCGAACTGACGCATGACACGCGCCCAGGACACGAGGAACGCGCCGACCTCGGGGTCCTTCGTGGACCACGAGGCGCGCAGCTCGAGCTCGACCTCTTCGGGCCGCCCCGCAACCGCACCGTGGTGCGTCGTGATCGTGCGCGTCACCGAGCCGCCCGCCTCGATCCCCGGGACGGGGCACCCCTCGAGCGCCTCGAGCATCCAGTCCCACGCGACCTCGGGCAGCATCGGGTCGCCCGACATCTCCTCGTCGAGCGCTGCACGGATGAGGACGATGACGCGGAACGCGCCGTCGTCGACGGGCGTGACCGGCGGGTCGTAGAGAACGACGAAGGTGCCGTCGGCAACCTCGTCGTCGGGAGCCTCGGGCCGCACGAGCGAACCCGACAGAGCGACCGCGTACGCCGCCGCACGCGACGGGGCCGGGATCTCCGTGAGCGCGATGCCCGTGCCCGCGGCCGCCGAGCGCAACGAGACGAGTGCCTGCGCGAACTGCGCGGGCACGTGCGCAAGCGCGGTGGCGACCATGGCGCCACTGTAGGCAGGAGGCCGCCGAGCGGTCCGTGCGCCACGCCGCGGACGGTCACTGACACATGCTGGTCGTCCGGGCGGGCAGAGAACCGCGAGGGATATCCTCGCTGGTGGTACTTGTTCATCCGGAGGGAGAGTTCACACGATGACGGCACGTGCGCAGATCGGTGTCACCGGGCTAGCGGTGATGGGTCGCAACCTGGCCCGCAACTTCGCCCGTCACGGGTACACCGTGGCAGTTCACAACCGGTCGTACGCCAAGACCGAGTCCCTCATCGCCGATCACGGCGACGACGGCGACTTCGTGGCCTCGGAGTCGATGGCTGACTTCGTCGCCTCGCTCGCGCGGCCTCGCAAGGTCGTCATCATGGTGAAGGCGGGCGCGGCAACCGACGCTGTCATCGCCGAGCTCATTCCGCTCCTCGACGAGGGCGACATCGTCATCGACGCCGGCAACGCTCACTTCCCCGACACGCGTCGGCGCGAGGTCGAGCTCAAGGCGCACGGCCTGCACTTCGTCGGCGCGGGCGTCTCCGGCGGCGAGGAGGGCGCGCTCAACGGTCCTTCGATCATGCCGGGCGGCTCACCCGAGTCCTACGAGTGGCTGGGCCCGATCCTCGAGGACATCTCGGCCAAGGTCGACGGTGTTCCCTGCTGCACGTACGTCGGCCCCGACGGCGCCGGCCACTTCGTCAAGATGGTCCACAACGGCATCGAGTACGCCGACATGCAGCTCATCGCCGAGGCCTACGACCTGCTCAAGCAGGGCCTGGGTGCCTCCGCGAAGGAGATCGGCGAGATCTTCGCCGAGTGGAACAAGGGTGACCTTGAGTCCTTCCTCATCGAGATCACCGCCGACGTCCTCGCTCACGTCGACGCCGCGACCGGCAAGGCGTTCGTCGACGTCGTGCTCGACCGCGCCGAGCAGAAGGGCACGGGCCGCTGGACCGTCCAGAACGCACTCGACCTCGGCGTGCCGATCACGGGCATCGCCGAGGCCACGTTCGCCCGCGCGCTGTCCGGCTCCGTCCCGCAGCGCGAGGCCGGTCGTGTCCTGCAGGCCGAGGCCGGAACGTGGCAGGTCAGCGACCGCGCCGCGTTCATCGAGGACGTCCGCCTCGCGCTCTACTCCTCCAAGGTCGTCGCGTACTCCCAGGGCTTCGACCAGATCGCCGCGGCATCGGCCGAGCTCGGCTGGAACATCGACCGCGGTGCCATGGCGCGCATCTGGCGCGGGGGCTGCATCATCCGAGCCCGCTTCCTCAACCGCATCACCGAGGCCTACGAGCGCAACCCTGAGCTTTCGCTCCTGCTCGCCGACCCGTACTTCACGGAGCAGGTCGGCCAGGGCGTCAGCGCCTGGCGTCGCATCGTCGCGCAGGCGGCGCTCAACGGGGTGCCCACCCCCGCGTTCTCGTCGTCGCTCGCGTACTACGACGGCGTCCGTGCCGAGCGTCTTCCCGCGAACCTCATCCAGGCGCAGCGCGACTTCTTCGGAGCGCACACCTACCAGCGGGTCGATACCGACGGCGTGTTCCACACGGAGTGGTCGGGGGACCGCTCCGAGCAGCCCGCATGACACGTCGCGCCCAGCGCGCCCTCGTCCCCGCTCAGCGCCTCCAGCCGGTCGTGCTGGGCGGGGACATCGGTGCGTACTCCCTCGCCCGCACCTTTCACGAGGCTTACGGCGTCCGCGCGATCGTCGTCTCGTCGGTCTCGACCGGCCTCGTGCGGCACTCTCGGATCCTCGAGCACGTCGTCGAGCCTCACCTTGACGACGCCGACGCGGCGGTCGCCGTGCTTGCGCGCATCGCCGCCGAGCACCGTGACTCCCAGCTCATCCTGCTGGGCTCCGCGGACTGGCACGTGCGCACGATCGTCGAGCAGCGCGACCGCATCGACCCCGCCTACACGATCCCGTACGTCGAACAAGGTCCGCTCGACGTCATGACGGACAAGGAGCGCTTCGGCTCCCTGTGCGCCGAGCTCGGCATCTCCCACCCCACGACGATCGTGCACGACGTGCGCTCGACCGAGCCGATCGATGCCTCGGCCCTGCGCTTCCCCGTGATCGCCAAGGCCGCCGACTCGAGCCTCTACCACCACGTGGAGTTCCCCGGGAAGAAGAAGGTCTTCAACGTCGCCACACCCGGCGACCTCGACGACCTGCTTGCGCGCGTGCGCGCGGCCGGGTACACCGGCACGTTCCTCGTCCAGGACTTCATCCCGGGCGACGACTCGGGCATGCGCATCCTCACGTGCTACGTCGACGCAGCGGGCGAGGTCGTCTTCTCCGCATCGGGTCACGTGCTGCTCGAGGAGCACACGCCCGGCGCGCTCGGCAACCCCGCCGCGATCATCACGGGCCACGACCCCGAGACGGTTGCTCAGGCGAGCGCGCTCTTGCGCAAGGTCGGCTGGCGCGGGTACGCGAACTTCGACATGAAGTACGACCCGCGCGACGGACGCACCGTGTTCTTCGAGCTCAACCCGCGCCTGGGCCGCTCGAACTTCTACATCACGGCGGCCGGCGTCAACCACGTCGAGCTGTACGTGCGCGAGCTCATCCAGAACCTGCCCCCGCTTCCCGAGGGCGCACCGAGCCACCTCCTCGGAGAGCATCTGTACGCGATGATCCCGAAGTTCCTCGTGCGTCGCCACGTCGCCGACGCGAGCCTGCGCGCGAAGGTCACGGGCCTGGGCCGGTCGGGCCGCGCCACGAACCCGCTGTGGTACCGAGCCGAGACCGACCCGCGCCGCATCGCCTACCTCGTCGTCGCCCAGCTCAACCAGGTCCGCAAGTTCGCGCGCTACCTGCCCAGGGCACGCGCCTAAGATGTGCGGGTGAGCGGTGACCAGCAGAACCTCAGGATGCACGGCCTCGTCGGAGTGATCGGCGGGGTGGGTCCGCTCGCCACCGCATACTTCCTCAATCACGTCGTCAGGCTCACGGTCGCCGAGCGCGACCAGGACCACGTCGACATGATCGTGCTCAACCACGCGACGATCCCGGACCGTACCGCCTTCATCCTCGGTGCCTCCGCGGACGATCCGGGCCCCGTGCTCGCGCGCGACGCCCAGCGTCTCGAGGCGTTCGGTGCCGACTTCCTCGTCATGCCGTGCAACACCGCGCACTACTTCACGCAGCAGGTCCTCGACGCCATCACGGTGCCGTTCGTCTCGATCATCGCGACGACGGTCGACGCGGCGCGCGAACGCGTCGCGGGGCTACGGGCGGTCGGACTGCTCGCGACGAGCGGCACGGCGTCGTCGGGGGTCTACCAGGACGCGTTCGACGCGCACGACGTCACCACCCTCACGCCCGACGAGGCCGACCAGGCGATCGTCTCGTCGATCATCTACGACCAGGTCAAGGCTGGCCTCCCCGCCGATCTCGACGCGCTGCGCGGCGTCGTCGAGCGCCTCGTGGCGCGCGGTGCGCAGATCATCGTGCTCGGGTGCACCGAGCTCTCGGTCATCGCCGTCGACCACCATCTGCTCGCGGATCCGCTCTACATCGACTCGACCGACCAGCTGGCGCGCGCGACGATCCGACACGCGGGCGGCACGGTTCGGCACGAGGTCTGACGCTCGGCAGGCCGTCTGGCCGCCCGTCGCCGCTAGGCGACCGTCCACCGCGTCATGAGGACGTCGTCCGCGCGCAGCAGCGTTGCAAGGTGCACCGCGGCGGGATGCGCCTCGGCTGACTCCCCGGCAACGATCCGCCCCGCTCCGGGGCCGACCGCGTGCGGGCTCGTCGTCACGCACAGGTCGTCGACGAGGTCCGCCGCGAGCAACGCAGCGAGCAGGTGAGGTCCACCCTCGGTGAGGACCCGCCCCAGCCCGCGCTCGGCCAACGAGCCGAGGACATCCCTGAGATCGATGTCATCGGTCCCGCAGACCAGGAGCCGCTCCGGGTCGATGAGGCCCTCGAGCCGCGCGGCTCCGAGGACCCCCGTCGCGACGACGACCGACGGGTCAGATGCGAGAGCCGCGGGCACCTCGCCCGAGCGCGTGACGATCGCGAGCCACAGGGTATCGTCGCGTCCGGCGGTGCGGCGCAGTCCGCGCACACGCTCGGCCACCTCGACCGGACCGTAGCCCTCGGCCCGCACGGTGCCCGCGCCCACGAGGACGACGTCGGCCAGTGCGCGCAGCACTTCGAAGACCCGCAGGTCGGCGGGCCCGTTGATCGACCCGGAGAGGTGGTCGTGGCCCCACGCGGCGCCGTCGATCGTCGAGATCATGTTGGCCCGCACCCAGACGTCCGCGACGGCTCCGGGACGGTCGCTCGCGGCAGGGTGCGCGAGGAGCGGCCCGAGGACGGGCTCGTCGGGCACCGCGGCGACCCCCGTCGCGGCGGCTGTCGCCGGCAGGAGGATGTCGAGAGCGGGCAGGGTGGGCGCGTCGTCGGGCATGGTCCGAGCGTAGGCGGGGGAGCGGGCCGCCGGTACCCGGAGCCGGCAGCGCGTCGTCGCCACCCCGCCCGGTGTGATGCGCGTCGCATTGTGTGCGGTGGGACGAGGCCCGGGCTGGTGACCGAGCGCAGCTACCGTGAACGGGTGACCTCACCGACCGCGCTGTGCGACGTGCGTCCCGTGGTGGGGCGCGAGCGGCTCCTCACCGATCTCGTCCCTCCGCGCTACTTCGACGACGCATCCTTCGCCTCCTACGCGCCCGACCCCGCGCATCCCACGCAGCAGGCCGCGGTCGAGCGCCTGGCCGAGCTTGCCGCGCGCCTCACGTCGCCGGCGCGGGGGCTCGGCGCATTGCTGCGCAGGCGGCGCACAGCTGCTCCGTCCGTCTACCTTGACGGCGGGTTCGGGGTCGGCAAGACGCACCTCCTCGCGGCCCTCGCCCACACGCTGGGACCCGAGCGAGCAGCGTTCGGCACGTTCGTCGCGTACACGAACCTCGTGGGCGCGCTCGGGTTCGCTGCCACGGTCGACGCGCTCGGTGCGCTCGACCTCGTCTGCATCGACGAGTTCGAGCTCGACGACCCGGGCGACACCGTCCTCGTCTCGCGCCTGCTGCGCGAGCTCGCCGACCGCGATGTCGCGCTCGCCGCGACGTCGAACACGCTGCCGGACGCCCTGGGCGAGGGGCGCTTCGCGGCCGAGGACTTCCTGCGCGAGATCCAGGCGCTCTCGGCGCGCTTCGAGGTGCTCCGGGTCGACGGTGAGGACTACCGTCAGCGCGCCGTCGTCACCGAGACCCACCCGCTGCCGGACAGTGTCCTGGTCGAGGCCGCCGCGCACACCCCGGGCACGACGTGCGACTTCTTCGACGACCTGCTCGCCCACCTGCGGACGGTCCACCCGAGCCGGTACGGCGCGCTTCTCGACGGTGTCGAGCTCGTCGCGCTGCGTGGCGTGCGGACGATCGAGCACCAGGACGAGGCGCTGCGGTTCGTCGTCCTCGCGGACCGGCTCTACGACCGTGGGGTTCCCGTGCTGCTCGGAGGCGACGCGCGCACCGCGCTCTTCACCCAGCAGATGCTCACGGGCGGATACCGCAAGAAGTACCTGCGCACGCTCTCACGCCTCGGCGCGCTCGCGCACGAGGGGCGTGCCCTGGTCGAGGCCGGGACGCGCAGCACGTCGCACACACCGTGAGCTGCACGCCCTGAGCTGCACGCCCTGAGCGGTCCGGCGAGAGCGGCTACTCGGCGGCCGACCGGGTCGCGGCGAGCCGCTTCTTCTCGACCTCGACGTCATAGTCGGCGGCGGGCCATCCGAGGTCGAGCGAGCGCAGCGTGTCGAGGAGGAGTCGCGTGACCGCGAGCCGCGCGTAGTCCTTGGAGTCGGCGGGGATGACGTACCACGGTGCGTCGGGAGTGCTCGTCCGGTCGAAGATCGCCTGATAGGCCTCCTGGTAGGCGTCCCACTGCAGGCGCGTGTCGACGTCTCCCGGCTTGTACTTCCACAGCTTGTCGGGGCGTTCGAGCCGCTCAGCGAGCCGCTCGTACTGCTCGTCGCGGGAGACCATGAGGGCGACCTTGATGATCGTCGTGCCCTGCGCGACGAGCTCGCGCTCGAACGCGACGATCTCGTCGTACCGCGCCTCCCACACCTCGCGCGGGACGAGGCCGGCGACGCGCGCGACGAGGACGTCCTCGTAGTGCGACCGGTCGAAGATGCCGATCCGTCCGGGCGCGGGGAGCGCGCGGCGGATCCGCCACAGATAGTCGTGCTCGCGTTCCTCCGGTGTCGGCACCCCGAACGCCGTGATCGAGAGTCCCTGGGGGTCGACCATGCCCGCGACGTGACGGATGATGCCGCCCTTGCCGGCCGTGTCGAGTCCCTGGATGACGAGCAGGATCGACCGGGTCCCGCCCGTGCGGCCCTCGGCGTAGAGCCGTTCTTGGAGGTCGGACAGCTCGTCGCCCAGCGCCACACGCAGCTTCTCTGCGGTCGCCGCGTCCTCGACGCAGGGCGTCGCGGCACGGTCGAGGTCCGCGAGGACGAACGTGCCCGGCTCGGGAGCGACGCGCAGCGCGTGGGCGAGGTGGTCGAGAGCGGCGAGCCGTTCGTGCGTCTTCTTTCCCATGGTGACTCCCTCTCCCGCGAGGCTGCGTCGTTGCAGCGCCTTCACGGTGAGTATGACGCACCCGGCCGGGCCGTGCCGAGCCTAGGCGTGGGGGCGGGTGGGAAGCTCGGTGCGGGTCGTTGCGGCGCGTTCGGGGAAGGACGCCGAGGGGTGCACGGCGGAGCGGTGGCCGGTGTCGTCCGAGCGTGTGAGGCGGACGACGCACTGTCCGGGAGCGGCGAACATCCCGATGCGGTCGAGCATCCACGGGCCGCGGCTGCGGGCGAGCACGCCCTCGAGGAGTCCCTCGTGAAGCCGACAGACGACGTCTGGATGCTTGCGCGCGAGGTCGAAGAACGGGCACCCGTGCGTCGTGTACTCCATGCCGTTCTCGCTCACGGCCGGGTCGAAGCCCGTCGCCACGAGGTGATCCTCGAGCAGCGCGATCTGTGTGCGGCCATCGTCTTCGATGTCCGCGGAGGCGGAGTGAGTGTCGTCGAAGCGGGGCCCGTGAGAGGGGGAACCGAGCAGGGTCCCGGGATCGAGAGCCGCGCCACGCCCCAGGTCGCGTGCTCGCTCGACGTCGGCGGGGGTCCCCGTCCCGAATCCCTGGACGAGAAGACGCAGGAGCTCTTCGCGCGCGGTCGCGTCACGCTCGTCGGCCGCGCGCCCGGGGGTGGCGACGGGGTCGGGGGTGGCGACCATGCGGTAGAGCATGCGCGGACGGCCCCTCGTGCGGCGCTCCTCGGGCTCGCACGCGACGAAGCCTGCGTCGATGAGCCGCCCCAGGTGCTCGCGTGCGGTGTTCGGGTGGATGCCGGCGATCTCAGCGAGCTCGTTGACGGTCATCCCGTCACGGTGCTGGAGGGCGTCGAGCAGAGCGACCCTGCTCGCCGACGCGAGCGCACGGTACGTGGTGACGCGACGGTTGCTCATGCGTCGATTATTGACGGCGGTGCTGGGGCATTCGTGGGACTTCGGTCCACAGATTCCCGCGGGGAGCGTGGCCTGGAGACGACGAACGCCACCCCGTGGGGTGGCCTTCGGCTGGTGGGCGATACTGGGATCGAACCAGTGACCTCTTCCGTGTCAGGGAAGCGCGCTACCGCTGCGCCAATCGCCCGTGCCTGTTGCCAGGCGCTGGGGGGATCCGCACGACGAGCCGCCACGAGGACGGCTCGGGTGGGGAACTTCTCCGAGCGGATGACGGGATTCGAACCCGCGACCCTCACCTTGGCAAGGTGATGCTCTACCACTGAGCCACATCCGCACGCCATCGCGTTCCGGTCTCCCGGGCCGCGCGGTGCTCACCAAAGATAGTCCACTGACCCGCAGTTTTCCAAAACGACAGCGCCATCGTGGGGTGCCTCACGTCCGGGGTCGTGTCACGGTCACGACGAACCGGTGCGCGGGGCTCGGGCCAACCCTGGCGAGAGGCCCGCGGACGGTTCCGGGAACGACGAAGGCCACCCCGAAGGGTGGCCTACGCGTGTGTGGGCGATACTGGGATCGAACCAGTGACCTCTTCCGTGTCAGGGAAGCGCGCTACCGCTGCGCCAATCGCCCGGAGGTGAAACTGCGAGGTGGAGACGGGATTCGAACCCGTGTATACGGCTTTGCAGGCCGCTGCCTCGCCTCTCGGCCACTCCACCGTGGACTACGAAACCGGCGAACCGGTGCTCGTCTCCGAGCGGATGACGGGATTCGAACCCGCGACCCTCACCTTGGCAAGGTGATGCTCTACCACTGAGCCACATCCGCATGACATCGGCCACCGAGTCTCCCCGGCGCCGTGGCACTCGCAGAACATTAGTCCACAGTTGGGCCGACGTCCAACTCACACCGGTGTGACCCGCGTCCGGACGGCCTCGGCGTGCACGTCGGGCCGGGATATCGTGGCGCCGTGACCCCCACCTCCGGATCCAGCGTCCGCGCGACCGCGCGGTTCGGCGGGATCCGTGCGCGGGGTGTCGTCGACGTCGTGGATCCATCGACGCAGGCAGGCGCGTTGCGGCTTGCTCAGGGCGGCACGTGGTTCGTGCAGGCGACGTTCGAGGGGGAGTGCGCCGCCTGGCGCATGGCGGAGGTCGGTTCCGACGACGGCGTGCCCGCTGCCTCCCCGTGGCACGGGCCGGCGCCCGAGGCCTGGGTGACCTCGTTGGACGCCGAGGAGTACCGCACCGGGGTGCGCGCGATCCGCTCCGCTGTTCGCGAGGGCGAGGTCTACCAGGTCAACCTGTGCCGCGTGCTCGCGGCACCGCTCGACCCTGCCGCACCGCTCGGCCCTGTCACGGCTCACGCCCACGACCCACAGGAGCCCGACGCAGCTGCGCTCGACGCGCGACTCGCAGCGGGCAACCCCGCGCCCTACGGCGGTCACCTCCACGTCCCTGCCGGGCAGTCGCTGCCGGGCGGTCGCCCGGTTCCGCCGGCCTGGGTCGTCCCCGCCTCGCCCGAGCTCTTCCTCGCGCTCGAGGACGGGCACCTGTCGTCCGCCCCGATCAAGGGCACCGCAGCAACTCCCGACGGCCTCACCCCCAAGGACGAGGCCGAGAACATCATGATCACCGACCTCGTCCGCAATGACCTGCAGCGCGTGTGCGTGCCGGGCACCGTGAGCGTCGAGCAGCTGCTCGCCGTCGAGCACCACCCGGGCCTCGTCCACCTCGTGACGACCGTGACAGGTGCCCTCACGCAGGGGACCAGGTGGGACGAGATCCTCGGCGCGACCTTCCCGCCCGCGTCGGTCTCCGGAGCGCCCAAGGCCGCCGCGCTGCGCCTCATCGGCGAGCTCGAACCCACGCCGCGCGGTCCGTACTGCGGTGCCTTCGGGTGGATCGACGCCGATGCGGGCCGTGCGCGGCTCGCCGTCGGCATCCGCACGTTCTGGTGGGCGGACGGCGCCCTGCGCTTCGGCACGGGCGCCGGCATCACCTGGGGCTCCGACCCTGAGGCGGAATGGCGCGAGACACAGCTGAAGGCCTCGATCCTCGTCGGGCTCGCCTCGACGCCCTCACCAGCGAGAGGAGACGTGCGATGACGACGGTCTGGCTCGACGGGAGGCTGCACGAGGCAACGGGCGCGGCCCTGCCCGTGCTCGACCACGCGGTCACGCTCGGCGACGGCGTCTTCGAGACGCTCACCGTCGTACGCGGAGTGCCCTTCGCCGTCACCCGGCACGTCGCGCGGCTCGTCGCGGCTGCCACGACCGTCGGCCTCGACGCCCCCGATCCGGACGTCGTGCGCGGTGCGCTCGCCGCCGTCATGCAGGCCAGCCCCGGGGCAGGGCGACTGCGCGTCACGTGGACTGCGGGGGACGGGCCCGCGGGACCCGCGCGCGGCGAAGGTCCCGGCCGGCTGCTCGTCACGGCGTCGGCCGCGCCACCTGCTCGGCCCGTGCGCCTCTGGCGTGCTCCGTGGGTGCGCAACGAACGGTCGCCGATCGCGGGCGTGAAGTCCACGTCGTACCAGGAGAACGTCGTCGCACGTGCCGCGGCCGAGCGCCACGGCGCCTCCGAGGCCCTCCTCGCGGACACGACGGGTCGCCTGAGCGAGGGCGCAACCTCGAACGTGCTCGTCTCCGACGACGAGGCTTTCTGCACCCCGAGCCTCGCGACAGGGTGCCTCCCGGGCGTGACGCGCGCACTTCTCCTCGCCTGGTCGAGCGACCTTCCGGCCCGGGTGCGCGAGCGCGATCTCCCCTTCGACGCGCTCGACGGACGGGCGCTCGCCGTGACGTCGTCCGTGCAGGGTGTCGCCCCCGCCGTCGCCCTCGACGGCAAGGAGCTTCCCGCCGACATGCGCCTCGTGACACTCGCCGCAGCCTTCGCCGCACTTCGCGACGACCACCTCGATCCGTAGCCACCACCGGCGCAACCCGCGCGGCAGCGCCGACCCGAGCGCGGCCACGCCGTCGGGCGCTCAGACGTGCGCGATACCGTGGGCGTTGCCACCCCGTGGCGATCCGGCAAGGAGGACCCTCATGCGTGCGAACCACGCCCTGCGGCGCGGAGCCGGACGCGTCCCCCCGCGCGTCGGCGTCCTCGGGTTCTTCGGCGAGCTCCTGCTCACGCTCGGTGGCGTGGTCGGCCTCTTTGTCGTCTGGCAGCTGTGGTGGACCGGCCTCGGCCCCACCGCCGAGGCGCACGAGCACATGATCGAGTTCTATGCCAGCACGGCGCCCGCAGCGCCCGAGCCCGTCGCGTCGAGCGCGCTGAGGACCGATGATGTTCCGGACGTCGCCCCCGTGGGCCACGGCGTCACCCTCGGGATCCTCGTCGTCCCCGAGTGGGCCGGCCGGACCCAGAACCGCATGCCGATCGTCGAAGGAGTGAGCCCCGACGTCCTCGACCGAGCGTTCGCCGGGCACTACCCCGAGTCCGCGACGCCCGGGCAGGTCGGGAACTTCTCGCTCGCCGGGCACCGTCGCTCCTACGGGAACAGCTTCCAGCACGTGCCCGACCTCGCGCCAGGGGACGCCGTCGTCGTCGAGACCGCCGAGACATGGTTCGTCTACCGCGTCACCCGGCACGACGTGGTGACGCCAGACCGCGTCGACGTCGTCGCACCCGTCCCGGAACACCCCGGCGCCGTTCCGACCGAGCGCCTGCTCACGCTCACGACATGCCACTCGCTGCGCTACGGCGCCTTCGGCAACGACCACCGGTGGATCGTGCACGCGAAGCTCGAGGGCTGGCTCCCGCGAGCGGCTGGAACCCCCGACGTCGTCGCTCACCTGGAGGCACCCTGATGTGGACGTGGCTCTTCCGGCACCTGCCCGGCCCGACGCTCGTGCGCGTCCTGGTCGTGGTGCTCGCGATGGCAGCGCTCGTCGCTGTGCTCTTCGTCTGGGTGTTCCCGTGGACCGTGGAGCAGTGGCCAGGCCTCGTCGGCCGCCCGGACGTCGCAGCGTCGGCCCATGGGCCGACGGCCCTGCGCGCGCCTCACGCCTAGCAGCTCCGCGCCAGCCCTCACACCGACGAAGGCCCCTCCCGGAACGGGAAGGGCCTTCGATCGTGTGGGCGATACTGGGTTCGAACCAGTGACCTCTTCGGTGTGAACGAAGCGCGCTACCACTGCGCCAATCGCCCGCGTGGTGCGGGGACGACTCTAGCGCGCGAACCCGCGAGGTGTGAAATCAGGTCCAGCCTCCCCCCCCGACGCCCAGTGCCCGCCGGGGGGAGCGCACCCGTCTCAGACGAGGGGGAGGATCAGCTCTCGCACCTTGGCGCGCAGCACCTTGCCGAGCATCGACCGCGGCGTCTCCTCGACGGCAACGATGCGGCGCGGAACCTTGTAGGCCGCAAGACGCTCGCGACAGAAGGCCCGCAGCACCTCCTCGTCGAGGGTCGCACCCTCCTCGAGCTCGACCGCCGCGACAACCATCTCGCCACCACGCTCGAGCGGCTTGCCGACGACCGCCGCATCCTTGACCGACGCATGCTGGCGCAGGACCTCCTCGACCTCGGAGGGGGCGACGTTGAAGCCGCCCGTGATGACGAGCTCCTTGACACGGTCGACGATCGTCGTGAAGCCGTCAGCATCCACCGTGACGATGTCCCCCGTGCGCAGCCACCCGCCCTCGAGGAGCGTCGCCGCGGTCTCGTCCGGCTCGTTCCAGTACCCCCGGAACACCTGCGGCCCCTTGAGCAACAGCTCGCCACGCTCACCCGGGGCGACCTCACGGGTCAGGTCGTCCGGGTCGACGACCTTCATCCACGTCGAAGGGAAGGGCACCCCGATCGTCCCCGTCCGACGCGACGCGTGGAACGGGTTGCCCAGCGCGACGGGCGAGGACTCCGTCATGCCATAGCCCTCGACGAGCAGCCCGCTCGACATCGACTCCCACAGCTCGACGACGTGGCTCGGCAGGTTCATCGCACCCGAGATGCAGAACTTCGCCGACTGCAGCGACTGGCCCCGCTCCTTGGCCGCGAGCGCCGTGCGCTCGTAGATCGGCGGGACCGCGCAGTAGACCGTCGCCGGAGACTTCTTCCACGCGTCGAGCACCATGGCCGGGTCGAACTTGGGGAACATGACGAGCAGTGCCTGCTTGAGGACGCCGAACGTCAGGTAGAGGGTCATCCCAAACGCGTGGAACATCGGCAGGATCGCGTAGATGACCTCCTTGCGGAGCTCGGCGCCACGCATCCACGCCTCACCCTGCAGGGCGTTCGCGTGCAGGTTGAGATGCGTGAGCATCGCGCCCTTGGGACGGCCCGTCGTCCCCGACGTGTACTGGATGACCGCAAGATCCTCGAGCGCCGGGTACGGGTGCTCGGCCGCGATCGGCGAGGACGCGAGCAGATCGCGCCACGCGACGGTGCCCGTCGTGCGCGCCGTCAGGCCACGGCGCGTCTCGCGCAGCTTCGCCACCGGCAGGCGCAGGGCCGCACGCTTGATCGCAGGGAACTCCGCGAGGAGGTCGACCGCGACGATCGTCGGAACCGACATGTCCGTGGGGAACGTCTGGAGCGCAGCCACCGACTTGTCCCACGCGATGACAACACGCGCCTGGTGCGACTCGAACAGGTGCCGCAGCTCCCGCGCGGTGTAGAGCGGGTTGTGCTCGACGACGATCGCCCCGAGCCGCAGCACGGCATAGAACGCCACGATGTGCTGAGGACAGTTCGGCAGGATGATCGCGACACGGTCGCCCGCCCGCACACCGAGGCGCCGCAGGCCCTCGGCCGCGCGATCAACCTTGGCGCCCAGCTCCGTGTACGTCGTGCGACGTCCGAAGAACTCCGTCGCCGGCAAGGGCCCTGCCTCGCGCACGGACCGCTCGAACATGGCCACGAGCGAGTCCGTCGGCATCTCGATGTCGGCGGGAACGCCCGGCTGATAGTGCGCGACCCAGGGCCGCTCGTCAGAAGAGGTCATGTCTGCCATCTTCTCTCTCCGCGCAAGCACCGCGCTGTCGCCACAGGTCCCGAGCGTGAGAGAACCCTCACATCTCGCACCGCAACAGGCACCCCGGGGCAGGCCACCCCGGCAGACGTCGGGGCACGAGAGGATGGTGCCCGTGACCGACCCCATCGCCCGACTCCTCGCGGCACCGCCCGACCTCCCGGTCGCGCAGCACCTGGGCGAGGTACGCGCCCGCCTCGCGCAGGCCGGCGTCCTCGTCGTCGCAGCCCCACCCGGAACAGGAAAGACCACCCTCGTCCCGCCCGCCCTCGCCGCCGACGTCACCGGACGCGTCCTCGTCACCCAACCCCGCCGCGTCGCGGCGCGCGCAGCCGCCCGCCGCCTCGCCGAGCTCTGCGGCGACGAGGTCGGCGGCATCGTCGGGCACGCCGTGCGCGGCGACGTCCGCCGCAGCGCACGCACCCGCATCGAGGTGGCGACCGCAGGCCTCGTCCTGCGCAGGGTCCAGTCCGACCCGGGGCTCGACGGCGTCGATGTCGTCGTCCTCGACGAGGTCCACGAACGCCACCTCGACGCCGACCTCCTCCTCGCGCTCCTCCTCGAGGTACGCCGCACGCTCCGCCCCGAGCTCCGGATCGTCGTCATGTCCGCGACCATCGACATCGACGCGCTCGCGGACCTCATCGGGGACGACGCCCCCGCGCCCATCGTCAACATCGCCGCCGAGACCCACCCCGTCACGATGCACTGGGCACCGCCACCCGCGCGCGTCGCGCGGCTCGACGAACGCGGACCGACGCGCGGCTTCCTCGACCACGTCGCCGCGACGACACGCGCTGCGCTCGCGGACGCTCCCGGTGACGTCCTCGTCATCGTGCCCGGGGCCCGCGAGGTGGACACGATCGCCCGGGCTCTCGACGGCGCACGCGACGCCTCCGGAGGCACCGTCGACGTGCGCCGCCTGCACGGACGCCTTCCCGGCTCCGAGCAGGACCTCGCGCTGCGCGAGGGCCCGCGGCGACGCATCGTCGTCGCGACCGCGGTCGCCGAGTCCTCGCTCACCGTCCCGGGCGTGCGGACCGTCGTCGACGCGGGCCTCGCCCGCGAGCCGCGCACCGATCACGTCCGCGGGCTCGCCGGGCTCGTCACGGTTTCGGTGAGCCGCGCGGGCGCCGACCAGCGCGCAGGACGCGCGGGGCGCCTCGGGCCCGGGACGGCATGGCGATGCTGGGCCGAGAACGACCATCCGCGACTGCGGCCCTTCGCCGAACCCGAGATCCGCACGGCCGACCTCGCCGCATTCGTGCTCTCGGCCGCCTGCTGGGGCGGCTCGCCGGCCGACCTCGCGCTTCTCGACGCACCCCCTCCCGCAGCGCTCGCCTCAGCCCGCGCGACCCTGCACGCCCTCGGGGCGCTCGACGACGACGGCCACGTCACCCCGCGCGGTCGCCGCATCGACGCCCTGGGAACCGATCCGCGTCTCGCCCGGGCCCTGCTCGACGGGGCCGACGCGGTCGGCGCGCGTCGCGCCGCCGAGATCGTCGCCCTGCTCGACTCCGCTCCCAGCGCGCCGGGAGCAGACCTCGTCGCGGCGTGGCGCCGCATCCGGCAGGGCGGCCCGGGCAGCGAGGACTGGCGCCGCCAGTCCCGGCGCCTCGCGGACCGTCTCGGCGCAGCGGGTGCCCCCGAGCACCGGCTCGGTGACGACGCGGCTGCGGGCCTCGTCGTGGCGCTCGCCCATCCCGAACGCATCGCCCGACGTCGCCCGGGAGGCCGTGGGTACCTCATGGCGAGCGGAACCGGTGCGGCCCTCCCAGCGGGCTCGGCCCTCGCGGGTGCGCAGTGGCTTGCGATCGCCGACGCCGACCGAGGCCCGGGACGTTCCGACGCGCTCGTGCGCGCGGCCGCGCCGCTCGACGAGGACAGCGCGCTCGACGCCGCGGGCGGGCTGCTGCACGAGGAGACGAGCCTCGAGCGGCGCGACGGACATCTGCTCGCGTTGCGACGCACCCAGCTGGGTGCCATCACCCTCGTCGAGGAACGCCTGCCCCGGCCCGACCGCGCGACGGTTGCTGCCGCGGTCCGCGACGGCCTGCGCCGCGACGGGCTTCCGCCTCTCTCCGAGTCCGCGAGCCGGCTGCGAGCGCGCCTCGCGCTCGTCCACCGCACGCTGGGGGAGCCGTGGCCCGACGTCTCCGACGAGGCTCTCCTCGGCCGGCTCGAGGACTGGCTCGGGCCAGACCTCGGCGACCTGCGGACGCCCGCAGACTTCACGCGCCGCGACTCTGCTGCCCTGCGCAGGCTCCTGCCGTGGCCCGAGGCCGCGCGGCTCGACGAGCTTGTCCCGGAGCGGCTCTCGCTGCCCGCGGGGACGAGTGCCGCGGTCGACTATGCGGGGGATGTGCCCGTGCTCGCGGCCAAGGTCCAGGAAGTCTTCGGCTGGGACGTCACGCCCCGGCTGGTCGACGGCCGTGTGCCGGTCGTCCTCCACCTGCTCTCGCCCGCGCGCCGACCGACCGCGGTGACGAGCGACCTCGCCTCGTTCTGGCAGCAGGGCTACCCGCAGGTGCGCGCGGAGCTCCGCGGCCGCTACCCCAAGCACGACTGGCCCCACGATCCGACGACCGCGGTCGCGTCACGCGGCGTGCGTCGCCGGTAGCATCGTCGGGTGCGGCCCGCTGCACGAGAACCGATCCACGCACGGACGGCCCCGGTATGGCCGCCCGCAACCACAAGGAGCACCCGTGTCCGTAGAACCCCAGATCACCCTCACCATCGACGGCGTCGAGACCACGGTGACGACGGGGACGACGGGCACCGAGGTCTTCGCCGACCGCCGCGACGTCGTCGTCCTGCGGATCGACGGTGAGCTCGTCGACCTCGCCACCGTGCTCGCCGGCGGTGCTGTCGTGGAGGGCGTGACGATCGATTCCGCCGACGGCCTCGCCGTGCTGCGGCACTCGGCCGCCCACGTCATGGCGCAGGCCGTGCAGCAGGTCAACCCGGACGCCAAGCTCGGCATCGGGCCGCCCATCAAGGACGGCTTCTACTACGACTTCGACGTCACCGAGCCGTTCACGCCCGACGACCTCAAGGCCCTCGAGAAGGCCATGATGCGCATCGTCAAGGAGGGCCAGACCTTCCGCCGCGTCGAGGTCACGGACGCCGAGGCGCTCGCGCAGTGCGCGCAGGAGCCCTACAAGATCGAGCTCATCGGCCTGAAGTCCTCGAGCGCCGACGCCGCCGAGGGCGCGTCCGTCGAGGTCGGCGAGGGTGGGCTCTCGATCTACCAGAACGTGCGCCGGGGCGGTGACGTCGTCTGGCAGGACTTGTGCCGTGGCCCGCACCTGCCGTCGACCAAGCTCATCGGCAACGGCTTCAAGATCATGCGGTCGGCCGCGGCCTACTGGCGCGGCTCCGAGAAGAACCCGCAGCTCCAGCGTCTCTACGGGACGGCGTGGCCGTCGAAGGACGAGCTCACCGCCTACCTCGACCGCCTTGCCGAGGCCGAGCGCCGCGACCACCGTCGCCTCGGCGCCGAGATGGACCTGTTCTCCTTCCCGGACGCGATCGGCTCAGGCCTGCCCGTGTTCCACCCCAAGGGCGGTGTCATCCGCACGGAGATGGAGAACTACTCGCGCCGCCGGCACATCGAGGCGGGCTACTCCTTCGTCAACACTCCGCACATCACCAAGGGCCACCTCTACGAGATCTCGGGTCACCTCGACTGGTACCGCGACGGGATGTTCCCCGCGATGCACGTCGACGAGGAGGTCGATGACGCGGGCGTCGTGACGAAGCCGGGCCAGGACTACTACCTCAAGCCCATGAACTGCCCCATGCACAACCTCATCTTCGACGCGCGCGGCCGGTCCTACCGCGAGCTGCCGTTGCGGCTGTTCGAGTTCGGCACGGTCTACCGCTATGAGAAGTCGGGCGTCGTGCACGGCCTCACGCGGGTTCGTGGCCTCACGCAGGACGACGCCCACATCTACTGCACCAAGGAGCAGATGAAGGACGAGCTCGCGAACACGCTGAAGTTTGTGCTCGACCTGCTCGCCGACTACGGCCTCGACGACTTCTACCTCGAGCTCTCGACGAAGAACCCCGAGAAGTTCGTGGGCGACGACGACGTGTGGGACGAGGCGACCCGCACCCTCGAAGAGGTTGCGACCGCGTCGGGTCTCGACCTCGTCCCGGACCCGGGCGGCGCCGCGTTCTACGGCCCGAAGATCTCGGTGCAGGCGCGCGACGCGATCGGCCGCACGTGGCAGATGTCGACGATCCAGCTCGACTTCAACCTGCCCGAGCGCTTCGACCTCGAGTACGCGGCAGCTGACGGCACCCGCCAGCGCCCCGTGATGATCCACCGTGCGCTGTTCGGCTCGATCGAGCGTTTCTTCGGCGTGCTCCTCGAGCACTACGCGGGCGCGTTCCCGGCGTGGCTCGCGCCCGTCCAGGTCCTCGCGGTCCCCGTGGCCGAGCCGTTCAACGACTACCTCGCCGACGTCGTCGGGCAGCTGCGCGCCCAGGGCGTGCGGGCGGAGCTCGACGACTCGAGCGACCGCTTCGCCAAGAAGATCCGCACGGCCTCGACGCAGAAGGTCCCGTTCACGCTCATCGCCGGCGGCGAGGATGTCGAGAACGGTGCGGTCTCGTTCCGCTTCCGCGACGGCAGCCAGGAGAACGGCATCCCGGTGGCCGACGCGATCGCGCGGATCACCGCGGCGATCCGCGACCGGGCGCAGGTCTGACGCGTGCCGACGCCCGACGACGCCCGCAGCCCCGAGGTCGAGCCGACCTCGGGGCTCGCGGGTGTCCCGGACGGCTTCGGCCGCTTGTGGACGCCTCACCGCATGGCGTACATCCAGGGGGAGAACAAGCCGTCGGACGCGGGTGAGGACTCGTGCCCCTTCTGCGTCGCTCCGGGGCGCAGTGACGTCGACGCGCTCATCGTGCACCGCGGGGTGACGTCGTACGTCGTCCTCAACCTCTACCCGTACAACGGTGGGCACCTGCTCGTCTGCCCGTACCGGCACGTGTCGGACTACACCGACCTCACCGCGGACGAGACCCACGAGGTCGCCGCACTCACGCAGACGGCGATGCGCGTCGTGCGCGCGGTCTCGGGTCCGGCGGGCTTCAACCTCGGCATGAACCAGGGTGAGGTGGCGGGTGCGGGCATCGCCGCGCACCTGCACCAGCACGTCGTGCCACGATGGCTCGGCGACATGAACTTCCTGCCTGTCGTCGGGCGTACCAAGGCGCTTCCCGAGCTGCTCGCGGACACGCGGGCGCGGCTCGCGTCGGCGTGGCCCGACGAGACAGACTGAACGACGGCGCGCACAGCGCGCGGGCCCGCGAGAGCGGGCTGACAGCCGGGTCCGCCCGGTTCCTGGGCTCCGGCCCGCTGACGGAAGGACGACGGTGCTCGACAACCTGCGCTCGCTGTCCACGTGGCTCTTCACGCCCGTGGCCAAGCTGCTCCTCAGGCTGGGTGTTACGCCTGACGCCGTGACGATCGCGGGAACGTTCGGCACGGTCGTGGTCGCGCTGTGGCTCTTCCCGACGGGTCATCTCGTCGCGGGGGCGTGGACGATCGGAGCGCTCGTGCTCGCCGACGCGCTCGACGGCATCATGGCGCGGACCGCGGGGCGGTCGGGACCGTGGGGAGCCTTCCTCGACTCGACCCTTGACCGCGTCGCGGATGCGGCGATCTTCGGCGGGCTGCTGCTCTTCTTCTTGCGCGAGGGCTCGGACGCGGGCGTCACGGTCGCACTGGCTTGCCTCGCTCTGGGCGGCGTCGTCCCGTATGCCCGGGCGCGTGCTGAGGGCCTGGGGATGACGGCCGCGGTCGGTGTCGCCGAGCGCGCGGACCGGCTCGCGATCGCGCTCGTCGCGGCGCTCGTCGTCGGGTATGGCGCACCGCTCGCGGTGCTCGTCTGGACGCTCGGCGTGCTCGCTGCGCTCTCGGCGATCACGGTCGTGCAGCGCATGGCAACCGTTCACTCGCAGGCGCGTGCGGCGGCCGCCGCGCCTGCCGCGTCGGCCGCCGCAGCCCAGGGGGAGTGACGCATGGACACTGGCCGACTCTTCCAGCTTGCGTGGGACTACCTGCCGCGCGTGCCCCCGCCCGTCGTACGGGGCGCGTTCGCGCTCGCCGCTGACGTCGCGTGGCTCGTCCGGCCAGCCGGGGTGCGGCGCCTCGAGGCGAACTATGCGCGTGTCCGCCCGGGCCTCAGCCGTCGCGAGCTGCGACGCCTGTCGTTCGCTGGCATGCGCTCCTACCTGCGGTACTACGGCGAGGCGTTTACGCTGCGCGCGGCAACCGCCGAGCAGATCGAAGCGCGGGTGCGGCTTGAGATGCCCGACCACATCTTCGCGGCGCGGGACGCGGGCCGCGGGATCGTCGGCGCGCTCGGGCACCTCGGCAACTGGGACCTGGCCGGCGCGTACGCGGGGACGCACATCATGCCCGTGACGACCGTCGCCGAGCGGCTCGAGCCGCCGCGCCTGTTCGAGGAGTTCCTCGCCTTCCGCGAGGACCTCGGCATGGAGATCCTCGCGCTCGGCGACGACGGCGTCTTCCAGTCGCTCCTGCGGTCTGCGCGCGCGACCCCGCCGCGGCTCGTGCCGCTCCTGGCCGACCGCGACCTGGCGGCGTCGGGCATCGAGGTCGACCTGTGCGGGCACCGTGCACGGGTGGCAGCGGGCCCCGCGGCGCTCAGCGTCGCGACGGGCGTCGCGCTCGTGCCGATCTCGATCACGTACGAACGGCTCACGGGGGAGCGCCGCCGCCGCGCGGGAACGCCCTGGGGCATCATCATCCGTTTCCACCCCGAGGTGACGACGGACCCGTCGCTCCCGCGCAAGCAGCGGATCGAGGCCGCGACCCAGGGGTGGGTCGACACGCTTGCGAGCGTGATCGCCGAGAAGCCGGAGGACTGGCACATGCTTCAGCACGTCTTCGTCGAGGACCTCGACCCGGCGCGGTACGCGCGCACGCTCGAGCGTGCTGCCGGCCGCTCGGACGAGGCCGCGCCCGGTGAGGGGGCAGCCGAATGAATGCTCCGCTCGACGGCCGACGGCTGCGCGTCGGCATCGTGTGCCCGTACTCCTACGACGTCCCGGGCGGCGTGCAGTTCCACGTGCGCGATCTCGCTGAGGCGCTCATGGCGCGCGGTCACGAGGTCGGTGTGCTCATCGCTGCGGACGACGACACCCCGATCGCGCCGTACATGACCTCGGCCGGGAGCTCGCTCCCGCTGCGATTCAACGGCTCGGTCGCGCGGCTCTCGTTCGGTCCGCTCGTCGCGGCGAAGGTGCGGCGCTGGCTCGACCAGGGCGACTTCGACATCCTTCACCTGCACGAGCCTGTGACCCCGAGCCTGTCCCTCCTCGCGCTGTGGAACGCGACGGGCCCGACGGTCGCGACGTTCCATACGTCGATGGTCCGCTCGCGCGCGCTGCAGATGGTCTCACCTCTCGTGCGCCCCGCGCTCGAGAAGATCGACGCCCGGATCGCGGTGTCTGAGGACGCGCGGCGCACGCTCATCGACCACCTGGGGGGCGACGCTGTCGTCATCCCGAACGGCGTCTACGTCGAGCCGTTCCGCGACGCGCAGCCGGACGCGCGGTTCACGGGCACGCATGAGGCGCCGACGATCGCGTTCCTCGGTCGGCTCGACGAGCCGCGCAAGGGCCTGCCCGTGCTCGTGGGAGCGGTGCGTGAGGTCGTCGCGGCGATCCCGGGTGCGCGATTCCTCGTCGCGGGGCGTGGCGATGCGGGCCGGGACGCAGCAAACGCCGAGCTCGGCGACCTTGCCCGGCACGTCGAGTTCCTCGGGGGCATCTCCGACGACGACAAGGCGGCTCTTCTCACGTCCGTGGACGTCTACGTCGCGCCCCAGACGGGCGGCGAGAGCTTCGGCATCGTGCTCGTCGAGGCGATGAGCGCGGGCACGTGCGTCGTGGCGAGCGATCTGGGTGCATTCCGTCGCGTCCTCGACGAGGGCACGGCGGGCGTCCTGTTCCGCACGGGTGACAGCGCCGATCTGGCGCGCACGCTGCTCGAGGTCCTCGGCGACGACGATCGGCGTGCCGAGGTGGCTGGTCGGGGCGCGGCGGCCGTGCGCCGCTACGACTGGTCGGTCGTCACGGACGAGGTTCTCACGGTGTACGAGATGGTGCTCGCGGCCTCGAACGCGACCGTGCGCGTCGCGGACGGCCGGGGCGGCCTGCTGGGGATCGAGGGGAGCGCCTCATGACGTGGTCCGAGGTTGTCGTCATCGTGGTCGCCGTCGTCGGCGTCCTTCTCGTCGTGGGGTGGCGCGCCGCGACGCGGCTCGACCGCCTGCACCGCAAGGTCGTCGCGTCGCGCATCGCGCTCGACGCACAGCTCGTGCGGCGGGCGAGCGCGGCGGGCGACCTCGTCGTCGCGGGCGTGCTCGAGCCGGTCGAGGCGCTGCTCCTCGCCGACGCGGTCGTCGCGACGGGCGGCAGCGGAGGCCAGGGTGGCCACGAGCTCGCGGTCGCCGTTCCCGACCTCGCGGACGAGGTGCGTGGGGTCGCGACGGGCCGAGTCATCGGCGAGGCGCTCGGCGAAGGGCTGGGCCCGGAGCGGACGGACGCCGAGTCCGATCTCTCGGCAGCGCTGCGCGGGGTGCTCGACAGCCCCGAGGCGGTTGCGCAGCTGCAGACGAGCCCTGGGACCGCCGAGCTGCTCGAGTCGCTCTCGGCCGCGTGGTTCCGAGTCCAGCTGGCCCGACGCTTCCACAACGAGGCGGTTGCCCAGACCCAGCGCATGCGCGCCAAGGGGTGGGTGCGGGCCGCGCGTCTCGCCGGTCGGGCCGCGATGCCGCAGACGGTCGAGCTCGATGATGCTTGGCCCGTGGGACTGGGGCGCCCGGGCAGTCACGTTCACCCCGAAGAGCCCTAACATGTCTGCGTCGGCAGGGGACGTCCGTCCCGTGCACCCGAACTTCTGAATGAGGTACCTATCGTGAGCACCGAGAACTCCTCCGCACCCGTCGTCGGGACGTCGCACGTCAAGCGCGGCATGGCGGAGATGCTCAAGGGCGGCGTCATCATGGACGTCGTCACGCCCGAGCAGGCGAAGATCGCTGAAGACGCCGGGGCGGTCGCCGTCATGGCGCTCGAGCGGGTGCCGGCAGATATCCGCGCGCAGGGTGGCGTCGCGCGCATGAGTGACCCGGACATGATCGCGGGCATCATTGAGGCCGTCTCGATCCCCGTCATGGCCAAGGCGCGCATCGGCCACTTCGTCGAGGCGCAGGTGCTCGAGGCGCTGGGCGTCGACTACGTCGACGAGTCGGAGGTCCTCACCCCGGCCGACTTCACGCACCACATCGACAAGTGGGCCTTCACGACGCCGTTTGTCTGCGGTGCGACGAACCTCGGTGAGGCGCTGCGCCGCATCACCGAGGGTGCGGCCATGATCCGCTCGAAGGGCGAGGCAGGAACGGGCGACGTCTCGAACGCGACGACGCACATGCGCACGCTGCGTGCCGACATCGCGCGCCTCACCTCCATGTCGCACGATGAGCTGTACGTCGCCGCGAAGGAGCTTCAGGCGCCTTACGACCTCGTCAAGGAGGTCGCCGAGGCGGGCCGTCTCCCGGTCGTCCTCTTCACCGCTGGCGGCATCGCGACGCCCGCGGACGCCGCCATGATGATGCAGCTGGGCGCCGAGGGTGTCTTCGTGGGTTCGGGGATCTTCAAGTCGGGCGACCCGGCGGCGCGTGCCGCGGCGATCGTCAAGGCGACGACGTTCTACGACGACCCCGCGGTCATCGCCACGGTGTCGCGCGGACTCGGTGAGGCCATGGTCGGCATCAATGTCGACGACGTGCCTGTCGCGCACCGCCTGCAGGACCGCGGCTGGTGACATGAGCGTCAGTGGGACGTCGGCAGCGGGTCTCGGTCGTGTGCCGAGGCCCGCTCCTGGCGCGCGCCCGGCGCCGTCGAGCGCGGCTGCGCCCGCGTCGGCGGGCTCGCGCGAGGCGGACGCCCCGCTGCATCTCGACGAGGGCTGGGTGCGGGCGCCCGACGGCGTGCGCGAGCGCTCAGCCGCGCGGGTGCTCGTGCTCGACAGCACGGGTGCGGTTCTGCTCGTGCGCGGGCACGACGCGGACGAGCCGGACCGCCACTGGTGGTTCTCGGTGGGTGGCGGGATCGATCCGGGCGAGACCCCGCGCGAGGCCGCTGCGCGCGAGCTGCGTGAAGAGACGGGCCTCAAGGTGGACCCCCGGGACCTCGAGGG
Source organism: Sanguibacter sp. A247 (assembly GCF_052324925.1). NCBI lineage: Bacteria > Bacillati > Actinomycetota > Actinomycetes > Micrococcales > Sanguibacteraceae > Sanguibacter > Sanguibacter sp. A247. The sequence goes on along the minus strand of NZ_JBQPRE010000003.1, from coordinate 279,427 downwards.
GCCGGTGCTGCGCAGGTCGGCGATCTTCGACTTCGCACGCGAGCACTGTCGGCAGCATGAGGAGTTCTTCGTCCTGCGCGTCGCGCAGCGTCCGGAGCTCAGCCGTGCCGGGTGGACGCCGCTCGAGGAGAGCTTTGTCGATGAGATGAGCTGGCTCACCGCGGACGAGCTCGACGAGAGCCGCGACGAGGTGTTCCCTGCGACGCTCGGACGCATCGTGCGCGGTCTGGTGGGTGGCTGGGACGGGTCGGTCGAGGAGATCGGCCTCGAGACGGACCCGAAGCGGCACGTCGCCGACTGAGACGCGTGGCGCGCGCCCAAGGGCGACGCGTGGCCGTGACCTCACATGCCGCTGCCCGGGACGGCGAACCGTCCCGGGCAGCGGCATGTCGTCGTGCCAGGGTTACATGCCGGGGTAGTGGACCGGCCCACCCGGGGTCGGACCACCGCTCAAGGCGCGGATCTTGCGGTTGTTCGAGGCTGCGACGATCCACCAGATGACGCCGATGAGCAGGAAGACGAAGCCGAGCCCGCCGACGAGGACCGCGCCGACGATGAGACCGGCGCCGACCGCCAACGCACTGAACGCGTCGTCGAAGACGCCGCTCTGGGCGACGACGACGCCGTCGAAACCGTCGGCGACCTCGATCGTGTGAAGGCCGGTCTCGGTCGCCGTGAACCGTGCGAACCGCGCGACATCAACGCCGTTGGTCGCGAGCACCACGTCCGCTGCGGACGAGAGCTCGACGTCGACGCCCGAGGGGCTCTGGACGACGACGTACTCGTAGTCCGTGCTCGACACCTCGCCCGAGGTGATGAGCTCATACGTCGTGCCCGCGGTTGCCGTGAAGGTGCCCGTGCCGGGGGACTCAATCGAGGTGAGCGTCTGTGCCCACTGAGACGGGTCGTCGGGCATGGCCTCCTGGACGCTCGAGATGCCCGAGGCGGCCATGACGATGCCGCCGATGCTCAAGGCCGCGCCGAGGAAGGTGAAGATCTTGGCCCCGAGCGTCTTGCGCAGGCGCGGTGCGGGCTGCTGCCAGGCGGGCGCGCCATACGCCTGGGCGGGCGCGCCGTACGGCTGGGTAGGCCCGCTGTACGGCGGGATGGGCGCCCCGTGCTGCGGGTCCGGTGCGCCGGACGGCTGGCCTGGCGTTCCGTAGGCCGGAGCGCCAGAGGGCGGAGGCGGAGTGAGGAAGGGGTCGTGTCCCGGCGTCGTCATGGCGCAAAAGTAGCAGGATGCGCGCCTCTGGCGAGAGGCAGGACGCCCAGGGAGCGGGGCGTGTCGCGGACCGGGTGTTCTCTTGCCCGTAGCATGGTGCGACGTGAACCCGACGATCGGCGTCCTGGCTCTCCAGGGCGATGTCCCCGAGCACGTCCGCGCGCTCGAGGCCGCCGGCGCGCGGACCGTGCGCGTCCGACGCGCCGACGAGCTCTCCCAGGTGGACGGGCTCGTTCTTCCCGGCGGGGAGTCGACGACGATCGACCGTCTCCTGTCTGTCTTCGAGCTCCGCGAGCCACTTCTCGAACGGCTGCGCGAGGGCATGCCCGCCTACGGCTCGTGCGCGGGCATGATCCTCCTCGCGGACCGGGTGCTCGACGGCACGTCCGACCAGCGCACGCTCGGCGGAATTGACATGACGGTGCGCCGCAACGCGTTCGGACGCCAGGTCGACTCCTTCGAGACCTCGCTCGAGGTTCGGGGTATCGACGACGGTCCTGTGCCCGCGACATTCATCCGCGCGCCGTGGGTTGAAGAGGTGGGTGACGGTGTCGAGGTGCTCGCCTCCGTCACCGAGGGGCCCGCCGCCGGTAGGATCGTTGCAGTCGCGCAGGGCCCGTTGATGGCGACGTCGTTCCATCCCGAGATCACCGGGGACGCCAGGGTTCACGCAATGTTCGTCCGACTCGTTACTAGGGAGCGGTAAGGCATGTCCGGTCACTCCAAGTGGGCTACCACCAAGCACAAGAAGGCTGCCATCGACGCTAAGCGCGGCAAGCTCTTCGCCAAGCTCATCAAGAACATCGAGGTGGCCGCCCGCACGGGCGGAGGTGACCCCGCGGGCAACCCCACGCTCTTCGACGCCATTCAGAAGGCGAAGAAGACGTCGGTGCCCAACGACAACATCGACCGCGCCGTCAAGCGCGGCTCGGGTGCTGAGGCCGGCGGCGCGGACTACCAGACGATCATGTACGAGGGCTATGCCCCGGGCGGGATCGCGGTGCTCGTCGAGTGCCTCACCGACAACAAGAACCGCGCTGCCGCCGAGGTGCGCATCGCGTTCACGCGCAACGGGGGCCAGATGGCCGACCCGGGCTCGGTCTCGTACCTCTTCTCCCGCAAGGGCATCATCGTCGTCCCCAAGGACGGCACGGACGAGGATGCCGTCATGGAGGCAACTCTCGACGCGGGCGCCGAAGAGGTGAACGACGAGGGCGAGATCTTCGAGATCCTCACCGAGGCGACCGACCTCGTCGCCGTCCGTTCGGCACTCCAGGACGCGGGCATCGAGTACGACTCTGCGGACACGGTCTTCCACCCGTCGATGGAGATCGAGGTCGACGTCGACCGGGCCCGTGCGGTGCTGCGGCTCATCGACGCTCTCGAGGACTCGGACGACGTCCAGAACGTCTACTCGAACTTCGACGCCTCGGACGAGGTGCTCGCGGCGCTCGAGGACGACTGATTCGCATGTGTGCGCGGCGGCGCGTCGGCCTGCGGGTCGACGCGCCGTCGTCGTCCCCGGGCCCGGACAGAAGGGCGGCGCCGTGAGGGTGCTTGGGGTTGACCCCGGCCTGACGCGCTGCGGTGTCGGCGTCGTCGACTCGCTTCCGGGCCGCAAGGCACGGCTCGTGGCGGTGGGCGTCATCGAGTCGCCACCCGCGATGTCGGTCGATCGTCGGCTCGCCATGATCGCGGACGGGCTTGATGCGTGGCTCGACACCCATCGTCCCGATGTCGTGGCGGTTGAGCGGGTCTTCGCGCAGAACAATGTGTCAACCGTCATGGGAACGGCGCAGGCTGCCGGGCTCGCGATGGTGGCGGCCGCGCGCCGGAGCATCCCCGTCGCGCTGCACACGCCCTCCGAGGTCAAGGCTGCCGTGACCGGTAGCGGACGGGCAGGCAAGGCCCAGGTCCAGGCGATGATCGTGCGCATCCTCGGGCTCACGGAGACGCCGCGGCCCGCGGACGCGGCCGATGCGCTCGCGCTTGCGGTCTGCCACCTGTGGCGGCCCTCCGGTGCTCTTGAGGGTGGCGACAACCACGAGCTCACGCCTGCCCAGCGGGCCTGGGCCGCGGCTGACCTCGCGGCGCGCCGTGGTTCGGGGCGTCGGTAGGCCTTGCTACGGTGGTGGCGTGTTCGTACAGGTGTTTGAAGTCGGCGTGCCCGTCGTGAGGGTGCCCGCCGCGGAGGGAGCGTTGTGATCGCGTCGATCAATGGCGAGGTGCTCACGGTCGGGATCGACCGTGCGGTCATCGAGACGGGTGGCGTGGGCCTCGCAGTCCTGGCGGCTCCGTCGACTCTCGCGCTGCTGCGCGTGGGGGAGCGCGCCCGACTGCATACGACGCTCGTCGTCCGGGAGGACTCGCTCACGCTGTTCGGTTTTGCTGACGCGGACGAGCGCGGTGCTTTCGAGACCGTGCAGACGGTCTCGGGCATCGGTCCACGGACCGCGCTCGCGATGCTCGCGGTGCTCTCGCCGGACGCGCTGCGCGCAGCGGTTGCCGAGGGCAACCTCACGACGCTCATGAAGGTCCCCGGCATCGGACGCAAGGGTGCGCAGCGCCTGGTCCTGGAGCTCGCTGACAAGCTCGGGCCCGTGCGGGGTGAGACGGGCGCGGCCGTGACTGCCGCGGCCGACCACCGGGCGCAGGTTGTCGAGGCGCTCGAGGGCCTGGGCTGGACCGCGCGGACGGCCGAGGACGCGGTGACCGACGTCCTGGCCGGGCGTGGCATGGGCGCGGACGACCCGCTCGCCGCGGGTGACGTGCCCGACGTCCTGCGCGCTGCGCTGCGCTCGCTCGGCGGACGTCGTGGCTGAGGCGCCCGTGGAGCGTGTGCTCGACGGGGGTGCGGACGACGTCGAACGCGCTGCCGAGGCCGCGCTGCGGCCCCGCCGTCTCGAGGAGTTCGTCGGGCAGACCGTCGTGCGCGACCAGCTCTCGCTCGTGCTGCACGCGGCCCTCGGTCGCGGCGTGAGCCCCGACCACGTGCTGCTCTCGGGGCCGCCCGGACTCGGCAAGACGACGCTCGCCATGATCATCGCCGCCGAGCTCGGCACGTCGTTGCGGATCACATCGGGTCCGGCGATCACTCACGCGGGTGACCTCGCGGCGGTCCTGTCCTCGCTCGACGAGGGTGAGGTGCTCTTCATCGATGAGATCCACCGGCTCGCGCGGCCCGCAGAAGAGCTGCTCTATATGGCGATGGAGGACTTTCGCGTCGACGTCGTCGTGGGCAAGGGGCCGGGTGCGAGCGCGATTCCGCTGTCGCTCCCGCCGTTCGTCACGGTCGGCGCGACGACCCGCGCGGGGCTCCTCCCCGCGCCGTTGCGCGATCGTTTCGGCTTCACCGGGCATCTTGACTTCTACGACGCTGCTGAGCTTGAGCGCGTGCTGCTGCGCAGCGCGGGACTTCTCGGGACGACGCTCGACGTCGATGCCGCGGCCGAGATCGCGAGCCGCTCGCGCGGCACGCCGCGCATCGCCAACCGGCTCCTGCGCCGCGTGCGTGACTGGGCCCAGGTGCGCGGTGACGGCCGGCTCGACCTGCACGCCGCGCAACAGGCGCTCGAGGTGTACGAGGTTGACGCTCTCGGCCTCGACCGGCTCGACAGGGGCGTCCTCCTGGCGCTGTGCACGCGTTTCGGAGGCGGACCCGTCGGCCTCTCGACCCTGGCGGTCGCGGTCGGCGAGGAGCCAGAGACGGTCGAGACCGTGGCCGAGCCGTTCCTCGTCCGCGAGGGACTCATGGGTCGCACGCCGCGCGGCCGGGTCGCGACCCCTGCTGCGTGGGCGCACCTCGGGCTCCGTGCCCCCGAATGACCCGCTGAGGGAACCGCGACGGGCCCGCGCGCGTTGGTTGTCGTGACCCGCCGATAGACTGCGGCAGGCGTTTCACATTTCTCAAGGAGTCCACCCGTGATGACCGACGTCTCGAACCTCGCTGCCGGCGCTGCCGGGGGCGGCAGCGACATCTTCCTCTACGTCATTCTGGGCGCGCTCGTGCTCATGATGTTCTTCGGGTCGCGTCGCTCGCGCAAGCAGCAGCGAGAGGCTGCGGCCTTCCGCGACAGCCTCGAGGTGGGCACCGAGGTCATGACAGGCTCGGGCTTCTTCGGCACGATCGTCGCGGTCGACGGTGACCGCGTGACGCTCGCGGCGCTCGACGGCGCACGTTCGGTCTGGATCCGTCAGGCGATCGCGAAGATCGTTGATCCGGTCGAGCCGGACACCCTGGTCGACGGCGACGACCTCACCGATGAGGCCGACGACGACAGCGCGGGCAGCCAGGACGGGACAGACACGCCCGGGACGCCGCAGGACGGTCGTCCGGCGAACGAGTAGGCTCGGCGCGCGGCCCTCGGGGCGCACGTCGACGAACCCGGACCAGGCGCACTGGTCCGCACACGGGAAGAGATCACTCTGGTGGCGAGCAGTACGAAGAAGACACGTCCGCTGCGGACGCTCATCAGTCTCGCGATCCTCATCGCTCTTGCGGTCGGCGGCCTTGCCGCGGGCGTCAAGTGGGGAGACGCGGACTGGACGCCGAACCTGGCGCTCGACCTCGAGGGTGGCACGCAGATCATCCTCACGCCGGTCACGACCGACGGCTCGGCCATCACCGAGGAGGACATCCGCCAAGCGATCAACGTCATCCGCCAGCGTGTGGACGCGACCGGTGTCGCTGAGGCGGAGATCTCGAGCCAGGGTGGTCAGAACATTGTCGTCGCGCTGCCGGGTCGTCCCGACCAGACGACCCTCGACCTCGTGCGCCGCTCGGCGCAGATGAACTTCCGTCCCGTGCTCGCCCAGGCCTACGGCTTCCAGGCCGAGCCCACGCCGGAGCCGTCGGACGAGCCCACCGCGACCGACGAGCCCACCGCGACCGACGAGCCCACCGACGGCGCGTCCGAGGGCGCGTCGGGCGGCGGCTCGAAGGCTGCGGCCGCTACGGCGACCGAGACCGCGACGCCCACGGACGACCCGACGACGAGCGAGCCCGCGACCGAGAAGCCGACGGAGGCGCCCGCGCCGACGACCGCCAATCCCTCGGACCTCGCGCAGATCACGGACGCCGTGAGCAAGAAGTTCGAGGACCTCGTGTGCGACCCGTCGAAGCTCACGGGCGGTGACTCGGGCGACCCGAACGCCGTCCTCATCACCTGCTCCGACGACGGTCTGTACAAGTACATCCTCGGCCCCGTCGAGATCCCCGGGACGCAGATCAAGAACGCCCAGTCGGGCCTGCGGGTCGTCAACGGCGCGACGACGAACGAGAGCGTCGTCAACATCGAGTTCACCAACGAAGGTCGCGACGCGTTCTACGCGACGACCAAGCGCCTCGCTGAGCAGTACACGCAGGGCCTGGCCGGCGCTGACGTCGCACCGAACCTCTTCGCGATGGTTCTCGACGGTCTCGTCATCTCGGCACCCCAGGTGACCGAGGCGATCCCGGACGGCCGAGCCGAGATCTCGGGCGACTTCACTCGTGCGAGCTCGGCGGCTCTCGCCAACCAGCTGAACTTCGGTTCGCTGCCCCTCGACTTCAAGGTCCAGAGCGAGAGCGAGATCTCCGCGACGCTCGGTTCGGAGCAGCTCCAGAAGGGTCTGCTCGCAGGCCTCGTCGGCCTGCTGCTCGTCGTCATCTACTCGCTTTTCCAGTACCGCGTGCTCGGTTTCGTCACGGTGGCCTCGCTCATCGTCGCGACCGTCGTCACGTACCTCGTCATCACGTACCTCTCGTGGCTCCAGGGCTACCGACTCTCGCTCGCGGGTGTCACGGGACTCATCGTCGCGATCGGTATCACGGCGGACTCGTTCATCGTGTACTTCGAACGCATCCGCGACGAGCTGCGGGACGGGCGCGCACTCGTCGGGTCGGTCGAGAAGGGCTGGGACCGCGCACGCCGCACGATCCTCGCGTCCGACGCGGTCAACCTGCTCGCCGCAGCGGTCTTGTACTTCCTGGCCGTCGGCGGTGTGCGCGGGTTCGCGTACACGCTCGGTCTCACGACCGTCATCGACGTCCTCGTCGTCTTCTTCTTCACGCACCCGCTCATGCACCTGCTCGCACGGACGAAGTTCTTCGGAGCCGGGCACCCGGCGTCGGGGCTCGATCCCCGCCAGCTCGGCGGACGCGCCGCCGTCTACCAGGGTCGCGGTCGTGTGCGTGCGGCGAAGGACGCGCCCAAGGCCAAGGCCAGCGCGTCGGCATCCGGCGCTCTCGCGACGCTCGACGCGGCACCCTCGGTCGACGACAGCGAGCGACCGCTCACGATCGCTGAGCGCAGGGCTCAGGCCCGCGCTGCAGAGGCGACCGAGACGACCCTGGACGATGCACCTGAAGCCGAGACCACCGTGGTCGACGGCGCAGACGAGGAGAAGCACTGATGGCACGCCGCGGATTCTCCCAGTGGGGCAACGACCTCCACACGGGCCGTCGCTCGTACAACATCGTGGGCCAGCGCAAGCGTTTCTTCGCTGCGTCGCTCATCATCGTCGCGCTGTGTGCGCTCGTCCTCGGCATCCGAGGCTTCAACTTCGGGATCGAGTTCACGGGCGGTGCTGAGTTCACCGTCGCGGGCGTGGCCGACACGGCGCAGAGCACCGCGACGGACGTCGTCTCGGAGGCCGGTGTCACCGAGGCCGCACGTGTGTCCTCGCTCGGCTCGTCGTCTGTGCGGGTCCAGACGGTTCCTCTCGAAGAAGGCCAGATCGCCGAGATCAAGTCGGGGCTCGCTGAGGCGTACGGCGTCGCAGCCGACGCCGTCACCGTGACGACGATCGGTGCGACGTGGGGTCAGGACGTCTCGCAGAAGACGATCCAGGGCCTCATCGTCTTCGTGCTGCTCGTCACGCTCGTCATGACCGCCTACTTCCGTAACTGGCGCATGGCCGCGGGTGCGATCATCGCGCTCTTCCACGACCTCATCCTCACGCTCGGCGTGTACGCGCTCGTCGGCTGGGAGGTCACCCCCGCGACGATGATCGGCTTCCTCACGATCCTCGGCTACTCGATCTACGACACCGTCGTGGTCTTCGACAAGGTCCGTGAGAACACCCAGGGCATCCTCGCTCAGAAGCGTTCGACGTACGAGGAGCAGGCGAACCTCGCCGTCAACCAGACGCTCGTGCGTTCCATCAACACCTCGGTCGTCGCGCTCCTGCCCGTCAGCTCGATCCTCTTCATCGGCGCGTTCATCCTCGGCGCCGGGACGCTGCGCGACATCGCGCTCGCGCTCTTCGTCGGCATGGCCGCCGGCACGTACTCCTCGATCTTCCTGGCAACGCCGCTCGAGGTCGCGCTGCGCGACCGTGAGCCGGCGATCGCCGAGCACACCGCCAAGGTTCTCGCAGCGCGTGCGGGCGAGGGCGGCGACGTCGAGGTGTCGGCCTACGCAGCGGCAGGCAAGCTGCTCCCGGGCCAGCACCAGGGTCACACGGCCCAGCCGAGGCGGCGCAAGAAGTGAGCATGACGGATCGTCGCTCGGCCGACATCGCGATCGTCGAAGATCTGTTGCGGGAGGTTCCTGACTTCCCCCAGCCCGGTGTTCTCTTCCGGGACGTCGCGGGCGTGCTCGCCTCGGGCGAGGGATTTGCGGCCGCGACACGGGCGCTCGCCGATCTCGCGGGTGAGCTGGGTGAGTTCGACCTCGTCGCCGGCATGGAGGCGCGGGGGTTCCTCTTCGGAGCGCCGCTCGCCACGCTCCTCGGGACCGGCTTCATCCCCGTGCGCAAGGCGGGCAAGCTGCCGCCTCCCGTGCTCGCGGCGACGTACGAGCTCGAGTACGGGACCGCGACGCTCGAGATCCGGGACGGCACGATCCCGCCGGGGGCGCGAGTTCTCGTGCTGGACGACATCCTTGCAACGGGTGGAACCGCCTCGGCGGGCGCGGACCTCGTGGAACGTGCGGGCGGCGTCGTCGTCGGGCTGGCGTTCCTCTTCGAGATTCCCGAGCTCGGCGGACGCGAGCGGCTCTCCGGCCGCGAGGTGCGTTCCCTCATCGTCTGACCTCGTTCGCACGAGGAGGCGCCCCCGAACCGGGGGCGCCTCCTCGTGCGCGCAGGTCGACGGCGCGAGCGCCGTAGACTGTCCACCTGCACAACGTTCAATGACGTCCGGGGCGGCACCCCGGGCGCAAGCGCCCCGGGTGCGGGGACAGGCGGGAGGGTGAGATGGCAGACGACGCAAAGGTCCCGACCCCTGCCCGACGCGCGTCCGGGGGGGCGCCTACGGCGGCCACGCCGGCCCGGACCTCGACCCTCATGCGCTGGCTGACGCCGCGAGCGGGCGTCTCGCCGGCTATCGAGCCCGTGCTGCAAGCGGTGCGCACCAATCATCCCAAGGCTGACCTCGGCCTCCTCGAACGCGCTTACGTCACCGCTGAAAAGGCGCACCGCGGCCAGAAGCGTCGCTCGGGCGATCCCTACATCACCCACCCCGTCGCGGTCGCGACGATCCTCGCCGAGCTCGGCATGACCGAGCCGACGGTCGCAGCGGCGCTGCTGCACGACACCGTCGAGGACACCGATTACTCGCTCGACCAGCTGACGCGCGAGTACGGCGACGAGATCGCGATGCTCGTCGACGGCGTGACAAAGCTCGACAAGGTGAAGTTCGGGGATGCCGCGCAGGCCGAGACGGTCCGCAAGATGGTCGTCGCGATGTCGCGCGACATCCGAGTGCTCGTCATCAAGCTCGCCGATCGCCTCCACAACGCTCGCACCTGGAAGTTCGTGCCCGCGGAGTCGGCCGGGCGCAAGGCCCGCGAGACGCTCGAGATCTACGCGCCGCTCGCACACCGCCTCGGCATGAACACGATCAAGTGGGAGCTCGAGGACCTCTCGTTCCAGACCCTCTACCCGAAGGTCTACGAGGAGATCGTGCGGCTCGTCGCCGAACGCACCCCGGCGCGCGAGGAGTACCTCACGGTCGTGCGCGAGCAGATCATGGCCGACCTGCGCTCAGCGAAGATCAAGGCGACGGTCACGGGGCGGCCCAAGCACTACTACTCGGTGTACCAGAAGATGATCGTGCGCGGGCATGACTTCGAGGACATCTACGACCTCGTCGGGACGCGAGTCCTCGTCGACTCGGTGCGGGACTGCTACGCGGCGCTCGGCGCGCTGCACGCGCGATGGAATCCGGTCCCGGGCCGGTTCAAGGACTACATCGCGATGCCGAAGTTCAACATGTACCAGTCGCTCCATACGACGGTCATCGGCCCCGGCGGCAAGCCCGTCGAGATTCAGATCCGCACGTTCGAGATGCACCGGCGCGCCGAGTATGGCGTCGCCGCACACTGGAAGTACAAGGAAGCCGCTAAGCCGGGTGCGGGCGGCCCCGACGCGGGTGCGAGCGACATGCAGTGGTTGCGTCAGCTCGTCGACTGGCAGCGCGAGACCGCGGACCCGACGGAGTTCCTCGACTCGCTGCGGTTCGAGATGGCGGGCCAGGAGGTCTACGTCTTCACGCCGAAGGGCGAGGTGATGGCGCTGCCGGCCGGGTCGACCCCGGTCGACTTCGCGTACGCGGTCCACACCGAGGTCGGGCATCGAACGATGGGCGCGCGCGTCAACGGGCGGCTCGTCTCGCTCGACTCGACGCTCGACAACGGGGACGTCGTTGACGTCCTCACCTCAAAGTCTGAGACCGCCGGGCCGAGCCAGGACTGGCTTGCGTTCGTCAAGAGCCCCCGGGCGCGCAACAAGATCAAGCAGTGGTTCTCCAAGGGGCGCCGCGAAGAGGCGGTCGAGCACGGCAAGGAAGCGATCGCGAAGGCGATGCGCAAGCAGAACCTGCCGATTCAGCGACTGCTCAGCCACGAGGCACTTGCTGGCCTCGCCTCCGACATGCGGTACGCGGACGTCTCGGCGCTGTACGCGGCCGTGGGCGAGGCTCAGGTCTCGGCGCAGACGGTCGTCACGCGCCTCGCACAGTCCTTCGGTGGCGAGGAGGGCGCGCAGGAGGACCTCGCCGAGGTCGCGCTCCCCGGCGGGCCGCGACGCAGGTCGCGTCAGGGTGACCCCGGCGTCGTCGTCAAGGGCGTCGAAGACATCTGGGTCAAGCTCGCGAAGTGCTGCACGCCCGTTCCGGGCGACGAGATCGTCGGCTTCATCACCCGGGGGCAGGGCGTCTCGGTGCACCGCGCGGACTGCGTCAACGTCGAGGCTCTGCGCGACCAGCCCGAGCGGTTCGTCGACGTCGCGTGGAGCTCGGGTGCGAGCACGCTGTTCCTCGTGCAGATCCAGGTCGAGGCGCTCGACCGTGCGCGGCTGCTCTCGGATGTCACCCGTGTGCTCTCGGACAACCACGTGAACATTCTGTCGGCGTCCGTCTCGACCTCCTCCGACCGTGTCGCGACGTCACGGTTCGTCTTCGAGATGGCCGAGCCGGCTCACCTCGCGACGGTTCTCAAGGCGGTCCGCAAGGTCGAAGGCGTCTTCGACGTCTACCGCGTCACCGGATCGCGCGCGGTCCACAAGGGCTGACGCGCGCGCTCAGCGTTGCGACGATGTCCGCGGACTCGGAGGTGAGCGGCCCGTGAGGCTGCTCGTGCACGCGGGTGCGTAGCTCCTCGAGGTCGAGGAGCCCGGTTGCGTAGAGGCGTTCGAGCGCGGGCAGCGACTCGGAGCGGGCGACGTGCCGCGTGAGGTCGAGCGCGGTGCGCAGCGGGCTTGTGATGCGCAGCGACCCGACTCCGGCGACGTCGTCGGGTGCGAGGGTCGCCTGGTGCGTCTGGATGCCAGCGCTCAAGGGCGGCCGGTGCGCGCGGGGGGAGTAGAGGACCGTGAGCGGGGTCGGCGCGCCATGTCCCGTATGGACCCACTCGGCGCTCAGGCGCCCGACGACGGTGCGTGGGGGGATCCGCGGTCCGATCGCGAGAAGTCGGTCGGTCGGCGTTGTCACGAGGCCCGGCAGCACACCGATGCCCGGTGCGAGGGTGAGGAGGTGCCCGCTCGCGTGGAGGGAGTCGAAGGCGATCTCGCCCCCCACGTCCTGGGGGCGGACGGTGCGGGGAGCCGTGTCCGGTGGTGGTGTGAGGAGCCGACGCAGGAGCATGGACCCCAGAGTGGACGACGGCCCCGGTGGATCACCACCGGGGCCGTCGAGTTGTGGATGACGGATCAGCCGCGGGCGTCCTGCGCCGCGCGGACGATCTGCTCGAGCCACGCACGCTTGGCCGTCACGGCCTCGTCGATCGTGCGGACGGCGCGGTCGTCGCCCTTGGCGCGAGCGGCCTCGAGGTCAGCCTCGAGCTGCGCGATGGACTCTTCGAGCTGAGCCGCGGCGCCCTCGGCGCGCGCACGCGTCTCGGGGTTGGTGCGCACCCACTGTGCCTGCTCCGAATCACGGATCGTGGTCTCGACGGCGCGCAGGCGGGCCTCGACGCGGCCCATCGCATTGCGGGGGACCTTGCCTGCTTCTTCCCAGCGCTCCTGGATGTCGCGCAGCGCGGCCTTGGCCCGGCCGAGGTCGGTCACGGGCAGGAGCGCCTCGGCCTCGACGAGCAGGGCTTCCTTGACCGTGAGGTTGGACTCGTACTCGGCGTCGAGGGCGGCGTTGTCAGCGTCGCGAGCGGCGAAGAAGCGGTCCTGGGCGCCGCGGAAGCGGGCCCACAGGGCGTCGTCGTCCTTGCGGTTGGCGCGGCCCGCGGCCTTCCACTGGTCCATGAGAGCGCGGTATGCGCCAGCGGTCGCGCCCCAGTCGGTCGAGGTCGCGAGCGCCTCGGCCTCAGCGACGAGAGCCTCCTTGGTCGACTTTGCCGAGGAGTTGCGCGTCTCGAGCTCGGCGAAGAAGTGACGGCGTTCGCGGTCGAATGTCGTGCGGGCGTGGCTGAACCGCTTCCACAGCGACTCCTCGGTGGGGCGGTCGATGCGCGGTCCATTGCGCTGCGCGGTCTTCCACTCGTCGAGGAGCTGGCGGAGGCGGTCGCCCGAGGGACGCCACTGGATGCGTGACGGGTCGGTCCCGGCGATCTCTTCGGCGGCCTCGACGATCGCGGTGCGGCTTGCGACCGCGGCGGCGCGGGCGGCGGTCCGTTCGGCGTCGAGCTCCGAGCGACGCTGTGCGGCGCGTTCGCGCACGCCGTCGAGGCGTGCGCGCAGCGCGGCGAGGTCGCCGACGGCTGACGGCTCGGCGAGGTCCTCGGCGAGGCGCGCGAGAGTCTGGTCGATCTCCTTGACGGCGAGGTCGGCGGAACCGAGACGCACCTCGAACAGAGCGACCTTCGACTGGATCTCGAGGAATCGGCGCACGTAGAGGGCCATCGCCTCGTCGGGGCTCACCCCCGGGAACTGGCCGACGGCGCGCTCGGTCTCACCCTCGCGCACGTAGACGGTTCCGTCGTCGTCGACGCGGCCGAAGGCGGTCGCGGCGAGGGCCTCAGCGGCGTCGTCGGGAACGCTCAGGGGGGCAGCCTCGGCGGGACGTGCCTGGGCGATCGCGGCGGGTGAGGGGACGGGACGCGGCATGGGGCGCGGCGTCGGACGAGGCGTAGCGGGCGCGGCCGGGGCGGGGGTCTCGGCGGACTCCGCGGGCTCGGGTGCCGACGTGGGCGTCGCCGCCTCCGTCGTGGTCTGCTCGGACGCGGGAGCCTCGGCGGCCTGAGCAACCTCGGTGGCCTCAGCGGTCTCGGGAGCGGTGCCCTCGGTGGGCTCGACGGCGGAGTCGTCGGCGGTGGGGGTGGTCTCGGACACAGGGCATCACTCCTCGGGTTGTGACGCGTGACGGTCGGCGCGACCGGGACGGCATCAGCGACTGTCCCCGTGAGGGGACCGGTGGGCGCCGCCTCAGTGATGAACACGGCCGTGTCCAGTCTAGGCATGCTGAAGCCTTCGCGTGCGCGCGACGGGGCGCCGTTCGCCGCCGGATGACGTGCGCGTGAGGTCGCTAGCCTGGGGCCATGGCTGTCACTGGCGTTCCCACGTTCCGTCTCACGACCCTCGTCGCTCCCGTTCTCGGAGCGTCGTGCTACGTGATCTCGGCCGCTGGATCGGGTCCGTGCCTCGTCATCGATGCGGGTGGGGGCGTCGCTCCGGCTCTCTCCGAGCACCTGGCCGCGAACGGGCTCGAGCCGGTTGCGGTGCTCGCGACGCACGGGCACCTCGACCACGTGTGGGATGCCGCGCTCGTCGCCCGCGACGCGGGCGTGGCCGTCGTGCTCCACGACGACGACGCGCACCGGCTGACGGACCCGTTCGGGACCCTCGACCCGTCGGGGCCGAGTGGCCCGCTCGTCCAGGTGCTCGTGCAGCAGGGTGTTCGCCCAGACGAGGTGCGTGTCCCCGAGCGGGTCGTGACGTTCACGGGGGAGCGGACGAGGATCGTCGGGCCGGGCGGGCTTGTCGGCACCGCGGTCCTCGGTGGCCTCACGCTCGACGCGGTGCATGCGCCGGGCCACACGCAGGGGTCGACGCTCTACGTCGTCTCGGGGGTGCCCGACGACGCGTCCGTCCTGCCGCACCCGGGGCGTCCGCGTGGCGCCCGAGCGTCGACGGTCTTCTCGGGCGACGTGCTCTTCGCGGGGAGCGTCGGGCGCACCGACCTTCCCGGGGGCGACCCCGCGGTCATGGCGGCTACGCTGCGCGGGATCGTCGGGGCGTTGCCCGCCGACGCGCTGATTCTGCCGGGTCACGGCCCCGCGTCGACCATGGCCCACGAGACGGCGACGAACCCTTACCTCGCGCGCCGGTAAGATCGGGGACCATGGCCCGCCCCACCCCCCTGTCCGGATTCCCCGAGTGGCGCCCCGAGGGGCGCGTCGTCGAGCAGCACGTGCTTGACGTCCTGCGTGAGACCTTCGAGCTCCATGGTTTTGCTGGGATCGAGACGCGTGCGGTCGAGCCGCTCGACCAGCTCCTGCGCAAGGGAGAGACCTCCAAGGAGGTCTACGTGCTGCGCCGCCTCCAGGAGGAGGAGGGCGCCGAGCCGGACAAGCAGCTGGGTCTGCACTTCGATCTCACGGTTCCGTTCGCGCGCTGGGTGCTCGAGAACGCTGGTCACCTCGCGTTCCCGTTCAAGCGCTACCAGATGCAGAAGGTGTGGCGCGGCGAGCGCCCCCAGGACGGCCGGTTCCGCGAGTTCATCCAGGCCGACGTCGACGTGGTCGGTGACGGTGAGCTGCCCTACCACTACGAGGTCGAGCTCCCGCTCGTCATGGCGGACGCGCTCGGCCGGCTCCGCGAGATCGGCGTGCCCGAGGTGCGCATCCTCGTGAACAACCGCAAGGTCGCCGAGGGCTTCTACCGCGGTCTGGGACTGGACGACGTCGAGGCAGTCCTGCGCACGATCGACAAGCTCGACAAGATCGGGCCGGACGCGGTCGCTGAGCTCCTTGCGACCGAGGCGGGCGCGAACGCTGCGCAGGCTGCCGCGTGCCTCGCTCTCGCGGCGATCTCGGGCTCCGACATCACGGTCATCGACCGGGTCCGCAGTCTTGCCGAGTCGCAGGGCGCGGTGACAGATCTCCTCGAGGAGGGGCTCGCAGAGCTCGGTGCGCTCGTCGCGGCGGCTGCGGTGCGTGCGCCGGGCGTCGTGATCGCTGACATGAAGATCGCGCGCGGTCTCGACTACTACACGGGCTCGGTCTACGAGACCGTGCTCGTCGGACACGAGGGACTGGGGTCGATCTGCTCGGGCGGGCGCTACGACACGCTCGCCTCCGACGGCAAGCGCACCTTCCCTGGCGTCGGGCTCTCGATCGGCGTCTCGCGTCTTGTCTCGCGGCTGCTCGCCGACGGTCTCGTCACGGCGTCGCGCGGGGTCCCGAGCGCGGTCCTCGTCGCGGTGAACGACGAGGCCGAGCGGCCGGTGTCCGACGACGTCGCAGCGGCGCTGCGCGCACGCGGGATCGCGTGCGAGGTCGCCCCGTCGGCCGCGAAGTTCGGTAAGCAGATCCGTTACGCCGACCGCCGGTCGATCCCGTTCGTGTGGTTCCCGCCGACGCCCGAGCACGAGCGTGCCGATGGCACGGTCGTCCCGGCTCAGGGTCACCAGGTGAAGGACATCCGCTCGGGGGAGCAGGGCGACGCGGATCCGTCGTCGTGGGCGCCGCCCGCGGCAGATGCCCGGCCGTCCGTTCGCGCCGCACGCGACTAGAGGTTCTCGCGTCGACGCCGGCAGATGCCCGGCGTCGACGACCCGTCGCACCATCGGTGTCCGGGACCGCGCGCCGTGGGACGACGCGGGCCGAGGATACGATGGGCGGCGTGTGCGCCGCCTCGCGGCGTGCACTCATCCCGCGGCACCGCCCCGTCTCGGCGGACTGCCTCCAGCTTCCCGGAAGGAAGATCTCAGTGCTCCGCACACACCCCGCCGGCTCCCTCAGGGCCGAGCACGCCGGTCAGACCGTCACCCTCACGGGCTGGGTCGACCGTCGCCGTGACCACGGTGGCGTGGCCTTCATCGACCTGCGTGATGCCTCGGGCATCGCCCAGGTCGTCATTCGTGACGAGGCCGTTGCTCACCCGTTGCGCGCCGAGTACGTGCTCCAGGTGACCGGAACGGTCAACCCGCGCCCTCATGGCAATGAGAACGCGAACCTGCCGACGGGCGCGATCGAGGTCGTGGCCGACGTCGTGACCGTGCTCAACGAGTCCGCTCCGCTGCCGTTCCAGGTGTCGACCGCGCTCGACGGAACCGAGCAGATCGGTGAGGAGGCGCGTCTGCGCCACCGCTACCTCGACCTGCGCCGTCCCGCGCCCGCGGCCGCGCTGCGGATGCGCGCCAAGGCGAACGCCGCTGCGCGTCGCGTGCTCGACGCTCACGAGTTCGTCGAGATCGAGACGCCGACGCTCACGCGCTCGACGCCCGAGGGCGCGCGCGACTTCCTCGTCCCGGCGCGCCTCGCGCCCGGCTCGTGGTACGCGCTCCCGCAGTCGCCTCAGCTGTTCAAGCAGCTGCTCATGGTCTCCGGCATGGAGCGTTACTACCAGATCGCGCGCTGCTACCGCGACGAGGACTTCCGCGCCGACCGCCAGCCCGAGTTCACTCAGCTTGATGTCGAGATGAGCTTCGTCGAGCAGGACGACGTCATCGAGGTTGCCGAGGAGATCCTCGTCGAGCTGTGGCGCCTGGGTGGGCACGAGATCTCGCTGCCGATCCCGCGCATGACGTTCAAGGACGCCATGGAGCGTTTCGGCTCGGACAAGCCCGACCTGCGCTTCGGGCTTGAGCTCACGGACCTCACCGCCTACTTCGCCGACACGACGTTCCGTGTCTTCCAGGCGCCGTACGTCGGCGCGATCCGCTTCCCCGGCGGCGCTGCGACGCCGCGTCGTGGGTTTGACGCGTGGCAGGAGTGGGCCAAGCAGCGTGGGGCTCGCGGTCTCGCGTACGTGACGTTCGGGGCCGACGGCGAGCTCGGCGGCCCGGTGGCGAAGAACCTCTCCGACGCCGAGCGCGAGGGCCTTGCCGCCGCGACAGGCGCCGAGCCCGGTGACGCGGTGTTCTTCGCCGCGGGCCGCGCGACGGACTCGCGTGCGCTCCTTGGTGCCGCTCGTCTCGAGGTCGGGCGCAAGGCCGGGCTCATCGACGAGTCGGCCTGGGCGTTCGTGTGGGTCGTGGACGCGCCGCTGTTCAAGCCCACGGGTGAGGACGACGACGTCGCGGTGGGCGAGGGCGCCTGGACGGCAGTCCACCACGCCTTCACGTCGCCCACGCCCGAGTGGATCGACACGTTCGAGGAGAACCCGGGCGAGGCTCTCGCGTACGCGTACGACATCGTGTGCAACGGCAACGAGATCGGTGGCGGCTCGATCCGTATCCACCGCCGGGACGTGCAGGAGCGCGTCTTCCGGATGATGGGCATCGGCGAGGAGGAAGCGCAGGAGAAGTTCGGCTTCCTGCTCGACGCGTTCAAGTTCGGCGCGCCCCCTCACGGCGGTATCGCGTTCGGCTGGGACCGCATCCTCATGCTGCTCACGGGTTCGGACTCGATCCGCGACGTCATCGCGTTCCCGAAGTCCGGCGGCGGCTTCGACCCGCTCACGCAGGCGCCTGCGCCCATCACGGCGCAGCAGCGCAAGGAGGCTGGGGTCGATGCGTCGGCGCCTCGGCCCAGGGGTGAGACCCCCGCGGCCGCGGACTCCCAGGAGCCAGCGGGCGCCTAGCGGCTCCGTCCACGACGCCCCGGTGCGCGCTCACGCGCGGGCCGGGGCGTCGTGCGTCGCCCGGCGAGGGGTGCCGTGCGTGGTGCGGCGCCCGTGGGCGATCCGCTAGATGATCCGGCGCCTGGCCGTCGCGTCGGGGCCGAAGCTCGGGTGCCGACGGGCAGGGTCGTCAAGGGCGAGCTCGAGACACGGGGCGACGGGACGCCGCCGGACGTGGCGTCGCCACAGGACGCCGAGCGTGACGAACGCGGCGACCGTGAAGAACCAGTGCGCACCCGCGACGGTCGTCCAGGCCTGGAGGTTGCGCAGGAGCACCTCGATGTCACTCGCGTCGAGTGCGTCGTCGCGGGACTGGAACGCGGCGATCCACCACACGAGCTCGTAGGCGCCGACGACCGTCGTCAGGAGGACGAGCCAGTGCCGCCGCACCCTGTGGCGGGACCGAGCGGACTCGTGCTCGGCGATGCGTGCGTCGTTCCGTCGCGCGAGGAGTGCTGCGGCGAGCATCCGCTCGGCCTGGTCGCGCTGCGCGGCGTCCGCAGCGTCGACGGCCTCGGGGACGTCCGCCACGGTCAGTGCTCGATCCCGAAGCGGGTGTGCAGGCGCCGCAGCGGCGCGGGTGCCCACCAGTTGTGGGTTCCCAGGAGCGTCATGGTGGCGGGGACGAGCAGCATGCGAACGAGGGTTGCGTCGAGCGCGACCGCGAAGGCGAGGGCGAAGCCCACCTCCTTGATGACGAGCAGGTCTCCCGCGACGAATCCGGCGAAGACAACGACGATGATCGCGGCGGCCGACGTGATGATGCGTCCCGAGCGTTGCAGCCCGAGGCGCACTGCGGCCTCGGGCTCGTGGCCCGCATCGACGAGCTCCTTGATGCGGGCGAGCAGGAAGACCTCGTAGTCCATCGCGAGGCCGAAGGCGAACGCGAGGACGAGCGCGAAGACGTAGGTCTCGATGCCGCCGGTCGACGCGAAGCCGAGGATCCCCTCGAGCCAACCGTCCTGGAACGCGAGGACGAGCACCCCCATCGAGGCCGCGAGGGAGAGCGTGTTCGTCAGCAGCGCCTTGGCCGGGACGACGATCGAGCCCGTCATGAGGAAGAGCAAGAGGAACGTCGCGACCGCGACGATGCCGATGGCCCAGGGGGCACGGGCGGTGAGCGCATCGAGGAAGTCGACCTGACTGGCGGCCTGGCCCGTGACCCATGCGCGGTGGGGCGGGTCGAGCGCACGGATCTCGCGGACGGCCCGGGCGGAGTCGGCGCCGCCCGCGTCGTCGTCGACCGTGTCGACCGAGAGAACGGCGTACGAGCCGAGGGCCGAGGGGCCGCGGACATCGAGGACGAGGGGCAGCGCCTTGAGGTCGCCTGCCCAGCCGGCCGCCTCCTCGAGCGTGCCCTCGACGACGACGACGAGGTCGGAGCCGGCGGTTGCCGGGTACTCGACCGAGAGCTGCTCGACGAACTGCCGCTGGGAGTCCGAACGCGGCAAGAGGTCGACGCCCGAGCTGCGCAGGTGGAGATGTCCGAGGGGGAGTGCCATCGCTCCGAGCAGGACGACGCAGCCGACGAGCACCCACCAGGGTCGGCGCTGCACGCGCTCGGCGAGGCGCGAGAAGACGCCCTCGTCGCTCTCCACGTCGGCGGTCCCGGCAAGGACCCGTGAGAAGGCCGGGATGCGGGTGAGGATCCCGGGGCGTTCGAGGCGGGCCCCTGCGAACAGCAGGAGGGTCGGAACGAGGGTGAGGGCGGTGGCGACCGCGATGAGGACGATCGCGAGGCCCGCGACGCCGATCGCGCGCAGGATCGTGGGGTCGAACACGACGAGGCCCGCGATCGACATGGCGACGGTGAGAGCCGAGAACGCGACGGTGCGCCCAGCGGTCGACATCGTGCGGACGAGTGCCACCTGGACGGCGCCGTCGCCGCGGCGCCGTCGCCTGGCTCCGCTCGCCTCGTCGGCGCGGGCGCGCGTGAGCTCTTCGCGGTAGCGGGACACGATGAGCAGGCCGTAGTCGATCGAGAGGCCGATCGAGAGCAGGGTGACGACGTTGACGAGCGAGGAGTCGACGTCGATGACGTAAGTGAGCGCGTAGACCACGCTGAGCCCCGCGCCGATCGAAGCAAACGCCCCGACCAGGGGCATCGATGCGGTGAGGAAGCCGCCGAAGACGAGGACCATGACGAGCAGCGCGATGGGCAGTGCGATGAGCTCGCCCGTCACGAGGTCCGTCTTGATCTGGTCGGTGACCGCGTCGAGGACGAGCGAGGCGCCTCCGACGAGTGTCGTGGCTCCCGGTGCGGCTGCCGCGAGGGCGTCGCCCGCCGCGTCGAACGCCGTGACGACGGAGCGTTCGGTGACGGCGCGCGCGTCGTCGTCGAGTGCGGGGTCGAGCTCGGCG
Organism: Sanguibacter sp. A247; assembly: GCF_052324925.1. Classification (NCBI taxonomy): domain Bacteria; kingdom Bacillati; phylum Actinomycetota; class Actinomycetes; order Micrococcales; family Sanguibacteraceae; genus Sanguibacter; species Sanguibacter sp. A247. The sequence goes on along the minus strand of NZ_JBQPRE010000003.1, from coordinate 258,690 downwards.
ACCATGACGAAGCCCGTCCCGGAGACGGCGAGCAGGGGAGCGGCGGCAGGGTTGGCGATGCCGTCGGGCAGGGCATAGGGGTCGACGACGCTCGCCACGCCCGGAACGGCCGCCACCGCGGTGCGGGCCTCGGCGACGGGCGCCGCGAGCGCGTCCGAGGCCGGGTCGACGCCCGTGACCATCATGGTGATGGTCGGGCCTGAGGTCGTGTTCTCGGCGAGGATCTGGTTGCCGGCGGCGCTCTCGGAGCCGGCGATGACCGGCTCGCCCGTCGTGAGGCGGTCGAAGAGGTTCCCGCCGCCCGTTCCGAGCAGCGCGAGGACGAGTCCGAGCGCAGTGAGGAGCGCCCATACCGCCAACGATCTGCGGGGGTGGCGGATGAGACGTCGACCGAGCGTTGCGAACACGAGCCCCACTATCCCATCGTGAGGACTGTGGCCGCCACGACGCCCGGGAGGTCGGGGGCTGGGCTCCTGCACCGTAGGCTCGGGCCATGGACCTGTTCGAGACTGCGGGCACGGATGCCGTGGGCGTCCCGGAGCCGTCACGCGGCGCGCCGCTCGCGGTGCGGATGCGGCCTCGCTCGCTCGACGAGGTGGCGGGGCAGGCGCACCTGCTCGAGCCCGGGTCTCCGTTGCGCAGGCTCGTGGAGCCTGCGGTGGCCGCGGGGCGGGCGGCCCCGTCGTCGGTCGTGCTGTGGGGCCCGCCGGGGACCGGCAAGACGACGCTCGCGTACCTGGTGGCGCGCGCGTCGGGGCGCCGGTTCGTCGAGCTCTCGGCGGTGACGGCGGGCGTCAAGGACGTGCGGACCGTCATCGAGGACGCGCGGCGCAGGCTCGTCGCGGGCGGCGACGAGACGGTGCTGTTCGTCGACGAGGTCCATCGCTTCTCGAAGACGCAGCAGGATGCGCTGCTGCCGAGCGTCGAGAACCGGTGGGTGACGCTGGTCGCGGCGACGACGGAGAACCCGAGCTTCTCGGTGAACTCCCCGCTGCTGTCGCGTTCCCTCCTGCTCACGCTCCAGCCCCTGTCGGACGACGACGTGCGCACGCTCGTCGAGCGTGCTGTGGCCGACGATCGCGGCTTGGGCGGCGAGGTCGAGCTCGACGAGGACGCGCTCGACCACCTGCTCCGCCTCGCCGGAGGCGATGCCCGCAAGGCGCTCACGGTGCTCGAGGCCGCGGCGGGCGCCGCGCTCGACTCGGGCGGTCGTGGTGCGCGCATCGATCTCGAGACGATCGAGAAGGCCGTCGACGTCGCCGCGGTGCGCTACGACCGCGACGGCGATCAGCACTACGACGTCATCTCGGCGTTCATCAAGTCGATCCGTGGCTCGGACGTCGATGCCGCCCTGCACTACCTCGCGCACATGATCGTGGCAGGGGAGGATCCGCGCTTCATCGCGCGTCGGCTCGTCATCTCGGCGGCCGAGGACATCGGTCTGGCGGATCCGAGCGCGCTGCAGACAGCGACCGCGGCGGCGCAGGCGGTTGCGCTCATCGGGATGCCGGAGGGTCGCATCGTCCTCGCCGAGGCGGTCGTGCACCTCGCGACGGCCCCGAAGTCGAACGCCGCCTACCTCGGGATCGATGCGGCGATCGCCGATGTCCGAGCCGGGCGCGCGGGCTCCGTGCCCGTGCATCTGCGTGATGCTCATTACTCCGGCGCGAAGCGTATGGGGCACGGCGTCGAGTACCTGTACGCGCACGACGAGCCGCACGCTGTCGCGGCTCAGCAGTACTTGCCGGACACGCTCGTGGGCGCGCGCTACTACGAGCCGAGCGACCGAGGCTTCGAACGCCAGGTGGGGCAGCGGCTCGAGGCGGTCCGCGAGATTCTTGCTCGCGCCCCTCGTCAGGTATGATCGACAGGTTGCCCATGCGGGCACGCCTGGGACCTCGGCCCTGTTGCTGCTCCTCGTCGCCTGACGAGCGCGCGGCGCGTCGGCTGGTCCCGCACTCGGTCTGCCGAGTGTGACGTCAATATTCTCCACGACAGGATGGATCTACCGTGTCCTCTGTGACCCGTTCGCGCCGCCAGGTGCGTCTGAGCCGTGCCCTGGGCATCGCGCTCACCCCCAAGGCCGTCAAGCACTTCGAGAAGCGCCCCTACCCCCCGGGTGAGCACGGCCGCGCCCGTCGTCGCACCGAGTCGGACTACGCGGTCCGCCTCCGTGAGAAGCAGCGTCTGCGCGCGCAGTACGGCCTCCGCGAGAAGCAGATGGCCCGTGCGTTCGAGGTTGCCAAGAAGGACTCCGGTCTGACCGGTGAGGCGCTCGTCGAGTTCCTCGAGACGCGTCTTGACGCGCTCGTCCTTCGGACGGGCTTCGCCCGCACGATCCTTCAGGCCCGCCAGGCCGTCGTGCACCGTCACATCCTCGTCGACGGCAAGATCGTCGACCGCCCCTCGTTCCAGGTGAAGCCGGGCCAGACGGTCCAGGTCAAGCCGAAGAGCCAGGCGACCGTCCCCTTCCAGGTGGCCGCTGCCGGTGCGCACCGCGACGTCCTTCCGGCCGTCCCCGCGTACCTCGACGTCCAGCTCGAGAAGCTCTCGTTCACGCTCGTGCGCCGTCCCAAGCGCGTCGAGGTTCCCGTGACGTGCGAGGTCCAGCTCGTCGTCGAGCACTACTCGCGCTGATCGCCCCGAGTTTCTTCGCCGGACGCCCCGCCGCTGCACCGCAGCGAGCGGGGCGTTCGCGTACCCCCACCCATGCGGGAGCGGCGCACGTCGCTCCTCGGAGCGTTCTGCGCTCGGCAGGTAGAGTGACCGGGTGCCCCGGACCGGGGTCCCCGCACCGGAAGGACGCACGGATGAATTCTCTCGGAGACGTCGCTGGACTCATCGCCGCGATCGCGTTCGTCCTGCTCGTCGGCCTGCTCGCGGTGCCGCTGCTCAAGCTCGGTCGCGTTCTCGACGAGACGCGCGACGCGGTGCGAGAGCTCACGGAGCACACGGTTCCGATCCTCGACGAGGCCATGACGACCGTTGCCGAGACGAACACCCAGCTCGCGAAGGTCGACACGGTGACGACGTCGGCGGCCCAGGTCGCCGAGAACGTCTCGGCGCTCACGGGGCTGTACGCCTCGGTTCTGGGCGGGCCCCTCATCGCGGTCGCGAGCACGGCGCACGGGATGCGCAAGGCTCTTGCGCGCGCGTCCGCACGCGTGCGCGGCCTCGACCCGGACGACGCGGTACCCGCGAGCCCAGCACCTGACCTCCGTGGTCGTCGGGGCGGCCTCCGATGAAGCGACTGTTCTGGGTTGCTGTCGGCGCAGGCGCCGCGATCGTTGTCGCACGGCGCGTGGGCGTCTTGCGCGAGCGTTACAGCCCGCCGGCGGTCGTCGACCGCGCGGTCAAGGGGGCGAGCGCACAGGCCACGACCGTCATCGGGCGGGTGCGGGAGGCCGCGGCCGCGTTCGGGAGCGACCTTGCTGAGGCGCGTGACCGGCGCGAGGCCGAGCTCCATGCGGCGCTTGCGGCTGAGGGCCGGGCGCCCGCTGACCGCACGGACGCCCGGGGCCAGGCGCGCCACCTGCGTGAGCAGGCGCGCAGCGCGGCACGGTGGGACGCCGAGCGCGTCGATCCGCAGACGTCGGGCGGGGACTACCCCGGCCGCACGACGCGGGTCGACGACGAGGACGACCTCCCGTACTCCTTCTAGGGCCCCTCGGGCCCTACCCTTGACCTGCGGCGCGTGAGCGCCGCCCCATGCACGACCACACGACACACGAGGACACCATGCGTACCGCCGACATCCGCCAGCGTTGGCTCGACCACTTCGAGGGTCGAGGACACCACATTGCGCCGAGCGCATCGCTCATCTCGCCGGACCCGTCGCTGCTGTTCACCGTCGCCGGCATGGTGCCCTTCATCCCCTACATCATCGGTACGGAGCCCGCGCCCTACCCGCGCATCGCCTCGGTCCAGAAGTGCATCCGGACGAACGACATCGAGAACGTCGGGCGCACCACGCGTCATGGCACGTTCTTCCAGATGAACGGCAACTTCTCGTTTGGCGACTACTTCAAGGAAGGTGCGATCGACCTGGCGTGGGAGCTGCTCACGACCTCGCAGGAGTCGGGCGGCTACGGTTTCGACGGCGACCGCATGTGGGTGACGCTGTGGGACCAGGACACCGAGTCGTTCGACGTCCTCACGCGCAAGATCGGGCTCGACCCCCAGCACATCGTCCGGCTCCCGCGCGAGGAGAACTTCTGGGACACGGGCCAGCCCGGCCCCGCGGGGCCGTGCGCGGAGTTCCACTACGACCGCGGTCCGCAGTACGGCCCCGACGCAGTGGGGGGCAACGTCGACCCGGGCGGCGACCGCTACCTCGAGATCTGGAACCTCGTCTTCGACCAGTACCTGCGCGGCGAGGGGCGGGGCAAGGACTATCCGCTGCTGCGCGAGCTCGACCAGAAGGCGATCGACACCGGTGCGGGCCTCGAGCGCATCGCCTTCCTGCTGCAGGACAAGCAGAACATGTACGAGATCGACGAGGTCTACCCCGTCATCGCCGCTGCCCAGGAGCTCACGGGCAAGGTGTACGGGAACGGCGGCGAGGACGACGTGCGGATGCGCGTCATCGCTGACCACGTGCGGTCCTCGCTCATGCTCGTGGGTGACGGCGTGCGCCCGTCCAACGAGGGGCGCGGGTACGTCCTGCGTCGTCTGCTGCGCCGCACGGTCCGTTCGCTGCGCCTGCTCGGCGTGCAGGAGGCCGTGCTGCCGCACCTGCTCCCGGTGTCGCGCGACCAGATGATGGCGTCCTACCCGGAGATCGGTGCGGACTTCGACCGCATCGCTGACGTCGTCTACGGCGAGGAGGACGCGTTCCTGCGCACGCTCGCCTCGGGCACGACGATCCTCGACACCGCGGTGTCGAAGGCTGTGGCCGCTGCTGGCGACGGCACGCCCGTCCTCGGCGGCAGCGAGGCGTTCGCGCTGCACGACACGTACGGCTTCCCGATCGACCTCACGCTCGAGATGGCAGCCGAGCACGGCGTGCAGGTGGACGAGCCCGCGTTCCGCTCGCTCATGGCGGAGCAGAAGGCGCGCGCGCGTGCCGACGCTGTCGCCAAGAAGGCGGGCCACACCGATCTCGCGGCATGGGAGTCCATCAGGTCCGCCATGGCGGCGCCCGTCGCGTTCCTCGGGTACACCGAGTCGACCGCGCGCGGCTCGATCGTCGGCCTGCTCGTCGACGGCGTGCCCGCGCCCGCGGCGACGGCCCCGGCGAACGTCGAGATCGTGCTTGACCGCACGCCGTTCTACGCCGAGGCCGGCGGCCAGCTCGCGGACGAGGGTGTCATCCGTCTCGACGGCGGCGCCGTGGTCGAGGTCGACGACGTCCAGGCTCCCATCAAGGGGCTCAACGTCCACCGGGGGCGTCTCGTCGACGGGACGCTCACGGTCGGCGAGTCGGGCCAGTCGACGATCGACACCGCGCGACGCGGTGCGATCGCGCGCGCCCACTCGGCGACGCACCTCATCCACAAGGCGCTTCAGGAGTCGCTCGGCAAGGACGCGACGCAGGCGGGCTCGGAGAACGCACCGAGCCGTGTGCGCTTCGACTTCCGCAGGGGCTCGGCCGTCCCGGGCTCGGCTCTCGCCGAGATCGAGGAGCGGGTCAACGCGCGCCTCCAGGAGGACCTCGAGGTGACCGAGGCCGTCATGACGCTCGACGAGGCTCGCGCCTCGGGGGCCATGGCGCTGTTCGGCGAGAAGTACGGCGAGCGCGTCCGTGTCGTCTCGATCGGCGGGGACTGGTCACGTGAGCTGTGCGCGGGAACGCATGTGCAGCGCTCGGGCGAGCTCGGGCTCGTCACGCTTCTCGGTGAGTCGTCGATCGGCTCGGGTGTGCGACGTGTCGACGCGCTCGTCGGAGCGGGTGCCTACGCGTCCCACGCGAAGGAGCGCGCGATCGTCAACCAGGTGTCGGGGCTCCTTGGCGCGCGTGGCGACGAGGTCGCCGAGCGGGTCGCGGGCCTCATGGCGCGACTCAAGGACGCGGAGAAGGAGCTCGCGACCCTGCGTCAGACGCAGCTGCTCGCGGGTGCGGGGACCCTCGCGTCGTCGGCCACCGACTCGGCCGGCGTGCGCGTCGTGGCGCACGACGCGGGCGAGGTCGCCGGAGCCGATGACCTCCGTGCGCTTGCGCTCGACGTGCGCGGCCGCCTGGGCGACGCGTCCGGCGCGGTTGTCGCGGTTGCGGGAACGACGGGGGGCAGGCCCCTCGTCGTTGTCGCGACCAATGGCGCCGCGCGCGACGCGGGCGTTCGCGCCGGTGCGCTCGTCAAGGAGGCCACCGCCGTCCTCGGCGGCGGCGGCGGCGGCAAGGACGACCTCGCGCAGGGTGGCGGGACGGATGCGTCTGCGGTGGGTGCGGCTCTCGAGGCCGTGACTGCGGCGGTCGCAGGCCGATGACCGACGGGCTCGTGCGGGGCGCTCGCCTCGGGGTCGACGTGGGCTCGGTCCGCGTCGGCCTCGCGGCGAGCGACCCCGACGGTCTCGTCGCGACCCCGGTCGAGACCCTGGCGCGCGACGCCGTGCGTGCCGACGGCTCGGTGCCGTCAGATCTTGTGAGGATCGCTTCCGAGGTCGGTGAACGCGCCGCAGCCGTGGTGTACGTTGGCTTGCCGAGGCACCTCAAGGGGACTGAGGGCGCCGCTGCCGAGTCTGCGCGTGCATATGCGGAACGGCTCGCGGTTCTCGTGGCTCCCGTCGAGGTTCGTCTCGTCGACGAGCGGATGACCTCTGTCTCGGCGCACCAAGCGCTTCATGCGTCGGGACGCGCGGGACGGAAGCATCGTGCGGTCGTCGACCAGGTGGCTGCCGTCATCATTCTGCAGACCGCCCTTGACGGCGAGCGCGCGAGCGCCCGCCGTTCCGGCATCCTCGTCGACGTCCCAGTTCCGTCCGACGACTGAAAACGAAGGACCGAGCGTGACCGACCTGTTCCCCCAGCCCGAACCCAGCACGGCGCCAGCAGCGCAGTCCGCGCGTACCCGAGCTGCGAGCCGGAACAACCCGGCGGCCCGCCGCCGTCGCAAGCAGCGGCGCACGCGCCTCGCGGTCATCCTTGTCGCGTGCCTCGCGATCGTCGGCGGCGCGGGCGCGTTCCTCGCGAAGTCGCTCCCGGACATGTTCGAGTCGAAGCCCGCGGCTGCTGCGGACTTCGAGGGCCCGGGTGCGGGCGAGGCGCTCGTCAAGGTGCCCCGCGGGGCGTCGAGCTCGGCGATCGGGGCGGCGCTCGTCGACGCCGGGGTCGTGAAGTCGCAGGAGGCGTTCACCGAGGCGCTCACCGCGCACGCGACGGCCAACGGTAAGTCTGCGGTGCTCAGCTACGGCACGTACTCGCTCAAGACGGGCATGCCCGCGAAGGACGCGCTCGCCGCGATGCTCGACCGCAAGAACCTCAAGCAGGACGGCGTGACCGTCCCGGAGGGGCGTTGGGTCTCGGAGACGTTCGAACGCCTCTCGACGGTCACGGGGATCCCCCTCGCCGACTTCGAGAAGGCGGCCAAGGACACCGAGGCGCTCGGCCTTCCCAAGGAGGCCAACGATGACCTCGAGGGATGGCTCGCCCCGGCGACGTACCCGTTCGAGGAGGACACGACGGCCGTCGACCTGCTCACGACGATGATCGCGAAGCAGGTGACGGTCCTCAAGGACCTGGACGTCGAGATGAAGGACGCGCAGGAGCTCCTGACCAAGGCGTCGATCGTCGAAGCTGAGGCTCCGGCTGATCACCGCGGCAAGGTTGCGCGCGTCATCGAGAACCGTCTTGAGCAGGGCTGGACGCTCGGCATGGACTCGACGATCCACTTCATCAACGGCAAGCGCACGGCGGACATGTTCACGTCGAACGCCGACACGAAGATCGACAACCCCTACAACACGTACAAGTTCTCGGGCCTCCCTCCGGGCCCCATCGGCTCGCCCGGCAAGGCGGCTCTTGAGGCGGCGCTCAACCCGGAGCCCGGTGAGTGGATGTTCTTCACGACCGTCAACGGCGAGACCGGTGAGACGGACTTCGCGGTCACGGATGCAGAGCGTCAGGGATCGCTCGCGAAGCTGCGCGCCTGGCAGAAGGACTACAACGAGCGCATGGCCAAGAAGGAGAAGGAGGAGTCGGAGTGAAGCGTGCGGGCGTCCTCGGACACCCCATCGAGCACTCGCTCTCTCCCGTCCTCCACCGTGCCGCGTACGCGGCTCTCGGGCTCGACTGGCACTACGACCGGCACGACGTCCCCGAGGATGGCCTGAGCGCCTTCCTCGAGTCGTGCGGGCCGGAGTGGATGGGCTTGAGCCTCACCATGCCGCTCAAGCAGACGATTCTCAGCATGTGCGACCACGTCGAGCCGCTTGCCGAGGTGGTGGGCGCGGTCAACACGGTCCTGCTGCAGACGTCGGGCCGCGTGCGCACGGTTGTGGGCGCAAACACGGACGTCCACGGAATCGTCGCCGCGGTGCGCGAGGCCGGGTACGTCGCCCCCGACGGGCGCCGGGCGCGCGCCGTCGTGCTCGGCGCGGGCGCGACCGCGGCCTCGACGCTGGCCGCCCTCGGCGAGCTGGGCATCACCGACGCGTCCGTGCTTGTGCGTTCCCTCGCGCGCACCGGTTCCCTCCGGCGCGCCGCACATCGGATGGGCGTCGAGCCGACCTTCGGTCGGCTCGACGACGCGCCGGCGGTGCTTGCTGACGCCGACCTGGTGATCTCGACCGTGCCCGGCACGGGCGGGGACGCGGTGGCCGAGGGCATCGCGGCGCGCGGCGCCGAGATGCCCGGCCTGCTGCTCGACGTCGTCTACGACCCGCGCCCCACGCCGCTGCAGTCAGCGTGGCTGAGCCTGGGCGGCACGTCTGCGCCGGGGGAGCGGATGCTCCTGCACCAGGCGGCCGAGCAGGTCCGGCTCATGACGGGGCACCCCGCTCCGCTCGGAGCGATGAGCGATGCGCTCGAAGCGGAGCTCGCTGCCCGCGCCTGAAGGCGGCGTTCGTCGCTCAGGCCATACCGCGTTCCCCGGCGCGGACCGCGACGTGCGCGACGTCCCTTTGGAGATCCTGTGCAAAGCGCGCCCGAGACTTCAGGCGCGGCCCTCGCCTGCCGATAACGACTGTTGCACCGTCCGGTGTGCGATGGAGGGACGAAGAAGATGAAGCAGCTCGGGGAGATCCTGCTCGAGGAGGGACTCGTTGACGAGTCCCAGCTCATGCACGCGCTCGACGTCCAGATCGAACGGGGCTCCTCCCTCGGTCGGGTGCTCGTGGAGCTGGGCATCCTCAACGAGGAGAACCTCGTGCGTGCGCTCGCGCAGCAAGTGGGGCTCGAGTACGTCGACCTCGACGAGTACCCGGTGGACCGGGCGGCGGTCGCGCTCGTCTCTGCCGCGGTGGCTCGCAAGTACACCGTTCTGCCGATCCAGTTCCGCGACGATGTGCTCGTCGTCGCGATGTCTGACCCGGGCAACGTCATGGCGCTCGACGACATCCGGCAGACCGCGCGCATGCAGGTCATGCCCGTCGTTGCGTCGCACGACAACCTCGGCCGTGCGATCGACCGTTACGTGCGCGCGGACCACGAGATCGACGAGCTTGCCGGCGCGCTCGAGGAGGAGCAGGACGAGGTTGAGATCGACCTGTCCAACCTCGGCAGCTCCGTGGCTGACGACGCGCCGATCGTGCGGTACGTCAATCTTCTTGTCACCCAGGCCATCACTGACCGTGCGTCGGACATCCACATCGAGCCGACCGAGAAGGACCTCCGCGTGAGGTACCGCATCGACGGCGTTCTTCACGAGATGCAGCGGTCGCCCAAGCAGATCGCTGGTGGCGTCATCTCGCGCGTGAAGATCCTCTCGGACATTGACATCGCTGAGCGTCGCAAGCCTCAGGACGGCCGCATGTCGGTCACGCACAACGGCAAGAAGATCGACCTCCGTGTCGCCACGCTGCCGACGGTGTGGGGCGAGAAGATCGTCATGCGAATCCTCGACAACTCCACGGCGCGCCTCGACCTGCGCGACCTGTCGTTCAGCGAGTCGAACTTCCAGATCTACCAGGAGTCGTACAAGAAGCCGTACGGCATGATCCTCGTGACCGGCCCGACGGGCTCGGGCAAGTCGACGACCTTGTACGCGACGCTCAACGCTGTCTCGAAGCCCGAGATCAATGTCATCACGGTCGAGGACCCGGTCGAGTACCGGCTCGACGGCATCAACCAGGTGCAGGTCAACCCCAAGGCGGGCCTCACGTTCGCGAGCGCGCTGCGGTCGATCCTGCGTTCTGACCCTGACGTCGTGCTCCTCGGCGAGATCCGTGACCACGAGACCGCGCAGATCGCGATCGAGGCGGCACTCACGGGTCACCTCGTGCTCTCGACGCTCCACACGAACGATGCGCCCTCAGCTGTCACGCGTCTCGTCGAGATGGGGATCGAGCCCTTCCTCGTCGGCTCCGCGCTCGATTGCGTCGTCGCGCAGCGTCTTGCGCGCAAGTTGTGCGAGAAGTGCAAGGAACCGTACATCCCTGCCGACGAGGAGCTCACCGGAGCACGGTTCCCGTGGATCGCGGGGGAGCAGAAGCCAGTTCTTCAACGCCCCGTCGGCTGCACGACATGCTCTGGAACCGGATATCGCGGGCGTCTCGCGCTTCACGAGGTCATGCAGGTGACCGAGGCGATCGAGCGTCAAGCGGTCGCCGGAGCGTCGTCAGCAGACATCGCGCGCGACGCGCAGTCCGCGGGGATGCAGACGCTGCGGCACGACGGCTGGGAGAAGGTCATCGAGGGCCGCACGACGATCGAGGAGATTCTGCGCGTCGTCGCGTAGGGCTCGGTGACCGGGCGAGGCTCAAGTCGAGCGGCAAGTACGCCGATAATCGCTGCGTGCGTAGTGTGCGCCGCGGAACGAGAGGTTTTCGATGAACGACACGATGCCACCGTCAGACTCTCGGTGGACCGCTCAGGGCTTCCCTGGGCGCTCAGATGCAGGGTCTGCTGCGGCGCAGTGGGCGCCCTCGGGTGCGGGAGCCGCGGGAGTCGCCCCACCGCCGAGTGCCGCAAGCGCGTTTGCGGTCGGGATGGGACGCGTCGAGGCCCCCGCTGCTGCGCCTGTGGTTCAGCGGACGCCGGTCGCGAGCTTCCTCCCCGACGGTGTCGCTCCGGCTGCGCCGCCCCAGGAGATGCGTCGGGCGCCGGAGGCTGTGAGCCCCATGAAGCCGACGATGTCGAGTTCGGCTCCTACCGGAGCGCCGGGTGGCGCGCCCGCGTCGTGGAGCCAGCCGCCCGCAGGCGTCGCGCCTCAGCGCCCCGCTGCGGCCGCTGCGTCGGCGACCCTGCCCGCGGCACCGCAGGGTCCCGCCGCGCAGCAGGCCCCGGCCCAGGCCGCGCAACGGCCTGCCCAGGCCGCGACGGGCGTCTCTGGTAGCGCGCGCGTCGCGCTCTCGCAGGGACTCGAGGAGGGCGACGTCGACATCGACTCGCTCCTGCGCGACGTGGTCACCTATCGCGGCTCAGACCTGCACCTCACGGCGCGCTCGGCCCCGAAGATCCGTCGTGACGGCGCGCTCGTCGACGTCGACGGGTACCCGGAGCTCGAGAGCATCGGTCTGCGTCGCTCGATCTATCGGATCCTCACGCAGAAGCAGCGCGAGACGTTCGAGGAGAACCTCGAGCTTGACTTCGCATATCAGGTGCGTGGCGGGTCGCGCTTCCGTGTCAACATCTACCAGCAGCGTGACGCTGTGGGTGCGGCCTTCCGCGTGATCCCCTCGGAGATCAAGGCGCTCGAAGAGCTCGGTGTCCCGCCCGTGGTGGGCTCGTTCGCCAACCTGCCGCGTGGTCTCGTGCTCGTCACGGGCCCGACGGGTTCGGGCAAGTCGACGACGCTTGCGGCGATCGTCGACCTGGCGAACCGCACACGAGCCGACCACATCATGACGGTTGAGGACCCGATCGAGTTCCTGCACCCGCACAAGAAGTCGCTGGTCAACCAGCGCGAGGTGGGCACGGACACGCATTCGTTCGCCCAGGCGCTCAAGCACGTGCTGCGTCAGGACCCCGACGTCATCCTCATCGGTGAGCTCCGCGACCAGGAGACGATCTCGACCGCGCTCACCGCGGCTGAGACGGGTCACCTCGTCTTCGCGACGCTGCACACGCAGGATGCGGCACAGACGATCGACCGCGTGATCGACGTCTTCCCGCCCTCGCAGCAGGACCAGATCCGCGTTCAGCTCGCATCGACGATCCGCGGTGTCGTCTGTCAGACGTTGTGCAAGCGTGCGGACGGACCGGGGCGCGCCGTCGCGACCGAGATCATGATCGCGACGCCCGCGGTCGGCAACCTCATCCGTGAGGGCAAGACCCACCAGATCTACTCCTCGATGCAGGCGGGCAAGGCTGAAGGCATGCACACGATGGACCAGCACCTCGCTGACCTCGTGCAGCAGGGCCGGATCTCGTACGAGACAGGGTTGGAGAAGTGCCACCATGTCGAGGACTTCAACCGACTCTCGGGCCGCTCGGGCGGCATGGCTGGCGGCGGGTTCAACAATGATGCTGCTGTCATGGGAGGCTTCTGATGTCTAACATCGGTACGAAGCAGTACGAGTACACGGTTCGTGACACCAAGGGTCGAATCGTCAAGGGCCGGCTCGAGGCGGCCAACGAGGCCGCCGTTGTCGGGCGCCTGCGGACCATGGGTCTTGCGCCCATGTCGATCGATGAGGTCAAGACGTCGGGTCTCCAGCAGGAGATCTCTTTCGGCGAGGGCAAGGTCGGGCTCAAGGACCTTGCGGTCATGTCGCGTCAGTTCGCGACGATGGTCTCGGCGGGCCTCTCCCTCCTGCGCGCGCTCAACATCCTCGCCGACCAGACCGAGAACAAGAAGCTGGCCACGACGCTCGGTCAGGTGCGCAACGACGTCGAGACCGGTGGTTCGCTCTCGAGCGCGATGCGCAAGTTCCCGGATGTCTTCCCGCCCCTCATGGCGAACATCATCCGCGCTGGTGAGACGGGTGGATTCCTCGAGAAGGCGCTGCTGTCGGTGGCGAGCAACTACGAGGCTGAGGTCAAGCTCCGCGCCAAGATCAAGTCGGCCATGACGTATCCGGTGGTCGTGCTGTTCATGGCGATCCTTGCGGTCATCGGCATGCTGCTGTTCATCGTTCCCGTCTTCGAGAAGATGTTCGACGGCCTGGGCGGGACGCTGCCGGCCCCCACGCTCTTCCTCGTCTGGCTCTCGGGTGTGATGAAGTGGCTCGCTCCCGTGCTCGTGGTCGCGGCGATCGTGTTCATGGTGTGGTGGAACAAGAACAAGAACTCGGACGCGGTGCGCTCGAAGGTTGATCCCGCGAAGATCAAGATGCCCGTCTTCGGCTCGCTCTTTCAGAAGGTTGCGATCGCTCGGTTCACGCGTAACTTCGCGACGATGCTCGGCGCTGGTGTTCCGATCCTTCAGGCCCTCGACATCGTCGGGGAGACCTCAGGCAACTGGGTCATCGAGAAGGCGATCGAAGATGTCCAGAGCTCGGTCCGGAACGGACACGCGCTCTCCAAGCCGCTTGCGCAGCATCCCGTCTTCCCACCGATGGTCGTGCAGATGATGGCGGTGGGTGAAGACTCGGGTGCGATGGAGACGATGCTCCACAAGGTCGCGGAGTTCTACGACCAGGAGGTCGAGGCCGCGACGGAGCAGCTCACTGCACTCATCGAGCCGCTCATGATCGCGTTCCTCGGCGTGGTCATCGGCGGCATGATCGTCGCCCTCTACATGCCGATCTTCTCGATCTTCGAGCTCATGGGCTGAGCACGCGAAACTCGTCAGAAGTTTCTTGCGTCACATGCTCAAGTCCCCGGCTCTTGCTGCCGAAGTAGGGGGTGGCGCACAGGCCGGGAACGGCTTGAGCCCCACCACCACTCAGATCAGAACTGCAAGGAGATCATCATGATCGCTCGCGTTTCCAAGGCTCTCAACAAGAAGGACGGCGACAAGGGCTTCACCCTCGTCGAGCTCCTCGTCGTCGTGATCATCATCGGCATCCTCGCCGCGATCGCGATCCCGCTCTACATGGACCAGCAGAAGAAGGCCGCTGACGCCGCTGCGAAGTCCGACCTCGCCAACGCGCGCATCGCGATCGCGACCGCGCTCGTCGACGACCCGACCGCGTTCCCGGCTGACCTTGCTACCGCTGGCTTCAACGGCTCTGACGGTGTCTTGTCGTCGATCGTGACGTCGGACATCGGCGCTGGAACGTTCTGCCTCGAGGCCACCGCTGCCAACGGCAAGGTCAAGACGTTCTCGACCAACGAGACCGGCAAGATCTTCGAGTCGGCCGACTGCTCCTGATTCTAGGATCACTCGTGTCAACGCGGGGCGCCTCCACGGCGCCCCGCGTTGGCGTGTCCGTCCAGTGCAACGAAGGGTCAGCCGTGCAGCCTCATGACAGCAAGAACTTCGACGAGGGTTTCAGCCTCGTCGAGATCCTCGTCGCCATGATGCTCTTCATGGTCCTGCTCCTTGGTCTCATCCCGGTCTTCGTGCAGTCGTTGTCGCTCACGAACCGGTCGGCGAGCGTGACGACGGCCTCACGGATTGCGAACTCGCAAGTTGAGGCAGCGCGGACGCTCCAGCTGCCCGTGAACGACGACCCGCGGTGCGTCCGCTTCATCCAGGCCCTCGGTTACGAGCTCGCGAAGACGCCGGGTGAGTTCCCGGTTCTCTCGACGTCGATCACGGACGGTCGGTCGGCGACACCCCTCACCGTGAGCCACACTGCCACGTGTGACGCGACGGACGACCGAGCGGTCGACTTCACGGTGCAGGTCAAGCAGGGCTCAAAGGTTCTCGCCGACGTGACGACGGAGTACTGGCTCAATGACTAGGACGCCACAAGCCCACCGGAGCCCCGACCTGCGCGACGCCCTGCGCTCGGACCGCGGTGCCTCGCTCGCCGAGCTTCTCATCTACCTCATCATGATGGTGATCCTCAGCGCGCTCATCGCGACGACCTTCATCAACGGGCGGAGCGTGCAGCAGGCGCAGGACTCGCTGGCCGACGCGTCGAACAACGCTCAGCTCGCGGCGGCGACGATCGAGGGCAGCGTCCGTAACGCCGCGAAGATCCAGGTCGACACCAGCATCTTCAGCGGTGACCTGCTCGTGGTGAAGACCCGTGTAGGTGAAGACAACGAGGCTGCTGCGAGCTGGCGGTGCAAGGCGTGGTTCTACGACGACGTGACGCGCGCGCTCTACGAGAAGGTCGACGTTCCGGGGCCGGCATCTGCGACGGTCGGTCTCACCGCTCGGCCCGCGATCGAGACGTGGCGGATGGTCGCGGACAACATCGACCGAGCGAAGGACGAGGCCGGTAGCCTCGTGCCGATCTTCAAGACGACCGGCGTGGGCGGGGGAGCGATGATTCGCTTCGACAACTCGTCAACCCGCATCGACGCCCCCGTACGCATCAACACGACCGTGATCCCGCGCATTCAGGGTCCAGGAATCGGTGAGGAGACTTGTGGTGAGTATCTCTAGACTTCGAGCGCTGCGGTCGGACGACAGCGGCAACATGCTCATCATGGTCATCGGCCTGGGGTTCACCTTCCTCATCCTCGCGCTGACGATGTCGATCTCGAGCACGTACGCCTCGAAGGTGTCGACTGAGGCTCGAGCCGGGGTGCAGGCGCAGGCGGCCGCCGACCTCGGGATCGACAACGCCCACAAGGCGATCAACAACGTCATCATCGGCGAGGAGTCGATGTTCCGGTGCGAGATCACCACGTCAGTGAGCACCGAGACGGGGACGTCCGACGTCGTCACAAAGATCGCCTACCGGCTCGCCGGCTCGGCCGAGAGCGACCCCTATGTCTGCCCGGGCGCGTTCGCGAACGGGACCGAGGTCGTCGCGGCGGAGATGATCTCCACCGCGACGATGGACGTGACCTCGACGAGCGGGACGAAGACGGTGGCGAGATCCGTCAAGCAAAAGGTTGAGATCACCCCTGACGAGCCGCTCCCGCCGCTGTTCAAGTACGGCTTCTTCTCGAACGGCAGCCTCCACACGACGAACAACTTCAAGGTCGACGGTGGCGGCGTGTTCACCAACGGAAACTTTGCCTGCAACTCGAACGCGCAGGTCTTCGGCGATGTCGTGGCGATCGGCAGTGCCGCTCTGTCGAACAGCTGCTATCTCAAGTCTCTGTGGACCGGGGGAGCGGTGCAGTGCAACAGCGGGGCCACAGTCGATGGCACGCTCACGGTTGCGTCGCCCTCGCGAACGTATGCGAGCTCAGGCTGCAAGCTCAACGGCGACGTCTGGACCAACGGGGCCTTTGAGACGCAGAACACCGTCGTCAAGGGGAACGCGCTCTCGGCGCGCGGCAACATCCACCAGCAGAGCGACTCGACGATCACGGGTTGGGCGCAGGCCGCCACGACCGTCACGGGTGGCACGGTCGGCTCGGCACGCGTCGAGAACCTTCCGTCGGACCCGCCGGCATCCCCTGTCAACCAAAAGATGCCGACGATCTACTGGAGCGACCTCATTGGTTCCTCCGCCGGGAACCCGGACGTCGTCAACTATGGCTCCTGGATCAAGGACAATGCGGTCGCGAACAACGCACCGACGTGGTCAACACTGCGGTCGGGGACGACCTGCACCGGTGAGGTCGCCAACGCGTCCTACAGCCTCAACGGACACCTGGTCGGCCCCTCGGCCGCATCGGTGATCGATGCGCGCAACTGCGAGGTGCGCTTCAACGGGTCGGACGGTGGTCTCAGGCTCACCGTGCGAGCCGACACGACGCTCGTCGTCAAGAGCTTCACGTCCTCGAACGGTCTGCTCATCAAGGGCGCGGACCCGACCAAGAGCTATGTGGTCCGTTTCATCGTTCCGCTGCCGGCCGGAGCGCAGTCCTGCACAGGGGCCGGCGGCGGCCGTGGCGACATTACGATCAACTCCGGTGGTACCGCTTTCGACGCGAATGTCGCGACGTTCGTCTACACCAACGGTAAGGCGACGCTGACCAACGGCGTGAAGTTCCACGGCTCGCTCTACGCCTGCGAGACCAATGTCTCGGTCGACACCCACATCACCTACTCCGACGGCACGCCTCCCGGAATGACCGACGATGGCGACCAGAAGTACAACTTCGCCCCGGTCATGAGGTTCGACGTCCGCCCGTGATTCCTCTCTACATCCTCGTCGCCGCTCTTGGGCTGGCGATCGGCTCGTTCCTCAACGTCGTCATCTGGCGGGTCCCGAGGGGGGAGTCGGTCGTCTCACCGCCGAGCGCGTGTCCTCGGTGCGGCCATGCCATCCGGCCTCGCGACAACGTGCCCGTCCTGTCCTGGGCTCTTTTGCGTGGACGCTGTCGCGACTGTGGTGAGCCGATCTCCGTGCGCTATCCGCTCGTCGAGGTGGCCACGTCGGCGCTCTTCGTCCTGGTGCTCCTGCGCTTCGGAGTCGTTGTTGAGCTCGTGGCGTTCCTCGTCCTCGCGGCCGTCGTGTGGGCTCTTGCGCTCATCGATCTCGACACGCACCGGCTCCCGGACCCGTTGACGCTCGGAGTCGTCCCTGTCCTGCTCGCCATCTTTGTCGCCGCGAGCGCAGTGTCCGGGGACTGGGGGGCGCTATGGCGGGCCCTCATCGGCTCTGCCGCTCTCTTCACGTTCTACTTCGTGCTCCTCGTCATCTATCCCGCCGGGATGGGATTCGGCGACGTGAAGTTCGCGCTCAGCCTGGGTCTCGGGATGGGCTACGTCGGGTGGGGGAGCCTTGTCGTCGGTGCGTTCGGAGCGTTCCTGCTCGGCGGCGTGCTGAGCGTCGTCCTCATAGCGCTCGGCAAGGCGACCCGCAAGTCGGGTGTGCCCTTCGGGCCGTGGATGGCGTTGGGGGCCGCGGTCGGCATCGCCTATGGCGAGCAGATCGCTGCCGCCTATCTCCGGCTTCTTGGGTGAGGCGCCGAGGAGTTCCGTCAGTGGGCTCAAGGTGGACGGCCCGAGCGCCGATAACTGCGATGGCGTGCGTGAACACGCCGACACCTCCGGAGGATGACTGTGGCTAAGACGAGAGTCGTCGGCCTCGACATCGGAACGAGCGCCGTACGCGCCGCCGAGATCGAGTTCGGCTCAGGCGGACCGGGTGCGTCGCGTGCGACGCTCCACCGGTTCGCAGAGATCACGCTGCCCGTGGGCGCCGTGCGTGACGGGGAGGTTGTCGAGACCTCGACCGTGGCCGGCGCACTGCGACAGCTGTGGCAGAAGGGCGGCTTCTCGTCCAAGAAGGTCAACATCGGGGTCGGTAATCAGCGCGTGATCGTGCGTGACCTCGAACTGCCCTGGATGCCGCTTGCGGCGATCCGCAAGACGCTCCCGTTCCAGGCGCAGGAGCTGCTCCCCGTCGCTGTCGACAGCGCGCTGCTCGACTTCTATCCGACCGGGGAGTCGGTCAACGAGACGGGCCGCGTGGCACAGGGCCTGTTCGTCGCCGCCGTTCGCGAGACCGTGACCCAGAACGTCCTCGCGTGCGAGGCAGCCGGCCTGACCCCCGAGATCGTCGACCTCAACGCGTTCGCGCTGACACGAGCGCTCGTCCAGCAGGATCTCGCTCAGCGCACCGTGGGCATCGTCGAGATCGGTGCCCGCATCACGACGATCGTCATCGTCAGCCAGGGCAAGCCGCGTCTCGTGCGCTACCTCGCGCAGGGTGGCGACAACATCACTGACGGAGTCGCGTCGGCGTTGCGGACGACGCAGGTCGAGGCTGAGCGGCTCAAGCGCGAGATCGGCATCGGTCACGGCTTCAACCCCGAGCTTGCACCAGCGGCACAGTCGATCACCCACGTGTCGACGACGCTCGTCGAGGCTGTGCGCGGAACGCTCGGCTACTTCGCTCAGAGCAACCCGCAGACCCCCGTCGAGACGCTCATCCTTGCTGGCGGCGCCGTCATGCTTCCAGGTCTCGGTCAGTTCGTCGCGAGCGCGACGCGACTTCCCGTCGCACTGGGAAGTCCCCTGCAGCACCTGGACGTGGCGCGCACCGCCACGGACGCCAGGGCCGTTGATTCCCGGATCGCGCTCCCCGTCGGCCTCGCGTATGGAGTCGCATCATGAGCCTCGCGTTGAAGAAGACAGGCGCCGCCTCAGGCTCCTCTGCGCGGACGCAGAAGGACATTGGCGCGAGTCGCTTGCCGCAGGTCAACCTGCTCCCGACCGATGTGACAGAGGCGCGGAGCCTGAAGAAGCTCAAGATCGTGCTTCTCGCAGCGGTCGTCGTCGTGCTCCTCGCCATCGGCGGGGTCACGGTGCTTGCTATGGGCCAGGTCTCACGTGCCCAGGACCGGGTCGACGCTGAGAACGTCGAGACAGCCCGCCTGCAGACCGAGCAGCGTAAGTACGCTGAGGTCCCCGTGGTCCTCGGCAAGATCTCGGACACGGAGAAGGCGCTCTTCCGGGCCGGTATGGGCGACATCCAGTGGGTCGCACTGCTGGATGCGATCACTGTTCAGCTGCCCCAGGACACCGAGCTGCGCAAGGTTGTCATCGAGGGCTGGGAGGCAGCTCTCGGATCCGTGAGCCTCAACGACCCGTCGCAGAGCTCGGTCCTGCACGCACGTGTCTCGCTCGACTTCGTCTCGAAGGCGAAGCCCGACGCGAGCGAGCTTCTTGCGGCGCTCGAGGCCCTCCCGACGATCGAGTCCGCGCGCCTTGCGGTGGCGGAGACGATCGAGGGTGACGGGAACGACCTCTTCTACTCGACGATCGCGTCGGTGACCGTCAACCTGCGTGCGCTCTCTGGCACGACGTTCCCGAAGGAGATGCGCTGATGCGTAACCCTCGCAAGGCGTGGATCGCGGGTGCGGTCGTCCTCGCGCTTGTCCTCATGGCTCTCGGTTGGTTTGTCCTCGTGCAGCCCAAGCGCGAGAAGGCCGCTGAGCTCAACACGCAGGCTGACCAGCTTCACTCGGGGAACGTGCAGCTCGCCGCCAAGGTAGCGACGCTCGCGAAGCAGTTCGACAACATCGACGCCTTCCGGGCGGAGCTCGCGGCACTCAAGGTGCGCCTCCCGGCCGACGGCGCGGTTCCCCAGCTCCTCGCGGACCTCGACAAGCTGGCCGACGATGCCGGGGTCCTTCAGATCTCGGCGGTCGTCTCTGACGCGCAGGAGGTCGTCACGCTGAGCGGCGACCGCGTGAAGGAGGCCGACTCGGTCTCCGACACGATCAAGGGATCGGCCGGCAAGGACGCGAAGAAGGACACGGAGAAGGAGTCGGCCGGCGCCGACGGCGAGGCGGTCAAGGAGGGGGAGAACAAGGCTGCGAAGCCGGCCTCCAAGAAGCCCGACCCCGCTGGGGACAAGCTCGTCGCCTTCGGGACGACCCTGACGTTCTACGGGACGTACAACGAGGCGAACGACTACCTCGACGCGATTCAGAAGAAGCTTCCGCGCTACTTCCTCGTGTCGAGCGTTGAGGCGACGTCTCTCACGAAGGACAAGATCCTGGATCGCGACCTTGACGACGGCGACGTCGAGTACGTCGTGTCGGGTGCCTTCTACATCCTCACGGACAAGACGCTTGACCTCGACCCGGTCGACGACGGCGAGATCAAGCTCCCAGAGCGCAAGGCGTCCGACAACCCGTTCAGCCGTGAGCTCAAGGCGGACGGCGCCAGCTGACGGAACGGGCATGCCATGACCGACGCCCCTGCCCCGACCGCACTGCGGACGGGGCGGGGGCGTCGTCGTCCCACGTGAAAGGATCGCGCCATGCTGCGCTGGATGACCTCAGGTGAGTCCCACGGCCCGTCACTCGTCGGAGTGATCGAGGGCCTTCCCGCGGGTGTCGAGGTGACGAGCACGGACGTCCGCGACGCGCTCGCACGACGCCGTCTCGGCTACGGACGCGGGGCGCGCCAGAAGTTCGAGCAGGACGAGCTCCGGGTGCTCGCCGGCGTGCGCCACGGCGTCACGCAGGGCGGACCCGTGACGTTCGAGATCGCGAACTCCGAGTGGCCCAAGTGGGTCGACGTCATGGCACCTGACCCGGTGGACGCCTCGGCGCTCCACGTCGACGCCGGCACCGGTGACGTCCGTGAGATCGCGCGCAACAAGAAGATCACGCGTCCCCGACCTGGGCACGCCGACCTCGTCGGCATGCGCAAGTACGGTTTCGACGACGCCAGGCCCGTGCTCGAGCGCGCCTCGGCGCGTGAGACCGCGACGCGCGTCGCGCTCGGCGTCTACGCGGCCGCGTTCCTCGAGCAGGCCGTCGGTGTGCGGTTGGTCTCCCACGTCGTCGCGATCGGGCCCGTCGTGGTCCCGGAGGATGCGGTTCTCCCCGCTCCCGATGATGTGGCGGCGCTCGACGCCGACCCGGTGCGCTGCTTCGACGCAGGCTCGTCGGCCGCGATGGTTGCTGAGATCGATGACTGTCACAAGGCCGGGGACACGCTCGGCGGCGTCGTCGAGGTCCTCGCGTACGGTGTTCCGTCGGGCCTCGGCACGTACGTGCACTCCGACCGACGCCTCGACGCTCGCCTCGCGGCGGCGATCATGGGCATCCAGGCGTTCAAGGGCGTCGAGGTCGGTGACGGCTTCCGCACTGCGACCCGCCGCGGCTCGCAGGCGCACGACGAGATCGACGTCGTCAGCGGCCGCATCACGCGTGCGACGAACCGCGCCGGCGGCGTCGAGGGTGGCATGTCGAACGGTGAGGTGCTGCGTGTGCGCGGCGCCATGAAGCCCATCTCGACCGTTCCCCGCGCCCTGCGCACCGTCGACGTCGCGACGGGGGAGGCCGCCCAGGCGCAGCACCAGCGCTCCGACGTGTGCGCCGTCGCACCGGCCGCCGTCATCGCTGAGGCCATGGTGGCGCTCACGCTCGCAGACGCTGTCCTCGAGAAGTTCGGCGGCGACTCGGTCGCCGAGGTCCGCCGTAACTACGAGGCGTACGTCGCCGCGATCCCGGAGCACATGCGCTGAGCGTGACGACGAACGACGTAGGGGCGGGATCCGTCTGGATCCCGCCCCTACGTCGTTCATGCTGCCCGGTGACCCGGGGCGAGCAGCGATTGCTGCCCGCCCCGGCCCTCATCACCTGACTGTGACCTTCACGGTCCGCGAGACCTTGCCCCAGCCGAGGGCGTTCTTCGCCTGGACGCGGAAGTACGCGGTCTTCTTCGACTTCCCCTTCTTCCAGGTGTACGAGCGCACGCTCGACTTCGTGGACTTCAGCGTCTTCCACTTCTTGCCGTTGGACGAGTACTGGACGCGGTAGCCCGTCACCTTCGACCCGTTCGACGCTGCGGCCTTCCACGCGACCTTGACCGAGCGCTTCTTGGTGGACTTCGCACTGACCTTCGTCGAGGCGAGCGGCTTGCTCGCGGGCGTGACGACCTTCGACGCAGTGGCCGGGCTGGTGCCGACCTTCGACGTCGCGATGACGCGCACCTCGGTCCTCACGCCGTTCTTCAGGCCTGTGACCTTGGCAGAACGAGATGTCGCCGCGGCGCTCACCGTCTTCCACGCGGACCACTTGCCCTTGGCATAGGTGCGAGTCTGGATCCGGTAGCCCGTGATGCCGCTCGAGCCGGCGCTCGAGGGTGCCGACCACCGTGCCGTGACCTGCTTGTTGCCGCGGGTCACCCTCAGCGCGCGGGGCGCGGACGGTGCGGTGTGGGCCGTCGTGACCGAGACGGACCTGCTCCACGCACTTTGGCCGACCGCGTTCGCCGCGGCAATCTGCACGACGTACGACGTCGCCGGCTTGAGCCCCGAGAGGGTGCGCGCAGCCGCAGAACCGACGGCGACGGTGCCCGACCATGCAGGGTCGAGCCCATCCGGGCGGGCGACGCCGAAGCGGAGGACGTAACCGGGGGCAGTCGGGCTCCCCATGGACGCTCCCGCCAGCCGCGTCCAGCTGGCAGCGACGGTTCCCTTGCCGCCCACAAGCTTGAGCCCTGAAGGGGTGGCTGGGGGCGTCGTGACCGTGAGGCGCGTCTCGAGCGACCGCGCGATGACGGGCCGCGTCGCCGAGGTGAGGGGGAACGACTTCTCGGGGACCGCACGCACGTCCCAGACGTACGCTGTCCCGTACACCAGAGGCTTCGTGGGAGTCCACGACGTCGAGCTGGTTTCCGCCGCCTCGACCGGTGTCGTCGTGCCCTGCTTGCGGACGCTGACGACGTAGCGCGAGGCTCCTGCCACGGGCGACCAGTCGAACCGCAGCACTGAGGCGGGCGACGTCGCGACACCGCTGGTCGCCACGACGGCGACCGGGGCCTTGAACGTCCGAGCGGCCGAGGACAGCGAGCGGTTGGAGTCCTTGTCGCGCGACACGACCGACCACGTGTAGGCGAGGCCCGGCGTGCGGTCAGTGAGGACGAGGGACGTCTGCTGTGACTTGTACGTCGTCGGTTGGCCGCCCTGCGGTGTGACGGTCACCTCGTAGGACGTGGCACTGACGACCGGGCTCCAGCCGAGACGCACACCCGTGCGGCCGGGCAGGACCGTCTCGGTCAGGGACGTGACTGTCGAGTCGCCGACCTTGAACGGACTCCGTTCCGAGTAAGGGCCCGGAAGTCCGGCGCCGTCGAGAATCGCATAGCGGTACTCGTACGATCCCGCTGGCAGTGTGGACAGCGTGACGCGGCCGGAGGTGGCGTAGGAGATCTTGCTCGCCGCGAGCGTCGACGGCTGATCGACATTGAGCGTGGCGACGACCGACGTGCTGCGCGGCTCGTGGATGAGGACTCGATAGCCGCGGTTGGCGCCGCCGAGCGCGGCTGCGGTGGTCGGCGCCATCGTGAGTACGGTCTGGCCGGCCGCGTTGATCGTGGTGCCGGCGGCGGGGGCAGATCCGGTGCGCTTCCACGCGACCGAGCCCGTCGACGCCTTGACGAGCTTGGACCAGTCCGTCGGCGTCGTCGTCGGGCCGCCGCGCATCGCCGAGATCTCGGCGTAGTACGCGTCATCAGAGGCGGTCGTGGTGTTCCGCGCAAAGACTCCGTTCGAGGTGTAGCGGGGTGTCGGCGTCATGAGAGTGCCGATCTTCGAGGACTTGCTCGCGTCGGTGTACAGCTCGACGAGGTAGCCGGTCGCGCGCTCCTCCGCCGCTCCGTCGACCACGAGCGTGGGCGCCCACGAGAACGACGGGCTGACCTTGGACGACGTGACGAGGCTCGTCTGATCGGGAACGACTGCGTTCGTCGCCGTTGCACGTCCCTCCGCGGTCACCGTGAAGTAACGCGTCTCGGAGGTTGCGCTCGGAACGACATCCTTGTCCGTCGAGAACTTCGACTGGTAGTTCGTCGTGCTGTCAGCCGCAACGTTGACCGCGGTCACGTTGACGCTGTACATGGCGCCCGGCCTGATGGCGCGGTTGGGCGTCGTCGACCAGAGGCACGTGGCCGGCGAGGAGTGTGCCGACGTCTGGTTACCGTCGGCGACATAGCTGGCGATGATCGTCGCGGTCGTGCTCGCGGTCTTGCACGTCAGGGGCGCCCCACCATTGATCTGGGCAACCGTGACCTGGTAGAACGACGCACGCGGAACCGGCTGCCAGGTGATGGCAAAGTCGTCGAAGCCGATAGCGGTCGGCGAGCCGGAGTCCGTTGACCCGGTCTCGAGAACCGGCTTCGTGGTCGTGGCACTCGCGGCGACGACGGAGGCCGCGCTGTCGCTCATGATCTTGCGGAACTGACGTGGTGCGGAGGGGTTGCGTGCGGCGTTCCCTTGAGCGTCGTACGCCCGGACCCGCCAGTAGTACGTCGAGCTCGGCAGCGGCCGAGTGAGCGTGAATGCGGTGCCCGAGACCTCGCTCGAGAGGCTGACGAGAGAGAACTCCTCGTCGGCCGAGAGCTCGACGAGGTACTTCGAGGCTCCGGCAACCTGAGACCACGTGAGGGTGACGTCGTTGAGACGAGCACCGTCGGCAGGTGAGATGAGGTTCGGACGCGAAGCCGCGTCGGGCCACACCACGGACAACCGCTGGAGGGTCGTCTCGGGACCAGCGAACGTTGCCGTCGCCGAGCCGGGGACTGGGAAGTGGGCGCGAACGCTCCACTGCCACGACCCCAGACCGAGCGGGGCGGCGGGCGCGAACGCGGTCGTCGTGATGCCGGAGACCGTCGTGGGAGTGCCGGCTCCCGTTCCGTAGGTCAGGGTGTACGACGCGGCGCCGGGAACGGGCTGCCAGCTGAACGTCACAGGCGTGGGGTGGGTGACCGTCGAGCCAGATGCAGGCGCGGAGGCGACAGGCACGGGCGCGGCTGCACGAGTGAACGACCGGACGGTTGCGTCCTGCGGGAGGGCGCCGACGCCATTGGGAATGACTCGCCAGAACAGTGTGCGTGCCGCCGTCCCGCCCCACAGGCCAGATGTCGGGACCCAGCCGAGCGCTGACGTCGTTGCCGAGTCGACGATGTTCGCGGAGCCGAAGCCGCGGTCGTCGGACACCTGGACCGTGTAGGTCGTCGCCCCGGGCGTCGCCTTCCACGCGAGCCGGACCTGACCGGTCGACGTCGTTGATGTCCGGGTCGTGTCGACCTGGACGATGTCCGTCGCCGCGGCCGCTGTCGGAAGTGCGGTGAGCAGCCCGACCGCGAGGACAGCGGCCGTCGCCCCGGCGACGATCCGTGGTGTTCGCATGAGTTCCCCTTGTGACGTGAGTCTCGGTACCAGTGGTAACGCATGATCATCGGCACGTCCTGGGAGAAAGTTGAGGGAGTCGGACAGAGGCCACCCGCGGACGTGGCGGCACCGGTCCGGCCTGCGCGGGTACCCTCGTCCACGTGTCCAACGTCGTCATGCCCCGCGTCGTCCTTGCCGGTCCGCCCGGCTCCGGTAAGTCCACGGTCGCTGCGGCGCTCGGCGCTGCGACGGGCTGGGCGGTCCGTGACACGGACTCCGACGTCGAGGCCCGCGCGGGCAAGCCGATCAGCGACATCTTCCTCGACGACGGCGAGGATGCGTTCCGGGCGCTCGAGCGCGACGCCGTCGCGGCCGCGATCGCCGAGCACGACGGCGTTCTTGCGCTTGGCGGGGGAGCGGTGCTCGCTCCTGAGACGCAGGCGGTCCTTGCGACGTACGCGGCTGCGGGCGGCACAGTCGTCTTCCTCGACGTCTCGCTCGCCGTGGCCGCCCCTCGCGTCGGATTCAACGTCTCGCGTCCCTTGCTCGTCGGCAACCCGCGCGCGCAGTGGCAGCAGCTCATGACGGCCCGCCGGCCCGTCTACGAGTCCGTTGCGACGCTGCGCGTCGACACCGACACGCTCACGCCCGACGAGGTCGCAGCGACGATCCTTGCCGCGCTCGACGCGGCTCCTGCCCCGCAGCTCGGGGACTCCGCACCCATCGAGGGGGACCAGAAGTGAGCACTGCACCCGTCCGCGTCACCGTCAACGGCGAGGCGCCCTACGACGTCGTCATCGGGCGCCACCTGCTCGGCGAGCTGCCCACGATGCTGGGTCCCGACGTTCGCCGTGTTCTCGTCCTCGCCCCGGCCGCGCTCGGCGCGACCGCCGAGGCGATCCGCGCGGACCTCGTCGAACAGGGCTACGAGGCGATCCAGGCGGAGGTGCCCGACGCCGAGGAGTCCAAGACGGCGCAGGTCGCCGCGTTCTGCTGGCAGGTCCTCGGCCAGGCTGGATTTACGCGGTCCGACGCGATCGTCGCCGTCGGCGGCGGCGCGACGACGGACCTCGGCGGGTTCGTCGCCGCGACCTGGCTGCGCGGCATCAAGGTCGTCCAGGTCCCGACGACGATCCTCGCGATGGTCGACGCGGCCGTCGGCGGCAAGACGGGGATCAACACCGCCGAGGGCAAGAACCTCGTTGGCGCGTTCCATCCGCCGGCCGGGGTCCTGTGCGACATCGATGCCCTCCAGACCCTGCCGCGCTGGGATTTCGTCGCGGGGCTCGCCGAGATCGTCAAGTGCGGATTCGTGCACGACGCGCGGGTCCTCGAGCTCATCGAGACCCACGCCGCCGAGCTCACTCAGGGCGCAGCGGGCGTCCCCGAGGACGTGCTCGTCGAGCTCATCGAGCGCGCCGTCGCGTGGAAGGCGGCGGTCGTCGCCGAGGACCTCAAGGAGTCTGGCCCACGCGAGTTCCTCAACTACGGCCACACGTTCGGGCACGCGATTGAGCACGTCGAGCGCTACCAGTGGCGCCACGGCGCGGCAGTGTCCGTCGGCATGGTCTTCGTGGCCGAGCTCGCCCGCCTTGCGGGACGGCTGAGCGAGGCCGACGTCGACCGCCAACGTGCCGTCCTCACGGCCCTCGGCCTGCCGACCACCTACCGCGGCGATCGCTGGGACCAGTTGCTCAGCGCGATGCGTCGGGACAAGAAGAGCCGCGGCGACACGTTGCGCTTCGTCATCCTCGACGAGCTCGGCCGCCCCAGCCGCCTCGAGGGCCCCGACCCGGCGCTCCTCGTCTCCGCGTACGCGGAGATCGCCATGGACACGCCCGCAGGCGGCCACAGCGTGAGCCTCTGACCCGGCTGGACGCACAACCGGGCACGACGCACCCGAGCCCGGCACCCTCTCGCGGGTGCCGGGCTCCCGCTCGTCAGAGCTGGTATCACTCCCAGCGCGTCACGAGGGTCACGGTGTGCTTCTCCGACCAGTTGTCCGTGTGGTCCCAGGCGAGCAGGTCACCAGCGCAGAACGAACGTCCTGTCACTGCCGCGTCCGCAACACGCCACAGCGCGCCGTCGTCGACGTCGTAGACGAACTGTCCTGCCTCCGGGCCGAGCGCCGACCACGTGAGACGCGACCCGCACTGCGCGACGCCCACGAACGTCGTGTCCGACGGCGCAGCAACCGCGACCGCCGTGCCCGCACGAGCGTCCACCACGTACAGCACCCCCTGCCGTGCGAACGACAGGGTGTCGCCGCCTCCGGCGAGGTCCGAGATCGTCCCCTGCGCGCCGGGGTTGCCCGACGCGCCCACCGACACGATCTCCTGGTAGCGGCCATCGAGCAGGACGGCGACCCCCACGGTGTCGAGCGGGTTCTGCGCGCCGTCGGGCGTGAGCCCGTCACCCAGGCGGAGCACGGCGACGCCTCCGTCGAACACGACAGGTGTCGTCGCGCCCTTGACCTCGACGCGCACACTGCCACCCGCGACCGGAACCGACAGCACCTGGACGCGGCTCGTCCCGTCCTGCTCGACGTACGCAGCGTTGAAGTAGACGCGGTCGTCGTGGACGACGGGGCGGGGCGTCGCGATCGCCGCGTGCACATTGCCGGGAACCCCGAGGTCCTTCGACTCGGCGAGCGTCGTCACCGCACCCCCGGCCTCGACTGCGCGGATCCGCCAACGGCCGTTCGCCACATCGCCCGTGAGGGACTCGACCCACACCGTGACGTCGTCCGTCGAGGATGCTCCAACAGGAAGCGCCTTCGCGCGCGTGAGCTCCGTGAGTGTCCCCTCGAGGTACCCGCCGAACGTCGCTTCGCCCGTGAGGGTCGCGTCCTTCGCCACGAAGTCGGCGGGAATGCCCGCGAGGAGCGCCGTCCCGTCGGGCTGCACACCGAACGCGGTCGCAGGATCGCCCTGCTCCGTCAGCGGCGGGGTCTCCGCGACGACCGAGTACTGCGTGCCCTCGGCTGCCGGCTGGGCCGTCGCGATGTCGACCGTCGTCGCGACGAGGGGCGTCCCGTCCGGGCCGCGCAGCTCGTTGACCGTCGGTGCGAGCGACACCGTCCCCGTCGGCGTGGGCGATGGCCCGGGCGCCGGACCGCTCGTGCACGCGGTCGTGAGCGTCAGCCCGAGCGTGACGAGAAGGGCGGCGCCGAAGCGAGCGGGGGCGCGGAACGTGGCAGTCATCGGGGACCTCTCGAGTGCGGGCGTCGTCGTCCGCGTCGGGCCTCACAACCCCTGCGGCAGCGCGAGCCTAGCCACGCGCGCGCCCGTGGGCGCGGCGGGCGAGCCCGCGGGCTCAAGTGTGTGGAGACCACGTACGGGAGTGCACCTACCGGGGGGCCGTCGGCACTCCCGTCCGCGGCCCGACGCGACCGCAGGGCGGGACGTGCCGCGGGTGCCCGGTGGGATTCGCTACGCTCGCCGCATGACGCGCGTCCTGGTCCTCAACGGTCCCAACCTCGGTCGCCTCGGCGTGCGTGAGCCCGAGGTCTACGGTCACGCGACGCTCGACGACCTGCGGGCCGCGTGCGAACGCTGGGCCGCCGCGCACGGTCGTGAGGCCGACGTCCGTCAGACCGATGACGAGTCGCAGATCGTCGCCTGGCTCCACGAGGCCGTCGACACCCGCTCGGACGTCGTCATCAACCCCGCGGCGTTCACCCACTACTCGTATGCGATGCGTGACGCTGCGGCGCAGGTGACCGACGTCGGGCTGCGGCTCATCGAGGTGCACATCTCCAACCCCTACGCGCGCGAGGCCTTCCGGCACCTGTCGGTCATCGGCCCCGTCGCGACGGGGACGATCGCGGGCTTCGGCCTCGACTCCTACCGGCTCGCGATCTCGGCGCTCGCCGCGGACTGACACCCGGCACCGCGCGTGGTGGCGCACACCACCCGCGCCCTCGGCAGCGACGTGCGGGCCGGATCGGTATACTCGACCAGTTGCGGCGGCTGCCGCCCCTGCGGCGGCTCCGTCTCGGCCAACGCCCTTCGGGGCGCACCGGCCGCCCGCACACCGACACTTGAGGCCCCCAAGAGGAAGTTGAACCGTGGCGACCACGAACGACATCAAGAACGGCACCGTGCTCCGAATCGACGGCCAGCTCTGGACCGTCATCGAGTTCCAGCACGTCAAGCCTGGCAAGGGCGGCGCGTTCGTCCGCACGAAGATCAAGAACGTCGTCACGGGCAAGACCGTCGACAAGACCTTCAATGCTGGCCTCAAGATCGAGACCGCGAACGTCGACAAGCGCAACTACCAGTACCTGTACAAGGACGGCGACGACTTCATCTTCATGGACACCGACACCTATGACCAGGTGCCCGTGTCGGCCACCGTCGTCGGTGACGCTGTCAACTACATGCTGGAGAACCAGTCGGTCCTCGTCGCGCAGAACGACGGCACTCCGCTGTACATCGAGCTTCCCGCCTCCGTCGTGCTCGAGATCACGTACACCGAGCCGGGCCTGCAGGGTGACCGCTCGACGGGTGGCACGAAGCCCGCGACGCTCGAGACGGGCGCCGAGATCCAGGTTCCGCTGTTCCTCGAGCAGGGCACCAAGGTCAAGGTCGACACGCGTGACGGGTCCTACCTGGGCCGTGTGACCGACTGACGTGGCAGCCCGGAGCAAGGCCCGCAAGCGGGCCGTCGACGTCCTCTTCGAGGCCGAGCAGCGCGATGTCGCACCCCTGACGATGCTTGCCGATCGCATCACGTCCCCCGGGACGGAAGCGGCGCTGCCGCAGTATGCGTGCGAGCTCGTCGAGGGGTACGACGCGAACGCGGCTCGCATCGATGAGGTCCTCGAGACGTACTCGAACGGCTGGACGCTCGACCGCATGCCTGCGGTCGACCGCGCGATCCTGCGACTTGCGACGTGGGAGATCGTCTACAACGACGACGTGCCCGATGCCGTCGCGATCGACGAGGCCGTCGAGCTTGCCTCGGGCCTGTCGACCGACGAATCGCCGGGGTTCGTCAACGGTCTGCTCGCGCGCATCATGGACCTCAAGGCGACCCTCGGGCGCTGAGGTCACTGTGGTCCGGACGCGGTCCCGCACCCCTCGCCGGGGGTGCGGGATCGCGTTTTTCACGCCCGCGCGTCCGTAACCTACGGATGCGTAGGTTAGCCTTGAGGCATGGATCTTGCCGACCGTCCCTGGCTCGCCTCTTACGCACCCGGCGTCGCTGCTGACGTCGAGGTGCCCGACGAGCCACTTCACGCAGTGATCGAGCGCAACGCAGCCGCGTTCCCGGACCGCATCGCGCTCGACTTCCTGGGACGACGCACGACGTACCGCCAGCTCGCGACCGAGGTCGCCCAGGCGGCGGGCATTCTCACGAGGCTCGGCGTCGCGCCCGGGGACCGTGTCGCGATCGCGCTGCCCAACTGCCCGACGCACGTCGTCGCGTTCTACGCGGTCCTGCGCGTCGGCGGCGTCGTCGTCGAGTGCAACCCGACGTACACGCGCGACGAGCTCGCGCACCAGATCGCTGACGCGGGCGCCAAGGTTGCGATCGCCTGGGAGCCCACGGCCGCCCGTCTCCTCTCGGTCCAGGCCGCGTCCGGTGTCGAGACCGTCGTCGCGGTCGACCTCACGCGAGACCTGCCGGGCGCCAAGCGACTCGCACTCAAGCTGCCCGTCGCGGCCGCCCGCGCGCTGCGCGGCCAGATGCGCGGCAACGTCCCGGCGGGAACGCCGCGCTGGGAGGAACTCCTCGCCGACGCGCGGCCCGTGCCCGCCAGCTACCCGAGCCCCCAGTCGTCTGACCTCGCGCTCCTGCAGTACACGGGCGGGACGACGGGCGTTCCGAAGGCCGCGATGCTCACGCACCGCAACCTCGTCACCAACGCGATCCAGGGGCAGGAGTGGACGCAGCTCGGCCGCGACATCGAAGGCGGCCCGACCCGCGGGATCGCCGACGACGTGGTCTACGGCGTCCTGCCGTTCTTCCACGCCTTTGGTCTCACCCTCTGCCTGTCGTACGCCTTGCGGATCGGCGCGACGCTCGTCCTCATGCCGAAGTTCGACGTCGCGCAGTTCCTTGCGGCGCAGAAGCGTGTGCCGGGCACGGTCCTTCCGGCGGTGCCGCCCATGCTCGACCGTGTCGCGAAGGCGGCTCCCGCCGCGGACGTCGACCTGTCGTCGTTCCAGTTCGCGATCTGCGGCGCCATGCCGCTGCCGTCGGACGTGGCCGCGGCCTGGGAGTCGGCGACGGGCGGGTATGCGATCGAGGGGTACGGCATGACGGAGACGTCGCCGGTCGCCCTGGGCTCCCCGTGCTCCGAGGAGCGCCAGCCCGGGATGCTCGGCGTGCCCTTCCCTTCGACGTATATCCGCGTGACCGACCAGGAAGACCCCACGGTGCTCGTGCCGGCAGGTGAGCGCGGCGAGCTGCTCATCGCTGGCCCGCAGGTCTTCCAGGGCTACTGGAACAGGCCTGAAGAGACCGCCGACAGTCTCGTCGAGATCGACGGCCGCACGTGGGTGCGCACGGGCGACGTGGTCGTGGTCCAGCCCGACGGCTTCGTCAAGCTCGTCGACCGCATGAAGGAGATGATCATCTCCGGCGGGTTCAAGGTGTACCCGTCGCAGGTGGAGGACCGCCTGCGTGAGATGCCGGGCATCGAGGACGTGGCGGTCGTGGGTGTTCCCGGAGGGGACCTAGGTGAGCGCGTCGTCGCGGCGATCGTGCTCGCGACCGACGTGGCGTCCGCGATCGACCTTGAGCAGGTGCGCGCGTGGGGCGAGGAAAAGCTTGCGCGCTACGCCCTGCCGAAGCAGCTCGAGATCGTCACGGAGCTGCCGAGGTCGCAGATCGGCAAGGTCCTGCGCCGCGTGGTCCGCGACGATATCCTCGCCCGCAAGCAGCCGTAGCCCGAGTCCGGGCGAGACTCCAGTCCGGCCCGCTTGCGCCCCGGCGCCTCCTCCGGCCTGGTTGCGCCCACGCACCCCTGCGGGGTGCCTACGCGCAACCAGCCCGTGCGGTCTCGCGCTGCGCGCCCCGGGCGCGGCTCGCGCGGCCCTCGCCCGGCCCTCGCCCGCGCAGCGTGCGCCCCGGCTCCGCTTCCGGCCTGGTTGCGCCCACGCACCCCTGCGGGGTGCCTACGCGCAACCAGCCCGTGCGGGGTTGTGCACAGATTGCTCTGACGTCTCGCGCTCAGCGACGTGTCTCGCGACGATGCGGGAATGCGCGCTTCAGATGATCTTCAGTGGGTTCCCCGAGTCGCGGTGATGACCGGTCGCGTTTTCACCCGCGCCCAGGCGGCCGACGCTGGCGCATCACGGGGCCAGGTCCGCCGCCGGGTCGCGTCCGGAACGTGGATCCATGTCGCGGGCGCGGCCTACCGGCACCGCGACGATCCGGTCAACGGGGCCATGCTTGTGGGCGCTGCGCTCCTGACGTGGCCGCACGGCATCGTCGTCGGCCCGGCCGCCGCCGCGTTTCATGGCGCACCCATTCCGCTCCCGAAGGTCATTGACGTCGCAGGGGGCGTCCCGACGACGCGCACGTTTCGCGGCCTGCGACCACGCTTCATTGACGTTCCGCCTGATGAGGTGCTGCGGACATCGAGCTGGAGTGTGGTCTCCGCGAGACGTGCCTATGTCCAAGCGCTCGCCGAACTTCCGCGACGAGACTCGGAGAATCTCTGGGCGTGGGTGACGACGCGCAACGGCCTCTCGCTTGAGGGGCTGCGCGAGGATGTCGAGACTCATCCAGGTCGTCACGGCAACCGCCGCCTCAAGGAGATTCTCGCGTGGGGTGCGACGGGTGCGGTGAGTGAGGCGGAGCGCCGGGCGCATGGCCTGCTCATCGATGCGGGCATCGCGGGGTGGGAAGCTGGCGTCCGGATCGACGACGCGCAGGGCGTCATCGGCGTCGTCGATCTGTTCTTTGCGGAGGTGCGCCTGGTCATCGAGATCGATGGGGTCGCGGTGCATCAACACACGATCGTCGCCGACAGCCGTCGACGTAATCGACTCGTCGGTGCCGGGTGCACCGTCCTCACCTTCACGTGGGACGACCTCGTCAATCGTCCCGCTCGCTTCGTCGGGCAGGTGCGCAAGGAGCTGGTGCGCCTTCGTGCAGCCCGGCGCTAGCTCCCGAACATGGTTGGTTGCGCGTGCGCACCGAGCGGGGGTGCGTAGTCGCAAGGAATCGGGACGGGTCGGGGTGGCCCGGGTGGGCGTGTGCGAGCCTGGTGGCCCGCGCGAATCCGGCTGGCTGCTTCCAGGCACCCCGTGGGGGTGCCTGGACGCAGGGAGTCGGAGCCCCATGGGTCGCGCCGTCCCAGTTGTCTGGTGAGCCCCTTCGTCGGGGAACGGACCTAGGCGAAGCAAGCCGGGTTGGTTGCGCCTGCGCACCCCGTGGGGGTGCGTGGACGCAGGGAATCGGGTGGGGTCGGGGTGGCCCGGGACCTTTGTCCCGGGGTGTTCCGCGTCGCCAGGGTGAGGGTGGGGGAGGAGGGCATGATGATCGACATCTATTACACGTCCAGCTCGTCGGGGATGGTGCGTCAGTTCGCCGAGCGGCTGGGCCGCCCGGCGCGCGACCTCGGCGACCGTGAGGTCCGACGATCCGTGCCCGACGGGCCGTGGGTGCTCATCACCCCGTCCTACAAGACCGGCAACCCGGACAACGACACGATCCCGGAGCCGGTTCGCCGCTTCCTGCGCGATCCGCTCACGCGCCGCCGCCTCGTCGGCATCATGGGCTCGGGCAACCGGAACTTCGGCAGTCACTACCAGGCAGCCGCGCGCACGATCGCGAAGATCTCTGGCCGGCCCGTGCTCTACGAGTTTGAGCTGCAAGGTACGCAGTGGGACGTTGCGGAGGCCCGCGAGATTCTCGACGAGCTCGAGGTTGCGCTCGACCGCGCGCACGAGCGCTGAGAACCCAGCGTTGCGCCCGACGCGGCGGCACGGCGCCACCCCGCGCAACTTCACCCTGCATAGCGCCACCCGCATAGCGCCACCCCGCGCAGCGCCACCCCGCATAGCGCCACCCCGCACCGCACCACCCCGCGCAGCGGGACGCAGGCCTCGTGCGACGTGCCTTCCGCTCCGTGGACGATCCCGCGGGCCGACTTCGTGCGGGCGTAGAGTCGGCGTTCGACAGGCATTCCTTTAACAGACCGTCCAGCGAGGCGGAGAAGGAGGTCGCCACGTGCTTGGCGCACCCATGCCCGACGGCTCGGGGACCACGGTCCTTGGAGCCCCGGAGATCGGCCGGGCCCTGACCCGGATCGCTCACGAGATTCTTGAGCGGAACAAGGGCGGCGACGACGTCGTCCTCCTGGGCATCCCGACGCGAGGCCTTCCTCTCGCGCACCGGCTGGCCCAACGGCTCGCCTCGGTCGAGCCCTCGCTCGTCGCTGGATCGCTCGTCGGTGAGCTCGACATCACGATGTATCGCGACGACCTGCACCGGCATCCGACTCGGCCGATCGGGACGACGACGCTCCCGGCGGGTGGGATCGACGACAAGATCGTCGTCCTCGTCGATGACGTCCTCTTCTCGGGCCGCACGATCCGTGCCGCACTCGACGCGATCAAGGACTTGGGTCGCCCGCGTGCTGTTCAGTTGGCGACGCTCGTCGACCGTGGGCACCGCGAGCTGCCGATCCGCCCCGACTTCGTCGGCAAGAACCTGCCGACGTCCTTGAGCGAGCGCGTCGCAGTGCTCGTCGACGAGATCGATGGGGTCGACGCCGTGACGATCACCGCAGGGGAGGTCGGCGCATGAGGCACCTTCTCGACACCGCAGACCTCACGCTGGCCGACGCGGTCCACCTGCTCGACACGGCCGCCGAGATGGCTGCGACGCAGTCCCGCGAGATCAAGAAGCTCCCGACCCTGCGGGGGCGCACCGTCGTCAACCTCTTCTTCGAGGACTCGACCCGGACGCGGATCTCGTTCGAGACCGCGGCCAAGCGTCTGAGCGCCGACGTCATCAACTTCTCGGCCAAGGGCTCGAGCGTCTCCAAGGGCGAGTCCCTCAAGGACACTGCGCTCACCCTGCAGGCGATGGGCGCGGACGGGATCGTCGTCCGTCACCACTCCTCGGGCGCTCCGCATCTGCTCGCGCACGCGGGGTGGGTCGACGCCGCCGTCGTCAACGCGGGTGACGGGACGCACCAGCACCCCACCCAGGCGCTGCTCGACGCCTTCACGATCCGCCGTCACCTCGCAGACCGCGGGGCAGCGGGCTCGGGAGCGGGCTTCGACGCGCACGCCGGGGTCGGCCGCGACCTTGCCGGCCTCAAGGTCGCGATCGTCGGCGACGTCCTGCACTCCCGCGTCGCCCGCTCGAACGTCAGCCTGCTCACGACGCTCGGCGCGCACGTCACCCTGGTCGCGCCGCCGACGCTCGTGCCTGTGGGCGTCGAGGCCTGGCCGTGCGACGTGAGCTATGACCTCGACGCGACGCTCGAGACCCAGCCCGACGCCGTGATGATGCTCCGCGTCCAGCGCGAACGCATGAACGCGGTGGGCGGCGGGTACTTCCCGAGCCCGCTCGAGTACGCGCGTCTCTACGGTCTCGACCAGCGCCGGTTCACGGGCCTGGCCGAGCACGCGATCATCATGCACCCCGGTCCCATGAACCGCGGGCTCGAGATCTCCGCGCACGCCGCCGACGCGGCCCGCTCCGTCATCGTCGAGCAGGTCTCCAACGGTGTCGCGGTGCGCATGGCCGTCCTCTATCTCACGCTCGCGGGCTCTGGCACCGCGGCACCCGTCCCCTCGAAGGAGCTCGCATGACCGCCCAGGCACGACCCGTCCTGCTCACGGCGGCCAGCATCCTCGGGGGTGATCCCCAGGACGTTCTCCTCGCGGACGGGATCATCGCGTCGATCGCGCCGGCGGGCACCCTCGAGGCACCCGAGGGCGCGCTGACGATCGACGCGACCGGCAAGGTGCTCCTGCCCGGCCTCGTCGACCTTCACACGCACCTGCGCGAGCCTGGCCGTGAGGATGCCGAGACGGTGCTCACGGGCACGCGCGCGGCGGCGCTCGGCGGGTTCACCGCCGTCCACGCGATGGCGAACACGACCCCCGTCGCCGACACCGCGGGTGTCGTCGAGCAGGTTGCGCGCCTTGGTCACGACGCGGGCTGGGTCGACGTCTTCCCGGTCGGCGCCGTCTCCGTGGGACTCGGCGGGACGCAGCTCGCCGAGCTGGGTGCGATGGCGTCTTCTGCGGCGCGCGTGCGCGTCTTCTCGGACGACGGTCTCTGCGTCCACGACCCCGTGCTCATGCGCCGCGCGCTCGAGTACGTCAAGTCGTTCGACGGCGTGGTCGCGCAGCACGCGCAGGAGCCGCGCCTCACCGAGGGCTCACAGATGCACGAGGGTGTCGTCTCGGCTGAGATCGGCCTGCGCGGCTGGCCCGCGGTCGCGGAAGAGGCGATCATCGCCCGCGACGTCCTCCTCGCCGAGCACGTCGGATCGCGCCTGCACGTCTGCCACCTCTCGACGGCAGGTTCGGTCGAGATCGTGCGCTGGGCGAAGTCGCGCGGCCTGCCCGTGACCGCCGAGGTCACCCCGCACCACCTCTACCTCACGGATGAGCTCGCGCGTGGCTACGACCCCGTGTTCAAGGTCAACCCGCCGCTGCGCACCGCCGCGGACATCGAGGCGGTGCGCGCGGGTCTGGCCGACGGGACGATCGACATCGTCGCGACCGACCACGCCCCGCACCCGGTCGAGGCCAAGGACTGCGAGTGGGATGCTGCAGCCTTCGGTATGACGGGTCTCGAGACGGCCCTCGCTGTCGTCATCGAGACGATGGTCGAGACCGGCCGCCTCGGTTGGGACGACGTCGCGCGCGTCATGTCGACGAATCCCGCGCGTATCGGCCGCGTCGATGACCGTCACGGTCGCCCGATCGCCGTGGGCGAGCCGGCCAACGTCACTCTCGTCGACCCCACCGTGCGCCGCCTGGTCGACCCGGCGTTGCACGGCACGATGAGCCGTAACTCGCCCTTCGCAGGACGGCAGCTGCCCGGGCAGGTCGTCGCGACCTTCCTGCGCGGCCGCGCCACGGTCCTCGAGGGGGAGGCGCTCGCACCCGCGGGTGCCCGCGCCCCCCAGGAGGTGGGTCGGTGATCGGCATTCCTCCCTGGGTGACGTTCACGGTCATCGGCTTCCTCGTCGTGGGGGTGCTCGTCGGCATGGCCGTCGGCTGGCGGCGCAGCACTGCTCGCACGGGCAGCGCCGCCGGCGTCCTGCCCGACGCGACCGCAGACCTTGGCGCGGTTCTCGCTGGACCGATCGCCGCGGCGTACGTCGCGACGACGTTCCACGAGAGGTGGCTCGAGCGGGTGACCGCGCACGGCCTCGGCATCCGCGGCCGCGCCACCGTGACGGTCCACGAGCACGCGCTCGTCATCGCCCGCAACGGCGCCCCCGATCTCGTTCTGCCGGGCACGGCGCTGCGCGCCGTGACCCGCTCGTCGGGCATGGTCGGCAAGTTCGTCGCCGATGCCTCGATCGTCGTCGTCACCTGGGCGACCATCGCAGCCGAGGGCCATGAGGTCCTTCTCGACACGGGGCTCCGCCCCGACCGCTCAACCGAACGCGAGATCCTCGACGAGGCCGTGCGTTCGATCTTTAGCTCAGCCCCCGCACCGAAGGAGCAGCAGTGAACCAGCCCCTTGACCTCGTGCCCCTGAACGACGACGCCGCCGTGCTCGTCCTTGAGGACGGATGTGCCTTCGTCGGGCGCGCCTACGGCGCGGTCGGCACCACGCTCGGCGAGATCGTCTTCAACACCGGCATGTCCGGCTACCAGGAGACGCTCACAGATCCCTCCTACCACCGCCAGATCGTCGTCATGACGGCGCCCCACATCGGCAACACGGGCGTCAACAGCGAAGACCCGGAGTCGGTCCAGATCTGGGTCGCAGGCTTCGTCGTCCGCGACGCGGCCAGGCGCGCCTCCAACTGGCGTTCCGAGGGCGACCTCTCCGTCGAGCTCGCCGAGCAGGGCGTCGTCGGCATCTCTGACATCGACACGCGAGCCCTCACGCGCCACCTGCGGGAGCGCGGCGTCATGCGCGGTGGCATTTTCTCGGGCGCCTCGTTGCTGTCCGACGGCCACCCGCGCCGCATCGGCTCGCTCGTCGAGGAGATCCTCGCGAGCCCCCAGATGACGGGCGCCGACCTCGCGGCCGAGGTGTCGACCGACACCGCGTACACGGTTGAGCCCGCGGGCGCCTTCGCGGGCAAGGAGCCGGTCGCGACCGTCGTCGCGCTCGACCTGGGCATCAAGTCGATGACGCCGCAGCGTCTCTCTGAGCGCGGCGTGCGCGTCCACGTCGTGCCCGCGGGCACGACGTTCGACGAGCTCATGGCGGTCTCACCCGACGGGGTGTTCTTCTCCAACGGCCCCGGCGACCCCGCGACGGCCACCGGGCCGATCGCGCTCCTGCGCGAGGTGCTCGACGCCAAGGTGCCGTACTTCGGTATCTGCTTCGGCAACCAGCTCCTCGGGCGTGCGCTCGGCTTCGGGACCTACAAGCTCGCTTACGGTCACCGCGGCATCAACCAGCCCGTCATGGATCTCGCGACGGGCAAGGTCGAGATCACGTCGCACAACCACGGCTTCGCGGTTGACGCGCCGATCGGTGAGACCGCGACCGCGCCGCATGAGGACGGCCGTTACGGCCGCGTCGTCGTGAGCCACGTCGGCCTCAACGACAACGTCGTCGAGGGCCTCGAGTGCCTCGACGTGCCCGCGTTCTCGGTTCAGTACCACCCCGAGGCTGCGGCAGGCCCGCACGACGCCTCTTACCTCTTCGACCGCTTCATCGACCTCATGAACTCAGGCGCATCGAACGCTGCAGGCCTCTCGGCTGCAGCGCGTGCGACCACCGTCCCGTCCGGCTCCGCGCCGGCCGCGAGCAAGGAGAACTGACCCGTGCCTCGTCGCAACGACATCCAGAGCGTCCTGGTCATCGGCTCCGGCCCGATCGTCATCGGACAAGCCTGCGAGTTCGACTACTCGGGTACGCAGGCCTGCCGCGTGCTCAAGGAGGAGGGCCTGCGCGTCATCCTCCTCAACTCCAACCCTGCCACGATCATGACCGACCCCGGCTTCGCGGACGCGACCTACGTCGAGCCGATCACGACCGAGGTCCTCACGTCGATCATCGCCAAGGAGCGCCCCGACGCGGTCCTTGCGACGCTCGGTGGCCAGACAGCCCTCAATGCCGCGATCGCTCTTGACGAGGCGGGTGTCCTCGAGGAGTACGGCGTCGAGCTCATCGGTGCGAACATCCCCGCGATCCAGAAGGGCGAGGACCGCGAGCAGTTCCGCGACGTCGTCGCTGTCTGTGGCGGCGAGTCGGCGCGCTCGCACATCGTCCACACGATCGACGAGGCGCTCGTGGCTGCCGAGGACCTCGGCTACCCGCTCGTCGTGCGCCCGTCCTTCACGATGGGTGGCCTCGGCTCGGGCATCGCGTACGACGAGGTCGACCTGCGGCGTATCGCAGGCCAGGGCTTGCACTACTCGCCGACGACCGAGGTCCTTCTCGAGGAGTCGATCCTCGGCTGGAAGGAGTTCGAGCTCGAGCTCATGCGCGATCGGGCGGACAACGTCGTCGTCATCTGCTCGATCGAGAACGTCGACCCGGTCGGCGTGCACACCGGCGACTCGGTCACCGTGGCGCCGTCGCTCACGCTCACGGACCGTGAGTTCCAGAACCTGCGCGACATCGGCATCGCGATCATCCGTGAGGTCGGCGTCGACACCGGTGGCTGCAACATCCAGTTTGCGATCCACCCCGAGACGGGTCGCGTCGTCGTCATCGAGATGAACCCGCGCGTCTCGCGTTCCTCGGCGCTCGCGTCCAAGGCGACGGGCTACCCGATCGCCAAGATCGCGGCGAAGCTCGCGGTCGGCTACACGCTCGACGAGATCACGAACGACATCACGGGCACGACGCCCGCGTCGTTCGAGCCGACGCTCGACTACGTCGTCGTGAAGATTCCGCGCTTCGCGTTCGAGAAGTTCCCGGCCGCCGACGACACTCTCACGACGACCATGAAGTCGGTCGGTGAGGCGATGGCGCTCGGCCGCAACTTCACGGAGGCGCTCGGCAAGGCCCTGCGGTCGATCGACAAGCCCGGCACGACGTTCCATTGGGACGGCGAGCCCGTCGCTGGTGCCGAGCTCGACGCGCTTCTCGAGACGATCGCGCGGCCCACGGAGCAGCGCCTCGTCCAGGTCCAGCAGGCGCTGCGCGCCGGTGCCGGTGTCGAGCGCGTCTTCGAGGCGACGAAGATCGACCGGTGGTTCCTCGACCAGATCGAGCTCATCAACGAGATCGCTGCCGACGTCGCCGCAGCTCCCGCGCTCACGCGCGACGTCCTTGCGCTCGCAAAGCGCCACGGGCTCTCCGACGTCCAGGTCGCGGCGCTCCGCGGAATTCGTGGGCCGGCGGGGGAGTCGACGGTCCGTGAGGTCCGGCGTGCGCTCGGCGTCCGCCCGGTCTTCAAGACGGTCGACACGTGCGCCGCGGAGTTCGCTGCCACGACGCCGTACCACTACTCGACGTACGACGAGGAGACCGAGGTTCGGCCGCGCGAGCGCGAGGCGGTCATCATCCTCGGCTCGGGCCCGAACCGCATCGGCCAGGGCATCGAGTTCGACTACTCGTGCGTCCACGCGACCCTCGCGCTCGCCGACAAGTACGAGACCATCATGGTGAACTGCAACCCGGAGACGGTCTCGACCGACTACGACACGTCGGACCGCCTGTACTTCGAGCCGCTGACGTTTGAGGACGTCCTCGAGGTCTACGAGGCCGAGCTCGCCGCCGGGCCGATCAAGGGCATCATCGTCACGCTGGGCGGGCAGACGCCCCTGAGCCTCGCGCAGCGGCTCGCGGATGCGGGACTTCCGATCCTCGGCACGCAGCCCGAGGCGATCGACGCCGCTGAGGACCGCGCGGTCTTCGGCCGGGTCCTCGAGGAGGCCGGGCTTCCGGCCCCCGCGTTCGGCACCGCGACGACGCTCCCGCAGGCACGGCAGATCGCCGCCCGCATCGGCTACCCCGTGCTCGTGCGGCCGTCCTACGTCCTGGGTGGCCGTGGCATGGAGATCGTGTATTCCGAGGAGCAGCTCACGGGCTACGTCGAGCGTGCGCTCGGCTCGGCGGCCGAGCAGGGTGAGCGTGTGGCGCCGATCCTCATCGACCGCTTCCTCGACGACGCGCTCGAGATTGACGTCGATGCGCTCTACGACGGGACGGAGCTCTACCTCGGTGGCGTCATGGAGCACATCGAGGAGGCCGGTATCCACTCGGGCGACTCGGCGTGCGTGCTGCCGCCGGTCTCGCTCAGCCAGGCCGAGCTCGACCGCATCCGGACGTCGACCGAGGCGATCGCTCGCGGTGTGGGCGTTCACGGACTGCTCAACGTCCAGTACGCGCTCGTGAGCGACGTCCTCTACGTGCTCGAGGCGAACCCGCGTGCGTCGCGCACCGTCCCGTTCGTGTCGAAGGCGACGGGTGTCTCGCTCGCCAAGGCTGCGGCGAAGGTCATGGCGGGCGAGACGATCGCGGACCTGCGGGCGAGCGGCATCCTGCCGATCGAGGGTGATGCTGCGGTCATCGAGCTCTCCCAGCCGATCGCCGTCAAGGAGGCTGTGCTTCCGTTCAAGCGCTTCCGCACCGCCGACGGCGTCGCGGTCGACACGGTGCTCGGCCCGGAGATGCGCTCGACGGGCGAGGTCATGGGCCTGTCGCAGCGCTTCCCGACTGCGTTCGCGAAGTCGCAGGCGGCGGCCTTCGGTGGTCTGCCGACCTCGGGCACGGCCTTCGTCTCGGTCGCTGACCGCGACAAGCGGGACATCGTCTTCCCCGTCAAGCGGCTCGTCGAGCTCGGGTTCGAGATCCTCTCGACGTCGGGCACGGCAACCGTGCTCGAGCGCAACGGCATCGCGACCCGCATCGTGCGCAAGCACTCCGAAGGTCGCGGCGACGCGGGGGAGCCGACGATCGTCGACCTCATCACCGCGGGCGAGATCGACCTCGTCATCAACACACCCTCGGGTCAGGGGTCGCGTGCCGACGGTTACGAGATCCGTGCTGCGACGACGGCCGCGGACCGCGCGATCGTCACGACGACGCAGCAGCTCGCGGCAGCCGTCCAGGCGATCGAGGCGATTCTCGAAGGGCCGTTCGAGGTCACCTCGCTCCAGGAGCACATGGTGGCTCTCGCGGCCTCCAACCTCCCGACCGCGGCGGTCGTCTCGTGAGTCGTGCTCCGTTCGGTGCGCGCCTCGTCGAGGCGATGGACGCGCACGGTCCGCTGTGCGTCGGTGTCGACCCCCACGTCTCGTTGCTCGAGGCGTGGGGGCTGCCCGACAGCCCCGCGGGGCTCGCTGAGTTCTCCCAGCGCGTGCTCGAGGCTGTCGCGGGACGGGTGGCGGCGATCAAGCCGCAGGCTGCGTTCTTCGAACGTCATGGCTCCGCTGGCGTCAAGGTTCTTGAGGACCTGCTCGCGGCGGCCCGCGAGACCGGGACGTTGACGATCGTCGACGCGAAGCGCGGCGACATCGGCTCGACCATGGGTGCGTACGCCGATGCGTTCCTGCGTGACGGCTCGCCGCTCGCGGGCGACGCGCTCACCGTCTCGCCGTTCCTCGGCTTCGGCTCGCTCGCGCCCGCGGCCGAGCTCGCGGCCGCGACGGGGCGCGGCCTGTTCGTCTTGTGCCTCACGTCGAACCCTGAAGGTGCGTCGGTTCAGCATGCGCGCCGCGGTGCGGGCGCCGGCACGGCGACGGTTGCGGCGTCGATTGCGGCCGCGGCTGCCGAGGCGAACGCGGGCGCGAACCCGCTCGGGTCGGTGGGTCTCGTCGTGGGCGCGACGATCGGTGACGCGGTACGGGGGACGGGGACGGATCTCATGGCCGTCAATGGCCCTCTGCTCGCGCCGGGCGTCGGAGCCCAGGGCGCTGGGCCCGACGAGCTGCGCGCTGTGTTCGGTGACGCGCGACGGGCCGTTCTCGCGTCGTCCTCGCGCGGGGTGCTGCGCGCGGGGCCGGACGTGGCATCGCTCCGGGCTGCGGCGATGGGGGCCGCAGCCGATGCGGCACGCGCTCTGCGCGCCTGATCTGCGGCAGATTCACCCGGCACGTGCGAGGGGCCGCAGCCTGCGGCTGGGCCCCTCGCAGCATCGGCCGGGCACGCGCATGCTCCGTCTAGTAGTTGCCGACCAGCGGAGATGTGCTTAGGTTCACAGTAACCACTCCCAGCGAGGAAGGTGATGAACGTGGCACTCCCACCGTTGACACCCGAGCAGCGAGCAGCCGCTCTCGAGAAGGCCGCCGAGGCACGACGCGTGCGCGCCGAGATCAAGAACAGGTTGAAGTATTCTCAGGGTTCACTCTCCTCCGTCATCGAGACGGGCAGGACGGACGACATCATCGGCAAGATGAAGGTCACCGCGTTGCTCGAGTCGTTGCCGGGGGTTGGCAAGGTCAAGGCGCAAGTGATCATGGACGAGGT
This sequence comes from Sanguibacter sp. A247, assembly GCF_052324925.1. Classification (NCBI taxonomy): domain Bacteria; kingdom Bacillati; phylum Actinomycetota; class Actinomycetes; order Micrococcales; family Sanguibacteraceae; genus Sanguibacter; species Sanguibacter sp. A247. The sequence continues at coordinate 214,515 of NZ_JBQPRE010000003.1, read as the reverse complement.
CGGGATCGCGCAGTCGCGTCGTGTCCGCGGTCTCGGCCCACACCAGGCCCGGGCCCTCATCGAGAGGTTTGGCTGACATCTCCGCTCCAGACGCCCCGCACGACCCCGTCCCAGCACGACTGACGGTTCTCGCTGGACCAACGGCGGTCGGTAAGGGCACAGTCTCGGCGGATCTCCGCACTCGCTATCCCGAGGTGTGGCTGTCCGTGTCGGCGACGACACGGACGCCACGTCCCGGTGAGATCGACGGAGTGCACTACCGCTTCCTCAGCACCGAGGACTTCGATCGGCGACTGGCCGCGGGGGAGTTCCTCGAGACGGCCGTCGTGCACGGCCAGAACCGCTACGGGACGCTGCGCGGCCCTGTCGAGGAGCGGCTGGCGACGGGCGTGCCCGTCCTGCTCGAGATCGACCTTCAAGGGGCACGCCAGGTGCGTGAGTCCATGCCGGGCGCCCGCTTCGTGTTTCTCGCCCCGCCCAGCTGGGACGAGCTCGAGCGCAGGCTCGTCGGGCGTGGCACCGAAGGCCCTGAAGAGCGTGAGCGCCGACTGGCTACGGCTCGCGTCGAGCTTGCGGCCGAGGCCGAGTTCGACCACGTCATCGTCAACGACACGGTGGCCCGCGCGACCGACGAGCTCGTGAGCGTCATCGGCCTTGCGCCGCGCCCGGCTGAGCCGGTCGCCGGGGCCACGACGTCACACTGATAGGATGACCCTTCGGTCCGTGCGCTCCGCGCCGGGCCTCCACCACCGATCAAACGTTGCGGAGACGATCTTGTCCGGAACCGTTGCCCAGCCGACGGGCATCACCGACCCGCCCATCGACGACCTGCTCGAGCACGCAAGCTCGAAGTACGCGCTCGTCGTCTACTCGGCGAAGCGTGCCCGCCAGATCAACGCGTACTACTCGCAGCTGTCCGAGGGCCTCCTCGAGCACGTCGGCCCCCTGGTCGAGACCCGTGTTCAGGAGAAGCCGCTCTCGATCGCGATGCGCGAGATCAACCAGAGCCTTCTCGAACTGACCGAGAACGAGGACACCGGGGCCTGACGCCCCGCCTCACCTACTCCACGGAGCGCGCGGTGCGGATCATCCTTGGCGTCGGTGGCGGCATCGCCGCCTACAAGAGTGCCCTGCTGCTCCGCCTCCTGACCGAGGCGGGGCACGCTGTGCGCGTCATCCCGACCGAAGCAAGCCTCAACTTCGTGGGGCGTGCGACGTGGGAGGCGCTCTCGGGTGAGCCCGCAACGCATGAGATCTTCGACGACGTCGACGAGGTCGCGCACGTCCGCCTAGGACGTGGGGCCGACCTCGTCGTCGTCGCGCCGGCCACGGCCGACCTTCTCGCTCGCGCGAGCTCCGGCCGCGCTGACGACCTGCTGACGACGACCCTGCTCACGGCGACGTGCCCCGTCCTGCTCGCACCCGCGATGCACACCGAGATGTGGCACCACGCGGCGACGCAAGCCAATGTCGCCCTTCTCCGCAGTCGCGGGATCACGGTGCTCGACCCCGACTCAGGTCGTCTCACGGGCGCCGACTCCGGCCCCGGGCGCCTGCCTGAGCCCGGCGTCATCGCGGACGCAGCCCTCGGGCTCGTCCGGCCCCGCGACCTCGCCGGCCTCTCGGTCGTCGTGAGCGCTGGCGGCACGGTCGAGGCGATCGATCCCGTGCGCTACCTCAGCAACCACTCCTCGGGCCGCCAGGGCGTCGAGCTCGCGCGCGCCGCCCACGCCCGGGGTGCGTCCGTGCACCTCGTGACCGGACGCGTCGAGGTGCCCGCACCTGCCGGAGTGAGAGTGACGAGCGCCCCGAGCGCCCTCGACATGCAGGCCGCGATGCGTGAGGCCGCGGCCGTCGCTGACGTCCTCGTCATGGCCGCCGCGGTCGCCGACTTCCGGCCTGAGGCGGTCGCCGCCAGCAAGATGAAGAAGACCGAGGGTGGCGGGCCGCCCTCGATCCACCTCGTCGAGAATCCCGACATCCTCGCCGGGCTCGTCCGCGAGCGCGCCCGCAGCGACCAGACGATCGTGGGCTTCGCCGCCGAGACGGGCGACGCCCAGAAATCAGTGCTTGACCATGCGCGCGCCAAGGCGGTGCGCAAGGGCGCCGACTTGCTGGTCGCGAACGACGTCTCGGGCGGGGTGACGTTCGGCTCGAGCGAGAACGCCGTGACGATCCTCGACCGCGAGGGCGCCACCGTGGCGACCGCAGCGGGGTCAAAGGCCGACGTCGCGCACGCGGTCTGGGACGCTGTGCTGCTCGCCCGCAGATGAGCGTCGTCCGCCCGCTCGTCATCGTTGCTACGAGCCGGGACGTGCACGCCGCGCTCGCGCACGTCCACCTGAGCGCTGCTGAAGAAGCGCGCGCGCAGCGCATGGTGCGCGCCGATGACGCTCACGACTTCCGCGCCGCGCACCTGCTTGCGCGGCGGGCGCTCGCGCTGGCCACGGACACACCCGACGGTGCGCTCGTGCCCCAGCAGAGCTGCGCCGCGTGCGGTGAGTCCCACGGTCGGCCCACCGTCGTGGGCGAGCCCGACGTCCACATCGCGTGGGCGCACACGCGAGGCGCTGTCGCGGTCGTCGTCGCCGGCGCGCCGTGCGGGATCGACATCGAGCGCAACGACGGACGCCCCGTGCCACGCCGCGTCGTTGAACGCGTGCTCAGCCCGGCCGAGGCGGAGCTTGTCCGGGCGTCTTCGCGACCTGATCGCGCGTTTCTCGAGGCGTGGGGTGTCAAGGAGTCGCTCGTCAAGGCGGGTGAGGGCGACCTGGCGGACCAGGTGCGTCGCGAGGTCGTCGGGCAGCGGGGGATCCGCGCACCGGGGGAGCGGGACCACGCGGTCTCGCGGATCGCGGTCGCGCTCGCGCCGGAGCGCTCGGTCGAGGGCGTCGTCCGCGTCGATCACGACGCGGACGTGAGCACCGTCACGCTCATCCTCGGGGCGGTCGCCGCACCCGAGCGGATCAGCCTGACCACAGGCGAATGGGCGCCGTCTCATGCCCCGACCCGGGGGCTGTGAGCGGTGCGTCGACGTCTAGACTTGGCGACCATGACCGACCACCTTCGCCTGTTCACCTCCGAGTCCGTCACCGAGGGCCACCCGGACAAGGTCTGTGACCAGATCTCCGACGCGATCCTTGACGCGATCCTCGAGCAGGACACCACGGCGCGCGTGGCTGTCGAGACGATGGTGACGACGGGCCTCGTGCACGTCGCCGGTGAGGTGACGACGTCCGCCTACGTCGAGATCCCGCAGATCATCCGCTCCGTGGTGCGCGAGATCGGGTACACGTCCTCGGCGATCGGCTTCGACGGTGACTCGTGCGGCGTCTCGGTCTCGATCGGTCAGCAGTCGCCCGACATCGCGCAGGGCGTCGACACGTCCGAAGAGACGCGGACGAGCGAGTCCGGCGAGGTTGACCCGCTCGACCTGCAGGGCGCAGGTGACCAGGGCCTGATGTTCGGCTACGCGTGCTCCGACACGGCTGAGCTCATGCCGCTTCCCGGGTGGCTTGCGCACCGCCTCGCTGAGCGCCTCGCTGCGGTGCGCCGGTCGGGAGAGGTCGCGGGCCTGCGGCCCGACGGCAAGACCCAGGTGACGATCGGCTACGACGGCGATCGCGCGGTCTCCCTCGACACGGTCGTCGTCTCGACCCAGCACGACCCGGACATCACGCACGCCGCGCTGACGGCTGCGGTGCGCGACCTCGTCATCGCGCCCGTCCTTGAGGCAGCTGAGCTTGAGCTCGACGCGCGGAGCACGACGGTCCACGTCAACCCGACCGGGCTTTTCGTCGTCGGCGGTCCCATGGGCGATGCCGGCCTCACGGGCCGCAAGATCATCGTCGACACCTACGGCGGCATGGCGCGCCACGGCGGCGGCGCCTTCTCGGGCAAGGACCCGTCGAAGGTCGACCGGTCGGCCGCCTACGCGACACGGTGGGTGGCGAAGAACGTTGTCGCCGCCGGGCTTGCCGACCGCTGCGAGGTTCAGGTCGCGTACGCGATCGGCCGCGCCCACCCCGTCGGGGTCTACGTCGAGACCTTCGGAACCGAGACGGTCCCGCTGCAGCGACTCACTGCCGCGATCCACGAGGTCTTCGACCTGCGCCCCGGCGCGATCGTCCGCGACCTCGACCTGCTGCGTCCGATCTACCGGGCGACTGCCGCGTACGGCCACTTCGGTCGTGAGCTGCCTGACTTTACGTGGGAGCGCACGGACCGCGTGGATGCGCTGCGGTCCGCCGTCTGACGATGACCGGGACGGCGGGCACGACGCCCGCCGCGTCCGAGCACGGGGGCACGGAGCCCGACCAGCTGGAGCTTCCGGGCATGCCCGCGCCCAAGCGGCGGACCGCGCCGGGCGCCGCGGCCGTCACGGCCGCGGACGACCTCCCGGTCGCGCGCGTCGTTGTCGAGGTCCCCGTCCTGCGCCTCGACCACACCTTCGACTACCTCGTTCCCGTGTCCATGGCGGACGGGGTCGCCCCGGGCGTGCGCGTCAAGGTGCGGTTCGGCGCCCAGGACGTCGACGGCTACGTGCTCGAACGCCTCGCGACCACGGAGCATGAAGGGACGCTGCGCCCTTTGCGCCGGCTCGTCTCGCGCGAGGCCGTGCTGCCGGAAGCCTCGGCGCAGCTGTGCCGCGCCGTCGCCGAGCACGGTGCCGGGTCCATGAGCGACGTCGTGCGTCTCGCAGTCCCGCCTCGCCACGCACGGACCGAGGACGAGGCGCTCGGGGAGTGGCCCGAGGACCCGGCGCCGTCCGCGAGCGCCCCGGACGATCGTGTCGCGCCGGGCGCGTGGGCGTCGCTCGCCGGGGGCGAGGCGTTCCTCCGCCATGCTGCCGCGGGTGCCGCGGTCCGTGGGGTGTGGTCGGCTCTTCCGGGTCGCTGGGCCGAGGGGGGTTCGGTTCTCGCTGACGAGGGCTGGGAGCTCATGCTGGCGCGGGCGGTGCGCGTCGTGCGTGACGCCGGACGGGGAGCCCTCGTCGTGCTGCCCGACGCCCGGGATGTCGAGCGCCTGTGTCGTGCGCTCGACGAGGTGGGCGCGCGCGATGCGACGGCGACGGGCCGGACGCTTCCGGATGCTGAGGGCCGCGCGCCCGGGTACGTCCGCCTGCTGGCTGAGGACGGGCCCTCCCAGCGCTACCGGGCGTTCCTTGCTGCGCTGCGCGGTCATGTGCGGATCGTCGTGGGCACGCGCGCTGCGGCGTTCGCGCCCCTCGCCGATCTTGGTCTCGCGGTCGTGTGGGAGGACGACGATCCGCTGCACGCGGAGCAGCGTGCGCCCTACCCCCATGTGCGGGACGTTCTTGCGCTGCGCTCGGAGAGCGAGGGGTGTGCGCTGCTCATCGCGGGGCACGGGCGGTCGATCGAGGCGCAGGCGCTCGTGCGCGGTGGGTGGGCGCACGAGATCGGATCCGCGCGCGCCGTCGTGAGGGAGCGAGCGCCGCGTGTGCGGGCGCTCACGCGGCTCGAGGTCGCGCGCGAAGGGCCGGCGGCCGTCGCGCGGATTCCGTCTGCCGCGTGGCGTCTCGTGCGCGAAGGGCTCGCCCACGGCCCGGTGCTCGTCCAGGTGCCCCGCGCGGGCTATGTGCCCGTGACTGCGTGCGCGACGTGCCGTGAGGTTGCGCGTTGCGGTGCCTGTCATGGCCCGTTGGGTCTGGCCTCGGGTGCGGCGGCCCCGCAGTGCCGGTGGTGCGGCCGCCTTGCGGTGGGGTGGTCGTGCCCGCAGTGCCACGGCGGGACGCTGAGGTCCGTCCATGTGGGGTCGGAGCGGACGGCCGAAGAGCTGGGGAGGGGCTTCGCGAACGTCCCCGTGCGGGTCTCGGGGGCGCGGTCGGCGGGCGGTGTGCTCGCGACCGTCTCGGGAGCGAGTGCGCTCGTGGTCGCGACACCGGGTGCTGAGCCGGTCGCGGCGGGCGGTTACGCGGCGGCGCTCCTGCTGGACGCGGGCGTCGCGACGGCGGGCACGTCGCTGCGCACGCGGCAGGATGCCGCGCGGCGGTGGTTGACGGCGGCCAGCCTGGTGCGACCCGCTTCCGCGGGGGGTGTCGTGGGCATCGTGGGCGACGGTGACGAGGTGGTGACCGGGGCGCTCGTCCGGTGGGATCCTGCGGGCCTCGCCTCGCGTGAGCTCGATGAGCGCGTCGAGCTGGACCTGCCGCCTGCGGTGCGCGTCGGGTCGTTGACGGGCCCGCGGCAGGCGGTCGAGGCGATCTTGGCCGAGGCTCAGCTGCCCGCCGGGTCGTCGGTGCTGGGGCCTGTGCCGATCGCCCCGGCGCAGGATGACGTGGCGGTTCTCGGCGGTGAGCTCGGAGATGTCCGTGCGATCGTGCGTGCGCCGCGCTCTCAGGGGCGTGCGCTCGCGCGCGCTCTGCGTGGGGCGGTGGCGGGACGCGGCTCGCGGCGCGGGGCGGGTGCGGTGCGCCTGCAGATGGACGTGGTGGACCTCGTGTGAGGGCGAGCGTCGGTTTCTGCAGAGGGGAAGGGTGGGTCTCCTCACGCTCTGCGTGACCGGCGCGGCGCATGTCCCTGCGGGGGTCGGGTGCGTGGCACAGTAGGGGGTCGGAACGGGCACACGGAGGCAGTGCGAGCAGTGGCAGGACGGACGACAGATCTTGCGGTCCAGGCGGCGGCGGAGGCGGACGGGGAGTCCGGCGACGCCGTGGTGACAGCGGCCAGGAACGCCGAGCCCGGTGTGGCGGACGGCGTGCAGCGTCGTCCGACCCCGCGCCGGATCCCCGGCATTGACGGCATCCGTGCCGTCGCGGTCTTGCTCGTCCTCGCGTTCCACCTCGCGCCCGGTGTCGTTCCCGGCGGCTTCGTCGGGGTCGACGTCTTCTTCGTCATCTCGGGCTTCCTCATCACGATGGGGCTGCTGCGCGAGAAGGCGCGCGACGGACGCGTGAACCTCGTGCACTTCTGGACGAAGCGCGTGCGCAGGCTCCTTCCTGCGCTGCTTCTGGTCGTCGCTGTGTGCTCGCCCGTGGCGTTGCTCATCGGCGGGGATGTGAGGGTCCATCTTGACCGGCAGATCTTCGGGGCGATGACGTTCTCGAGCAACTGGGTGTCGATCGCAGCGGAGGACAGCTACTTCTCGGCGCTCGTGCCCCAGGTGTTCGCCAACTTGTGGTCGCTCGCGGTCGAGGAGCAGTTCTACCTCGTGTGGCCGTTCGTCGTCGTCGGGATCATGCTGCTCGCGCGTGCTCGGCGGGTCGGGATCGTCGTGGCCGGTGGTCTCGCGCTCGGCTCGGCCGTGGTCATGGCTACGGTCTTCCGCGTCGGCGAGGACCCGACCCGGGTCTACTACGGAACTGACACGCACGTGTTCGGCATGATGCTCGGCGCGTTGCTCGCGTTCTGGTACTTCGGAACGGTGCGGACGGGCCACCCGGCGCCGTGGCCCGCGGCCATGGCGCCCGTGGGACGTGGTGCCCGGCTTGTGCGGGCGCTCAAGCGCCGTCAGCCCGGGCTCATCGCCGTCGTCTGCCTCGCCGTCGTCGGTGCGTTCTCGGCCCTCGTCACGTGGGACTCCCCGGTGACGTACCGAGGTGGACTGTTCGTGCTGTCGCTCGCGGCGGCGTTGCTCGTGACGACGATGCTCCATGACTCACCGGTGCGTCGTGCCCTCGAGCACCCGGCGCTGCGGTGGATCGGGGAGCGGAGCTATGGCCTCTACCTGTGGCACTGGCCCGTCTTCGTGCTGCTCACGCAGATCTTCGCGAAGCAGTATGTCGAGGGCACGGGCGTTGCGCTCGTGTGGGTCGTCACGGTCGTCGTGACGTTCGCGCTGGCGGCGGCCTCCTACCGATTCGTCGAGCGGCCGGTCATGCGCGACGGCATTCTCGTCTGCCTCGAGCGGCTTCTTGCGTGGTTGCGGCCCACGGCGCAGGCGCCGTCACGCGGTCTGCGCGCGCCCATCCTCGGCGGCGCTGTCGTCGCGTGCCTCGTGCTCACGGGCTTTGCGATCGCGACGGCGCCGCACGTCTCCTCGATCGAGCAAGAGATCGCTGCGGGCATCGAGGAGAACGGGCCCGGCCTGGACGAGGAGCTCTCCGTGGCGCCCGCGCCGACGGACGCGCCGTCGACGCCCGGGGCGCCGTCGGACACGCCGGGTGGCGACGCGTCGGGTGGCGACACGTCGTCCGCGCCGACGGGCACGGCGTCGCCGTCGCCTGGCGTCGCCGAGCCGACCGGCTCGAGCAGTCCCGCACCGTCCGACGACGCGAGCACGTCGCCCGACCCGGAGCCCGCCGAGAAGGCCGAGGCGCCCACGGGCGCCGACCTAGTCGTCGTCGGGGACTCGGTGACGCTCGCTGCGGCGAAGCAGGTGCGCGCGCTCGTGCCCGATGTTCGGATCGATGCCGCGGTGTCGCGGTCGATGCTCGTCGCGCCGGGGATCCTGGCACAGCTGGAGGCGCAGGGTGATCTGCCGGACGTCGTCGTGCTCGCGCTCGCGACGAACACGACGCTGCGGCAGTCGACGGTGGACGACGTGCTTGCGGCGGTGGGCCCTGAGCGGCGCGTCGTCTTCGTCAATGCCTACGGGTCGCGCAGCTGGATCAAGGCGACGAACGCGGTCATCGCGAAGGCCGCACGCGACCACGAGCAGGTGAGCGTCGCCGACTGGCACGGGGCTGTGAAGTCGCACGGCGAGTACCTCGCGGCTGACGGCATCCACCCGACGAAGGACGGGGGCGCGTTGTACGCGCGCACGATTGTCGACGCCTACCTGGCGGTTCGCGGCTGACGTTCCGATGGTCGGCTGACCTTCCGCCGCGCCCGGTCCGCAGCAGTTCTGTGACATGGATCACGACATCGTGTAATCTTGCACCAGCAAGTACCTGATACGACACGTTTCAGGTAACGCATGCCAGTCCCCGACGACGCGGGCTGGATCTCGCCACCATGACGCGACTGCTCAGCCGCGCATGCTCACAGCCACGGCGCACCCCGTGCGTCCCGCGACAAAGGAGTCCGGATGAGTCTCACCTCTCACGGTGTCAGAGCCCCCCGGTCGACGGCGGCTCACGTCGTCGGCCACACCCTGCTGCTCATCACAGCGATCGTTCTCATCGCCTTCCTTCTCATCTTCTACGGCCGCGTCCACGCGGGGTCCCAGCGCCTGGCCGAGGGATCGGGCAAGGTCGACGACGGGGCAGCCCAGCTCGCGACCGGCGCGGGTACGGCGGCCCAGGGCGCCACCCAGGTGTCCGACGGCGCGAGCACCCTCCACACGGGCGCAGGCGCCCTGAGCACGGGCGCCAGCAGCCTCAAAGACGGTGCGGCAACGCTCGCCGAGGGCACGACGAAGCTCGGCACAGGAGCCACCACCCTCGCGGCAGGCCTGGCCGACGCGAACGGCGGCGCGGGCAGGCTCTCGATCGGTGCGAGCGACCTGCGCACCGGGTCGGCGCAGCTCGCCCAGGGCGCGTCCTCGCTCGCGACGGGCGCCTCGAGCCTCGCCACGGGCGCCAGAACGCTCCGCGACGGCGCGAAGAGCGCCTCGTCGGGTGCGGTCGCGGTACGCGACGGCGCGGGGGAGCTAGCGACGGGAGCCGGCGCCCTCAAGGACGGCGCAGCCGACCTGCGCGACGGTGCACGCGACCTCGCCGCCGGGATCACTGCAGCCGACGGCGGCGCGGACCTCGTGAGTGCGGGCGCTCAGAGCCTCGCAACCGGCCTCGCCACGGCGTACGGTGCCTTCACGAGCACGGACCCTGCCGCGCCCGGGCTCCTTCCCGGCGCGCAGCAGCTCGCAGCGGGCCTCAGCTCCGCACCCGAGAAGGCGCAAGCCATCTCCGCGGGCTTCACGGATCTGAGCGAGGGCGCCGGAGACCTCACCACGCACATGGCGGGCCTGAGGGCACTCATCGACGCCAACACCGATCTCGCCGGACCCGACAAGGCTCGTCTGCTCGGGACCGTCGACGCGATCGCCGACGGGACGAGGACGCTCGGGGCCAAGGCAGCCGGCGCGGCCACGATGGTGGACGACCCGACGGAGGGCCTCACGGCACGCCTCACCGCCGCGCGCGACGGCTCCGCCGCCGTGGCGGCGGGCGCCGCCACGTTCTCGACCGACGCCCTGAGCCCTCTCGTCAAGGGAAGCGCAGAGCTGCGGACCGGAAGCGCAACGCTCGCGGAAGGCACCGACGCGCTCGTCGACGGCGCGGCACTGCTCACTACGGGCTCCACCGCCCTCGCCACGGGGGCGGCTGACCTCGCCACCGGGGCACGCACCTTGAGCGTGGGCACGAAGACGCTCGCCTCCGGGACCAAGGAGCTGGCCACCGGAGCGGGTGCGCTCGCCACGGGCAGCCGCGACCTCAAGGCGGGCTCGGGCGAGCTCGCCACGGGCGCGACACGCATCTCGGCCGGAACCCGCGACCTCGCCACGGGTGCCTCGGCGCTTGCCGAGGGCACGGGCCTGCTCGCGACGGGTTCGACGGAGCTGCGTGACGGCCTCGTCGAGGCCGACACGGGTGCCCACGCCCTCGCCGACGGGGCAGGTTCGCTCGCCGATGGTGCGGGTGAGCTGGCGACCGGAGCCGGGACGCTCGCGACCGGCGCGGGCGACCTCGCGACGGGTGCCACGCAGCTCGCGGAGGGTGCCACGACGCTCGCCGCGGGAACGGGCCAGGTCGCAGCCGGAACCGTCGACCTGCGCACGCAGGTCGAGTCCAGCCCGACGAAGCAGCTTGCTGCGGGCGGTGGTGTGCTCGCGGCTCTTGCGATCGCCGCAGCGGCAGCGGGGGTGGGGGGCCGACGCCGTCAGGAGGCGTGAGTCGCATCTCTGGACGGGTGAGCCCCCGACGACTGCGTCGTCGGGGGCTCGCCCACGCCTAGACTGGGTCACCATGCGCATCCTCTTCGCCGGGACCCCCGAGGTCGCGGTCCCCACCCTTGAGGCGCTCGTCGCCTCCCCGCACGACATCGTGGGTGTCCTCACGCGTGCCGATGCCCCCGCCGGGCGTGGCAAGCGACTCACCCCGAGCCCTGTGCGGGTGCGTGCCGAGGAGCTCGGCCTCGAGGTCCTCACGGGACGTCCGCGTGACCCCGAGACACTTGAGCGACTGCGCGAACTGGCTCCCGACGCGGCCGCCGTCGTCGCCTACGGCGAGATCCTGCGCCCCGAGGCTCTGGCGATCCCGCCGCTCGGCTGGGTCAACCTTCACTTCTCGATCCTTCCCGCGTGGCGTGGCGCAGCGCCCGTGCAGCGCGCCCTCATGGCGGGCGACGAGGTGACGGGCGCGTCGACGTTCGTCATCGAGGAAGGGCTCGACACGGGTCCGGTCCTGGGAACCCTCACGGAGACGGTGCGTGCGCGCGACACCGCGGGCGACCTGCTCGGGCGTCTCGCGCAGGCTGGCGCGCCGCTCATGGTCGCGACGATGGACGCGCTTGCCGAGGGCAAGCTCGTACCCGAGCCGCAGCCCACCGACGGAATCTCGCACGCCGCGAAGATCGAGGTGGCCGACGCACGCGTCGACTGGACTCTTCCCGCCCTCGCGATCGACCGCCGCATCCGCGGGTGCACGCCCGAGCCGGGTGCGTGGACCACGCTCCCGGACGGGGTCCGGCTCGGCGTCGGCCCCGTCGTCCCCGACCCCGAGGTCACGGACCTTGCCCCGGGTGCGCTGCGCATCACGAAGCGTGAGGTGCACGTGGGCACGGCCACGCATGCGGTCCGTCTTGGTGAGGTTCAGCCCGTCGGCAAGAAGCTCATGGCGGCAGCGGACTGGGCACGCGGTGCTCGGTCGGCCGACGGGTCGGCGATCGTCGACGGCACGATCCTGGGTGCGGCATGAGCGGGGTCGAGGGGCGCGGCCAGGGCGCACGGCGCAATGCGCAGGGCCGCGAGCGCGGCAAGGTGCGCACGGCCGACGAGCGCTCGGCGCTCGCTCCCTCGGCGCGGCGTCGGGGGTCCGACACCCCGCGTGAGGTGGCCCTCGAGGTCCTGCGCGCGGTGGACGGCTCTGACGCGTACGCGAACCTCGTGCTGCCGCCCGCGCTCAAGCACGCGCGGCTGCGCGGACGGGACGCGGCCTTCGCGACCGAGCTCGCGTACGGCACGTTGCGCCTTGCGGGCCGGTACGACGCGATCATCGGCCACTGCATCGATCGTCCGCTCACGCAGGTCGATCCGCTCGTGCGAGACCTTCTGCGCCTCGGTGCGCACCAGGTGCTCGGCATGCGGGTCGCGACGCACGCTGCCGTGTCCGAGACCGTCGGGCTGGCTCGCGAGCATGCCGGCACGGGGTCCTCGCGCTTCGTCAACGCGGTCCTTCGGCGGGTCTCGGAGCGGAGCGTCGCGGAGTGGGAGGAGCTGCTCACGGCACAGGCGCCCGACGACGACGCACGCCTGGCTGCTCTCGGCTCGCACCCCGGGTGGATCGTGCGCGCGCTCCGCGAGGCACTCGTCGCCCATGGCCGCGACGCCTCGGAGATCGAGGCGTTGCTCGCGGCGAACAATGCGGCTCCGCGCGTGACGCTCGTCGCGCGTCCGGGCCTTCTCGACGTCGCTGAGCTCGCCCAGGAGGTCGCTGAGGAGCTGGGTGACGACGACGCGCGCGCCGTGGCCGGTCGCTACGCGCCGACCGCAGCTGTGCTCATGGGCGGGGACCCTGCGGGGATCCCCGCCGTACGCGCGGGTGCGGCCGCTGTCCAGGACGAGGGCTCGCAGCTCGTCACGCTCGCGCTCGCCGCTGCACCTCTCGAGGGTCCGGACGAACGCTGGCTCGACCTGTGCGCGGGGCCGGGGGGCAAGGCGGGGCTGCTCGCGGCTCTCGCGGGCGAGCGCGGTGCAACCTTGCTCGCGAACGAGTCTCAGCCGCACCGCGCGCGTCTCGTCGAGCAGGCTCTGCGCGCCGTCCCGGCCGAGGCGGTCGAGGACGTCGTCGTGGGCGACGGTCGCACCATCCTCGACCGCGTGCCGGGCGGCTTCGACCGTGTCATGGTCGACGCCCCGTGCACGGGGCTCGGTGCGCTGCGCCGTCGCCCCGAGTCGCGGTGGCGTCGCGAACCGTCGGACGTTCCGGCGCTCGCGAAGCTGCAGCGCGAGCTGCTTGGCGCTGCGATCGACGCGACGCGCCCGGGCGGGCTCATCGCCTACGTGACGTGCTCGCCGCACCGTGCGGAGACGACTCTCGTCGTCGACGACGTTCTTGCGGGGCGTTCCGACGTCGAGCGTGCCGACGCCGCCGCGGCGGTGGCCTCCGTCTCGATCGAGGCACCCCAGCTCGCGCCCGGCCTCGACGTGCAGCTGTGGCCGCACGTCCACGGGACCGACGCGATGCATCTCACGCTGCTCCGACGCACGCTCTGAGCGGGTCGGCAGGCTCCGGCCGCCGGTAGGGTTCGAGGCATGGGCATCGCCATCCACCCCAGCATCCTGTCGGCCGACTTCGTCAACCTGCAGCGTGACCTCGAAGCCATCTCGTCCGCTGACGCTGCTCACGTCGACGTCATGGACAACCACTTCGTCCCGAACCTCACGCTCGGTCTTCCGATCGTCGAGCGGATCGTCCAGGTCTGCCCGGTGCCCGTTGACACGCACCTCATGATCGCGGACCCGGATCGTTGGGCCCCCGCGTACGCGGAGGCCGGGGCGGCATCCGTGACGTTCCATGCGGAGGCGGCCGCGGCTCCCGTCCGCCTCGCCCGCGAGATCCGGCGCCTCGGTGCGCGTGCGGCGCTCGCGCTTCGACCGGCCACGCCGATCGAGCCGTTCATCGACCTGCTTCCCGAGCTCGACATGATCCTCATCATGACGGTCGAACCGGGCTTCGGCGGTCAGTCCTTCATCGATGCGACCCTCGCCAAGATCGCTCGCGCGCGCACGGCGATCGACGCCTCGGGCCTCGAGGTGCGCCTCCAGATCGACGGCGGCGTCTCGCGCACGACGATCGAGCGGGCGGCCGAGGCCGGCGCGGATGTCTTCGTCGCGGGCTCGGCCGTCTACGGCGCCGAGGACATCGCGGGTGAGATCGAGGTGCTGCGGTCGCTCGGCACGGCTGCGTGCGCGCACTGAACGGTGTGACGTCCGAGCGACGGACATCACTGCGACGTGCGGGAATGAACCGCGGACGTGTGGCATTGTTGGGGGTGAGCACGTGCTCCGGGGTCGGTGAAAATCCGAGCCGGCGGTCATAGTCCGCGAACCGGGTCGCAGCCACCGCCGGTGGTCTGCCCTCGGCTGATCCGGTGGAACTCCGGGACCGACGGTCAAAGTCCGGATGGGAGGCGTACGTGTCGAAGGCGTTGTCATGCGTGCGACCGGTCGGTGGCACGGTGATTCGCGTCGTCGCGGACGTCCGTCCGTCGCCCCGGGGCCGACAGTCTTGGAGCGACCATGCACGTCGACGCCCCCCTGGGCACCGCGCCTCACCCGGAGTACCTCACACCGCGCGAGGCGCTCGCGCACGCCATCGAGATCGCGGCGCGCGGTCCCGCCGCGGGCCCCAACCCGCGCGTCGGCTGCGTCATCCTGGCCGCGGGCGAGGGCACTGACCCTCGTCGGGTCCTCGCGACCGGCTACCACCGTGGCGCGGGCACGCCCCACGCAGAGGCTGCCGCCCTCGCGACGGCGGACGCCGCGGGGATCGATGTCGCGGGCGCGTCCGTCTTCGTCAGTCTCGAACCGTGCGCGCACACGGGCCGGACCGGTCCGTGCGCGGACGCGCTCATCGCAGCGGGCATCGCGGACGTCACCTACGCGGTCGCCGACCTGAGCGCCGCCGCCCACGGCGGAGGCCAGCGCCTCGCGGACGCGGGAGTCACGGTCGTCGGACCCGTCGAGGCAGCCGAGGGCTCGGGTCACGATCTCGTGCGCGCGTGGCTGCACTCCGTCGTCACCGGCCGGCCGTACGTGACCCTGAAGATGGCCACGACGCTCGACGGCCGCGTCGCGGCCGCCGACGGCACGAGCCGCTGGGTGACGTCGCAGGCCGCGCGCCACCGGGCGCACGCGCATCGCGCCGAGGTCGACGCGATCCTCGTCGGCACCGGAACGGCACTCGCAGACGATCCCGCGCTCACGGCCCGCATCGAGCCGATGCCCGGCGCCGAGGGCACGGTCGAGTCCGTCCACCAGCCGCTGCGCGTCGTCCTCGGCCGGACCGAGATCCCGCGCGAGGCCCGCCTCCGACGCGTCCCGGGCGGTCGGCTCGTCCTCCTCAAGACGCACGACGTCCACGAGGCGCTCACCGAGCTCGCGGCGCTCGATGTCCGGCACGTCCTCGTCGAGGGCGGTCCGCGCGTCGCCGCGCAGTTCCTGCGGGCGGGCCTCGTCGACGAGGTCCATGCCTATGTCGCGCCCGTCATCCTGGGTGCGGGCCGGGGCGCGGTCGCCGACCTCGGCGTGACGTCCATCTCGCAGGCCCTGCGTCTCGAACCAGTGTCCGTCGAGGTCCTCGGTCCCGACGTCCTCATCGTGTCCCGCCCTCGGCGTGCGTCGACCGACGCTGAGAACCCGATCCCTACGAAGGAGAGCTGATGTTCACCGGCATCGTCGAGGAACAGGGCGAAGTCATCGCCTCCGAGAACCTCGGAACCGACGCACGTCTGACCATCCGTGGCGCGCTCGTCACCTCGAGCGCGGCCCACGGCGACTCGATCGCGGTCAACGGCGTCTGCCTGACCGTGACGACGCTCGACGCCGCCGCGGGCACCTTCGAGGCGGACGTCATGCCTGAGACGCTGCGTCACACGCAGCTCGGCGAGCTCGAGCCGGGTGACGCCGTCAACCTCGAGCGCGCCGCGCTCGTGGGCGGGCGCCTCGACGGTCACATCGTCCAGGGGCATGTCGACGCGGTGGGGCGGCTGCGGTCGCGCACGCCGGGGGAGCGGTGGGACGACCTCGTCATCGAGGCTCCGGCCGACGTCCTGCGGTACGTCGTGCGCAAGGGCTCGATCACCGTGAGCGGCGTGTCGCTCACGGTGACGACCGTCGACGAGGACTCCTTCGGGATCTCTCTCATCCCGACGACTCTCGCGCTCACGACGCTCGGCGCGCTGGTGCCGGGCGACCCGGTCAACCTCGAGGTCGACGTCGTCGCGAAGTACGTGGAGCGTCTCGTGGGGGCGCAGGCATGAGGCTGGCAACCGTCGAGGAGGCCCTCGACCAGCTCCGGCTCGGACGCCCCGTCCTCGTCGCCGACAACCCGGACCGCGAGAACGAGGCTGACGTCATCCTCGCGGCCTCGAACGCGACCGACGCGTGGGTCGCGTGGACGATCCGCCACTCGTCGGGGTACTTGTGCGCCCCGATGCCAGGTCCGCGCGCTGATGCGCTCGAGCTGCCCCTCATGGTTCCCCAGTCCCAGGATCCGCGGCGCACCGCCTACACGGTGACCGTCGACGCGGCGACGGGTGTGACGACAGGGATCTCGGCCGCCGACCGGACGCGCACCCTGCGGGTCCTCGCCGACCCGGTCTCAGGGCCGATCGACCTCATCCGTCCGGGCCACGTCCTGCCGCTGCGCGCGGTTGCGGGCGGCGTGCTCCACCGTGGTGGTCACACGGAGGCCGCAGTCGACCTCGTGCGTCTCGCCGGGCTCGGCGAGGTGGGCGCGATCGCGGAGCTCGTGCACGACGACGGCACGATGATGCGCCTGCCGGCCGTCATGGAGCTCGCCGAGCGCGAGGATCTCGTCGTCCTCACGATCGCGGACCTCCAGGAGTGGCGCCGGGCGAATGACCCGGTGACCCCCGAGGAGCCCGGCCACCTGGCCGACACCCAGCGGGTCGCGCCCACGGGCGTCGCCGACCTGCCGACCGAGCACGGGAACTTCCGGATCCACGGGTACCGCGACCTGCGCACCGGCGCCGAGCACGTCGCGCTCGTGCCGGCGGCGGCACCCGCGACCCCGGGGGAGCGTCCCGTCGTCCGCGTGCACTCGGAGTGTCTGACGGGCGATGCGTTCGGGTCGGCGCGCTGTGACTGTGGTCCTCAGCTGCATGCCGCGATGGCCGCGGTCGCGCACGAGGGTGGCGCGGTCATCTACCTGCGGGGGCACGAGGGTCGTGGCATCGGCCTCGTCGCCAAGATCGCCGCGTACGAGCTTCAGGACCGCGGCCTCGACACGGTCGAGGCCAACATCGAGCTCGGGTGGCCAGCCGACCGGCGTGAGTACGGCGCGGCGGCCGCGATCCTGGGCGACCTCGGGCTCGACCACATCGAGCTCCTCACGAACAACCCGGCGAAGACCTCGGGGCTCACAGCCAACGGGATCGACGTCGCGAGCACGCGGCGCCTCGAAGTGGGGCACACGGCTCACAATCACGCCTACCTGCTGACAAAGAAGCTCGCGATGGGTCACGTGCTCGACACGATCGACCGCGTGACGAGCACCACGACGACTACCGAGGAGGACCCGCGATGAGCGGAGAGGGAGCACCCCACGTCAACACGGACGGCACGGGCCTGCGGGCGGTGCTGGTCGCCGCGAGCTGGCACACCGAGATCATGGACGGGCTCGTGGCCGGGGCGCGTCGAGCGTTCGCGGCCGCGCATCTCACGGACGTCACCGAGATCCGCGTTCCGGGCTCGATGGAGCTTCCGGTTGTCGCGAGCCGCGCCGCATCGGCGGGCTACGACCTCGTCGTGGCCCTCGGCGTCGTCGTGCGCGGGGGCACCCCGCACTTCGAGTACGTCTGCCAGGGCGTGACGGCGGGGCTCACCGACGTCGCCGTGCGCACGGGTGTGCCCGTCGGCTTCGGGGTGCTCACGGTCGACACGGTCGAGCAGGCGCGCGAGCGTGCGGGCCTTGAGGGGTCGAGCGAGGACAAGGGCGCCGAGGCCGTCGAGGCGGCGATCGCGACGGTCGTCGCGCTGCGCGCGCTCTGACGTCGAGCGGCCATGGTGTGACGACGGCTGTGGCAGGTGCCCGTCCCTCGGGACGAGCACCGGCCACGGCCGTCTCCGCGCTAGGCTGCCAGATCGTGAAGACCTTCGACACGCTGTTCGCCGAGCTGGGCCGCAAGGCCGTGGAACGTCCCGAGGGATCGGGCACCGTCAAGGAGCTTGACGCGGGCGTGCATGCCATCGGCAAGAAGATCGTTGAGGAAGCGGCCGAGGTATGGATGGCCGCGGAGTATCAGAGTCCCGCCGAGCTCTCGGAAGAGATCTCCCAGCTGCTCTATCACCTCCAGGTGCTCATGGTCGCCAAGGGCCTGACCCTCGAGGACGTCTACTCCTACCTCTGAGAGCCGCGGACCAGTCCGTTGCCTCGCCCCGTCTTGCCGATACTCCGCCCGACGCGGCTGTGACCGCCTCGGGGCCAACCCGAAGGACCCCCAGTGCTCCGTATCGCCGTCCCTAACAAGGGTTCCCTGTCAGAACCCGCCGTCGAGATGCTGCGCGAGGCCGGCTACCGCCAGCGCCGCGACTCGCGCGAGCTCGTGCTTGCCGATCCCGACAACGACGCCGAGTTCTTCTTCCTGCGTCCCCGCGACGTCGCGGTGTACGTCGGCTCCGGCACGGTCGACGCGGGGATCACCGGCCGTGACCTCCTTCTTGACTCCGGCGCTCACGCCGTCGAGCACCTGCCGCTCGGCTTCGCCGGCTCGACGTTCCGCTACGCGGCTCCCGCGGGCTCGATGACGACGGTCGCTGAGATCGCGGGCAAGCGCGTCGCGACCTCCTACAACCGCCTCGTCGCCGACCACCTCGCCGCGCAGGGTGTTGAGCCCTCCGCGATCGTCCACCTCGATGGCGCGGTCGAGTCGTCGGTGCGCCTCGGCGTCGCCGACGTCATCGCCGACG
The DNA here is from genome assembly GCF_052324925.1 of Sanguibacter sp. A247. Taxonomy (NCBI): domain Bacteria; kingdom Bacillati; phylum Actinomycetota; class Actinomycetes; order Micrococcales; family Sanguibacteraceae; genus Sanguibacter; species Sanguibacter sp. A247. The sequence goes on along the minus strand of NZ_JBQPRE010000003.1, from coordinate 195,741 downwards.
TGGTCGAGACCGGAACCACGCTGCGCGCCGCGGGTCTCGAGATCTTCGCCGAGCCGATCCTGCGCTCGGAGGCAGTGCTCATCAAGTGCGCGGGGCGTGAGACCGACCCCGCGGGACTGGCGACGCTCGCCCGGCGCCTCCAGGGCGTGCTCACGGCCCGCGAGTACGTCCTCATGGACTACGACGTCCCGGTCGGCAAGGTCGACGCCGCCGTGGCGATCACGCCCGGCCTCGAGTCGCCGACCGTCTCGCCGCTCCACGACCGTGAGTGGGCCGCCGTGCGCGCCATGGTTCGACGCAAGCAGACGAACCGCGTCATGGACGACCTCTACGAGGTGGGCGCACGCGCGATCATCGTCACCTCGATCCTCGCGAGCCGTCTGTAGCGCTCATGGCTGCCACCGACGACGCGTCGCTCTTCGAGCCCTTCCGGCCCCGAGGGGCGCGCATCGTCGGGCGCGTGCTAGCCGCGGCCATCGTCGTGGGAGCGGCGTTCATCCTGCTCGTCTCTCCCGGACATCCCGGCCCGGGCTACGACCCGCTCAACATGGGGGCGTTCGTGCTCGTCGTCGGGTTCGCCGTCTGGCTGCTCGTGCGGCACGCGGGGGTGCTCGCTCTCGTGAGCCCCGAGGGGATCGTCGTGCGCAACCTCGTGCGGACGCGATCGCTCGAGTGGGCGCAGGTCGAGGCCGTGCGGCTTGCCTCTGGGCAGCCCTGGGTGACGCTCGACCTCACCGACGGCACGACGACAGCGGTCATGGCCGTGCAGTCGTCTGACGGCGCCTACGGGCGCTCCGAAGCCGTGCGGCTCGCCACCCTCGTCGAACGGTACGGCGAGGCGACCGAACCCGAACGCTGAGCGCGTCCGGCAACTGACGCGTCGGGATGCCGGGAGCCACGTGCGGTCAGGCACAGACGCCGGTGGCCGGCACCCCGCGAGGGGTGCCGGCCGGGGGTTCCCGGCCACCGGCGTCTGCTTGCGGTCAGCGAGCCCAGCGCGTCGTGCGCGGGGCGTCGGCCGAGCGGTGACGGTCGTCGCGGCGGGGGCCACGCTCGTCACGACGCGGGCCACGCTCGTCGCGGCGGCCGTACGTCGGACGCTCCTCGCGGCCACCACGTGCGGGCGGCGCGCCCTCGTCGAGCGTCATCCGCAGCGCCTTGCCGCCGACGCGCGAGCGCGAGATGCGCTCGATCGTCTGGTCGTCGAGCGTCGAGGTGATCTCGACGAGCGAGAAGCTGCCGAAGATGTCGATCTTGCCGAGGTCCGAGCCCGAGAGGCCGCCCTCGTTCGTGAGCGCACCGACGATGCCGCGCGGCTGGATGCCGTGGTTGCGACCGACGGCAATGCGGTAGCGGGTCCCGGCGACACCGGGCTCGCGCCGTGCGATGCGGCCGTCGTTGCGACGGTCGTCACGGCGGTCCTCGAAGCGACGGTCGTCGCTGCGTCCACCACGCTCGGAGGTGCGCTCCTTGGCGCGCTGCTCGAGGCGACGGGCCTCGTCACGCTCGGCCTCGGCCGCCATCTGCTCGGCGTACGCGCTGGGGCCGTCGTCTCCGACGTGGAGGGCGACGAGCGCCGCAGCGATCTCGAGCGGGTCCGTCCCGGACTCGGCTGCGAACGACGAGAGCAGACCGCGGTAGAGGTCGAGGCGACCCGACTCGATGCGCGCGGGGACCTGCGTGAGAACGCTCCGGGCGCGGTGCGCCGAGACGTCTGCGGGCGTCGGGATCTCGATGAGCGTGAGCGGCGTGCGCGTCGTGCGCTCGATGCCGCGCAGGCGGCCGCGCTCGTTCGGGGTGACGAACGACAGGGCACGGCCCGTGCGTCCGGCACGGCCCGTCCGGCCGATGCGGTGGACGTATGCCTCGGGCTCGCCCGGGAGGTCGAAGTTCACGACGAGGCCGATGCGCTCGACGTCGAGGCCGCGAGCCGCGACGTCGGTCGCGACGAGGACGTCGAGCTGACCGCCTCGCAGACGCTCGACGATGCGCTCGCGCTCCTTCTGAGCGACGTCACCCGAGATGGTTGCCGCCGAGATGCCCTTGGCGACGAGCTCCGAGCCGACCTCCTCGGCGGCACCACGCGTGCGGCAGAAGACGATCGCAGCGTCGGCGTCGGACGTGGCGAGCACGCGGCTGAGAGCTCCGACCTTGTGACGGAACGGGACGACAGCGTACTCCTGGACGACCGAGGTCACGGTCGAGGCCTGGCGGGCGACGGCGATCTCGACGGGGTTGGTGAGGTGCTCTGAGGCGACGCGACGGATCTGCGGGGGCATGGTGGCCGAGAAGAGGGCGACCTGACGCTCGCGGGGCGCGCGGGCGAAGACGGTGTCGACGTCCTCGGCGAATCCCATGCGGAGCATCTCGTCGGCCTCGTCGAGGACGAGGAAGCGGATGCCGTCCATGACGAGCGCGCCGCGCTCCATGTGGTCGATGACTCGGCCGGGGGTCCCGACGACGACCTGCGCGCCGCGCTGGAGCGCACGCTGCTGGGGGATGTAGGGGGAGCCGCCGTAGACAGCGAGGACCTCGAGCCCGGGAAGGTGCGTCGCGAACGATGCGATGGCGTCGGCCACCTGCATCGCGAGCTCGCGCGTCGGGGTGAGGACGAGCGCCTGGGTCGCGCGGAGGTTCGGGTCAACGGCGGCGAGCATCGGGAGGCCGAATGCGGCGGTCTTGCCGGTTCCGGTCTGGGCGATGCCCGTGATGTCGCGGCCGCTGAGGAGCGACGGGATGGCTTCGACCTGGATGGCCGACGGCGTCTGGAAGCCAAGGTCGGCGACCGCCGCCATGAGGGCGTCGGGCAGGCCGAGATCGGCGAAGGTGGGGGTGGGCTGGGCGTCAAGGGCGCGCGAAGGCGCACCCTGCTCGGACGTCGACATGCGAGAGGGACCGGTTTTCTTTTCGGGTGCGGAGCCAGTGCAGCGGACGTCTGATCCACCGCGGTCGCAACTCCCGAAACAACCCACACGATCACCGTGAGGTGACCACCTGACTCACACGCGGGACGCGCGACACGCTCCTAGCGTGAGCCCCCAGCCTAGCCTGTCGCCCACAGGGCAGGGGAGGAGGCAGGCCGGTGAGGTCGGCCACAGGGGCGGGGCGCGCTCAGAGCGTCGGTGCCGACGCGGGTGCGGTACGTCGCCGTCGTCGAAGCCGGACGAGCACGACCACGATGGCGAGGACGCCGAGGGCCGCGAGCACGGGGACAAGGATCGCGAGGACCGAGAGCGCGACCGAGGACGCGTCCTCGACCGTCGAGACGACGGGTGCGGCCACCCCGAGGGTCGCGGCGTTGAGCACAGGACGGACGGATGACTTGAGCAGGTGGACGACGAGGGCGATGAGGACGCCCAGGGCGACGGCCCACCCGTTCGTCCCGCTCCAGGCTCCGCCGTCGACGACGTGCTCGGCCGCGGTTCCGGCGCCGACGACGAGGCCTCCCGCGGTGGGGCGCACGACGGTCTGCAGGACGTCGTTGACGGAGTCGATCGCGGGGACCTTGTCAGCGACCATCTCGACGACGAGGAGGACGGTGAGGATCGCCAGAGCAGGCCAGCTCGACAGCCACGACCACGCCCCTGGGAGCTCGAGCACGGTGGTGAACCTGTCGGCGAGTCCGAGCACGACGAGGGGCACGTAGGCGTTGAGCCCTGCGGCGGTCGCGAGACTCGTTCCCGTGAGCAGCTCGATCATCGTGGTCCTTCGGTCGCAGTGATGCGGCGGGTATGGCCTGCACCCTAGGATGACAGGCGCACCGGAATCAGGAGGAACGACCCGTGAAAGCTGCTCCCGACGCGCGTCCGCGGCCTACGCGGCCCGACGCCTCGATGGTGCTGCTCGACGAGGTCATGCGTCGCCCCCTCGATCCCGGCTACGCGGAGGCCACGGCGCGGCGCAAGACGGGTGGTGCGATCCGGGGGCGTCGGCGGACCGCAGTCCTGACGATCCTGGCGGTCCTTCTCGGGATGGGGACCGCGACGGCCGCGGTCGCGCTCCAGCCCCGTGACTCGGTTCTCACCGCGCGTTCGGTTCTCGAGGAGGAGATCCTCGAGCGCAGCGCTGCTGCGGATGCGGACGCGCGCGCCATCCTCGAGCTCGACGGCCGCATCGATGCGTTGCAGAACGCGGGACTTGCGGAGGCCTACCCAGCGCTTCTCGACCGCACGGCGCGAGACGCTGCCGCCGCCGGCACGGTCGCCGTCAAGGGCCCGGGGCTCACCGTGACGATGCGTGATGCGGTTCCGCTCCTGGGGGAGGCGGAGGACGAGTCCAAACGAGTTCTCGACTATGACCTCCAGGTGGTCGTCAATGCGCTGTGGGGTTCCGGTGCCCAGGCGATCGCGGTCAACGGGCACCGCCTCACGGCGACGAGCGCGATCCGTAGCGCGGGAGAAGCGATCCTCGTCGACCTCGTGGGGCTCACGGGGCCGTACACGATCGAGGCGATCGGAGACCCGGCGACGCTGCCCGGCTACTTCGCCCGCTCGGTGGGCCAGCAGCACCTCTCGGTCCTGGGGTCGCGGTATGCGATCTCCTCGGATGTGGGGCGTGAGGCTGAGCTCGTCCTCCCGGCCGGACGCATCGCCGAGACGCTGCTCGCGCGGCCCGACGAGCCGATAGGCTCGAACGAGTCGCAGCAACGGCCTGACGGCCTGCCGACACGATGACCTCAGGAGGACGCCCGTGATTCCCGTGCTCGGCCTGCTCGCAGGTGCGCTGCTCGGCCTGTACTTCCAGCCCGATGTCCCGGTGGTGCTCCAGCCCTACCTGCCGATCGCCGTGGTTGCTGCGCTCGACGCGCTCTTCGGCGGTCTGCGCGCTCTTCTCGACGGCATCTTCGACGACAAGGTCTTCCTCGTCTCGTTCCTGTCGAACGTCGTCGTCGCAGCGCTCATCGTCTTCCTCGGTGACCAGCTCGGTGTCGGGACGCAGCTCTCGACGGGCGTCGTCGTCGTCCTCGGGATCCGTATCTTCTCCAACGCTGCGGCGATCCGCCGTCACTTGTTCAAGGCGTAACGATGAGCGACGACGAGACGCGCTCGAGCGAGCATGACGACGCGACACACGTCGCCGAGCATGCGCGCCCTGTCCGCCCGGCCCGCAATGCGTGGCGCGTCCTCGCGGGGGCGGCGGCACCTCGCTTGAGCCGGACCCAGCTGGTGGCGGCTCTGCTGTGCGGGCTGCTCGGGTTTGCGATCGTCGTCCAGGTGACGTCGACGCGTGAGAAGCCGCTCACAGGTCTGCGGCAGAACGAGCTCGTGCGGATCCTCGACGACACGACGCGGCGCGGCAACGAGCTCTCGCGCCAGGCAGACTCACTTCGCTCCCAGCTGAGCGACCTCGAGTCGGGCCATGCCGACCAGGAGGCGCTGCTGGAGGTCGCGCGTGATCGCGCGGCGGTCCAGGGAATCCTCTCCGGTCGCCTCCCGGCGTCGGGCCCAGGCGTGACGATCTCCGTCACCGAGGGGATCGAGCAGCTGCGCTCGACCGTCTATCGCGCAATCCTTGAGGAGCTGCGCAACGCGGGTGCCGAGGTCATCCAGGTGAACGATGTGCGCATCGTGGCGAGCTCGTCGTTCGTCGATACGGCGCAGGGCGTCCTGCTCGACGGGACCGTTCTCACCGGGCCGGTCGAGTGGCGCGTCATCGGGGCGGCCGACACGATCGTTCCCGCGCTCGAGATTCCCGGCGGAGCGATGGCCCAGGTCCGCAACGCGGGCGCGACCGGTGAGATCGTGGCGCAGGGCGACCTCGACATCACCGCGGTCCACGAGGCGCCTGCGACGACGTGGGCGACCCCGGTCGCGGCTGAGGCCGCTGGCTGACGCGCGCGCCTCGACGTGCGACGTCGCGGCCCAGGTCACCTAGGATGGTGGGACGCCGGTCGACCCGGTGGAGTTCACGCAGCGAGGAGGGCCCATGACGCACGCAACTGGTTCCACGCCGAGCGACGACGCCCGGTTCAACGTCGACCAGACTCTCGTCTTCGGGGCCATTCCGGCCGAGGTCGTGAGCGACGAACCCGTCGAACGGCCGGGCTTGCAGGACGAGGCCGCGATCGCCGCGCTGCCCGCGGGCAGCGCTCTCCTCGTCACGCTCCGCGGGCCCGGCTCAGGCTCGCGCTTCCTGCTCGACTCCGACACGGTCCACGTCGGGCGTTCCGAGCGGTCGGACATCTTCCTCGACGACGTCACGGTCTCCCGCAAGCACGCGACCTTCGTGCGCGACGGCGCGGGCTACGCGGTGCGCGACTCGGGCTCGCTCAATGGCACCTATGTCAATCGCGAACGCGTCGACACGGCGTCTCTCCGCACGGGTGACGAGGTCCAGATCGGCAAGTTCCGTATGGTCTACTTCCCGAGCCGACGCCAGCCCGGGGCCTCTGCGTGACGCCGCGGCAGTTGCCGCAGGTTTCGGCGGACGCTGCCGACGAGGCGCCTCAGCTTGACCTCGTGCGCGCCTGGCCGCCGGGCGCGCCGACCGTCGCGACGATGCGCATCTCTGACGTGCTCTCGGCGCTCAAGCCGGAGTTTCCGGCGCTCACGCACTCCAAGCTGCGTTTTCTCGAGGAGCAGGGCCTCGTCGAGCCGGTGCGGACGCCCGCGGGCTACCGCCAGTACTCGCAGGCTCATGTCGAGCGGCTGCGGTACGCGCTCGCGCAGCAGCGTGACGCCTACCTGCCGTTGCGTGTCATCAAGGAGCAGCTAGCCGAGCTCGATGCCGGGCTGAGCGAGGTCGTGGCGGGGCCGCGTGCCGTTCCGGAGGGCGTCGTGTACGCGCCGTTGCGTGCGGCCGATCGTGAGACTGCGGCGTCGCTTGCGGCAGATCTCGACGTCGACGAGGGTTTTGTCGTCGACCTCGTCGAGGCGGGCATCGTCCGGCTCGACGAGCGGGGCGGGATGGACGCATGGGCGCGTCAGATCATCTTGCACGCTTCGGCGCTCGCTGCGCACGGCGTCGAGCCGCGTCACCTCCGTGTCCTGCGGACTGCGGTCGACCGCGAGGTCGGCCTGGTCGAGCAGGTCGTGGCCCCGTCGCGCGCCAAGGTGGCGCGTTCGGCGCGGGCGCGCGCGGAGGCTGCTGCCGTCGAGCTGGGGGAGTCGTTCACGCAGCTGCACGCGGCCATGCTGCGCCAGTCGGTCTCGCGCCTCGATCTGGGCTGATCCGCGTCGCGCACGACGACCCTCAAGTTGTAGTTGAAGGTCAAGGTTCGAACCGCGACACGCCGAAGGCGTGTTGGGGGCGATGTCGTTGACGCTGTCAGAGGCGGACCGTAGCGTAGCGGTAGACATCGAGCCCGTCCTCGCAAGGGGGCGGACCACGCCATCAGGAGGCACAGTGAGCGTCACCGGAGAGACGAACGAGGGACCAGCGCGCGCGGGTATCGCGTCGCAGGGCCTCCTCTTCGGCGAGGACCTCGCCGAGTCGGACAGCCTCACGGGCTATCGCGGGCCGACCGCGTGCCGCGCCGCAGGCATCACCTACCGCCAGCTCGACTATTGGGCGCGCACAGGGCTCGTCGAGCCGACCGTGCGCCCCGCGACGGGCTCGGGGACGCACCGCCTCTACAGCTTCCGCGACATCCTCGTGCTCAAGGTCGTCAAGCGGCTGCTCGACACGGGTGTCTCCCTCCAGCAGATCCGCACCGCGGTCGGGCACCTGCGCGAGCGCGGCGTCGACGACCTCGCACAGATCACCCTCATGAGCGACGGGGCCTCGGTGTACGAGTGCACGAGCGCCGACGAGGTCATCGATCTCGTCCAGGGTGGCCAGGGTGTCTTCGGCATCGCCGTCGGCCGTGTGTGGCGCGAGATCGAGGGAACGCTCGCCGCTCTCCCGACCGAGCGGCTCTCGGAGGACGAGCAGGCTGCGTCGCCCGTCGACGAGCTGGCTGCGCGACGACGCGCGCGGAACGTCGGCTGACCCGTGACCGGCCCCGGGCCCGACCCTCACGACGTCGCTGCTCAGCTGCGGGCGGCCCACCCCGAGTTTGCCGAGGTTCCGCTTCTCGAGGATGACGAGACAGTTCCGCCTCGACCCGAAGAAGACATCGCCGACGCGACACGCGACTCCTGAGTGCGCGTGGTCCCGCAGGCCGTCCCGTGTCGTGAACGACGCGTGGGACGAGCGCGCGCACTAGAGGAGCGGGCGTAGGGGAGCGAGGATCCGCTCGCCGAGCCGGGAGTACCACGGGCGTTGTGCCCACTCATCGAGCGTCAGCTCGTGGCAGTTCGACAGATCCGTCGCGAAGACGCGTTCCATCTGCGCAGCCACGTCGCGGTCGAAGATCTCGAGGTTGATCTCGTAGTTGCCCGTGAGGCTCAGCCGGTCGATGTTCGCCGTGCCGATCGTCGTCCACTGCCCGTCGATCGTCGCGGTCTTCGCGTGGACCATCGCGTTCTCGAACATCCAGATCGTCACGCCGCCGGTGAGCAGGCTCGTGTAGAACCCGCGGGACAGCCAGTCGGTCACGACGTGGTTCGAGGCGGCTGGCACGATGATGCGGACGTCAACGCCGCGGCGTGCCGCCGCGAGAAGCCCAGCGAGCAGCTCTTCGTCGGGGATGAAGTACGCCTGCGTGATGTAGATGTGGTGCCGTGCGCGGTCGATCGCCTGCAGGTAGATCCCGCGGATGGGGAAGAGCATGTGCGCCGGAACGTTGCGCGCAGGACGGACATGAGGGTCCCACACGTCTGATCCCGGGTCCGGCAAGATCGGCTGGTGCGGCTTGCGGGCCGTGTTCCAGAAGTCGACGAACGCGTTGCGCAGGTCCCATGTGGCGGGGCCGACGAGCCGCACGTGCGTGTCGCGCCACTCGGTCGCGTAGAGCGCGCCGATGTTGAAGCCTCCGACGAAGCCGATCTCGTCGTCGACGACGAGGATCTTGCGGTGGTCGCGGCCCATGTGGCGGATGTTGAGCGTGAGCACCCGGAGGTGGAAGAACGGATAGCGCAGCACGTGGATCGGTGCGGGCAGGTCGAAGAATGCACGCGGCACGACCAAGTTGGCGAAGCCGTCGTAGATGACGTAGACCTCGACGCCGCGTTCCGCGGCCTCGATGAGGGCTGCCTTGAACTCCTCGCCGAGCTCGTCCTGCTTCCAGATGTAGGACTCGAGCAGGACCGTGCGCTTGGCACCCCGGATCGCGTCGAGCATCGCGGCGTAGACGTCTTCACCGTAGGTGTAGACGGTCGATCGCGTCGTGCCGATGCTCGCGTCGAGTGGGGGCAGGTGCGGGAAGCGTGCCGGTGTGCGCCCGTGGCGGTACGTCTTGATCGCTTCCGCGACGACGAGGGCCGCGGCGAGCGTGAAGGGGGTCGCGATGGCGATCGCTGTTGTCCGCAGCAGGTTGCGGCGGACGGTCTCAGACAAGGGCACGGGGCAACCCTATCCGTCGGTCGGTTCACCCGGCAGTGCGGGAGCGTCGTGGGGGAGTGCTGCGGAGGCCTGCGCCGTGCGGCGCAGTGCGACCATCCGGTTGAGACGCTCGGACATGACGATGCCGAGGACGACGAAGACGAGGATGAAGAACGGGAGCAACCACATGCCGAGCCACGTGGCGAGGATGCCGAAGAGCGGCGGGATGAGGGTCGTGCCCGTGTACGCGGCGGCCATCTGGATGCCGATGATCGCGTGCGACCTGTGACGGCCGAAGTTCGCCGGCGTCGAGTGGATGATGGCGGGGTAGATGGGGGCCGACCCGAGCCCCGCGAGGACGAGGCCCGTCAGTGCGAGGGCCGAGGTCGGGACAGGAAGAGCGATGAGGAGCGCGCCCGCGCCTACAGTGAGAAATCCACCCCGGATGAGGACGGTGTCGCCCACGGCGTCGGCGACGAAGCCTGAGGCGAACCGGCCCGCCGTGACGCCGAGCAGGAACAGTGAGCCGAAGGCGGCGGCGGTTGCGGGGGAGACGGCGTGCTCAGCGACGAGGTAGCTCGCGGACCACAGCATGGCGGTCGACTCAAGACCGCAGTAGGCGAAGAACGCGGTGAGGACGAAGAGCACTCCCGGTGTGCGGAGCGCGACGCCGAGGGGCACGTGCCCGCGTCCGGGAGCCGCGTCCTGCGCCGCCGTTGGGCCAACGGCGTCCGTCTCGGCAGAGGCGTCGGGCCCGGGCGACGCGTCGGGCAGCAAGGACGTCGTGCTCACGCGGCCCCACAGGGGGAGCGTGCTGAGCAGCGCGAGCGTGAGGACGGCCTGGACGATCCCGACGGACAGGTAGGCGCTGGGCCATCCTGAGCCCGACGAGAGCGCAAAGCTCATGATGAACGGGCTGATCGAGGCGCCGACGCCCCAGAAACTGTGGAGCCAATTCATATGACGGGCGGCAAAGTGCAGCGCGACGTAGTTGTTGAGCGCGGCGTCGACGGCTCCCGCGCCGAGGCCGTAGGGGATGGCCCACAGGCACAGCACCCAGAAGGCGTCGGCGGAAGCGAAGCCGAAGAGGGCAGCGGCTGTCATGCCGACGCTCGTGGCCGTGACGAGGCCGGTCCCGAGGCGCCGGGTGAGGCGTTCGGAGAGGAGGCTCGAGACGATCGTTCCGACCGCGATGATCATCGTGAGGAGGCCGGCTGCTGACAGGGGTACGCCAAGGTCGGCGTGCATCGCAGGCCAGCCGGCGCCGATCATCGAGTCGGGGAGCCCGAGGCTGACGAAGGCGACGTAGATGATGGCGAGAAGCAGTGCGTACACGGGATCCCTTGCGGTGGAGCGGTTGCGGGTGGACCCGCGGCCAGAGCCTCATCGTATCGATCCTCTGCGCGGTGCAGGGGCGGGGCGCTAGCGGTGCAGTTCGGCCTGGATCGCCGCGAGGATCGCAGTGCCGCCGTCGAGGACGCCGCCGACGGCGCCACCGTGGCCGGCGGCTCCCGGCGGGGTCGTCTGCGGGTTGTCGCTCAGTCGCGTCATGTGGCAGCCGAAGTCGTCGACGACGACCGCGGTGAGATCGCCTTCGTGGGACGTGACGACCATCCAGCGGGGGCCGAGGTCAGCGGTGCACGAGACGTCGTCGGACGCGAACGGTGCGAGGTCGTTGAGCGCGCTCGTGAGCGGTCCGAGGTGCTCTGCCTCGAGCTCCGTCGGGCCGTCGGTCAGGATCCACGCGAACGGTGCATGCCCGACATCGGGGGCTTGCAGCGTTGTCTGTTCATAGCGGCACACCCAGGCAGACTGCGGTTCCTGGACGCGTGGACGTTCGGTCGCGCCACGTTCGATCCCGAACCCGTATCCGCCGGGATCTTCACCGAGCGGCAGCTCGGCCGGGCACGGCCTGCCGTCGGCCGCGCGAAGCTCGTCCTGGTGCGCTGCGGAAGGCGCAGCGCGCGGAGGCGCCGCCGACGGTGACGCGCAGCCGGCGAGCCCGAGCGGTGCGCCGAGGAACGCGACGACGACCGCCGCGTGGAACGCGCGCGCGGCCGTGCCGCGCTCGGCGCGGCCGGGGCCGCCGACGGGGTGGCCGTTCTGGACGGGACTGCTCACAGCGCGACGGTATCGCGGGCGAGTCGGCTGCGGCAGGGGGTCGACGTGCCAGAGCCTCCGGGGAGGGTGTCGCCACCTCCATCTGACATAATGTACCTTATCGGCGCACGGTGGGATCGCCGAATGACCAGAGCCACGCGCTCCGGCGACACACCGGAGCCGCGGCGGTTGCGCGCTACGCGTCGACGTAGCGCGCGAGGTGCTCTCCCGTGATGGTCGAGCGCTGAGCAACAAGCTCTGCGGGCGTCCCTGAGAAGACGATCTCGCCGCCGGCGTGCCCTGCGCCGGGCCCGAGGTCGATGATGTGGTCCGCGTGGGCCATGACGGCCTGGTGATGCTCGACGACGATGACAGTCCGGCCCGCGTCGACCATCGAGTCGAGCAAGCCGAGCAGCTGGGCGACGTCCGCGAGGTGCAGCCCGCTCGTCGGTTCGTCGAGGACGATGATCCCGCCCGACTCCGCGAGGTGCGTCGCGAGCTTGAGCCGCTGGCGCTCGCCGCCCGAGAGCGTCGTGAGCGGCTGACCGAGCGTCACGTACCCGAGCCCGACCTGGACGAGCCGCTCGGCAATCGAGCGCGCGGCAAGAACGCGCGACTCCTTGGCCGCGAGATATTCCGCAGCCTCGGCCACAGGAAGCGCAAGCACCTCGGCGATGTTGAGCCCGCCGAGCCGGTATTCAAGGACGTCCGCCTGAAAACGTCGGCCTTCGCACTCCATGCAGGTCGTCGTCACGCCGGCCATCATGCCGAGATCCGTGTAGATGACGCCCGCACCGTTGCACGCGGGGCACGCACCTTCGGAGTTGGCCGAGAACAGCGCCGGCTTGACGCCGTTCGCCTTCGCGAACGCCTTGCGCACGGGCTCGAGCAGCCCCGTGTACGTCGCAGGGTTCGACCGTCGTGATCCCTTGATCGCGCCCTGGTCCACGACGACGACGCCGTCGCGCTTGGCGATCGACCCGTGCACGAGAGAACTCTTGCCCGACCCGGCCACGCCCGTGACGACGGTGAGCACACCGAGCGGTACGTCGACGTCGACATCCTTGAGGTTGTGGAGGCTTGCCCCGCGAATCTGCAGCACCCCCGACGGGGTGCGTGCCACGTCCTTGACCGCTGCTCGGTAGGACAGGTGTCGTCCCGTGAGCGTGTCGGACGCGCGCAGCTCGTCGACCGAGCCCTCGAACGTGATCGTGCCGCCCGCTGAACCTGCCCCCGGGCCCAGGTCGATGACATGGTCGGCGACCGCGATCGTCTCGGGCTTGTGCTCGACGACGAGCACCGTGTTGCCCTTGTCGCGCAGCTCTTCGAGGAGCGTGTTCATGCGCTGCACGTCGTGCGGGTGCAGGCCGACCGACGGTTCGTCGAAGACGTACGTGACGTCCGTCAGGGCTGATCCCAGGTGGCGGACGAGCTTGGTCCGCTGTGCCTCGCCGCCCGACAGGGTCCCCGACGACCGGTCGAGCGAGAGGTAGCCCAGCCCGATCTCGACGAAGTGTCCGAGCGCGGCGCGCAGCCCGTCGACGATCGGCGCGACGCTCACGTCGGAGACCTGGCGTGTCCACTCGAGCGCGTCGCTGATTTGCAGCGCGCACACGTCAGCGATCGAGAGCCCGGCGATCGTCGAGCCGCGCGCGGCTGACGTGAGGCGTGTTCCCTCGCACTCCGGGCACGTCTGGAACGTGACCGCGCGCTCGACGAACGCCCGCACGTGCGGCTGCATCGCTTCGGGATCCTTGGCGAGCATCGACTTCTGGATCTTGGGGATGAGGCCTTCGTAGGTGAAGTTGGTCCCCCCGACCTTGATCTTGACGGGCTCCTTGTAGAGGAAGTCGTGGCGCTCGCGTGCGGTGTACTCCCCCACAGGCTTGTCGCCGTCGAGCAACCCCGACTCCGAGAAGATCTTCACATACCATCCGTCTGCGACGTATCCGGGCACCTTGATCGCTCCCCCGCGCAGCGAAAGAGACTCGTCGAGCACCTCGGCAAGATCGATGTCGTTGACCCGCCCCCGCCCCTCGCACCGAGGGCACATGCCACCCGTCTGCGAGAAGGTCGTCCGCACGGCCGTGGCATGAGGCTTGTCGACCGTCAGCGCGCCGCTCGCGTGGACGGTGGGGACGTTGAACGAGTACGCGTTCGGTCCGCCCACGTGCGGCGTGCCGAGGCGCGAGAACAGCAGGCGCAGCAGGGCGTTGACGTCCGTCACGGTGCCGACCGTCGAACGCGGGTTTGCGCCGAGCCGCTCCTGGTCGACGATGATCGCCGTCGTCAGCCCGTCGAGCTGATCGACCTCGGGACGCGCGAGCGTCGGCATGAAGCCCTGGAGGAACGCCGAGTAGGTCTCGTTGATCATCCGTTGCGACTCAGCAGCGACCGTGTCGAAGACGAGTGAGCTCTTGCCCGAGCCCGAGACTCCCGTGAAGACAGTGAGCCGACGTTTCGGGATGTCGACCGACACGCCGCGCAAGTTGTTCTCGCGCGCCCCGCGCACCCGAATGAGGTCGTGCGCATCGGCAGGGTGCTCACCATGAGTCATCGTCAACCTCCACGTTGTGCCGGCTCCGTCATCTTCACACGCCCCGGCAGCCGGACCCGTCCGCGCGTGAGCATCGTCACCGGCACGCTCACCCCGAGCGGACGCTCTACGGGATAGAGTCTCCCCTGGCCCGGTGAGGTTTTCCACGGCACAATTCGTGAGACAGGACGAAAAGTCCCGTGCACCCGCCTGGCCGGACCCACCTCACGGTGGGCCCGCCCTTAGCATCGCCGCGCAGAGCGGCTCCCCTGCATGTCCGACCGGTGCGTACCCCACCGATCACGGTGAGCCCGCTGACCCCGCACCGCGTTTCACCGGACCTTCACGGCCCCGGGGAACGACCGCGGACGTCACGACGTTGACCTCACAGGACACCCCGCTGGACAACAGCCTTTTGGAGGACGAGATGGCCGACCGGTCGTTGCGTGGAATGAGCATCGGCGCCAAGAGCATGGAGAACGACGAGGGCGTTGACTTCGCCCCGCGTTTCCAGGCGCACTACGACTGCCCCAACGGGCACACGATCATTCTCCCGTTCTCCACCGAGGCTGAGGTTCCGGTCGAGTGGGAGTGCCGCTGCGGCGAGACCGCGCTCCTGCGTGACGCGGACAAGCCCGAACCCAAGGCGACCAAGCCGGTCCGCACCCACTGGGACATGCTGCTCGAGCGCCGCACGATCTCCGAGCTCGAAGAGCTGCTCGACGAGCGTCTCAGCCTCCTGCGCGCGGGCAAGCTCCGCCGCTCCGCGTAGTTTCTCCGCCCGGCCCGGCACCACCCCGCTCGGCCGAGCACCGACACTTCCTGGGTCGGCACCCCCCGAGCCCGCCCAGGAACCCGAAGGGGCTTCGACCGTGAGGTCGGGGCCCCTTCGTCGTGCCCTGACGAGGGCATGGTCAGGTGCAGTGAGGGCGTCGTGCCGGTGTGGGGCCCGCAGGGCTCACAGAGAGGACGGTGCGCCCTGCTCCGAGCGGGACCGACGCGAGACGAGGCTGCGCAGCTGACGCCCTCGCTTCTCGACTCCCCACACCGTGACTCGGCCCAGCGCCTCGACGATGATGTGGCGACTCATCTTCGAGACACCGGCCTCACGCTCCACGAACGTGATCGGCACCTCGGCGACCTGCCCGCCGGCAGCGACAACGCGCCGCGTCATGTCCACCTGGAAGCAGTAGCCCTGGGACGCGACCTTCTCGAGGTCCAGCTTCTCGAGCATGGTCGCCCGGAACGCACGGAACCCCGCGGTGGCGTCGCCCACGTGCATGCCGAGCATGACGCGCGTGTAGAGGTTGGCTCCCCGCGAGAGAACCTCGCGGTGCAGCGGCCAGTTCTCGACCTCGCCCCCCGGGACCCACCGCGATCCGATGACAAGATCGACGGACGGCTCGGCCACGATCCGGGCGAGCAGCGCGGGCATCTGTTCGGGACGGTGCGACCCGTCGGCATCCATCTCGCACACGATCTCGTAGCCTCGCTCGAGGGCCCAGCCGAATCCCGCGACGTACGCGGTACCGAGGCCCTGCTTGCCCTCACGGTGCATCACATGGATCGCCGGATCCGCCTCGGCCATCGCATCGGCGAGCGCTCCTGTGCCGTCGGGGCTGCCGTCGTCCACGACGAGGACGTCAGCCCAGGGCACGGCGTCCCTCAGCCGCCCGAGCGTGCCCGGGAGCGTGAGCGACTCGTCATAGGTGGGGACAACGACGAGGGTACGCGGAGCGTCCCCGGGCCGAGCGCCATCGTTGGCGGACATCGTCACTTCCTTAGCGAACGGGAACGAGCACGGGAGACGATACCAAGTCCGAGCAGGACAGATGCGAACGCAGCGAAGAAGATCTCGACGCCGGCGCCCAACGAGACCGCCGGAGTCGTCGACGTGCGCAGCGGAAGATCGGTGAGCAGCTGCTCTGCAGTGAAGAGACCCGTGCGTTCAAGGACGCGCCCCGCGGGATCGACGACACCGCTCACGCCGACGGTCGAGATCTGGACGGCGGCCCGGCCCGTCTCGATCGCGCGCAGACGCGTCATCGCCAGCTGCTGCGTCGACTCGGCGGTGTACCCGAAGTTGGAGTTGTTCGTCGGGACGAAGAGCACCTCGGCCCCACCCTTGACGGCGTCGCGTGCGACGAAGTCGTAGGCGACCTCGAAGCAGATGATCGACGCGACCGTGACGTCGCGGTCGAGCCGCGTGATGGGCACGGGGATCGCGCTGACCTCACCGCCGGGGAGCATGTCCGTGCGCACGAGCGCGACCTTGTCCGAGAGCCTCTCGAAGAACGAGCGCCACGGGATGTACTCGGCGAACGCAGCCGGGACCTGCTTCGCGTAGACGTGCGTGATCCCTTCGCCCGGGACCCACAGGACCGACTGGTTGTAGCGGCCGGTGTCCACATACTCCTGTGTGCCGAACAGCAGGGGAACACCCGCGGCCTCGACCGCCTCCACGATGAGCTCGCGTCCCTCAGGGTTGACGCGAGGGTCGACGTCCGAGGCGTTCTCGGGCCACACGACGAGGTCGACGCCCCTTTCGTCTGCGCGCTCGAGGACCGCCAGCGTTCCCGCGACGTGGTTCCCTGTCACTTCGAGCTGATGCCCGAACGAGCCGGAGCCCGGCTCGGAGACGTTGCCCTGAACAGCTCCGACGCGCAGCGTGCCCGCCTCGGCACGCGCAGCGATCGGAACGAACATCCCCGAGGCCGTCACGGCCGCCGCGACGATGACCGCCGCCGCAGCGCCAAGGAGGCGCAGCCGGACGAGGCTGAGCAGGACGTACGCGACGAGACCTGCGACGAGCGCGGTCGCCGCCGAGACGAGAGGCACTCCACCAAGCCATGCGAGCCGCCCGAGTGGGGAGTCGGCCTGCGAGAACGCGAGGCGCCCCCACGGGAATCCTCCGAACGGATAGTGGGACCGCACGAGCTCGACGGCGGTCCAGACGACCGCGAACGCGACAGGTTCGAGCCAGGGTCGGGTCTGGAGCCACGAGGCGCGCCGTACCCACGTGTAGACGGCGCACGCGAGCGCCACCATGCCCGCCTGCGCGCCCGACAGGGCGAGCCACGGCACGGCACCCACCGACACGTCCGCCCACACGAGGTGCGGCAGGAAGAAGGCCAGCCCCCACGCGAGGCCGAGCCCGGCGGCTCGCCATGCGGCCCGACCCCCGAGTCCCGTCGCGCCCAGCCCGACGACGAGCATCGCGACGCCCGCGATCGCGAGCCACCACGTATCGGTGTCGGGGAACCCGAGGTTCGTCACCCAGCCGCCGCCCGCAGCGACGGCGAGCGCGAGGACGAGCGAAACGCGCCGCGGACGTGCCGCTTCGGTCGGCGCGGGTCGAGGTGTGCGCGCCGTCCTGGACGCCCGGGAGGTCTGGGCGGTCCTCACGCCCTGGTGGGCCGTCACCACTGCTCGTAGAGCACGACGCCGTCCCGCATCGTCATGTGACACGTGGGAGACGGCTCGTCGGGACCGAGCGCGGGCAGCAGCGGGGTGCCGGCACGGGCATCCGTGCTCCAGGCCGAACCTGGCGCGTGCGGCCCCTCGACCGCGAGATGCTCGGTGCGCCACACCGCGAGGTGCGCGGGTGCGCCCAGACGGATCTCGCCGGAACCCGTGTGGTCGAGCCCCGCGAGGCGCCAACCGCCGCGAGTGTGAGCGCGGAACGCCGCGCGCGCCGAGATGCGCTGGTCGGCCGAGCGCAGCAGGAGCGCACCCGCCACCGCGCCCCACGGGTCGAAGGGTGTCACGGGCGTGTCAGAGCCGAGGGCGAGCGGGACACCTGCCCCGGCGAGGTCAGCGAGCGGTGTCGTGTCGGCCGCACGCGTCGCACCCAGGCGGGCCGCGTACATGCTCGAGGGGCCGCCCCAGCGCGCGTCGAACGCAGGCTGGACGGACAGGCGCAACCCGAGCAGGACGAGCGCTGCCAGTGCGGGCGCCCCCACCATGAGCGCGTGCTCGATGCGGTGTCCTCGGGCACGGACCGCGGCGAGACCTTCGAGGTCGGCTGCGGTCTCGAATCCGAGCAGGACCTCCTGGAGCGCACGGTCGCCGATCGCGTGGAAGCCTGCCTGCACGCCCGCGCGGGTCGCCGCGAGCACGTGGGTGGTGATCTGCTCGGTGCTGAGGTGCAACGTGCCCGCGCCACCATCCGGGTCGTCCGCGTACGGCACGTTGAGCGCTGCCGTCCGTGAACCGAGCGATCCGTCGACGGCCAGGTCCCCGCCGACACCGGTGAGGCCCGGGATCGCTTCACGAAGCGCCGTGACGTCCGACGTCGTCTCGCACAGCTCGCCCCGGTAACCGACGACGAGCGGCAGCCCGGAGGCGGGGTCCGCCGTCCGGGCGATCAGGTCGGCGAGCCCCGCGCGCGTGTCCATCGACGGGAGGGACATCTCGTGGACGGCGACGATCCCGCGCTCCGCGGCCGTGCGCAGGGCGAGCGTCGTCAGCTCGTCGTGCCGCGCCTGCGCCTGCTGCGTGAGGTGTGCCGAGACCGCGGCATGAGCCGCCCCCGTCACAGGACCGTCGTGGCTCCAGCCCGGGAGGTCAGCGAGACCGAGCTCGCGGGCGAGTGCAGTCGAGACGAGGCTCGAGTGCTGGTCGGCACGGACGAGCGCGACCGCGCGCTCCCCCGCTGCCGCGTCGAGCGCCTCGCGAGAGGGAGTCTCGGCAGTGTCCCACCCGGTCTCGTCCCAGCCGTGCCCCCCGACCGTGCCCTCGTCGAGGGTGGCGCGCGCGGGTACGAGCTGGACGAGGTCGCGAGCGGAACGCGCGCCCTGCAGGTCGAGACCGTCGAGCTGCTCGCCCGTGCGCAGCAGGTGGACGTGGGAGTCGACGAACCCGGGTGTGACGAGCGCGCCGTCAAGGTCGACGACGCGTTCGGCGCGTCGCGCAAAGCCGTCGGCGGTGTCGTTGGCACCGAGCCACGCGACGACACCGTCCTCGACAAGCACTGCCTCGGCGAACGGATCGGCTGGCGAGTGCACCACGCCATTGCGGAAGAGGATCGAGCTCACACGGTTGACGATATGCCACGTGAGGAGGCCAGCCCGCACCACCGAGCCGGTTCACACCCCGGCGTGAGCGACAACACCCCGTCTCACCGCGTCGACCGCCTGCCGTGCCACCTTCTGCACGTGCGGATCGTCCGCGGCGATCGCAAGCTGATCGAGGACGTCGATCACCTGCTTGCAGATCCGCACAAAGTCACCCGCCGCGAGGTCTGCTCCGCGCAGGACGTGCTCGAGGCTGCGTCCGGCAGCCCACCGGAAGACCGCCTCGACGAGCTGGAGCGAGGGCGGAGACGTCGCATCGAGACGGTGCGACGTCTCGAGCTCCTCGAGGTGGGACCACGCGCGGACCGTCGCATCGAGCGCGAGCGCGAGCGGACCACCGGGGCCTCCGGGAAGGTGCGGCTCGCCGACCTCCTCCCCCCTGGGCTCGTGCACGATCGCGGTGACCACGGCCGCGAGCCCGGGGGCGTCAAGGCCCTTCCACGCGCCCTTGCGCAGGCACTCAGCAACGAGAAGGTCCTTCTCGGCGTAGAGGTGCTGCAGCGCACGGCCGGGCGCTGTGACCTCGAGGTCCTGGGGATCCTCGGACGAAGGAGCCAGGTAGCCAAGCTCGACGAGGAGGTCGCACACGCGGTCGAACTGACGGGCGATCGTCCCCGTGCGACCGGCGATGCGCCGGACGAGGTTGGCGTGGTCCTTCGTCAGGCGCGCGTGCCGCTCGGCCCACCGTGCGTGCTGCTCGCGGTCCGGGCAGCGGTGACACGGGTGTGCACGCAGAGAGCGGCGGAGATCCTCGAGCTCCGCGTCGTCGGCTGCCGCGGACCGGGCGCGCTCGGCACGCGAGGGTCCCGGCTCGAGCCCGGCGACACGAGAGCGCAAGGCCGAGGCCAGGTCGCGACGATCTGCTGGGCGTCGTTCGTCGAAGCCCGCAGGTATGCGCACCGTCGCGACCACGTCGACCGGATCGAGGAGGTCCGCGGGGTCGATGCGACGCACCTTGCCCTGCTCCGTGAGGACGACGGGCTGGCCGGGGCCGAACCGCTCAGGGCTCAGGCCTGCGACGACGACGGCGTGGGACGCGCGGCGTCCGTGCCCCGCGGCGATGACATCGCCGCGCCGGAGCGCCCCGAGCGAGTCGACGACCGCGCGTCGGCGGGCACCCGCGTCGACCTTGCGGAGCGCGCCCTCACGCTGCGCGATGCGTTGGCGGATGCGCGAGTACTCGGAGAAGTCGCCGAGGTGGCACGTCATGGCGTCCGCATAGCCGTCGAGCGCCTCGGACTGCTTGCGTGCCTGTGTCGCGAGGCCGACCGCGCCGCGGTCCGCCTGGAACTGGGCAAAGCTCGTCTCGAGGACCTCGCGCGTGCGAGCCCGCCCGACGGTCCCGACGAGGTTGACCGCCATGTTGTACGTCGGGCGGAAGCTCGAACGCAACGGGTACGTGCGGCGTGAGGCGAGACCCGCGAGGGCGACGGGATCGAGGCCAGGGTGGTCGAGCACGACCGCGTGACCCTCGACGTCGATCCCCCGGCGCCCCGCACGGCCGGTCAGCTGCGTGTACTCCCCCGCCGTGAGGTCGGCATGGCCGCGGCCGTCCCACTTGACGAGCTTCTCGAGGACGACCGTGCGCGCGGGCATGTTGATCCCGAGAGCGAGGGTCTCTGTCGCGAAGACCACCTTGAGCAGCCCGGCCGCGAAGAGTTCCTCGACCGTCTGCTTGAACAGCGGGAGCATGCCTGCGTGATGTGTCGCGAAGCCGCGGGAGAGGCCCTCGACCCACGACGCATACCCGAGCACGCCCAAGTCCTCAGCGGGCAGGTCCGCGCATCGCTCGTGCGCGAGGTGCCTGATCCGCACCTCCTCCTCACGCGACGTGAGGCTGAGCCCTAGGCCGAGGCACTGCGCAAGCGCCGCCTCGCACCCTGCGCGCGAGAAGATGAAGTGGATCGCGGGCAGGAGCCGGGCCGCGTCGAGCGTGTCGACCGACGCGGCCCGCGAGACCTGCCTACTGCCGTGAGGCCCACGACGTCGAGGCTCGGGCCGTCCACGTCCGCGGCGCGGTCCCGTCCCCGGCTCGAGCCGACGCATCGCCTGAGCGAGATCCGGGTTGATCGGCGGGTTGGCCCCGGGGTCCGTCGGATCGACGTGTCCCGCGTAGAGGTCGAGGATCTCCGCGCGGCGGCCCCGTCGCGGCTCGTCGTCGCCCAGGCGTGCGCGCAGCATGACGTGCTGCCACAACGGGACCGGCCGCTGCTCCGAGACGATGACGGCGGTCGCGCCCCTGACCGTCGCGAGCCAGTCACCGAACTCCTCGGCGTTCGAGACCGTGGCGGACAGCGACGTCACGTGCACGTCCGCGGGCAGGTGGATGATCACCTCTTCCCACACCGGGCCACGGAAGCGGTCGGCGAGGTAGTGGACCTCGTCCATGACGACGTGGCCGAGCCGCGCGAGCGCGGGCGAGCCCGCGTAGAGCATGTTGCGCAGGACCTCGGTCGTCATGACGACGACGTCGGCATCACCGTTGATCGACACGTCGCCCGTGAGCAGCCCGACCTTCTCGTGGCCGTGACGTCGGACGAGGTCCGTGTACTTCTGGTTGGAGAGGGCCTTGATCGGTGTCGTGTAGAACGCCTTGCGGCCTTGTTCGAGCGCGAGGTGGACCGCGAACTCGCCGACGACGGTCTTGCCCGCACCGGTCGGCGCGGCGACGAGCACCCCCTGGCCGGCCTCGAGCGCGTGGCACGCCTCGATCTGGAAGTCGTCGGGTTCGAAGCCGAGGTGTGCCCGGAACCGGCCGAACGCCGTGGCCGCCTCAGCAGCACGAGCACGGGAGAGCGCATAGCGCTCCGCGGGTGAGAGCTCCTCCGGACCAGTCATGCCACCAGCGTAGGCGGGGCGTCAGACAAGGAGCGTCACGGAACCGCGGTGGATCTCGATCTGCAACGGAAGCGGACCAATTTCCTCGCCGTCGGCCATCGCGACGGGAGGTGTGCGCCCAAGGTCGGCAGGCTCGACCGTGATCGTCGTCGCGCGCGACATCGAGACGGACCTGTGACGGCCGTGCGTCCCCCGGTACAGCCGTGGGAAGAGCCGCACGGCCTGCATGCGCTTCAACGGACCGGCGGTGACGAGGTCAAGCTCGCCGTCATCGATCCGAGCGTCGGGTGCGATCGTGAGGCCGCCCCCGAACATCGAGGAGTTGGCGACGGCGACGAGCGTCCCCGCCGAGAGCCATTCGTCCGTGCTGCCGTCGGGCCGGTGCGCGAAGACGCGGTAGCCGAACGGCAAGAACGCCCCGAGCTCACCGACGACCGCACGCAGGTACTTGAGATGACCGCGCGGGAACGTGAGCCGGTTGGCACGAGCGTTGACCGCGGCGTCGAGCCCCGCGGACAGGACGCCCGCGTACCACCGGCCGTCGAGCGAACCCGGCTGGGTGACGTGCGCGGCATCGACAGCGCGTGAAGTGCCCGCCGCCAGCGCCTCGAGGATGACGTGCACGGCGGCATCGACCTTGTGCAGCGGGAGCTCGGCCGCGCGCGCGAAGTCGTTGCCCGAGCCGACCGCGACGATCCCGAGCGGCGTGCGCGTCGTCGCCACAGCGTTGAAGCCGAGGTGGACCATACCGTCACCTCCGACGACGACGAGGGCCGCGAGACCGTCGGAGACACCCTGGCGGGCGCGGTGGACCGCGTCGAGCAGGCTCGTCCCGGAGAGGTCGACGACGGTGTGGCCGGCCTCGCGCAGGAGGGTGCGCGTGCGCTCGCCTGCGCGCGCGCCACGGCCGCGCCCCGAGGTGGGATTGACGACGACGCCGATGAGAGTGTCGTGGGTGCTCACAGGTTGTCGGCCTCCTCGGCGAGGGCGCGTCGACGATCGACGCGGCGGTCATGCAACAGCGCGATCCCCACCGCAACGGCGTAGAGGAAGAGGAGCGGCAGGGTCATGAGGAACATCGTGAGCAGGTCGGGCGTCGGCGTCATCATCGCGGCGAAGGTGAACGCGAGGACGGTGGCCCACCGCCAGCCACGAAGCCACGTCCGTCCACGGACGATGCCGACGAGGTCGAGCGCCACCATGACGACGGGCAGCAAGAAGACGAGCCCGAACGCGAGGATGAACTGCGTGACGAACAGAAGGTAGGACTGGGCGTCCTGCAGATTGGTCGCGCCTGCCGGCACGAACTGCACGAGGAGGACGACAGCACGGGGCAGGAACCACCAGGCCAGGCCTGCGCCGGCGAGGAAGAGCGGAACCCCCGAGCACACGAAGGCAGCGGTGCCCCACTTCTCCTTGCGGGTGAGACCCGGGACGACGAACGCCCAGGCCTGGTAGAGCCACCAGGGGCTCGAGAGAATGAGCCCGAGCCACACCGCGAGCTTGATCTGGAGGTCGAGCGCGGTGAATGCGCCGGCGAAGTTGAGCGCGACGGTGCGCCCCTCGGTGTCAGCGACCTCGAGGATGGGCGCCTGGAGCAGGTCGAAGACGCTCGGGTAGAGGAACCAGCCCGCGATCGCTCCGAGAAGGACCCCGAGCCCCGCGAGGACGATCCGGTTGCGCGCCTCGACCAGATGGGCGCGCAAGGGCATCCGCCCGTCGCGCGGGCGGTCGGGACGGGCCACGACTCAGCCTCGAGGCGTCTCGTCCCCGGCCTGGTCGGCCGGTGTGGCCGGCGTCGCCGGCGTCGAGGACGGCGCCGGGGTGGTCGGGGTCTCGTCGTCGGTCCGCATGTCGCGGACCTCCTTCTTGACGATCCGCATCGACCGGCCGAGGTTGCGCGCGAGGTCCGGCAGCTTGCTCGACCCGAAGAGCAGGAGGATGAGCAGCAGGATGACCACGATGGCGAGCGGGTGCTCCTTGAGGTACATGGGGTCGTTCTCCAGACGTCGGCAGGTGCACCCATCCTAGGCTGGGACGACCAGTGCGACGACGTCCGTCCGGTCTAGCGCCAGACCTGTGCCCAGCGTTCCCAGACCTCGGGGCGAGCCCGCCTGTGGCGGAGCCGGGCGCGAGCCCGCCGCTGCTCGATCGCGCGGCGGAGCGGCGCAGGGTCCTCCCCCACGGTGATGTGTGCGGGGACGAGAGCCTCGAGCCGAGCGTCGATGCGGTCCTGAGCGGCATCGATGACGTCGCCGAGGTCGTCCGCCGAGGCCGCCAGCTGCCGGAGCAGGCCCTTGCCGCGACGCCACACGTGACGCCAAGCAAGGAACCCGGCTGCGAGCGCGCCGAGCGCGAGAGCCGTCCACACGATGGTCCAGAGCACAGGGTCAGGCTAGCCGTCGTACGCCGCGAGGGCTGCGGTGGCCGCGTCGACGACCGCGGTGTGGAGCTCGGCGGGTGCGACCGAGACGACGTTCTCAGCCTCCTCGAGCACGAGCCTCGCGAACCAGCCGAGGTCCCGCACGACGAGGTCGAGCTCGAAGGCGCCGTCCTCGAGCTCGCGCACCTCCTCGACCGGAACGCTCTCGGCGACCCACCGCGCGGGGCTCCGCAGGACGATCGTCGCGAGAACGGTGCCGTTGCCCGGCGCGGGGCGGAAGGTCGGAACGTCGGCGAGCTCCGGGTGCGGGTCGGCGAGTTCCGCGAGGACCTCGGCCTCGAGGATCCGATCGAGGCGGAAGCTGCGACCCGCCTGCTCACGCTGGCAGAAAGCGACGAGGTAGCCGTGGGAGTCCTCCGTGAGGAGTCGCACGGGATCGACGTCGCGGACCGAGACGACGTCGGACGCGGAGACGTAACGCAGCCGAAGCCGACGCCGCTCCTCGAGCGCGCGTACGACGGCCGAGCGCACGAGGAGTGGTGCGGGCGCGCCGAGATCGACATCGACGAGGGACGCCGTGTGTGCCGCGGCACCTGCCGCAGCCGTGAGCACCTCGAGCGTCGAGGCGACCTCGGCCGCCTCCCGCGGCTGAACCTCGGGGTCGAGGTTGGCGGCGAGCGTGCGCAGCGCCGCGACGAGGGCGACCGCCTCGCGTGTGCTCAGCCGCAGCGGTCGCGCCATGCCGTGCGGCTCACGCAGCGCGACGTAGCCGTCCTCCTCATCGAGGTCGAAGTCGATGAGGTCCTCGGGGCCATGCCCCGGAAGGCCCGCGACGAAGAGCAGGTTGATGTCCGCGAGGATGCGCCGTGGCGTCACCTCGAAGCGCTCTGCGAGCTCGTCGAGCCGCCACGAGGCATAGCCCGTCTCGGTAACGTCGTGGCGTCCGAGGAAGGCGAGCAGCCCGAGCATCCGCACGAGGCGATCGGGTGCGTTCTCAGCCATGTGAAGCCTCCTCGTCGGGCACGGCCGGTGCGGGCGCGCCGAGCGCGATCATGGTGGCGGCGCGCAGGCGCCTGGCGACGGCCTCTCGCAGCTCGGCCGGCTCAAGAACGACGACCGCATCGCCGTGCGCGGCGACGAGCCGGGCCCCCTGCTCGAGGTCGTCGAGCGTGAGGTCGAAGAGGTCGCGCCCCTCAGCCCTGCCGGGTGCCTCGGTGAGCGCCGACGGGGTGCACTGCGCGCGCAGCCCGGCCGCGCGGCCGGGTGAGATCGCGAGGAGTGCCTTGACGGGGGCGCCGCGCAGACCGAGCACAGCGTCGACGTCGACGCTCTCGGGGATGTCGTAGGTGTCGCCTTCACCCACGGGCGTGACCGTCCCCGCGATCCGCGAGAGCCGGAAGGCCCGCGTCGCTCCGCGGTCGCGGTCGTGGGCAAGGAGGTACCAGCCGCCGCGACGCACAGCGAGCCGCCACGGCTCGACGGTGCGGACCGCGACGGCGCCCGTGCTCGCGGCGCGGTAGAGGAAGGTGACGGCGGTGCGCGAGTCGATCGCGTCAAGGAGCGGGCCATAGGCGTCCCCCGCGGCGCCCACGCGCAACGCGAAGGCGCCGAGAGCCGAGGGACCGATCTCGGTGTCCCCCATCGCGCGCAGCTTCGTCACGGCCCGCCGGGACTCCGAGCCGAGCGCTCCGTCGCGCCACAGCTCGGCCGCGACCGTGAGCACGCCGAGCTGGGAGGCAGTGAGATGCAGCGGCGGCATGTCGTAGGACTGCATGTCGAGCCAGTAGCGGATCGAGTCCTGGTAGGTGTCCTCCGACACCTTGAGCGGGAACCCGAGCTCGCGCAGCGTCGCCTTGTCCCGCTCGAAGAGCTTCTCGAAGGCCGCGTCGTTCTTGGGGTCGCCGTAGCCCTCGACGGTGTCGCGGATGTGGGCGCGCGTCATTCCGTGCCCGGAGTTCACGAGGGCGATGACGAGGTTGAGGAGCCGTTCGTCGGCTCGGGTTCGTGTGGACATCGAGGCCAACCTATCGCCGGTAGCGTGTCATTGTGATGAGTTGGCGTGATGGCGTGGTGGTGTCGCTCGGTCGATCGTGGCCCGGTGCGTGCGAGGCGACGGTCCGTACGGCATCCGGCGGTGAGGTGCGGGCGCTCGCGTACCCCGATCTCGTGGGCATGCCGCGCGTCGGCGACGCTGTGCTTCTCAACGCGACCGCGCTCGAGCGCGGCCTCGGGACGGGCGGGTACGCGCTCATCGTCGCGCTGCCGGACGCTCTCCCCGCGGATGCTCCCGCCGGCCCGGGCCATCTCGTCAAGGCGCGGTACACGCCGCTGCAGACGATGGTGCTGGGCGTTGACGAACAAGACTCCGAGCATCACGCGACGCTGCGCGATGCTGACGATCTGGCGGGCCTTCCCGTCGTGGTCGCGGACCTGCACTCGGCGCTTCCCGCGATCCTGGCCGGGGTCCGCGAGGCGTGGCGCGGCTCGCAGCCGCCGCGCCTCGTCTACGTGATGAGCGATGGCGGTGCGCTCCCCCTCGCGTTCTCGCGCACGGTCGCGGGCCTGCGCGAGGCCGGGTGGCTCGACGCGTCGGTCACGGTCGGCCAGGCCTTCGGCGGCGATCTCGAGGCCGTGAGCCTCCATTCGGGCCTGCTCGCGGCGCGACTGGTCCTGAAGGCGGACGTCGTCGTGGTCACCCAGGGACCGGGCAACCTGGGCACGGGGACGCGCTGGGGATTCTCTGGCGTGGCCGCGGGCGAGGCTCTCAACGCGGCCGCAGTCCTCGGAGGACGCGGGATCGCGGCGTTGCGCGTCTCGACGACCGATGCGCGGGCTCGGCACCGAGGGGTCTCGCACCACTCGCTCACGGCCGTCGGCCGCGTCGCGCTCGCGCCGTCCGACGTCGTCATGCCTGTCGTCGGTGACGACGTCACCGTCCCGGGGGGCGCCGACGCGCTGCGTGCCTCGCTTGCGCAGGCACGCACGACGCTCGCGGCGGGCCGACACACCCTCGTCGACGTGCCCGCCGATGCCGGGCTCCTCCACGCGGTGCGGACGTCACCCGTGCACATGTCGACGATGGGCCGCGACCTCGACACGGACCCGTGGCCGTTCCTTGCCGCAGCTGCGGCGGGAGTGCATGCGGCTCACGTCGTGGCGGTGCGCGAGGACGTGCGCTGACACCCGTACGCTGACCCTGATGATCAGCGACGACATGACGACGGCCCCGCGTGCGGCGGATCCCGCGCGGGCGCGGGCGGAAGTGCGCACGACCAGGCTCGTGGCGCTCGGCTCGCTCGCACTCCTCGTCGTCGGCGCGATGGCCTGGGCGCCGTGGCAGGTGCGGTGGAACCCGGACTTCTCGATCGCGCTGCCCCCGGCGAACGACCCGACGACGCCGCCTCCGACCGCGGACCCTCAACCGGTCGACGTCGCCAACAACGACGTCGTGCTCTGGATCGTCATCGGGCTGGGCCTCGTCGTCCTCGCGATCCTCACCGTCGTCGCAGCGCGCGTCGTTCGCGCATGGTGGTCGCGCCGTCCCCGCCCGGTTCCCGAGGCGCCGCTCACGGTCGACGCGATGCCCGGTCAGGTCGTCCCGACGCGGGAGGTCGTCGCTGACGCGGTCGCTGACGCGCTCGCGCGGCTCGACGGGACGCCCGACGCGGCCGATGCAGTCGTCCACGCGTGGCTCGCGCTCGAGGAGGCGGTTGCCCGCGAGGGCATCGTCCGTGAGGCGGCCCAGACTCAGGCAGAGCTCACGGCCGAGGTCCTGCACGCGACGCATGCGCCCGCAGACGCCACACGCACGCTCCTGCGCACGTACGAGGCGGTGCGGTACGGCTCGGCGGGCGCTTCGCGCGCCGACGTCCGTACCGCGCGGGGCGCGCTCGAGGCGATCCTCGTCTCGATGCGCGACGACGTGAAGGAGAACGGATGAAGCCGCTCCCCCGCGCGCGCATCATCGTGGGCTCGGTGATCTCAGCCGTCGTGCTCGTCGTGGGCCTCGTGACGCTCGAATGGACCCACGCCCTCGTGTTGGCGGCGCTGCCCCTCCCTCTCATGCTCGTCGTGCGCAGCCTCGCGACGCCGGACGAGCCGATCATCGCTGCCGACCGCCTCACGCAGGGCGCGGGGCGCCGCGACGAGATGTCGGCGCTCGTGTGGGCGATGCGCTCACGCTCGGGCCGTGTCCCCCCGCGCACGATGCGACGCGTCGGGGACCTCGCCGCCCGGTTGCTCGCGCACCACGGAGTTGCGAGCGACGGAGGCTTCCCTCTCGTCGTCGCCCCCGCGGACGTCGACCGCGTCCGCACCCTGCTCGGCGCTGGCGCCGCCGTTCTTCTCGACGCTGACCAGCGCACCGAGACCCACCCGCGCGACCTCGACCGGTGCCTCACGGCGCTCGAGTCGCTCGACCCGACCGACCGACCGACCGCCCTACGCACCGGAGGATCCCGATGACCCAGCCCAGCACCACGAGCCCGCTTCCCGTCGCCGAGGTCGCCCGGCTCGGCGCGCAGGTCCTCGAGGCCGTGGGCGGTGCGATCGTCGGCATGGAGTCCTCGCTGCGGCTCGCGCTCGCGACGATCCTCGCGGGCGGGCATGTGCTCTTCGAGGACGTGCCCGGGCTGGGCAAGACGCTCGCCTCACGCTCGCTCGCCTCGGCGCTCGGCCTCGACTTCCGCCGGCTGCAGTGCACCCCGGACCTCCTGCCCGCAGACATCACCGGGTCCAACGTCTACGATCCAGCGACGCGCGAGTTCGAGTTTCGTCCGGGGCCCGTCTTCACGGGTCTGTTCCTCGCCGACGAGATCAACCGCACCTCCCCCAAGACGCAGTCGGCGCTCCTCGAGGCCATGGCCGAGCGGCAGGTGACGGTCGAGGGCGTGTCCTACCCTCTCGCGCTCCCGTTCCACGTCGTCGCCACGTCGAACCCCGTCGAGTATGAGGGCACCTACCCGCTCCCGGAGGCTCAGCTCGACCGGTTCATGCTGCGTCTTGCCGTGGGTCACCCGGACGCCGCGGGCGAGTCCGAGATCATCCGACGCCGGCTCGCGCGTCGTCGCGAGGACGTCTCGGTCGCGCCCATCGTCGATCCTGCGCTTCTCTCGGCCATGCAGGCCGGGACCGAAGCCGTGGACGTGGCTGCCGACGTCGTGGCGTACGCCGTGGCGCTCGTCGCGGCGACGCGCAACCACCCGGGTGTCGAGATCGGGGCGAGCCCGCGCGGGACCCAGGCGCTCGTTCTCGTCGCCCGTGGTCTGGCGGTTCTCGACGGCCGCTCATGGGTGACGCCCGACGACGTCAAGGCCGTTGCGATTCCTGCGCTCGCGCACAGGCTGACTCTCACGCCGCAGGCGTGGGCGACGGATCTGTCGCCCAGCGTGGTCGTCGAGCAGGCGCTCGCCTCGGTTGCGACGCCGTCGTCGGCCGGGCGCGACCGTAGGGCGTGAGCGTGCCCATTCCGCAGGCGCAGCGCGCGACCGGCGCGACCGCGCGTCTGGCGCCGGGGCTCGTCGTCGCTCTGGCGGGACTCGTGCTCAGCCGTCCGGACGTCGTGCTCGTGGGTGCGGCCGTGGCGGGGGCGCTCTTCCTTGCGCGACGAGGTCCTCTGGACGTCTCGCTCGAGCTCGGGGAGCCGGTGACCCGCGACGATCAGGGTGATCGCCGCCTCGTCGCTCGGCTCGTCCTCGCGTCGGACCTTCCTGCGGCCACGCTCGTGCGCGTCTCGAGCCCGGGTTCTGCGCCACGGGTCGCGCTCGTCGAGGTCGACGGGTCGCGCACCGTGCAGGCTGCGCTGCCGCTTGCTCGCACCGGCCGTGTCCCGGGCTTTGCGGTGTCGGCGATCGCCTGGAACGAGACGCTGGACGAGGTCACGCGTCTCGAGACGCGCGCGACTGCGGACGCGATCGTCCTGCCCGTCGCTCAGCGCCTGAGAGAGACTCCCGTGCCGCGGCGCTTGCGTGGGCTCTCGGGCCCGCACGGCTCGCGCCGTCCGGGGTCGGGCGGTGACCTCCGTGACGTCCATCCGTTCGCTCCGGGCGACCGCATGCGGGGCATCGACTGGCGCGCGACAGCGCGGCGCTCCCCCGGTCTTGACGAGATCTACGTGAGGCGTACGCACGCGACGTCGGAGGCCCACGTCATCCTCGTTCTCGACTCACGCGATGACATGAGCCAGGACATCGCGACCTGGACCGGCTTCGGCGAGGCACGGCCTGACCGTCCGGGTTCGCTCGACGTGGCCCGCTCAGCGGGCGTCTCGCTCGCGACGACCTTCCTGCAGCGCGGCGACCGTGTCGGCCTCGTGGACCTGGGCCGCAGCCGTGCCCAGCTGCGCCCGGGCGCCGGCGAGCGGCACCTGCGCCGCATCACGCACGCGCTTGCGCTCGCGCGTCCGGACGACGGCGGGGTCGGGCGCACGCGCGCCCCCGCGCTCGCTGCGGGTGCGACGGTCGTGCTGCTCTCGACCTTTCTCGACGACGACGCGGTCGATGCCGCGCTCGTGTGGGTCGCCCGCGGCCATGAGGTCTGGGCGGTCGACGTGCTTCCCCCCGTCGGTGGCGTGCTCGACGACGGGGCGTCAGGCCTGGCGTGGCGCGTGCTGCGGCTCGAGCGCGCCCTGCGTCTCGAGCGGCTCGCTGCGGCCGGCATCACGATCGTCGACTGGTCCGGGCCGTCGCGCGTCGTACCCGGTCCGTCGCCCGAGCAGCGCCTGCGCATGATGTCGCGCGTACGTCCGGGGGGTCGGCGATGAGCCGCGCGGCGTCCGTGCGCAGCCGCGTGCGTCGTGCCTTTCTGAGGCACCCTGGTCCAGAGCGTCCGCCGCGGGTCGCGCTCGAGGGCCTGCGGACCGTGTCGGCGTTCGCTCTGCGGTGCGTCGTCGTCACGCTCGTCGCGGCGGCGTTCGTCAGCCTGGGCCCCGCTGTCATCGCGTGGTTCATCGTCGGTCCCCTGCTCGCGGCCTCGTTGGTAGCGGGAGGGACGTGGGCGGTCCTTGTCGTCGTCGCGCTCGTCGGAGTGTCGCTCGCGTCGGCAGAGCCGGGCTGGCCTGCGATCGTGCAGATGATCGCCCTGCCGCTCGCGGTGCACCTGTCCCTCCTCGCGGATGCGGCGGGCCGTTCGGACGTGCGTGAGGCGAAGGTCGACGTGCGGCTCGTGCTGCGGTCCCTGCGCTCGACGGGTGTGATCGCTGCTGTGCTCGGGCCGGTCGTCGTGCTCGTGTCGGTCCTCAACGTCGAGCTGCCCGGCTGGGTGGGGGTGCTCGCTGTCCTCGGGGTTGTCGGGGCGGGGTTCGCTGCGGTCCGGGTCACCAGCTCCAGCCGCGGGCGCTGAGCAGAAGCTCGCGGTCGAGGCGGATGTCGGCGGGTGTGGTCGTGCCGAGGGGGATCGTCTCGCGCGGGGCTCCGTCGGCGAGCGTGCAGGCCTCGGCGAGCAGGACGTCATAGGCCTCGAGCGCCGAGCGCAGGTGGTGGGCGCGCGCGAGCATCGTGCGATCGTCGTCGATGCGTCGGATCTCGAGCGTGAGCCGTGCGAGCCGGAGCTGGATGTCGAGCGCTCGGAACGGGTCGGGCCCGAGGGCGGCGGCGCGGCGTCGTGCTGCCGCGACCATCCACCCGGCCGCCATGACGGTGAGGGCGGCCGTGGTGATGAGGATGTCCATGAGCCCTCCCCTCCTCGTCGTCGAGGCCATGAGGACATCGTAGATATCGGCTCTTCTTCGCGGAAGGGTGGTGCTGCGTCATCCCATGACTCTGCAACGTTTCTGCAACAACATGAATGCCTTGCAGAACACACTCGGCGCGTCCCGCACTACAACAGATTCACGGAAACCGCATGTTCGCGCGGCTGCGGCGCGACAAGCAGCACCACGTCGGCATGGAATCAGGCTCTCGTCGCGCTGTACGCGTTGCAACGCGAGGGCCCTAGGTCATGGCGAGACTGGCCAGCGACAGGTAGCGTGCAACTCGTGACTGAGAACACCGAGAGGTTCATCTCCTCCCCCACGACCGTGGAGTCGTTCAAGAGCGAGTTCTGCCGTCAGCTCCGTTACGAGCAGGGCGTCGACCTGGTCGACGCTCGCACGGAGGACCTGTACCAGGCGCTCGCGCGGACTGTCCGCTCGGCCATGGTCGACGGCTGGATCGCCACGCAGGCCGCGCACCGCGCGGCGCAGGCGAAGACCGTCGCCTACCTGTCGGCCGAGTTCCTTATGGGACCGCAGCTTGAGAACGCACTTCTTTCCACCGCCCTCACCGAGGTTGCGCGCACGGCTCTGACCGAGCTCGAGCTCGACCTCGATGAGCTCACCGCCTACGAGACCGAGCCCGGGCTTGGCAACGGTGGCCTCGGCCGCCTCGCCGCCTGCTTCATCGACTCGCTCGCGGCCAAGTCGATCCCCGCGATCGGCTACGGCATTCGCTATGAGTACGGGATCTTCCGCCAGACGTTCGTCGAAGGCCGCCAGGTTGAGCAGCCCGACCGCTGGCTCGCGAAGGGCTCCCCGTGGGAGCTCGCGCAGCCCGAGAACGCTGTGACCGTGAACTTCGGCGGCCACACCGAGCAGTACACGGATGAGGCCGGCGCCACGCGCACCCGTTGGGTGCCCGCCGAGCAGGTTCTCGCCGTGCCCTACAACTACATGGTTCCCGGCTACGAGACCCGCAACGTCAACACGCTGCGCCTGTGGAGCGCGAAGGCGACCGACGCCTTCGACCTGCAGATCTTCAACTCGGGTGACTACGAGTCCGCCGTGCGTCGACAGACGGTTGCCGAGAACATCTCGAAGGTTCTCTACCCCGAGGACTCGACGCCCCAGGGCAAGGAGCTGCGCCTCAAGCAGCAGTACTTCTTCGTCGCCGCATCGCTGCGCGACTACCTCGACACCGTGCTGCGTGACGCCGACCTCGCGACGCTCCCGGACCGCGTCGTCTTCCAGCTCAACGACACGCACCCGGTCATCGCGGTTCCCGAGCTCATGCGCATCCTCATGGACGAGCGTGGCCTCGGTTGGGACGCCGCGTGGGACATCACGCGCCGCACGTTCAACTACACGTGCCACACGCTGCTTCCCGAGGCCCTCGAGGTCTGGTCGGTTGAGCTGCTCGGCCGTCTGCTCCCCCGCCACCTCGAGATCATCTACACGATCAACGAGGCGTTCCTCAGCGTCGTGCGCGAGGCCTACCCCGGCGACGAGCTGCGCGTGCGCCGCATGTCGATCATCCAGGAGCGCCCCGAGCGCGCGGTGCGCATGGCGTTCCTCGCGACGGTCGCGTCGACGAAGGTCAACGGAGTTGCCGCGCTGCACTCGCAGCTCCTCGCCGACAAGGTGCTCGACGACTTCTCGGCCCTGTGGCCCGAGAAGTTCACGAACGTCACCAACGGTGTGACCCCGCGTCGCTTCATGCGCCTGTCCAACCCCGGCCTCTCCGGACTCCTTGACGAGGCCATCGGGACCGGCTGGACGAACGACCTCTCGCAGCTCTCGCTGCTCGAGCCGTTCGCGGACGACGCGTCCTTCCGCGCGGAGTTCCGCGCGGTGAAGCAGGCGAACAAGAACCGCTTCGTCGAGCTGCTCGCTCAGCGTGACGGCATCGAGCTCCCCGCGGACGCGCTGTACGACGTCATGGTCAAGCGGCTTCACGAGTACAAGCGTCAGATGCTCAAGCTGCTGCACGTCGTCACGCTGTACGACCGCGTCCTCAAGGGCGAGGTCAAGGCGTCCGACCTGCAGCCGCGCGTCGTCGTCTTCGGTGCGAAGGCTGCCCCCGGTTACAAGATGGCCAAGGAGATCATCCACCTCATCAACCGGGTGGCTGCGGTCGTCAACTCTGCTCCCGAGCTCGAGGGTCGTCTGCGGATCGCCTTCCCGGCGAACTACAACGTCACTCTTGCCGAGCGCCTCATCCCGGCCGCCGACCTCTCCGAGCAGATCTCGCTCGCGGGTAAGGAGGCCTCGGGTACGGGCAACATGAAGTTCGCCCTCAACGGCGCGCTGACGATCGGGACGGACGACGGCGCCAACGTCGAGATCCGTGAGCTCGTGGGTGACGACAACTTCTTCCTCTTCGGCATGGACGAGCCTGCTGTCCAGACCCTCGAGGACCGCGGGTACAACCCGACGTCCTTCTACGAGGTGGACGCGTCGCTGCGCGGTGCGATCGACCTCATCTCGTCGGGCCTGTTCTCCGACGGAGACCGGACGGCGTTCGAGTACGTCATCTCCGACCTGCTGTACAAGGACCGGTTCATGGTTCTTGCGGACTACCGCTCCTACGTCGACGCTCAGGACCGCGTCGAGGTTGCCTACGGCGACCAGGAGGCCTGGACGCGCTCGGCGATCCTCAACGTCGCTCGCACCGGCTTCTTCACCTCGGACCGGTCGATCCAGGACTACCTCGACCGCATCTGGCACGCTCCGGCACAGCCGCTCGCGTGACAGTTCGGGATCGCGTCGGCTGACGCGTCCCCGTAGCTGAGCGTTCGAACGAACGGGCTTCGTCTTCTCTCGCGAGTTGACGGAGCCCGTTCGCGCGTCTGCGGACGGACAGCGTGATGGACGCCACGCCCAACCGGGAACACCTCGACACTGCATCTAGTTGAAGAGTAAAGTAGATGCAGATGCATGAACTTTGGAGCAGCGGTCGAGGCCGCATGAAGGAGCGCACGATGATGCAGTTCGGAATCTTCACCGTCGGCGATGTGACCACCGACCCGACGACGGGCCGCACCCCCACGGAGCACGAGCGCATCAAGGCAACCGTCGCGATCGCCAAGAAGGCCGAAGAGGTAGGGCTCGACGTCTTCGCCACCGGCGAGCACCACAACCCGCCGTTCGCCGCCCCCGCCAACCCGACGGTCCTGCTCGCACACGTCGCCGCCCAGACCACGCGCATCATCCTGTCGACGTCGACGACGCTCATCACGACGAACGACCCCGTCCGCCTCGCCGAGGACTACGCCTACCTCCAGCACCTCGCCGACGGGCGGATGGACCTCATGATGGGCCGCGGCAACACGGGCCCCGTCTACCCGTGGTTCGGCAAGGACATTCGCCAGGGCGTCGAGCTCGCAGTCGAGAACTACGCGCTGCTGCGCGAGCTGTGGACCAAGGACGTCGTCGACTGGAAGGGCCGCTTCCGCACGCCCCTGCAGAGCTTCACCTCGGTGCCCCGCCCGCTCGACGGCGTAGCGCCTTTCGTCTGGCACGGATCGATCCGCACCCCCGAGATTGCGGAGCAGGCTGCCTACTACGGCGACGGCTTCTTCCACAACAACATCTTCTGGCCGCTCAGTCACACCAAGCAGATGGTCCAGCTCTACCGCCGTCGCTTCGAGCACTACGGTCACGGTCAGGCCCACCAGGCGATCGTCGGCCTCGGCGGCCAGGTCTTCATGCGGAAGAACTCCCAGGACGCCAAGCGCGAGTTCCGTCCGTACTTCGACAACGCCCCCGTCTACGGCCACGGCCCGACGATGGAGGACTTCTCCGAGCAGACACCCCTGACGATCGGCTCGCCGCAGGAGGTCATCGACCGCTACGCCGCGATGCGCGACCACGTCGGTGACTACCAGCGCCAGCTCTTCCTCATCGATCACGCGGGACTTCCGCTCAAGACCGTCCTCGAGCAGCTCGACATCCTGGGCGAGGAGGTCGTCCCCGTGCTGCGCAAGGAGATGGCCGTCGGTCGCCCTGCCGACGTGCCCGACGCCCCCACCCACGCGACGCGCGTCGCCGCTGCAGGCGGCGGCCACGACTCGACCGTCTACGCGGACGCAGACGATGTCACGGGTGCTTCTCCGACGTCGGACGCCCGATGAGCACCGTCGCCCAGCCCCGCAGGTCGTCGCGCGAGGCGGCGAGCGCGGCGGCGAGCGCGGCGGCGTGGGAATCGCTCTTCCGCGCGCAGGTCGCCATCGTGCGTCAGCTCGCGCACGATGACGTGTGGGACGAGATCAGCATGAAGGAGTACGACGTGCTCTTCACCCTCTCGCGCGGCCCAGCAGAAGGACTGCGGCTCAAGGACCTCAACTCCGAGGTGCTGCTCTCGCAGCCGTCGCTCTCAAGGCTCGTCGATCGCCTCGCGGTCCGCGGCCTCGTCGCTCGCGAAGCCGTCGTCGACGATCTCCGCGGCACCCGAGTCGTCCTCACGAACGAGGGCCGCGCGCTTCAACGACGCGTCGGGCGCCGCCACGTCGGATCGATCGACGCGGCGATGGGCGGCGTGCTCACCCCCGCCGAGCTCTCGACCCTCGCCGAGCTCTGCGACCGACTGCGCGCACACGTCGGACCCGTGGGGGCAACGCCCCTCGCACCTATCCAGGAGGACCTGTCATGACCCGTCACCTTGTCGCCCTCAGCGCGGGCCTCTCGCAGCCGTCGTCCACACGGCTGCTCGCCGACCGCCTGCTCGCCGCGACGTCGTCAGCTCTCGAGGGGCGCGGGGTCGCGCACGACGTCACGGTCGTCGAGCTGCGTGACTACGCACGCGACGTGACGGACATGCTCCTCACCGGGTTCGCCCCGCCGCGCCTCGCCGCGGTGCTCGAGCAGGTCCGGACGGCCGACGGCCTGGTCGCGGTCACGCCGATCTTCTCCGGGTCGTACTCGGGTCTGTTCAAGTCGTTCCTCGACGTCGTGGAGCCCGATGCTCTCTCCGGTGTGCCGGTCGCGCTCGGTGCGACGGCCGGGACGCCGCGCCACTCGCTCGCTCTCGAGCATGCACTGCGCCCGTTGTTCAGCTACCTGCACGCCGACGTCGCGGGCACGGCAGTCTTCGCCGCGACCGACGACTGGGGTGCCACCGGCGGGGCGTACGACACCGCGGGCAAGCTTCAGGCCCGCATCGAGCGCGCCGGCCGGGAGCTTGCGAGCAAGGTCGAGGCCTACGGCGGCGCACCCGAGGCGGATCTCTTCGTGGACGTCGTGCCGTTCGCCGAGCAGCTGGGACTCTGACCGCTCGCGTGAGAGCGCGTCGATGATGAGCACGCGGCCCGGGCGAAGCCGGGTAGTCTCGTCGTGAGGCGCGCACGCGCTACCAGAGCCGTTGGAGGAGCGATGGAAACGTTCGACACCGAGCCCGCAGAGGCGCACCTGGACGGCCGGCCGGTTGCCGTCAACGCACTGATCTTCGTCGTCGTCATGGCGATCTTCGTCTTCGGCATGTGGGCGATGGGCGAGGGCATCGCCCAGCACAACCCATGGATCTTCAGCGGCGGACTGCTGGGGTCGTGCGCGGCCGTCGGACTCGCGCTCGGCGTCCGACAGGACTGACGTTCTCCACGACGGCGGCGCTCCCGGGTTTCCGGGGGCGCCGCCATCGTCGTGCGGGCTGTCCGGGCGCTGTCAGGCGGCCGTCGGGCGCGGCCGTCGGCGGGCAACGAGGCCGCGCCGAGGCGCGGCCACGGCCGCGAGCAGGTAGGTGAGACCCTGCACGAGGACGACGGTCGCCCCGGTCGCGAGGTCCGCGTAGTACGAGACGTAGACGCCCACGATCCCGCAACCGACGGCGATCGCTGGCGCGATGACGAGCATGTGGGAGAGCCGGTCGCTCAGGAGGTGCGCGGTCGCGCCGGGGATGACGAGCAGCGCGACGATGAGGACGACGCCCACCGACTGGATGGCCGTGACGGACGTGAGCGCGAGCAGGACGAGCAGGAGCGCGCCGACGCGCCCGGGCGAGCGCCCGAGGACCCGCAGCTGAACGGCGTCGAACGCCAACAACGTGAGGTCGTGGCGCCGTGCGAACGCGGCCACGAGGACGACGCCGGCGAGCACGGCCACCTGGACGAGCTCGCTCCGGGAGACGCCGAGGACGTTCCCGAAGATCACGTGCATGAGGTCGGTCTGGCTCGGCGTCACCGACACGAGCACGAGCCCGAGCGCGAAGAGAGTCGTGAAGACGATGCCGATGGCGGCGTCCTCCTTGGTGCGGCCCGTCGCGCGGACCGCGCTGACGAGACCGACCGCAGCGAGCGCGAAGACGGCGGCGCCGAGCGCAAAGGGCAGGCCGCTCAGATACGCGAGGACGACGCCGGGCAGGACGGCGTGCGAGACCGCATCACCCATGAGCGACCAGCCGACAAGGACGAGCCAGCACGAGAGCACCGCGCACACGGCGCTCGAGACCGTGATGACGGCGAGTGCTCGCAGCATGAACTCGTGTGCAAGAGGGTCAACGAGCAGGTCGAGAAGCGTCATCGAGGCGCCTCTCCCGT
Organism: Sanguibacter sp. A247; assembly: GCF_052324925.1. Classification (NCBI taxonomy): domain Bacteria; kingdom Bacillati; phylum Actinomycetota; class Actinomycetes; order Micrococcales; family Sanguibacteraceae; genus Sanguibacter; species Sanguibacter sp. A247. The sequence continues at coordinate 157,226 of NZ_JBQPRE010000003.1, read as the reverse complement.
GCGCAGCCCAAAGGTCTCGGCGAGAGCGGCAGGTGTGAGGGTCGTGGTGACGGGGCCGTGCGCGACGACTCGCCCGGCGAGCAGGACGACGTTGTCAGCGAGATCGGCGACACCGGCGAGATCGTGCGTCGAGACCAGGACGCCCGCGCCCTTGCGTGCCTGGGAGCGCACGACGGCGACGAGGAGCGACGCCGAGACGACGTCGATGCCCGCGAGGGGTTCGTCGAGAAGAAGGAGACGTGCGTCGTGGACGAGCGCGCGTGCGACGAGGGCGCGGCGGCGTTGGCCTCCCGAGAGTGCGCCGATGGGCCGTCTCGCGACGTCGGCGAGGCCGAGCCGGTCGAGCGCCTCGGCAACCGCGTCGTGGTCGGCCCGGCTGCGCCGCCCCAGGGCGCCACGCGGCGCAGGGCGCCCCTGCATGACGACGTCCGTCACCGTGAGCGGGAAGGCGCGGTCGACGCTGTCCTCCTGCCCGACGAACGCGATCGTGCGCGCGCGCCGCGCGGCCTCCGGCGTTGTTCCTCCGACGCGGATCGAGCCCGCGCTCACGCGGGCTCCGCCCGTGATCGCGGCAAACAGCGTCGACTTGCCTGAGCCGTTGGGGCCAACCAGCGCCGTGACCGTACCGGGCGCGACCGAGAGCGAGACGTGGTCGAGCGCGCGGACGTCGGCGCGGTCGACCGTGAGGCCTGCGACGTCGAGCGCGAGCAGTGGTGCAGACGTCACGTGGCGCCTCCCGTCAGGCCCGCGACGATGAGGTCGACGTCGTGCTCGAGGAGATCGAGGTAGGTCGGCACGGGTCCGTCCGGCGCCGAGAGCGAGTCGACGTACAGGTGCCCGACGTAGCGCGCGCCGGTCGCGTCGGCGAGACGCTGCATGGTCGCCGGGTTGACGGTCGACTCGCAGAACACCGCGCGGATGCCCCGCTCCCGGACGACGGCCTCGACGCTGGCGACCTGCTGCGGGGTGGCCTGCTGCTCGGCGTTGACCGCCCAGAGGTAGTGCTCCTCGAGGCCGACGTCTGCGGCGAGGTAGGAGAACGCCCCTTCGCACGTGACGAGCGCGCGGGCGGCCGGGGGGACGGACGCCAGCTGGTGGACGAGCTGCCCGCGCAGGGTCTCGAGCTGGTTCGCGTAGGCGCTCGCTCGCGCGCGGTAGCTCGCCGCCCGGGGTGGGTCGAGCTCGGCAAAGGCGTCGGCGGCACGGAGCGCGTAGGCGGCACCTGCCGTCGGGCTCATCCACGCGTGAGGGTTGGCCGCTCCCGTGGCGTCGCCGCGCGTGACCGGGATCGTCGGGGTCCCCTCGCTCAACGTGACGCGCGGGACGTCGAGGCCGTCGACGAAACGTGCGAACCAGGCCTCGAGCCCCAGTCCGTTGTCAAGGATGAGGTCCGCACCCGCGGCCCGGCGCAAGTCGCCGGGTGTCGGGTCGTAGCCGTGGATCTCTGCACCGAGCTTCGTGATCGACGCGACCCGGAGGTCCTCCCCCGCCACAGTTCTGGCGATGTCGGCGATGACGGTGAACGTCGTGAGGACGAGCGGGCGGTCGTCGTGCGGCTGAGCGAGCGTCGTGCCGCCGCACGCTGTGAGCCCCAGCGTCGCGACGAGGGCAACACTGGCTCGGCACAGCACCCGGATCATTCCCATGACTCGAACTTAAGTTTCGGGTCACCGAACTTCAAATCGACCTCACTGCCCGTCAGGCCTCTTTGCCGAATCATGACTGGGCCGATGCACCACGGAGCCCGGATGTGTAGCATCGGCGAGGGCGCCGTCGCACGGACCGCGTTCAACGGCAGATCGCCGGAGCAAGGGGGTACGGGAGCGGCATGAGCTTCATGGACAAGCTGCGCGGGCAGCTCATCGACATCATCGAGTTCCTCGACAACTCACGGGACACGATCGTCTGGCGGTTCCCGCGGCAGGGCAACGAGATCAAGAACGAGGCCAAGCTCGTCGTGCGCGAGGGCCAGGTCGCCGTCTTCGTCAACGAAGGTCGCCTCGCCGACGTCTTCGGGCCCGGCACGTACACGCTCTCGACGCAGAACTTGCCGATCCTCTCGACCCTCAAGGGCTGGAAGCACGGCTTCAACTCGCCGTGGAAGGCCGAGGTCTACTTCGTCGCGACCCGGCAGTTCACGGACTTCAAGTGGGGCACGCAGAACCCCATCATGCTGCGCGACCCCGAGTTTGGCGCCGTCCGTCTACGGGGGTTCGGAACGTATTCGCTCCAGGTGACCGACGCGGCGGTCATGCTGCGCCAGCTCGTCGGCACCGACCCCAACTTCCGCACCGACGAGATCGGCGAGTTCTTCCGCCAGAACATCGTCGGCGCCCTCGGCCCTGCCCTCGCTCAGGCCAACGTCGCGGCGCTCGACCTCGCTGCCAACCAGCACCAGATCGCCGGACGCCTCGCGACAGAGCTCACGACGAGCCTCGCCGAGTACGGAGTCGCGATCACACGCTTCGTCATCGAGAACATCTCGTTCCCACCCGAGGTCGAAGCGGTCCTCGACAAGCGCACGCAGATGGCGATCGTCGGTGACATGCAGCAGTACACGCAGTTCCAGGCTGCGAACGCGATCGAGACCGCAGCGGGCAACCCCGGCGGCGGCAGCGAGGGCATGACGATGGGTCTCGGCCTCGCGATGGGCCAGCAGATGGGCCAGGTCCTCGCGGGCGGGCAGTCTGCGCCCGCACCCGCTGCTCCGGCGGCCCCGCCACCCTTGCCCGCGTCGTCCCCGTGGTTCCACGCGGCAGGGGGAGCCCAGTCCGGCCCGACCTCCCTCGACGACCTGGCGCGCCTTGCGGCTGCCGGAACCGTCACTCGCGAGACGCTCATCTGGCAGGACGGCATGGCCGCGTGGACCCCCGCGGGTTCCGTGCCGGCGGCTGCGTCGATCTTCGGCGCGGTTCCGCCGCCGCTTCCGCCCGCACTCCCGGGGGTGTGATCGATGACCATGCCTCCCCCGCCCCTTCCGCCGGGCCACGTCCCGCAGCCGCGCGGACCGGGCGCGCCTCCCCCTCAGCCCGTTCCTGAGGAGCTGCTCTCGACGCGCTGCCCCGGTTGCGGGTCCCAGCTCGGCTTCGCCGCGGGGACGTCCTCGTTGCGCTGTGTCACATGCGGTTACGTCGCGGAGATCGGGCGCACCCCGGACGCCGCGGTCGACGAGCACGACTACGCGGAGTGGGCCGCGACGAACGCTGGGCGTACGGTCGCGAGCCTTGGCGGCCACGTGATGAAGTGCGACGGCTGCGGCTCGACGACCGAATCGACCGCGCTCTCGACGTCGTGCCAGTTCTGCGGCGGGCATCTCGTGGGCATCACGCCCACCGAGGGTGTCGTCGCGCCCGAGGCCGTCGTGCCGTTCGCGCTCGACAACGCTGCGGCTCGCGCCGCGTTCACGCGCTGGGTCACCTCCCGCTTCTTCGGTCCGAACTCGCTCAAGGACGTCGATGCCGAAGAGTCGCTGCGCGGAACGTATCTGCCGTACTGGACCTTCGACGCCCACACGACGAGCGACTACGAGGGTCAGCGCGGCGACGACTACACCGTGCGGATCGACGACGACCACACCGAGACCCGCACCCGCTGGTCGCATCGGTCCGGGCGCGTCGAACGGTTCTTCGACGACATCGTCGTCGACGGTTCGGAGCAGCTGACGACGCGGGAGTCTCGCGGTGCCGGTCGCGCGGACCTCGACAAGGCGGAGCCTTACCGGCCCGAGTACGTGGCCGGGTTCTCGACCGTCCGCTACGACGTCGACCCGCCGCAGGCGCTCGAGACGGCAAAGCGAGTCATGGCGCGCACGATCCGGTCGGACGTCGAACGTGACATCGGCGGCGACCGTCAGCGGGTCGCCGAGATCCGTACCGCATATGCCGCGGTGATGTTCAAGCTCGTCCTCATGCCGTTCTGGATCGCGACATATATGTACGCGGGCAAGCAGTGGCAGGTCGTCATCAACGCCTCGACAGGCAAGGTCACCGGTAAGCACCCGGTGAGTGTCATCAAGGTCGTACTCACGATCGTCGCGAGCCTCGTTGCGCTGGCACTCGCGTTCTTCCTCTACATGAAGACACGATCCTGAGCGGCTTGAGTCCGCGCGCGTTGCGGGGCACCGCACAGGCTCGCCCACCAGCCGCCACAGGTTCGGGCCCGCGTGCACCGCGCACTCCCGGGCAGTACGTGCGAGCCTGGGCTCTCAGGACCTCAGCGAGCGTGCCGCTGCCGTGGCGACGCAGCGCGGGTGTCGTGCTCGTCGTCGCGGGCGTGGCATTGCTTGCCTTTCCGCTGACGTCGCTCACGGGGGCGTGGGCAGCGTCGGTCGTCGTCCTTGGCGCGCGCGGAATCATGCTGGCCCGTCAGCGCCGCCTCTGGCAGGGTGCTCTGCTTCTTCTTGTGGCGGTCGCACTCGTGGCCGTGGCGTCGCGCCTGTCAGGAGCCGCCCATCTTGTTGCGGCGGCCTGGGCTCTGGCCTGCGCGGTGTGCGCGCTGTTCCCGCATGCCCCCGGCAGCCGTATGCGCCGCATGACCGCGGTCGTGGCCGGCGGGAGCGGCGTTCTTCTTGCGCTGCGCTGGCCCGACGTGGCGACGCTCGGGCTCGCGTGGGCCGTCGCCCTTGCTGTCGTCGCGGGCTCGGGTCTCGCTGTGCTGCGGGCGCCGAGAGCACCTCGTGCAGTAGCCGAGCTGGACGACGGCCGTATGCGGTGGTTTGGTTCGTGGCGCACGACTGTTGCGTCGGTTCTCGTCCTCAGCCTCGTCGGCTCGGCGTGGTGGCTGAACGCGCAGCTGGCGCCCGTGGCACCTGTGCCGACCGCGTTCTACGAGCGGCCTGGCGAGGTTCCAGCGGAGCCAGGACAACTCCTCCGTGCTGAACGTTACGACGGTGACCTGCCGAGCGGTGTCGCAGGCTCGCGCATCCTGTACACGACGACTCGCGGTGATGGCTCCCCCACTGTGGCGAGTGCGCTGGTCGCCCTGCCTGTCGGCGAAGGTCCGCGCACGATGGTCGCGTGGCAGCACGGGACACTCGGCACGGATGTGCGCTGCGCGCCGAGCCTCACGGACGACGCGCTTGCCGACACGAACGTCCCAGGCGCCCGGGCCGCTCTCGCACGCGGCTGGGGTCTTGTCGCGCTCGACTATCCGGGGCTCGGCGTCGCAGGCCCTGCGACGTACCTCGTGGGCGCCGACGAAGGCCGGGCGACGCTCGACGCTGTGCGTGCGGCGCAGCAGGTGGACGCGGGGCGCGCGCCCGGACCGCTCATGCTGTGGGGGCATTCCCAGGGTGGCCATGCCACGCTCTGGGCCGGCCAGCTGGCCGACTCTTACGCCCCCGAGCTGGACCTCCGCGGCGTCGCGGCACTCTCGGCTGCGCACGACCCTGCGGCCATGGCCGCGCACACAACGCGTTCGGGTCCGACGGGCTTCGCAGCGCTCGCTGTGGCCTTCGTGCTCGACTCCTACACGGAGGCGTATGAGGAGCTGACCCGGGCGGAACTTGTCGACCCGGCGGGTATCGCCTTCCTCGATGCGGCTTCGTCACGCTGCACGGCTGACCCGGGCACGCTCGTCACGGTCCTGGCGACGGCGGCGACGAGGCTCGATCGGACGCTCTTCACTGTCGACGATGCGGACGTCAAGCGACGTCTGGTCGAGAACGCGGCGTCGGGCGACGTGGGCGTGCCGCTGCTCCTCGCCCAGGGCGACACAGACACTGTCGTGCCGGTCTCGATGCAGCGCACCCTCGCCGCGCGGGTGTGCGCGGGCACGGCCCCCGTCACGGTGCGCGAGTATGCAGGCCTTGGTCACCTCGACGTCGTACAGCCGGGGTCGCCACTCGTGGGAGACCTGCTCGCATGGTCCGACGAGGTGCTCGCGTCAGGCGAGCCCCGCGACTGCGGGTGACGCACGAGACTCCGCAGGCCCCGCACAGCGTGGCACGATGGAGGGACGAGATCACGACGGGAGGTCTACCGATGGCCGACATCACGTGGGTCGATCCACGAGAGCAGATCGCGGTCGGAGTGCTCATGGCCAATGGCCGCCTTGCCCCGCGTTCGTTCCGCGACCGCGCTGAGGCTGAGGCGTGGGCGCAGCCCGACGAGGAAGTCGTCGAATGGAACCTCGTCTGCGAGTGCGACCGCTGACACGACAAAGTCCTGATGAGAATCACTTCTCATCAGGACTTTTCTGTCGGGCTGACAGGATTTGAACCTGCGACCCCTTGACCCCCAGTCAAGTGCGCTACCAAGCTGCGCCACAGCCCGTAGGTCCGCGTGCGGACCTCCGCAGCCCTTGCGGGCCGTCAGAAATACTACCCCAGTTTTGAGGGCTCGCTCGCCACGTCGCGCCACGTCACAGACGTGCGTCGTCGTCGGGCGCGTTGGTGCCTTGCTCCGCGTCGGACTCGTCCTCGATTGTGCTGAGCGCGCGGCTCCCCGGCAGCAGCCGCATCGTCCGGAATGGCGAGAGCATGAGCGGCAGAGCCGCGAGGATCTCCCCCACGACGACGACCCAGAGCATGGCGACGACGCCGAAGTGGTCGGCGATGAGCCCTCCGACCACGCCCGCGATCGGCATGCCTCCCCACACGATGAACCGGAACGACGCGTTCATGCGGCCCAGCAGGTGAGGCGGGCACAGGCGTTGGCGGAAGCTCACCTGCGAGACGTTGAACCATGTCTGCGTCACCTGCATGAGGAACCCGCCCACGATGAGCGGGATCCGGGCATCGACACCCGCGTCCTGCACCCAGGCAGCCGCAGGGATCGCCGCGAAGAGGAACGGCGTGAAGAACGCCGAGAACGCGATGATGCGACCTTCGCCGATGACGTCGGTGGCTTTGCGGGAGGTCACGGCGCCGAGGATCCCGCCGACGGCGCTCGCCGACATGACGACGCCGATCGCATCGGCGCCGAGCCCCAGGGTCGTCACGACGTAGTAGATGATCATCGACCACCCCATCGTCGAGAACAGCGCGCTCACGCCCGTTGAGTAGACGAGCCGGTTGAGCAGCGGCGTGCGCGTGATGAAGCGCAGGCCCTCGGCGATCGCGGGGCCGAGCGGCAGGTGGGAGTCCGTGTCGGGGAGCACCTCGACCTTGCGGATGCGGCCGAGAAAGCCGACCGAGAGCGCGTACGTGACGACGTTGATGGCGATGAGCGCCGGAGCCGCGACGATCTTGAGCAGGGCTCCCCCGACGGCGGGCACCGCGACCGCCGCGACCGAGTAGGTCGCCTGAAGCTTCGTGTTGCCCTCGGAAACCTGGGACAGCCCGACGAGCCCTGGGACGTAGGAGAGGTGCGCGACGTCGAAGAAGACGGTCGCCACGGAGATGACGAGGCCCGCGGCGTACAGGAGCGGCATCGACCCGAGCCCGACGCTTGCGAGGACGACGACGGCTGCGAGCACGAGCCCGCGCACGACGTCCGCCCAGATGAGCACCGACCGCTTGCGCATCCGATCGACCCACGCGCCCGCGGGCAGCCCGACGACGAGGAACGCCGCCGTCTGGGCGGAGGTGAGGTAGCCCATCTCGAGGGCGCTCGCACCGAGCGTCGTCACCGCGTACACCGGCAACGCCAGGGCGGTCAGCTGCGCGCCGACCTGCGCGAGGGCGTCAGCGGCCCACAGGCGCCGAAAGTCGGGGTGGTGGAGGAGGCTACGTTGAGGAGTGCCAGGCACGTCCTTCATGCTCCCACCCGCTGCCTGCTGTGGATCGCACCGTTGGGCCCGGAGTGGGGCACGTCACGTGTGAGTGCAGGCGGCGCAGGTCAGGCGTACCGTGACGAGAAGTGACGATCTGACGGAGGTGCACGGTGGAGAGGTTTGATCACGTCATCATGGGCGCGGGTGTGGCCGCTGACGCGGCGGCACGCGGGATCAGGGAGGTGGACGCCGACGCGACCATCTGCCTCATCGGCCCAGAGGGCGACGAGCCGTACGACCGCCCTCCGCTGACCAAGGACCTCTGGCGCCCCCAGCCGCCGGACTCGATCGACCTCGGCACGGCCCGCGACACCGGCGCCGTCGTCCGCACCGGGCGCACCGTCGTCGCGATCGACACGGGTGCACGGACCGTGACGACCGACGACGACACCGTCATCGGGTACGAGCGACTCATCATCGCGACCGGCGGGACACCCCGCACGCTCACGCCCGCACCCGTCCCGGGTGTGCTGACGTTCCGCTCGCTCGCGGACTACCGACGCGTCCGCGCCGTGGCCGACGCCGGTCAGCACGTCGTGCTCGTCGGAGGCGGGTTCATCGGTCTAGAGCTCGCGTGCAGCCTCGCTGACTCCCCCGCGCAGGTCACTCTCGTCATCTCCCAGGAACGCCCTGGCGCGCAGATCGTCCCCGACCTCCTCGCGCGGCGCCTCGAGGACGGCCTACGCTCCCGCGGCGTCGACGTCATCGCGCACCGCCGCGCTGTGACGACCGAGGCCGGGGCCCAGGATGCAGGCCCCGTGCTCGTCCTCGACGACGCCGCATGGGTCGAGTCCGACGTCATCGTCGTCGGGCTCGGCGTCACCCCGACCGATGGCGTCGCGCGCGCCGCAGGCCTCCGGGTCGACGACGGCATCGTCGTCGATGCGACGCTCCGTACGTCGGACCCGTTGATCCGTGCGGCAGGCGACGTGGCCCGCTACCCCGACCAGATCCTCGGCGACGTGCGCATCGAGCACGTCGACAACGCGAACACGACCGGACGCAGCGCGGGCCGGGCCAACGCGGCTGAACACCTTGGCCGTGAGCCCGAGCCCTACACGCACACACCGTTCTTCTACTCGGACTGGTTCGACGACGGCTGGGAGGCCGTCGGAACGCTCGACTCGCGCCTCACACTCGTCGAGGACTGGGCGCCGGGCACACCGGGCGACGCCGGCGTCGTCTACTACGTTGCGGACGACGGAGCGCTCCGGGGCATCCTGCTGTGGAAGGTCTGGGGCCGCGTCGAACGCGCGACCGCGCTCCTCGCCGAGCTGGGCACGCCGGGCGCCGTGAACGACCCCGAGACGCTCCGCGGCCGCATCGCCACGACAGACTGACGCTCCCGCGTGGGGCGGTGCCCCACAGCGCCCCCGGCGCCCCAGGGCGACCTGACAACGTGCGAGGCCGGCGGCTGCAGATGCAGCCGCCGGCCTCGAGCCCCATCGAAGGGTCAGTGCGTGTGCTTGCGCTTCTCGCGCACGCGCACCGAAATCTCGATCGGCGTGCCCTCGAACCCGAACGTCTCACGCAGACGACGTTCGATGTAACGGCGGTAGCCCGCCTCGATGAAGCCCGACGCGAAGATGACGAAGCGCGGCGGGCGCGTCGAGACCTGCGTAGCGAACAGCACGCGCGGCTGCTTGCCACCACGCAATGGGTGCGGGTGAGCGGCGACGAGCTCGCCGAGGAACGCGTTGAGGCGCCCCGTCGGGATGCGACGGTCCCAGCTGCTCAGCGCGGTCTCGAGCGCCGGCACGAGCTTCTCGGCGTGCCAGCCGGTCTTCGCCGAGATGTTGACGCGCGGCGCCCACGGCACCTGAACGAGGTCGCGCTCGATCTCACGCTCAAGATACTTGCGGCGCTCGTCCTCCATGAGGTCCCACTTGTTGTACGCGATGACGAGCGCGCGTCCAGCATCGATGACCTGCTGGACGACGCGGATGTCCTGCTCGGACATCTCGACGGAAGCGTCCATGAGGACGACCGCGACCTCGGCCTTCTCGATCGCTGCCTGCGTGCGCAGCGACGCGTAGAAGTCGGCGCCCTGCGTCTGGTGGACGCGACGGCGGATGCCCGCGGTGTCGATGAACCACCACGTGCGGCCCTTGAGCTCGATGAGCTCGTCGACCGGGTCACGCGTCGTGCCAGCGGTCTCGTCGACCACCACGCGGTGGCTCCCGGCCACCTTGTTGAGCAGCGAGGACTTGCCGACGTTCGGACGCCCGACGAGGGCGACACGGCGCGGCCCGTCGGGACGCGCGACACCGTGCTGGGTCTCGCGGGGAAGCTTGCGCATCGCGGCGTCGAGCAGGTCGCCCGTGCCGCGCCCGTGCAGGGCCGAGACCGAGTGGGGCTCCCCGAGCCCCAGGCTCCACAGCGCAGCCGCGTCGGCCTCGGCACGCGGGCCGTCGACCTTGTTGGCCGCGAGCACCACGGGCTTGCCGGCCCGGCGGAGCAGGCGCACGACGTGCTCGTCGGTTGCCGTCGCACCCACGGACGCATCGACGACGAAGATCACGGCGTCGGCAAGGTCGACGGCGACCTCGGCCTGACGTGCCACGGCTGCGTCGATGCCCGCGACGTCGGTCTCCCACCCGCCTGTGTCGACGAGCGTGAACTGCCGCCCGGACCACTCGGCCTCGTAGCTGACGCGGTCACGCGTCACGCCCGGCTTGTCCTCGACGACGGCCTCGCGACGGCCGAGGATGCGGTTGACGAGCGTCGACTTGCCGACGTTCGGACGCCCCACGACCGCGAGCACGGGCAGCGCCTTGGCAGCCTGGATCGCTTCGAGGTCGGAGTCGTCGAGGCCGAGAAGGGAGAGGTCCTCCTCGCCAAGGTCGTACTCCTCGAGCCCTGCGCGCAGGGCGTGGGCGCGCTGGGCGTCGTCCTCGACGTCACCCACGAGCTCAGAGGCGATCTCCTCCTGCGGGGCGTCGTCGGGGTCGGGCAGCGTGTGCTCGGGAGTGGTCATGACACCTATTGTCCCAGGCTCGGCGCCCTTGCACGACCGTGTGGAACGTCGGGCTCACCACACGGTCACCCGAGAGGGCTATTCCGGGGTGTGTCGAGGGAGCTCGGGCCGCACCGGGTCGTCGTCCGGGAGTGACATCCCGGTGCGCTCCATGGCGCGCTCGAGCGTCGCCCGGAGCGCGTCGGCCACGAGCAGCGAGCCCGCATCGAGCGCCGCGCGACCGCTCATGCCCGGCTCGCGCGTCACTGTGAGGGGTGCTCCCATCTCGACGACGAGCCGCGACCGCAGGCGTGGGAGCGAGCCGGTCCCACGCCCCGTCCGGCGGGTCCCCAGGATCGCCACGGGGACGACGGGCGCGCCCGACGCGAGCGCGAGCCACACCGCTCCTCCGCGCAGCTCACCGACGTCACCGCGTCCGCGGCGACCCTCGGGGAAGATCCCGACGACGTCGCCGCGGGCGAGCCGCGCACGCGCCAGGGCGAGCGCGGCCCGGCCACCCACGGTGTCGACGGGAATCTGCCCGGCTGCGCGCAGCACGGCGCCGCTGAGCCCGCGGAACGCGGCCTCCTTGACGAGCAGGTACGTGGGACGGGGCGAGGTCCCGAAGAGCAGCGGACCGTCGAGCACGCCGAGGTGGTTCGACGCGAGGATGACCGGCCCCTCCTGCGGCACGTGATGGGCCCCGCTCACGTCAGCCGCCCACAGAACACGTGCGATGAGCCAGCCCAGCAGCCCTGCCTTGCGTGCATCTCCCGCCAGGGTCACGTCCGGCGTCCCGCTCGCGCTCATGCCGCGGGACGGGTGCCGGTGAGGCGTGCGACGACGTCCAGCACCGCCTCGATCGTCTGCTCGAAGTCGAGATCCGAGGAATCGACCGTGACGACGCCATCGGCAGCGACCTGGAACTCGACGACGGTCGAGTCGTCACGGTCGCGGCGCAGGACCTGGTCACGGGTCGCCTCGATCGCGTCCGCGCCGGCCTCGCCGTGAAGCTCCGTCGCGCGCCGCGCCAGGCGTGCTTCCTCGCTCGCGGTGAGCAGGATCCGCACGTCGGCGTCGGGGGCGACGACCGTCGTGATGTCGCGGCCCTCCGCGACGATGCCGCGGCCCGCGGAGAACGCGTCGGGAGAAGCCTGCGCGGCGATCGCGTCACGCTGCAGCCGACGCAGCTCCTCGCGGACCTCGAGGTTCGTCGCGACGGCGCTCACGCGCTCAGAGATCCACGTCTCGCGGATGTCGGCGCGCACGTCGGCACCGTCGACCGCGAGCTGCTCGACCGTCGGGTCGACGCCCTGCGCGATCGGCATGGCCCGCACCGCCTGGGCGACCGCGTCAGCGTCCGCGAGGTCGATCTCTGACCGCAGGCACCACCACGTCGCGGCGCGGTACATCGCGCCCGTGTCGAGGTACGCGAGGCCGAGGCGTCGCGCCACCTCCCGGGACACGCTCGACTTGCCGGAACCGGAAGGGCCGTCGATGGCGATGACGACGAACTGAGGCACGATGCACTCCAAAGGTGGTGCTGGCGGCTCGCCAGGCGATGCGGTGGGCGGCGCAGGACGGGTCAGAGCCCGACGGCCTTCATGAGGGTGCCGAGCTCGACCTGACCGAGGATGCGGTGACGCCCCGGCGGCAGGTCGCCCAGACGGATCGGGCCCATCTGGGTGCGCACGAGGCGCGTGACGGGGAACCCGGCCACGTCGAGCATGCGGCGCACGATGCGGTTGCGCCCCTCGTGCAGAACGACCTCGACGAGGCTTGCCTGAGGTGTCGAGTCGAGCACCTGGAAACGATCGAAACGGGCGAAGCCGTCTTCGAGGTCGACCCCGTGGACGAGGGACTCCCCGATCTTGGGGGTGATCCGCCCCTGAACCTCGACGACGTACGTCTTGTCGACGCCGTAGCGCGGATGCGTGAGGCGGTTGGCGAGCTCGCCGTCGTTCGTGAGGAGCAGGAGCCCTTCGGAGTCGTAGTCGAGACGACCGACGTGGAAGAGCCGTTCGGACCGGTTGCCGAAGAACTCCGCAAGGCTGCGACGCCCCTCGGGGTCGTCCATCGAGGAGACGACGTGCTTGGGCTTGTTGAAGACGATCGTCACCTTCTCGGTGTCGAGCTCCAGCCGCAGTCCGTCGACGTGCACGGACTGGTGGGCAGGGTCGATGCGCACCCCGAGCTCGAGGACGATCTGGCCGTCGACCTCGACGCGGCCGTCTTCGATGAGGCGTTCGCACGCGCGTCGCGAGCCGAGGCCGGCGTCCGCGAGGACCTTCTGGAGGCGGATGCCGTCAGCGACGTGCACGTCGCTCACGGGTGCGGGACGCACCCGTTCGACCGGCGCCCTGCGCTCGCCGACGGGAGCCGCGTTGCGCTGGCCGCGTGCCGGAGAGCTCGGACGACCCGGGCGTCCGCCCTGTTGCCCGGTCCGCTCCCCCGGCCGACCGCCACGCCCGGCAGGCGCCCCGCCGCGCCCGGCGGGCGCACCGCCACGTCCCGCAGGTGCACCGCCGCGCCCGGCAGGCGCTCCGCCGCGTCCCGCGGGCTGGCCTCCGCGACCGCCCTGGGGTCCGCCGCCCGACGCACCGCCGCGGCCGCCTCCGCGACCGTCCGACGCGCCTCCGCGCCCTGCCTGGCCGCCGCCCTGGCCGCGACCTGCTCCGCGGCCACCCCCGGCACCGCCGGTGTTGCCGCGTCCGCCGCGACCCGTGCTGCTGCTGCTCACTGCTGCTCCTCGTTCTGGATGGTCGACCCGTTGCCGACCTGGTGTGCCGCTGCGCCACTGCCCCACACTTCGTCGAGACCATCAAGGTCCGGCAAGAAGGGCGCGAGCGGCGAAAGATCCTCGAGCGAGGTAAGTCCCATACGCTCCAAAAAGGAGCCGGTCGTCCCATACAGATGAGCGCCCGTCGTGGGGTCCGTGCCGACGTCGTCGACGAGACCTCGCGCTACCAGGGTACGCATGACGCCGTCAACGTTCACACCACGCACCGCCGAGACCTGGCCACGAGTGACAGGTTGCCGGTACGCCACGATCGCCAGAGTCTCGAGCGCAGCCTGGCTGAGGCGCGCCGACTGACCCTCGAGCACGAAGCGACCCACGACGTCGGCAAACACGGGCGAAGAGAACAGTCGCCAGCCTCCCGCGACCTCGCGCAGGACGAAACCCCGTGGGGCGGCAGGGTCGCCGTACTCGGCCACGAGGGCCTCGAGCAGGCTCGCCACCTCGGCGACCGGCAGTCCCGTCGCAGTGGCGAGCCTCACTGTGCTCACCGGCGTCTCGACGACCATGAGCACAGCCTCGAGTGCCGCACGCGGCCCTCCCGGGAGGGTGCGGACGTCGACCGCGGGGCCGAGTTCCGCGTCGTCCTCGGCGGCCGGAGCGGTCTCAGGCTGCGGGGGCATGGTCACGTGGGCGCTCCTTCAGCGAGGACGACGACAGCCGCGCCAGACGGGTCGATGCCAGGTGCGGACACGCCATCCCACTCGTCGAAGGCGATCGAGGCGACGGCCTCCTCGGCCGCACGCTCGTCCCTCCCCCCGAGCCAGCGCGCCGTGAGCTCGCCCAGCGCACCCGCCTGGTCGAGCGCGACAGCACCGTCCCGGAACAGCTCGAGCAAGGCGAGAAACCGCACGACGACGACGAGCGTGCTCTCCGCGTCATGCGTGAGCGTCCGGAACGAGACTGTTCCCGCCCGACGCAACCGCTCGACAAGCGCGGCAGCCTGGTCGCGCACCGACACGACTGAGCCGTGCAGGTGCGAGGTGTCGACGCCCACGGCGGGCGCCTTGGGCGTGAGCGCTCGCGCGGCGAGGAGAGCAAGATCCTCGGGTCCGAGCGTCCAGACCAGGTCGGGCAGCAGCGCTGCGTGCACGGGTTCGAGCCCGACGGCGCGCGGGACGCTCAGCGCCTCGCGCGCCAGCCGCTCGGCAAAGGTCCGCGACACGTCCTTGTACGCGCGGTACTGCAGCAGGCGAGCGAACAGGAGATCCCGGGCCTCGAGCAGGTCGAGATCTTCGGCATCGTCGACCTCCCCCGCCGGCAGGAGCCGCGCGGCCTTGAGGTCGAGCAGCGTCGCTGCGACGACGAGGAACTCCGACGCGGTCGACAGGTCCCAGCCGCGAACGGTACGTCCCTCGATCTCGGAGGCACGGACCGCGGCATCCTGAGCGCGGATATACGCGATGAACTCGTCCGTCACGCGTGCGAGCGCGACCTCGGTGATGTCGAGGCGGTGCTTCGAGATGAGCGACAGCAGGAGATCGAACGGCCCCTCGAAGTTGTCGAGACGGACGTGGAAGGCACCATCGCCCTGATCGCCACCTTCAGGCAGCCCGATCGCCGGTGCTCCCTCACCCGTGAGCGTCGCGTCTGCGCCGCCCGCCACCGCGTGGGGCGTCACGCGACTCAGGCGGCGTCGCCGCGCGCGATGAGCTCGCGCGCCAGCTGCCGGTAGGCGTGCGCACCCGCGTGCGAGGGCGCATACGTCGTGATGGGCTCCGCCGCGACCGACGCGTCGGGGAACTTCACCGTCCGCGAGATCACCGTGTGCAGGAGGTCGTCGCCGAACGCTTCGTGGACGCGCTCGATGACCTCGCGCGCGTGGAGCGTGCGCGCGTCGAACATCGTCGCGACGATGCCGTCGACCTCGAGACGCGGGTTGAGGCGGTCCCGGACCTTCTCGATCGTCTCGATGAGAAGCGCCACACCACGCAACGCGAAGAACTCGCACTCGAGCGGGATGAGCACACCGTGAGCGGCCGTGAGGGCGTTGACGGTGAGCAGCCCGAGGGACGGCTGGCAGTCCACGAGGATGACGTCGTAGTCGTCCAGCACGGGCCGCAGCACGCGCGAGAGGACAGACTCGCGCGCCACCTCACCGACGAGCTGGACCTCGGCTGCTGAGAGATCGATGTTCGCGGGGAGCACGTCGAGGTCGGGGACGGACGTCGTCCGGATGATCTCCGTGATGTCCGCCGACCGCTCCATGAGGAGGTTGTAGATCGTGCGGTCGAGCTCGTTCGCGTTGACGCCCAGGCCCACCGAGGCGGCCCCCTGCGGGTCGAAATCGACGACGAGGACCCGGCGGCCCAGCTCTGCGAGGGACGCACCGAGATTGATGGTCGTCGTCGTCTTGCCGACGCCACCCTTCTGATTGCACATCGCGATGATGCGCGCAGGGCCGTGACCGAAGAGCACCGCAGGCTCGGGGAACCGTGGCATGGGCCGTCCGACGGCGTCCGTCGCGTCGGTCGTCGTCGTGCTGGTCGCGGGTTCCTGGCTGCTCACGGGACCACGGTAACGCAGTGATGGCCACCAAGAACGGTGCCACGCGGCCCGCTGCGCCATCGGCTCACGTGATCTGGCCGCCGCCTAGGCGAGCGCGCGCGGATGCGACGTGAGGTACATCTCGCGAAGAGCGTCGGGCGTGACGAGCGTATAGACCTGCGTCGTCGTCACCGAGGCATGTCCGAGCAGCTCCTGGACGACGCGGACGTCGGCACCGCCCTGCAGCACGTGCGTCGCGAACGAGTGCCGCAGGGTGTGCGGCGAGATCTCATGGGCCTGTGCGAGACCCGCGCGCTCCGTCGCCTCGCGAAGCACGGTCCACGCGCTCTGCCGTGAGAGGCGCTTGCCCCGCGCGTTGAGGAAGAGCGCGGGCGTCCCCTCGCCACGATCTGCGAACAGCGGGCGGGAACGCACGAGGTAGGCCTCGATCGCGTCCCGTGCGTAAGAACCCAGCGGAACGACCCGCTCCTTGCGCCCCTTGCCGAAGAGCCGGACCGACGAGCCGCGGTCGTCGAGGTCGATGTCGTCGAGATCGAGGCCGACGGCCTCCGAGATGCGCGCACCGGTCGCATACAGAAACTCGAGCAGCGCGCGGTCACGCAGCGGCCGCTCGCCCTCCCCGGCGCCCGCGGCCTCGAGGATCGCGAGCACGTCGTCGACGGGGATCGCGCGCGGGAGCCGGCGCGGCCGGGCGGGGGGTGTGAGACCCGACGCCGGATCAGTCGCCATGAGCCCCTCGGCCTCGCAGAAGCGCATCCACCCGCGCACCGAGGCGACGGCCCGAGCCGTCGACGACGCGGCCAGCGGCGCACGACCATCGGCTCCGGTCCGGACCACCTCGACGTAGCCCTCGACCACCTCGCGGGTGAGCTCGGCGGGACCGGACACGCCCTGGCTCGCGACGTGCGCGGCGAAGCGCTCGAGGTCGCGCCCGTAGGCGCCCAGCGTGTTGGCCGTCAGGCCACGCTCGACCCGGAGGTGCGCCAGGTAGCCAGCGAGCGGCCCAGCAAGGCCACGCGGGACGTCAACGCCCTCGGGCGTCGCATCGGAGCCGTGCGCACTGTGCATCGTCCCAGGCTACGCGGCACCGTCCGCGTGCACGTCAGAAAGGCAGGAGGACGTCGGCGACGATCGCCACCGAGATCAGGGTGAGGTACGTGATCGACGCGTGGAAGACACGCATGGCGCGTGGCTTGCCGAGGTTCGGGTCGTTGAGACGGCGCAGCAGCATCACGCACTCGAGAAGGAACCACGCACCCAGCACGATCGACGAGATGCCGTAGACGAACGAGAGCCCGCCCACGGGCCACAGCGCGACCGAGCAGGCGATCATCGCGAGCGTGTAGAGGACCATCTCCGTCGCGACGCGACGATCGCTCGCGACGACGGGAAGCATGGGAACCCCCGCGTTCGCGTAGTCCTTGCGGAACTTCATCGACAGCGGCCAGTAGTGCGGCGGCGTCCAGAAGAACACGACGCCGAAGAGCAGGAACGGCGCCCAGCTGAGGCTGTTCGTCACCGCTGACCATCCGATGAGGACGGGCATGCAGCCCGCGACCCCGCCCCAGACGATGTTCTGGGACGTGCGCCGCTTGAGGATGAGCGTGTAGAAGACGACGTAGAGCAGGATCGCCCCGAGGCCGAGCGCCGCCGAGAGCAGGTTGACGAACGCCGCGAGCCACACGAACGAGAGGATCCCGAGGGCGGCAGCGAAGATCTGAGCACCCAGGACCGATGCCTGACCGGTGACGAGCGGACGCTTCTTCGTCCGCGTCATGACCGCGTCGATGTCGCGGTCGATGATGCAGTTGTAGACGTTCGCGCTCGCAGCAGCGAGCGTTCCGCCGAAGAGGGTGTTGAACGCGAGCAGCAGGTCCGGGACACCGCGCTGCGCCAAGAAGAGCGTCGGGATCGTCGTGACGAGGAGGAGCTCGATGATCCGCGGCTTCGTCAGTGCGACGTACGCGCCGACCGTTCCGCGCCAGGTCCCCTGCGACGTCGCAGGAACGGCGGTGGTGGCCGGGGTCGGGGAGTGCACGCGGGATCGAGTCCGTTCGTCGTCGTCCACACCGAGGGGCAGTCGCGGGATCGCGGGGCCGATGGTCCCGGTGTCGGTGGTGGCCCCCATGCTAGTCCCGAGCAGCCTCGCTGGGTGGTGCCCACCCACGTCAGATGCGCCACAGCGCGGCAACCGCGCCCCGTGGGCGTCCGCCCGGCACGACGCAGGTGCCCACGGTACGGATCATCGACCGCCCGACGCGCTCGAGGGAACTAGGCTGGACACGTCGAGCCCAAGACCACCACCGTCACGATGATGTGGCGCGCTCACGCGTGCCACAGGAAAGAGGTCCGGTGAACGCGTTCACCCCCGCCCACCCCTTCGCGTGGAACGACCTTGACCGACGCGCCGTCGACACGGCGCGCGTCCTCGCCGCCGACGCGGTCGAGAAGGTCGGCAACGGGCACCCCGGCACCGCCATCTCGCTCGCCCCGGTCGCCTATCTGCTCTACCAGAACTGGCTGCGTCACGACCCCGCAGACACGACCTGGCTCGGCCGCGACCGCTTCGTGCTCTCGGCCGGTCACTCGAGCCTCACGCAGTACATCCAGCTCTACCTCGGCGGCTTCGGCCTCGAGATCGAGGACCTCGAGTCGCTCCGCACGTGGGGCTCCCTCACGCCGGGCCACCCCGAGGTCGGCCACACGAAGGGCGTCGAGATCACGACCGGGCCGCTCGGCCAGGGCCTCGCGTCCGCGGTCGGCATGGCCATGGCCCAGCGCCGCGTCCGGGGTCTCCTCGACCCCGAGGCTGCCCCGGGTGAGAGCCTCTTCGACCAGCGCGTCTTCGTCATCGCCTCGGACGGCGACCTCCAGGAGGGTGTGACGAGCGAGGCGAGCTCGATCGCGGGCACGCAGGAGCTCGGCAACCTCGTCGTCGTCTGGGACGACAACCGGATCTCGATCGAGGGCGACACGTCGATCGCGTTCACCGAGGACGTCGCAGCGCGCTACGAGGCCTACGGCTGGCACGTGCAGGACGTCGACTGGACCGCCGGAGGCGAGTACCGCGAGGACGTCGACGCGCTCAATGCTGCGATCGCTGCCGCGGTTGCCGAGACGACGCGCCCGTCGTTCATCCGTCTGCGCACGATCATCGCGTGGCCGTCTCCGACCAAGCAGGGCGACCACGCCTCGCACGGTTCAAAGCTCGGCACGGCCGAGATCGCCTCGCTCAAGGAGCTCCTGGGCTTCCCGACCGAGCGTGCCTTCGACGTCGAGGCCGAGGTCATCGAGCACTCGCGCGCCCTGCGCGCGCGCGGAGCCGAGGACCACGCTGCCTGGGACGCGCAGCTCGCCGAGTGGCGCGCTGCCAACCCCGACCGCGCGGCCCTTCTCGACCGCCTGTCCTCACGCGTGCTCCCTGAGGACTGGGCCACGTCGCTCCCGGTCTTCGAGGCCGGCACGAGCGTCGCGACCCGCGCCGCATCGGGCAAGGTTCTCACCGCGCTCGCTGGCGTGCTGCCCGAGCTCTGGGGCGGCTCGGCCGACCTCGCGGGCTCGAACAACACGACGATGTCTGGCGAGTCGTCGTTCCTCCCGGCCCACCGCTCGAGCCACGAGTTCGCGGGCGACTCCTACGGGCGCACGCTGCACTTCGGCATCCGTGAGCACGGCATGGGTGCGATCCTCGCGGGCATCTCCCTCTACGGCCTCACGCGTCCCTACGGCGGAACGTTCTTCCAGTTCTCCGACTACATGCGTGGCGCGGTGCGCCTGGCGTCCCTCATGGGAACGATGGCGCAGTGCTCCCCCACGTACGTGTGGACGCACGACTCGATCGGTCTCGGCGAGGACGGCCCGACGCACCAGCCCGTCGAGCACCTTGCCGCAACCCGCGCCATCCCGGGCCTCTCGATCGTCCGCCCCGCGGACGCCAACGAGACCGCTGCCGCATGGCAGGCGATCCTCGAGCGTGACAACGGGCCGGTCGGCCTCATCCTCACGCGCCAGAACGTCCCGACGTTCCCCCGCGGGACCGACGGCTTCGCTCCGGCCGACGGGCTCGCACGAGGCGCGTACACGCTCCGCGACGCGACGGGGGGCGCACCCGAGGTCGTGCTTCTCGCAACCGGCTCCGAGGTTCACCTCGCCGTCGCCGCTCGCGAGATTCTCGAAGCCGAGGGCACGCCGACGCGTGTCGTCTCGGCACCCTGCCTCGAGTGGTTCGACGAGCAGGACGAGGCGTACCGCGAGTCGGTTCTCCCCGCTGCCGTGCGCGCCCGCGTCTCGGTCGAGGCCGGCATCGCCCTCAGCTGGTACCGCTACCTCGGCGATGCCGGGCGCGCGGTCTCGCTCGAGCACTACGGGGCCTCGGCCTCCGCCGAGAAGCTCTTCGAGGAGTTCGGCTTCACCGCGGAGAACGTCGTCGCCAAGGCACGCGAGTCGATCGCGGCAGCCACGCGCTGACACCTGCACCACCCCAGCCCGGTGCGCGACCCCCACGGTCGCGCACCGGGTCTCAGCACCTCCGCGACGCGGAGCGTGCCACGCAGACCCGGCCGCTGCGCCCAGGCCGACCCGCGACGTCGGGTACACGTCGCAACTTTCGAGGAGCAGCCATGAGCGCATCCCCTCTCCACCACTTGTCCGCGTCCGGCGTCGCCATCTGGCTCGATGACCTCTCGCGCCCACTCCTCACCAGCGGCGGCCTCGCCGACCTCGTGAGCGAACGCTCCGTCGTCGGTGTGACGACCAACCCCACGATCTTCGCCGGCGCGATCTCCGGGTCCGAGGCCTACGCGGCCGACCTCGCGACGCTCGCGGCCGCAGGCACGGGCGCCGAGGCCGCGATCACCAAGCTCACGACCGACGACGTGCGCTCTGCTCTCGACGTCTTCGCGCCCGTGCTCGAGAGCACGGGCGGCCGCGACGGGCGCGTCTCGATCGAGGTCGACCCGCGTCTTGCACGCGACACCGCCCAGACGATCGCCCAGGCCGCCGAGCTCTCCGCAACCGTCGACCGGCGCGGCCTGCTCGTCAAGATCCCGGCGACGGTCGAAGGCCTCGCTGCCATCGAGGCAACCATCGCGGCCGGCATCTCCGTCAACGTCACCCTGATCTTCTCGATCGAGCGCTACCGCGCCGTCATCGATGCGTACCTCACGGGACTCGAGAAGGCCCGCGAGGCAGGTCACGATCTCGCCGAGATCCGCTCGGTCGCGTCCTTCTTCGTCTCCCGCGTCGACTCCGCGGTCGACCCGCTGCTCGACGCGAGCGACGACCCGCGCGCCGCAGGCCTGCGCGGCACGATCGCGCTCGCCAATGCGCGTCATGCCTACCAGGTGCACCTCGACACGCTCGCGTCCGAGCGGTGGACCGCGCTCGCAGCCTCAGGCGCGCACCCGCAGCGGCCGCTGTGGGCCTCGACGGGCGTCAAGGACCCCGCGCTGCCCGACACTCTCTATGTCGACGCGCTCGTCGCCGAGGGAACCGTCAACACGATGCCGCGCGCAACGCTCGACGCGGTCGCCGACCACGGCACGACCGCGAGCGGCACGACCGACACGATCACCCCAGCCATCGGCGACGCTCTCGATCGCCTCGCGCTCCTGCGTGAGATCGGGATCGACCTCGACCACGTCACCGCCACCCTCGAGGCCGAGGGCGTCGCCAAGTTCGTCGCGAGCTGGGACGACCTGCTCGAGACCGTCGCGGCTCAGCTCTCCCGTACCGCACCATCCCAGGAGGACCCCCAGTGAGCCCGACCGAGGTCACCGCCGAGCACAACCCGCTGCGCGACAGCCGCGACCTGCGCCTGCCTCACATCGCTGGTCCGTGCAGCCTCGTCATCTTCGGCGTCACGGGCGACCTTGCCCGCAAGAAGCTCATGCCTGCCGTGTACGACCTCTCGAACCGCGGCCTCCTTCCGCCCGGCTTCGCTCTCACGGGCTTCGCCCGCCGCGACTGGGACGACCAGGACTTCACGCAGGTCGTCCACGACGCCGTCAAGCAGTACGCACGCACGCCGTTCCGCGAAGAGGCGTGGCAGCAGCTCGCCGAGGGCATCCGCTTCGTCCAGGGATCCTTCGACGACGAGTCTGCGTTCGAGGAGCTCGCACGCACGGTGAGCGAGCTCGACGTCGAGCGAGGGACCCGCGGCAACCACGCGTTCTACCTCTCGGTGCCGCCGAGCGCCTTCCCGACCGTGTGTCGCCAGCTTGCCAAGTCCGGTCTCTCGCGGTCGCAGGACACGAGCGAGGAGATCAAGCCGTGGCGGCGCGTCGTCATCGAGAAGCCGTTCGGCCACGACCTCACGTCGGCTCGTGAGCTCAACGAGGTGGTCTCCGAGGTCTTCGACCAGTCGTCGGTGTTCCGCATCGACCACTACCTCGGCAAGGAGACGGTTCTCAACCTCCTCGCCCTGCGCTTCGCCAACCAGATGTACGAGCCCATCTGGAACAACCACTACGTCGACCACGTCCAGATCACGATGGCCGAGGACATCGGCATCGGCGGCCGCGCCGGCTACTACGACGGCATCGGCGCTGCACGCGACGTCATCCAGAACCACCTGCTCCAGCTGCTCGCGCTCACCGCGATGGAAGAGCCCGCGTCGTTCGCCGCGGACGACCTCGTCGCCGAGAAGATCAAGGTGCTCTCGGCGTGCCGGGTGCCCGAGGACCTCGACGCGCACACCGCACGTGGTCAGTACGCGGCCGGCTCGCAGGCGGGCGAGGAGGTCAAGGGCTACCTCGACGAGGACGGAACCGACCCGGCCTCGACGACGGAGACGTACGCGGCGATCCGCGTCGACATCGACAACCGTCGCTGGGCTGGTGTGCCCTTCTATCTTCGTGCCGGCAAGCGGCTGGGACGACGCGTCACCGAGATCGCCGTGGTCTTCAAGGCGGCCCCGCACCTGCCCTTCGACTCGAGCGAGACGAGCGACCTCGGCAACAACGCGATCGTCATCCGCGTCCAGCCCGACGAGGGCGTGACGATCCGCTTCGGAGCCAAGGTCCCCGGAACCGCGATGGAGGTGCGCGACGTGACGATGGACTTCGGCTACGGCCACGCCTTCACGCAGTCCTCCCCCGAGGCGTACGAGCGCCTCATCCTCTCGGTTCTGCTCGGCGAGCCGCCGCTGTTCCCCCGGCACGAGGAGGTCGAGTTGTCCTGGCGGATCCTCGACCCCATCACGGCGCGCTGGGCCGCAGAGGGCAGCCCCGAGGCCTACCGTTCGGGCACGTGGGGCCCCGCCTCGGCCGACGAGATGCTCGCCCGCGACGGGCGCGTCTGGAGGCGTCCATGACCCTCGTGATCACCCCCATGACCCCGGGCGCCGGGTGCGCCCCGACCGAGGAGCGCACCGCGTGATCATCGACCTGCCGGCGACGACGACGACCGCCGTCGCCAAGAAGCTCATCAAGCTGCGTCAGGAAGGCGGAGCCGTCGCGCTCGGTCGTGTCCTCACGCTCGTCATCGTCACGGACACGAACTCCACGACCGAGGCGATCGACGCCGCGAACGTCGCCTCCCGCGAGCACCCGTGCCGCATCATCGTGCTCGCGACGGGCCAGACCAACCACGGTGTCGACGCAGAGATCCGCATCGGCGGCGACGCGGGTGCGAGCGAGGTCATCATCCTCACCGCGCCCCCAGAGGCGTTCGCGCACGCGGACACGCTCGTCATGCCGCTCCTGCTGCCGGATGCGCCGATCGTCGCGTGGTGGCCCCGTGAGGCCCCAGCCAACCCGGGCGCGGACGTCATCGGCGCGATGGCCCACCGTCGCATCACCGACTCCTACCGGTCAGCCGACCCGCGCACGGCCATCCGAGCGCTCGCCGAGAGCTACCGTGCGGGCGACACGGACCTCGCGTGGACTCGCACGACGATCTGGCGCGGCCTTCTCGCCTCGACGCTCGATCAGCCACCCTTCGAGCCCGTCACGCGAGTCACGGTCGCGGGCCAGGACGACCACAGCTCGCTCGACCTGCTCGGCGCCTGGCTGGGCGAGGAGCTCGACTGCGAGGTTGACGTCGTGCGGACCCCGGGCGCCCAGGCGGTCACGTCAGTGACGCTCACGCGACCCTCGGGTGACGTCACGCTCGCCCGCCCCTCGGGCAAGGTCGCGGTGCTCTCTCAGCCCGACCAGCCCGATCACCGCATCGCGCTGCCCGTCCGTCAGCTGCACGAGTGCATCGCAGAAGAGCTGCGCCGCCTCGACGAGGACGAGATGTACGGCGAGGTTCTCACGCGGGGTCTGGCACGGGTGGCGCGATGACCGCCACACGCACCGTCGTGGTGCACCCCGATGCGCGAGCGCTCGCCATGACGACGGGAGCGCGGCTGCTCCTGCACATCGTTGACGCGCAAGCCGTCCGCAGCCCCGTTCACGTCGTTCTCACGGGCGGCACCGTCGGCATCCAGCTGCTCGCCGAGGCCGCAGCCAACCCCGTGCGCGACCTGGTCGACTGGGCGGGCGTGCACGTCTGGTGGGGCGACGAACGCTTCGTCGACGCGTTCGACGGCGACCGGAACGCACGTCAGGCACGGGAGGCGCTCCTCGACGCCCTCCCGCTTCCCGAGGCGAACATCCACGAGATGCCCGCCGCACGAGGCGACGCGCCCGCGTTCGGGCCTGACGAGGCCGCGTCCGAGCATGCCGCCGAGCTCGCGCGCTTCGCCCCTGCGGGAGCCTCGACGCCCGAGTTCGACGTCGTGCTGCTCGGCATGGGACCCGACATGCACGTGGCCTCGCTCTTCCCGGGCCACCCGGCACGCGACACCGCGGGCGTCGCCACGGTCGGAGTCCACGACTCCCCCAAGCCCCCGCCCCTGCGAGTCTCGCTCACGTTCGACGCGATCAACCGGGCGCGTGAGGTGTGGGTCGTGGCCGCGGGCGCGGAGAAGGCCGACGCCGTCGCGGCGAGCCTTGCGAACGACCCGGTCTCGTCCGCGGCGCACGTCCACGGGACCGAGCGCACCCTCTGGCTCATCGACGCCGCGGCCGCTGCCTCCGGCGTCGGCCTCGCCCCCGGAGCCGCTGCGGGCGCATAGGCGCCCACGTCGAGCGCGCACCGCGGCTCCCTCCCGACGACGAAGGCCGGTTCCCTCTCGCAAGAGGGAACCGGCCTTCGTCGTGTGCGAAAGCTCTAGCGGCCGCGACGTGCGCGCAGAGCGGCAAGCGCCTCGTCGAGAAGGGCGCTACCGTCCTCGTCGCTCCGCCGTTCCTTCACGTACGCCAGATGCGTCTTATAGGGCTCGTGCCGCACAGGCGCCGGGGGCGCGTCAGCATCGAGACCCGCGGGGAACCCGCACTTCGGGCAGTCCCACTGCGCAGGTGCCTCGGAGGTCGGGGTGACGGCGAACGTCGCGCGCGTCTGGTGCCCGTTGGCACACCAGTACGTCACGGTCCGTCGATCAGCGAAATCTCCCCGTTCGGCTTCGCCCATCGGCCCTGCGCCGACGCGCGATCCGCGAATCGCACTTCCACTTGCCACGTGTGACTCCCCTGTCGTCGTGGTGCTGCCCGCCGCCCCAGTGGACGGCTCGGATCAGATCGTGGCCAGCAGGCCGAGCGCGACGATCGTCAGAACCCAGACGACGACGAACCCGACCGTGAGGCGGTTGAGGTTGCGCTCAGCAACCCCGGAGCTGCCGACGTTCGCTGACATCCCGCCACCGAACATGTCGGAGAGTCCGCCGCCCTTGCCCTTGTGCATGAGGACGAGCATGACGTTCGCGAGGCTCGTGATGACCAGGAGAACCTGGAGAATGATCTTGAGAGTGTCCACGAGCGGGATGTTCCTGTTCATCGATGCGGCAGTCCGGTGACGTCTGCCACCGAGGACAAGAGTAGGCCAGCGGGTCCCAAGGACGCCAACGCCCCGCCGCAGGGCGGGACGCTGGCGTCCTTGGGCCACAGCTCAGAGCTGCTGGAAGCGTGCGATCTTCGCGAACTCTTCGGGGTCGAGCGAGGCGCCTCCGACGAGCGCGCCGTCGACGTCCTTCTCAGCCATGAGCTCGACGATCGAGCTCGACTTTACCGAACCGCCGTAGAGGACGCGGACAGCGTCAGCGACCTCGGCCGAGTACAGCTCGGCGAGACGAGCACGGATCGCGCCGTTGACCTCCTGGGCGTCAGCCGGGGTCGCAACCTCGCCCGTGCCGATGGCCCACACGGGCTCGTACGCGACGACGACCTTCGCGGCGTCCTCGGCCGAGAGCCCGGCGAACGCGCCATCGACCTGTGCGAGCGTGTAGGACACCTGCTCGCCGGCCTTGCGGACGTCGAGGCCCTCACCGACGCACACGATCGGCACGAGGCCGTGCGCGAGCGCGTTCTTCGTCTTGGCGTTGACGAGGGCGTCGTCCTCGCCGTGGAACTGACGACGCTCGGAGTGCCCGATCGCCACGTACGTCACGCCGAGGCGAGCGAGGAACACGGGCGAGATCTCGCCCGTGTAGGCGCCCGAGACGTGCGCGGAGACGTCCTGGGCGCCATACGTGAGGCCCGACTTCTCAGCGTCGACGAAGGTCTGGACAGAGCGCAGGTCCGTGAACGGGACGAGCACGGTGACCTCGGCTGCGGCGAAGTCGTGCTTACCGTCCTTGAGGTGCCAGTCGAGCTTCTGGACCAGGTCGATTCCCTCGAGGTGGTCCTTGTTCATCTTCCAGTTGCCCGCGATGAGCGGGGTACGGGTAGCCACGATGTGTCTCCTTGTGGTCAGGCGTCGAGAACGGCGATACCGGGAAGTGACTTGCCCTCGAGGAACTCGAGGCTCGCGCCACCACCGGTCGAGATGTGGGAGAAACCGGCCTCGTCGAAGCCGAGGATGCGGACGGCCGCGGCAGAGTCGCCGCCGCCGACGATCGAGAACGCGCCCGTCGCGGTCGCGTCGACCATCGCCTGGGCGACGGCACGCGTGCCTCCGGCGAATGCGTCGAACTCGAACACGCCCATGGGGCCGTTCCAGACGATCGTCTTCGCGTCAGCGAGCTTCGAGGCGAAGAGCTTCTGCGACTCGGGGCCGATGTCGAGGCCCATGCGCTCGTCCGGGATCGCATCAGCCGCGACGACGTCGTGCGGGGCGTCGGCGGCGAAGCCGTCGGCCGCGATGATGTCAACGGGGAGGACGATCTCGACGCCGCGCTCGGCGGCAGTCGCGAGGTAGCCCTTGACGGTGTCGATCTGGTCGGCCTCGAGGAGCGACTTGCCGACGGAGTGGCCCTGGGCCGCGAGGAACGTGAAGACCATGCCGCCACCGATGAGCAGGCGGTCCGCCTTCTCGAGGAGGTTCGCGATGACACCGAGCTTGTCGGAGACCTTCGAGCCGCCGAGCACGACCGCGTACGGACGAGCGGGGTCCTCGGTCGCCTTCTTGAGGGAGTCGACCTCCTTGAGGACGAGCTCGCCCACCGTTGCCGGAAGAACCTGCGCGATGTCGTAGACCGAGGCCTGCTTGCGGTGCACGACGCCGAAGCCGTCGGACACGTACGCGTCCGCGAGCTCAGCAAGGTCCGCGGCGAGCGCCTGGCGCTCCGCGTCGACCTTCGAGGTCTCGCGAGCGTCGAAGCGGATGTTCTCGAGGAGAACGACCTCGCCCTCGGCGAGGGCGGCGACGGCTGCCTTCGCGCCCTCGCCGACAGTGTCGGACGCGAGCGTCACCTTCGCGCCAAGAAGCTCACCCAGGCGGGCGGCGACGGGCGCGAGCGAGTACTTGTCCTCGGGTGCACCCTTGGGGCGACCGAGGTGGGCCGTGACGACGACCTTCGCGCCGGCGTCGACGAGACGCTGGAGAGTCGGCAGCGCGGCGCGAATGCGCCCGTCGTCGGTGATGGTCGTGCCGTCGAGCGGCACGTTGAAGTCGGAACGGACGAGGACGCGCTTGCCGCGCAGGTCGCCGAGGTCAGCGATGGTCTTCACCAGGGGCTCCTGATTCGTGCTGGATGGAGATGTACCGGACTGCACGCAGGGCCGCCCAACAAGAACGTCCGCGTGCGCAGCGAGCGTCAGAGACGCGCGCCCACGTACTGCGTGAGGGAGACGAGCGAGCTCGAGTAGCCCCACTCGTTGTCGTACCACGCCACGACCTTGACGAGGTCGCCGCTCACCTTGGTGAGCTTCGAGTCGAAGATCGACGTGTGCGGGTCGGTGATGATGTCGGAGGAGACGATGTCGTCCTCGACGTACTTGAGAACACCCTTGAGCGGGCCCTCAGCAGCGGCCTTGACCGCGGCGTTGACCTCGTCGACCGTGACCTCGCGCGAAGCGGTGAACGTGAGGTCCGTGGCCGAGCCGGTGATCGTCGGCACGCGCATGGCGAAACCGTCGAGCTTGCCCTTGAGCTCCGGGAGGACGAGCGCAACAGCCTTGGCTGCACCGGTCGACGTCGGAACGATGTTCTGCGCGGCGGCGCGGGCGCGGCGGAGGTCCTTGTGGGGGCCGTCCTGGAGGTTCTGGTCACCCGTGTAGGCGTGGATCGTCGTCATGAGGCCACGCTCGATGCCGACTGCGTCGTTGAGGGCCTTGGCCATCGGGGCGAGGCAGTTCGTGGTGCACGACGCGTTCGAGATGATGTGGTGCGCGGCGGGGTCGTACTGCTCGTGGTTGACACCCACGACGAACGTCGCGTCCTCGTTCTTCGCCGGAGCGGAGATGATGACCTTCTTGGCGCCGGCCTCGATGTGCGCAGCGGCCTTCGTGGCGTCCGTGAAGAAGCCGGTCGACTCGATGACGATGTCGGCACCGAGCTCGCCCCACGGGAGGTTCTTCGGGTCGCGCTCAGCAAGGGCACGGATGGCCTTGCCGTCAACGATGATGGCGTCGTCGGAGTAGTCGACCGACAGCGGGAAACGGCCCAGCACGGTGTCGTACTTGAGCAGGTGCGCCAGGGTGTGGTTGTCAGTCAGGTCGTTGACACCGACGATCTCGATGTCTGCGCCCGACTCGATGATGGCGCGGAAAAAGTTGCGGCCGATGCGGCCGAAGCCGTTAATGCCGACGCGGATGGTCACGTTGCCCTCCTCGGGGCGCGTCGGCTGACACCGACGCACACGGTTGTTGACGAACTGTACGTACGTCGATGTACGCGATGAGACACGAACCAGGCACCTCGTGGTCGAGGCACACGGACCGCATCACCGAACGGGTCTAGCCTATACCGTTCGGTGGTCCTTCGATGGGACGAACGTCCGAGCGGACACGCGTGCCCTCACGGATCGAGCAGCTCCGGGGCAAGCCCCGCCTCGGTGTCGGGAATGCCGAGGTCCTGAGCCCGCTTGTCGGCGGTCGCGAGCAGCCGCCGGATCCGACCGGCCACGGCGTCCTTCGTGAGCGGCGGGTCCGCAAGCTGGCCCAGCTCCTCGAGCGACGCCTGCTTGTGAGCCAGACGCAGCTCGCCGGCCTCACGCAGATGCTCGGGCAGGTCCTCGGCCAGGATCTCGAACGCACGCTCGACGCGTGCCCCTGCAGCGACCGCGGCCCGCGCCGAACGGCGCAGGTTCGCATCGTCGAAGTTCGCGAGACGGTTGGCCGTCCCTCGCACCTCGCGTCGCGCGCGCCGCTCGTCCCACACCCGTGCTGTCTCGGGAGCGCCCATGGCGACAAGGAGCTGCGAGATCGCCTCGCCATCGCGCACGACGACCCGGTCGACGCCGCGCACCTCGCGCGCCTTGGACTGCACGCCCAGCCGCCGTGCCGCCCCGACGAGCGCAAGCGCGGCCTCGGGACCGGGGCACGTGATCTCGAGCGACGACGACCGTCCAGGCTCGGTGAGCGAGCCGTGCGCAAGGAAGGCCCCGCGCCATGCGGCCGCGGACTCCTCGGTGCCGCCAGCAACGACCTGGGGAGGCAGCCCGCGCACCGGGCGACCCCGGTTGTCGAGCAGCCCTGCCTGCCGCGCGAGCGACTCACCCTCGCGCACGACGCGGACGACGTAGCGCTGACTCCGTCGCAAGCCGCCGGGGGCGATGACGACGACCTCGCTCTGGTGGCCGTAGACCTCGGCGATCGAGGTCTTGAGGCGCCGGGCCACGACCCCCGTGTCGATCTCAGCCTCGACGACGATGCGCCCCGAGACGATGTGGAGCCCGCCCGCGAACCGGAGCAATGACGACACCTCGGCCTTGCGGCACGTCGTCTTGTCGACCCGGAGCCGCGCGAGCTCGTCCTTCACCTGTGCGGTCAGTGCCATGCGCCCATCCTGCCATCTGCCGCACGCTCCATGGACCGGGTGCCGCGAGCACGACAACGGGGCAGGCAGAGAGTCAGGACTCAGGGACGCAGCGGCACATCACCCAGGACGTCGTCGAACACGTCGCGGTAGGCCGCCGCAAGCCGCAGCGTGTCGTGATGAGGGCTGCCGTCACCCACGCGCACCTGGCGCATGACCGTGCGGGCACCCATAGCCCCCGCGACCGCAGTCAGCTGCGCGACGTCCTCGACCGACGACGGGTCAGCGAGCACGACGTCGACACGGAGGTCGGGCGCATGCTGGTGGAGGACGGTGAGGTGGTCGGTCGCGGTGAGGCCTTCGGTCTCCCCCGCCTCCGCCGCAAGGTTGAGGGTCACGCAGCGTCGGGCGTTCGTCGTGTGGAGCGCTTCGGAGAGCTCCGGCACGAGCAGGTGCGGCATGACTGACGTGAACCAGGAGCCCGGTCCGAGCACGACCCAGTCGGCCGCGTGCACAGCAGCAACGGCCTCGGGGCACGCGGGCGGGTCAGGCGGTGCGAGACGCACCTGTTCGATGCGGCCCGGAGCAACCGCGACGTGCGACTGCCCCGAGACGAGCTCGAGGTCGCCGTCCGGCCGCCTCACGTCGGCCTCGATCGCGAGCGGCACCGACGCCATGGGGAGCACTCGCCCCCGGGCGCCGAGAAGACGCCCGACCCAGTCGAGGCCATCAACCGTGTCACCGAGGATGTCCCACACCGCGGCGATGAGCAGGTTGCCCACCGCGTGGCGGTCGAGGTCGCCCGCAGAGACGAACCGGTGCTGGAGAACGTCGCGCCACGTGCGTCCCCACTCGGACTCGTCGCAGAGCGCCGCGAGAGCCATGCGCAGGTCACCGGGTGGCAGGACACCTAGCTCGTGCCGCAGCCTGCCCGACGAGCCGCCATCGTCCGCGACCGTGACGACCGCCGTGAGCTCCTCGGACATGAGGCGCAGCGCGCCGAGGCTTGCCGACAGACCGTGCCCGCCACCCAGGGCGACGATGCGAGGGCCGTGCGGGGTGCGCGTGGAACGGGACCGTCCCTCACTCCTTGCCGAGGTCACGAGCCGTCACCACCACCCTGTGCCCCGCCTGACGCAGACGACGCCCGATCTCCTCCGACACGGCGACCGAGCGGTGCTTGCCACCCGTGCACCCGACAGCGATCGTCGCGTAGGTCTTCTCCTCACCGAGGTATCCGGCAAGGACGGGCTCGAGCGCCGAGACGTAGCGTTCGATGAATGTCTCGGCGGCCGGCTGGGTGAGGACGTAGTCGCGCACGGGCGCGTCGCGGCCCGTGAGCGAGCGCAGCTCCGTCACCCAGAACGGATTGGGGAGGAAGCGCATGTCGACCACCTGGTCGGCGTCGAGAGGAAGTCCGTACTTGAAGCCGAACGAGACGATGTGAATGCGCAGCTGATGCTCGACGCCGACGTGAATGGCCTGCCGCACCTCGCGCCCCAGGTCATGGACGGAGAGCTCGCTCGTGTCGATGACGATGTCGGCGTCCGCGCGCAGGGAGCGCAGCATCTCGCGCTCCTGCGCGATGCCGTCGGTGAGCCTGCCGTCGCCCTGGACCGGGTGGGGCCGCCGCACAGACTCGTAACGGCGCACGAGGACCTCGTCGGACGCGTCGAGGAACATCACGCGGTAGTCGACGTCGAGCTTCTTCACGTCGGTGAGGAAGGCCTCGAGATGATCGAAGAACTGGCGCCCGCGCACATCGACGACGGCGGCGAAGCGCGAGAGCGTGTCACCCGCGTGCGCGGACATCTCGATGAGGGGCCGGAGCATCTGCGGCGGCATGTTGTCGACGACGTACCAGCCGAGGTCCTCGAGCTCAGCTGCCGCCCGGGAACGACCAGCCCCCGACATCCCCGTGATGATGACGACCTGGGTCTGCTCGAGCCGGGGCGCGTGCGCGGACGCCTCGAGCGCTGGGACGTCCTCGGGGACGCTCAGCGGGGTTGTCGTGTCGGCGGGCGTGTCGTGACCGTCGGTGCTCATGCCCCCAGCATGCCAGTCGGTGATCACGACGACGTCACGAACCCGCCTCACCGGTTGTCGCTGGGCCGGAGCCAGGGCTCTCGACGGGCGCTGCCTCAGCCGATCGGGCGGGTGCGCTCGCGAGGAGCGCTGCGACGACGGCTTCTGCGGTCCGCGGGCCCATGCCCGGGACCGTCGCGATCTCCTCGACGCTTGCGGCTCGGAGCCGTTTGACCGAGCCGAAGTGCGTGAGGAGCTTGGCCGCACGGGCCGGGCCGACCCCGGGCACGTCGTCGAGGACGGACGCCGTCATGGCCCGTCCCCGTCGGCGGCGGTGCGCGGTGATCGCGAACCGGTGCGCCTCGTCGCGGACCCGCTGCAGGAGGTACAGACCCTCGGACGTCCGCTCCATGATGACGGGGTAGCTGTCGTCGGGCAGCCACACCTCCTCGAGCCGCTTGGCGAGGCCACACAGCGCGACGTCGGTGACGCCGAGGTCGTCGAGCGCCCGCCGCGCGGCCGCCACCTGAGGTTGCCCGCCGTCGACGACGACGAGGTTCGGGGGGTAGGCGAAGCGCTTGTGCTCGTCCGTGGGGGCGAGCTCGTCGTCGTCGAGCGACCCCGTCGCGAGCTCGGGCTCGCTCATCCGAGCGCGATCGGCGAGGTAGCGCCGGAACCGACGCGTGATCGCCTCGTACATCGCTGCCGTATCGTCGGGCACGCCGTTGCCGTCGGGGCCCTTGATCGCGAAGGTGCGGTACTCGCTCTTGCGGGCAAGGCCGTCCTCGAACACGACCATGGACGCC
The DNA here is from genome assembly GCF_052324925.1 of Sanguibacter sp. A247. Classification (NCBI taxonomy): domain Bacteria; kingdom Bacillati; phylum Actinomycetota; class Actinomycetes; order Micrococcales; family Sanguibacteraceae; genus Sanguibacter; species Sanguibacter sp. A247. The sequence goes on along the minus strand of NZ_JBQPRE010000003.1, from coordinate 124,243 downwards.
ACCTGGTGAGTTCCCATGGTCGTCGAGATGTCGAAGCACTCGATGCGCAGGGGCGCCGAGTCGAGCTCGAGCGCCTCCTGGATCTCGCGGAGGGCCTGCGACCGCGTCGTGAGGTCTCCCGTGCGGCGCGTGCGGTGCAGGACGAGGGCGTGCTCGGCATTCTTGAGGACCGTCTCGGCGAGCGTTGCCTTGTCCCCCCGCCTCGGAACCCGGATCTCGACCTTCGCCCCGCGCAGTTCCGTGAGCCACTGAGCGAGCTCGCCGGCTCCGTCGGGCAGTACCGGCACGAGCACCTCGCGCGGGACTGCCGCGCGTCGCACCTCGCGGTCGTCGACCTCAGCCGCCTCGCCGTAGACCTGCGCGAGCAGCTGCGCGACGAGCCCTGTGTCGCTGATCTCCTCGACCTTCTCGACCACCCACCCGCGCTGACCGCGGATGCGTCCGCCGCGCACGTGGAACACTTGGACCGCAGCCTCGAGCTCGTCACCCGCCAAGGCAAAGATGTCAGCGTCCGTGCCGTCGTCGAGGACGACCGCATTGCGCTCGACGACCTTTTCGAGCGCCGCGATGTCGTCACGCAGGCGCGCCGCACGCTCATACTCGAGCGCGGCGGAGGCAGCGTGCATCTCCTCGGTGAGCGGGACGATGAACCGCGCCGCGTCACCCGCCATGAAGGCGCAGAGGTCCTCGGCGAGCTCGTGGTGGTCCGCCTGGCTGATCCGGCCGACGCACGGAGCGGCACACTTGTCGATGTAGCCGAGCAAGCACGGCCGACCCGACTGCTCGGCCCGCCGGTAGACACCGGCCGAGCACGTCCGCACGGGAAAGACCCGCAGCAGCAGATCGAGTGTCTCGCGAATGGCCCACGCGTGGCCGAACGGCCCGAAGTACCGAGTGCCGGGCCGCTTGGCACCGCGGAGCACCTGGGCTCGCGGTACCGCCTCACCGAGCGTGACCGCGAGATAGGGGTAGGACTTGTCGTCCCGGTACTTGACGTTGAAGCGCGGGTCGAACTCCTTGATCCACGAGTACTCGAGCGCGAGCGCCTCGACCTCGGTGCGCACGACGGTCCACTGCACGCTCGAGGCCGTCGTCACCATCTGCTGCGTCCGCGGGTGGAGCGACGGGAGCGGCTGGAAATAGTTGGCGAGCCGCTGCCGGAGGTTCTTGGCCTTACCGACATAGATGACGCGTCCGTGCTCGTCACGGAACCGGTAGACACCAGGCTCGGTCGGGATCTCCCCCGGTCGCGGTCGGTAGCTCGACGGATCAGCCACGATGCGCTAGACCTCGGGCGTCGTGGTCGACGTCGTTCCGGTCGCGAGTCCCGGATCGGACGCAGAAGGTGTCGCGCCAGCGTCCACGCGCGGCGTCGTCGACCGCGACGCAGCGGACTTCGCGGGCGTCTTCTTCGCGGGCGTCTTCTTCGCTGCGGCCTTCTTCGTCGTCCCCTTCGTTGCGGTCGCCGCCTTGGCGGGAGCAGGAACGGGTGCCAGCGGCACGCCCTCCCCGAGCACCTCGGCGAGGAACCGGCCGGTGTGGCTCTCGGGCGCGCCCGCGATCGCCTCGGGCGTGCCCTCGGCGATGACGAGCCCGCCGCCTGAGCCGCCCTCGGGACCCATGTCGATGACCCAGTCGGCGTTCTTGATGACGTCGAGGTTGTGCTCGATGACAAGAACGGTGTTGCCCTTGTCGACGAGCGACTGCAGCACTGCGAGAAGTCGACGGATGTCCTCGAAGTGGAGTCCCGTCGTCGGCTCGTCGAGCACGTAGATCGTGCGACCGGTCGAACGACGCTGAAGCTCGGTGGCGAGCTTGACGCGCTGCGCCTCGCCACCCGAGAGCGTCGTCGCGGGCTGCCCGAGCCGGACGTAGCCGAGACCGACCGAGACGAGGGTCGTGAGGTGGCGTGCGATCGCGGGGACGGCGGCGAAGAACTCCGCGGCCTCCTCGATAGGCATGTCGAGCACCTCGGCGACAGTGCGGTTCTTGTAGCGGACCTCGAGCGTCTCCCGGTTGTAGCGCGACCCGCCGCACACCTCGCACGGGACATAGACGTCGGGCAGGAAGTTCATCTCGATCTTGAGCGTCCCGTCGCCCGAGCACGCCTCGCAGCGCCCGCCCTTGACGTTGAAGGAGAAGCGACCCGGTCCGTAGCCGCGGACCTTGGCCTCGGTCGTCTGCGCAAAGAGCTTCCGGACGTGGTCCCAGACACCCGTGTAGGTCGCGGGGTTGGACCGCGGCGTGCGGCCGATCGGCGCCTGGTCGACGTGGACGACCTTGTCGAGGTGCTCGAGCCCCGTGACTCGCGTGTGGTAGCCGGCGACGCGACGCGCGCCGTTGAGCTCGTTGGCCAGCACCGTGTGGAGGATCGCGTTGACGAGCGTCGACTTGCCGGAACCCGAGACACCCGTCACGGCCGTGAGCACACCGAGGGGGAAAGTGACGTCGATGTTGCGCAGGTTGTTCTCGCGCGCGCCGACGACCGTGAGCTGCCGGTCGGTGTCGGTGCGCCGCCGGGTCGCGGGCATGGGGATGCTCCGTCGGCCAGAGAGGTAGGCACCGGTGACGGACTCGGGTGAAGCGAGCAGGCCCGCATAGTCACCCGAGTGAACGACCCGTCCGCCGTGCTCGCCGGCACCCGGGCCGATGTCGACGATCCAGTCCGCCATGCGGATCGTGTCCTCGTCGTGCTCGACGACGATGAGCGTGTTGCCGAGGTCACGCAGTCGCGTGAGGGTCTCGATGAGGCGACGGTTGTCGCGCTGGTGCAGTCCGATGCTGGGCTCGTCGAGGACGTAGAGCACGCCGACGAGACCGGAGCCGATCTGGGTCGCGAGCCGGATGCGCTGGGCCTCACCACCCGAGAGCGAGCCGGCGGCCCGGGCGAGGGTGAGGTAGTCGAGACCGACGTCGAGCAGGAAGCCGAGACGCGCGTCGATCTCCTTGAGGACCTGCCCCGCGATGACCCGTTCGCGCTGGCCGAGCTCGAGGTGCGAAAGGAATGCGTGCGCCTCGCGCAAGGACATCGAGCACACCTCGGCGATCGAGCGCCCGTCGACCTTGACTGCGAGGACCTCAGGCTTGAGCCGCGTGCCCGCGCACGTAGGGCACGGGACCTCGCGCATGTAGGCCTCGTACTTCTCCTTCGACCACTCGGACTCGGTCTCGGAGTGCCGACGTTCGAGGAACGTCATGACCCCTTCGAAGCCTGTGGAGTACTGCCGCTCGCGACCCCAGCGGTTCTTGTAGCGGACGTGCACGTTGTGGTTGCGTCCGTGCAGGATCGCCTCGCGGGCGCGCTCGGGGAGGGCGCGCCACGGGACGTCCATCGAGAACCCGAGCTCCTCGGCAAGAGCCGTGAGCACTCGTTCGAAGTACTCCGAGGACGTCTGGGACCACGGCGCGACCGCGCCCTCGCGGAGCGTGCGCTCCTCGTCTGGCACGACGAGCTCAGGGTCGGTCTCCAGGCGGACCCCGATGCCGGTGCACTCCGGGCAGGCGCCGTACGGCGCATTGAACGAAAAGGTCCGAGGCTCGATCTCGTCGAGCGTGAGGACGTGATCGTTGGGGCAGGCCCTGTGCTCGGAGAACCGTCGTTCACGCTCGGGGTCGTCCTCAGGAAGGTCGACCAGCTCGACGACGACGAGACCGCCTGCGAGACCGAGCGCCGTCTCGATCGAGTCCGTGAGGCGACGCTGGACACCCTCGCGCGAGACGAGGCGGTCGACGACGACCTCGATCGAGTGCTTGAGCTTCTTCTCAAGCTGCGGCGGATCTGCGAGCTGCACGACCTCGTTGTCGACGCGCGCGCGTGCGAAGCCCTTGGTTTGCAGCTCCTTGAAGAGCTCTGCGTACTCCCCCTTGCGCCCGCGCACTACGGGGGCGAGGACCTGATACCGGGTACCCTCCGGAAGCTCGAGGAGCCGGTCGACGATCTGCTGGGGTGTCTGCGAGGCGACCCGCTCGCCGCAGACGGGGCAGTGCTGCGTGCCTGCCCGGGCGAACAGCAGACGGAGGTAGTCGTAGACCTCGGTGATCGTGCCGACCGTCGAGCGCGGGTTGCGGTTGGTCGACTTCTGGTCGATCGACACCGCGGGCGAGAGCCCTTCGATGAAGTCGACGTCAGGCTTGTCCATCTGCCCGAGGAACTGGCGCGCGTATGCGGACAGCGACTCGACGTAGCGCCGCTGCCCTTCCGCGAAGATGGTGTCGAACGCAAGGGACGACTTGCCGGACCCCGACAAGCCTGTGAAGACGATGAGGCGGTCGCGAGGTAGGTCAAGGTCGACGCCCCGAAGATTGTGCTCACGGGCGCCCTGGATAACGAGTCGATCACTCACCCGGTCATCGTAGTGCAGACCAGCACCCCTTCGCACATGTGTTCGACGTGTCGACATGGCGTGGACCGTCCCGACGCGCCGCAGCGCGTCCTGCCACGATGGGACCATGACCGTCTACTCCGTGCAGTACACGTACACCGACGACACCGCGACGCTCGACGCCGTCCGCCCCGAGCACCGGGCGTACCTGCGTTCACGGCTCGAGGCAGGCACCTTGCTCGCCTCAGGACCCCTCGAGGGCGGGCGCGCGCTCCTCCTCCTCAACGTCGAGGGTCGACCCGAGCTCGACGTGCTCCTCGGCGGCGACCCGTTCGCCGCGGCCGGCGTGCTCAAGACGGTCGACGTCGCCGAGTGGAAGCCCGTCATCGGCCCCTGGGCTGCGCTCGTCTGAGGGTCGTCGCTCGCGCCCAGGGCACAGGCCTGTCACTTGCGCCCAGGGCGCGTCGAGAACGACGACGGAGGGGCAGCGGCTCGTCGCCGCTGCCCCTCCGTTGTGCGGGAGCGTCCCGCAATGCGTGCGCCGGGCTACTGGCCCGAGCGCTCGCCGTCGACGCTGTTGGGCGTTCCGGCCTCCGTCGTGAGCGGCTCGAGCTCCTCCTCGCGGACGGGCTCGGGCAGGTGCGGTTGGTCGTCAGGTGCGTCGCCCGCCCTGGCTGCGTCACGACGCGTCTTCCAGAGGCTTGCGATCGTCACGATGACGAGGGTCCCGATGATGACGGAGAGCGACGTCGCGATCCCGATCTCAGGTGCCCACTCGATGGCCTTGCCGCCGTTGACGAACGACAGCTCGTTGACGTGCATCGCGTGGAAGATGAGCTTGAAGCCGATGAAGGCGAGGATGACGCCGAGGCCCTGGGCCAGGTAGACGAGCCGGTCCAGCAGGCCGCCGATGAGGAAGTAGAGCTGGCGCAGGCCGAGCAGGGCGAGCGCGTTCGCCATGAAGACGACGTACGGCTCCTGAGTGAGGCCGTAGATCGCGGGGATCGAGTCGAGCGCGAAGAGCAGGTCGGTGAACCCGATCGCCAGCATGACGAGGAACATCGGCGTGAGGAAGCGCTTGCCGTTCTTCTTCACCGTGAGCTTGTCGGAGTTGTACTCGTCGACGGTCGGGACCATCTTCTTGAACAGCGCGACGATCGCGCCGCCGGGGACCTTGTCCTCGTGCTCGGACTCGGGCTGGACCTGCTTCCACGCGGTCCACAGGAGAATCGCACCGAAGAGGTAGAAGACCCACGACCACGCGTTGAGCGCCGCGGCGCCGAGCAGGATGAAGATCGTGCGCATGATGAGCGCGATCGCCACGCCGACGAGCAGAACCTTCTGCTGGTTCTCTCGCGGCACGCGGAAGGAGGTCATGATGAGGAGGAAGACGAAGAGGTTGTCGACCGACAGGCTCTTCTCGGTGATGTACCCGGCGAAGAACTCGCCGCCGTGGGCTGGGCCCACCGCGATCATGAAGACGACGCCGAAGACGATCGCGAGGGCGATGTAGACCGCCGACCAGATCGCCGACTCCTTGAACGTAGGCGCATGCGGCGTCCGCACGTGCGCGTAGAAGTCGAAGATGATGAGTCCGAGGACCGCTGCGGCTGAGATGAGCCACACGGACAAGTGAATGTCGAGCACCGAGTATTCCCTCCGGTACAGAGCATGGTGTACCGGAGGTCTCTCCCGCCCGTCGCGTCACGCGAGGCCGGACCGATGGCACCGGGAAGGCTACGGAGCCCGCCGTGATGACGACACCATCGTGATGGGGATACTCCCCTCCAACCGTCCCATGCTAACCGGAGATGTGCCGTGCGCGCGGCAGCAAGCAGCCCGTGGCCCGCGTGGCGCGCCTCACTCCGTGGCCGCCCGCATCTGGCGCAGCTCCTTCTTGAGCCCTGAGATCTCGTCACGGAGCCGCCCCGCGAGCTCGAACTGGAGCTCCGCCGCGGCAGCGTGCATCTGGTCCGTCAGCTCTTGCACGAGCTCTGCGAGATCACCCGCTGCTGCGACGACGGCCCGCTCCCCCGCCGGGGCCCTGCCCGACCGTCCCGCGGGTGTCTTGCGGTAGCCGCCGGCGAGCAGCTCGGCGGTGTCGAGGTCCTCGCGTGCGAGCATGTCGGTCACGTCGGCGATCTTCTTGCGCAGAGGCTGGGGGTCGATCCCGCGCTCCGTGTTGTAGGCGATCTGCTTCTCGCGGCGACGCTCGGTCTCGTCGAGCGCCGTCTGCATCGCGGCCGTCACCTTGTCCGCGTACATGTGGACCTGTCCGGAGACGTTACGGGCCGCGCGACCGATGGTCTGGATGAGCGACTTGGCCGACCTGAGGAAGCCCTCCTTGTCGGCGTCGAGGATCGCGACGAGCGAGACCTCGGGCAGGTCGAGGCCCTCACGCAGGAGGTTGATGCCGACGAGGACGTCATAGACGCCGAGCCGCAGGTCGCGCAGCAGCTCGACCCGCGCGAGCGTGTCGACCTCCGAGTGGAGGTAGCGCACGCGGACGCCCTTGTCGAGGAAGTAGTCCGTGAGGTCCTCTGACATCTTCTTGGTCAGGGTTGTCACGAGGACGCGCTCCTGCTTTTCGACGCGCGTCCGGATCTCTTCGAGGAGGTCGTCGATCTGGCCCTTCGTGGGCTTGACGATCACTTCGGGGTCGATGAGCCCCGTCGGCCGGATGATCTGCTCGACCGTGCCGTCCGACAACCCGAGCTCGTAGTCCCCCGGCGTGGCCGAGAGGTAGACGGTCTGCCCGATGCGCTCGACGAACTCCTCCCACCGCAGCGGGCGGTTGTCCATCGCACTCGGAAGGCGGAACCCGAAGTCGACGAGGTTGCGCTTGCGCGACATGTCGCCCTCATACATCGCGCCGATCTGCGGAACAGTGACGTGCGACTCGTCGATGACGAGGAGGAAGTCGTCCGGGAAGTAGTCGAGCAGCGTGTGAGGAGGCGTTCCCGGTTCGCGGCCATCGATGTGACGCGAGTAGTTCTCGATGCCCGAGCAGCTCCCGACCTGTCGCATCATCTCGACGTCATATGTCGTGCGCATGCGAAGTCGCTGCGCCTCGAGCAGCTTTCCCTGCCTTTCGAGGTCGGCGAGCCGAGCCTCAAGCTCCGCCTCGATCCCCGTGATCGCGCGCTCCATGCGCTCTGGCCCGGCCACGTAGTGGGTCGCGGGGAAGATGTGGATCGAGGTCACGGTCGAGACGATGTCGCCCGTGAGTGGGTGCAGGGTATGCAGCGCCTCGATCTCGTCACCGAAGAACTCGATGCGGATCGCGAGCTCCTCATACACGGGGATGATCTCGACGGTGTCGCCGCGTACCCGGAAGGTCCCGCGCGTGAACGCGAGGTCGTTACGCGTGTACTGCATCTCGACGAAGCGGCGCAGCAGGCTGTCTCGGTCGACCTGGTCGCCGATGTCGAGCCGTTGCATGCGGTCGACATACTCCTGCGGGGTGCCGAGACCGTAGATGCAGGACACGGATGCGACGACAACGACGTCGCGTCGCGTGAGCAGGCTGTTCGTGGCCGAGTGGCGCAGCCGCTCGACCTCGTCATTGATCGCGGAGTCCTTCTCGATGTAGGTGTCCGTCTGAGCGATGTACGCCTCAGGCTGGTAGTAGTCGTAATACGACACGAAATACTCGACCGCATTGTTGGGCAGGAGCTCCCGGAACTCCGTGGCGAGCTGCGCCGCGAGCGTCTTGTTGGGCGCCATGACGAGCGTGGGCCGCTGCACCTGCTCGATGAGCCACGCCGTCGTGGCGCTCTTGCCTGTTCCGGTCGCACCGAGCAGGACGATGTCCTTCTCACCTGCCCCCAGGCGCGCGGTGAGCTCGGCGATCGCGGTGGGCTGGTCACCCGCGGGCGTGTACTCAGAGATCACCTCGAACGGAGCCGCGGTCCTGATGAGGTCGGTGTCGGGGCGCATACGTGTACGGTACGCCGAGGCACCGACATTCCCGCTCGGTGGCAATGGCACTGAAGGCTCGGGCCGCGGTCCCAGACTCGGCTTCCCCGAGGGCGGACCGACGACGCGCGTCGCGTCGGATGTCTCACGCGGTCCCGTCGGCCGGCGCCCCGCGCATGCTCGTCAGTCGGTGCTGACGCGCTCGGACTCCTCCTCGTCGACCGCCTGGGCGCGGAGCCGCTCCCACAGCGCATCGACCTGCTCGCGCAAGTTCGCGATGCTGCCCGACCCGTCAAGCACGACGTCGGCCGCGGCGAGCCGCGTCTCGTCGGACGCCTGAGCCGCGAGGCGGCGCCGCGCCTCCGGAAGAGTGGCCCCGCGGCCCTCGACGAGCCGCGCGATCCGCAGGTCCGCGGGCGCATGGACAACGACGAGCACATGGAAGTCCTCGGCCTGCCCGGTCTCGACGAGAAGCGGGACGTCGTGCACGATGACCGCGCTATGGTCGGCGGTCATCGCACGAGCCTCGTCCTCTGCCGCCACGCGCGCGATCTCAGGGTGAAGGATCGACTCGAGATCGGCGCGCGCCCCAGGATCGTTGAACACGATGTGGCCCAGTGCGCCGCGGTCCAACGCGCCCTCGGCGTCAAGGACGTCCTCGCCGAAGCGGTCGACGACCGCTGCGAGCCCCACGGTCCCGGGCTCGACGACGCGCCGCGCGATGACATCGTGGTCGATGACGACGGCGCCGTGCTCCCGCAGGCGGGCTGCGACAACCGACTTGCCCGCTGCGATACCGCCCGTGAGTCCGATGCGTGTCATGCCGACATCCTGCCCCCGCGGGCACCGGGCGGCAACCGCCACCGTGCACGGCGCGGGCAGGTCCCGGGACTAGGGTCAGACACGTGGGCCGACAGCGCTCGCACGAACAGGAGGCGTCATGGCAGGGATGCACCCAGGGATGGGAGGCGGCCAGTTCCGCTCGTTCCGGCAGGACGACTCGGTCCGCAGGGTCAAGCTGCACAGGGGTACGTTCCGCAGGATCCTCGCGTTCGCGCGCCCCTACCGGGGACGGCTCGCCATCTTCCTCGGCATCATCGCGGTCGACGCAGCGCTTGGCGCCCTCACACCGCTCCTCTACCGGGCGATCATCGACGACGGCATCACACCGGGACGCCGCGACCTGGTCATCTGGTTCTCCGCGGGAGTAGGCGTCGTCGCCCTCCTCTCCGGAGCCCTCGTCCTCGTCCAGCGCTGGCTCTCCTCGAGCATCGGAGAGGGGCTCATCCTCGACCTCCGGTCAGCAGTCTTCGACCACGTCCAGTCGATGCCGCTCGCCTTCTTCTCACGGACCCGCACCGGCGCGCTCGTGCAACGACTCAACGGCGACGTCCTCGGCGCGCAGCAGGCCTTCACGTCGACGCTTCAGAACGTCGTCTCCAACGTGCTCACCGTCGTCTTCGTCCTCGCGGCGATGTTGACGATGTCGTGGCAGCTCACGCTCGTCTCGCTCGCCCTCCTTCCGGCCTTCATCGTGCCCGCGCGGTGGATCGGCCCGCGCATCGCGCGTATCACCCGCGAGTCGTACGCCCTCAACGCGGACGCCGCCCAGACGATGACGGAACGCTTCAACGTCGCGGGTGCACAGCTCGCCAAGATCTACGGCCGGCCCGACGACGAGTCGCGCACGTACCGCGAGCAGGCGTCACGGGTGCGCGACATCGGTGTGCGGCTCGCGATGTACAACACGATCTTCCGCGTCTCGCTCGTCACCGTCGCGGCCGTCGCGGTCGCCGTCGTCTACGCGGCCGGCGGCCTCGCCACGATCTCAGGCTCCCTCACGGTGGGAGTCCTCGTCGCCCTCACGAGCTACCTCACACGCCTCTACGGGCCGCTCACCTCGCTGTCGAACGTCCAGGTCGACGTGCTCACCGCTCTCGTGAGCTTTGAGCGCGTGCTCGAGGTCCTCGACCTCGAGCCGAGCGTGCGCGACTCGGAGAACCCACGAGATCTCGCCGCCTCGCTCGCGACCCACGGCGCCTCGGTCGAGCTTGACGGCGTCACGTTCCGGTACCCGACAGCGTCCGAGGTCTCGCTCGCCTCGCTCGAGTCCGTCGCGACGCTGACGAACGACCCCGAGGCCGACACCCTCACGGACATGACGTTCCGGGTCGAGCCAGGCCAGACCGTTGCGATCGTCGGGCCGTCGGGCGCAGGCAAGACCACCCTCACGCACCTCGTCACCCGCATGTACGACCCGACGCGAGGCGCCGTGCGCATCGCGGGCGAGGACCTGCGCGACGTGAGCCTGGCCTCGCTCCGCGCCGCCGTCGGAACAGTCCCTCAGGACTCCCACATGTTCCACGACACGATCGCGGGCAACCTCCGCTACGCACGGCCGGGAGCGACAGACGCACAGATCATCGACGCACTCCGGGCTGCCCACGTCCTCGACCTCGTCGAGTCCCTGCCCGACGGGATCCACACCGTCGTCGGCGACCGTGGCTACCGGCTCTCGGGTGGCGAACGCCAACGCCTCGCCATCGCTCGGCTCCTGCTCAAGGCACCCGCCGTCGTCATTCTCGACGAGGCGACGGCACACCTCGACTCCGAGTCGGAAGCTGCCGTCCAGCGGGCCTTCGACCGCGCTCTCGAAGGCCGGACCGCGCTGGTCATCGCTCACCGCCTCTCGACGGTGCGTGACGCCGACGCCATCCTCGTCGTGGACGCCGGGCACATCGTTGCTCACGGCACCCACGCCGAGCTGCTCGCGGAGGGCGGGCTCTATGCCGACCTCTACGAGACCCAGCTCGCGCCGCACGCTCCGGACGGGATCGGCTGAGCCTCGTCGGCTGAGCGCCGCCCAGCAGGACGTCCCCCGACAGGCCGAAAGCCGGCCACCGCGTGAGCGGTGGCCGGCTTTCGTGTGACCGTCAGAGACGGTCTGGCATCAGTTGCCCGTGAGCTTCTCGCGCAGAGCGGCGAGAGCCTCGTCGGACGCGAGCGTGCCGGCCGACTCTTCCTGGGCAGGAGCCGAGGAGTAGGACGACGAGGAAGAGGACGACGACGAGGCGGACTCGGACGTCGTGCCGCCACCAGCGGCAGCCTCTGCGTCAGCCGTGATGGCGTCGGCGACCTGCTTGCGGTGTGCCTCCCAGCGCTCGTGGGCCTGGGCGTACTGCGCCTCCCAGGTCTCACGCTGCGACTCGAAGCCCTCGAGCCACTCCTGCGTCTCGGAGTCGAAGCCCTCGGGGAACTTGTAGTTGCCCTGCTCGTCGTAGTCCGCAGCCATGCCGTACAGCGCGGGGTCGAAGTCCTCGGACTCCGGGTCCACACCCTCGTTGGCCTGCTTGAGCGAGAGCGAGATCCGGCGACGCTCGAGGTCGATGTCGATGACCTTGACGAACGCGGAGTCGCCGACCTGGACGACCTGCTCCGGGAGCTCGACGTGACGCTGAGCGAGCTCGGAGATGTGGACGAGGCCCTCGATGCCGTCCTCGACGCGCACGAACGCACCGAAGGGAACGAGCTTGGTGACCTTACCCGGGACGACCTGACCGATCGCGTGGGTGCGGGCGAATGCCTGCCACGGGTCTTCCTGCGTCGCCTTGAGCGAGAGCGAGACGCGCTCACGGTCGAAGTCGACGTCGAGAACCTCGACGGTGACCTCCTGGCCGACCTCGACAACCTCGGACGGGTGGTCGATGTGCTTCCACGACAGCTCGGAGACGTGGACGAGACCGTCGACGCCACCGAGGTCCACGAACGCACCGAAGTTGACGATCGACGAGACGACACCGGGGCGAACCTGGCCCTTCTGCAGGGTCTGCAGGAAGGTCGAACGCACCTCGGACTGCGTCTGCTCGAGCCAGGCACGGCGCGAGAGCACGACATTGTTGCGGTTCTTGTCGAGCTCGATGATCTTCGCCTCGATCTCCTTGCCGACGTACGGCTGGAGGTCGCGGACGCGACGCATCTCGACGAGCGACGCCGGGAGGAAGCCACGGAGGCCGATGTCGAGGATGAGCCCACCCTTGACGACCTCGATGACGGTTCCGGTGACGACGCCGTCCTCTTCCTTGACCTTCTCGATCGTGCCCCACGCGCGCTCGTACTGGGCGCGCTTCTTGGACAGGATCAGGCGACCCTCCTTGTCCTCCTTCTGGAGAACAAGAGCCTCAACCGCGTCACCCACCTGGACGACCTCGCCCGGGTCGACGTCGTGCTTGATGGAGAGCTCGCGCGAGGGAATGACACCCTCGGTCTTGTAGCCGATATCGAGGAGAACCTCGTCGCGGTCAACCTTGACGATGACGCCTTCGACGATGTCGCCATCGTTGAAGTACTTGATGGTGGCGTCGACGGCGGCGAGGAAGTCCTCGGCAGAACCGATGTCGTTGACAGCGATCTGCTTGGTGGTGGGGGTGGTCATTGAGTCAGGTGCTCCGATGCGGACAGGAAGTAGTACGGATGGATGGTGGCCTCGCGGTGACCCATGGTCCTGATGCAGGACATGGCTCACCCATGAGAAACCTCGTCAACCCTACCACCCGCACGCCCACACAGCGACGCCCTCCGCACCGTGCGCGGAGCACGGCGCGGAGGGCGCATCCGACGAGGTCAGGCGAGGACGCGTGCCACGCGGAGGAGATCCTGCGGAACCTGCTTGACGAGGCCTGCGATGTCGGGAAGCGGCACGAGGACGATCTCCTCGCCGCGGAGCGCTGTCATGACGTTCGTCTCACCTGCGGTGATCGCGTCCACGGCAGCGACGCCGAAGCGGGATCCGAGGATGCGGTCGGTGGGCGTCGGCGTTCCTCCACGCTGGACGTGACCAAGAACCGTGAGGCGCGTGTCGAACCCCGTCCGGGCCTGGATCTCGGCCGCGACCCGCTCGCCGATCGCGCCGGCGACGATCTCGCCGTACTTGCCGAGCTGGACCTCGTACTCCATCGACGAACCTGGCGTCGCGTGCGCGCCCTCGGCGACGACGACGATCGAGAAGTTCGCGTGCGCCTTGTGACGGTGCTGGAGAAACTTGACGATCCGGTCCATGTCGAAGGGCTGCTCCGGAGCGAGGACGATCTCAGCGCCACCCGCGATTCCCGAGTTCACGGCGATCCAGCCGGCGTGACGTCCCATGACCTCGACGACCATGACGCGGTTGTGCGACTCGGCCGTCGTGTGGATGCGGTCGATCGCCTCGGTGGCGATGTTCACCGCCGTGTGGAAGCCGATCGACAGGTCCGTCCCCGCGACGTCGTTGTCGATCGTCTTGGGGATCGCGACGATCTTCACCCCAGCCTCGGCGACCTTGCTCGCGGCGTGGAGCGTGCCGTCGCCACCGATGCAGATGAGCGCCTCGATGTTCTCCGCCTCGAGCGTCTGCAGGACCGCGTCCATCGAGCCGTCGTCCGTCCGCGGGTGGAACCGTGCCGTCGAGAGCAGGGTCCCGCCCATCGAGAGGACGTTCCGGATGTGCTGCCTCTCGAGAGGCTGGACGTCGCCGTCGACGACGCCCTTCCATCCGTTCCGGAACCCGATGATCTGGTGCCCGTACTCCCCGAGACCCTGCTTGACGATCGCGCGGATCGCAGCGTTGAGACCCGGACAGTCGCCGCCGCCCGTGAGAAGGCCGATGCGCATCAGAAGAAGCTCCCTCGCGTAGTGCGCGGGCACGACCGGGCAGACGCCGGGTCGCGTCCTCACGCCGTTCGTAACGCCAACCTTACCCACGGTGGAGACCGAACTCCCGTGCCGAAGGTCCTCCCGGCCCCGTGTCGGGCACCGTGGGACGATAGGCCGATGCAGCAGCGTGCCGGATACCAGGACGTCCCCCCCGAATCCGCAGGGCCCGCGGGTCGCTCGTGGTGGGACGAGAACGCCGGTGAGTACCTCGAGGAGCACGGCACATTCCTCGGCGACGACGACTTCTGCTGGTCCCCCGAGGGTCTGCGCGAGGCAGACGCCCGCCTGCTCGGCGTCGTCGCCGGCACGGACATCCTCGAGGTCGGCGCCGGCGCGGCGCAATGTGCGCGGTGGCTGCTCGCCCACGGCGCCCGGGCGGTTGCGACCGACATCTCCGGCGGGATGCTCGCCGCACGCCGAAGCGCGGCCGGGACGCCCCCGCTCGTCCAGGCGGACGCCCGCGCGCTCCCCTTCGCCGACGCGAGCTTCGACACGGCGTTCACCGCGTACGGTGCCATTCCGTTCGTGCCCGACGCCCGAGCGATCCACGCCGAGGTCGCGCGCGTCCTTCGGCCGGGCGGCCGGTGGGTGTTCTCCGTCACGCACCCCGTGCGTTGGGCCTTCCCCGACGACCCTTCAGAACGTGGGCTCACCGCGACCTCGTCGTACTTCGACCGGACTCCCTACGCCGAGCGCGACGACTCCGGCAGGGTCACGTACGTCGAGTATCACCGGACGCTGGGCGACCACGTCCGCGACGTCGTCAGCGCCGGACTGAGCATCGTCGACCTCGTCGAACCCGAATGGCCCGACGAACACACCCGGACGTGGGGCGGCTGGAGCGCCGTGCGAGGCCGCGTCCTGCCCGGCACCGCCATCTTCGTCACCCGCAAGCCCTGACCGGGCCGCGGCGCTGCGTTCCGCCCGGAGGCGGGACGCAGCGGCCCCACTCAGTGACCCGCGTCGTGCCAGTTGGGCCCGGTGCCCACCGAGACGTCGAGCGGGACCGACAGCGAGGCGGCGCCACCCATCGACGCGCGCACGAGCGCCTCGACCTCCTCGAGCTCACCTGCTGCGACCTCGAGGACCAGCTCGTCATGCACCTGGAGCAGAAGACGTGACGCGAGGCCGCGCGAGGCGAGCTCCTTGCTCACGTCGAGCATCGCGATCTTGATGATGTCGGCCGCAGAACCCTGGATCGGCGAGTTGAGCGCGACCCGCTCCGCGATCTCGCGGCGCTGGCGATTGTCGCTCGTGAGGTCAGGCAGGTAGCGCCGGCGGCCAAGGATCGTCTCGGTGTAGCCGGTCGCCCGCGCATCCTCGACCACCTGGTGGAGGTAGGTCCGCACCCCACCGAAGCGCGTGAAGTAGTCGTCCATGAGCTTCTGAGCCTCGCCCACCTCGATGCTCAGCTGCTTCGAGAGCCCGAACGCGGACAGGCCATAGGCCAGGCCGTAGCTCATCGCCTTGATCTTGGAGCGCTGTGCGGCACTCACCTCGGTCGTCGCGACCCCGAACACGCGCGAGGCGACGTAGTTGTGGAGGTCCTCGCCCGTACGGAACGCCTCGATCAGCCCGTCGTCGCCCGAGAGGTGCGCCATGATGCGCATCTCGATCTGCGAGTAGTCGGCGGTGAGCAGCGTCTCGTACCCCGCGCCCACGACGAATGCCCGGCGGATGCGGCGGCCCGCGGCCGTGCGGATCGGAATGTTCTGCAGGTTGGGGTCGGCCGAGCTCAGCCGTCCCGTCGCGGCAACCGTCTGCTGGAAGGTCGTGTGGATGCGACCGTCCGGTCCGACATATCGCAGCAGCGTCTCGACCGTCTGGCGCAGCTTGGTCACGTCACGGTGCGCGAGGAGATGCTCGAGGAACGGGTGCTGCGTCTTCGCAAAGAGCTCGGTGAGCGCGGCGGCATCCGTCGTGTACCCGGTCTTGATCTTCTTGGTGCGCGGCATGTCGAGCTGGTCGAAGAGGACCTCCTGAAGCTGCTTGGGCGAACCGAGGTTCACCTCGCGGCCGATCACCGCGTACGCCTCCTCGGCCGCCGTCCGTGCCTGCTCGCCGAACTCCGCGTCGAGCGCACGCAGCAGCCCGTCGTCGACCGCGATCCCCGTCCCCTCCATCTGCGCAAGGACGTCGGCCAGCGGCAGCTCGAGGAGCGTGAGGAGCTTCGTCGCGTGACGATCCGCAAGATCGTCGGCCACCGCCTCACCCAGCGGCACGAGGACCGCCGCGCGCTCGGCGAGCACCGCGGACTCACCGCCGTCACCGTCAAGGTCAAGGTCGAGCGCTCCCTGCGTCCCGCCCGCGACCGCTCCCCCGATCTCTCGGTGCAACGACCGGATCGCGAGATCCTCGAGGTCGAAGGTCCGCTGATCGGGATGGCACAGGTACGCCGCAAGCTCCGTGTCGTTGACGACTCCCCGCAAGGCGTAGCCGCGGCCCGCGAGCTCGTGAGCGCGCGCCTTGCCGCCGTGGACGACCTTGGGCGCCGCCGCGTCGCTCAGCCACGCGCCCAGAGCGCCGTCATCGCTCGGCTCGATCGACGTGAGATCGATGACGACCGCACGGCCAACCCCGTCCCCGAGCGCGACGACGTCGGCGTCACCCGACCCGGGAACCGCCTTGCCCCGGACCTCGAGCCCGAGGGTCTGCCCCGAGCGGGCCTCGAGCCACGCCGCAAGCCCCCCAGGTGCGAGGACATCGACCTCGACAGCGGGGCTCGCAACGACGTCGTCGCGCTCCTCGGCGGGCATCATCGCGAGAAGACGATCGCGCAGCGTCCGGAACTGGAGCGCGTCAAAGATCGTGTGCATGGCCTCGCGGTCCCACGGCCGCGCCACGAGGTCGTCGGGGCCGTAGGGAAGGTCGAGATCGGTGAGCAGGTGATTGAGCTCGCGGTTGAGCCGCACCTGGTCGACGTGCTCGCGGAGATTCTGCCCCGCCACACCCGCGATCTCGTCGGCGTGCGCGAGCACCCCGTCAAGGTCGCCGTAGAGGGCGAGCCACTTCGCCGCCGTCTTCGGGCCGACCTTCGGGACCCCGGGGATGTTGTCGGCAGACTCCCCCACGAGCGCCGCAAGGTCCGGATACCGCTCGGGACGCACCCCGTACTTCGCCTCGACCGCCTCGGGCGTCATGCGCGCCAGCTCGGAGACCCCCTTGACCGGGTAGAGCACCGTGACCGTGTCCGTGACGAACTGCAGCGAGTCCCGGTCTCCCGAGCACACGAGGACCTCCCAGCCGAGCGCACCCGCCGCGTGCGACCATGTCGCCAGGATGTCGTCCGCCTCGATCATGTCGCGCTCGTAGTGCGTGATCCGCAGCGCGTCGAGCACCTCACGGATGAGCGGCACCTGACCCTTGAACGGCTCCGGGGTCGCGTCACGACCTCCCTTGTAGGCCGGGAAGCGCTCGGTGCGGAACGTCGTCGAGCCCGCGTCGAACGCGACCGCGACATGCGTCGGCTGCTCGAGCTTGATGAGGTTGGCCATCATCGACACGAAGCCGTGGACCGCATTCGTGTGCTGGCCCCCCGTCGTCGTGAACTTGTCGGCTGGCAGCGCGAAGAACGCGCGGAACGCCATGGAGTGTCCGTCGATGAGCAGCAGGCGGGGTCGCACGTTGTCCGTCACACCTGACAACCTATCTCCCATGACCGACACTCACCCGGACGTTCGCACCCCCCTCACCGACGCGCAGCGCGACGGCATCCGCCGTTCCGCGCAAGGCACGCTCATCGAACGCATGGGGATCGACATCATCGAGCTCACCGCTGAGCGCACCGTCGCCACCATGCCTGTCGAGGGAAACACCCAGCCGGCCGGCCTCCTGCACGGCGGCGCATCGGCGGCACTCGCCGAGACCGTCGCGTCCTACGCGGCCATCGCGCACGCCGGAACCGACCGCGGCGTCGTCGGCCTCGACCTCAACGCAACCCATCACCGGGGGGTGCGCTCAGGGACCGTCACCGCGGTCGCCACGGCGCTCCACCTCGGCCGCACCCTCGCCAGCTACGAGATCACCGTGAGCGACGACGCAGGCCGGCGCGTCTGCACCGCACGCCTGACGTGCATGATCCTCACGCCGCGCTGAGCGCGCGGACCGCAGGCGCGAGCACGACACCAGACGGCGTCGTGCCGCCTGGCGTGGCGACCTCGCTCCCGCTCTCGGCTCAGCCGGCGGACGTGAGCCGGCGGCGCGTCCGAAGCTCAGCGCTCTGCGCCATGATCGGCACACCCTGCTCGGGCGTCGACGGCGAAGCGGCCCGCTCAGCGCGCAGGCGCGCCTGAAGCTCGCGCAGGTCGACCGGACCCGAGTGCGTCTCGATCCGGGCCTTGCGGCGCCGCGCGATGAGGTCCTCAAGGCCGCGTGAGCCGCGCCGAGCCAGCGCAGGCTCGCCCTCGAGCTTGCGCACGAGCATCGCCGTCTGGACCACACGGTGCGCGCCCGCGGGCGCGAACCCCAGGCGCAGCAAGAACCGTTGGACCCCACGGGAGCCGGGGAGCGGAACCGAGTAGACCTCGTCAGCGCCAACCTCGCCCGCGATCTCAGCGGCAGCGCCGAGCAATGCGTGACCTGCGCCCCGGCGGCGGAAGACCTGGTCGACGAAAAGGGCCTCGATGTAGAGGACAGGCGTGTCGTGGTAGATGTTCGCCTCGACGATGCGCCCGAGAAGGAATCCCACCGCGACGCCGTCATGGCGTGCGACCAGGATGCGCCCGCCCGGCACGGAGATGAGCACCCCCAGCTGACGGCGCACGTGCTCGGCATCCGCCGAGCAGAGCTGCGTCGGCGTCGACGATTCTTCGCGTGCGGTCAGGCACAGCGCAGCGACGTCCTGCAGGTCGCTGGCGACAGCATGACGTACGTCGATCGAAGCTCTCATCATCGACGCACCTCCTTCACGGTGTCCCCTGCTAGCCATCTTCGGTGCGGACCCGAAGGCCGCCGGAACTGAATGTACCCAGGTCACGGTCAGGTCACAACACTGCCCCGGGTGCGGCGTCCACGCCGAGCCCGGGGCAGAGGTGCGTCAGTCCTTGCCAACCTGGTCGATCACGGCGTCTGCGACCTCACGCATCGTCAGGCGACGGTCCATCGACGTCTTCTGGATCCAGCGGAAAGACTCGGGTTCTGAGAGGCCCATCTTGGTCATGAGCAGGCCCTTGGCCCGGTCGACGTGCTTGCGCGTCTCGAAGCGTTCCTGAAGGTCGGCGACCTCGTCCTGAAGCGCAGAGATCTGCGTGTACCGCGAGATCGCGATCTCAACTGCCGGCAGCAGGTCCGCAGGGCTGAACGGCTTGACGACGTAGGCCATCGCGCCAGCATCCCGCGCACGCTCGACCAGCTCGGTCTGCGAGAAGGCCGTGAGGAGCACGACGGGCGCAGCGTGCGCCTTCGCGATGCGCTCAGCGGCCGAGATCCCGTCAAGCTCGGGCATCTTGACGTCCATGACGACGACGTCGGGCTTGTGCTCGATCGCAAGAGCGACCGCAGTCTCCCCGTCACCGGCCTCGCCGACGACGTCGAAGCCCGCCTCACGGAGCGTCTCGACGACGTCCATCCGGATGAGGGCCTCGTCCTCAGCGACGACTGCACGACGGACGCGAACGACGGACGCGGGCTTCTCCTCTGCAATCTCAATGAGGGGAGGCAGGTCCAGCTCGATCTTCTCGGTGCTCTTCTCGTTCTCGGTCACGCCCACATCCTACGTGGTCGACGTCGCGTGTGGGACAGGCCCTTCGAAGTGCACGCGGCCTCCGGGCGGACGTTATGATAGGTCCGCCCTGGCCCCGATAGCCCAACTGGCAGAGGCGTTCGGCTCAAACCCGATCCAGTGTGGGTTCGAATCCCACTCGGGGCACCCCTGTGATGTCGTCCGACATCACTGAGGCCCGAACCTCCTCGCGGAGGTTCGGGCCTCTGTCATGCTGCGAGATCGGGGCGCCGCGGCGTCCCCAGGCGCACGTGGGCCGCGGTGACGTCGACGCACGCGGACGGACTCAGAACGACCGCAGGGCCCCGGACCGAAGTCCGAGGCCCTGCGCGTCACGAGGTAGACGTCAGGCGATACGGCCCGTCGCCTCACCGATCTTGTGAACCGTGATGTTGTTCGTCGAACCGATGACACCGACCGGCGCACCCGAGACGACGACGACGTAGTCGCCGTCCTCGACGAGGTCCGTCGAACGCAGCGTCTGGTCGACGAGCTGAACCATCGCGTCGGTGTTCGCGACCTGGTCGACGAGCTCGACCTGAACGCCCCAGCTGAGCGCCAGAACGTTACGGACCGACGCGTCAGGCGTGAACGCGATGAGCGGGATCGACGACCGCAGACGCGACATGCGCCGCGCCGAGTCACCCGACTGCGTGAACGTCGCCAGGTACTTGACGCCGACGCGCTCACCGATCTCGGCAGCGGCACGCGTGATGGCACCGCCACGCGTGTGCGGGGTCGAGCCGAGGGGCGCGATGCGCTCACGGCCGTGCTGCTCGGTGGTCTCGATGATGCGGGCCATCGTGCGGACCGACTCGATCGGGTAGTCACCGACCGACGTCTCACCGGAGAGCATGACAGCGTCAGCACCGTCGAGAACGGCGTTGGCGCAGTCAGAGGCCTCGGCACGCGTCGGACGCGGCGCCGAGATCATCGACTCGAGCACCTGCGTGGCCACGATGACCGGCTTGGCGTTACGACGTGCGAGCTCGACGGCGCGCTTCTGGACGAGCGGGACCTGCTCGAGCGGAAGCTCGACGCCGAGGTCGCCACGGGCGACCATGATGCCGTCGAAGGCGTCGATGATCTCTTCGAGGTTGTCGACGGCCTGCGGCTTCTCGACCTTCGCGATGACCGGGAGGATCCGGCCCTCTTCTTCCATGATGGCCCGGACGTCGTCGTAGTCGGCCGCGTTGCGGACGAACGACAAGGCGATGATGTCCGCGCCGAGGCGGATGGCCCAGCGGAGGTCTTCACGGTCCTTCTCAGAGAGAGCGGGGACCGAGACGGCGACGCCGGGCAGGTTGATGCCCTTGTTGTTGGAGACGGGACCGGCGACCTCGACACGCGTGATGACACGCGGTCCGTCCACCTCGACGATGCGCACGAGCACGCGACCATCGTCGATGAGCATGGGGTCACCCACGCGGGCATCGCCCGGAAGACCCTTGTGGGTCGTCGAGACGAGCTCCTTCGTGCCCACGACGTCGTCCGTCGTGATCGTGAAGGTGTCACCCTCGTTCAGCCAGTACTTCTCGTCCTTCTCGAACTTGCCCAGACGGATCTTGGGGCCCTGAAGGTCGACGAGCACCGCGACGGGGCGGTTGGCGGACGCCGCTGCCGCCCGCACGTTGTGGTAGACGAGCTCGTGCTCGTCAGGAGCGCCATGGCTCCGGTTGATTCGGGCGACGTCCATGCCGGCGTCGACGAGGTTCTGGATCTGGTCCGCGGAGGCGGTCGCGGGACCGATGGTGCAAACAATCTTCGCTCTGCGCATGGCTCCAAGCCTAGTTCACGTGGGGAGGTGGGTTGTAGGACGTCTGTCGCTCGGAACGACCCCGATCAGTGTGACATCCGTCGTCGTGGGAGAACAGGTGTGATGATCGGCCCCGGGCTGAGGCCCAGGGCCGATCATCTCAGGCCCGCAATGCGAGGTCCGAGGCCCTGACGGGCGACGGCAGCTCGGTCACGCCTTGCAGATACGCGTCCACGGAGGCGGCCGCAGCGCGGCCCTCGGCGATCGCCCAGACGACGAGCGACTGCCCGCGGCCCGCGTCACCAGCGACAAAGACCCCGGGGACGCTCGTGGCGTAGTCGTCCCCGCGGGCCACGAGCCCACGGCCCGTGACGTCGATCCCGGTCTGCTCTCGGAGCGCGTCCGTCTCAGGGCCCGTGAAGCCCATCGCGATGAGCACGAGGTCCGCCGGGATGATCCGCTCGGTTCCCGCAGTCGGAAGACGACGACCGTCGGCACGCAGCTCGGTTGTCGCCACGACCAGGCCGGTGACGTTCCCGTGCGGATCACCCTGCAGCTCGACGGTCGACGCGAGGTAGGACCGCTCGCCTCCCTCGGCGTGAGACGACGACACCTCGAAGAGCGTCGGCGTCGTCGGCCACGGCTGGTGCGTCGGACGCTGGGTGGGCGGCTGCTGCCCGATCGCGAGCGTCGTCACGTAGGCGGCACCTTGACGCAGGGCGGTACCGACGCAGTCCGACCCCGTGTCCCCTCCCCCGATGACGATGACGTGCTTACCCGTCGCCGTGATCTGATCCGGAACGACACGCCCCCCGGCAGCCTCGTTCCCCTGGTGGAGGTAGTCCATCGCGTGATGCACCCCGTGCAGGTCCGCACCCGGGACCGGAAGCTCACGCGGGACGGTGGCACCCGTGGCGACCACGACCGCGTCGTAGCGCGAATGGAGCTCGTCCCAGGTGAGGTCAGTACCGACGGCCACACCGCACCGGAAGCGCGTGCCCTCGCCCAGCATCTGCTCGATACGTCGCTCGATGTGGATCTTCTCGAGCTTGAAGTCGGGCACTCCGTAGCGCAGAAGTCCGCCCGGCTCGTCATCCCGTTCAAAGACGACGACCGTGTGGCCCACGCGTGTGAGCTGCTGCGCCGCCGCGAGGCCCGCCGGCCCCGAGCCGACCACTGCGACCGTCTGCCCGGTCAGCCGCTGCGGGACGACCGGTTGCACGAGCCCGCGAGCGAACGCCTCGTCGATGATCGAGACCTCGACCGACTTGATGGTCACCGGGTCCTGGTTGATGCCCAGGACGCACGACGACTCGCACGGGGCCGGGCAGATGCGGCCCGTGAACTCCGGGAAGTTGTTCGTCGCGTGCAGGCGCTCCGCGGCCTCGTCGTACCGACCCCGCCGGACGAGGTCGTTCCACTCCGGGATGAGGTTGCCCAATGGGCAACCCTGGTGGCAGAACGGCACGCCGCAATCCATGCAGCGGCCCGCCTGGCGGCGCAGCATCTGCTGGTCGTCGGGGTTCTTGGCCCGGTACTCATGAACCTCACGCCAGTCCATGAGACGAACAGCCACGGGTCGGTCCGCCGGGAGCTCGCGCTCCCGGACCTTCAGGAAACCGCGGGGGTCAGCCACGAGCCACCTCCAAGATGTTCTCCCAGACGCCCGGGGCGCCCGGGTCGAGCCCGTCGGACTCGGCCTTCGCCAGGGCGTCTCGCACCCGGGCGTACTCGGTGGGCAGGACGCGCGTGAATCGGGCGCGAGCTGCAGGTAGGTCAGCGAGCAGGTCCACCGCGCGCGGCGAGCCCGTTTCGGCGACGTGCTGCTCGAGGAGGTCAGCGACGACAAGCATGTCGGCGTCGTCGAGCGCGGTGAGGGCGAGCTCACGGTTGGCGAGAGCCGCCTTGTTGACGGAGCCGGGACGAAGATCGAGCACGTAGGCGGTGCCGCCGGACATGCCCGCAGCAAAGTTGCGGCCCGTCCGGCCGAGCACGAGAACGGTTCCGCCCGTCATGTACTCGCACGCATGGTCCCCGACGCCCTCAGCGACGAGAGTCGCCCCCGAGTTACGGACCGCGAAGCGTTCACCCACGAGCCCACGCAAGAACGCCGCGCCGGACGTGGCCCCGTAGCCGATGACGTTGCCCGCGATGACGTCGTCACCGCTGAGCACAGACGCGGCGTGGGGACGGACCGCGATCCGGCCACCTGAGAGGCCCTTGCCGACGTAGTCGTTCGCGTCGCCCCACAACCGCAAGGTCACGCCGCGCGGAAGGAATGCGCCGAGCGACTGCCCGGCCGAACCCGTGAGGGTCACCTCGATCGTGTCATCAGGCAGGCCCTCGCCCCTGTAGCGCCGGGTCACCTCATGACCGAGCATCGTGCCGACCGTGCGATTGACGTTGCGCACGTCCATCGAGATCCCGACCTTCTCGCCACGCTCGAGCGCGGGTGCCGCACGACGCACGAGCTCGTGGTCGAGCGCTCGGTCAAGACCGTGGTCCTGGTCCTGCGTCCGACGCAGCGAGGACCCGGCCACCGGCGCAGGCCGCTCGAGCACGGGTCCCAGGTCGAGCCCCGATGCCTTCCAGTGGTCGATCGCCGCCCGGGCGTCGAGCACCTGCACCTGACCGATCGCCTCGTCCACCGTGCGGAAGCCGAGCGCCGCGAGGTGCTCCCGCACCTCTTCGGCAAGGTACTCGAAGAACGTGACGACGAACTCCGGCTTGCCCGTGAATCGCTTGCGCAGCTCTGGGTTCTGGGTCGCGACGCCGACCGGACACGTGTCGAGGTGACACACGCGCATCATGATGCAGCCCGAGACGACCATGGGTGCGGTCGCGAAGCCGTACTCCTCGGCGCCGAGCAGCGCCGCGACGAGCACGTCCCGCCCCGTCTTCAGCTGGCCGTCAACCTGCACGGTGATGCGGTCGCGCAGGTTGTTGAGGACGAGCGTCTGCTGCGTCTCGGCGAGACCGATCTCCCACGGGGTGCCCGCGTGCTTGAGCGAGGTCAGCGGGCTCGCGCCCGTGCCCCCGTCGTGACCTGAGATGAGGACGACGTCGGAGTGCGCCTTCGCGACACCTGCCGCCACCGTTCCGACCCCGAACTCCGAGACCAGCTTGACGTGGATCCGCGCCGCAGGGTTGGCGTTCTTCGCGTCGTGGATGAGCTGCGCGAGGTCCTCGATCGAGTAGATGTCGTGGTGCGGCGGAGGCGAGATGAGCCCGACTCCGGGCGTCGAGTGTCGCGTCCGCGCAACCCACGGGTACACCTTGTGACCGGGGAGCTGACCGCCCTCCCCAGGCTTGGCGCCCTGCGCGAGCTTGATCTGGATGTCGTCCGCGAACGTCAGGTACTCCGAGGTGACGCCGAAGCGACCGGAAGCGATCTGCTTGACCTTCGACCTGCGCAGCGGGTCGTGCAGCCGCTCAGCGTCCTCGCCGCCCTCGCCCGTGTTCGACCGGCCGCCGAGCGTGTTCATCGCGATGGCGAGCGTCTCGTGGGTCTCGGCGGAGATCGAGCCGTAGGACATGGCCCCCGTGTTGAAGCGCTTGACGATCTCGCTCACCGGCTCGACCTCGTCGAGCGGAACCGGCTCCCGGTCCGGGGCGAAGCGGAGCAGGCCACGCAGCGTGAGCAAACGCTTCGACTGGTCGTCGATGCGACGCGTGTACTCGCGGAAGACGTCAAACTGCCGCGTGCGGGTCGAGTGCTGCAGGCGGAAGACCGTCTCGGGGTCGAAGAGATGCTCCTCGCCGTCGCGGCGCCACTGGTACTCGCCGCCCGTCTCGAGGTCCTCATGCGGAGGGTGGTTGCCCGATGCCGGGTAGGCCGCGCGATGACGCGCCGCAACCTCCTCCGCCAGCACGTCGAGCCCAACCCCGCCGAGCCGCGAGGTCGTGCCGGCGAAGTATCGGTCGACGAGGTCCTGCGACAGCCCGACGGCCTCGAACGTCTGCGCGCCTCGGTACGACTGGATCGTCGAGATGCCCATCTTGCTCATGACCTTGAGCACGCCCTTGCCGAGGGCCTTGATGACGTTCGCGACGGCTGCCTGTGGGTCGGCCTCGATGAGCCCTTCCTCGGCGAGGCGCTCGACCGTCTCCATCGCCAGGTACGGGTTGACCGCGGCGGCCCCGTAGCCGACGTGCAGCGCCACGTGGTGCACCTCGCGCACGTCGCCCGCCTCGACGACGAGCGACACCTGGGTCCGCGTGCGTCGGCGCAGGAGGTGATGGTGGACGGCCGAGGTCAGCAGGAGCGACGGGATCGCAGCCATGTGATGGTTGGCGTCACGGTCGGAGAGCACGATGAAGCTCGCGCCCGCGGCGATCGCGTCGTCGACCTGCTCGAAGATCTCGTCGAGCCGTGCCTCGAGCGCCGCGCCCCCGCCGTCGACGCGGTAGAGACCGCGCACCCGCTCCGCCTTGAAGATGCCCCGCAGGTGAGGGTCCCGGTCGATGCGGACGATCTTGGCGAGCTGGTCGTTGTCGATGACGGGGAAGGGCAGGATGAGCTTGCGTGCGTGTTCCGGGATCTCCTCGAGGAGGTTCGGCTCGGGGCCGATCGCCCCCGCGATCGAGGTGACGAGCTCCTCGCGGATCGCGTCGAGCGGCGGGTTGGTCACCTGGGCGAACATCTGCGTGAAGTAGTCGAAGATGAGCCGGGGACGTGCCGAGAGCACCGCAACGGGCGTGTCGGACCCCATCGCGCCGAGCGGTTCGGCGCCCGTCGCGCCCATGGGTCCGAGGATGACCCGGACCTCTTCCTGGGTGAACCCGAACGCACGCTGGCGACGCAGCACCGAGGCGGGCGAGTGCGCGATGTGCTCACGCTCGGGCAGCTGGTCGAGGAACACCTCGTTGTCGGCGATCCACCGGGCGTAGGGTGCCTGGGCTGCCAGCTCCGCCTTGATCTCGTCGTCCTCGACGATGCGGCCCTGAGCCGTGTCGACGAGAAACATGCGGCCCGGCTCGAGACGCCCCTTGCGCACGATGGACGCCGGGTCGAGGTCGAGCACGCCCGACTCGGAGGCGAGCACGACGAGGCCGTCGTCCGTCACCCAGAACCTGCCCGGACGCAGACCGTTGCGGTCAAGGACCGCACCGACGACCGTGCCGTCGGTGAACGAGAGGTTCGCCGGGCCGTCCCAGGGCTCCATGAGGTTGGCGTGGTAGTCGTAGAACGCGCGGCGCGCAGGGTCCATCCCGACGTTGTTCTCCCAGGCCTCGGGAATCATCATCATGACCGCGTGCGGGAGCGAACGTCCGCCGAGGTGCAGCAGCTCGAGAACCTCATCGAGGCTCGCCGAGTCGCTCGCACCCGGTGCGCACACGGGCATGAGCGGCGCCAGGTCGCCGAGGACGGGCGAGGCGAGAGTTCCCTCGCGCGCGGCCATCCAGTTGCGGTTGCCGCGCACGGTGTTGATCTCACCGTTGTGCGCGACAAGACGCATCGGCTGAGCGAGCGGCCAAGAGGGGAAGGTGTTGGTCGAGAACCGCGAGTGCACGAGGGCGATCTGGCTCTCGAACCGGGGGTCAGAGAGGTCCGGGAAGAACGGCTCGAGCTGGCCGGTCGTGAGCATGCCCTTGTACGTGAGGGTCCGCGAGGAGAGGGAGGCGAAGAAGACGCCGAGCTCGTGCTCGGCCCGCTTGCGCAGCCGGAACGTCAGTCGGTCGAGCGCGATCCCCTCGAGCACGCGGGCGTGGTCGGC
Source organism: Sanguibacter sp. A247 (assembly GCF_052324925.1). Classification (NCBI taxonomy): domain Bacteria; kingdom Bacillati; phylum Actinomycetota; class Actinomycetes; order Micrococcales; family Sanguibacteraceae; genus Sanguibacter; species Sanguibacter sp. A247. The sequence goes on along the minus strand of NZ_JBQPRE010000003.1, from coordinate 97,123 downwards.
GACGACGAGGTGGCGGAACGTCGGCATGGAGGCGCGCGCGGTCGGGCCGACGAGCCCCGCCGTGACGGGAACGTCACGCCACGCGATGACATCGAGGCCCTCAGCGCGAGCGATCGTCTCGATCCCTCGTACCGCAGCCTCGGCAGCTGCCGGAGCCTGCGGCAGGAACGCCATGCCCGCGGCATAGTGTCCGACGGGCGGAAGCGGGGCGTCCACGACGGCTCGGAAGAACGCATCGGGCATCTGCGTGAGGATTCCCGCACCGTCACCCGAGTCCTCCTCGGCGCCGACGGCGCCACGGTGGTCGAGGTTGAGCAGGGCGGTGAGCCCGGCATCGACGATGTCGCGACCGGGGGTGCCACGCAGCGTCGCGACGAACGCCACGCCGCACGCGTCGTGCTCGCGTGCGGGGTCGTACAGGCCCGACGCCACGGGCGCACCCGTACGCCATGCGTTGGGGAGATGAGAGTGCTGAGGGGTCGACGGGGTCGACGACGACACGGTCATAGGATCCGTCCTCGGAAGGTGCGGCCGGCACGAGCCGTCGCCGCAAGAGCTGATGGGTGAGCACGTCAGCCCACAGCACTCACCGAAGGTTCACCAGACCCGTGAGGGCCAGGAACGGTGAGAGGTGGGCGCTACGCGCTCACGGCAGCCCGAAGTCCGCACCCCGGTTGTCGTCAACCTGGGCGCGGCGGGTCTCCTTCGCGTCTGGGACCTCGTGGACCTCGAGGGCCTCCATGCGGGACGGCGTGAGCCGGGCGAAAGCACGGCGCGCACGCAGGCGAGCTGCGGGGGTGCTGTTCGGCGAGAGGCTCATGGAGACCGTCCTCGGAATCGTGCGACCGCGGGTCGCAACCTACAGGGGTGACTTCGTAGGACGACGTCGGCCCGCGCGGGACAATATTACAGTCCCTTGACCGTCAGGACAAGGGCACGAGGTCTTCAGGTTGCGGGGGCGTGACCCGTGACCGGAATGCTCAATCGCTCACTGCATCGGTACGAGCGGTCCTGCCGTCGGCGGCGCCTGGGCCAGCGGCAGGAGCCTCATCCGCCGCGTCCGCCTCGTCGCCGTCTGTGACGTCCACGTCGTCGCCGTCCGCAACGGCCTCGTCGTCGCCGTCCGCACTCGCGAGGCTGACGTCGGGTTCCGTGGCGTCGCCACGGGCCGTGCGCGACGATCGTGCGACGCCGGCTTCCCGGCCGCGTCCCGACCGGCCCAGGGCGATGAACATGACGAGCCCGGCGACGAGGAGGAGGAGCGACGTCCACACATTGAGCCGCATCCCGAGAACACGCTCCGCATCATCGATACGCAGGAGCTCGATCCACGTCCGTCCCGCCGTGTACGCGACGACGTAGAGCCAGAAGACCCGACCGCGTCCGAGCGAGAACCGACGGTCCGCCCACAGGAGCAGACCGGCCGCCGCGAGGTTCCAGACAAGCTCGTACAGGAACGTCGGGTGGAAGAGCGTGCCCGCAGGGAAGCCCGAGATCGCAGGGTCGATCTCCAGTCCCCACGGAAGCGTCGTCACCGCCCCGTAGAGCTCCTGGTTGAACCAGTTGCCGAGGCGGCCGATCGCCTGCGCGATGAGCAGGCCCGGGGCGACCGCATCGGCGAAGGCCGTCAACGAGACCCCAGCCCGGCGGCACCCGATCGCCGCGCCTACAGCGCCGAACGCGATCGCGCCCCAGATGCCCAGACCGCCGTTCCAGATGTACAAGGCCGAGACCGGGTCTCCGCCCGGCCCCCAGTAGGCGTCGGGCGAGCTGATGACGTGATAGATCCTGCCGCCGACGATGCCGAACGGAACCGCCCACATGACGATGTCCAGCACCTGCTCGGGGTCTCCCCCGCGCTCGGCCCAACGTCGCGTCGTCAGCCACGTCGCGACGACGATGCCGACGATGATCGCAAGCGCGTACGCGCGCAGCGGGAGCGGACCGATGTGCCAGACACCCTGGGACGGTGAGGGGATCGAGGCCACGAGGCCCGAGACGAGGTTCACGCTGCATCACCCGTTCGAGCCGTGCGCACGCCGCCGGCGAGCGCACGAGCGACCTCCGCCATCTGGCTGACGCCGTCACCCATCGAGGGCGCCTCGAGGAGCGGACGCACGAATGCGGAGCCGACGATCACGCCGTCGGCGTAACGCCCGACCTCCGCCGCCTGGGTCGCGGTCGACACGCCGAGGCCGACGCAGACGTTCACGGCACCCGCAGCCCGGGTCCGGGTGACGAGCTCTTCGGCCCGTGGGCCGACGCTTGCGCGCTCGCCGGTCACACCCATCGTCGAGGCTGCGTAGACGAAGCCGCGCGATGCTGCGGACGTCGAGACGAGCCGAGCATCGGTCGAGCTCGGCGCGACGAGGAAGACCTTGTCGAGGCCGTGCTCGTCTGCTGCCGAGACCCACTCCTCGGCTTCGTCGGGGATGAGGTCCGGGGTGATGAGCCCCGCCCCGCCCGCACCCGCGAGGTCGGCGGCGAACCGTTCGACGCCGTAGCGCAGCACAGGGTTGAAGTACGTCATGACGAGCACGGGGACGTCGAGGTCGGACAGGCCTTCGACGACGCGGAAGACATCGGTCAGACGGACCCCCGAATCGAGGGCCCGCGTCACGGCCGCCTGGATCGTTCCGCCGTCCATGACGGGATCCGAGTAGGGAACGCCGATCTCGAGGATGTCGGCGCCTGCCTCGACGAGCGCGCGAGCCGCACGGATGGTCCCCGCGGCGTCGGGCAGCCCCACCGGGAGGTACCCGACGAGGGCCGCCCGGCCTTCGTCGCGCAGGGCTGAGATCCGGGTTGCGGTCGCGCTCACAGCGCTCCCCCTTCGGCGAGGTCGGTTGCGTTGTCGACGAGATCGAACCAGCGGGCGGCCGTCGCGACATCCTTGTCTCCGCGGCCCGACAGGTTGACGAGGAGGATCGCGTCGGTCTGCCCCTGCGCCGCGAGCGAGCGGCCGAGACGCAGCGCGCCAGCCAGGGCGTGAGCCGACTCGATCGCCGGGATGATGCCCTCCGTGCGCGAGAGCAGACGCAGCGCGTCCATCGCCTCGGCGTCCGTCACCGGCTCGTACTGTGCGCGCCCGATGCTCGCGAGGTAGGAGTGCTCAGGTCCGACACCCGGGTAGTCGAGTCCGGCCGAGATCGAGTGCGAGTCCTTCGTCTGCCCGTCCTCGTCTTGCAGGAGGTAGGACCTCGCCCCGTGGAGCACACCGGGCACGCCACCCGTGATCGACGAGGCGTGACGCCCGGTCTCAACGCCGTCACCACCGGCCTCCAGACCGATGAGGCGCACGTCGGAGTCGTCGAGGAACGCGTCGAAGATGCCGATGGCGTTCGACCCGCCACCGACGCAGGCGAGGACCGCGTCCGGGAGACGGCCGGTGAGCGCAAGGATCTGCTCGCGGGCCTCGACTCCGATGATGCGCTGGAAGTCGCGCACAAGCTCCGGGAACGGGTGCGGTCCAGCAGCAGTTCCGAAGAGGTAGTTCGTCGAGTCGACGTTCGTCACCCAGTCGCGCAGCGCCTCGTTGATCGCGTCCTTGAGAGTGCGCGAGCCCGTCGTCACAGGGATGACCTCGGCTCCGAGGAGCTTCATGCGCGCGACGTTGAGCGCCTGCCGCTGCGTGTCTTCCTCACCCATGTACACGACGCAGTCGAGGTCGAAGAGCGCCGCAGCGGTCGCCGACGCGACGCCGTGCTGACCCGCGCCGGTCTCCGCGATGATGCGCGTCTTGCCGATGCGCTTGGTGAGCAAAGCCTGGCCGAGGACGTTGTTGATCTTGTGAGACCCCGTGTGGTTGAGGTCTTCCCGCTTGAGGATGATGCGCACCCCACCCCCGTGCGCGGCGAAACGCGGCACCTCGGTGAGGATCGAGGGACGGCCCGAATAGCTGCGGTGCAGCTCGGCGAGCTCGTTCTGGAAGGCAGGGTCCGCCTTTGCCTCGGCGTAAGCGGCGCTCAGCTCGTCGAGCGCGGCGATGAGGGCCTCGGGCACCCATCGGCCACCGAACTCCCCGAAATACGGGCCGGGTAGGTTCTGCAGCGACGGGGACACGTCGGTTCCTTCCTTCAGGGGGTCGGGGCCGCGGCCGCGCGGCACAGATCCGTGCCGTGTGAGTCCGGCGGGCGCCGGTTGAGCGGACTCAGTGACGCAGCGCGCGTACCGAGGGGTGCGTTCCAGCAGCGACGAGCGCGGCAACAGAGGCGCGCGGCGACGCGTCGGTCACGAGCGCCTCTCCCACGAGCACTGCGTCCGCCCCGGCGCGCGCGTAGTCGACAACGTCGTGGGGGCCACGTACCCCGGACTCGGCGATGCGGACGATGCCGTCGGGGATCGCCGGGGCGACCCGGGCGAACGTCTCACGGTCGACCTCGAGCGTCTTGAGGTTGCGCGCGTTGACGCCGACGACCCGAGCGCCGGCGTCGACCGCGCGGGCCGCCTCCGCAGCGTCGTGAACCTCGACGAGCGCGGTCATGCCGAGCGAGTGGACCCGCTCGATGAGCGACTCGAGAACCGTCTGCTCGAGCGCGGCGACGATGAGCAGCACCATGTCGGCACCGTGGGCGCGTGCCTCCCACACCTGGTACGGCGTGACGATGAAGTCCTTGCGCAGCACGGGAACGTCCACCCGCGCGCGCACGGCCGCGAGATCGGCGAGCGTGCCCTTGAAACGGCGCTCCTCCGTGAGCACCGAGATGACTGACGCCCCACCGGCCTCGTACTCGGCGGCGAGCGCCGCCGGGTCAGAGATCTGCGCAAGCGCACCCTTCGACGGGCTTGAACGCTTGACCTCGCTGATCACCGCGACACCTTCGTCACGACGCAGCCGCGGCACGCAGTCGAGGGCTCCCGCCTGCCGTGCGGCGCGCTCCTTGAGCTGGTCGAGCGACGTCTTCGCCTCGCGGGCGGCGAGGTCCTCACGGACGCCCGCGACGATGTCGTCGAGCACTGTCTGTCCGTCCGACATGTCGACCCCTTCCCTCGGCGGATGTTGGGCCCATCGTAGAGCCGCACCGGGGTGGTCCACGCCACCGTCCGCCTGCCGGGAACCACCGTGACACCCCTGTGACACGGCCGCGCGGCCACCGAAGCCCGGCAGCCGCGCGACCGTGCTCGTCGGGCGAGACGTGCGTCAGGCGACGCTGTCGGTGACTCCGGCCATCGTCATCACAACGCCGCGAAGGCCACGGCCAACGAGGAAAACGCAGAGAGAATCATGATGAGGACGGCGACCGCGACGACGATACCGACGATGCCGAGCCACATGCCGACGGTGCCCAGCGTTCCGTTGTCTGCGCGCCCTTCAGCAGCCGCGTGACGCGACATGACCCCGAAGATGATCGCGGGGATGCTCGCGAGAGGGCCGAGACCCATGAAGCTCGCGATACCCGCGACAAGCGCGATGACGCCCAGGGAGTTCTTCTCCTGGTTCACGTTCGGCGCGTAGGGCGCACCGTACGGCTGCTGACCGTAGGGCTGCTGACCGTAGGACTGCTGACCGTACGGCTGCTGGCCGTACGAGGGCTGGCCATACGGCTGCTGCCCGTACGGCGGCTGCGCTGACGACGGCGACGCCCCAGAGGGGTCGCCCGACCTCGAGGGGTCGCTCGGCGAACCGGCCCCGCCCGCGTCGGACCAACCCGGAGTGGTCATGCGTCGGCTCGCTCGCCCGCCGTCGGCTGGCCGTGGCCGAGGACCTGAAGGACCTTGCCGGCGATGACGCCGACCGCAGCGATGCCCATGCCGACCCAGAAGAGCCAGACGAGCGACGCGACGACCGCGCCCGCCGCGACGACCACGCCGATGAGAACGAGGACGACGAGCGTCCATGAGGCCGTCGTGTGCCCGTGGTTGTCGTTGGGCGCCGCCGGAGGAAGATACAGGTGCTCCGAAGCACCGGTCGCGTTGTTGTCAGCCATGCGCACAGGGTAGCGCGCAGGCCACGCCCGCGTCGTCATGCCCGCGCCTCGACGCGGGCATGACGCCGGCGTCACGCTGGCTCAACCGGCGGGCGTCGGCCCCGCCTTCGGCTCGAGGTCGTCGCCGTCATCCGCATCGGGCTCGTCCCACAGTGCCGCAAGATCGACCACGTCGTCCGCGGCTGCGCTGACACTCGCTGCGGGCGCACCCGCCTCCCGCTCGTGCCGCCGGGAACCGGTACGCCACGAACTCGCCCCGGTCGCTGCTGCGACCGCGAGCACGAGCGCTGCCAGCCCCAGAGCAGGAGCCAGCCACGCGACCGCCGAGACGACCGGATCGCTCACGAGGACGTCGACCCCCGTCGCCTCCGATGCCGCGGCGCGCGCCGCGTTCACGGGCGACGTCAGCACCGGGATCGCGGAGGCGATCGCGACGACCCCGCCGAGCCCCAGAACCCCCGCGACGGTCCAGGCACCCCAGCGTCCGACGAGGAGCGCCGCGGCTGCAGCCGCGAGCAGGACGAGCCCCGCCGCCTGGACACCGGGCGCGGCAGCGCCGCCCGAGACCGTGACCTCGACGACCGACGACAACGCGCTCGTCCCCGACGCGGTCACCCAGACCGGAGCCGACACACCGAGCATTCCCGTCCCGACGATGACGGCGCCGAGCACGGTCGACCGCCGCGACCCAACGCGTGACCGGTCAGCCATGACGCACCGGCACAAGCCTGGCCGCGAGCTGGACGGCACGCACCGCAGCTGCCGCCTTCGACCGCGTCTCCTCGTACTCCGTCGCCGGCACCGAGTCCGCAACGATCCCGGCGCCCGCCTGCACGCTTGCGCGGCCGTCGCGGATGACCGCGGTGCGGATCGCGATCGCCATGTCCATGTTGCCCGCGAGGTCGAAATAACCGACGCAGCCGCCATACACACCCCGGGCTGCGGGCTCGAGCTCATCGATGAGGGCAATCGCTCGCGGCTTCGGGGCGCCCGAGAGAGTGCCCGCCGGGAAGGTTGCAGTGAACGCCTGGAGGGCGGTGGCGCCCGCACGCAGCGTCCCGACGACGGTCGAGCAGATGTGCATGATGTGGCTGAAGCGCCGCACCGCCATGAGCTCGACGACCTCGACCGACGTCGGCTCGCACACCTTGACGAGGTCGTTGCGCGACAGGTCGACGAGCATGACGTGCTCCGAGCGTTCCTTCGGGTCCGCGAGGAGCTCGTGACCGAGCGCGACATCTTCCTCAGGGGTGCGTCCGCGGGGCCGCGACCCGGCGATCGGGAAGGTCGTCACCCGGCCGTCCTGGACGCTCACGAGAGTCTCCGGGCTCGAGCCGACGACCGCAAACCGTTCGCCCGCCGCATCGGCGAGCTCGAAGTAGTACATGTAGGGACTCGGGTTGATCGTGCGCAGCGTGCGGTAGACATCGAGCGGATCGGCCGGGCAGTCGAGGTCGAGCCGCTGCGACAGGACGACCTGGAAGACCTCGCCGTCGACGATCGCAGCCTTCGCCGCGTCGACCGCGGCCTCGAAGTCGGCACGGACCGTCCGGAACTCGAGCTCCGGCTCAGGCCCGTCACCGAGGACGACAGGCACCGCCGCACCGCTCCCCCGTCCCTCGACGAGACGTTCCTCCATCTCGTCGAGCCGCGCCACCGCATCCGCATAGGCCTCCTCGACGCGCTCGTCGGTCGCGTCATAGTTGACCGCGTTCGCGACGAGCCACACCGAGCCGGTGAGGTGGTCGACGACCGCGACGTCCGACGCGAAGCACAGGGCCACCTCGGGGACGTCGACCTCGACGGGCGTCGTCCTCACGAGCGTGGGCTCCCAGCCGCGCACGACATCCCAGCCGAGCGACCCCGCGAGACCACCCGTGAACGGGGGCAGGCCCTCGATGCGGGGGGTCGCCAGGACCTCGAGGGTCTGACCGAGCACGTCGAGGATGTCGCCGTGGGTCGGAACGCCCTCGGGGACGTCACCGCGCCAGCAGGCCTCGTCGCCGTCGACCGTGAGCGTCGCGCGCGAACGCACGCCCACGAACGACCAGCGCGACCAGCCGCCGCCGATCGGCGCCGACTCCATGATGAACGTGCCGGGCTCGCTCCTGGCGAGCGTCCGGTAGAGCGACACCGGGGTGACGTCGTCGACCAGAAGGCGCCGGACGACCGGGACGACCCGGAAGTGCTCGGCAGCGAGCTCGACGAACCCCTCGCGCGTCGGCCATGTCGTGCCCCACACGAGCTGGTCGCCCGGACCGCGCACCGCGCTCATGCCGCGCCCCCGACGACAGCGCCGAGGTCGCCGCCCGCCTCGAAGCACGTGCGCGTGCCCGTGTGGCACGCAGCTCCCACCTGGTCGACGCGGACGAGCACCGCGTCACCGTCGCAGTCGAGCGCAACCGAACGCACGTACTGGACGTGACCCGACGTGTCGCCCTTGCGCCAGTACTCCTGCCGAGACCGTGACCAGAACGTCACGCGGCCCTCGGTGAGAGTCCGGCGCAGCGCCTCGTCATCCATCCACCCGAGCATGAGCACGTCGCCGGAGTCGTGCTGCTGCACGATCGCAGCGACGAGACCCGCGTCGTCGCGCTTGAGGCGGCTCGCGAGCGCAAGGTCGAGGACAGGTGCGGGTGCAGTCTGGTCGGTCACGCGAGGGATCATCCCACGCGCCGGGTCATCGTGTCTGGGCGATCCATGCTTCGTGCATCGACGCGTACACACCACCCGCGCCGACGAGCTCGCTGTGCGGGCCCACCTCCGCGATGCGTCCCGCGTCGACGACGACGACAAGATCCGCGGCCTCAGCGGTCGAGAGCCGGTGAGCGATCGTGACCGTCGACCTCCCGGCCGCAAGCTCCTCGAACGCGCGCGCAACCCGCACCTCGGTTGCGGGGTCGACCGCGCTCGTCGCCTCGTCAAGGACGAGCAGATCAGCGCGAGCGAGATAGACGCGGGCGAGAGCGACGAGCTGGCGCTCCCCGGCCGACAGCGACTCGCCTCGCTGGCCCACAGGAGCGTCGAGCCCGAGCGGCCGGTCGGCGATCCAGTCGTCGAGCCCGAGCGCCTCGACGGCCTCCTCGACGAGAGCGCGACCGTCCTGGCCGGCGACGAGATCACGCGCTCCGTAGGCAATGTTCTCAGCAAGGGTGCCGTCGAACAGGAAGCCCTCCTGCGGAACGAGGACCACACGCGAACGCAGGCTCGCCGCCCGGATCTCGCGCAGGTCTGTCCCGTCGAGCAGGACGTCGCCCGTGCTCGGGTCCATGAGCCTGGCCACGAGACGCGCGAGCGTCGTCTTGCCCGAGCCGGTGCGCCCGACGACGGCCACGCGCGTGCGGGCCGGGAGCACCAGGTCGATGTCCTCGAGGACCGGGGGGCCGCCCGGGTAGGAGTACCCGACGCCGCGGAGCTCGACCGACGCCGGCCCACGGGGCGAGACGACGCCGTCGACGGGATCAACGACGGTCATGGGAGTCTCAAGGACCGCGAGGACGCGCCGCCAGCCCGCAACCGCGTTCTGCAGCTCGTTGAGAACCTCGGTCGCGAGCTGGACGGGACCCGTGAACAACTGGACGAGGAAGAGGAACGCGAGGAGCCTGCCGAGCGAGAGGTCGCCCGCCATCCCGAGGAAGGTGCCCGCGACGACGACCGCCACGAGGACGAGGTTGCTCACGAGCATCCCGCCCGAGAACACCGAGGCGACGCGGACCTGCGCGCGCACCTGGGCGTCACGGTGCGCGGCGACGGCCGCATCGACGCGTCTGCGGGTCCGCGCCTGAGCCGCGTGCGCACGGATCGTCTCAGCGCCCACGACGGCCTCGGACACCGTGCCCAGCACCGCGCCCATCGCAGCCCGAACCTCGCCGAAGGCGCGGTTGATGCCCTGCTGAAGACGCGGCAGCACGAGCGCGAGCGGAACGAAGCACGCCCACACGAGAAGCGTCAGCTGCCACGAGTAGATCGCCATGAGCACCGTGGCGACCGTGAGCTGGAGCGTCGAGACGAGCAGCATGATGCCACCCCACTGGACGAACATCGAGATCGTGTCGACGTCGCTCGTCACGCGCGAGACCAGCGCACCGCGACGCTCGGAGTCCTGCGAGAGGACCGAGAGGTCGTGCACGTGCCGGAAGGCCTTGACCCGCAGGGTCGCAAGCCCCGCCTCCGTCCGACGCACGAGCCGGACGTTGACGAGCGCCGAGCAGGTTCCGGCCAGGACGAGCACGACCGCTGCGGCCGACACGAGGATCGCGACGCGGTTGGAGTCGACCCCGCCGGGCGCGAGCAGCCCCGTGTCGATCGACTGCTGGACCGCCAGCGGAACGACAACGCGACCGCCCGCGGCCAGGACCGCGAGCACGAGCGTGAGCCCGAGCCCCGTGAGCAGCTCGGGCGACACGCGCGCGCCTGCACGCAACGTGCCCAGGACCCCGAGCGAGCTCGCGCTCGCGATCTGCCCGGCAGCATCGGTCACGGGAACGCGTGGTCCGTCGTCCTCGGAAGCCCTCACGGCTCACTCACCTCACCTAGTGCGGCCGCTTCGTCGGCGCGACGTGCAGACTCTCGTGCGTAGGCCGTCGCGAGGCTCGCGTAGCCGGGGTCGCGTGCGAGGAGCTCGGCGTGCGTGCCGACATCGACCACGCGCCCGCCCTCGACATGAATGACGGTGTGCGCGAGCGCGATGCTCGCGGCGCGGTACGCCACGATGACGACGGTCGGACCGCCGAGCTCCCCCAGCCCCAGCAGGATCTCGCGCTCAACCCGCGGGTCGAGCGCGCTCGTCGCGTCGTCGAGCACGAGCAGGCGCGGACGGCGCACGAGCGCACGAGCGATCGCGAGGCGCTGACGCTGCCCGCCGGACAGGTTGGACCCCCGCTCGCCGAGGCGCGCGTCGAGGCCCCCGGGCAGGGCGCGCACCGTGTCGGCGACGTGCGCCCGGGTGAGCGCCTCCCACACCTCGTCGTCCGAGGGGGCGCCGGCCTCGTCCTCGTCCATGAGCGTGACGTTCGACCTCACCGTGTCCTCGAAGACGAACGTGTGCTGCGACACGTACGCGACGTGCGAGGCGAGGTCCTCGGCCGCGAGGCCTCGGACGTCGACGCCGTCGAGCCGGACGGCTCCGCGGGTCGGGTCGGAGAGCCGGGCGAGAAGGGCGACGAGCGTCGACTTGCCCGCTCCTGTCGCCCCCACGACCGCGACGGTTGCGCCCGGATCAACCTCGAACGAGACGTCGTCGAGAAGTGAGAGACGCCCCTCGGGGCCCTCGACCTCGAGCCCGACACCGTCGACGCTCACGCCGAGCGGACCCGTTCCGGAGAGCGTGCCCGCGCCCGCAGCGATCTCGTCGCGCGAGTCAAGGACCTGCGAGATGCGGTCGTGCCCGACGAGACCGCGGGGCAGCTCGCCCAGAACCCACCCGAAAGCGCGCACCGGCACGGCAAGCAAAGTGAGCAGGTAGGCGGCCGCGACGACGTCGCCCGCGCCAACAGTGCCCTGCGCGGCCCGCCACACGCCCACGCCGAGGACGAGGAGCGTCCCGAGCGACGGCAGCAGCTCGATGACCGGGTCGAAGACCGCCCGGACCCGGCCGACCTGGACGTTCGCCGCGCGGGACTCGTCAGCCACGCGCGCGAAGCGGTCCTCCTCGCGCTGCTCGGTTCCCAACGACTTCACGAGAAGCGCGGCCGAGAAGCTCTCGTGGGCGACGTCGGACACGTCACCTCGAAGCCGCTGCGCCTCGGTCACCGCGGGTGACATCCGCCGCTGGAACACCACGTTGACCGCCATGACCGCGGGCAGCACCGCAAACGCCGCCGCCGCGAGCCACACGTCGACCGCAAGGAGCCGCACGGCAGCGACGACGAGCATGAGCGCGACACCGAGCGCAAACGGGAGCGGGTTGAACACACCCGTCGCGGCCTCGGCGTCCGAGCTCACGTGCGCGAGCAGGCGGCCAGTCGGCCGGCCCCTGTGCCAAGCGACAGGAAGGTCGAGGTAGCGGTGGGCGAGCCCACGCCGGTGCGCCGCGCCGAGGCGGGCGTAGCCCGTCCCGGCCCCGATGCGGCGTCCCGCAACCGCGACCGCATTGAGGAACGCCACGAGCGCGAGGCCAGCGACGCCCCACCAGACCTCGCCCGCGGCGAGGCGCTCGCCCGAGAGCGCCGGGACGACGACCGAGTCGGTCACGCGGCCCAACGCCGAGGAGATCTCGACCGTGAGCACACCGGCGAGGCCCGAGACGGCGATCGTCCAGGCGTACAGCCACGGCTCAGCGCGCAGCCCGCGGACCAGGAGCTGCACCGACCTGCGCAGGCGCGAGCCGGTGAGCGCCGAGGGGCGCCGAGAAGAGGACGTCAAGGTCACAAGGCCATCCGAGCGAGGTGGGGTGGGGACCGGCCCATCCTTTCACGAGGCACCGACACCCAGCCTGCCTCGCGCGGGTCGCGCAGCCGCCCTCGAGCCCGGCGTGCCACGATGGAACGCATGACGTGGCATCAGCATGAGCGCGAAGCACTGGCAAGCCTGCTGCACGAGGTCGGACCGGACGCGCCCACGCTCTGCGAGGGCTGGCGCACCCGACACCTCGCGGTGCACCTCGCCCAACGCGAGCTCGCACCCTGGATGGCGCTCCAGTCGGTCCCCGGTCCCATCGGACGCCGGACGACCGCCTCGTTCGACGAGGCTGCGGAGGCGTGCAACGACCCGGCGACCTACCACGACACCGTCGACCGCTGGGCCGCCGCACCGGCAGCGTGGAGCCCGCGGGCCTTCGCCGGCGACGCGATCAACCTCATCGAGTTCTTCGTCCACGGCGAGGACGTCCGCCGCGCGTCCGACTCCGCCCCGGCTCCAGCACCCCTCCCGCGAGCACTCGAGCCGGCCGAAGAAGACGCCCTGTGGCAGGCAGTCCGACGCATGGTGCCCCTTCTCCTGCACCGCTGCCCCGTCGGTGTCGTCTACGTGCTCGACGACGGGCGTCGTGCCCTCGTCCACCGGCCCAAGGACGAACGCGGCACCGTCGTCGTCACAGGCGCGGTCGGCGAGCTCGCGCTCCACGCGCACGGACGCGGCGCACGCGCTCTGGTCGAGGCCGTCGGCTCCGACGACGACCTCGCGACACTCGCCCGCTTCGCCCCGTCCGACGCGCGGCAGTCCGAGGCATGACGTGACGACGGGGCGATCGCCCACCGGCGATCGCCCCGTCGTCACACCCGCACGGCGCGTCAGCGCACCGGGACCCCCGACCGACGCAGATCGTCCTTGACCTCACCGATCGTCATCGTGCCGAAGTGGAACACGCTCGCAGCGAGAACCGCGTCGGCCCCCGCGAGAGCCGCCTCCGCAAAGTGATGGGTCGTGCCCGCACCGCCCGAGGCGATGAGCGGCACCGACACGAGCGGTCGCACCGCACCGAGCATCTCGAGGTCGAAGCCCTCATTCGTGCCGTCGGCGTCCATCGAGTTGAGGAGCACCTCGCCCGCGCCAAGCTCGGCTGCCCTCACGGCCCACTCAACCGCGTCGAGCCCCGTGCCGCGGCGCCCCCCGTGCGTCGTCACCTCGTAGCCGGACGCCGTCACGGTTCCCGCGCGGCACCGCCGCGCGTCGACCGAGACGACGAGCACCTGGGACCCGAAGCGGTCGGCGATCTCGGTGAGCAGCTCGGGACGCGCGATGGCGGCCGTGTTGACCCCCACCTTGTCCGCACCGGCGCGCAGCAGCCGGTCGACGTCGTCGGCGGAACGCACCCCTCCGCCCACCGTCAGCGGCACGAAGACCTGCTCGGCCGTGCGTCGCACGACGTCATACGTCGTCTCGCGGTCACCCGAAGACGCCGAGACGTCGAGGAACGTGATCTCGTCAGCGCCCTCGGCGTCGTACCGTCGCGCGAGCTCGACCGGGTCGCCCGCGTCCCGGAGGTTCTCGAAGTTCACTCCCTTGACGACGCGCCCAGCATCGACGTCGAGACACGGGATGACCCGCACAGCCACGCTCATGGTTCTCCTCAGTTCGACGACTGCTCGCCCTCGTCCGCGTCCGTGGGCGCCTCGTCGCTCCCGTTCGGCTCGACGTCAGGCGCGACAAGAGTACCCGCGTAAAGGATGTCGACGACGTAGACGACCGTCTCGTCGGCCCACGGCGAGTCCGTGCCCCCGTACGCGGCGGCGGGCGGGGCCACGACGAGCACCTGCGAACCCACACGCTGCTCGATGAGACCAAGGTTCCACGCCGCGACCGGCTTGGAGTCGCCGACCTGCGTGACGAACGGGGAACGGCCCTTCGACCAGGTGGTGTCGATGACCTCACCCGTCGACCACGCGACGGCGGTGTACTGCACGATGACCGTCTGGCCGGCCGTCACCTGGTCACGGGCCCCCCGGACCAGCGTGCGCGCGACGACGTCCGTCGGGGGCTTGACCCCCTGGGGAACCGCGACCTTGGGGGTGCCGTCCACGCCGAGCGTCACGCTCGGGAGCGCAGCGTCGTCGTTGGGGACCGGCTCCCCCGATGCGCGCCCCGCAAGGACGTCGACGACGAGCGCGAGCGGAACCGCCTTGGACGTCTCCGTGAGGAGAAGGCGCGCCCCCGCCCGATGGCCCTTGAGGAGGTCGTAGAGCGACCCCCCCAGGAGCGTCTCGTCGAACGTGTACACCTCAGGAAGCGTGTCGTGCGTGTTCATCACCGACGTCCCGTCCGAGGCATCCTCGGCAAGCAGGTCGAGGAGGACCGTCGAGCCCTCGGCGATCGCGGGACCGTCACCCTCCCAGATGACCGCGCTCCGACGGTCGGCGAAGGTGAGTGGAGGTGTGTACGAGAGCGTCGGGACCCCGCCGAACGCACCGCTCACGGTGACGATCGGCTCGGGGGTCGCGGGCGCACTCGGCTCGCGCGTGCACGCGGCGAGTCCCAGCATCGCCGCTAGGGCCGCCACGAGGGCGACCGCGAGAGCCGGCCGGCGAGACGCCGCGCGGCGGCGGACGGGGGTGGTCACGTTCTGCTCCTGTCATGCGGACCGGGCGTGTCCCGGCCGCCCTCACATCGAGGCGATGAGGCGATCGACGCGTTCGTCGACGCTCGCGAACGGGTCCTTGCACATGATGGTCCGCTGCGCGGCATCGTTGAGCTTGAGGTGGACCCAGTCGACCGTGTAGTCGCGGCGCGCATCCTGGGCTGCGCGGACGAAGTCGCCGCGTAGCCGTGCGCGCGTCGTGGGCGGCGGCACGGAAACCGCTTCGAGAACCTCGGCCTCGGACGTGAGACGCCGCACAAGACCCGAGTCCTGGAGCTTGGTGAGCAGTCCGTCGGTCCGCGAGACGTCATGGTAGGCCAGGTCGAGCCGGAGCACCCGAGGATCTCCGAGCTCGAGCCCGTGGCGCGCGCGGTAACGCTCGACGAGGCGGTGCTTGACCACCCAGTCGAGCTCGGTCTCGACGCTCGTCATGTCACCGTCCCGCAGTGCCTGCAGACCGCGGCGCCAGAGGTCGACCGCCTCGAGATCGCCCTCCGAGGCACCGAACTCGTCGAGGTGGGTCAGCACCCGCGCCAGGTACTCCTCCTGGATGTCGATCGCGGTGACGACCTTGCCGTTGGCGAGCGTGACGGCCGCGCGACCCGTGATGTCACGGCTGATCTCGCGGATCGCACGCACCGGGTTCTCGAGAGTGAGGTCGCGCAACGACACATGAGCCTCGAGGAGCCGCAGCACGAGGTCGGTCGACCCGAACTTCAGCATCGTCGTGGGCTCCGCCATGGACGAGTCGCCCACGATGACGTGGAGCCTGCGGTAGAGCTCGGCATCTGCGTGGGGCTCGTCACGCGTGTTGATGACGGGACGTGAACGCGTCGTCGCCGACGAGACGGCCTCCCACGTATGGTCGGCGCGCTGCGAGAGCTGGAACGACGCGCCGCGTGGGGTCACCTCGATGCGACCGGCGCCCGTGAGCACCTGACGCGTGATGAGGAAGGGGACGAGCTGCTCGGTGAGCCGCTGAAAGTCCGGCCCGCGTCGCACGAGATAGTTCTCGTGGCTGCCATAGGCGTTGCCGGCCGAGTCGGAGTTGTTCTTGAAGAGGTGTACGCGACCCTCGAGCCCCTCGGCGTCGAGGTGCTCCTGGGCCTCCGCAACGAGCTGCTCGACGATGCGGTCGCCACCACGGTCGTAGGTGACGAGCTGCCGCACGGAGTCGCACTCGGCGGTCGCGTACTCGGGGTGAGACCCCACGTCGAGGTAGAGGCGCGAGCCGTTCGTGAGAAAGACGTTCGACGACCGTCCCCATGCGACGACCTTGCGGAACATCTGCCGCGCGACCTCGTCGGCCGAGAGCGTCCGCTCACCCGTAGCCGCGAATGTCACCCCGTACTCGGTCTCGAGGCCGAAGATCCTGCGACTGTCCCTCATGCCTGTTCCGTGCCTTCGTCCGAGCCGTCCGCGAGGAGGCGCACGAGGTGCTCACCCTCGATCCGCCGGAACGCGCGGCGTGGGCGCGCGCGCTCGAGAACGGCGACCTCGAGATCGACCGCAGGGACCGCGTCGCGCTCGTCGTCGCCGTGCGCGAGGACGCTCGCCGCAAGGCGCAGCACCTCGCCGAGGCCCAGCCCCGGCTGCCACCGGTCAGCGACCGCCGCACCGAGCGTCTCGGCATCGCCACCGAGCACGACGTGATCGCGCAGGTCCGCAACCGATCCGTCGTACGAGAGGCGGTAGAGCGCGTCGTCCGCGGGGCTCGCGCCTACCTCGGCCACGACGATCTCGACCTCGAGCGGCTTGGAGTCGGTCGTGAACGCCGCACCGATCGTCTGCGCGTACGCGTTGGCGAGCCCCCGTGCCCGCACATCTGTGCGGTCGTAGGAGTAGCCGCGCAGATCCGCATAGCGGATGCCCGCGACGCGCAGCTGCTCGAACTCGTTGTACTTGCCGACCGCCGCGAACGCGATGCGGTCGTAAATCTCGGAGACCTTGTGGAGCGCGCGGGAAGCATTGACGGTCGCGAACGCGATTCCTCCGTCGTAGCCGACGACGACGACCGACCTGCCGCGGGCGATGCCCTTGCGGGCAAAGTCTGCGCGGTCCTTCATCAGCTGCTCGGGCGAGACGTAGAAGGGCATACTCATGCGCGAGCCTCCCGACGTTCGCTCACGACCGCGCGCGTCACCTGAGCCAGGACATCGTCGCCCACCCGTCGGGCGCCCGCTTCCGTCACGACCATGACGACGGGCCAGATGTCGCGCAGCGCGTCGGGGCCACCGGTCGCCGAGTCGTCGTCGGCCGCGTCGACGAGGGCCTCGATCACGACGGTGATCGCGCTCGGGGCGTCGAGCCCCCGCCGCCAACGCTTCTTGAGCGAGCCGCGAGCGTAGGCCGCGCCCGAACCGATCGCGTGGTGCTCACGCTCCTCGTAGCGTCCGCCCGTCACGTCGTAGGAGACGATGCGGCCTCCGCTCCTGTCGCGGTCGAAGCCCGCGAGGAGGGGCACGACGGCCAGACCGCGCAGAGCGAGCCCGAGCTGCGAACGGAGCATCGTCCCGAGGCGGTTCGCCTGCCCGTCGAACGACAGCGAACGACCCTCGATCTTCTCGTAGTGCTCGAGCTCCAGCTGGAAGAGGCGCACGAGCTCGAGCGCGAGGCCCGCCGACCCGGCGATGCCCACGACCGCGAACTCGTCCGCAGCGAAGACCTTCTCGATGTCACGGCTTGCGATGTGCGTGCCCGCCGTGGCTCGGCGGTCGCCCGCCACGACCACGCCGCCGTCGAACGTTGCGGCGACGATGGTCGTCCCGTGCGGGATCCCGTCGACGACGCCCTCGCCGCGAGCGGCCGAGGGCAGGAGGTCGGGCGCGTGCTCGGCGACGAACTCGACGAACGAGGCTGATCCCGGCCGCCCGTACGCCGCGGGAAGTCGTCCGTGGTCCTGGGTCATCGGCGGATCACTCGCCGCCCTTCTGGACGAAGCCCTTGACGAAGCTCTCGGCGTTGGCCTCGAGGACATCATCGATCGAGTCGAGCAGCGCGTCGACGTCGGAGTCCTGCGTGCGCACCTGGGGTGCGGCCGTCGCGGGAGCGTCATCCGCTGCGGGGTCGTGGGGCCTGTTGAGACGTTCCTGACCGGACATCGTTCCTCCTGCGTGCACGCGGATCGTTGCGGTCCCATCTCACCACAGGTCGGGTCCGCGCGGGGACGGGTCCGCTAGGAGAGGAGCGCCGCGAGGAACCCGCTCACATCTCCCGCGTGCTCATCGAAGAGCGCACCCACCTGCGCCTGCGTCCCGCGGTGGGGGTCGAGCAAGGGAATACGCTGCAATGCGGGTGTTCCAGGGACGTCGAGGACGACGGAGTCCCAGCTCGCCGCATCGACGTGCTGCCCGAACCTCGCGACGACCTCGCCGCGGAAGTAGGCGCGCGTGCTCGTCGGCGGATGGTGAACCGCGTCCGACACCTCAGCCTCCGTCGTGAGGCGATCGACCGCACCGGCCGCGAGCAACCGGTGGTAGAGACCGCGCTCGGGACGGATGTCGGACCACTGCAGGTCGAAGGCTGCCAGGCGGTGGTGTCCCCAACCGATGCCGTCGCGCTCACGCATACGGTCAAGAAGACGGAGCTTGGCAACCCACTCGACGTCGCGCGCGCACTCCGCACGCGACCGTCCAAGACGTTCGAGCACGTCCTCCCAGCGGTCGAGGATCTCCTGCGTCGCGGCATCAGGGGCGCCGTCGAGCGCGGCGACCTCCCGTGCGGCGGCGAGGTAGGCGCGCTGCACGTCGAGCGCGGTCGTCGTGCCGCCGCCGCGCAGCCGCAGCGGCGCGACGAGGTCAAGGTCACGGCTCACCGTGCGCACGTCCTCGACCGGGTCGGCGAGGCTGAGGTCCGCGAGCCGCGCGGTCGCGGGACCAAGGCGCGCGAGGTTCTCGGCGATCGCGAGCACGAGGTTCGTGGCGCCGATCTTGAGGAGCGTCGCGGTCTCGAACAGGTTGGCGTCGCCGATGATGAGGTGGAGGCGCCGCCACCGGTCGCGGTCTGCATGGGGCTCGTCGCGCGTGTTGACGATGGGGCGGCGCAGCGTCGTCTCGAGGCCGACCTCAGCCTCGATGAAGTCGGCGCGCTGAGCGAGCTGGAACCCTGCGTCCTCGCCCCGGGGGCCAAGCCCGACGCGTCCGGAGCCGACCATGATCTGCCGGGTCACGAGGAACGGCGTGAGCAGGTCGACGAGCGTCGCGAACGGAACCTCACGGTCGACGAGAAAGTTCTCGTGCGTGCCGTAGCTCGCGCCCTTGCCGTCGCCGTTGTTCTTGTAGAGGTCGACGTCAATCCCGACGGTCGCAAGCTCGCGCGCCGCACGCAGCATGACGCGCTCCCCCGCGACGTCCCAGACGACTGCCTCACGAGGCGCGAGGACCTCGGGAGCGGAGTACTCCGGATGCGCATGGTCGACGTAGAGGCGCGCACCGTTCGTGAGGATCGCGTTCGACGTGCTCGGGTCGTCGTACAGCGGGGTCGCCGGGCGCTCCATGCCCATGACCGGCCCCGCGACGACCGAGTCCCCTGCGTCCGCGTCACCCGAAGGAGCGGGACGGGAGGGGTCGTCGGTGAGCAGAGAAGGGTGCGCCGAGGCCCGGAGCAGCTCGAAGCCGCGTGCGTCGGCGAGCGGATTCTCGTCGAGATAGTCCCACCGCGGCGGCCGCGGAAGTTCCGCAAGAGCGCGATACGCATTGACGACCTGCGACGACATGAGGATCGCGTTGGCCCCCGGGTTGCCCGGCGACACGACCCCGTACTCGGTCTCGATCCCGACGATGCGCGTCACACTCACGTGAGACCTGCCCTTCCGTGCTGACTAGAGGTACTGCCCCGTCGGGCTCGTGGCCTCGATCGGGCGGGCCTGGTGCTCCGTGCCCTGCTTGCCGTGCTGAACGATCGTCCGGATGAAGACGATCCGCTCGCCCTTGCGCCCCGAGACGCGGGCCCAGTCGTCGGGGTTCGTCGTCGAGGGAAGGTCCTCGTTCTCGCGGAGCTCCTCGGCGAGCGACCGCATGAGGTGCTCGACGCGCAAGCCACGTTCATCCGTCGCGAGGAGGTCTTTGATCGCGTGCTTCTTCGCGCGGTCGACGACGTTCTGAATCATGGCGCCCGAGGCGAAGTCACGGAAGTACAGCACCTCCTTGTCGCCGCTCGCATACGTGACCTCGATGAAGCGGTTGGCGTCGTCGGTCGCGTACATGCGCTCGACGGCCCGCTGGATCATGGCGGCCACCGTCGCCTGAGGATCGCCGTCGTTCTCGGCGAGGTCGTCCGCGTGAAGCGGGAGATCAGCGGTGAGGTACTTGCCGAAGATCTCGCGCGCGCCCTCGGCGTCGGGCCGCTCGATGCGGATCTTCACGTCGAGCCGCCCCGGACGCAGGATCGCCGGGTCGATCATGTCCTCACGGTTCGAGGCGCCGATGACGATGACGTTGTCGAGGCGCTCCACCCCGTCGATCTCAGCGAGCAGCTGCGGCACGATCGTCGTCTCGACGTCCGAGGACACACCGGTGCCACGCGTGCGGAAGAGGGACTCCATCTCGTCGAAGAAGACGACGACGGGAGCACCCTCCGACGCCTTCTCACGGGCTCGCTCGAAGATCGACCGGATGTGACGCTCGGTCTCACCCACGTACTTGTTGAGGAGCTCGGGGCCCTTGATGTTGAGGAAGTAGGAACGCACCTCGCCGCCGCCGTCGCGCGCCGCGACGAGCCGCGCGAGGGACGCCGCGACGGCCTTGGCGATGAGAGTCTTGCCGCACCCGGGAGGACCGTAGAGCAGGACCCCCTTGGGGGGCCGCAGGCCGTGCTCACGGTAGAGGTCCGGGTGGTCGAACGGCAGCTCGACCGAGTCGCGGATGGTCTCGATCTGTTGCGCCAGGCCACCGATGTCTTCGTAGGAGATGTCGGGGACCTCCTCGAGCACGAGCTCGGAGACCTCGGACCGCGGGACGACCTCGTAGACGAACGCGGTGCGCGAGTCTGCGATGAGGGAGTCGCCGATCCGTACCCTGATCCCGTCGAGGGAGCCGGCCGGCTGCATGACACGCTCGTCGTCCGACCGCCCGACGACGACGAACCTGCCGTCGTCCAGGATGTCCTTGACCGTGACGACCTCACCGAGGTCGCTGAACTCCCCCGCGCCGACGACGACGAGCGCCTCGTTGATGTGGAGCTCCTGGCCGGGCTGCAGGGCGGCCGTGTCGACCCCGGGCCCGACACCGAGGTGCATCTTGCGCCCCTGCTGGAGCACGACGACCGACGACGCATCGACAGCCTCGACGAAGACGGCGAACGTTCCCGGTGGGCGCGCGAGGTCCTCCACCTGAGCATTGAGCACGACGATCTGCTCGCGTGCCTTGGTGAGCGCGTCGACGAGGCGGGCGTTGCGCGCGGCGAGCAGCTCGAGCTGCGCGTCGAGACGGCCAGGCTCGGTCACGGTCGAACCTCCGACGAGTTCGGGAACAGGAACGCGGGACGGCGCTCCTCGCCCTCGACCCTAGTGCTCAGTCTTCGGCGTCGGGCCCGCGTCCCACATCTCGACGGACGCGGCGGATCTTCTTGTCGGAGATGGGGCGCTCACCGATGTCCTCGGGCGACCAGTCGTCGGTCGTCGCGGGGGTGTAGCCCTTCGACGGGCGGCGCTTGCGCTCGGGCGCCTCGATCCCGTCGGCCATGCGGCGTGCCGTGAGGAGGAAGCCCGTGTGGCCGACCATCCGGTGGTTCGGCCTGACCGCAAGGCCCTCGAGGTGCCAGCCGCGGATCATCGTCTCGAAGGCCTCGGGCTCACCGAAGCCGCCGTGCGAGCGCAGGTCCTCGGCAAGACGCGACAGCTGGGTCGTCGTCGCGACGTAGCAGACGAGGACGCCGCCGGGCGTGAGCGCCGTGTGCACCTCGTTGATGTTCTCCCACGGTGCGAGCATGTCGAGAACGATGCGGTCGACCTCACCGGGGCCGGCCACCACGGGAAGGGTCGGAGCCAGGTCGCCCACCGTGAGCGACCAGGCCGGGTGCGGACCACCGAAGAACTGCTCGACGTTGCCGCGCGCGATCTGCGCGAAGTCCTCCCGACGCTCGATCGAGTGGACCGAACCTGCATCACCAACCGCACGCAGGAGAGAGAGCGTGAGGGCGCCCGAGCCGACCCCGGCCTCGATGACACGCGCACCCGGGAAGATGTCGGCCATCGCGACGATCTGGCCCGCGTCCTTGGGGTAGACGACCGCGGCCCCCCGAGGCATCGAGAGCGTGTAGTCGCTCAGCAGAGGACGCAGCGCAAGGTACTCGACGCCCGACGTCGTCGTGATGACCGAGCCCTCAGGGCTCCCGATGACCTCGTCGTGACGGAAGTAGCCGCGGTGGGTGTGGAACTGGCCGCCCTCCTTGAGGACAACCGTGTGGAGCTTGCCCTTGGGGTCGGTCAGCTGAACGCGCTCACCCGCCCGGAAGGGGCCGCGGCGGACAGCCGCGCCCGTCGCCTGGCCGACGGGCGCACCGCTCGGACGGACCAGGGCGCGTGGCCCGTCGTGGTCGGGCACTGCGTCGGGCTCGGTCGAGAAGGTGTTCGCGTCGGTCACGAGGCACGAGTCTAGTTCTCCTGCGAGGAGTCCCTGCGCGGGGTCCGCCAGGAGGGTGCCCGCAGTGCGTCGACGACGTCGGCGACGACGATGATCCCGACGACCCGCCCGTGGCGCTCGGCCACGATCACAGGAGCCTGCGACGCGGCTCGCACCGCCGCGAAGAGCTCGAGCCCCGTGAGGGAGGAGTCGACAGGCTGAGCGGGCGCAAGAGCGGTGGCGACGGCGAGCACGGGCTCGCTGCGGCGCTCGGCGGGGACGGCGGCGAGCGCCGCGCCGTCGGCCCACGCGCGGGGGCGTCCGAGCGCGTCGGGGACGATGACCGCCCGTACGCCGTCGGCCAGGAGCGTCGAGAGCGCGTCGTCGATCGTCGCCTCGGGTGCCAGCACGGTCGCGGGCCGCACGAGCCGGGCCGGGTCGAGCACGACTGCTCGTGCGGTCGGCACCGCGACGGCTGTGGCGCGGGACGCGCCGTGCCACACGAGGACCGCGAGGACGAGGCTCCAGGCGACGACGAGCGGAGGCGGAGGCGTGCTCGCGTACAGCCACCACGCGACGAGGACGACGACGAGGGCGAGGGCGACGCCATAGCCGCTCGCGGCAGCGATCCGCCCCGCGACCGCGCGGTCGCGGGTCAAACGCCACACGAGCGCCTCGAGGATCGCACCGCCGTCGTAGGGAAGCGCGGGAACAAGGTTGACGACCGCGACGACCCCGTTGGCGATCGCGCCTGCAAGGAGCACCTGCTGCGTGATGAGCGTCCCGGTCGACGGCTCGCCGGCCCCAAGGACGAGCGCGGGCACACCGAGGATCGCGACGAGAGCGACGTTGACCGCGGGGCCGGCGACTGCCGTGAGCAGGTGGCTGCGCGGGGTCGCCCCCCGCGCGTCGTACGCCGTTTGCCCGCCCCACGCCGTGAGCGTGACCGACCGCACGGTGCGACCGTACGCACGCGCCGTGAGCGCATGGGCCACCTCGTGGAGTGCGACCGAGCCGAGCAGGAGGACGGCGAACGCGACCGTCATGAGGGCGACGACGAGCCCGAGCGGCATGCCGGTCGCGGCGAGCTCGGTGAGCGGCCGGGCAACCCGTGAGGCGGTCGGCACGTAGATGGCGGCGAGCGCGAGCGCGCCGAGCGGCCACCAGAGATCAAGGACGATCGGCGCACCGGCGACGCGGCCGATGGTCAGGCCGCCCGCGCGCCGCCTGCGCGCTCGCCGGTCCTCGCTGTGCTCGTCCACAGGAGCAGAGTAGGCGCACCTGACTGTCAGACCCGAACCCTAGGGTGGTCCTATGACGTCCTCGGAACCCACCGCGACCCCACGCGAGCGCCGCGCACCTGCGCTCTCGCCCTCGCGTCTCAACGACTATCAGCAGTGTCCGCTGCTCTTCCGGCTGAGGACGATCGACCGCATCCCTGAGGTTCCGAGCTCCGCAGCTGCGCGTGGGACGCTCGTCCACACGGTTCTCGAGGGGATCTTCGACGTCCCCGCCGGGGAGCGGACGCCCGAGCATGCGCTCGGCCTGCTCCCGCGGGCGTGGGACGACCTTCGGCGGCGCCGGCCAGAGTATGCATCGATGTTCGACGACGAGGCGGCGACCGAGGCCTGGCTCGGGTCCGCGCGCGCGCTCGTCGAGCGTTACTTCACGCTCGAGAACCCGATGCGTCTCGAACCGCGTGCACGTGAGCTCACCCTGGAGGCGCAGCTCGAGGATGGCCCGCTCCTGCGCGGGATCGTCGACCGGATCGATGTCGCTCCGGACGGCGCTGTGCGGATCGTCGACTACAAGACGGGCAAGGCACCGCGGCCTCAGTACGGGGAGTCTGTCGCGTTCCAGATGCGCTTCTATGCGCTCGTCGTCCTGCTCACCCGCGGCACGATGCCCGCGATGCTCCAGCTCGTGTTCCTCGGTGACGGGCAGGTGCAGCGCAGCGTTCCCACGACGGGCGACCTCGAGCGGACGGAGACGAAGATCCGGTCCCTGTGGGACTCGATCGTGCGCGACGCGCGCGAGGGTTCGTTCGCACCGCGGACCAGCAAGCTGTGCGACTGGTGCGCGCACAAGACGCTGTGCCCGGCGTTCGGTGGAACATCACCGGTGTTTCCCGCCGAGAGCGTCGGCCTGCGGCTCGGGATCAGTGACGAGCCTCGCGGCTGAACCCGTGCCCCCGGCGAGAGCCGGGGGCACGAGAGCGATCACTCCTCGTCGCCGAGGTCGTCGACGATCCCACCGGCCAGCACATGGCCGAGCAGGCCAAGATCGAGCGTCTCGAGCGATCGGACGCGGCTGAGCCCGGGGTGCTGGACGACCGGGACGTGGCCCTTGACCGCGATCGTCGCGGCTCCGGAGGCCAGCGCGGAGGCCACTCCGGGGCGGGAGTCCTCGATCGCGACGCACCGTGCGATGTCGACGCCGAGCTGCTCAGCAGCCCGCAGGTAGGGCTCGGGGTCCGGCTTACCGCGCGAGACCTCGTCGCCCGTGATGACGACGTCGAACGTCCCGGCGGGGAGCGCGTCGAGCAGGTGGGTGACCATCTCGCGGTAGGACATCGTGACGAGGGCGCACGGAACTCCGTGGCGACGCAGCTCGCCGAGCAGCTCGGCGGCTCCTGGACGCCACGGCACGTGCGCTGAAAGCAACGCAGCAACGCGGCTCGTGAGAACCTGCGCGATCTCGTCCCGCGTCAAAGCGACCCCGTGCTCCTGGAGCACGACCGCACTGTCCACGAGGTTCGACCCGACGAGCTCGAGCCCCTGGGCGGGCGACCACTGCCCGCCGAACTCCGCGACGAGCTCGGCCTCAGCGGCGAGCCAGTACGGCTCGGTGTCGATGATCGTTCCGTCCATGTCCCACAGAACCGCCTCGGGCACGAGCCCGGGCGCATCGATGAGCGTGACAACGCGCTCGGCATCCTGCACGGCCAACCTCCTTATGCGGTCCCCCGACCGCGGTCATTCCTGGCACACTAGCCGCGCCCGCCACGGAGAGCAGTGATCCATCACCCTCCGGACGGGCGACGTGGGTCACACAGCGGGAAACCCCCCATGCCCTGCTCGCACGGCTTGCGTGAGGCGCATGCGCCTAGGCTGGGGGGATGGCTGGCACCGACGACCTCGACCTCACTCCCGTCCGGGAGACGATCCTTGTCGCAGCGTTCGAGGGATGGAACGACGCAGGAGGCGCGGCAACGGCTGCCGTGCTCCACCTCGTCGAGCAGCTCGGAGCGACCAAGGTCGCCGACATCGACCCCGAGGAGTTCTACGACTTCCAGGTCAACCGCCCGATCGTCGCGACCGAGGACGACGGATCGCGTTCGCTCACGTGGCCAACGACGACCGTGGCGGCGGTGACGCTCGGCGATCGGCGCCTCGTCCTGGTTCACGCGACCGAGCCGTCCATGCGGTGGCGCACGTACTGCGCCGAGCTCCTCGCGATCGCAGACGGGCTCGGGGTCACAACGGTCGTCACGCTCGGTGCGCTCCTGGCCGACGTTCCCCACACCCGGCCGATCCCGGTGACCGCGACGAGCGACGACGCCGCGACGCGTTCCCTGCTCGATCTGGCGGCGAGCACGTATGAAGGCCCGACGGGCATCGTCGGGGTCCTGCAGACGCTTGCGCGTGCGCACGGCATGCACGGGTTCTCCGTCTGGGCGGCGATCCCCCACTACGTCGCGCACGGTCCGTCGCCCAAGGCGACGCTCTCGATCCTGTCCCGCCTTGAGGAGCTGCTCGGGATCACCATCCCGCTCGGAGACCTCGTCGACGATGCGCGCGCCTGGGAGGACGGCGTCGATCTTCTCGCCCACGAGGACGAAGAGATCGCCGAGTATGTCGCGCAGCTCGAGGCGGCCAAGGACACGGTCGACCTGCCCGAGGCCAGCGGGGACGCGATCGCGCGCGAGTTCGAGCGCTACCTGCGCCGGCGCGAGGGCGGCCGCGGTGACCAAGGGCCAGGACCGGGCGGGCCGACGGGCTGAGCTCGTCGGGCTCCGCGAACGCGCGGGCGCCGCCATCGCTTACCGTGAGGAGCATGGACGTCCGCATCTTCACAGAACCCCAGCAGGGCGCGTCGTACGACGACCTCCTGCGCCTCGCCCTCGCTTCCGAAACCCTCGGTTTCGACGCCTTCTTCAGGTCCGACCACTACCTCCCCATGGGAACGGACGGCCTCCCGGGCACGTCGGACGCCTGGACGACCCTCGCAGGCCTCGCCCGCGACACCGCGACGATCCGTCTCGGAACGCTCGTGACCCCCGTGACCTTCCGCCACGCCGGGGCCCTGGCTGTCCAGGTCGCCCAGGTCGACCAGATGTCCGGTGGACGCGTCGAGCTCGGCCTCGGTGCCGGCTGGTACGCACGGGAGCACGAGGCGTACGGTCTGCCGTTCCCCGACAAGCGCTTCGACCTGCTCGCGGAGCACCTCGAGGTCGTCACGGGCCTGTGGGCGACGCCCCCGACCGAGACGTTCACGTTCCGCGGTACGCACGTCCAGGTCGTCGACGCGCCCGGCCTCTCGCAGCCAGTGCAGCGCGCGGGCCGCGACGGCGCCCCCGGCGTGCCCATCATCATCGGTGGCTCGGGACCACGACGCACGCCCGCCCTCGCTGCGAGGTTCGCCTCCGAGTACAACGCGGCCTTCCCCGAGATCTCGACGATCGCCGACCGGTTCGCAACGATCCGCGCGGCGGCGTCAGCGGCCGGTCGCGCCGCGGACGACCTCATCTGCTCGGCTGCGCTCGTGTGCGCCGTCGGGCGTGACGAGGCCGAGTTCCGTCGCCGTGCCGAGGCGATCGGCCGTGAACCCGCCGAGCTGCGCGAGCACGGCGTGTGCGGCACGGTCGACGAGGCCGCACGTCGGGTGAGCGAGCTGCGGGACCTCGGCGTCGAACGCCTCTACCTGCAGATCCTCGACCTCCACGACCCCGATCACCTCGAGCTCATCGCTCGCGAGGTGCTCCCGCTCGCTGACGTGCACCTCACCGCACGAGCCTGAACCCGGACACGCGCAGAAGCCCGGCCGCGACGGCAGCGAGCAGACGCGACGGCGCCGCACCCGCACCGGAAGGTGCAGGTGCGGCGCCGTCGGAGTCTCAGATCCGGATGCCGAGGAGTGCGTCGATCGAGCGCGCGACGATCCCCGGGGCACCTTCGACCACGTCGACGTCGTCGAGCGCCGACTCCGTGACCGCGCGCTCCGCCCACGCGTCGACCGCGGCGAGCGCGGTCCGCGTGTCGAGGTCGTCGCGCAGTGCGGCGCGCACGAGCGTGAGCATCTCGGTCGCGTCGGGGCCGCCGTTGCCCGAGATCGCCTCGCGCCACCGCTCAAGACGTGTCGTCGCGGCGGCAAGATCGGTGTCGAACCACTCCCACTCGGTCCCGTGGTGGTGCGCGAGCAGCGCGAGCCGGATGGCCATGGGGTGGACACCCGCGTCGATGAGCCGGGAGACCAGCACGAGGTTGCCTCGCGACTTGCTCATCTTCTCGCCCTCGTACGAGACGAGCGCGGCATGGACGTTGACGAGCGCCGGCTGCCCGCCGAGCATGCGCACGTGCGACGACGTCATCTCGTGGTGCGGGAACAGAAGGTCGGAGCCGCCGGCCTGGACGTGGATCTCGTCACCGAGGCCCGCCTGCGAGATGACGGCGCACTCGACGTGCCACCCGGGGCGTCCGCGACCGAGCGAGCCTGCGTCCCACGCGGGCTCCCCCGCCCGCTCGCGACGCCACAGCAGCGGGTCGAGCGGATCGCGCTTTCCTTCGCGACCGGGGTCCCCACCTCGCTCGGCAAAGAGGTCGAGCTGCTGTGCGCGCACCAGGTGGGAGACGGTTCCGAACGCGTCGTCGCGCGAGAGGTCCGCGTAGATGTCGCCCGCGACATCACCGTCGGCGACCCCCTCGGCGGGGTCGATCGGCACGCGATAGGCCGCTCCCGAGGCGACCATGGCCTCAACCGCGTCGATGACCTGGGGAACCGTCTCGACGACACCGAGGTAGAGGTCGGGCGGGAGGACGCCAAGGGCCGTCATGTCGCGCCCGAACAGCGCGATCTGCTCGCGCGCGAGGTCACGCCAGTCGACTCCGGTGGCAGTGGCCCGCTCGAGGAGCGGGTCGTCGACGTCGGTGACGTTCGAGACGACGGTCGTGCGGAGGCCCGCGTCACGCCACGTGCGCACGAGGACGTCGAACGTCACGTAGGTGGCAGCGTGGCCGATGTGCGTCGCGTCGTACGGGGTGATCCCGCAGACGTACAGACCTGCCGAGGCTCCTTCGACCGGCTGGACCCGGTCGCCGCTCCCCGTATCGATGAGGGTCGGCGGAGTCGACGCCCCGGGGGTCGACGGGATGGACGGGATCTGCGGAGTCGGCCAAGCATGCACCGGGTCAGCCTAGCGGGCCGTGCGGGCGCTGTGGGCCGCCGTCAGATCCCGGTGCCTGCGGCCGTGAGCGTTCCCGCGAGCAGGAGCACGACGATGAGCGCGGCAAAGCCGATGCGGTAGATGACGAACGGCAGGTACGAGCGCGTCGAGACAAGTTTGAGGAACCAGACGATGACGACGTAGCCGACGACGAACGCGACAACCGTCGCGAGCACGGTCGCCCCGATCGACGGCGTACCCGGCTGCCCGAACTCGTCGAGCGATCCGACGAGCTTGTAGATGCCCGAGCCGAGCACCGCGGGGATCGCGAGCAGGAACGAGTACCGTGCGGCAGCCTCGCGGGTGTAGCCGAGGAGTCGACCCATCGTGATCGTCCCGCCCGAGCGCGAGACACCGGGGACGAGAGCAAGCGCCTGCGCGACGCCGAAGAGGACTGCGTGACCCGCCGTGATCGACTCGAGCTCGCGAGCCTGGGGCCGGACGCGGTCGATGACGCCGAGAAGGATGCCGAAGACCGTGAGCGTTCCCACGGTGATCCAGAGGTTGCGCAGCGACGTGTCGATCGCGTCCTCGAAGAGGAGCCCTCCGACGACGATCGGGACGGAGCCGAGGGCGATCCACCACGCCATGCGGGCATCGGGGTCCCCCGCTCCGAGCCGCGCGGACCACGAAGTCCCGTTGCGCCCCGTGAGCGCTCGCCACCACGCGCTGACGATGCGCGCGATATCGCGACGGAAGTAGAGGAGGACCGCGGCCTCCGTGCCGATCTGCGTGATCGCGGTGAACGCGGCTCCCGGATCGACGTCTCCGATGAGCTCCCCGACGACGCGCAGGTGCGCCGAGGAAGAGATCGGCAGAAACTCGGTGAGCCCTTGGACGAGGCCGAGGACGAATGCTTCCCATGCGTTCACGGGAGTCCACTCTAGGGGCACGTTGCGCGCGCGGCGTCCGACCAGGGACCGATCCTGGACGATAACCTTCCCCGCATGGACACCCGCAGCCTCGGCACCACCGGTCTTCGCGTCTCAGCCCTCGGGCTCGGCACGATGACCTGGGGACGCGACACCGACGAGCACGACGCGGCCGAGCTGCTGCGTGACTTCCTCGAGGCGGGTGGCACGACGATCGACACGTCGGCGTCGTACGCCGACGGTGGTTCCGAGGAGGTCATCGGTCAGCTGCTCGCGTCGACGGGCACCCGTGACGACGTCGTCCTCGTGACCAAGGCCGGAACCCGATCGACCTCCCGCGGCAACGTCGTCGACGCGGGCCGCGGAGCGATCCTCGACTCCCTCGATGCGTCGCTCCGGCGCCTGGGGACCGACCGCGTCGACCTGCTGCTCGTCCAGGCACCCGATCCGCGCACACCTCTCGAGGAGACGGTCGACGCGCTGCGGCGCGCGGTCGACTCTGGCCGCGCGCGGTATGTCGGCCTCTGCAACCACCCCGGGTGGAGCCAAGCGCGCGCCGCCACTCTCCTCGAGGCCTCGGGGACCGGGCTCGCCGCCGTCGAGGTCGAATACTCCCTGCTCGAGCGTGGCGTCGAGCGTGAGGTCGTGCCGGCCGCGTCAGCGCTCGGCTCGGGCCTGCTCGCGTGGTCCCCGCTCGGACGAGGCGTGCTCACCGGCAAGTATCGCCGCACGATCCCTGCCGACTCTCGCGCTGCATCTGCCCACCTGGCGGGCTTCGTCGCGCCCTACCTCGACGACGCGGCGAGCTCGATCGTCGATGCCGTGGCGATCGCGGCGGACGGTCTCGGCAAGACTCCTGCGGCGGTTGCGCTCGCGTGGCTCCTGGGCCGTCCGACGGTCGCCTCTGCGCTCGTCGGCGCCCGCACGCCCGCGCAGCTGCGCGCCGCCCTCGACGCGATCGACCTCGTGCTGCCCCCCGAGGTCGCCTTCGCGCTCGACGAGGTGAGCGCTCCCGTGCTCGGGTACCCCGAGCGCCGCTGAGCACCCCGTTCACGCGCGAGAGCCCCGGCCGAAGCCGGGGCTCTCGTGCGTGAACGTCTCGAGATGGGGTGGGGTACGCGCGGCTCAGCCGTCGCACCGCTCAGCCCGTCGTCATGACTCAGCGGTCGGGACGGGCCACGTCGTTGAGGTCCTCCTCGGAGAGCCCTTCGAGCTCGTCCTCGTCATCGTCGTCATCGTCGTCGATGTCATCGTCGTCATCGCTGTCGTCGTCATCGTCGTCATCGTCGTCGCTGTCGTCATCGCTGTCGTCGTCATCGTCGTCGACGACGTAGAACGGAAGCGCCTCCCCGTACTCGGTCGCGAGCGCGTCGTCGTAGACGTCGAACGCGTCCGCAAGGACGTAATACGCCTCGTCAACCGCGGGATCGTCATCCGAACGGCGGCTCACGACAGCATGCAGGTGCGCCTCAAAGGCAACGGTCAGGCGGGCGAGGGCGTCACGCGGGTCGACGGTCATGCCTGAACCGTAACGCGCCGCCGTGCACAATGGCAGTCGGATATCCGTCCCGGACCTGTGGAGGCCACATGACGAACGCCACCGCCACGCCGATCGCTCCGCCCGTCCCCCGTACAGGCGAGTACGAGCACCGCCTGCTCACCCTCGGTCACGACATGTCGCGCGCCGAGGTTCGGCGGCTTCTGCACGACGAGGCAGAACAAGGTCGATGGGAGCTGGCCCGCACGATCCTCTACGCCGGTGGCGTCCGCAAGATCTGGCTACGACGCCGCATCATCCGAGCCCGATCGACGCTCGGCCTCGTCTAGCCGCGACTGCGCCCGCACCACTTGCAGGGCGTGGACGCAGTCGCCAACCTCACAGGTGCGTGAGCATGCGCCGCAGCACGCGCACGCCGAACTCGAGCGACTCGACCGGAACACGCTCGTCCACTCCGTGGAACATCCCCGGGAAGTCGAGGTCCGCCGGAAGGCGCAGGGGGACGAAGCCGTAGCCCGCGATCCCCAGGCGCGCGAGCGACTTGTTGTCGGTCCCTCCCGAGAGCATGTACGGCCACACCGACGCCCCCGGGTCCTCCGCGAGGACCGAGGCGACCATCGTGTCGACGAGGTCTCCCGCGAACGGCACCTCGAGGCCGATGTCCTCGTGGATCGCCTCGATACGCACGCGAGGGCCCGCGAGCTCCCGCAGCACCGCCATCGACGCGTCATGGCTGTCGGGGAGGAAGCGTGCGTCGACGACCGCCGTCGCGCTCGAGGGCACGACGTTCGCCTTGTAGCCCGCGTCGAGCTGCGTCGGCGTCGCGGTGCCCCGGAGCGTCGCCCCGACGAAACGCGCAGCTGGGCCGAGCGCATCGAGCAACGCATCAAGCGTTCGGGGATCAGCCGGATCGAACGGCAGGCCCGCGAGGTCCGCAACACCCCGCATGAGTGCGTCGACGGACGGTGTGAGCTCGAGCGGCCACTCGTGACGCCCGATGCGCGCGAGCGCCTCGGCCAGGTGGGTCACCGCGTTGTCCGTCGTCACCTGCGAGCCGTGGCCCGCGCGGCCCTCAGCAATGAGGCGCAACCACGCGAGCGACTTCTCGCCCGTCTGCAGGAGGTAGGCGCGGTGACCCCCGACGTCGACCGAGTAGCCACCGACCTCGCTCACGGCCTCGGTCGCGCCCTCGAAGAGCTCAGGACGGTGGTCGACGAGCCACTGCGCACCATGGACGCCACCCGCCTCCTCGTCCGCGAAGAATCCGAGAATGACGTCGCGCCGCGGGCGCACGCCGTCCCGGATCATCTCGCGCACGACGGCAAGGATCATCGCGTCCATGTCCTTCATGTCGACCGTGCCGCGGCCCCACACCATGCCGTCGACGATCTCGGCGGCGAAGGGGTCGTACGTCCAGTCCTCGGCGCGCGCCGGGACGACGTCGGTGTGACCGTGCAGGACGAGCGCGGGAGCCGACGGGTCCGTGCCCGCCCAGCGTGCGACGACGCTTGCGCGGCGCGGCTGCGTCTCGATGTAGGTGACCTCGAGCCCGACCTCTTCGAGCAGGCCCTGGACGTACTCGGCAGCCTCCCGCTCCCCCGGGCCCGAGCCGTCGCCGTAGTTGCTCGTGTCCATGCGCACGAGGTCGCGACAGATGCGCAGCACCTCGTCCTCGGCTCGCGGGTGCGACCCCGCCGGGTGCGTCGTCATGGTGCTCACCGTCTCACGCGTCCCCACCTGGGCGAGCGAGGCCGCGTCGGACGAGGAGCGGCGTCGTCGACGCCGCACGCCCGCGCAATGCCTCGAACGCGCCCACGGGGTCGGTCGAGTCGCCGAGCGCAAGCAGCCCGCGCCGGAACCGTTCGCCGTTCTCGCGCGTGAGCCCACCGTTCTCCTCGAACCACGTGACCGTGTCGGCGTCGAGCACCTCGGACCAGATGTAGCCGTAGTACGAGGCCGAATATCCCCCCGCGAACACGTGGTTGAAGTAGGTCGAGCGGTAGCGCGGCGGAACGAGCTCGGGATCGAGACCGAGCGAACGCAGAGCACGGTCCTCGAACGCCTCGACCTCGTCAGGCGAAGCCGGAACCTCGTCGGGCGTGAGCCGGTGCCAGGCCTGGTCGAGCAGAGCCGCCCCCAGATACTCGGTCGTCGCAAATCCCTCGCCCTCGCCGCGTGCGGCGAGCAGGGTCGCCACGAGCTCGGACGGGAGCACCTCACCCGTGAGGTGGTGGCGCGCGTACCGCGCAAGCAGGTCCGGGTGCCACGCCCACATCTCGTTGACCTGCGAGGGGTACTCGACGAAGTCGCGCGGAACGTTCGTGCCTGACTGCGACGGCAGACGGACGTCGGAGAACAGTCCGTGAAGCGCGTGCCCGAACTCGTGGAATGCCGTGATGACCTCGTCCCACGTGAGGAGCGCCGGTTCTCCCGGAGCCGGGCGCGGGATGTTGAGGACGTTGAAGACGACCGGCCGCTGGCCCAGCAGGTGGTTCTGGTCGACGAGGTGATCCATCCACGCACCGCCGCGCTTGGAGGGACGCGTGAAGAAGTCGCCGAGGAAGAGTCCGAGCCCCGAGCCGTCGGAGTCGAGCACCTCCCACACGCGCACCTCGGGGTGGTAGCCGACAAGGTCGTGGCGCTCGACGAGCGTGATGCCGAACAGCTCGTGGGCCGCAGCAAAGACACCGTGCGTGAGAACGCTGTCGAGCTCGAGGTAGGGGCGCAGCGCAGCGTCGTCGAGCGCGTACCGTGCACGTCGCACGTGCTCGGCGTAGTACGCGCGGTCCGAGGGGGCGAGGTCGGTCGCGCCCGTGTCCTCAGCGAGCGCTGCGACGAGGTCCGCGCGCTCCGCGCGCGCGTTCGCCAGGGCGCGCGGCACGAGGGGCTCGAGCATCTGGGCCACGGCCTCGGGCGTGCCCGCGGTCGCGTCCTCGGTCGCGTAGGAGGCGTGGTCGCGCAGCCCGAGCAGCTGCGCACGCTCGGCGCGCAGGCGCACGAGCTCGAGCAGGGTCGCCCGCGAATCCGAACCCTCATGGGTCCCGCGCGTCACCGACGCCGCGTGCACGCGGGCGCGCACGCTGCGGTTCGTGAGCGAGCTGAGCACGCCCTGCTCGGTCGGCAGCTGCAACGTGAGCAGCCAGCCCTCCGCGTGGCCCGCCTCGCGAGCGGCGGCCTCGGCCGCGGCGACCGCGTCGGGGGCCAGACCGTCGAGCTCGGCAAGGTCACGGACAAGAACCGCGCCCTCGTTGCCGGACGCAAGCACGTGCCGCCCGAATGCAGCCTCAAGCTCGGCGATGCGCGAGTTGAACGCCCGCAACGCCGCCTGATCGGTCTCGGGCAGGTGGACGCCCGCCCGGCGGAAGTCCCGCAGGAGCGTGTCGACCGCACGACGGTCGGCGTCGCTCGCCTCGATCTCACCGTCGTCGATGCGCGCGGCAAGGGCCGCGACGCGCTCGTGGAGCCCGACGTGCATCGCGATCGCGTCGTGATGCGCCGAGAGCTCAGGAGTCACCTCTTCCTCGAGGGCCTCGAGGGCGTCGGTCGAGTCCGCCCCGAGCAGAAGATCAAGGATGACCAGGGCTCTGTGGAGCACCTCGCCCGAACGCTCGAGCGCCTCGAGCGTGTTGCTGAGATCGGGTGCCGCCGGGTCCGCGACGATCGCGTCGACCTCGGCACGCTCCGCGGCCATGCCCGCGCGGATCGCCGGCGCGAGGTGCTCGTGGCGGATGCTGGCGAAGTCTGGCAGGCCGTAGGGCAGGGACGAGGGGTGCGCGAGAGGGTTGGTCGCGTCGAGGGGCGTTGCGGTCATGGAGCCAGTCTCTCAGCGAGGACCCCTCACGCGCAGCGTTGGCGCGCGGTGCTCAGTCGCGCGCTGGGCTCCGACGGCCCGCGGAGCGCGGGCCGCGCGCCGGGCTAGACGGGCCGGACCGCAAGCACCGCGATGTCGTCGCGCTCGCCCGTCGCTTCCATCTCGGCAAGGACGACGTCGACGAGATCCCCGACGGGCGCGCTCGCCACCCCGGTCAGAACCGAGCTCAGCCGCACGAGGGACTCGTCGATCGTCTCGCCGCGTCGTTCGACAAGACCATCGGTGAACAGCAGGAGCGTCTCACCTGGCGCGAGGGTCGCCGCGTGGTCGTGCCGTTCGTAGGGCACGACGCCGAGCATGAGGTCGCTCGCCCCCTCGAACGTGCGCGTCGTGCCATCAGCTGCCACGACGACGGGCGCCAGATGGCCCGCGCTCGACCACGTCACGTGGACCGAGCCGTCGGCATCACGCCCGCCCCGCACCTGGGCGACGACCGCGGTGCCCATCGTTCCCGTGTCGAGCGCGAGGTTGACATGGTCAAGACGCTCAAGAAGCTGCGCGGGCGTCTGCACGCGATCGGCGACGAAGCCACGCAGGATCGAACGCAGCGATCCCATCCGCGCGGCCGCAGCGATGTTGTGCCCGACGACGTCACCGATGACGACCGTCGTGACCCCCGAGCTGTGGATCGCGTCGTACCAGTCTCCGCCGACCTGCTCCCCCTCGGCAGCCGGCACGTAGCGTGCCGCGAGCTCGAGGCCCGGAACGTCGGGAAGGCTCGTGAGCATGGCCTCCTGGAGCGTGCGCGCGACCGCGGCCCGCGCCTGGACGAGCTCGACGCGCTCGAGGGACTGCACGACGTACCTCGCGAGGGCGAACTTCATTCGACGCGTGCGCGCCTGGGTTCGGTGCGGGCCGGCCCAGCCGAGCCACAGCCAGCCTGTGCGCCGACCCACCTGGATCGGGACATAGACCTCGCCCTCGACCTCACGCGACGCGTCGGCGGCAAACTCCGGGAACCGCTCGACGAGCGCAGCACGGTCGTCGAAGAAGACGCCCTCGCCGTGCGCCGCCGCGTACGCTCCCGGATGCGCGGCGGTCGGGGCGATCTCGGTGTACTGGAGGGGCCGGTCGGCGGGCAGGCCGCGCGTGTCGAGCGCGTCGAAGCGGCCCGCGTGGTCCAGGACGATCGCGCAGTGGTCCGCCTCAAGCTGAGCCGCTGCAAGCTCGCGGACAGTGGTGACCGTCTCGTCGACCGTGCGCGTCCCGGCGAGCGCCTCGGACGAGGCGAGCAGAATACGGTTGATTCGCGTGATCTCCTGGAGCTCAGCCTCAGCCTCGACCGCTCGGCGCAGCGAGGTGCGCGAGCCGAGATAGGCCGCGAGCAGGACCGCGAGCTCGCCGAGCGCGCGCACGTGCGTCGGCGGCACGTCCTTGAGGGTCTGGGCGAAGAGCACGGCGACGCGCGCTCCGTCGGGAGTCGTCACGGGAACCGCGACAAAGCCCACCGGCTGCTCGGGACGTGAGACCGCAGACTCGGCGGGCGTGAGCACGACGAGGCGACCTGAGCGCAGCGACTCGTACGCGAGGTCTGTGCGGAGCGGTCCCGCGGCCCCGCCATCGAATGTGCAGGCGGCGGCGACGCGCGCCCCGTCGGGCTCGGGCAGCAGAACTGCCGCCGCTCCGTTGTCGACACACAGGGAAGCGAGGACCGCATAGCGCTGGAGCTCTGGGTCGTCGCTCGGCTGCGGGCCGAGCCAGGGGCGTACGACTGGAGCGACCGCCCCCTGATTCGTGTCAGCCGTCGTCACGAAGGACAGTCAACACGAGACGGAGCCGGACCGCGAGCAGGTGACGGAATCTTCACAGTTCCTGCTGCTTCGCGGCGGTATCGCCCGGCCGCACGGGCAGGCGCCGGGGCAACGACGAAGCGGACCCAGGTGAACCTGGATCCGCTTCGCGTCGCTGTCTCAACGAGTGTCCGGAGGGGGACTGTAAGCCGCCGAGTGGGGAAGTTTCCCCGTTGAGGTCGCTGTCATGCCTGGACCCTACACGCAGCCCATCGGGACCAACCACAGCGAGTCGGGCGCGACAGCGCAGCCCCCGAAGGCGCTCGATCCTCCGCAGTTCGTCGCCATCTCAGCGGCGGATCCTCGGATTGCACCAAATCGCGACCGAGGACGCCGCCAGCCCAGCCCTCCCCTCGACGTTGAGAGGACGACGGCCCCCCGCACCCCCTTATCGAGTTTGACTCGCACGACCTCGTCATGGCCTCGCATCTTGGCATCGTCATGGCGTCGCACACTGGCACCTCAGACGGTCTCTCGTCGCCCCTGTCGTCGACGCTTGAGTCGAGACGAAGCTGTAATCTGTCGACATGGACATCACACCGAACACCCCGGACACGCCTCCAGCCCAGCGAGATCCCTTCGCAGAGTTCGAGGACGAAACCCCCGCGGACGCAGCCTTCACGCGCAGCGACCTCCTCGGCAAAGCCAAACGAGGCTTCGTGCGGCTACGCAAGGACTTCGTTCAGCGTGAGGCCAAGCCGCGCCCGTCCGTGCTCGCCGACCTGGTAGGTCGACGCAGCGAGACCGCGCTCGACCTCCTCCTCACCGTGCACGCCCTCCAGCCCATCCTTGACGAGACGCCCCTCGACATCAAGGTCTGGGCACGCATGCTCGGCGACAGCGTGACCGTCCGCAGGACCAGCAACGCCTTTAAGACCCTCGAAGAGATGGACTTGCTCTCTGTCGATGGCAAGCGAGGAACTCCTGAGGTCGCGCTCAAGAGAGAGAACGGCGACGGCAAGCCGTGGAAGAAGGACCGCGAAGAGGACCCGGCCGAGCGCGGGCGCGGATTCTTCGCCCTCCCGTTCGACTATTGGACAGAAGGGCTGATCGACTCCCTCAACCTTCCGGGCAAGGCGATGCTCCTCGTGATGCTCAAGGAGACCCAGGACCCGAACGGTGGGCTCACGTTTGCCATGGCCCATGAGCGGGCCCAAGAGTTCTACGGGTTCTCCGAGCGGACCGCAGAGCGCGGCTACTTGGAGTTGCGCAGGCAGGGCCTCATGGCAGAAAGGCGCAAGCTCGTTAAGTCGGGCCGTCACCCCCTCGGGTACCGCGAGGAGTGGCACCGCGCGCTCGTCTATCCGTATTCAACCGACCACCGCGAGAACCTGCGGATCATCGCAGCGAAGGCCGCGAGGGGCACCGCGGGGGCTGCTCCGTGAGAGCGACGAGCGCCGTGCACAGGTCGCAGCCCGCAGCGCCCTCCAATTGTCTCAGGGCCATCTTGACAAGACTTCCCCGGCACTCGGCCGGGGGCCTCCACTGACAGGCGGAGAGAGCATATGAAAGGAGGTATACCCGTGCGCGACTTCTGTCCCACTTGCAAGCAGGCAATCAGTACGACGAACGGCGCTAAGCGTCACAGGTGGATTCGTTCCACCGTGCCGCTCGCGCCGCTGGTCAGGGAGCTGATCCTGCTGGTTCGTGACCTCATGTAGGCCAACTCGTGGCCCGAACTGAGGCCACTCTGGGGCGTCTCGCGTTGCCGCGCGGGGCGCCCCTCTCTCTGCACGGTAGGACGAGGGGCCTCGCACGCGCAACTCGCGCCGCGTCCGCTCCGCCTTGCCACCCCGCGAGGCTTATCACTGTGCGCGCCGCCCCGCAGACGCAACAGGCCCCTAACCTTCGTTCGCGACTGTCGGGGCCTGCGGGACCGTGGCCCGCCCCCTGGGAGAGACGCCCACATCAACATCCTCACGGCGCTTCGCTCACGACACGCTTCAGATACGCGAAAGCCCCAAGGCTTGTGGACGCCTCGGGGCCTTCGGGCCTGCTGTCTCAACAGTCTCTGTCCGAGCCCTCTTGGAGCTGGAAGTCACTGCAAGCCTACCCGAGAGCACTGCCAGGGCGAGCCAGTCCGGCACTACTCCTCCCCCGCACTTGTGACGCCAACAGACGCGCTCACAGGTGTGGTCGGACGCCTCGAGCGTCCCGCGTGCCAGCCTCACCCGAGGACGGACGCCCAACCAAAGGAGGGGCACAGATGCCCGCATCGCTCAAAGGAGCAGGGACCGACCCGACCCCCACGGATGACCAGGGGGCCGAAGCAACCACGGTCTAC
The DNA here is from genome assembly GCF_052324925.1 of Sanguibacter sp. A247. Taxonomy (NCBI): domain Bacteria; kingdom Bacillati; phylum Actinomycetota; class Actinomycetes; order Micrococcales; family Sanguibacteraceae; genus Sanguibacter; species Sanguibacter sp. A247. The sequence goes on along the minus strand of NZ_JBQPRE010000003.1, from coordinate 57,867 downwards.
ACGATCGACCCGAGCGAGCTGCTGGTCCACTACATCCAGCTCTCGAAGGCCGATACTGCGGTGTTGAACCACGGTATGGACGTGCTCTCACTGCACGAGCAGATCGCGGAGATCGAAGCGTTCATCCTGCGCGAGGACCCGCAGATGTACATCAGTTTCCTCTTCGCCGCGGGCATCTACGTCGGGAAAGTTGCCCACCCGACCGGCGGGTACTCCGAGTACTGCTCGGTGTGCCACAAGTCCGACCCGGAGTGGTTCTTCCGCTCCTGAGCCCCTCGTCGTCGCCACCTCCTCACCAGGGGGTGGCGACGACGCCTTGTTGCCCGCCGCTCGGCGCCCACCCCAAGGAGCACTCGATGGACCCATTCGCCCGCGCTCTGTGCGCGGGTTGCACGAGAGGTCTGCAGGGCCACGATGAGGCCGGTCGATGCGTTCATGGAGGCGAACGTGTCGATCGCTTCCGGCGGGGCAGTCCCCGCACGCTCGCCCCTGTCTCTGCCGGGGCCGCAGTCTTGCTGGTCTGACGGGGAAGATTCCCCGCACTCTGTGTCCGGAGGGGGACTTGAACCCCCACGCCCGATAAAGGGCACTAGCACCTCAAGCTAGCGCGTCTGCCATTCCGCCACCCGGACGGGTGACCTGCACGAGCCAGGCTCGTGCGGCTGTTCAGTTGTGCACTGCGTGTCCGGAGGGGGACTTGAACCCCCACGCCCGATAAAGGGCACTAGCACCTCAAGCTAGCGCGTCTGCCATTCCGCCACCCGGACAGGTGACCCTCGCGAGGTGACCCTCGCTCGGTGCTGGAAGAACATAGCACGGGCCCCGACCAGAAATCACATCGGCGGTGGGCCCCGTGGCGGACGCGGCCGAGCGCCACGAGGGGCGCCGATGGGCCGCTGCGACGTCACTGAAAGTCACGCGAACGCGACGCCACAGCAAGCGACAGAGGGGCCAGATGCTCCGCAACAAGGTTGGTTGCACCGTCGGCGCGCTCGAGCCGTCCCCGGACGACGAGTGCCGCCGCAGTCCTCGCGATCGTGCGGTGCCGCTGCCACAGCCCGGGTGAGCACACGATGTTGAGCAGACCCGTCTCGTCCTCGAGCGAGAGGAAGGTCACACCGCGCGCAGTCCCGGGGCGTTGCCGGTGCGTGACGACACCCGCGACGGCAACCCGTCGGCCCGCCTCGTGCACCATCGCATCCCCGGCCGTGAGCACGCCCGCGGCCGCCAGGCCCTCCCGGACGAACTCCGTCGGGTACTCCTCCACAGAGACCCCGGTCGCCCACACGTCGGCGACCGACCGTTCGACCTCACTCATCCCCGGAAGCATCGGAGCCTCGACCCCCACGCTCACGCCCGGAAGTGTCGCGGGGGTCTCCTGCGCGAGTGCGGCAGCCGCCCACAGTGCCGCCCGACGCGATCCCGCATACGCGTCGAGCGCCCCCGCGGTCGCAAGAGCCTCCAGCTGCGCGACCGTGAGGCCCACACGGCGTGCCAGGTCCGGAAGGTCGACGAACGGTGCACGATCGCGCTCCGCGACGATCCGGCCCGCCACCGACTCCCCCACGCTGCGGACCTTGGCGAGGCCGAGACGAACCCCGAGCGTGCCGTCGTCGCAGCGCTCCACCTTCGCCTCGACACCCGAGGCGGTGACGTCGGGGCGCAGCACCGTGAGCCCTCGGCGACGGGCATCTGCGACGAGCGACTGCGGCGAGTAGAAGCCCATGGGCTGAGCCGCGAGGATCGCCGCGTAGAACGCGGCTGGATGATGGACCTTGAGCCAGGCGCTCGCGTACACGAGATAGGCGAACGAGAACGCGTGCGACTCGGGAAAGCCGAAGTCGGCGAAACCCTTGAGCTTGTCGAAGATCTGCTCGCCGACCTCCCGACCGATGCCGTTGGCGGCCATCCCGTCGAGCAGACGCTCGTGCAGGGCCTCCATGCGCTCAACCGAACGCTTCGATCCCATGGCGCGGCGCAGCTGGTCGGCCTCAGCGGGCGCAAAGCTCGCCACGTCGATCGCCATCTGCATGAGCTGCTCCTGAAAGAGCGGAACCCCGAGCGTCTTGCCGAGCGACTTCTCGAGCAGCGGGTGCAGGTAGGTGACGGGCTCACGACCCCGTACCCGGTTGAGGTACGGGTGCACGGAGTTGCCCTGGATCGGTCCGGGCCTGATGAGCGCGACCTCGATGACGATGTCGTAGAACGTCCGGGGCTGCAGCCGCGGCAGCGTCGCCATCTGCGCCCGCGACTCGACCTGAAACACCCCGACTGTGTCCGCCGCACACAAGAGGTCATAGACCCCTGGATCGTCCTGAGGCAGCCCGTGCAGCGTGAGCTCGACCCCTTCGTGCTCAGCGACCTGCTCGAACGCGAGCCGCAGCGCGGTGAGCATGCCAAGGCCGAGAAGGTCAAACTTCACAAGACCCGCGTCTGCGCAGTCGTCCTTGTCCCACTGGAGGACGGTGCGGCCCGGCATGCGCGCCCATTCGACCGGGCAGACCTCGACGACGGGACGATCGCACAGCACCATGCCGCCCGAGTGGATGCCGAGGTGCCGTGGCAATCGCAGCAGCTGCTCGGCAAGATCGATGACGTCCTCGGGGATCGACCCCTCGCTCGCGGCCGACGGCGGACGCACCGCGGGGACGACGTCACGGCCGTCATCACTCAGCACGGGGGACGACGAGGACGACGGCGCGACCGGGCCACTGCGGCTCACGGTCCACCACGAGCTCTCGTCCTCGGGGCCGCGCAGGCTCCCCCACCGTTCGATGCCCTTGCTCCAGGCGTCCTGCCGGCCCACGTCGTGACCGAGGGCACGCGCCGCGTCCCGCACGGCTGAACGCGGCCGGTAGGAGATGACGTTGGCCACCTGCGCCGCGTGACGTCGACCGAAACGCTCGTAGACGTGCTGGATGACTTCCTCACGACGCCCGGACTCGATGTCGACGTCAATATCTGGCGGACCGTCGCGCTCGGGCGCAAGGAAGCGCTCGAAGAGCAAGCCGTGCGCGACCGCGTCGACCGCGGTGATGCCGAGCGCGTAGCAGACCGCCGAGTTCGCGGCCGACCCCCGCCCCTGCGCGAGGATGCCCCGCTCACGGCAGAACGCCGCGATGTCATGAACGATGAGGAAGTACCCCGGGAAGCCGAGGGCCGTGATGACCTCAAGCTCATGCTCGATGACGATCCGCGCCTTCTCGGCGCGTTCCGTGCCTGGCTCGCCGTACCGTTCGCGTGCGCCGCGGTCGACGAGCACACGCAGCCAGGAGGCTTCGTCGTGCCCCGCAGGCACGGGGTACGGCGGGAGCGACGGCGCGACCAGGCTGAGGTCGAAAGCACACTCACGCCCGAGCTCGGCCGCCGTAGCGACGGCCTGCGGGTGCGCGCGATGGCGCGCGAGCATCTCGCGTGCGGACCTCAGGTGCGCGGCGGGAGCTCCCGGAAGCCACCCATCCATCGCATCGAGCGAGGAGCGGGCGCGGATCGCGCTGAGCGCTGCGGCGAGCGGCGCCTCGGCCGGCGTCGCGTGGTGCACCGCCCCTGTCGCGACGAGCGGCACGCCCGCGCTCGCGGCGAGCTCGGCAAGAAGAGCGTTGCGTTCGGGGTCACGAGGGTCGGCCGAGTCGGTGATCTCGACGGCGACGTTGTCGTGCCCGAACACCCCGGTGAGGCGGTCGAGCGCCCGACGAGCCCCCGCGGGCCCGTCGGCCTCGAGAGCCGTGCGCACGGCTCCCTTGCGGCATCCCGACAAGATGAGCCACTGGCCACCGGCCCGAGCACCGAGCTCCTCAAGGTCGTAACGCGCGAGCCCCTTGGACCCTGCGGCCAGGTGCGCATCAGCGATCGCCGCTGACAGCGCCGTGTAGCCGTCGGCGCCGCGGGCGAGGACGAGCAGGTGCTCGGCCCGCGGGTCCGGGATGCCCGTCGGGTCGTCGAGCACGGGTGGGCCGTTCTGAGGGCGCGCGGGCAGGTGGAGCTCGGCGCCGAAGACCGTCGGGAGGCCCGCACGCCGTGCTGCCTGCGCGAACCGCACGACCCCGTAGAGGCCGTCGTGATCGGTGAGCGCAAGGGCCTCGAGCTCGAGACGCGCGGCCTCGGCGACGAGCTGTTCAGGTTGGCTCGCTCCGTCGAGGAAGCTGAACGCCGAGTGTGCGTGGAGCTCCGCGTACCGGGCACGGGCAGCGTCAGTCATAGCTCGCCTCCCACCACCACCGGCCGGCAGATCCGGCGAGCAGCACGGCGGGGGTCTCGTCGTGGGCGGTACGCACGACGACCTGGACGTGAACGCGTCTCTCGGCGTCCTCGCGCCACCACCGTTGCGCGAGCGGCCACGGCCCAGCCCACGCCACGACCTCCCCCTCGGGGGTCTCGTGCCGAGGAGCCGGCTGCTGCGCCGACGGGCGCGGGGTTGCGGCCACCCCGGTGGGGCGGTCCGGGTTCACGGAGCCGTCGGGGGCCGGAGGGCAGGCTCGTACGTGGCGGGGTTCGCCGGACGTGCCCAGGCGCCGGTCCACGACGACAGGCCGACCGGCCTCGTCAAGGAGCCGGACCTCGACGGGTGTCGCCAGGACCCGCGTGGGTGCGGGCGCGGGGAGGGCGCCGGGCCAGGGCCGATCGAGCGGGCGCAGCGGAGGTGGCTCCTCGCCCCAGGGGACGAGGCTCACGCGATCGCGCGCGGTGCGACCACCCTGCAGACGCGCGGAAAGGACACCGTCAGCACCGAGCAGACCTTGAACACGGTCGAGCGCCCGCAGCGCACGCAACGATGATCCCTGGGCCGAGCCCCACAGCCCTTCTTGATGCTGACCCGCGTCGAGGAGGTCCTCTGCGGTCACCGTGAGCTGAACGATGCCCGCGGTGTCGTCCTCGTGGTCTGCGTCGGAGGCGTCGGCCGTGAGCCAGCCCTCGAGCTGCCAGCGGACCCGGTCGGTGATGCGCGCGGCTGTGAGCCCACCGAGCGCGGCATCGTCCGTGCGCCACGTCCGCACGTGCTCGCGGCCGTCGCCGCGGCGCGCGGTGATCCGCAGCCGCGCGCACGTCGCACCGCGTGCGACGAGCGAGGCGTGCAGCTCTGCGGCGAGCCGACGCGCAGCGAAGGCTGCGGTGTCGACGCGCGTGGCGGGCGGGTCGAGCTCGCACATCGCTTCCACATCTGCCTCGGGCCGACGCCGGGTGGGTGGCCGGAGGTCTTCGCCGCGACCCACGCGATGCGCCCAGACGCCCTCGGCCCCGAAGCGGGAGGCGACCGCGTGAGGGTCGAGCGACGTGAGGTCGCCGAGGAGCCTCACGCCGAGCCGGTCCCACAGGTCGACGAGCTCGAGGAGGACGGATGCACGCTCGGGCGTGACCGCGACGTGCACAAGGTCGCGCAGCGGACGCGGCGCGAGGTACTCCGCGCTGCGTCCCGGCTCGATCATCCGGTCGTCGCGCGCGGCCAGGACGGCAGCGAACATGCCGTCGGCGACCCCGACGCGGCATTCATGCCCCGTCGCATCCGCAACGCGCTCGACCAGCAGCCGGATGAGCTCTGCCTCGGAACCGTGGAAGCGTGCCGCGCCGTCGGCTGGCAGCGCGAGGAGGCCGGGCCGGGCGACCTCGATCCCGGCGACGACGTCTTCTACCGCGGTCGCGACGGGCTCAAAGCTCCGCGCGTCACGGCCGTCGTCGACGGGGGCGAGAACGAGCCCGGGGCAGATCTCTTGCGCGTGACGGCGACGCATTCCGCGCCGGACGCCCGCGCGGCGGGCCGCGCTTCCGACCGCAACGATGCCCCGGGCATCCTGGACCGCGACGGGGACCGCGGGCGAGAGCCCAGCTGCGGCCGTCGCCGCGACAACGGGCCAGTCAGGAACCCACACGACCGCTGTCCGCGTGGCCGCAGCAGGTTCTCGGCCGGCGCGCAGCGAAGGCGCGAGCGCACTCATGCGACCCGCCCGACGAGTCGCAGCGGGCGGAGGTCGCGCTCCGGCTGCTCGACGCCCGACGCCGCCGATCCCGAGGCAGCCGATCCCGAGGCAGGCATCATTCCCGGCGTCGGTTCCGGTGCGTCGTACCCGTCGCCCGGCGCCGGAAGCACGAGGGCGACGTGAGCGCGCCGGGTCTCCCCTGCCTCGAGCCTCTCGACGAGCAGCTCCCGCGACCGCAGACGACCCTCACCGACGCCGATGCCACGCCAGCGCACGCCCGCGACGCGCACGACGACGCGGGCGCCGGGCCAGGGACTCGTGGCGATGAGCGCAACCCCGCGCTCACGCGCACGCGCGATGAGAAGACGACGGTCGGTCGTCGAGAGGCCCGTGTCACCCACGACGACAACGTCGACGCCGTCGATGAGGGCAGCAAGGACCATCGCGGAATCAACCCCGGGCTCGGGGACGAGAAGAAGTCGGTCGAGGCTGACACCGGCCTCCGCAGCTGCGACGAGGCCGAGCGTCGGGCAGCCGACGACCGCGATCCAGGGCTCGTCACCGAGAGCCGCGCGCTGCATCTCGATGTGCGCGAGCATCTCGAGGACGAGCGCGGTCGATCCCGTGACCTGTGTCACCGCCCCGCGCCGGAGCCCCTCGGGGAGCACCGTTGCGAGCTCGTGCGGCACGGAGAACGGCGGCCGTTCTGCGGTCCGCACCCCGCTCGGCGCCGCAGGGCGCGGCACGGCAGGATCAGCTGTCGCAGGACGAGGTGTCGCGGAACGAGGCGCTGCCTGCGCGGGTCGCTCCGCAGCCGGAGCCGCCGGAGCCGCCACGGCAGCCGGCGCCTCCGTCAGCGTCACACGTCGCGCCCCCGTGCGCGCCTCGGCTGCGCGAAGCGCCGCGAGCGCGCGCACCGCGCGGTCTGCCCCGCCCTCAGCGCGGGCAGCAGATGCAGTCGCCATCGTCGTCCTTCCGTCCCCTCCATCATATCGAACAGATGTTCGATACTGGGACCGTACCCCGAGGGACGGACAAGGACGGACAGAGGTGAGGCCGACAGGTGCGCGGAGGGCTTAGACGCGCCCCGCGGCAACCTCCTCGAGGTGCGCAAGGTCGCGCAACGCGGTCCAGCGACGCCCCGAGTCCACGACGCCGTCCTTCTTCCACCGACTCATGAGACGCGAGACGGACTCGGGTGTCGAGCGGGCAAGCCCCGCGAGATCGGCCCGCGACAACGGGACCTCGAGCATGACGCCCTGAGCACCGCGGTCCTCCCCGAGCTTGTCGGCGAGCCGCAGCAGCGCGCGGGCCACACGCTGCGCAACCGTCTCGGTCCCCTGCCCGCCGATGTCGGTGTGCGCGCGCGAGAGCCGGGCCGAGACATCGTCGAGCACCTTGAGCGCGACGCCCGGCTGCTCGAGAAGCACCTGACGGAAGTCTCCTTGGCCGATGCGCAGGATGCACGAGCCCACGAGCGCCGACGCGGACTGCAGGTGAGCGGGCTCACCGAGCGTGCCCATCGCGCCGAAGAGCTCTCCGGGAACGAGGACGTCGGTCACGGTCTCGGTGCCCTCGGCCGTCACCTGCGAGACCCGGACGCGCCCCTCCGCGACGACGTAGAGGGCATCGGCGGGCTCACCCGCGTGGTAGATGGTCTCGTCGGCCGCATAGGTCCGGGTCCGCATACGACGGTCGACCGCGTCGAGCGCGTCCTCGCCCAGCCCGACGAAGTACGGGGCGCGCGAGAGCACGTCGAGCCGCACGGGGCGCGGGCACTCGTGCGGAAGGGTGATCTCGTGCAGCGGGATCGTGCGTCGTGCTCCCACGGCCGGTGGCCGCGGTTCGTTGCCCACCCGGGAGGTCATGCGTTCTCCGATCCGACGGCCCAGCAGCGCGAGCGCGCCGACGTCGCGGGGGCGCCACCCGTGCAGGCGCGCGTCGTCAGGTTATCCCACACCCCCGCTGTGACGGACATCACCGCAGGTCAGGCGGAAGTGTGCGGCTGATTGACGACCGTCATGCCACTGCTGCGCGGCGCTGCCTAACGTCAGTGGTACCTCGCAGAACCACTTGCGAGGGCCACTGCTGGATCCGTTCGAAAGAAGGCACATCATGACGACCACCCCCGCCACCAGCACCCGCACCGTCCTGCGGGCTGAAGGCTTCAGCTGCCCGTCGTGCGTCACGAAGATCGAGAAGCAGGTCGGCCGCCTCCCGGGCGTTGCCGACGTCAGCGTGAAGTTCGCCTCGGGGCGCATCGAGATCAACCACGACCCCATCGTCGCAACCGTCGACGCTCTCGTCGCCGAGGTCGCCAAGGCCGGCTACACGTCGGTTCCGGCCGCCTTCTGAGGCGCGCCCTGGCCGGGCGTCCGCGCCCGGCCACCGGCTCCGGCCACGGCCGGTCCCACCCACGATCGGGCCCGCTCCCTGCGGACCCACCCTGAGAGATTGGAATGCTCATGAGCTCCCTGACCTGGTGGTTGCGCGGTCCCTGGGGCGTCCCGACGAGTGCCGGGCTGCTCATCGCCGCCGCGGCCGCGGCGTCGCTCTCTGTCGGCGTCAACCCGTTCGGAAGCGGTCACGGCGAAACCCACGCCGTTCCCACCGCGCTCGTCATCTCGGACATCCTCATGGTCGTCGCCGCCGTGGTCGCCGGGGCTCGCATCGCCCGCACGGCCGTGCGGGCGCTGCTCATCAAGGTCGTCGCGATCGACCTGCTCGTCACGATCGCCGCCGTCGGCGCGATCATCATCGGCGAGTTCTGGGAGGCGGCCGCGGTCACCTTCCTGTTCGCGCTCGGCCACGCACTCGAGGTACGCACGCTCGACCGCACCCGGTCGGCGCTCGCCGAGCTCGTCGCGGTCGCACCCGACGTCGCCGTCGTCCTGCGTGACGGTGAGCAGGTCGAGGTCGCAGCGGGAGAAGTCCTGCCCGACGAGGTCGTCCTCGTGAAGAACGGCGCGAAGGTTCCCGTCGACGGCGTCGTCGTCGGCGGCACGGGAGCGCTCGACGAAGCCTCGATCACAGGTGAGTCGATCCCCGTCGAGAAGTCCGAGGGTGACCGCGTCTTCGCGGGCACGGTCTCGCACGGCGGGTTCCTCCAGGTGCGTGCGACCGGGATCGGCGCAGACACGACGCTTGCGCGCATCATCCACCGCGTCGAGGAGGCTCAGGACGCCAAGGCTCGCACGCAGACGTTCATGGAGCGGTTCTCGGCCTGGTACACCCCGGGCATCATCGTGCTCTCGCTCGTCACCGGGCTCGTCACGGGCAACGTCATCCTCGCTCTCACCCTCCTGGTCATCGGTTGCCCGGGTGCGCTCGTCATCTCGATCCCCGTCGCCGTCGTCGCCGGGATCGGTCGCGGCGCGAAGGACGGCACGCTCATCAAGGGCGGCGATCACCTCGAGACGAGCGCGCGCATCACGGCGGTCGCTCTCGACAAGACGGGAACACTCACCGAGGGGCGTCCGGTCCTCACGGACGTGACCGTCCTCAGCCCGACGTCCGACCGCGCCGACGTCCTCACGTGGGCGGCGCGCGCCGAGGCCGGCTCCGAGCACCCTCTCGCCCGTCCCATCCTCGACGCGGCCGGTGCCGAGGGTCTCGCGATCTCGGGTCTGCCCGAGCACACCGAGCCCGTGCCCGGCAAGGGCATCGTCGCGACCGTCGACGGCCACCGCGTCATCGTCGGCAACCTTGCCCTGCTCGAGGCGGAGGGCGTCGACGGGGGCGCCGCCGCCGCCGAGGTCGACCAGCTCGCAGGTCGAGGCCGTACCCCCGTCGTCATCGCGCTCGACGGGGTCGCGATCGGTGTCATCGGAGTCGCGGACCGCATCCGCGACGATGCCGCCGAGATGGTCGCCCGGCTCCACGCAGGCGGCGTGCGCCGGGTCGTCATGCTCACGGGTGACGCCCAGCGCGTCGCGGAGGCTGTCGCAGCCGAGGTCGGGGTCGACGAGGTCCGGGCAGGGCTCCTGCCGGAGGACAAGCTCGCCGCGGTCGAGCAGCTCCGGGCCGAGGGCTTCGTCGTGGCGATGGTCGGCGACGGCGTCAACGACGCTCCCGCGCTCGCGGTGGCGGACGTCGGCGTCGCGATGGGGCTGGGGGGCACGGGCGTCGCGGTCGAGACCGCGGACATCGCGCTCGTCCAGGACGACCTGCTGCGCCTTCCCGACGCAATCCGCCTCGCTCGCCGCACGGTCGCCATCATGCGGCAGAACATCGCGATCGCACTCCTCACAGTGGCCGTCCTGCTCGCGGGCGTCTTCGCCGGCGGGGTGACGATGGCGATCGGCATGCTCGTCCACGAGGCCTCCGTCCTGCTCGTCATCGCGAACGCGATGCGCTTGCTGCGGGCCGCGCCCGCACCCGCGCGCGTCGTCGCGGAGCGGCCACGCGAGTTCGTCACTGCGTAACCCGATCGCACGCGTCGGGCCGTGGGAATCCCGCGGCCCGACGCGTTCGGCGCGTGACCTTCCCGGTGCCGGGGGCCATGATGGACACATGGATCTCACGCGCCCCGTCGCCCCGGACCCCTACGCCTCCCTCCCTGCAGTCGCGTCCTTCGCCCTGACGAGCGACTCGCTCGTCGAGGGTGCTGCGATGCCCGCCTCGGCCACGGCCGACGGCGGCAGCACCTCACCCCACCTGTCATGGACCGGATTTCCTCCCGAGACGCGCTCGTTCGTCGTCTCGTGCTTCGACCCCGACGCCCCCACACCTGCCGGCTTCTGGCACTGGACGGTCGTCGACCTGCCGGTGACGACGACGTCTCTCGACGAAGGTCTCGGCGAGTCTGACCTCATGCTCGACGGAGCGGCCTTCCACGTCCGCAACGACGGCGGCGGCTACGACTACACGGGAGCGGCCCCTCCCGAGGGCGACCGGGTCCACCGCTACGTCTTCGCAGTTCATGCGCTCGACATCGAGACGCTCGAGCGCGACTCCGACGCATCCCCGACCGCCGTCGCCTTCACTGCGCTCTTCCACACGATCGCGCGCGCGACGCTCACCGTCACGTACGAGCGATGACGCTGCGGGTCCGTGCCGCGACGCCGTCCGACGCGGACGAGCTCGCGGCGCTCGCGGCCCTCACCTTCCCGCTCGCATGCCCGCCCGGCACCGACCCCGCGGACCTCGCCGAGTTTGTGCGCACGCACCTCACGTCCGCCCACCTCGCGGCTCACGCGAGCGATCCGTCGCACGACGTGCTGCTCGTCACCGACGACGCACGGCCCACCACCCCGGTGGCGTACGCGCTCGTCGTTGACGAGACGCCCCCGTCGACGGCCTCCGTGCTGGCTACGTCGCGCATGCTCTCCAAGTTCTACGGTCACCCCGACGCGCATGGCACCCCGGCCACGGCCCTCCTCATGGACGCAGTGCTCGCTGCCTGTCGCGCACGTGGCGCTGCGGGGGTGTGGCTCGGTGCCAACCAGCACAACGAGCGCGCACGGCGCTTCTACGCCAAGCACGGGTTCGAGGTCGTCGGGACGAGGCACATGCGGGTCGGCGGCCGCGTGCACGACGACGTCGTGCTCGCGCGACCGGTCTGACGGGCGCCCGGGTCAGTCGACGGTCGCGTCCGCTGCGCGACGGGTGACGTCGAGGACGTCGTCGGACTCCGCGAACCAGGCTCGTTGTCGCCGGGCTCCTCCCCCGCGTGCCCACAGGCCGCCGAGCAGCTCGGTGACGGCATCGAGGTCTCCCGCATCGGCCAGTGCGGGGCGCACGTGCTCGACGAGATTGCGGACAACGTCGTGCGCGGATGCCTGGCGCCACGTCGTGGGGTCGACGAGGTCGTCAGCGAGCCCGGAGCGGCTCGCACGCCACGCGGCGACGCGGAGTACCTCGGGGTGCAGGTCAGGCAGCGGTGTGCCGTCGGCGTGCTCACGCGCCGCGGTCTCGACGAGCGCGCGAGCGAGCGCCGCGACGAGGGTCGCGGTCGCAGGTGCGAGGCAGACATCGGCGACACGGATCTCGACGGTCGGGTACGTGGCCGACAGGCGCGCGTCGAAGTAGATCTGGCCGACGTCGAGAATCGTCCCGGTCTCGAGGAGCCGCGCGACCGCGTCGTCGTAGGCGTCGACGGAGCCGAAGGCCCGGACTGGTCCTGCGGTGGGCCACCGAGACCACACCTGGGCCCGGTAGGACGCATACGAGGTGTCGGCGCCCTGCCAGAACGGCGAGTTGGCGGAGATCGCGAGGAGCGGCGCGAGCCACGGACCGATGCGGTCGAGCACCCCGACGCCCTCGGCGCGCGAGCCGACGCCGATGTGGACATGGCAGCCGCTCGTCAGCTGCTCGTCGGCGGTGAGCCCGAACTGGGCCGCGGCGCGGTCATAGCGGCGCGAGGAGACGCGAGTGCCACGGACGTGGACGGGGCTCGTGCCGAGCGCAGCGATGCGTGCACCGTGCGGTGCCGCCGCATCGTTTGCTCGGGCGCGGCCGGCACGGATCTCGGCGTCGAGCGTCGCGAGGTCGGTGCACGGGAGCGTGCCCGTCTCGATCTGCTCGAGCATGAGCTCGTGCTCGAGCCCACCCCCGGGGACGTCCGCAGGTCCGTCGCGCAGCTCGGGTGGGGCGGTGTCGATCACCGCGGCCGCGGCAGCGGTCAGGCGTCCGGCCTCGTCGACGAGCAGGAACTCCTCCTCGACGCCCACCGTCCTCGTGTTCGTGCTCGTCATCCGCCCAGCGTCGCAGCGCACTGGAAGGCGCGCGACCTGGACGGCGACGCCCGCGTGCCGGGACCGGCCCGATCCGGGGCGACGGTGCGGGTCACGCTCGTCCTGCACCCGCGATCGCGTCCGGGCTCACCGCACGCGCGTCGCCCACCCAGCGACCGCAACGGCAGAGGCGACGTTGAGCGAGTCGACCCCGCCGGCCATGGGGATCTTCACCGTGAGGTCGCACGCGGCGAGCGTGCGCGGCTTGAGGCCGTCGCCCTCGGTGCCGAAGACGAGTGCCAGCTTGTCAGGGGTCTCGCGCTCGAGCACGTCGAGGCTCACGGAATCGTCCTCGAGCGCGAGCGCCGCCACGGTGAAGCCGAGCTCGCGCAGCAGCGCGACGCCGTCGGCAGGAGCAGCGTCCGCGCCCGTCGGCCAGCTCTCGAAGCGCGTCCACGGCACCTGGAACACCGTGCCCATCGACACGCGCACCGCCCGCCGGTAGAGCGGGTCCGCGCACGAGGGCGTGAAGAGCACGGCGTCGACGCCCATGGCCGCGCACGCCCGCATGGCGGCGCCCACGTTCGTGTGGTCGACGATGTCCTCGAGCACGACGACCCTGCGGGCACCCTCACCGCCGCGGGCCGCAGCCAGCAGCTCGGACACGGGTGCGAGCGTCGGGCGGTGCATCGAGGCGAGCGCACCGCGGTGCAGGTGGAAGCCCGTCACCTGCTCGAGCACCTCAGCGCTGCCCGTGTAGACGGGAACGCCAGGGTGCTCGGCGAGGACGTCGGCCATCGACGCGAGCCACTTGTGCTCCATGAAGAACGACCGCGGACGGTGGCCCGCGGCGAGGGCTCGACGGATGACCGTCGAGGACTCCGCGATGTAGAGGCCCCTGCCCGGCTCGGTGCGGGACCGCAGCCGCACATCGGTGAGGGCGACGTAGTCCTCTAGGCCGGGGGCCGTGACGTCGTCGATCTCGATGAGCTCGACGTCGGGGGGCAGGACGGGTGAGGTTGGAGCGTTGCGCACGTCTGATTGTCCCGCACGCGCGCGGTGCGTGCGCCGACGGCTCAGAGCAGGCCGTGCGCCCGGGCCGTGCGTGCGCCGAAGAAGGCACCCGCCGCACCGATGAGCGCGAGCACGGGGATCGCCAGGAACGCGGTGTGGGTCCCGACGGCATCCGCCGCGGCTCCGAGCAGGAACGGGGCCAGACCCACTGTCGCTCCCGCCGCGAACGTGGCGACAGCCTGGGCCCGGTCGGCGCCCTCACGCGCGATCCCCAGCACGAGCGCGATCGACAGCGGGTACTGGGCGCCGTAGCCGAGGCCCGCGATGACGAGGCCGACGAGCGCCGTCGCGGGGCTGTGCGCGGTCCACAGAACCGCCCAGCCCGCGATGGCGACGAAGAAGCTCGCGGCGAGCACGCGCGCGGCTCCGAACCGCCGCGTGAGGGTCGTGCCGAGGAAGCGGACGGCGGTCATGCCGACGAGGAGGCCAGCGGTCGTCGCGGTCGCGATGCTCGCGTCCGCTCCCGTGCGTTCGATGACGAGCGAGGTCGACCAGTAGGTCGTCGCGTTCTCCAGTGCCATCGCGGCGATGAGCGCGAGGAGCAGGCTCATCGTCCCGGGTGCGAGGCGCCGGGATCTCGTCGACCCGTCCGGCCCGGTCGCCGCCGACGGCGCCGGCCCGCTCGCGGCGAGGTTGTCAACGAGGGCCGGCGGCTCGTCCGCCCGAGCCTCCCCGTCCGCGGCAGGCACGTGAGGCTCGCGGCCCAGACGCGACAGCGCCCACGCGACCGTGATCGCGAGGACGACCGTCACGGCGACCGCCGTCCGCCACCCCCAGCCGAGCGCGACCGCGCCGCCCACCGCGAGCGGGCCGAGCAGCCCGATTCCCGAGCCCACGCCGTTGGCCTCCGTGATGGCGGCGGGCGCCGCGGCACCGTGGCGCCGTGACAGGTTGAGCTGGGCGACCGAGAGCGCGATGTTGCCGCCGAGGGCCACGACCGCGAGGGCCGGCAGCGTCGCGGCGATCCCGGGTCCGAGAACGAAGGCAGTGACACCGACGGCGACCGTGACGACACCGGCGATGAGCAGGCGGGATCGGCCGAGCGCGCGCAGGAGCGCCGGAAGGATGAGAGCCGCACTCACGGCACCCACGGCCATGGCGGTGCCGTGCATGCCGGCGACCGCCTTGGAGACGCCGAGATCCTCGGCGAGAAGCGGAACCGCCGGGCTGAAGGAGTAGATGAACCAGCCCCAGACGACGAGCACCGAGTAGTGCGTGAGGGTATAGCCGTCGCGTCGGACAGACGTCGTGGGAGTGCTGGTCACGTGAGGATCATCGCAGGTACGGCGTCGAGCCCCGGCCATAACAGCAGCGGCGCGCCCCGGCCGAGCCGGGACGCGCCGAGCGTGCAGTCACACCAGTGCGCGACCTCAGGAGGCAGGCGGCGCGGGCGGCGCGGGCGGCTGCTCGTCGCCCAGGCCGGGCGTCTGGAACGGATTGGCCGACGGGGCCTGGACCGGGGGCTGGACCGCGGCCTGGGCGGGCGGGGCCGAGTGCGATCCCGTCTGCCTCGGCACGCCCGGCTGCTGGCCGCGCGTCGCAGTCGGGTCGAACGGGCGCCCGGACTGCTGGCCGGCGGTCGTGGCGTCCTTGGTCGCGGCCTCTGCCTCACGGCGTGCCTCGGCGAGCGCCTCGGCAGGGTCGCGCAGGCCGGACGACTCGAACGAGAGACGCTCGCGACGCCGCGCTGCCGCGTCCTCGTCGCTCTCGGACGGGCTGAACGGAACCGACGGCGCCGTGCCACCGAGGCCCGCGGAGATCGCGCCGAGCGCCGCCGTGAACTCGGTCGGCACGAGCCAGAGCTTCGAGGAGCTGCCGTTGGCGATCTCGGGGAGCTTCTGCAGGTACTGGTACGCGAGGAGCTTGGGGTCGGCGTCGCCCGTGTGGATCGCGTCGAACACCTGGAGGATCGCGCGCGCTTCACCCTCGGCCTCGAGGATGCGTGACTGCGCCGAGCCCTCGGCGCGAAGGATCGACGCTTGCTTCTCACCCTCGGCCGTGAGGATCTGCGACTGCTTGACACCCTCGGCTGTGAGGATCGCGGCGCGGCGGTCACGCTCGGCGCGCATCTGCTGCTCCATCGAGCCCTGGACCGAAGCGGGCGGGTCGATCGCCTTGAGCTCGACGCGGTTGACGCGGATGCCCCACCGGCCCGTGGCCTCGTCGAGGACCCCGCGGAGCTGGCCGTTGATCTGGTCGCGGCTCGTCAGGGTCTGCTCGAGGTCCATCGAGCCGATGACGTTACGCAGCGTCGTCACGGTGAGCTGCTCGATTCCGACGATGTAGTTGGCGATCTCGTACACCGCGGACTTCGGGTCGGTCACCTGGAAGTAGATGACCGTGTCGATGCTCACGACAAGGTTGTCGGAGGTGATGACGGGCTGCGGCGGGAACGAGACGACCTGCTCGCGCAGGTCGACCTGGGCGCGCACGCGGTCGACGAACGGGATGAGCAGGTGCAGGCCGGCCTCGAACGAGTGCGAGTACCGGCCGAGGCGCTCCACGAGCCACGCCTGGGCCTGGGGAACGATGCGGACGGACTTCCCGATGACGATGAGGACGACGATCGCGATGATGATCGCGAGAATGATCCCGAAGTTGATGGTGACGTCGTCTGGCATGGAGCGACTCCCTGGCTCGTGAGGTGCGGTGGTGAACTGCGAGACGGGCGGGGCAGCGCCCTGCCCTGCGGGTTCAGGCTGAGGTGGTGCGGCCGGCGTCGGCGAGGGCGACCATGGCGGTCGCGCCCGCGATGCGCACGACGCGCACCTCGGTCCCGGCCGCGAGGACTGCGTCGCCCTCGGTGCGCGCGGTCCAGACCTCACCCGCGAGCTTGACGAGACCAGAATGCTCGGAGACCTCGTCAATGACGATGGCCTCGCGCCCGACGAGCGCGGCGGCGTTCGTCTCGGGGAGGTTCTCCCCGCGCTTCTTGAGCGACTTGAGCAAGAAGGGGCGCAGAGCGCCGAGCAGGATGGTGGAGACGACCGCGAAGACGATCACCTGCCAGACGAGATCGCCGCCTGCGGCAGCGACGATGGCCGCGCCGAGCGCGCCGCCAGCGAACATGAAGAGCACCAGGTCAAGCGTCAGCGCCTCGATCGCGATGAGCGCGAGCAGGATCGCGATCCACCAGTACCAGTCCACGAACGTCCCCCTGATCTCGCTGCGGAGTGCTTTACCGCGACTTTACCATGTGCGGAGGTGCCTGTCCGGACATCTCACGCGCGTCGTTCAGCGGCCGCGGGCCGAGAAACGCGCGCCGTCGCGTGTGACGACGAGCGGAAGCCCGAAGGCGTCGGACAGGTTCTCGCTCGTGATCACCTGGTCGACCGGTCCAGCAAGGAAGGCCTTGCCCTCGCGCAACAGGAGCGCGTGCGTGAAGTTCGGCGGGATCTCCTCGACGTGGTGCGTGACGAGCACGAGGACGGGCGAACGTCGATCCCCGGCGATCTCGGAGAGGGCCGCGACGAGCTCCTCCCGACCCCCGAGGTCGAGACCCGCGGTCGGCTCGTCGAGCAGCAACAACTCTGGGTCGGCCATGAGCGACCGTGCGATCTGCACGCGCTTGCGTTCACCCTCGCTCAGGGTCCCGAAGGTCCGACGCTCGAACCCGGACAGCCCGAAGAGCCGCAGCAGGTCTGTCGCACGGCCGTGGTCGACCTCGTCGTAGCGCTCACGCCAGCGACCCGTCATGCCGTAGGCGGCGGTGAGGACGACATCCTCGACCATCTCGACGGCGGAGATGTTGTCAGCAAGCGCTGCGCTCGTCAGACCGATCCGCGGACGGAGCTCGCTCACGTCGACGCGCCCGAGCCGTGCCCCGAGGATGTCCACGGTCCCCGACGAGGGGTGCATACGCGCGGAAGCCACCTGGACGAGAGTCGTCTTGCCGGCGCCGTTGCGGCCGAGCACGACCCACCGGTCCTGGTCCTGGACGGTCCAGCTGATGCGGTCGAGGATCATGGTCGTGGAGCGGCGGACGCTGACGTCGTGCAGGGCGAGAACCTCGGTCATAGTCCCCGAGCCTATCGGCTGGTGCGGCGGTCGAGAGTAGGTTGGCCGCGTGACCGACGTTCCTCGCTGCGGACGACGACGGCGTCGGGCACCTGTGAGAGCGTCGGGTTTTCCCCCGCCGGCGCGGGTGACTCCCGGATGTCGCCGTCCCCCTTGCGGTCATGACGATGGTGGTACCCGAGCGAGGAGAACGTCATGACCACCCGAGCAGCTGACCGTCACAGCCACGTCCCCGTGTGGCGGGCCGTCGCGCACCGCGAGACCTGGCGAGAGTTCGCCTACCTCAACGTCCAGATGATCCTCGCGCCGTTCGCGTTCACCTGGACCGCGCTGACCGTCTCGCTCGTGCCCGGGCTGCTCGTGACCGTCCTCGGCCTCGTCGTGCCGGCGAGCATGGTCGTCGCGAGCCGAGGGTGGGGCGCGATGTACCGGGCGCTCGCGCGCGGCCTGCTCGGGCGGCAGGTGCAGGCACCGCCGCCGTTCGGGCGACGGCGCGGTGTGCTGCGCAACCTCGTGGCGATGCTGATCGACGCGCCGGGCTGGCGCTCGCAGCTGTTCGGGTTCCTCTCGCTGCCGGTCGCGATCGTCACCTTCACATTCTCGTGGACGTTCCTCGCGATCGGGGTCGGTGGGCTCACCCACTGGGCGTGGTCGTGGTCGCTGCCGGCCCAGCTCGGGTCGGACGGGCGGATCCACCGCGGTGCGCAGCTCGGCAACGGCTGGTTTGTCGACACTCCGCTGCGCCAGCTGCTGCTCGCTGCGATCGGGGTCCTGGCCCTGCTTGCCTGGGTCGTGATCAACCGCGCGGCTGCGGACGTGTGGCGCTGGCTGACCGCGAACATGCTCGCGCCGACGGACACCGAGCTGCGGGTGGCCGCGCTCGAGGAGTCGCGCAGCCGCACGGTCGAGGGCGGGGACGCGCGGCTGCGGCGGATCGAGCGGGACCTGCACGACGGGACGCAGGCGCGGCTCGTCGCGGTGGCGATGCAGCTGGGCGAGGCCCAGGAGCTGCTCGCCGCGCAGCCGGACCAAGCGTCCGAGCTCCTGGCGACCGCGCACGTCGCGACGAAGGAGGCGCTCGCGGAGCTGCGTGAGATCGCCCGCAGCATCCACCCGCCGGCGCTCGACACCGGCCTCGAGGTCGCGCTCGAGACCCTGACGGCGCGGGCAGGCGTCCCTACGCGGCTCACGTTCACGCGCACCGCCGCAACGGCCACCTCCCCGGCGACCGAGACGATCGCGTACTACTGCGTCGCGGAGCTGGTGACGAACGCGACCAAGCACGCGAGCGCGTCCCGCGTGGACGTCACGGTCGACGTCGGACACGACGCCCTGAGCGTCGTGGTGCGCGACGACGGCCGAGGCGGCGCCGCCGTCGTCCCCGCTGCCGACGGTCCGGGATGGAGCGGCACGGGCCTCGCGGGGCTCGCCGAGCGCGTCCGCTCGGTCGACGGCGCGCTCACGCTCGACAGCCCCGTCGGAGGCCCTACCGTGGTGCGGGCCACCCTGCCGGTCCGCGCAGGGTGACGTCCCCGCGCGCGGGGGCCCCGCGCCACCCGGAGGAGAGCACGTGCGTCTGATCGTCGCGGAGGACTCCGCGATCCTGCGTGACGGTCTCGTCGCGCTCCTGACCCGCCGCGGCCACGACGTCATCGGCGCGGTTCCCGACGCCGCGGCGCTGCGCGCGCACGTCCGCCACCACGCGCTCGCGGGCACGCTGCCCGACGTCGTCGTGACGGACGTGCGGATGCCGCCGACCTTCACGGACGAGGGGCTGCGCGCCGCGATCGATCTCCGGGCGGAGCACCCCGACCTCGGGGTGCTCGTCTTCTCGCAGCACGTCGAGACGCGCTATGCGTCCGAGCTCCTTGCCTCGGGGGCGCGGGGCGTGGGCTACCTGCTCAAGGACCGGGTCGCGGACGTGGGCGAGTTCATGACGGCTCTCGACCAGGTCGCCGAGGGGCGCAGGGTGCTCGACCCCGAGGTGGTCCACCAGCTCATGGGGGCGTCACGCCGGGAGGCGGCGCTGTCCGTGCTGACCCCGCGCGAGCACGAGGTGCTCGGTCTCATGGCGCAGGGCCGTTCGAATGCGGCGATCGCGGCCGCGCTGTTCCTGTCGGCGGGCGCCGTCGAGAAGAACGTCACGTCGATCTTCGAGCGGCTCGGGCTGCCGCAGGACTCTGCCGACAACCGCCGGGTGCTCGCGGTGCTGCGCTTCCTCGGGGTGTGACGCGCGCTCAGCCCGCGAGGACGGCGCGGTAGATCTCCATCGTGCGCTCGGCGATCGCCTCCCAGGCGAAGTGCTCCTCGACCCGGCGCCGGGATGCGGCGCCCATCGCGGCCGCACGCTGCGGGTCCCCCACGACCGCGATGAGCGCCGCGGCAAGGTCGGCGACGAAGCGGTCGGGGTCGACCGGGTCACCTGTTCCGCCCGGCACCTGGTCGATCGGCACGAGCAGGCCGGTCTCGCCGTCGACGATGACCTCCGGGATCCCGCCCGTGGCCGAGCCGACGACCGGCAGGCCCACGGCCATGGCCTCGAGGTTGACGATTCCGAGGGGCTCGTAGATCGACGGGCAGACGAAGACCGTGCACGCGGCGAGCAGCGCGACGAGCGTCTCGCGCGGCAGCATCTCCTCGATCCAGACGACGCCCGAGCGGCGCCTGGACAGCCCGGCCACTGCGTCGGCGACCTCGGCGGCGATCTGCGGCGTGTCGGGCGACCCGGCGCACAGCACGAGCTGGACGTCGGCGGGGAGCTGCTCGGCCGCGCGCAGAAGGTGCGGCAGGCCCTTCTGACGGGTGATGCGTCCGACGAAGACGACCGCGGGACGCCCCGGGTCGACGCCGAGACCACGGACAGCGTCGTCGCCGATGCGCGCCGCCTCGCCCGTCGGGCGCTGCCATGCATCGAGGTCGATCCCGTTGTGGACGACGTGCACGCGTGCCGGGTCGATCGCCGGGTAGGAGCGAAGGATGTCAGCGCGCATACCGCCGGAGACCGCGATGATCGCGTCCGCAGACTCGTAGGCGGTCCGTTCCGCCCATGACGACAGCGCGTACCCGCCCCCGAGCTGCTCGGACTTCCACGGGCGCAGCGGCTCGAGCGAGTGGGCCGAGATGACGTGCGGGACACCGTGCAGGAGAGAGCCGAGGTGACCCGCGAGGTTCGCGTACCACGTGTGGGAGTGCACGAGGTCGGTGCCGGCGACTCCCCCTGCCATCTCAAGGTCCACGCCGAACGTCGAGAGCGCGGGGTTCGCCGCCGCAAGCTCTTCGGGCGCGGTGTAGCCGGTGACGCCGGGCTGCTCGAGCGGGTCACGCGGCCCGTCGAAGCAGTGCACGCGTACGTCGGCGTGTGCACGCAGGACAGCCGAGAGCTCGGCGACGTGCACTCCGGCACCGCCGTAGACGTAGGGCGGGAACTCACGGGTCAGAAGGTCAACTCTCACATGACGAACGCTAGCGGTCCGAGCGACAAGACATGGCACCGGCACGCGCGGTGTCCCGGCCCAGGTGGACGTCAGATGTCCGACGCGCGACAACATCCGCGCCAGTGGTCCCCGAAACGGCTCACTGCCACTAGGGTTTCGTCATGGCTGCTCCTCGGGTCCTGGCAATCGTCCTTGCAGGCGGAGAAGGAAAGCGGCTGATGCCACTGACGGCGGACCGGGCCAAGCCCGCGGTGCCGTTCGGCGGCATCTACCGCCTGATCGACTTCGCGCTGTCCAACCTCGTGAACTCGCACTACCTGCAGATCGTCGTGCTCACGCAGTACAAGTCGCACAGCCTGGACCGACATATCTCGAAGACCTGGCGCATGTCGCACCTGCTCGGGAACTTCGTGGCGCCCGTCCCCGCGCAGCAGCGCGTCGGCAAGCACTGGTACCTCGGGAGCGCCGACGCGATCTACCAGTGCCTCAACATCATCCGTGAGGAGAAGCCCGACATCGTCGTCGTCGTGGGCGCGGACCACGTCTACCGCATGGACTTCTCGCAGATGGTCGACGCCCATGTCGCCTCGGGCGCCGAGCTCACGGTCGCGGGGATCCGCCAGCCGATCTCGCTCGCCGACCAGTTCGGTGTCATCGACACCGAGCCGTCAGACCCGACGAAGATCCGCGCCTTCCTCGAGAAGCCCACCGACCCCGTCGGTCTCGCCGACTCCCCCGGTGAGGTTCTCGCGTCGATGGGCAACTACGTCTTCACGGCAGACGCTCTGGTCGACGCGGTCACGCGCGACGCGGACAACGCGGCAAGCCGTCACGACATGGGTGGCGACATCGTGCCGGCGTTCGTCGAGCGCGGGACCGCCGCGGTCTACGACTTCATCCGCAACGACGTTCCGGGTTCGACGGACCGCGACCGCGACTACTGGCGCGACGTCGGGACCCTCGACGCCTACTACGACGCCAACATGGATCTCATCGCGACGCGGCCGGTGTTCAACCTCTATAACGGCGACTGGCCGCTGTACACCGGCTACGTCGGGCTCCCGCCCGCAAAGTTCGTCCACGCAGGCGCGGGCCGGCTCGGGCACGCGGTCGACTCGGTCGTCTCCCCCGGCGTCATCGTCTCGGGCGCGCAGGTCTCGGGCTCGATCATCTCGCCCGGGTCCCGGCTGCACTCGTGGTCGATGATCGCCGACTCGGTCCTCCTCGACGACGTCACGGTCGAGAGGTACTCGCAGGTCAACCGCTGCATCATCGACAAGAACGTCGTCATCGAAGAGAACGCGCGCGTGGGCTTCGACCCCGAGGCCGACCGCGGACGTGGCTTCACGGTGACGGAGTCTGGGATCACGGTCATTCCCAAGGGCGCGATCGTCCGGGCCTGACGCGGCATCGGCGGCCGCCGATGCACGACGGCGCGACGTCCGCGTGACGGTCATCCGGACGGCGGGCGTCGCGCCCACCTATTCTTGGGCCGTGACCACGACTCCCACCGACCGCTGGCTCCTCGTCATGGACGTCGACTCGACGTTCATCACTGCGGAGGTGATCGAGCTCATCGCGGCGCACGCCGGCGTGCTCGACGAGGTCGCTCAGATCACGGGCGCCGCCATGCGCGGCGAGATCGACTTCGGCCAGTCCCTCGAGCAGCGCGTCGCGCTGCTCGCAGGCCTTCCCAAGACGACGCTCGGCGCCGTGCTCGCCGAGGTGACGCCAACTCCCGGCGCCGTCGAGCTCGTCGCCGAGGCGCAGCGACGTGGCTGGGTCGTCGGTCTCGTCTCGGGCGGTTTCGCCGAGATCGTCGAACCGCTCGCGGCTCGCGTCGGCATCACGCACGTCCGCGCCAACCGTCTTGAGGTGGCCGACGGCGTGCTCACAGGGCGCACGGTCGGGCCGGTCATCGACCGCGAGGTCAAGGAAGAGACGCTGCGCGCGTTCGCGGCCGAGCTCGGGATCGATATGTCACGCACGATCGCGATCGGCGATGGCGCGAACGATCTTGCCATGATCAGCGCCGCCGCGATCGGCATCGCGTTCGACGCGAAGCCCGTCGTCCGCGAGCAGGCGCCATTCACCATCGACGGTCCGCGTCTCGACGCGGCGCTCGAGATCATCGACCGCGAGATCGCGGCGGCCCCCACCCGCTAGGCCCCACCCGTGAGGCACCGCGGATCGCAGTCCGTCACGCGCACGTCGACCCACACAACGAGGGCCTCCCGCCACATGGCGGGAGGCCCTCGTCGAACGACACGTGCGGCTACACCTGGGGACGGAAGACACCCTCGAGACGGGCGCCCCCGCGCGCCCAGGCCTCCCACGGGCCTTCCCCGCGCAGCACGCTGAGCGACGCGGTCGGAACCCCGGCACGCACCTGCGCCACCGCAGCCGAGTCTGACCCCTCACCCGCGAGGTAGGCCGCCAGACCCGACACCGCGGGCTCGTGGCCGACCACGAGAAGCGTGCGCACTCGCGCGTCGACGCCGCGGACAGCGTCGAGCAGGTCACCAGACGACGCCGCATACAGCTCGTCACGCAGGTCGACGTCGGGGTCGAGCTCACGCAGTCCCGCGCGCGCAAGCTCCCACGTCTGCCGCGTCCGCAGCGCCGTGGAGACGAGGACGACCTCGGGCAGGAGGCCCGCGTCCTGGAGGTGATGCCCCACGGAGGTGGCCTGGCGGCGACCCGTGAGGGCGAGGGGGCGGATCTCGTCAGACCCGCCCTTGGCGGGCTCGGCCTTGGCGTGGCGAAGGACGACTAGCGTCCGCGTCGTCGTGGGCATGGCCCTAGAGTCCCATGGCATGGACCCCGCCGTCGACGTGGACGATCTCGCCGGTCGTCGCGGGGAACCAGTCGCTCAGCAGCGCGGCGACCGCGCGGGCCGTCGGCTCGGGGTCGGTCTGGTCCCAGCCGAGGGGCGCGCGCTCGGGCCAGCCGCCCTCCATCTTCTCGAAACCGGGGATGGACTTGGCCGCCGTCGTGCGGATGGGGCCGGCCGAGACGAGGTTGACGCGGATGCCGTCGGGCCCCAGGTCCCGCGCGAGGTAACGCGAGGTCGACTCGAACGCCGCCTTGGCGACACCCATCCAGTCGTAGACGGGCCACGCGAACGACGCGTCGAAGGTGAGGCCCACGATCGAGCCGCCGCCGGTCATGAGCGGCTTGACCGCGACGGCGAGCGACTTGAGCGAGAACGCCGAGACCTCGAGGGCCGTCGCGACGTCGGCCCACTCGCCCGAGAGGAAGTTGCCGCCCATGACGGACTGCGGGGCGAAGCCGATCGAGTGGACCGCACCGTCAAGGTGATCGGTGTGCTCGCGGATCTGGTCGGCGAGCGAAGCGAGGTGCTCGTCGTTGGTGATGTCGAGCTCGATGACCGGCGCGGGCGCCGGGAGCCGCTTGGCGATCGCCTGCGTGAGGCGCATCTGGCGGCCGAAGGACGTGAGGATGACCTCGGCGCCTTCGAGCTGCGCGAGACGCGCGACGTGGAACGCGATCGAGTGGTCGGTGAGAACGCCCGTGATGAGCAGCTTCTTGCCCTCGAGGAGGCCCATGGTCTAGATCCTTTCGTCGCGCGCGTGGCTGCGGCGGCCGTGGCCGTGCGCTTCCTTGCGCGGTGTGGTCCGCAAAAGAGGATATCGGTGGTCAGTGGCCCATGCCGAGGCCGCCATCGACGGGTACGACCGCACCCGAGATGTAGGCCGCGTCGTCGGACGCGAGGAAGTGGACGGCGCCCGCAACCTCGTCGGGTCGCGCGAAGCGACCCGCGGGGATCGACGCCTTGTACTGCGCCTGGCGCTCGGCCGGGAGCGCGTCGGTCATCGCGGTCTCGATGAAGCCTGGGGCGACGACGTTCGCGGTGATGCCGCGACCACCCAGCTCACGCGTGATCGATCGCGCCATGCCGACGAGCGCTGCCTTCGACGCGGCGTAGTTCACCTGGCCGGGGCCTCCGTAGAGCCCGACGACCGAGGAGATGAGGACGATGCGACCGCGACGCAGCCGGATCATTCCCTTGGAGGCGCGGCGCACGCAGCGGAACGTGCCCGTGAGGTTGACGTCGATCACCTGCTCGAACTCCTCGTCGGTCATGCGCATGAGGAGCTGGTCCTTGGTGACGCCCGCGTTCGCGACGAGGACCTCGACGGGTCCGAGCTGCGCCTCGATCTCCGTGAATGCCGCATCGACCGCCGCGGTGTCGGTGACGTCGGCGATTGCGCCGACGACGCCGTCGGGGAGGTCGCCGCCGCGGTAGATCGTCGCGACGCGGTCGCCGCTCGCGACGAAGCGCTCAGCGATCGCCCGGCCGATGCCGCGGTTGGCGCCGGTGACGAGGACGGTCCGGGGTTCGCTCACGTGGGCTTCTCCTGAGGGGTCGGGGTCGCAAGGTCGCGCATGGTCGACGCTACCCGCGAGGGGTGCGTGCGCCTGTGCACGGCGCACGCACGGACCCATCGCGTCCGGTTGTGGGATTCCTACAAGTTCCCCCGCTGCGGAGGTGACTAGACTCGGTGTGTGGGACGTCGAGGGTCGGAGCAGGTGCACCGTGTGAGTGACGCGCCCGAGCCCCTCGCGGTCGAGCAGGCGCGCCGCGTGCGGAGCTATCTCGTTCAGATGGGCGTCCGCATCGTGTGCATCGCCGTTGCTGCTGCGGTGCCGTCGTGGCCGTTGCGCTGGGTGTGCATCGCCGCGGCCGTGGTCCTGCCGTACACGGCAGTTCTCATGGCGAACGCGGGACGCGACCGGCGGACGACGACATCGGTCGTGCTCGACCCACGCGCACTGCCGTACGCTCCCCATGACGCCGACGGTCCCGGCGGCACGGCGGACGGCGAGGGTCCGCCCAACACATCGGAGAACTCATGACGACGCCCACCCCTGACGGTCCCGGGACGGATGCCGAGCTCATCTGCTCGGGCAAGGGCTGCCGCGCGGAGGCCGTGTGGGCGGTCCTGTGGAACAACCCCAAGCTGCACACGCCTGAGCGACGCAAGGTGTGGCTCGCGTGCTCGGACCATCGCGAGCACCTCGAGACGTTCCTCGACCTGCGCGGCTTCCGCCTCGCGACCGTGTCGGTCGATGATCTCGGGCCGACCGACGGATGACCACGACGCCCACCGAGGTGCAGCGCACCCGGACGTTGCGCGAGTGGCTGGTGCTGCTCGTCGGCGTGCTCGTCGTGGCGACGCTGTGCGTCGCGGCGGGCCGCTGGCAGTGGCACCGCTACGAGTCGAAGAAGGAGCGCGTCGAGACGATCCAGGCGAACTTCTCGGCGGCGCCCGTACCGCTCGGTGCGGTTCTTCCCGCGGCGGGCAGCGTTCTTGAGGCGCGCGACCAGTGGCGCCCCGTCGCGCTCGTCGGCTCCTATGTCCCGGGTGCCGAGGTGCTGCTGCGCAATCGTCCGGTCGGGTCGACACCTGGCTATCACGTACTCGCCCCGTTCGAGGTCACAGGCGACCCCGCGGTCACGATCATCGTCGACCGCGGCTTCGTTCCGATGGGGACCGACGGAACCGCGCCCGAGGCGGTCCCGGCTGCACCCGCGGGTGAGGTATCCGCTCTCGTGCGGCTCCGGCACGGCGAGGACCCGAGCGATCGTGGAGCGCCCACGGGCCAGGTGCAGCGGATCAACGTCGCTCAGGTCCTCGCCGCCGCGGGGCTGGCTGCGACGACACCGACCGTGGGAGCGTACGGCGCGCTGATCGTCGAGGACGGCGAGCCGGCACGGGGTCTCTTCGGCCTTCCGGACCCCGACCTCGACCTCGGTTCCCACCTGTCGTACACGTTCCAGTGGTTCGTCTTCGCGATCGGCGCGATCGGCGGGTTCCTCCTCCTGCTTCGCCGTGAGCGCCGGGAGTCCGCCGCGCGCGCCGCGCAGGCCGCAGGGCCGATCGCGCTCCCCGAGGACACGCCTGCGCAGGTTGCCGCGTGGCTGAGTCCGGAGCGCCAGACGGCGTCCGGGCGCGTCCGCAAGGCGCGGACGCGCCTCACCGACGAAGACGTGGAGGACGCCGAGGCGGAGCGTCTCGGTCGCTGAACCCGCCGGTCCGGCTAGGCGAGCGCGACGAGCTCCCGGTAGGTGTCGTTCCACAGGTCCTCGTCGCCGTCGGGCAGGAGGAGGACACGCTCGGGGGTGAGCGCGTCGACCGCACCCTCGTCGTGCGTCACCATGACGACCGCACCCTCGTACGTCCGCAGCGCGCCAAGGATCTCCTCGCGGCTCGCGGGGTCGAGATTGTTCGTCGGCTCGTCGAGCAGCAGGACGTTCGCGGAGGAGACGACGAGCGTCGCGAGAGCGAGGCGCGTCTTCTCACCGCCCGAGAGCACCTTGGTGGGCTTGTCGGCGTCATCTCCTGAGAAGAGGAAGGAGCCGAGCACGGAGCGCACCTCGGTGTCCGAGAGGTCCGGAGCCGCGTGGCGCAGGTTCTCGAGCACGGTGAGCGAGAGGTCGAGGGTGTCGTGCTCCTGCGCGTAGTAGCCGATCTTGAGCCCGTGCCCCGGCATGACCGCACCCGTGTCGGGCTTCTCGACGCCCGCGAGGATGCGCAGCATCGTCGTCTTGCCCGCACCGTTGAGGCCGAGGATGACGACGCGTGAGCCACGATCGATCGCGAGGTCGACGCCCGTGAACACCTCGAGCGAGCCGTACGCCTTGGTGAGGCCCTCCGCCGTGAGCGGGGTACGCCCGCACGCTGCCGGCTTGGGGAAGCGCAGCTTGGCGACCTTGTCGGAGACGCGCTCGCCCTCGAGGCCCTCGAGGAGCTTCTCGGCGCGGCGCAGCATGTTCTGCGCAGCGACGGCCTTCGTCGCCTTGGCGCGCATCTTCTCGCCCTGGGCGGAGAGGGTCGCTGCCTTCTTCTCGGCGTTGGCGCGCTCACGGCGCCGACGCTTCTCGTCGGTCTCACGCTGCTTGACGTACGCCTCGTAGCCGAGGTTGTACTGGTCGATCGTCGAGCGCGTCGCATCGAGGAAGAAGACCTTCGTGCACACGACGCGCAGGAGCTCGACGTCGTGGGAGATGACGACGAGGCCACCTGAGTAGGTGCGCAGGTACTCGCGCAGCCACACGATCGAGTCGTGGTCGAGGTGGTTGGTCGGCTCGTCGAGCAGGAGCGTGTCGACGCCCGAGAAGAGGATCCGGGCGAGCTCGACGCGACGGCGCTGACCGCCTGAGAGGGTGCCGACCGGCTGCGCGAGCACACGCTCGTCGAGGCCGAGGTTGACGGTGATGCGTTCGGCCTCGGACTCGGCCGCGTAGCCGCCGGCGGCGAGGAAGCGCTCCTCGAGGCGCGGGTAGCGCTCGAGAGCTGCCGTCTGGGTCGCGGGGTCCGCCGAGGCCATCTCACCCTCGGCGTCGCGCATCGCACGGATGATGTCGCCCAGGCCGCGTGCGGAGAGCACCCGGTCCATCGCGAGCTGTTCGGGATCGGCCGTGCGCGGGTCCTGCGCAAGGTAGCCGACCTCGCTCGAGCGAGTGATCGTCCCGCGCGTCGGCTGGGTCTCCCCCGCGAGCGTCTTGGTGAGCGTCGTCTTGCCCGCGCCGTTACGACCGACGAGCCCGATCCTGTCGCCTGACGCCACACGGAAGGTGGTCGGCTCGAGCAGGAGGCGCGCTCCGACCCTGATCTCGACACCTTGGGCGGTGATCACTGCAGGTTTCCTCCGAACTCACGTGGCCCGCCCTGTATGACGGCACAAACGCCCTCGATCTTACCGGTGCGTAGCGTTCGAGACGACGTGATATCGCCGACTCTGGAGGACCCCGTGGCCCAGCAACACGCTCAGCGCACCGCTCACCGTACCCAGGCCGAGCGTGCGCGCGACCTAGCGCTCGTCGCGACGTTCGCTGCGCTCGTCGCGGTGTGTGCCCTCACGTCGGTCGCGTTCTCCGCGGTCCCCGTTCCCGTGACTCTCCAGACCTTCGCGGTCCTGCTCGCGGGGGCGGTGCTCGGTCCGTGGCGCGGAGCGGCCGCGGTCGCTCTCTACCTCGCGGTGGGCGCGGCGGGTCTGCCGGTGTTCGCGGGCGGCACGGGCGGCCTCGCAGCCGTGGCAGGCCCGTCGGCCGGGTACCTGCTCTCGTTCCCGCTCGCGGCGCTCGTCATCGGCCTCACGGTCCGTGCCGCCGGCAACCGCGGCTCGGTACGGACCGGCGTCGCCGTCGCGCTCGGCGCGCTCGTCGCGACCGTCGTGACGTACGCCGTCGGTGTACCCGTCCTCGCCAGCCGCACCGCGATGGACCTCGGGGCTGCCTGGACCTTCAACTGGGTCTTCGTCCCGTTCGACGCGGTCAAGGCCGGGCTCGTCGTCGTGGCAGCGCCCGCGGTCCTCCGCGCCTTCCCGGCGCTTCTCGACGGCCGGGGACCGCGCGCGACGACACTCGCGGAGGCGTCGGCCGCGTGAGGGACACCGACGCGGGGCCACGGTCGCTCGAGCTCGACGGCGCAAGCGTCGTCGTCGACGACGGCACGGGACGCACGCGCACGCTCCTGCACCCCACGACGCTCACGCTCACCGAGCGCCGTATCGCGATCATCGGCGCGAACGGCTCGGGCAAGTCGACGCTCGTGCGGCTGCTCGTCGGGCTGCTCGTCCCGACGACGGGTGCCGTGCGCGTCCACGGTCACGACACCCGCCGCAACGGGACGCGGGTGCGCGGGCTCGTCGGGCTGCTCTTCGCGGACCCCGAGGCGCAGCTGCTCATGCCGACCCCGCTCGAGGACGTCGCGCTGTCCCTGCGGCACCTGCCGCGGCGCGAGCGCACCGGTCGCGCGACGGCACTCCTCACCGACGTCGGGCTCGGCTCGCACCTCCACCAGCCGGTCACGACCCTCTCAGGTGGGCAGAAGCAGCTGCTTGCGCTCACGTCCGTCATCGCGGCCTCCCCTTCCGTCCTGCTGGCGGACGAGCCCACGACGCTCCTCGACCTGCGCTGGAAGGTCCACGTCGAGGCTCTGCTCGACGCCCTCCCGCAGCAGGTCCTCACGGTGACGCACGATCTTGCTGCGGCTGCGCTCGCCGAGCGCGTCCTCGTCGTCGACCAGGGCCGCGTCGTCGCCGACGGGACCCCGGCCGACGCGATCGCCGCCTACCGGGACCTCATGACGGGCCCACCTCCCGAGCTCGCGGCTGGCCCCTCCCCCCTCGTCAGCGACGTGACGGGGACGCGATGAGCCGCGTCCGGGTCTCGACCCCGCTCGGCCTGCACGTCCCCGGGACGACGCTGCTGCACCGCGCTCCGGCGGGCCTCAAGCTCGTCGTCCTCGCCCTGCTCGGCGCGGCGGTCGCGTTCGTGCGCGCGCCTCTGCCGGCCCTCGCTCTGCTCACGGTCCTTCTCGGTGCGTGGGCGCTCGCGCGCCTCCCGCTGCGCGCCCTGCGGCAGGTGAGGTCGATCGGCCTGCTCCTGCTGGGGCTCGGAGCCTTTCGCTGGTGGCACGCGGGACCGGGCGAGGCGATCGGCATGGTCGCCGGCCTCGCGTCCGTCGTCCTCGCGGCAGCGATCGTCACGGCGACGACGCCGAGCGACGACCTTGTGAGCGTCCTCGTCCGAGGTCTGCGCGGGCTCACCCGGGTCCCCGTGCTCGGTCGCGTCGTCCGGCCCGAGGCGTTCGCGCTCGCCGTGGCGCTCGTCCTGCGGACCGTCCCCACGCTGCTCGCGGTCGCGCACGGCGCACGGGACGCCGCACGGGCCCGCGGCGCGCGCGGAACCCGGGCGTGGCTGCTGCCGACGCTCCTGCGAACCGTCGGGCACGCCGTGCGCACGGGCGAGGCGATCCACGCCCGTGGGCTGCTCGACGATTCCTCACCCGTTCGCCCCCGCTCCCAGGGCTGAGAAGCGGGAGCAGCGCTACCGTGTGCTCATGACCTTCAACGACGACGCGCGTTTTGACACGAGCAAGGTGAGCAAGCGCTCGGGCGGCAAGGGGCTCGCGATCGGTGGTGGCGGCGGGCTCGTCGTCGTCCTCCTTGTCGTCGTGGCCCAGCAGTTCGGCGTCGACCTGTCCGGGCTCGTCGGCGGCGGGACGTCGAACATTGCGGTCAACCCCGGACCGACAGGCGACCTGTCCCGCTGTGCGACGGGCGCGGCTGCGAACCAGGACGACGAGTGTCGGGTCGTCGGCGCCGCCAACTCCCTCGATGCGTTCTGGGCGGCGGAGTTCCCGAGCCTCGCCTCCGGCACGTACGTGACCCCGCACGTCAATCTCTTCGAGGGCTCAGTCTCGACCGCGTGCGGAAGCGCGTCGTCGGCCGTCGGCCCCTTCTACTGTCCCGGCGACCAGGACATCTACCTCGACACGTCGTTCTACCGGACACTGCGCTCGCAGCTCGGCGCTGACGGCGGCAGCCTCGCGCAGATGTACGTCGTCGCGCACGAGTGGGGTCACCACATCTCGACGCTCACGGGTGCGATGGCCGCCGCGGAGCGCGGCGACTCCGGCCCGACGAGCGACTCCGTGCGCATCGAGCTCCAGGCGGACTGCTTCGCGGGCGCGTGGGTCGGCGCGGCTGCGACGACGAAGGACGACGCGGGCACGACGTTCCTCAAGCCGCCGACGAAGGCGGAGATCGCCGACGCCCTCGATACGGCCTCGGCCATCGGCGACGACGCGATCCAAGGCCAGTCCGGTTCCGTCCGCCCCGAGTCGTGGACGCACGGCTCCTCCGAGCAGCGCCAGCGCTGGTTCACCACCGGACTCGAGAAGGGCGCGGGCGCGTGCGACACGTTCGCGGTGAGCGGCAGTCGGCTCTGAGCCACACGCAGCACGAGGGCCGCACCCCGGATCCGGGGTGCGGCCCTCGTGGCACGCGGAGCAGAGGACTTCAGACGTTGAAGCCGAGCGCGCGCAGCTGGTCACGGCCGTCGTCCGTGATCTTCTCAGGACCCCACGGCGGCATCCACACCCAGTTGACGCGGTAGCCGTCGGTGAGGCCGTCGAGCGCCTGGCCGGTCTGGTCCTCGATGACGTCCGTGAGCGGGCACGCCGCAGACGTGAGCGTCATGTCGATGACCGCGTGGTTGTTCTGGTCGATCGTGATGCCGTAGACGAGGCCGAGGTCGACGACGTTGATGCCGAGCTCGGGGTCAATGACGTCACGCATCGCCTCCTCGACATCGGCGGCGTTCAGTGGGCTGGGAGTCGTCATGACTGCTCCTCGGAGGTCGAGTTCGTAGTGGTAGGAGTGGTGTGAGACGAGGACGCCGTCGCGAGCGCCTCGCCGACGGTTCCGGTGCGCACGAGGGCGTCGCGTAACGCCGCCCAGCCGAGCAACGCACACTTGATGCGCGCCGGGAACTTCGAGACGCCGGTGAAGGCCGTCGCGTCGCCGAGGCGATCCTCCGCGTCATCGTCGTCGAGGCCCTTGCCGCGCGTCGCCATGAGGTCACGGAACAGGTCCCCGAGCTCTTCGGCACGGGAGACCGGGGACCCCTCGGCGAGCTCGGTCATGACCGAGAGCGACGCCTGGGAGATCGAGCACCCCTGACCGTCCCAGCTGATCGACTCGATCGTGGGTCCGGCCTCGGACGGCTCGACGACGACGCGCAGCGTCACCTCGTCACCGCACGTCGGGTTGAGCTGGTGCGACTCGCCACACGCGTGCGCGGTCGGTGCGTCCCGCAGGCCGCGGCCGTTCGGGGACTTGTAGTGGTCGAGGATGACCTGCTGGTAAAGCTGTTCCATCGCGCTGGCAGACATGAGTTCCTCCTAGGACAGACCGAAGAACGTCCGGACCCCTGCGAGGTGTTCCCGCAGTGCCGCGATGTCGTCGAGCGTCGTGTACACGGATGCTGAGGCGCGCGCGGTCGCCGCGACGCCGAAGCGCCTGTGCAGCGGCTGCGCGCAGTGGTGGCCCACTCGGACCGCGACGCCCGCGTCGTCGAGCACCTGCCCGACGTCGTGCGCGTGCACGCCGTCCACGACGAACGAGACGACCGCGAGGCGGTCGGTCGTGTCCGTCGGGCCGATGACGCGCACGCCGGGCAGGTCGACCGCCTCGAGCATGGCGCGGGTGAGCACCTTCTCGTGCTCGGCGACGGCATCCATGCCGAGCTCGCGCAGATAGTTGGCGGCCGCGCCCGTGGCGACGGCCTGGGCAACCGGCTGCGTCCCCGCCTCGAAGCGCTGGGGCGGCGGCATGAAGGTCGTGGCCTCCATCGTCACCATCTCGACCATCGACCCGCCCGTGAGGAACGGGGGCATGATCTCGAGCAGCTCGCGCCGGCCGTAGAGCGCCCCGACTCCCGTCGGGCCGAGCATCTTGTGCGCGGAGAATGCGGCGAAGTCCACGTCGAGCGCGTGGACGTCGACGGCGAGGTGCGGGACTGACTGGCACGCGTCGAGAACGACGAGCGCGCCGACCTCGCGTGCTCGTGCGACGAGCGGCGCCACGGGCGTGATCGCGCCCGTGACGTTGGAGACGTGCGTGAACGCGAGGACCTTGGTGCGTTCCGTGATGACGGTCGCGGCCTCGTCGATGCGGATGCGGCCGTCGTCGTCGACCCCGAGCCAGCGCAGGGTCGCGCCCGTCCGGGCGCACAGCTCCTGCCACGGGACGAGGTTGGCGTGGTGCTCGGCCTCGGTGACGACGATCTCGTCGCCCGGGCCGACGGCGAGGCGGCGTGCCGCCTGCCCCCCACGGCCCGCGCTCGCGTTGCCGATCGCGTAGGCGACAAGGTTGAGGGCTGCGGTCGCGCCGGACGTCCACACGATCTCGTCGTCGTCGGCTCCCACGAACCGAGCAACGGCCTCGCGGGCGAGCTCGAAGGCCTCGGTGGCCTCCTCGGCGAGCTGGTGCGCGCCGCGGTGCACTGCGGCGTTGCGCTGCAGGTAGAAGTCCTGCTCGGCGTCGAGCACCGGGTCGGGCTTCTGCGAGGTCGCCCCGGAGTCGAGGTAGACGAGAGGTCGCCCGTCGCGCAGCGTGCGCGCGAGCAACGGGAAGTCGGCGCGCACAGCCGCGAGCTCAACGTCGTTGAGCATGTCCTACCGCCTCGTGGTCGTGGGCCGCGGCGCGGCCCGAAAAGTTGCGGGGGGCGTGCGGCGGGGCGTCAACGACGCCCCGCCGCACGGGTGCCGGGCTGTGCCCGGCAGAGTTCACGCGTTCGTGAGGAAGCGGTCGTAGCCCTCGTTCTCGAGACGCTCGGCGAGCTCGGGGCCACCCTCCTCCGCGATCCGGCCGTCGACGAAGACGTGGACGAAGTCCGGCTTGATGTAACGCAGGATGCGCGTGTAGTGCGTGATGAGGAGCGTGCCGACCGTGCCCGCCGCCGTGACGCGGTTGACGCCCTCGGAGACGACGCGCAGCGCGTCCACGTCGAGGCCGGAGTCCGTCTCGTCGAGGATGGCGATCTTCGGCTGGAGGAGCTCCATCTGAAGGATCTCGTGGCGCTTCTTCTCGCCACCGGAGAAGCCCTCGTTGACCGAGCGCTCGGCGAACGAGTCGTCCATGCGCAGGTTGGCCATCGTGGACTTCATGTCCTTGACCCAGTGACGCAGCGCGGGCGCCTGACCGTCGATCGCGGTCTTCGCGGTGCGCAGGAAGTTCGACACCGAGACGCCGGGAACCTCGACGGGGTACTGCATGGCGAGGAACATGCCTGCGCGGGCACGCTCGTCGACCGACATCGCGAGGACGTCGGCGCCGTCGAGCGTCACCGTGCCGCTCGTGATCGTGTACTTCGGGTGGCCGGCGAGCGAGTACGCGAGCGTGGACTTGCCCGAGCCGTTGGGGCCCATGATGGCGTGGGTCTCGCCGGCGTTGATGGTGAGGTCGACGCCGCGAAGGATCGGCTTGGGGCCTTCCTTCGTCTCGACGCTGACGTGCAGGTCGCGGATCTCAAGAGTGGACATTGTTCTCCTCGTAAGGCTTTAGACGGTGGTGTCGACGTCGACGAGAACGCGGTCACCGTCGAGGGTCAGGGGATAGACGGGGATGGGTCGCACGGCAGGCGGCGAGTCGGGCTGGCCCGTACGCAGGTCGAAACGCGACCCGTGGAGCCAGCACTCGATGTGGCAGCCGTCGACCTCTCCCTCGGAGAGCGAGACCGCCCCGTGAGAGCAGATGTCGGAGACGGCGTGAAGCTCACCGTCGGAGTCGCGGGCAACCGCGACCTCGACGGTGCGTCCGGCTGCATCTTCGAGCTCGACACGGAACGTTCCCTCGACGGGGACGTCCTGTGCGAGGCATGCGAGCTGTGCGGTCATGCCTGGGCCGTGCCAGCCTCGATCGCGGCCATGGAGCTCTCGAGCTCGGCGTCGATCGACGCGAGCAGACGCTCCTCGACCTCGGGCACGCCGATCTCGTGGATGAGCTCGGCAAAGAAGCCGCGCACGACGAGGCGACGCGCGTCAGTCTCGGGGATGCCCCGCGCCTGGAGGTAGAACAGCTGCTCGTCGTCGAAGCGGCCCGTCGCGGACGCGTGGCCCGCGCCCTCGATCTCACCGGTCTCGATCTCGAGGTTCGGCACGGAGTCCGCGCGCGCGCCGTCCGTAAGGACGAGGTTGCGGTTGAGCTCGTAGGTGTCGGTGCCCTCGGCGGCGGCGCGGATGAGGACGTCGCCCACCCATACGGTGTGGGCACCCGCGCCCTGGAGGGCGCCCTTGTACGTGACGCGCGACGTGCAGCGGGGCACGGCGTGGTCGACGAAGAGGCGGTGCTCCTGGTGCTGGTCGGTGTCCGCGAAGTAGAGACCGATCATCTCGACCTCGCCTCCCTCGCCCGTGAACTCCGCGTCCGGCGTGACACGGACGACGTCGCCGCCGAACGTCACGACGACGTGCTTGAGGCGCGAGTCGCGGCCGAGGCGTGCGCGGTGGGAGGACGCGTGGACGGCGCCGCGGGCCCAATCCTGCACGGTGACGACCGTGAGCTGCGCGCCGTCCCCGACCTCGATCTCGACGGTCTGGTTGAGCAGAGCATCTCCGACGTGGTCGATGACGACGACTGCCTCGGCGTGGTGCTCGGCACGGATGAGCAGGTGGTTCGACGTCGCGACGTCGCCCTGGCCCTCGATGCCCTCGACGCGGATCGACGTCGTCGCGGACGCGACGGCCTCGGCCGGGACGGTGACGACGGTGGCCTCGGCGAACGTGTTCCACGCGGCGACGGCGGCGCGGTCGCCGGGGCGTCCCGCCTTGCCGAGCCGTGCGTCGTCGCGGCCGACGATCTCGACCGTGACCTCGGGTGCGGCGACGACCGTCGTCTGGACGCCGTGGCCGTCGATCGTCTCCACGAAGAGCGGCTGGAGGCGTGCGACGGGGCTGAAGCGCCACTCTTCCTCGCGGCCCGTGGGAACGGGGATGTCCGCGAGGTCGAAGGACGTGGCACGCTCGGCGCGCGAACCCTGCGGGACGACCACGCCGTGCGAGTGCGCGCCGTCGGCGGTCGCGCGCGAGTGGTCCGTGCTCAGGGGGGTGGGGGTAGCGGTGGTCATCAGCCGACGGAACCTTCCATCTGGAGTTCGATGAGGCGGTTGAGCTCGAGGGCGTACTCCATCGGCAGCTCACGCGCGATGGGCTCGACGAAGCCGCGGACGATCATCGCCATGGCCTCGGTCTCTTCCATGCCACGCGACATGAGGTAGAAGAGCTGGTCCTCGCTCACGCGGGACACGGTGGCCTCGTGGCCCATGGAGACGTCGTCCTCGCGGACGTCGACGTACGGGTACGTGTCGGAGCGCGAGATCTGGTCGACGAGGAGCGCGTCGCACAGCACGGTCGACGCCGAGCGCTTGGCTCCTTCGAGGACCTGGACGAGGCCGCGGTAGGAGGTGCG
This sequence comes from Sanguibacter sp. A247, assembly GCF_052324925.1. Lineage (NCBI taxonomy): Bacteria > Bacillati > Actinomycetota > Actinomycetes > Micrococcales > Sanguibacteraceae > Sanguibacter > Sanguibacter sp. A247. The sequence goes on along the minus strand of NZ_JBQPRE010000003.1, from coordinate 20,973 downwards.
GCCGCCGCCACGGGCGACGGACTTCGAGACGATCGACGACGACGTGTTGGGCGCCGCGTGGACCATCTTGCAGCCGGCGTCCTGGTGCTGGCCCTCGCCAGCGAACGCGATCGACAGGGTCTCGCCGCGGGCGTGCTCGCCGAGCATGTAAATCGCCGGGTACTTCATCGTCACCTTGGAGCCGATGTTGCCGTCGACCCATTCCATCGTGGCGCCCTCGGCGGCCGTGGCGCGCTTGGTCACGAGGTTGTAGACGTTGTTCGACCAGTTCTGGATGGTCGTGTAGCGCACGCGGGCGTTCTTCTTGACGATGATCTCGACGACCGCAGAGTGCAGCGAGTCAGAGGAGTAGATCGGCGCCGTGCAGCCCTCGACGTAGTGCACGTACGAGCCTTCGTCGGCGATGATGAGCGTCCGCTCGAACTGGCCCATGTTCTCCGTGTTGATGCGGAAGTAGGCCTGCAGCGGGATCTCGACGTGGACGCCCGGCGGGACGTAGACGAACGAGCCGCCCGACCAGACGGCCGTGTTGAGCGCTGCGAACTTGTTGTCGCCCGAGGGGATGACCGAGCCGAAGTACTGCTCGAAGATCTCGGGGTACTCACGCAGGCCCGTGTCGGTGTCGACGAAGATGACGCCCTGCTCCTCCAGGTCCTCCCGGATCTGGTGGTAGACGACCTCGGACTCGTACTGGGCGGCGACGCCTGCGACGAGACGCTGCTTCTCAGCCTCGGGGATGCCGAGGCGGTCGTAGGTGTTCCTGATGTCCTCCGGGAGCTCCTCCCACGAGGTCGCCTGCTTCTCGGTCGAGCGGACGAAGTACTTGATGTTGTCGAAGTCGATGCCCGAGAGGTCAGCACCCCACGACGGCATCGGCTTGCGGTCGAAGAGACGCAGTGCCTTGAGGCGCGTCTTGAGCATCCACTCGGGCTCGTTCTTGAGCGCCGAGATGTTGCGCACGACGGCCTCCGAAAGGCCTCGCTGGGCGAGGGCGCCGGCGGCGTCGTCGTCGTGCCAGCCGTATTCGTACGCGCCGATCGAGGCAATGATCTCGTCGTCGCTCGCGCGAGCGTCCTGCTCCGCGACGTTCTCGGTGGGTGCGGTCATCTCATTCCTTCCGCGGTCCGGCCGGTCGGCCGGGTGTGGGTCCCGGTGGTGGTCGTGACGGGGGCGGCCTGGGCCGCCCCCGTGTCGTCCGGCGGGACGCCGGGCGGCGGCCCCACCGGGATGTTCGTCGTGCACACGTGTGCACCTCCTGCGAGCGTCGACAGCCGTTGCACGTGCGTCCCGAGGAGCCGCGAGAACGCGGCGACCTCGGCGTCGCACAGCTGGGGGAAGCGCGCCGCGACGTGCTGCACGGGGCAATGGCCCTGGCAGAGCTGGACCATGTGCGTGCCCGGTACGGGGCGAACCGAGGCGACGAAGCCGTCGTCGGTGAGCGCGTCGGCGAGCTGCTGGACGCGCGCGGCGGCGTCGGTCGCGTCGAGAGCAGCTGCGTAGCGCGCCTCACGCTCCGCGACGTTCGCCGTCGCGAACTGCTCGACGGCGGCCTCTCCCCCGACGGCCTGCACATGGTCCATGAGCTGCAGGGCGAGCCGGGAGTACCCGGCCGCAAGGGAGTCCTGCGCGGATCCCGTGGCGACGTAACGCCGCGCGGGACGGCCGCGCTGCCCCGTGTGACCGGACTCGTGAACGGTGACGAGGCCTTCGCTCTCGAGGCTCGCGATGTGTCGTCGGATCGCGGCCGACGTGAGGTCGAGCCGCAGGCCGAGGTCCGCTGCGCTCACCGGTCCGTCGGACACGACGAGCTCGAGGACCCGGTCACGGGTGCTGTGCTCGGCGGCAGGGGTGAGAGCCCGCGCGTCGGGTTCGACGGTCATGCGCACACTCCTTCCACCGATCGGCTGCGATATAGGGAACAGTCTCCTGCCCTAAATGTTTGACCGCAAGGAAGGCCTACCTCACCTGGGGACCTAGGTCCCGTCGTCGAACGGCAGGATCCTGCGGCTGCGGCGCCGAATCGATCGGTCGCCACGACGCACAACCACGCTGAGTGTCGTGAGACACATCCGCCTTCGGGCGTGTCGGCGGCCTGTCGCACGAGCCGCCCCGCAGCGCACACCTAGACTTGCCATCCGTGACCGCAGATCCCGTCGTTGAGATACGCGACCTCGTCAAGACCTACGGTGGCCGCACCGTCGTCGACCGTCTCACCCTGAGCGCGGCCCGTGGCGCCATCACGGCCGTCCTCGGGCCCAACGGCGCCGGAAAGACGACGACGATCGAATGCTGCGAGGGCCTTCGCATCCCCGACGCGGGAAGCGTCCGGGTCCTCGGGCTCGACCCGCACACCGACGCGGTCGCCCTCCGTCCACGCGTCGGCGTCATGCTGCAGGACTCGGGGCTCCCGGCGCAGAAGCGCGCGGGCGACGTCCTCGCCCATGTCGCGCGCATGTACCGCGACCCCTGGCCGGTCGCCGACCTCACCGAACGCCTCGGGCTGGGGTCCTTCGCGGCGACGTCCGTGCGCCGGCTCTCGGGCGGCCAGCGGCAGCGCCTCGCCATGGCCTGCGCGCTCGTCGGCCGTCCGGAGGTCGTCTTCCTCGACGAGCCGAGCGCGGGGATGGATCCCCAGAGCCGGCTCGCCGTGTGGGACCTCGCACGCGCACTGCGCGCTCAGGGCACCTCCGTCATCCTCACGACGCACCTCATGGACGAGGCTGCCGAGCTCGCCGACGACGTCATCGTCGTCGACCACGGGCGCGTCGTCGCACAAGGTCCGCCCGCCGTCCTCACGGCCCAGAGCGCGGGCCAGGTCGCGACGATGTCGACCGCAGCGCCGCTCGACCCGACGGTTCCCGCGCGGCTGCGGGAGCACCTCGGCGGCGAGGGCTGGGACGTCACTGCTCCCGACGCGAAGTCGCTCCGCATCGACGGAGCCCTCGATCCCCGCTCGCTCGCGGCGATCCTCGCGTTCTGCGCCGCGGAGGACGTTCTCGTCACGCGGCTCGACCTCGGTACCCGCTCGCTCGAGGACTACTTCCTCGACCTCACCGGACGGACCATGCGATGACCCCCGGACCGGCCCCCACGTCCGTCGACGCGCGCCGCGGCGCAGCCCCCGCGCTCGCGCGGCTGCGCGCGCAGACCGAGTTCGAGCTCGCCTCGATCGTGCGCAACGGCGAACAGATCCTCGTGACGATCCTCATGCCGCTCATCGCCCTCGTCGCGCTCGCCGCGACCGACGTCGTCGGCCTCGAGCGCGCCGAAGGTCCCCGTGTCGACCTTGTCGCACCTGGCGCCCTCGCGCTCGGCGTCATGGCCGCCGCCTTCACGTCCCAGGCGATCGCCACGTCCTTCGACCGCCGAGGCGGGGTCCTGCGTCTCATGGCCACGACGCCCCTGGGCCGCGTCGGGCTGCTCGGCGGCAAGATCTGTGCCGTGCTCGTCGTACTCGTCATCCAGGCCGTCGGCCTCGGGGGCGTCGCACTCGGGCTCGGATGGCGCCCCGCACCCCTCGACCTGGTCGCGGCCGCGGGTGTCGGAGTCCTCGGCACGGCCGCGTTCACCGCGCTCGCGATGCTCATCGCGGGCACGCTGCGTTTCGAGGCCGTGCTCGCACTCGCCAACCTGCTGCTTCTCGCGCTCACGCTCGTCGGAGGCGTGCTCGTCCCGACCGACTGGCTCCCCGGGATCGGCTCGGAGATCGCCCGCTTCCTTCCCTCCGGTGCACTCGGCGAGGCGTTGCGCGGCGCGTTCGGGGACGGCGTCGCGTGGCGCGACGTCGCCGTGCTCCTCGGCTGGACAGGCCTGCTCACCTGGGCGACCTCGCGGACGTTCCGCTGGTCGTGAGCCACGAGCTCCCGTGCGTGACGTGACCCACCCGGTCGGGGCGGAAGTGGCTTCACGCGTGCGCGCGGGCATACCGTAGGGCCCGTGACGACGCCTGCTCCCACGACTGACTCCCGCCCGACGCTCGCCAGCCCGACTCGGCTCCGACGCATCCTCGCGTGGGTCGACTCCCACCGGCGAGGCATTCTCGTGGCGAACCTCGTCACGCAGATCGGGATCATCGTCTCGGGCGGGCTCGTCCGGCTCACCGGGTCAGGCCTCGGCTGCTCGACGTGGCCCCAGTGCGAGCCCGGCCGGTTCACACCCGTCTACCACCCCGAGGCCACCTACCACTCGGCGATCGAGTTCGGGAACCGCACGCTCACGTTCGTGCTGTGCATCTCGGCTGGCCTCGCGGCGTTGGCCGTCTGGCGCATGCGCGACCGCTCCCCCGGTTTCCGGCGCCTCGGTCTGTGGCCCATCATCGGCGTGCTCGTCCAGGCCGTCGTCGGCGGCATCACCGTGCTCGTCGACCTGCACCCGGCGATCGTCGGGTCGCACATGGTCATCTCGCTCGGGCTCGTCGCAGTCTCGACCTACCTCCTCGTGCGCTTCTCCGAGGGCGACGGTCCCGTACGGCTCGTCGTGCCGCGCGCGGTCCGCACCGTCGCGATCATCACGGGCTGGCTCGCCGTCCCGATGCTCGTCCTCGGTGTCGTCACGACGGGTGCTGGGCCTCACTCCGGCGACACGACCGTCGGGTACCGCTTTGCGATCGACCCGGCGCACGCCGCCAAGCTCCACGGGCTCAGCGTGTGGGTCTACGTCGCAGCCGTCGTCGTCGTCGCGCTGCTCGTCGTGTGGGGTGCTCGCTCCCTCGCCGAGGGCGCCGCTGTCCGCCGCGCCCTCGGCGAGGTCGGTGCCATGATCCTCGCGCAGGCGGGCATCGGCTACCTCCAGTTCTTCACCGGACTTCCCGTCGTGCTCGTGCTCGCCCACATGCTCGGTGCGGCTCTCACGACCGTCGTCGTCGTGCGGCTCGTGCTCGCGACGCGCACGCGCGACGACGTGCGGGCGCAGATCCCCGCACCGGCCCGCGACGCGGTCTGACGCGCGCGAGCCCGAGTCAGCGGGCCCGAGTCAGAGGGCCCGAGTCAGGGCAGCGAACGGGTTCCCGGAACCGGGCCCAGACGCCGCTGGGGCCACGGCGCGTCGGCCGGGCGCAACGTCGTCAGGTCCGAGGCGAGGGCCGCGTTGAGGGCAAGCACTCCAACCACCACCGACGGGTTGTGCAAGCGCCCCGCGAGGACACCGTCGACGGCGTCCTCAACCGGCACCCAGACGGGAACCATGTCGCGCTCCTCGTCTTCACGCTCGTGGCGCTCGGACTCCGGCACGACCGTGAGGTCCCGGGCGAGAAAGACGCGCAGGGCTTCGTTCGACCCACCCGGGGTCGTGTAATAGTCGACGAGGACGTCCCACCGTGCGGCTCGCAGGTCCGCCTCTTCGTAGAGCTCGCGCGCCGCAGCGGCGCACGCGTCCTCGCCGTCGACGTCGAGGAGCCCAGCAGGTGGCTCCCACAGCTCGGCCCGCACCGGGTGGCGGTACTGGCTGAGCAGCAGCACACGCCCCTCGTCGTCGAGCGCGATGACAGCGACAGCCCCGGGGTGGTCGATGACCTCGCGCGTGACGACGACGCCGTCACCGAGGTCGACATCCTCGGAGACGACGTCCCAGACGTGACCGCGGTGCACCGCCCGGCTCCCGGTCGTCGGACGGGGGGCCGGGCGGTCGAACAGCGGGTCGTCCACGTCAGTCCTGCACCACGAGGGCCGCGGCGATGAGCCCCGCGAACAGCGGGTGGGCATTCGTGGGACGCGACTTGAACTCCGGGTGCGCCTGCGTCGCGACGTAGTACGGGTGCACGTCGGCCGGAAGCTCGACGAACTCGACGAGGGCACCGTCAGGCGACGTTCCCGAGAAGACGAGGCCGGCCTCGGCGATCTGGTCGCGGTAGGCGTTGTTGACCTCGTAGCGGTGACGGTGACGCTCGGACACCTCGGTGGAGCCGTAGACGCCCGCGATGACGGAGCCCTCGGCGAGGACCGCGTCGTAGGCGCCGAGGCGCATCGTGCCGCCCAGGTCGCCTGCGCCGTCGACGAACGCCTGCTGCTCCTCCATCGTCGCGACGACGGGGTGGAGGGTGTCGACATCGAACTCGGACGACGACGCGCCCTCGAGGCCGACGACCGTCCGGGCGTACTCCATGACCATGGCCTGCAGTCCGAGGCAGATGCCGAGCGTCGGGACCTTGTTCTCGCGGGCCCATCGCAGCGCGCCGATCTTGCCCTCGATGCCGCGGACGCCGAAGCCTCCGGGCACGAGGACGGCGTCGGCGCCCTCGAGCGCCTCCTGAGCGCCCTGCGGCGTCTGGCACTCGTCGGACGCGACCCAGCGGATCGTCACCTTCGCGTTGTTGGCAAAGCCGCCTGCGCGCAGGGCCTCGGTCACCGAGAGGTAGGCGTCGGGAAGGTCGATGTACTTGCCGACGAGCGCGACCTCGACCTGGTGGTCGGGCTGCGTGACGCGCGTGAGGAGCGTGTCCCACTCGGCCCAGTCGACGTCGTGGAACGGCACACCCAGGCGGCGCACGACATACGCGTCAAGGCCCTCGGAGTGCAGGACGCGCGGGATCGCGTAGATGCTCGGGGCGTCGGCACACGTGACGACCGCCTCGTTGTCGACGTCGCACATGAGTGCGATCTTGCGCTTGATGCCCACGGGAAGGTCGCGGTCGGCGCGCAGCACGAGCGCGTCCGGCTGGATGCCGATCGAGCGGAGGGCCGCCACGGAGTGCTGCGTCGGCTTCGTCTTGAGCTCGCCCGACGGACCGATGTACGGCACGAGCGAGACGTGCAGGAAGAAGACGAGGTCGCGACCGAGCTCGTGACGCACCTGGCGTGCGGCCTCGAGGAACGGCTGCGACTCGATGTCACCGACCGTGCCACCGATCTCCGTGATGATGACGTCGACGTCGTCGCTCGCCTGCGCCCGCATGCGCGACTTGATCTCGTCGGTGATGTGCGGGATCACCTGGACCGTGTCGCCGAGGTACTCCCCGCGACGCTCCTTCGCGATGACGTGCGAGTAGACCTGGCCCGTCGTCACGTTGGCCTTGCCGGAGAGAGGAACGTCGAGGAAGCGCTCGTAGTGACCGATGTCGAGGTCGGTCTCGGCGCCATCTTCGGTGACGAAGACCTCACCGTGCTGGAACGGGTTCATCGTTCCGGGATCGACGTTGAGGTACGGGTCGAGCTTCTGCATCGTGACCCTGAGACCGCGTGCACGGAGCAGACGACCGAGGCTCGAGGCGGTCAGCCCCTTACCGAGAGAGGAGGCGACGCCTCCCGTAACGAAGATGTGCCGGGTCGTTGATTCCGACCGCCCGGAGAGTCGATTCGCATGCTCTGCCACGGAACTCCACTCTAACAACGTCCTGCCACTTCGCAGGACGACGCGCGGTGCGAGTGATCTCACACTGCTGGTGATGTGCTCGCATAGAGGCGCACGAGCTGGTCGAGGACGTCGACCGGCGTGGGGAGCGTCGCAGCGCGCTCACGCGCGGCATTCCGCAGCGTCTCGCGCCTGCGGGGGTCGAGCAGAACGGTCGTGACACCGTCGGCGATCGCGCGCGCATCGCCGACCGGGACGACGATCGCTGCGTCACCGACGACGTCACACGTTCCGCCCGCGTTGGTGACGACGAGGGGCGCGCCGGCACGCAGAGCCTCCTGGAGCGCGATCGGCTGGCCTTCCCAGACCGCAGTCGAGACGACCACATCGGCTGCCGCGTACCACTGCGGCACGTCGTCCCGTGCGCCGAGGAGCCGGACGGGCAGGCCACGCGCGGCGATGTCGCGTGCGAGCTCACCCTCGAGCGGCCCTCCCCCGGCGACGAACCACGTGAAGCCGCGTACGGCGTCGTCCGCGACGAGGAGCCCGGCGACGTCAAGGAGTGTTCCGAGCCCCTTCTGGGGCGCAAGGCGCCCCACCGTGAGGACGACGACGGAGCTCGGCTCGAGCCCCAGACGCGCACGAGCCGTCGCCTGGTCGGCAGGTGCGTGGTCCCCGGGCGCCGTCGCACGCGGCGGCGCGGGGACGAGGGCTCGCTCGGTGCACCGTGCCCCGCGCTCCGACGCGCTCGCGACGAGGTCGCTCGACACACCAAGGACCACGTCCGCGCCGCGCGCGACGATGCGCTCGAGCACGTGCGCGACCCGCTGCACGCGCGCCCCGCCGACAGGACGGTTGTGGAGCGTCACGACGATGCGCGGACGTCGCACGCGGCTGCGCGCTGCCAGGACCGCGAACGCCCCGGCCCGCAGACCGTGCGCATGGACGACGTCAGCGCTCCCGGTCACCGCACGGAGCCGGGCCCAGGCACGCGCGTCACCGAACCCGGGACGTGCGGCGATCGGCACGTCGGTCCAGGGCAGGTCAGCCAGCCCGTCAGCTACCGAGGCGGGCCCGGCGACACGGACGAGCGCGCCCGCGGCGCGCAGCTCCTCGCTGATCTGCGCCACGTGCCGCACGACGCCACCCGCACTCGTCCCGAGCACCTGGAGAACTCGCCTCCCCCGCACACCGGTGTCGTCACGCTCCGTCATGCGTTCAGCCTGCCACGACCGGCGCGGCCGAGGGCCGCGCGCAACGTCCGACGGTCAGCGACCGCGAGGACGCACCCGAGAATGACGATCCCGACGAGGCCACCGAGCGCACCGCCGCCGATCGCGATGGCGAGACCCGACTGCGCTCCCACGACTGCGTCGACCGTCGCCCGTCCGGCCACGGCTGCAACCGCTCCGCCGACGACGACGGCTCCCGTCGTGCGCATCACTCCCGCCAGTGCCGGTGGTCCGAGGACCCGGCGCAGCGCGACGAGCGCGGCGATCCCACCGCACGTCATGCCGATCGCGTGGCTCAGCGCGAGGGCGAGCAGGGTCCCCGGTGCGTCCGAGGCCCCGACCGTCGTCGTCTGGACGAGCACAAACGAGACGAGCGCCGCCGTGACCCACGCGAGCGACCCGGCGACCATCGCCGACCGCGCGCGCTCGAGCGCATACAGCGCACGGGTCGCCAGATAGAGCACGGAGAACCCGACGAGCCCGGGGGCCATCGCCGTGAGAGCCGGGCCCATGGCGAGCACGACGCCCTCCTCACCGTGCCCGACCCTGCTGAAGGCGACCGCGACGGCGGGGGCTGCAGCGATCAGAGCGACACCGCCGAGTCCGGCGAGCGCCGCGACCGCGCGCGTCGTGCCCGCCGTGAGCGCGGAGAACGCATGAGTGTCGGACTCCCCCGCCTTCTCGGCCAGGCGCGGGAAGACGCTCGTCGCAAGAGGAACCGCGAGCACGGCGTAGGGCAGAAGATAGACGGCCTGCGTGTACTGGAAGACGGGCCAGGTTCCTGTCCCGCCGAACGTCCCCGCGAGCCGCAAGGTGACGACGACGGCGAGCTGCTGAGCGAGAAGCGCACCCACTCCTGCCCCCGCGAGACGACGGGCGCGCTGTGCGACACCGTCGGGGAACGAGAGCGTGGGCCGCAGGCTCACGCCCGAGCGCAGGACCGGGACGAGCAACGGCAGGCTCATCGCTGCGACGCCCGCGCTCGTGCCCCACGCGAGCCACGCGATCGCGGCATCCGGTAGAGCAGCCGGGTCGTTGTGGAGGCCCTCGGCAGTGAGCGCGAACGCTCCGTAGCTCGCGAGGACGACGAGCGTGGACAGGACGGGGGCGAACGCCGGCCAGAAGAACTTCTTCTGCGCCTGGAGGATTCCGGAGAGGACTACCCCGACCCCGTAGAGCGGAATCTGGATGGCGAAGATCCGCAGGAAAGTCGCGGTGAGCTCGACCGTCGCGGGGTCGTCCGGTGCGAGCAGGCGGGCCACGGGCCCGGCCAGCACGACGACGAGCACGGCGAGGGGAACGAGGGCTGCGAGAGCCCAGGTGAGCGCTGCGGAAGCGGTGCGGTTCGTCTCGGCGCGCAGCCCGCGGGCCAGCGGCAGCGCGAGCAATGGGACGAGCGCCCCCGTGAGCGCGCCGCCGGCGACGATCTCGAAGAGCACGTTGGGAATCGTGTTGGCCGACGCGTACGCCGTGCCGACGGAGTCGTAGCCGACGGTCCCCGCTTGCGCGACCCACCGGACAAAGCCCAGGACGCGCGAGAGCGCGGTGACGGCCGTGATGAGGGCTGCCGCGCCGACGAGGCTCCCCGAGAGCCGTCGGTGCGAGCTCGTCGTCACCGCCGTCGACCCCAGGCGTCGACCGCGGCGAGCGCCGGAGTCCGTTCGATGACCGCAGAGAAGCTCACCCGCTCCGAGGCGAGCGTCAGTCCGACGACGCCCGCGAGAAGCACGGCGCGCACGGGTCGTGGGAGACCGGTCGCGGCGACCCCCAGGTGTGCGCCGAGAGCATTGGCGCCGCAGTCACCGAGCATGTCGTCCTCTTCGAGGTCGCCGGTGAGCGCGCTCGCGACGGGACCGAGAGCGGGAAGGGCGCTCAGGCCTTGTCCGACGGACGCGAGAAGGACACTCGAGCCGATCGACGCCTTGAGGGCTCGTCCGGGCCGAAGGTCGAGGAGGTTGACGAGGTTCGCCGAGCCTGCGATCAGGGCCGTGTCGAGCGTGATCTCGCAGAGTCGTCGGCCGCCTGCGCGGGGACCACGGCCCGCGTCGATGACGAGTGCGGCGACTAGTGCGGACGCGCCGATCCCCCCGATCTTGACGAGGCCCGTCGTCACACGGCCTTCGCGCAGCGCACCCAGGTGGCCGCGAAGCCCCTTGCGCCTGTCCTCGGGCGACTCGCGCAGGTCGTCGTTGAGGCCCGCTGCGCCGGCGCCGAGCGTCGCCACGATGCTCGCCGCCGCCGTACGGGGTGCGCCGCCCACGGCGCCCGCAGCGAAGGCCGCATCGGCGAGACCGACGGCGAGCGCGGGGCCCGCCTTGAGGTCGACCCGACGACCGGCGTAGTTCGTGCGCTGCCACAGCGTGGGATCGAGGTCGTTGCTCACGCCGTCGAGGCCGGAGCGGGCGACTCGCGTGCTCACCGCGCCGACGATGCCGCCGGCGACGGCGCCGAGAATCCTGCGGGCACTCATTCGTCGCCTGCCTCGGCGTCTGCCCCGGCGTCGGCGTCAGCGTCAGCGTCGGCGTCGGCCTCAGCGCCTCCGACTGCACCGTCCTCGGAGCCGTCGGCCTCGTCATCCGCGGGCACCTCGGGCGCGGCTGCTCGGCGCGCCGTCCGGTCGATCTCGGCGAGGCGCACAACCGCTGGGGCGACCGCTGTGGCCCCCGGCCCGGTCCCGAAGTGCCCGACCGTCCCTGCCGCGCGCGCCGCGAGAGCGAGCGGAACCGAGATCTGGCCGGTGATCGCACTCATGTCGTCGACGGTCGTGACGAGGTCCGCGTCGTCGCCCTCGATGATCGCGCGCACGAGAGGCGCATCGCCTGCGCCGGCGACGAGGGAGCCCTCCGCAAGCTCGGCTGCCGCACGCGGCAGCTCCTGCTGGATGAGCAGGGTCGTGGCGTCCTGCGAGCTCGGTGATGTCGGGGTCACGTCGGGGTCGACCGTCCCCGGAGCGAGCACGACGATCATGTCGGCGGGCTGCACGCCCTCGGAGTACGTGACGAAGTCGCCGGCTGCGAGGAGCCGCTGGAGCTGGAGCGCGTCGGGCGAGAACACGTCGCCCTCGGGAGCGAGCTGGACGAGCGAGAGGACGAGCGCGCGCGCAAGGTCGGCGTCGTGCGAGCCGCCGGTGCTCCGGTTGGGGAGGTAGTCGGTGAGCGAGGGGACGAGGGCCTGGCGGTAGCGCGCCTGGCTCTCGCTCGTCCACTGCTCGGAGACCTGGACCGTGCCGGCGATCTGTGCGCCTGCAGCGACGAGGTGCGTCGAGAGTGCGTCGACCGTTGCGTCGTCGACATCAGCAAGCTCGATGAAGGCGACCCGACGGCCCGTGATCGTCCCTGCGGTCAGCTGCGGAGCGGTTGCGGCGAGGAACGCGTCACGGGTGACGAGATCGCTCTCGGCGGTCGAGAGCTGGTCGCGCAGCTTCTCCTTGTCGGCGCGCAGCGTCTCGACCTGCCCGGTCAGCTGGTCGCCGATCGCTTCCTTGAGCGGTCCCGCGCCGAGGACGATCCCGACGGCGAGCGCGAGGAAGACAGAGATGAGCGAGACGAGGTGGTAACGGAAGTCGATCACAGCGGGAGGAGTCCTCGGGTCGATGGGCGGTGCGGCACGGCGGGGTGGGCTCAGGGCCCGGCGAAGAGCCCGACGAACCAGCTCCAGACGTCGTCGACGCGTGCGCCGGCGAGTCCGAAGAGGGTTTGGCCGGCGGCGGTCGAGAGCAGGGCGACGACGAGCGCGACGAGGCCCGCGACGACGAGCATCGTCAGCTGCGCGTTGGAGATGCGCTGGCGATAGAGGCGTGAGACTCCCTTGGCATCGACGAGCTTGCCGCCGACACGCAGCCGCGTGAGGAAGGTGGAGGCCATGCCGGAGCGTCCCTTGTCGAGGAACTCGACGAGTGTGACGTGCGTGCCGACTGCGACGATCACCTCGGCACCCTTGTCGTCGGCGAGCAGCATGGCGACGTCTTCGCTCGTTCCGGTCGCGGGGAAGACGACGTGCTGGACGCCGAGCCGCTCGACGCGGTCGAGACCGGGCGCCTGCCCGTCCCGGTAGGCGTGCACGACGACTTCGGCGCCGCTCGTCAGTGCCTTGTCCGAGACCGAGTCCATGTCCCCGACGATGAGGTCGGGCTTCCAGCCCTCGTCGAGGATCGCGTCGGCGCCCCCGTCGACACCGATGAGGATCGGCCGGAACTCACGGACGTAGGGCCGGAGCGTCGCGAGGTCTTCACGGTAGTGGTACCCGCGCACGACGATGAGGACCTGGCGGCCTTCGATCGACGTGCGGATCTGGGGAACGCCCACGCCGTCGAGCAGAAGCTCGCGCTCGCGACGCAGGTAGTCCATCGTGTTGGCCGCGAACGACTCGAGCTGCGAGGACAGTCCCTCGCGCGCCTCCGTGAGGGCCGCCGTGATGCTCTCGCCATCCTGCGCCACGCCCTCGGCGACGAAGGCGTCGCCGAGGAAGACCGAGGCGTCCTCGACGCGGACCTTGCGTCCCTCGGGCATCGACATGATGTCGGGGCCGAGATCGTCGATGAGCGGGATCCCGGCGGCGACGAGAATCTCGGGGCCGAGGTTGGGGTAACGGCCGGAGATTGAGCGCGCGGCGTTGAGAACTGCTGACGGGCGCGCGGCGACGAGCGCCTCGGCGGCGACGCGGTCGATGTCGAGGTGGTCGATGACCGCGATGTCGCCGGGGCGCAGGCGCTTCGTGAGGTCCTTCGTGCGCGCATCGACGCGAACGGGGCCGTAGATGCCGGGGGCGATTTCGGGGGGCTCACCCCGACGGAAGCTGAGTTTCATCGCGGTCATCATCCCACGACAGTGCTGCGGAGAAGCTCCGCCGCGTGTGCGCGCGCCGTGTCAGAGTCCTGCCCCGACAGCATGCGAGCCAGCTCGGCGAGGCGTTCGTCCCCGACGACCGTGCGGACGTCGGACTGGGTGACGACGTCGCCGTCGGCGGCTGTCGATTTTGTCACAACGACGTGCTGGTCGGCGTATGCCGCGACCTGCGCAAGGTGGGTGACGACGATGACCTGTGCGTCGCGAGCGAGCCGGGCCAGTCGTGCTCCGACCTCGAGCGCAGCGCGGCCGCCGATCCCTGCGTCGATCTCGTCGAAGACGAATGACGGGGTCTCTCCCGAGCGGCTCGCGGCGAGGACAACCTCGACCGCGAGCATGACGCGTGAGAGCTCACCGCCCGAGGCACCGCGGCCCAAGGGGCTCGCGGGGGCGCCCGCGTGCGGGACGAGCGAGATCGTCACCTCGTTGGCGCCGTAGGGCCCCAGCTCGGTGTCGGCGACGTCGACGAGGAGGCTCGCGCCTGCCATCGCGAGCCCGTCGAGCTCGGCTGTGACGTCGTCTGCGAAGACGTTCGCGCCGCGTCGCCGTGCCTCGCCCAGGTCAGCGGACATGTCGGCGAGGAGCGCGTCGAGCGCGTCGCGTCGTTCGCGCAACGCGACGAGCCGCTCGTCGCCTCCTTCGAGCTCGAGCAGGCGCAGGCCCGCGTGGGACGCCCACTCGAGCACTGCGGCCGCATCCTGCCCGTACGACCGGGTGAGGCCCGTGAGCTGGGCGCGCCGCTCATGAGCGCGTTCGAGCGCGGCGGGGTCGGCCTCGAGTCCCGCGAGGTGGGACGAGAGTTCCGTTCCGACCTCGGCGAGCGCATAGCCGGCCTCGGCGATCCGCTCGGCGAGGTCCGCGAGGGCTGGGTCGTGCTCGCCCGCGTGCTCGAGGGCCCGGCGCGCGTGGTCGACGAGCGAGATGACGTGGGGGCGGTCGTCACCGCTGTCGTCGCCGACGAGCGTCGCGTGCGCGTCGGCTGCGCCGGCTCGGATCTCCTCGACGTTGCTCAGTCGCTCGACGAGCATGTCGAGCTCGGTGTCCTCGCCTGCACGCGGTTCGACACGCTCGATCTCGGTGAGGCCCAGGCGGAGCAGCTCGGCCTCGCGGGCCCGGTCGTCCCGCTCGGCCACGAGGCGTGCGGCTTCTTCCCCGACCGCGGTGCGCTCCGCCCAGGCGTCGCGGTAGCGCTCGAGGAGCGCGAGGTGGTCGCGTCCTAGGTAGGCGTCAAGGGCTTCGCGCTGCCGGCGTGGTGATCGCAGCCGGAGCTGGTCCGCCTGCCCGTGGACGGTGACGAGCTCGCCCGCGATCTCGGCGAGGACGGTCTGGGGCACGGTGCGTCCGCCGAGGTGCGCGCGGGAGCGGCCGGCTGCGGCAACCGTGCGCAGCACGACGAGCGTGCCGTCGTCGTCGAGCTCTCCGCCGGCATCGGCGACGCGCTCGCGCGCAGGCGCGCCCGGGGCGAGCACGAAGGTGCCCTCCGCGGCGGCTCGCTCTGTTCCCGTGCGCACGCGGCCGGGATCGGCCTTGCCACCCATGAGCAGGTCGAGGCCCGTGAGGAGCATGGTCTTGCCGGCTCCTGTCTCGCCCGTGATGGCTGTGAGGCCGGGCGCGAGCGGGATGCGGGCGTGCGTGATGACGCCGATGTTTTCGAGCGAGATCTCCTCGAGCACGCTCATGCCTCCTGGTGGGCTGTGCGGGGGCTCGTGGCGCGCTGCGAGGCGGCCGCGGCGCGGGCGGCTCCACGCCAGCCGACGACGGGCAGGTCGAACTTGTTGACGAGCCGGTCGCTGAAGGGCGCATGGGTGAGACGAGCGAGGCGCACGCGTTCGCTCCCGAGCGTGACCTCGATGCGGGACCCGGGTGCGACGTCGACGCGTCGGCGCCCGTCGAGCGTGAGCACTCCCGAGGCCTGGGACGCGGGGACGACCTCGATCGCGAAGGCGGAGCGTGGTCCGACGACGAGCGGGCGCGCGAACAGTGCGTGGGCGGCGAGCGGGACGAGCAGCATCGCGTCGACGTCGGGCCAGACGACGGGACCGCCGGCGGAGAAGGCGTGGGCGGTCGACCCGGTGGAGGTCGCGACGATGACCCCGTCGCACCCGAACGACGACAGGGGCCGTCCGTCGACCTCGACGACGACCTCGATCATGCGTTCACGGTCGGCTTTCTCGACGGTCGCCTCGTTGAGCGCCCACCCTGTCAGGGTCTCGCCTTGCGGGGTGCGGACGGCGACCTCGACGATCCCCCGCTCCTCGACCTCGTAGTCGCACGCTCCGATGCGCTGCACCGCAGCCCGGAGGTTCTCGCGCTCAGACTCCGCGAGGAACCCGACGTGGCCGAGATTGACGCCGAGGATCGGCACGGTCGTCCCGCGGGTGAGCTCGGCGGCGCGCAGGATCGTGCCGTCGCCGCCCAGCACGACGACGATCTCGGCGTCGGCGACGTTCTCGCCCCGGCTGCCTTCGAGGTCGCCGTGGACCGGCAGATGCTCGTGGTCGTCGTGAAGGACGACGTCAAAGCCTGCGGCCTCGAGCTCGTGGCGCGTCTCACGCAGTGCGACGAGCGCCTCGGGCCGCCCTCCGTGGGCGACGACGATCGCGGTGCGGGTCATGTGCTCACCGTCCAGCTTCGGTCGTGGGAGGTACGGGGACCGTGTGGACGGTCGTCGCGGTCGAGTCTGCCACTGCGGCGCTCACCGACGGCTCCGCGTCCGCGCGCGCCGCGGCCGGGTCGTGAGGTGCGTCGGGAGCGAACCAGCAGAAGAACTCTCGGTTGCCTGCAGGTCCTGGGACGGCAGAGGCGACGACGCCGCGCAGTCGCGCACCGTGGCGAGCGCCGCACTCGACGACGTCGAGGACCGCGCTCACGTGAGCCGCTGGGTCCCGGACGACGCCGCCGCGGCCGACCCGGCCGCGCCCGACCTCGAACTGGGGCTTGACCATGAGCAGGAGGTCAGCGTCCGGAGCTGCTTGACGGATCGCGGCCAGGACGAGGGTGAGCGAGATGAACGAGAGGTCAGCGACGACGAGGCCCGGCGCGAACGGGAGGTCGGCGGCCTTCAGCTCCCTCGCGTTGAGGCCTTCGCGCACCGTGACGCGGGGGTCGGTTCGCAGCTCGTGGACGAGCTGATCGTGGCCGACGTCGATTGCGGCGACCGCGCGCGCTCCTCGCTCGAGGAGAACCTGCGTGAAGCCGCCCGTCGAGGCACCGACGTCGAGGCAGTCGAGGTCGCGAGGATCCGGTGTCGGCACGCCTGTTGCGGCGAGACGGTCGAGGGCGGCGAGCGCACCGGCGAGCTTACCGCCCGCCCTGGAGACGAGCTCGTCGTCGGGTGCGTCGTCGACCGTCACCTGTGCGTGCGGTGCGACGAGCTGGGCGGGCCGCGAGGCGATCATGCCGTCGACGCGCACGCGGCCGTCCCTGATGTTCTGGACCGCGCGGGCTCGCGAGCGGGCAAGTCCGCGGGCGACGAGCGCGACGTCGAGCCGGGCGTCGACGAGGGGTGCGGCACCGGTCGTGGGGGCGGGACCGTCGGGGGCCGGTGCGATCGCACGGGGCGTGTTCTCGGGGGCGTTCACGGTTGGGGGTGCGCCTCGTCCGTGGGCTCGTCGACGAGGTGGCTGTGCAAGGTTTGGTGGAGATCGTCGAGCACGTCGGGGTGGTCGGCGAGGGGGCGCTGCGCAAGGTGCACGAGCGGGGCGAGCGCAGCGTCGACCGTCGCGTCGCCGGTGGGGCCGTCGCTCATCGTCTGGGTGTCCTCTCGCGTGGTGTGTCTCGCGCGTGGCGTGTCTCGCGCGTCCACGCTAGCGGACGTCGCGAGAAACGGCCCTGCACCCGCGATGCTGTGGGTACAGGGCCGTCATCGTCGCGTCTAGTGGCTGCCGACGGGCAGGTCGGGCACGGCGGCCGGGTCGAGCGGGGCGCCGGCGTCGGCCGATGCCCAGGCCGCTGCGCATGCCGCGCGGACGAGGTCGACCGGCTCGGCGCCTGCTTCTGGGTGCGTGTCGTCGAGCTCGAGGGCTCCGCCGCTCACGCGTGCTGCGATCCCGCGGCTCGTCCACCACCCGTCGTGGAGCACGGGCTCCGGGTGTGCGACGAGCAGGGAGCGGAGGTCCTCCCCGATGAGGTGCGGACGGAGGTGCGGTTCCGCGAGGATGTCGTCGCGCGCGGTGCTCACGCCCGTGAGCACGTGCAGCCCGACGTACCCGCCCGAGCGTGCTCCCGCGAGGTCGGTGTCGAGCCGGTCGCCGACGACGAGCGGCCGCGCGCCACCGACACGTTCGACGGCGAGCTCGTACATCCGCGGGGACGGCTTGCCCGCGGAGTCGGGCTCGACGCCCGTCGCGGCGACGACGGCGCCCACGAGGGCGCCGTTGCCGGGCGCGTAGCCTCGCGCCGTCGGGAGCGAAAGGTCGCGGTTGGACGCGACGAACCAGGCACCTGCGCCGACCGCGTAGGCCGCTTCGGCAAGGTCCCGCCACGCGAGGTCGGGGGCAAAGCCCTGAACGACCGCGTCCGGCTTGTCGTCGGCAGACTCGACGATCGTCATGCCGACCCCGAGCACCGCAGTGCGTAGGCCAGCGCCCCCGACGACGAGGACCTTCGCGCCCGGCTGGAGCCGGGACGCAAGGACCTGGGCGGCGGCTTGGGCCGCCGTCATGACGTCGCTGGCGACGGTCGGGATGTCGAGGGCCGTGAGCTGCCCTGCGACGTCCTCGGGCTCGCGAGAGGCGTTGTTCGTCACAAAGACGAGGTGCATCCCGCGCTCCCGCGCACCCGTGAGGCCCTCTGCCGCATGGTCGATGGGCTCGTGACCGCGGTAGGCGACGCCGTCGAGGTCGACCAGTGCGAGGTCGAATGCCTCAGCGAGCGGCGCGTCCGAACCGATGAGGCCCGCGCTCATGCACGCTCCTCCGCGTCGTCACCCGAGTCCGATGCCTGTGCGTCGGAGGCGACCGCGTCGGTCACCTCGGCCGTGGCCGAGGCGTCGAGCGCCCCCTCGGCGACCGCGGCGTCGGTCTCGGCGCTGTCGGCCACGTCGTCCGTCGGCTCGGCATCCGCTACGACGTCGTCCGAGTCGCTGCCCGGCGCGTCCTCGACGGCGAGCTCCTTCCGGTCGGAGCCCTCGTCGTTGGAGCCTTCCTCGTCGGACTCCGACTCGGCTGGCTCCTCGTCGTCGGGCATGTCGACGTCGTCGAGGTCGACGACGAGAACTTCTTCGTCGACCTCGATCTCGCCGACCGCGGCGGCGAGCTCGGCAGGCGTGACGCCCTCGAGCATGGCCGCTGCGTCGTCGTCGCGTCCGAGGGCTTCGAGGATGTCGGCCTGCGCCTGGAGCACGCGGACGTGCTGGACGCGAGAGACTCCGGTGACGTCGATCTCGCGGAGCGTCACGAGTGCCGCGTCGGACTCGCCGAGGTCCATGCGCGCACCCGCGACGACGATCGAGAGCTCGATCTTCGTCTCGACGTCGAGGGACTCTGCCTCGGGTGTCTGGGCGAGGGCGATGGCACGCTCGGGGCGACCGAGGCCGCGCTCGCAGTCTGCCATGACGGGCAGGTGCTCGGAGGACCCGTTGAGGCGGCGGACCGTCCTCAGCTCGCGCAACGCCTCGGCGTAGCGCTCGGTGCGGTAGGCCGCGAGGCCTGCTGCCTCGCGCACGATGTCGACACGTCCGCCGCGAGCGACGGCCGCCTGGGCGTGTTCGTAGGCGGCTTCGGGGTCAGCGTCGAAGAGACGCGCGACCATGACGAGGTGGCGTCCGACGGTCTCTGCGTTCTGCTTGGAGAGCGAACGCAGGTGGGCCCGTGCCTCACGGTCGAGGTCACTGATCGTCACCTCGTCGGGGATCTCCGGGCCGACCGGAACCTCGCGACGGTCCTCACGGAAGCCATCGCGACGTGAGTCGTCCTGTCCATCCCGACGCACAGCGCCGCTGTCGGGCCGTCCGCTACGGAAGCCACCCTCACGGGAACCGCCGTCGCGGGCACGACTGTCGCGGGCACCGCTGTCGTGCCGGCCTACGCTGGGTCGGCTGCTGCTATCGCGGCCGGCTCCGTCGCGGCCGCCACGGAAGCCACCTTCACGCGGGGCACCATCACGCTGACCATAGGCGGGGCGTCCACCCTCACGGGGGGCACCTCCGCGAGCCGCGCCATCGCGTCCACCGCGGAAGCCACCCTCACGCGGGGCACCATCGCGCTGGCCGAAGGCGGGCCGGTCCCCGTAGCGGCGCTCTCCGCCATCACGGCCACCACGGAAACCACCCTCTCGGGGGGCACCTCCGCGAGCCGCGCCGTCCCGTCCACCGCGGAAGCCACCCTCGCGGGGACCGCCATCGCGCTGTCCAAAAGCGGGGCGCCCACCCTCACGGGAGCCGCCATCGCGCTGGCCGAAGGCGGGCCGGTCCCCGTAGCGGCGCTCTCCGCCATCACGGCCACCACGGAAACCACCCTCACGGGAAGCTCCGTCACGCTGGCCAAAGGCAGGGCGCTCTCCGGACCGACGCTCCGCGCCATCGCGTCCACCGCGGAAGCCACCCTCTCGGGGGGCACCTCCGCGAGCCGCGCCGTCCCGTCCACCGCGGAAGCCACCCTCACGGAAGCCACCCTCACGGGGACCGCCGTCACGCTGCCCATAGGCCGGGCGTCCACCCTCACGGGAGCCGCCGTCTAGCTGGCCGAAGGCGGGCCGGTCGCCGTAACGACGCTCTCCACCATCGCGGCCGCCACGGAAGCCACCCTCACGGGAAGCGTAGGGCGGGCGCCCACCGTCTCGCTGTCCGCCACCACGCTGACCACCTTCGCGGGGAGCGCCGTCGCGCTGGCCGAAGGCGGGCCGGTCGCCGTAACGACGCTCTCCACCATCGCGGCCGCCACGGAAGCCACCCTCACGAGGACCGCTCTCGCGGTTGCCGCGAGGGCCTCCGTCGCGCTGACCGTACGAACCACGTCCGGCATCTCGAGCTTCGCTCGGACGCCCGCTGGACCGACCCTCGCGTCCGGAGTGGTCGCGGTTCCCGCGGCTGTTGCGGTCGTCGCGTTCGGAGCGTCGGTCTTGACGCTCGCCGCCACCCTGCTGATCGTTCACGTTGGTCGGTTCCTTCCACGATGGACTTGTCGTTCCATTGTCTCATCCACGCGGGTGTCGCGTGGTGATCCGGTGTCGTCAGGCACGTCACCTCTCCCCGGCAGCCCAGTGCGGACAGGAGCGCTCGCAAGCCGAGGGCGCATCACGTGAGTCGCCACCTGAACGGGGGGAAACGACGAAGGCCCACCCCGGTACGGGGTGGGCCTTCGCGAATGAATGTCCGGCAGCGTCCTACTCTCCCACCCCGTCACCAGGGCAGTACCATCGGCGCTGTGAGGCTTAGCTTCCGGGTTCGGAATGGGACCGGGCGTTTCCCTCACGCTATGACTGCCGTAACTCTATTGGGTTATCAACACACCGGTGATGACCCGGGAACCGCACAGTGGACGCAAGCAGAAATTGTTGTATCAAGTCATTGGCTATTAGTACCGGTCAGCTTCACGAGTCTTTCGTCCTCGCTTCCACATCCGGCCTATCGACCCAGTGGTCTACTGGGAGCCTCTCACCCTCAAGGGGCATGG
>NZ_JBQPRE010000002.1:715725-900216 GCF_052324925.1 Sanguibacter sp. A247 | reverse complement strand
ACCGCCGGCGGCGGCAGGTCCGTCTGGGGCGGTTGACCCCCATCGAGTTCGAGACCATCATGACCACTCAGGTCGCACTCGCAGCCTGAGCCTGACTGTCACCTATCCGTGCAGCAGTCCCACACCTTCACCCCCGCCCGCGACGCAGAAGTCCTCCTGGACACCCCCGGCAGCTCCGCACTCCAGTGGCAGCTCCTCGACGACCAGGACGAACCGCTGACCGAACCGGCCACCCTCACCAAGGGCAACACCTTCGAGGTCACCGCGGGCACGACCTACCGCATCGCGATCACCGTCGCCCCCGAGCGGACCACAACGACCTCCGCCACCTACAGCTTCACCCTGCGCGACCAGACGGCGTGACCACACAGACACGCGCCGAGCAGACAGTCGACAATCCCGTCCTCCCAAGCACCAGTCACAACCAGGAGCAGCCATGAGCGTCGCCATCCTCAGCGCGGAGCAGATCAACCTGCTGGCCACCGCACTCATCCGCTACGCCGACTTCCCCGCCGACGACGGGCCGGAGCTCGCCAGGACGTTGCTCAGGGAGAACGTCGACGCATACCTGTGGCGCTACTTCGACGGACCAGAGGTTCTTGACGATCCGGACTACGACGACGGCGACGAGGAGGAGCTCGAGGAGCTCCGTGAGACGCTGCGGGATCACACCTTTGCGCCTGCACGCCCCGAGCTGCTCGACCCGGAGTCGGTCCGAGACGCACTGATGAGCTGGCGCTACCAGACCGAGGGCGTCAACCACCATGCCGACCTGCCCGGCTGGCAGCTCGGAGTCCGGCTCGAGGCCTCG
The DNA here is from genome assembly GCF_052324925.1 of Sanguibacter sp. A247. NCBI lineage: Bacteria > Bacillati > Actinomycetota > Actinomycetes > Micrococcales > Sanguibacteraceae > Sanguibacter > Sanguibacter sp. A247. The sequence continues at coordinate 899,405 of NZ_JBQPRE010000002.1, read as the reverse complement.
CTCCCCCGGTAGGACCTGCTTCTCAGCCGGCCGCGCGGGCGTGGAGCTGCGCCGTGCGGCGCAGCGTCGCGCGCGCGCGGCGCCGGTCGCCGGCTGCGTCGTACGCGAACGCGAGGTGGTACCACGCGCGCCAGTCGTCGGGTGCAGCCTCGGCCGTCGCCCGCGCGTCCTCGAACGCCGCGTCGGCGGCCGCCCGCTCGATGCGGCCGCCCGGCGAGCGCGGCAGGTCGTCGACCGGCAGCTCGCCCGCCGCCGCGAGCTCGTCAGCCATGCGCTGCACGTGCGCCGCGAGCGACCACTCGCGCCACACGAGCCAGATGACGAGGAGCGGAAGCACGAGCACGCCGACGCCGAGGGCGACGCCCACGGCCTCGCCCGTGCGTAGCAGCGCGACGCCGCGCCCGGCGATGGCCCAGCCGTAGATCGCGAGCAGCGCCGTGACGGCGAGCGCGGGCAGAAGCCCCTGACGCAGCGTGCTCGGCATCAGGAGAGGTCGAGGACGTTCTCGAGACCGACCGTGAGGCCCGGCCGCGATCCCACCTCGCGCACACCGAGCAGCACTCCCGGCATGAACGAGACGCGGTCGAAGGAGTCCTGGCGAATCGTCAGCTGTTCGCCGACGTTGCCGAGCAGGATCTCTTCGTGCGCCACGAGCCCGCGCAAGCGCACCGCGTGGACACGCACGCCATCGACGTCCATGCCCCGCGCCTCCCAGCCATCCTCGGTCGCGTCCGGGCTCGGAGCGATTCCAGCCTCAGCGCGCGCCGTGGCAATCGCGTGCGCTGTGTGGCGCGCGGTTCCGCTTGGGGCGTCGACCTTGTCGGGGTGGTGGAGCTCAACGACCTCGACCGACTCGAAGTACCGCGCGGCCTTCGCCGCGAACGTCATGGCGAGAACCGCCGAGAGCCCAAAGTTCGGCGCGATGAGCACTCCCACGTTGGCGCCGTCGGCCGCACGCTGCTCGAGGTGCTCGGTCACGCGACCGCGCGAGCTGTCGTCCCAGCCCGTCGTCCCGACGACGACGTGAATACCCGCGTCGATCGCCGCATGCACATTTGCCTCGGTCACCGAGGGAATCGTGAAGTCGACCGCGACATCCGCGCCGCTCGCGGCGAGACCCGCCGCAACATCGTCATCCGCGTCAAGCCTGGCAACCAGCTCGAGGTCGGGCGCGGCCTCGACAGCCGCGCACACGTTCGTTCCCATACGTCCCGCGGCACCAAGCACCGCCACCTTGATCGTTGCGCTCACGAGGCCAGCCTAGACGCCGCGCCGCGACTCCTCCCGCAGACGTCCACGCCCGCGAGCGGATCACCTGTGCGTCCAACGGGGCAGGGCCCGTCATCACGGCCACAGAACGTGACCACGACGACGGGCCCTGGCGGCCGTCACATGTGAGGACGGGAGCTAGCCCCCGAACGGACCCACGCGCACGATCGTGCGCGGTCGTCCAGCGAGCTCGATCGCGAGCTCTTGCACCTGCTGACGTGTCACCGCAGCAACACGCTCAAGCGCTTCGTCGACGGAGAGCAGCTCGCCATGGGTGAGCTCGGCCTTGCCGAGCCGCGTCATGCGCGACCCCGAGTCCTCAAGACCGAGAACGAGACCGCCGCGCAGCTGACCCTGCGAACGACGCAGCTCATCGTCGGTCATCCCGGAGTCAGCAAGACGCTCGAGCTCGGCCACGAGCAGGCCCGTGACCTCGTCGATCCGGCTCGGGGCGCAGCCTGCATACAGCCCAAAGACACCGGCGCCCGCATAGCCCGAGGCAAACGAGTACGTCGAATAGGCCAGCCCGCGCTTCTCCCGGATCTCCTGGAAGAGCCGCGACGACATGCCCCCACCAAGAACCGCGTTGAGCACGGTCATGACATACCGGCGCTCGTCGGCAGCCGCGAGCCCCAGCGTGCCGAGCACGACATTGGCTTGCTCAACGGGTCGTGAGATCTCGGCCTCGGCACCGCCGGTGGGGAGGGTGACGTCCCGAAGGTCGTCGCCCCGCCGCGCACGTGGCGTCGCCTGCGGCTCCACCACCCAGCCGCCGACGGTCGCCGCCTGCGTCACCTGCGCGCACAGGACGTCGTGGTCAACGCTCCCCGCGGCCGTGACGACGAGCGTCTCGGGACGGTAGTGCTCGCGATAGTGCTCCCACACGGCCTCGCGCGGAACATCACGAATCGCCTGGGGGGTCCCGCCGATGGGGCGGCCAAGCGGCGTGTCACCGAGAACGGCCTTGGAGAACTCTTCGTGGACGACGTCGCTCGGGTCGTCATCGTTCATCGCCAGCTCTTCGAGGATGACGCCGCGCTCGATCTCGAGCTCGTCCTCCTCAAGGCGCGCCGACGTCATCATGTCCATGATGACGTCAACCGCCATGGGCAGGTCGTGGTCAAGAACACGCGCGTAGTAGCACGTGCTCTCCTTGGCGGTCGCCGCGTTGGCCTCGCCGCCCACGGCGTCAAACGCCTCGGCGATCGCCATCGCATCACGGCGCGCCGTGCCCTTGAACAGCAGATGCTCAAGGAAGTGAGTCGAACCGAAGTGGCCCGACAATTCGTCGCGGGAGCCGACGCCGACCCACATGCCAATGCTTGCGGAACGCTGTCCTGGCATGGACTCGGTGAGGACGCGAATACCGCCGGGCAGGACGGACCGTCGAATGACGGTGCCGTCCTGCCCGGCGGTGAGTTCGCTCCCCGGCTCACCCGCGCGGGTGAGAGGAAGGTCCCAGCTCACGTCAGGCGTCGTCTCCGGCGCCCTCGTCCTCGACGACCGCGTGGAGCGACAACTTGCCACGCGGGTCGATCTCGCCGATCTCGACCTGAACCTTCTGGCCGATCGACAGGACATCCTCGACGTTCTCGACGCGCTTGCCGCCCACGAGGCGACGGATCTGGCTGATGTGCAGCAGACCGTCCTTGCCCGGGGAGAGCGACACGAACGCACCGAACGTCGTGGTCTTGACGACCGTTCCGACGAAGCGCTCACCGATCTCAGGAACGTGCGGGTTCGCGATCGCGTTGATCGCCGCACGCGCGGCCTCGGCCGACGGACCGTCGGTCGCGCCGATGTAGACCGTGCCGTCGTCCTCGATCGAGATGTCGGCGCCGGTCTCGTCCTGGATCTGGTTGATCATCTTGCCCTTCGGGCCGATGACCTCGCCGATCTTGTCGACGGGAACCTTGACCGTGATGACGCGCGGTGCGAACGGCGACATCTCGTCGGGCACGTCGATGGCCTCGTCGATGACGTCGAGGATCGCGAGACGCGCCTCCTTCGCCTGCGTGAGCGCGCCGGCGAGAACGTCGGCGGGGATTCCGTCGAGCTTCGTGTCGAGCTGGATCGCCGTGACGAACTTACGCGTTCCGGCAACCTTGAAGTCCATGTCACCGAACGCGTCCTCGGCACCGAGGATGTCGGTGAGGGCCGCGTAGCGCGTCTCACCGTTCACGGTGTCGGAGACGAGGCCCATCGCAATACCCGCAACCGGGGCGCGCAGCGGGACACCGGCGTTGAGCAGCGACAGCGTCGCGGCGCAGACCGAGCCCATGGACGTGGAACCGTTGGAGCCGAGAGCCTCGGAGACCTGGCGGATCGCGTAGGGGAAGTCCTCGCGGCTCGGCAGGACGGGAACGATCGCGCGCTCAGCGAGCGCACCGTGACCGATCTCGCGACGCTTGGGCGAGCCCACCCGACCGGTCTCACCGGTCGAGTAGGGCGGGAAGTTGTAGTGGTGCATGTAGCGCTTGCGCGTCTCGGGCGCGAGCGTGTCGAGCTGCTGCTCCATCCGGAGCATGTTGAGCGTCGTCACGCCAAGGATCTGCGTCTCGCCACGCTCGAAGAGCGCCGAGCCGTGAACGCGCGGAAGGACCTCGACCTCGGCCGAGAGCGTGCGGATGTCCCGCAGTCCACGACCATCGATGCGGAAGCCGTCCGTGAGGATGCGCTGACGGATGAGCTGCTTCTGCAGCGAGCGGTACGCCGCAGAGAGCTCCTTCTCGCGGCCTTCGAAGGTGCCGGCCAGCTGCGAGACAACCTCGGCCTTGATCTCGTCAAGTCGGTTCTCGCGATCCTGCTTGTCAGCGATCGAGAGCGCGTCACCGAGGGCAGCAGTCGCTGCGGCCTCGACGGCGGCGAAAGCGTCGTCCTGGTACTCGGGGAACGTCGGGAACGCCTGGGTCTCCTTGGCAGCCGACTTGGCGAGCGAGACCTGGGCCTCAACGAGCGCCTTGATGAACGGCTTGGACGCCTCGAGGCCCTGAGCCACGACCTCTTCGGTCGGGGCAACTGCGCCTTCATCGTGGATGAGGTTCCACGACGCCTCAGGCGCCTCGGCCTCGATCATCGCGATCGCGACGTCATCGCCCACGACGCGGCCGGCAACGACCATGTCGAACGTCGCACGAGCGCGCTCGGAGTAGCGCGGGAACGCGACCCACTGGCCGTCGATGAGCGCGATGCGCACACCGGCGACGGGGCCCGAGAACGGCAGGCCGGAGAGCTGCGTGGACGCCGAGGCGGCGTTGATCGCGAGCGTGTCGTAGGAGTCGTCGGGGTGGATCGCCATGACGGTGAGGACGACCTGGACCTCGTTGCGCAGGCCCTTGACGAACAAGGGGCGCAGCGGGCGGTCGACGAGGCGGCACGCAAGGATGGCCTCGGTCGACGGGCGGCCTTCGCGACGGAAGAACGAGCCGGGGATCTTGCCCGCGGCGTACTGGCGCTCTTCAACGTCGATCGTCAGCGGGAAGAAGTCGAACTGCTCCTTGGGGTGCTTGCCGGCCGTCGTGGCCGACAGGAGCATCGTGTCGCCGTCGAGGTACGCGACGACTGCGCCGGCGGCCTGCTTGGCGATGCGGCCCGTCTCGAAGCGGATGGTGCGGGTGCCGAAGCGACCGTTGTCGATCACGGCCTCGGCGAACTGGATCTCGGGACCCTCCACGGGTGCCCTCCTCTCGTTCGGCCCCTTACCCCACGGTCTTCGATCGAGGCCCACGCAACGCGATGCGGTGTCGGGAGCCACTACCGAGGACCGGACGAGGCGGTCGGGGCGGGGTGGTGCTGGTGGGTGCGACGGCCGGACGGCCGTCGCGGGTGGTGACACTGAGCCAGCCCGGACCCACAGGGTCCGGGCTGGCTCAGAAGTTGTCAGCGGCGCAGGCCGAGGCGCTCGATGAGGCTACGGTAGCGCGCGATGTCGACCTTCTGGAGGTAGCCGAGGAGGCGACGACGCTGGCCGACGAGAAGGAGCAGGCCACGACGGCTGTGGTGGTCGTGCTTGTGCTCCTTGAGGTGCTCGGTGAGGTCCTTGATGCGCTGCGTGAGCATCGCGATCTGGACCTCGGGGGAACCGGTGTCGCCCTCGTGGGTCGCGTACTCGGACATGATGGACTGCTTGGTGGCCTTGTCGAGGGGCACGATTCTCCTAGGTGTCTACTCGTTGCGCGGCGCGCCGGGGCTGATCCTCCGGGCACTCTCTGTCCGCGGCCGTTCGAACGGCGAGGTCAAGACTACCAGCACGCACGACCGGACCGGCCGTGAGACCCACCACCTCGGGTCGGCGTGGCGTACGTCTCAGCGAGCAGTCGTGATGGCGCTGACGCGCACCGTGCGACGGTCGAGAGTCTTGACCGTGACCGTCCCGGAGAAGGCCCGCGGCAGGGTGACCGTGAAGCGCTTGAGCCGCTTGGTGCCGTGCGCGGCGAGCGAGAACGTCGCCACGCGCTTCGTCCCCGTGTACACGGCGATGCGACCGTTGCTCCGGCCCGCAGCAGCGGTCACCTGGATCGTGCGTACGTCCTTGGCCTTCTTCACGCGCAGACGAGAGCTCTTCGCGGTCGTCGACCACGCAACCCCGCGCAGGTAGCCCGAGTGACGGATCGTCTTCCAGCGCTTCGACCCGGTCGACCGCCACACCGAGCTTGGCGTCACGTGCCGCGTGATCTTGGGGAACGTCGCGCGAGCAGACCGCCCGCCGGCGCCCACCGCGACGATGCCGACCTCAGCGGTGCGCCCGTAGGAGAGCGTGAGCGTGTAGGCGCGGCTCGTCGTCCGCTTGGCCACGCGCCAGGCTCCGAAGCTCTTGCCGTGCGCCGCCGTACGCACGTGCACCTCGTAGATCGTTGCGCGGGGCGCTGCGTTCCAGCGCAGCGTCGCGGTCCTGGAGAGGCGGATGGGAGCCACGGTCGCGCCCGGCTTGCGCAGGGTGGGCGGGGCTGGAGCGGCGGGGAGCGCGGGGGCAGGGGTCGACGTCGGCGGAGGCGTCGGCTGCGTGCCGGTCGACGTGGACTGCCCGTCGCCCGTCGATGCCCAGCGCGGGAACGCGAGAGACGTGAGGGCCACGCGCTCGGAGCCGAGAGTCTTGACCGTCACCGTGCCCGAGACGGCGGACGAGAGGTTGAGCACGCGCGTGGCCGCGCTGCTCAGCACTGGATCGTCCCACGAGACCTCGCCGAGCAACGTCGAGCCCGCGTACACCTCGACGCGTCCGTTACCCGGAGCCTGCTCCCCCACGAGGACGATGCGCCGTGCATCCTTGACCGAGGCGACCTTGAGCCGCGCACCGACGGTCGTCGTCGCACGCAACGCGCCGTCGACCGCCCCGTCGCCCGACTGCTTCGTCCAGCTCTTCGACCACGTGAGGGCGGACTGGGACACGGGACGGGTGGCTCGCACAAGATCGACGAGCGCACCGCGCTCACCCGACGACGCGATCGCGCGCACGACGACGAGCCTGTTGACACCGGGCCTCACCGTGAGCGTTGCCCGTGGCTTGGTCACGGTCGCGATCGTGCGCCAGCCGCGGGAGTCGGCGAACGACGCCCCGTGCGAGGCCGGCCGCTCGAGCAGCTCGTACCCGACAGCGCCGCTCACGGCCCGCCACGTGTAGAGCTGCTGCTGCGTCAGCTGCGCCGGGTTCTGCAGCGCCGTGTGCGGGGCAGGCACCGGGGCCGAGAGCACGGGCCGGGCCTTGCCGTAGCGGGCGACCGCGTCATCCACGAGCGAGTCGACGGTCGTGCGGATGCTCGCCAGCTTCGCGTAGAGCGTCTTGCCGGGGCAGGCCGTGATGTTGGTGTCGCGGTGACCCTGGATGACGTTGACGGTGATCGTCTCGCCCGGCTTCGCGTGGATACCACTCTTGCTGCTCGTGCCCGTGTAGAGCTTGGCCTTGCCCTTGGGGTTGAGGCCGTGCTCGTAGGCCTTCCATGCGAGCAGGCGCGAGATCGCGCTCAGCATCGCCTTCGACGGTCCGTCGACCTTGCCATTGTTGTTGTCGTCGCGGTTCTCGAAGTTGCCGATCGCCGAGATGCCGATCGTCGTCGTGTTGTACCCGCCTGCCTGCGCACCGATCGGCAGCGTGTTGATCGCGCCGTAGCGACCCTCGTACAGCCGTCCGAAGCGGTCGACGAGGAACTGGTAGCCGATGTCGGGCCACCGCATCGACTTCGTGTGATACGCGTAGATGCTGCGGACGAGCGCTGCGGAGCTCGCCTTCGAGTAGTCGTTGCGGTTGACCGTGTGGTGGACATACATGGCCGCGAGCTTCGAGGACTGGTCCTGCGGACCCCACGTCGAACGAAGGCTCTCGTCGGCACCCCATTGCGCCCTCGTGATGATCGACGGCTTGAGGATCGACCCGCTCGCCGCCGCCGCCGTCGCCATGGCACTCGTCGTCCCCACGTTCGCGTCGGCACGCGAGGTGCCCGCGTCGATGAGATCGATGCGCAGCCCCGACGGCTCGCGGCCCGACGCCGTGCGCACCCGGGCCTGAACGCCGTCCGCGCCCGCTGTGACCAGGGGCTCGGAGCCGGCGCGGGCCGACGGCGCAAGTTCCTCGCTCACGGGAAGGGAGACCCAGTCGCTCCACTCGCCGTCCTCACGGATGCGGAGCGTGATCTCGATGATCTCCTCGCTGCTCGACGCGTCCCAGGTGACGCCCGCAGCGGTGAAGTGCGCGGTGCGTGTGAGCGGGGTGAGCGCAGCAAGGTCCGGGTCGGCCGGCGTCTCGAGGGGTTCGACCTCGGGAGCCTCGGTGATCGGGGTCGACGCGAGTGCGTCCTCGGCCTCGATGGCCCGTTGCGTGGCGGCGTCGGTCTCGACTTCGGGAGGCGCATCAAGTGCGCCGGGCTCGCGGGCCGCACGCGTATCGACTCCGTCGATCGCGACGTTCGCAACCTCGGGCGCGACGGGGGTCGCGGCCGCGACCGGCATCGAGATGACGGGGAGGGCAAGCCCGGTGACGGCGAGTGCCGTCACCGTCGCTGCCGAGATCAGCCTGCGCATGGGATCACCTTGACGTGCCGAGGACGAACCGCGATCGCGGTTCGCGTCGAACGATAACCCGTCGGCGTGAATTCTCACAGGCCTCACGCGTCACATCTGAACGGCCGGCCCGACCACGAACGAGGCCGGACGTCACTCCCCCCACGACGCTCCTCACCATCGAGCGAGGTCAGCCCGCCTGAGGGTCACCCCCGGGCGCCGCGAGCAGCTCGCGCACACGCGCCACATCACGATTCATCTGCGTCACGAGCGTGTCCACCGAATCGAAGCGCAACGTCGGCCGCAGGTGCGCAACAAGATCAAGAGCGACGACCTCGCCGTAGAGGTCGAGGTCCGTCCGATCGAGCACGTACGCCTCAACCCGGCGCTGCGTTCCGTCGAACGTGGGGTTCGTCCCGATCGACACGGCCGCCGGCAGACGGGCATCGCGCCCGGACCCGCTCCTCAGCAGCCACCCGGCGTAGACGCCGTCGGCGGGCACCAGGCCCTCGACCTCCTGCGAGAGGTTCGCAGTCGGAAAACCGATCGTCCGACCGCGCGCGTCACCGTGAACGACCTCGGCACGCAGCCGGTGCGGACGGCCGAGGATCTTCGCAGCACGGGCGACATCACCCTCGTCGAGAAGCCGGCGCGCCGCGGTCGACGACCATCGTCCCCCGGCCACACCGCGATCCGTCACCGTGACGACCTCGAAGCCGTGCTCGGCCCCGAGCGCGACCAACGTCTCGAGGTTGCCCGAGTTGCCCGCGCCCAGACGCACGTCCTGTCCGACGACGACGACGCTCGCGCGCAACCCCCGCACGAAGCACGTCTCGACGAACTCGCGTGGAGTCTGGGCGGCGAGCTCGAGCGAATAGTCAAGCTCGAGCACCCCGTCGAGACCCGCAGCAACCAGCAGCTCGTACCTCTGCTGCGTACTCGTGACAAGTCGCAGCGGCTCCTGCGGCGCGTGGACAGCACGCGGGTGCGGGGTGAACGTCACCGCCACGGCAGCGGCACCCGTCGCGCGCGCACGGTCGACGACGACACCGAGAACCTCCTGGTGGCCCAGGTGCACCCCATCGAAGTTGCCGATCGTCACGACCGTCGGGCCCAGATCGGCGGGAACCTCCGCGTACGAGCGCCACACGGGCACGTCAGAGCCGGCCGCAACGTTCGCGGGCGTCGCGGGCGTCGCAGCCTCCTCAGGGACCGGGCCGACCTCGTCCGGCGTCATGAACACCGTGACCGGCTTGAGCCACGCGCCCGTCCGCTCAAGAACCGCGACGAGGCGCCCGTCGGGGTCCACCCCCGCAACCTTCGCCGCCGTCGTCAGGCCGCGCTCAGCACGCCGCCCGTGCACGACCGCGAGGGCCTCCGCGGGGTCAAGCACGTGCTGGGGCATCGTGCCCTCCAGAGCGAGCGCAGACTCGACCGTCGGCACCGGCAGGTGGTCAACCTCGGCGCGTGCCACGAGCGCGTCGAGCGCGTGCGCGTCCTCGACGCGGACACCGCCCACGCGGGTCCGCCGCAGCGCCGTGAGGTGCGCGCCCACCCCGAGCGCCGCGCCCAGGTCACGTGCCAACGCACGCACGTACGTGCCCGACGAGCACTCGACGGTCGCTTCGACATCGACGACGCGTGCACCGTCGACCACGACGACCCGGGGCTCACCCACGTCGAACCGCGCAACCGTCACGGGACGCGCCTTGAGCTCGACCTCCTCGCCCGCGCGCGCGAGGTCGTACGCGCGTCGCCCGTCGACCTTGATCGCCGAGACGGTGCTGGGTACCTGCTCGATGTCACCGGTCAGCCCCGCTGCAGCCGCGCGCAGCGCCTCACCGGTCACGTGCGCCGCATCAGTCGTCGCCGTGATGTCACCCTGCGCGTCGTCCGTCGACGTGCTCTGCCCGAGCCGGATGGTCGTCACGTACTCCTTGTCCGCCCCGACGAGATACGTCAGCACGCGCGTCGCACGCCCCACCCCGAGGACCAGCACACCCGTCGCCATGGGATCGAGCGTGCCCGCGTGCCCGACCTTGCGCGTCCGTGCGAGCCAACGCATCTTGGCCACGACGTCGTGACTCGTCATCCCGGCTGGTTTGTCGACAATGACGACGCCGTCCGCGGCGGGCGGCCAAGCACGGGCGTCGGGGCGTCGGGGAGCACGGGGGGTCACGTCGGCCAACGGTATCAGCGCGCCCCGCAGCCATTGGCCGCGCACGGCGGCGCGGCCACGTGACGGACAGCACGCCGACGAGAACGCCGCACGGGCACGGAGCCCAAGCTCCGTGCCCGTGCGGCGTGAGAAAGATCAGGCCTCGTCGTCGTCGTCCTCAGGACGGCGGTACGGGTCCGCTTCACCCGCGAAGCTCGCGCCGCGGCGCGTCTTCTCAAGCTCGGCGTCACGACGGCGCGCCTCCTCGAGGGCGGCCTCGAGGTGCGCCGCCGTCTCGGGAACAGCGTCGAGGTGGAACTCGATCGTCGGCGTCAGCCGGGTACCCAGCTGCTTACCCACCTCGGAACGGATGATGCCGGTCGCGCTCCTGAGAGCGGCCGCCGACCCCGTCCGAGCGTCCTCGTCACCGAGAACCGTGTAGAAGATCGAGGCGGACTGCAGGTCACCGGTCACGCGGACGTCGGTGATCGTCACGAAGCCGAGACGCGGGTCCTTGATCCGCGTGTCGAGCATGCGCGCGACGACCTCCTTGATGCGGTCGGCGACCTTACGTGCGCGGGGGCTGTCAGACATGTGCGTCTCCCATCACGGCCGTCACGAGGGCGGCCCAGCTCTTGAACGTCCGGTCACTGAGGACCGGGACGCGGGAGCACCGGTGCCCTGACGGCACCGGTGCTCCCGCCGGAAGGTTACGCGCGAGGCTTCTCGCGCATCTCCCAGGTCTCGACAACGTCATCGACCTGCAGGTCGTTGAACGAGCCCAGACCGATACCGCACTCGTAGCCCTCGCGGACCTCGGTCGCGTCGTCCTTGAAACGCTTGAGCGACTCGATCGTGAGGTTGTCCCCCACGACGACGCCCCCGCGCAGGACGCGCGCCTTCGTGTTGCGGCGAATGATGCCCGAACGGACGAGGGCACCGGCGATGTTGCCGAACTTGGAGGAGCGGAAGACCTCGCGGATCTCCGCGGTGCCCAGCTGCACCTCCTCGTACTCCGGCTTGAGGAGGCCCTTCATGGCCGCCTCGACGTCGTCGATCGCCTGGTAGATGACCGAGTAGAACTTGATCTCGACACCCTCGCGGTCAGCCATCTCGGCAACGCGCTCCGCAGTACGGACGTTGAAGCCGATGATGACGGCGTTGTCGACCGTCGCGAGGTTGACGTCGTTCTGCGTGATCGCACCGACACCGCGGTGGATGACACGCAGCTGGACCTCGTCGCCCACGTCGATCTTGAGCAACGAGTCCTCGAGCGCCTCGACGGCACCGGAGACGTCACCCTTGATGACGAGGTTGAGCGTCTCGACCTTGCCGAGCTCGAGGGCCTTCGTGAAGTCCTCGAGGCTGATGCGCTTGCGGCGCTTGGCGAGCGTCGCGGCGCGCTCGGCAGCCGCACGCTTCTCGGCGATCTGGCGAGCCGTACGGTCGTCGGACGCGACGAGGAACGAGTCGCCGGCACGCGGGACCGAGGTGAGACCCAGGACCTGCACCGGACGCGACGGGGTCGCCTCCTCGACGCTGCCACCGTGCTCGTCGAACATCGCACGCACGCGGCCGTAGGCCGTGCCCGCGACGATCGCGTCGCCGACGTGAAGCGTTCCCTGCTGGACGAGGACGGTCGCGACCGCACCGCGGCCCTTGTCGAGGTTCGCCTCGATCGCGACACCACGTGCGTCCTTGTTCGGGTTCGCACGCATGTCGAGCGACGCGTCAGCCGTGAGCAGCACGGCCTCGATGAGCGCGTCGATGTTGAGGTTCTGACGAGCAGAGACGTCGACGAACATCGTGTCGCCGCCGTACTCCTCAGCCACGAGGTTGTACTCGGTGAGCTGCTGGCGGATCTTGGCGGGGTTCGCCGTCTCCTTGTCGATCTTGTTGACCGCGACGACGATCGGCACGCCGGCCGCCTGCGCGTGGTTGAGCGCCTCGACCGTCTGCGGCATGACACCGTCATCGGCTGCGACGACGAGGATCGCGATGTCCGTGACCTCGGCACCACGTGCACGCATGGCCGTGAAGGCCTCGTGACCCGGGGTGTCGATGAAGGTCAGCGCACGGTCGATGCCCTCGTGCTCACGCCGCACCTGGTAGGCACCGATGTGCTGCGTGATGCCGCCGGCCTCGCCCGAGACGACGTCGGTCCGGCGGATCGCGTCGAGAAGACGCGTCTTGCCGTGGTCGACGTGACCCATGACGGTGACGACGGGCGGACGTGCGACGAGGTCCTCGTCGGACTCACCCTCGAGCTCAGCCTCAAGGTCGATGTCGAAGGCCTCGAGCAGTTCGCGGTCCTCCTCCTCGGCAGAGACCATCTCGATGACGTACCCGAGCTCCTGGCCGAGCGAGCCGAACGTGTCTTCGTCGAGCGACTGCGTCGCGGTGGCCATCTCTCCCAGGTGGAAGAGGACGGTCACGAGCGATGCGGGGTTCGCATCGATCTTGTCGGCGAAGTCATTGAGCGAGGAGCCGTGACGCAGACGGACGATGGTCGAGCCGTCGCCGCGGGGAACCTGCACGCCGCCAAGCGACGGCGCCTGCATCTGCTCAAATTCCTGACGCTTCGCGCGCTTCGACTTCCGTCCGCGCACGGGGCGGCCACCGGCGCGCCCAAAAGCACCCTGGGTGCTGCCACGACCGGCACCACCGGGACGACCGCCGCCACCACCGGGGCGACCGGCGAAACCGCCGCCACCCGCGCCAGGAGCGCCGCCGCCGGGACGACCTGCGCCGCCACCGCCGCCGCCGTAGCCGCCGCGACCGCCGCCAGCACCGCCGGGACGACCGCCGCCGCCTGCAGCAGCGCCCGGACCGGGGCGACCCAGCTGGGTCTTGCCGGGCATCATGCCGGGGTTAGGACGGGCTCCGCCCGGACGCGGGGCGCCAGGACGGGGTGCGCCAGGACGGGGTGCGCCGGGGCGAGGACCGCCCGTGCGCTCGCCCGTCGCGGCAGCGTCCGCCGCGGGGGCGGGACGCGCACCGGGACGGGGCATGCCCTGGCTCGGTGCGAAGGGGTTGTTGCCCGGACGGGGGCCACCTGCGCGATCGCCGCGCGGCATGCCCTGGCTCGGTGCGAAGGGGTTGTTGCCCGGACGCGGGGTCCGCGCCGGACGCTCAGCGGCCGGTCCGGGACGCGGGGCGCCAGGACGCGGGGCCGCGGCGGCCTCGGTCGCCGGTGCCGCAGGGGCGGGTGCCGCAGGGGCCGCCGGGGCGGGTGCCGCAGGAGCGGCGGGTGCCGGTGCCGCGGGGGCGGGTGCTGCGGGGGCCGGAGCCTGGGCCGCGGGGGCGGGTGCCTGCTCCGCGGGGGCTTCGGCTGCCTTCGCAGGTGCCTTCGGTGCCGCAGCACGCTTGGCGGGCGCCTTGGGTGCGTCGGCGGGAGCCTCGGGGGCCTTGGCCGGAACGGCGTCGCGAATGCGACGCACGACCGGCGCTTCAATGGTCGACGATGCCGACCGGACGAACTCACCCATCTCGGTGAGCTTCGTCATGAGCTCCTTGCTCTCCACACCGAGCTCCTTAGCGAGCTCGTATACGCGGATCTTTGCCACATCTCTCCTGTCTGGGCCCCACCCCGGACAGGGAGGGACCGTCTTAGTGCTGGGGGCTCATCGCTGAGTACTCATCGGGTGCCCATCGGCCTCTGACCCGCTTTCCTTGGTGAAGTCCTGACCGTGAGTGACCGGGTGGTCACGCGCGTCCAGCGTTTCCTTGCCATGCATGCTCTACTGCCGAATCGATCCGCAGCGCACGCACCACGGCCCGCCGCTTCTCGGCAAGCTCGTGACAATGCGGGTCCGGATGGACCCACGCGCCCCGCCCCGGGAGTGACCGCCGCACATCGACCACGACCCTGGGGGTCGCGCCGGGCGCAACGTCCACGACGAGGCGGACGAGCGCGTCTCGCGCGTCCTTCCTTCGACACCCCACGCAGGTTCGAACCGGCCCCGTCCGCGTCGCCACGAGGGCGTTCGGCGTCGGAGTCACGGGTGTCTGTGGGTGGGGTGCGTCAGGCACGGCGCGAGATCGCACGTCGACCAGTCTAGCGCGCCTCACCGTCGGCATCGGCAGGCGCGCCATCGGCCACGTCGTCGACACCACCGTCGGAGCGGATATCGATGCGCCAGCCCGTGAGCTTCGCGGCGAGACGTGCGTTCTGTCCCTCCTTGCCGATGGCGAGCGACAGCTGGTAGTCCGGCACGATGACGCGCGCGGCACGCGCCGCGAGGTCGACGACCTCGACCGAGACGACCTTCGCGGGCGAGAGGGCGTTCGCGACGAACGACGCCGGGTCGTCGGCCCAGTCGACGATGTCGATCTTCTCGCCGTGAAGCTCGGCCATGACGGCGCGCACACGCTGGCCCATCGGGCCGATGCACGCACCCTTTGCGTTGACCCCCGCAACCGTCGACCGCACCGCGATCTTCGTGCGGTGACCAGCTTCGCGAGCGATCGCGAGGATCTCGACCGTCCCGTCAGCGACCTCGGGAACCTCCATCTCGAAGAGGCGGCGCACGAGCCCGGGGTGCGTGCGCGAGAGCACGATCTGCGCACCCTTGAGCCCGCGGGTCACCTCGACGACGAACGAGCGCAGCCGCTCCCCGTGGACGTACCGCTCGGTCGGCACCTGCTCGTGCTGCGGCAGAACAGCCTCGGTACCCCCGACGTCGACGAGCACGACGCGCGAGTCGCGACCCTGCTGGATGACGCCACCGAGGAGCTCGCCCTCCTTGTCGCGGAACTGACCCAGCACCTGCTCGTCCTCGGCGTCACGCAGACGCTGGACGATCACCTGACGCGCAGTCGCGGTCGCGACCCGGCCGAAGCCAGACGGCGTGTGGTCGAACTCGGGGCCGAGCTCACGCAGCGTCCGCGTCGTCGGCTCGGACTCCGGGTCCTCGGGGTCGGCCTCGACCGGAACCTGCGTGACGATCTCCTCGCGAGCGAGCACGGTGACGCGTCCGCTGCGGCGGTCGACCGAGACACGGGCGTGCGCGTATGCGTCGGGCGTGCGCAGGTAGGCCGAGCGAAGGGCCTCCTCGATCGCGGACACCAAGACGTCGAGCGGGATCTCCCGCTCGCTCTCGAGCATCCGCAGCGCGGTCATGTCAATATCCATCGGTCAGTCCTCCACGTCGTCGTCGCCCAGGTCGACCTCGTCGATGCGACGCATCTCGAGCTCGACACGGCCGCGGCGCACATCAGCAAGCAGCGGGCGGTGGGTCACGCCGGCCTCACCGTCAAGCACGAGCGCGTCGCCCTCGACGTCGGTGAGCCGACCAAGAATCTCTGTGCCGTCGCGCATCTCGACGCGGACGAGCCGGGTCCGAGCACGACGGAAGTGGCGCGCGTCCGTGAGCGTGCGGGTCGCGCCGGGCGACGACACCTCGAGCTGATAGGCGTGCGGCAGGACGTCAGAGGCGTCAAGGGCCTCGGACACCGCACGCGAGACATCGGCAAGCCGCTCGAGCGGGAGCGAACCGACCTCGTCCTCGCCCAGGTCGACCGTGACGCGCACGACGCTGCGCGTCACGGGCCCCGAGATCGTGACGTCCTCGAGGAAGAGGTCAGCGGCGCCGACCGCGCCGGCGATCGCAGCGGTCACAGCCGCAGCGAGGTCCTCATGCTGGGATGCCATGTGTGTCTCCTGTCGATCCAGGCGCACTCGCACCTGACGAACGACCGGTGTGATGTTGTGCGCGCACCCACAGCCTATCCGGTGGTGGGCGCCCGCACGCGGCACTGCGCCGTCGACCTCGTGCGACGTGCCTCACGCGCCACGGCGAGCGCGGCCGGAACCGCACGGTCCCGCGTGGCATGATCGGCAGCGATGGACACGTCTTCTCGCCCCGCCTCTCCGCGCCGCACCCGTCGTACGGCGGCGTCGCTCCTTGTCGTGCTCGCGCTCACCGGCTGCAGCGTGCGGCTCGAGACCCCACCGCCGAGCGAGCCGTCCCTCACCTCCGTCGAGGCCGCACGCCGAGCCGCCGTGACCGACGTGCTCGACGTCCGTGCCACGGCTCAGGCGGCCACGGCCAAGGCCGCCAAGCGTCCCGCAGCGATCCTCGCCGAGGTGGCAGCAGCGGCCGACTCCCAGGAGACGCAGCTCGGTGGCGTCTACGCGTCGGGACTCGTCGGTCCCGACGGCTCCCCCGCACCAGCCCCGACAGGTACACCCGCGGGGACCGACGTACCCGCCACGATCGAGGTCCTTGCTCAGGCTGCGTCGCGAGCTCGCGCGGGCCTCGAGACGGCCGAGGACCCCGGTTTCGCACGGCTCACCGGCTCGCTCAGCATCGCGCACCTCGCCGCAGCACGGGCGCTGGCTGCCGCGGCTGACGCCGAGCAGCCCGAGACGGAGTTCACCCCGGTTCCTGCCGTCCCAGCCGAGCTCGACGGCGTCCCGGCATCCGACCTGCTCGCGCTCGTCGTCGCTGAGGACTCCGCGGGCTACATGCTCGAGGTCCTCGCCTCACGTCTCGAGGACCCGCGCCGGGCCGCCGCGTTGTCACGCGCCGCGATCCACCGGGAGCGCGCCGACGACTGGGCTCGCGTCGCAGGTGTCGACGCCACCCCCGAGGACCCACGGCGCGTGGCCTACGCGCTGCCCGACGGCATCGCGACCGACGAGCCTCGGACCGCTCGTGTGGCCGAGGCCGAGACTGCGCTCACCGCAGACCTCGTCACCCTGCTGGCCGTCGTCCCGCCGCAGTCGCGCGCTGCCACGCTCGACCTCGCCGCCGACACGTGGTCGAGCGCACTCACGTGGGGTGCCTCGCGGGTCCCGTTCCCCGGCATGCCGGAGCTCGCACCAGCCACGGACTGAGCCGCCCGCACCCGGCCCGACGACGGGGTTCCCGGACTGAGGAACCAGCTGCTCCGAGACTCAGCGCCCGACGAGCCCGAGGTCGAGAGCGCGCACCACGGCACGGGTCCGGTCCCGCACACCCAGCTTGAGCATGATCGCCGAGACATGGTTCTTCACCGTGCCCTCCGCCAGGTGGAGCCCTCGCGCGATCTCACGGTTCGACCAGCCGGCCGCGAGCAGCCGGAGAACCTCCGTCTCGCGCGGCGTCATCGAGATCCCAGGCCCAGCAGGGCGAGGCTCCGCGAGCGGAGCGGCGGCGAGCCTGTCAAGCACGCGTGCCGTCACGGCGGGCTGCACAAGGCGCTCACCGCGCGCAAGCGTGTGGACGCCCTCAACGACCTCGTCGAGCGTGACGTCCTTGAGGAGATAGCCCCGTGCGCCCGCCCGCAGCGCGGCGAGCACGAGATCGTCGTCGTCGAACGTCGTGAGGACGAGGACCGCGGGGCGGTGCCCCGCGAGCGCGAGCGCCTCGAGCGTCCCCAGCCCGTCGAGGACGGGCATCCGCAGGTCGAGGAGCAGGACGTCGGGCTGCGTCGCCGCGACGACCTCGAGTGCCTCACGTCCGTCGGACGCCTCCCCGACGATCTCGATGCCCTCAGCGAGTCCGAGGAGCGCCGCAAGCCCGCGGCGCACGAGCGTCTGGTCGTCGGCGAGCACGACGCGCACGGGCCCGCTCACGTTCCCGCTCCGCCCGAGCGAGCCCCACCGAGGGGAATCTCGACGCGGACGAGCACACCGAGGCCGGGGCTCCCCGGCCCCGCTGATCCCGGCTCGATCGCGACGCTCCCACCGAGTGCGGTCACACGCTCGCGCATCCCGCGCAATCCGTGGCCCTCCACGAGCGAGGGCGCGCCACGCCCGTCATCACGCACCGCGAGGTGCACGTGCGTCGGACTCACGCGCACACGGACGTCGACGCGTTCGGCCTGGGCGTGTCGCACAGCGTTCGTCACCGCCTCCTGGACACAGCGCAGCACCACATGGGCGTAGGCCGGCTCGAGCACGTCGACGCCCTCTGCGACAAGGACGACCCGCGGATGAGGGACCGCGTCAGCCACGGCCGCGAGAGCGGCTCCCAGATCGGTCGGGGCATCGTCGCGCAGCGTGGCCACCACGGTCCGGACGTCAGCAAGAAGCGACTTGGCGGCGCCGCGAGCCGCCTCCACGTGCGACTGCGCCTGCCCCTCGGTGAGGTGCGCAGCCACCTCGAGGTGCACCGCGAGCCCGGCAAGCTGGTGCCCGACCAAGTCGTGCAGCTCCCGCGAGATGCGCAGGCGCTCAGCCGCGCGGGACGCCTCGGCAAGGTCATCGCGCGCCTCCTGGAGGGCTCGGTGCGTCACCGTGAGCTCTGCGAGGGCGTGCGCGTGACGCTCGCGCAGCCGCCGCTCGGCGGCCGACGAGTAGCCCGTCGTCGCGGCGAACAGCACGAGCCCCGCGTACATCGTCGTGAGGATGACGGCGTACGCCGTCACGTCCTGCTCACGGAGGTTGCCGACCGCGATGACGGCGACGCTCGCCACACACGTCACCACGACCCAGTGCCACGGGAGCGTGAGGCCCACGGTCGCGGCGGCGACGACGAGCGGCACTCCCCCCACACCGTCCCCAGCGTCGAGCAGGTAGACGGCGGCCGCAGCACCCACGAGCACGAACGCGGCCACGTGGACCGTCAGCGCTCGCTCGCACCCCACGATGGCCAGGAGGACGAAGGCCGCGAGCCCGACGAGGTAGGCGCACCACCACAGGGGCGTCCCGCTCCCGGCGCCGGGCAGGAGGGCGGCAACCGCAGGCATGAGGTAGGCGCCCGTGCCTGCGACGGACAGCAGGACGCCGCGCACTCCCTCACGCCGCTCCCGCCCCGCTCCGTCGGGCACGAGGTCCACGTCGTGCCCCTCACGAGGTCCCTGCATGTCTCCCGTCACGCGCCCCAGCCTACGGACCCGCACGAGCGCCGACCCGTGCCATCAGTCATGGGTCGCGCACACGACAGGCATGACGGACGGCACTGTGACCAGCACCGTCACCCTCGTAGGGTGAAGCCCGGCGGGGATGTCCCGCCCCAGCGGTCGCCTCGCGGCCCGAGTCAGGAGGAACTATGCACGCGATCGAGGCACGGGGCCTACGACGCACCTTCGGTGACGTCGTCGCCGTCGACGGGATCGACCTCGTCATCGACCCGGGCGAGGTTGTCGCAGTGCTCGGGCCCAACGGCGCCGGCAAGACCACGACGATCGAGATGCTCCTCGGGATGCGCACCCCGACAGCAGGAACCATCCGCGTGCTCGGCGGGTCCCCGACGGACAAGGCGGTCCGGGCCCGCGTCGGCGCCATGCTCCAGGACACCGACGCCCCCGGCTCGCTCACGGCCGCAGAGGTCGTCGACCTCGTCGGCTCGTACCACCCCACCCGCATCCCGACGGCGCTCGCCCTGGGCCGCGCCGACCTCACCGCCCAGGCACACCAACGCGTCTCGCAGCTCTCGGGCGGACAACGTCAACGCCTGTCCTTCGCCGTCGCGCTCGTCGGCGACCCCGACGTGCTCTACCTCGACGAACCCACCGCCGCCCTCGACGTCGCCGCCCGCGGCGACCTGTGGGAGCACGTGCGCGCGTTCGCGGCGCTCGGCCGCACGATCCTCTACACGAGCCACAACCTCGCCGAGGTCGCGGGCACGGCAAGCCGCGTCGTCGTCATCGATCACGGCCGGATCATCGCCGACGGAACGCCGGCCGAGATCCGTCGCATCGTCGAAGGCTCGACGATCAAGGCGACGACCGACGCCGCTGCGCACACGCTCGCCGCGCTGCCCGGCCTGCGCACGTTCGAGGACCCGGGCGGCACCACGCGCCGAGTCGCGCTCCATGTCGCCGACGCCGTGCCCGCGCTCCGCGCGCTCCTCGCCTCGGGTGCCGAGGTCACCGAGCTCGAGGTGAACGAGGCGAGCCTCGAGGACGCATTCTTCGCCCTCACGGGGGCTGATCACCCGCACGACCGGGTCGCGCCGAGCACGACCGGACCGACGTCGGCCGAGGAGGCCTTGCGATGAGCACGATCGAACACGTTCGTTCCCCCGAGGCGTACGCCGGCCCCGGCCCTCTCGGGGCTCTCGGCGCCCAGGTGCGCGCCGAGGTTCTGCGCTACAAGCGCGTCCCGGAGTACGTCGTCGGCGTCGTCGTCCTTCCGGTCATTCTCTTCACGATGTTCGGCCTGCCCAACTCGGGCCAGACCCTCCCGGGCGGGACGAGCGTCGTCGCCCTCCTCTTCGTCTCCTTCGCCTGCTACGGAATCGTCTCCCAGGCGCTCTTCACTTTCGGCGCCGACCTCGCCGAGGAGCGCCAGCAGGGCTGGCTGCGCCGCCTGCGCGCGACCCCGATGCCGATGAGCGTGTACTTCGGCGGCAAGCTCGCGCTGTCGCTCTTCTACTCCGCACTGACGATCATCGGCATCGCGCTCCTCGCCCAGACCGCAGGGTCTGCGAACTTCTCTCCGGGACGACTCCTCGCGACGACAGGCGTGCTCCTGCTCGGGACCGTGTGCTTCTCACCCATGGGCTCCGCGATCGCCTACTGGGCACGGCCGCGCGCGGTCTCGACGATCGTCAACCTCGTCTTCTTGCCCCTGTCGTTCCTCTCCGGGTTCTTCTTCCCGGCCTCGCAGCTGCCCGAGGTTCTGCAGGGCGTCGCGCCGTGGCTCCCCACCCACCACTTCGGTCAGCTCGCGTGGGGCGCCATGGCCCCGGCCGACGACATCTCGCTGTTCGGTGCGACGGCGAGCGACTCGACCGTGCTCAACCTCGCCGTCGTCATCGGCTGGGGAGCGCTCTGCACCGTCCTCACGGCACTCGGCTACCGCCGCGAGCTCGACCGCGAACGCGCCTAGCGACGCCCGAGCACGACGACGGAGGGTCCCGCACGCGCTGCGTGCGGGACCCTCCGTTGTCGTGCTCAGCTTCTGCTGCGTCTCGCGCAGCGCACGCACCCGCCGGAGCCCGGGGGCACCTCGTTCAGCGCGCGAGGAGCTCCGCGACACGCGTCGCGACACTCTCGACCGCGGTCTCGACCGCGATCTGCTCGGCCTCGCCCGCTCGCGGACGCAGCTCGACGACGCCGTCAGCCAGACCGCGACCGACAACGACGAGCAGCGGCACGCCGAGCAGCTCGGCGTCGGCGAACTTCACGCCCGGCGACACCTTGGGACGGTCGTCGTAGAGAACTTCGATGCCGCGCGCCGACAGGTCGTCGGCGATGCGGCCCGCAGTCTCGAAGACGGCAGCGTCCTTGCCCGTCGCAACCACGTGCACGTGCGCGGGGGCGACGTGCGCAGGCCATGCCAGGCCCTTGTCGTCATGGTTTGCCTCAGCGAGGGCAGCCAGGACGCGGGTGACGCCGATGCCGTAGGAGCCCATCGTCACGGTCACCTGCTTGCCGTTGACGTCGAGGACCTTGAGGCCGAGCGAGTCCGCGTACTTGCGGCCCAGCTGGAAGATGTGACCGATCTCGATGCCGCGCGCGAACTCGAGCTCGCCCGAGCCGTCGGGAGCGACGTCGCCCGGGCGCACGTCGGCGGCCTCGACGACGCCGTCGGCCACGAAGTCGCGGTCCGCGACGAGGTCGACGACATGGGCGTCGGGCGTGCTCGCGCCCGTCACCCAACGGGTGCCGGTGACGACGCGGGGGTCGACGAGGTAACGGATCGCGTCCTCGTTGCCCGTCTGGGCGCGTCCGAGAACCTGCGGCCCGATGAAGCCCTTGACGAGCGTCGGGTTCTTGGCGAAGTCCGCGTCCGTCGCGGGCTCGATCTCGGCGGGCGCGAACGCTGCCTCAGCGCGCTTGAGATCGATGTCGCGGTCGCCGGGGATGCCCACGACGACAACCTCACGCTCACCGCCTGGGTGGGTGAGGGCGAGGACGACGTTCTTCAGGGTGTCGGCAGCCGACCACGCACGGCCGTCGGTCCGCGCGTGGTGCACGTCGAGGAAGGCCACGAGGTCCTCGATCGACGACGCCCCCGGCGTCGCGACGACCGCGGGAGCCGGAACGTCGGAGTAGTCGAGCGCGGCGGGCACGGGCGTGACCACGGCCTCGACGTTGGCGGCGTAGCCGCCGGCCGTGCGGACGAACGTGTCCTCACCGATCGGGCTGGGCGAGAGGAACTCCTCGGAGCGCGAACCGCCCATCGCGCCCGCGGTGGCCGCAACGATGACGTACTCGAGGCCGAGGCGCGTGAAGATCCGCTCGTACGCGTCACGCTGTGCCTGGTAGGAGGCATCAAGACCCGCGTCGTCCATGTCGAACGAGTAGGCGTCCTTCATGATGAACTCGCGGCCGCGGATGAGGCCGGCGCGCGGACGCGCCTCGTCGCGGTACTTCGTCTGCACCTGGAACAGCGTGAGCGGCAGGTCCTTGTACGAGGAGTACAGGTCCTTGACGAGGAGCGTGAACATCTCCTCGTGCGTGGGCGCGAGAAGGTAGTCGGCGTCCTTGCGGTCCTGGAGGCGGAAGAGGTTGGGCCCGTACTCGGTCCAACGGCCCGTCGCCTCATAGGGCTCGCGCGGCAGGAGCGCCGGGAAGTGCACCTCTTGCGCGCCCGAGGCGATCATCTCCTCACGCACGACCGCCTCGACCTTCGCGAGGACGCGCAGGCCGAGCGGGAGCCACGTGTAGATGCCGGGGGCCGCCCGGCGGATGTAGCCCGCGCGGACGAGGAGCCGGTGGCTCGCGACCTCCGCGTCGGCAGGATCTTCGCGCAGCGTGCGCAGGAACAGCGTCGACATCCGCAGGAGCATGGGACTGATCCTACCGCCGCTGCGCGCACGTCCCGTGCGCTCACCGCCGCACCCGGGCACGTCTCAGAACAGGATCGTCGCGAACGTGCCGACCTGTTCGAACCCCACACGGCGGTAGGTCGCGACCGCACGCTCGTTGAAGTCGTTGACGTAGAGCGAGATGACGGGATGCCGCTCGAGCGCGCCGACGACGACAGCCGCCATGGCGGGAGCCGCAATCCCTGCCCCCCGTCGCGTCGGGGTCACCCACACCCCCTGAACCTGGGCGATTGGGCCAGCGATCGCACCCAGCTCAGCCTTGAAGACGACGTGCTCGCGCGCAGGAAGGGTCGCGAACGCCTCGAGCCCGAGCCGCGCCTCCTGCGCATCGACTCGCGCTCCCGGCGCGGTACGCACGAACGTGCGCCCCTGCTGCGCAAGCGAACGCACGCGCTCGATGTACGCGCCCGGTGCGGCTCCGAGGGGCGAGTACCCGACCTCTTCGAGGAACATCGCGACGCTTGCCGGCAGCAGGACGGCGAGCTCGGCAGGCGACGCGAGCCGCACCTCCGGGTCCGGGTCAACATCCGGGAGGCGATCGATCGCAAGGGAGGGCTGCACCGGACGGACCTCGCGCGCGGGCCCCCACGTCGCCCCGAGGCGGTCCCACAGGCCGAGCGCATACGGAGCAGGGCCCACGATCGAAGACGCCCGACGGCCCCCTCGGCGCAGCTCGACCGCGAACGCATCGAGCGCAGCCTCAGCCTCGGCGCCGACGCACTCCCCCAGGACGGGAACGACGTTCGCCCCGACCCAGCACAGCGCACGCGGCTCGCCCGACGCCGGGTAGACCCAGCCCTGGCTGCCAGTCACGGCGAGACCGCCCGATGCCGCCAGGCGCAGCCGCGAGGCAGCGAGGACGGAGGCCACAGGATCAAGGGCGCACAGCGCAAGGGCGCGGGGAACGTCCGCGTCGGTCAGGGCGCGGACGCCCGTGCTGTGCGCGACGCTCTGGCCGCGGAACCACCGTCCCATGAGGCGATTCTCCCCCACCGGCGGGCTCGGCCACGACCGGTCACTGGCAGGGGAAGCACCGAGCCCGGCGGGGTTCCCCGCCGGGCTCGGCTCACAGCTCTCAGACGTCAGCGGCCGACGCTCACAGACGGGGCGCCACCCTCGACGGGCTCCATCGACTCGGCGATGCGCATGGCCTCCTCGATGAGGGTCTCGACGATCGCGTGCTCGGGGACCGTCTTGATGACCTTGCCCTTGACGAAGATCTGGCCCTTGCCATTGCCCGAGGCCACACCGAGATCGGCCTCCCGGGCCTCGCCCGGTCCGTTGACGACGCAGCCCATGACGGCGACGCGCAGCGGCACCTCAAGGCCCTCGAGTCCCGCCGTCACCTGCTCGGCGAGCGTGTAGACGTCCACCTGTGCGCGCCCGCACGACGGGCACGAGACGATCTCAAGCTTGCGTTCCTTGAGGCCGAGCGACTGCAGGATCTGGATGCCGACCTTGACCTCCTCGACCGGAGGCGCGGACAGCGAGACGCGGATCGTGTCGCCGATGCCCTTGCTCAGCAACGCGCCGAAGGCCGTCGCCGACTTGATCGTGCCTTGGAACGCAGGGCCGGCCTCGGTCACGCCGAGGTGCAGCGGCCAGTCGCCACGCTCGGAGAGCAGCTCGTAGGCCCGCACCATGACGACGGGGTCATTGTGCTTGACGGAGATCTTGAAGTCGTGGAAGTCGTGCTCCTCGAAGAGCGACGCCTCCCACACGGCGGACTCGACGAGAGCCTCAGGGGTGGCCTTGCCGTACTTCTCCAGCAGGCGAGGGTCGAGCGACCCTGCGTTGACGCCGATGCGGATCGACGTTCCGGCATCCTTCGCGGCACGCGCGATCTGCTTGACCTGGTCGTCGAACTTCCGGATGTTGCCCGGGTTGACGCGGACAGCCGCACAGCCCGCATCGATCGCAGCGAAGACGTACTTCGGCTGGAAGTGGATGTCTGCGATCACCGGGATCTGCGACTTTTTCGCGATGATCGGCAGCGCGTCAGCGTCGTCCTGCGAGGGGCACGCGACACGCACGATGTCGCACCCCGAGGCCGTGAGCTCAGCGATCTGCTGAAGCGTCGCGTTGATGTCGGTCGTCGGCGTCGTCGTCATCGACTGGACCGAGATCGGGGCGCCGCCCCCGACCGGCACGGAGCCGACGTTGATGCGACGGGTGGGTCGACGGGGGGCCAGAACGGCGGGTGCTTCCTTGACCGCTGGCATGCCAAGACTGATCGGTACGCTCACCCCGCCAGTATCCCCCGTCCGGACCGTCCGTGGGACACCGCCGGGGCCACGTGCACCATTCCCACGCAGACACGGTGGCGCACGTCACCCGCACGGGGGCGCGCCGACGGTCGGCGCGCCGCTAGCCGATCGTCACGGGTCTGATGACGTCCGCGACGATGAGCAGGACGCTCATCCCGACGAGCAGGACGAAGACCCCGTACGCGACCGGCATCATCCGAGCGGTGTCGGCGGGGCCCGGGTCAGGACGCCCACGCAGGCGCGCGATCTGGCGGCGGGCACCCTCGTACAGGGCGCCGACGACGTGCCCACCGTCGAGCGGCAGCAGCGGAACGAGGTTGAAGACGAAGAGCGCGATGTTGAGGCTCGCAAGGAGCGAGAGCCAGACGGCAACCCGGTCGCCGATCCCCACCTCGTCACCACCCATCGTGCCGACCTCGCCCGCGACGCGGCCGACACCCACGATGCTCATGACGGACTCGGCCGACCGCTCCCCTCCCGTGACGAGCGTGCGGCCGACGTCCCACACCTGCCCGGGCAGGGTGACGACGATGCTCGCGGTCCCCGACACCTGGGCCCACAGCTGGGAAGGAACCGGCGCGAGCGAGCGAGACCTGTCGATCGTCGGCTGGATGCCGACGTACGTCGAGGTGACGGTGGCGTCGGAACCGTCCGACCCGCGCACGGGAGCGCCCGCCGCATCGACGACCGTCCGGGTGAGATCGACCGGCGTGAGGTCGAGCGTCATCCGCTGCCCGGCCCGCTCGATCGTGACGACCGTCGGCCGCGAACCGACGGCCGCGATCTGGTCCGTGAGCTCGGTCCAGCCGTCGACCGGCTCACCGCCGTACTCGAGGATGCGGTCCCCAGGCTCGAGCCCCGCCGCCGCAGCCGGCGACCCCGGAGCCCCCGCCGCGCACGAGTCCGTGACCGCCGTCGTCGCCGGGGCGCACGGCACGACCGCAGCGAGCGTCGATGTCGCGCTCGCCGTGCCCCACCCCAGCGTGACGATCCCCAGGAGGACAGCCGCGATGAGCAGGTTCATCACCGGCCCGCCGAGCATGACGATGAGCTTCTTGGGCGCCGACAAGTTGTAGAAGGCGCGCGCCTCCTCGCCCGGCCGGATCTCCTCGGCCGAGACCTCGCGCGCGTCCGCCGCCATCTCTTCGAAGCGGCCGCGGCGCGGAGCCCGACCCTCGGCAGGCGGACGCGCCGGCGCATACATGCCGACGAGCCGCACATACCCGCCGAGCGGGATCCACTTGAAGCCGTACTCGGTCTCGCCGCGGGTCCACGAGCGGATTGTCGACCCGAACCCCACCATGAACTGGCTCACGCGCACACCAAACCGTTTGGCGGGCAGCATGTGCCCCACCTCGTGGAGCGCGATCGAGACGACCATGCCGACGACGAACACGAGGACGCCGACGGCGTAGCCCATGAGGGTCCCCTCCCTTTCGACGGCCCGGGGGCCAGGTCAGTGCGCGCTAGGCGCGCGCAAGCAGCTCGTGGGCACGTGCACGCGCCCACGCCTCAGTCTCGAGCACGAGGCTGGGAGTGAGGTGGGAGTCGCCGGGGCCGTCGTGCTCGTCGAGGACACGCTCGACCGTCGCGACGATGTCGAGGAAGCCGATGCGTCCCGCGAGGAACGCGTCGACACACTCCTCGTTGACCGCGTTGAGGACCGCGGGGTGCGTCGCCGAGGCGCCCAGAACCTCGCGGGCAAGGC
The DNA here is from genome assembly GCF_052324925.1 of Sanguibacter sp. A247. NCBI lineage: Bacteria > Bacillati > Actinomycetota > Actinomycetes > Micrococcales > Sanguibacteraceae > Sanguibacter > Sanguibacter sp. A247. The sequence continues at coordinate 872,303 of NZ_JBQPRE010000002.1, read as the reverse complement.
GTACGGCCGAGAACGTCGCCTCGTCGAGAGGCTCGAACGTCCACTCGCTCGCCTGCGTCCAGTCGCACGCGGGCGCGACGTCCGCGACGCGTTCAGGCCACGTGAGACCCAGCGCGATCGGGATCCGCATGTCCGGGGGCGAGGCCTGGGCGATCGTCGATCCGTCGTGGAACTCGACCATCGAGTGCACGATCGACTGCGGATGGACGACGACCGTGATGTCAGGGACCGGGACCGCGAAGAGCAGGTGGGCCTCGATGAGCTCGAGGCCCTTGTTCATCATCGACGCCGAGTTCACGGTGACGACCGGCCCCATCGACCACGTCGGGTGCGCGAGCGCCTGCTCGGCCGTCACCGACGCCATCTGCTCGCGGGTCCAGCCGCGGAAGGGACCGCCTGACGCGGTGAGGATGAGCCGACGGACCTCGTCGCGACGCCCGCCGCGCAGCGACTGAGCGATCGCGGAGTGCTCCGAGTCCACGGGGACGAGCTGGTCCGCGCGTCGGATCGCATCCGTGACGAGCGCGCCGCCGACGACGAGCGACTCCTTGTTGGCGAGCGCGAGGACGGAGTCGGCCTTGAGCGCCGTCAGAGTCGGCTCGAGGCCGACCGAACCTGTGATGCCGTTGAGGACGACGTCCGCGCCGAGCCCGGCCACCGTGGTTGCGGCGTCCGGCCCGGCAAGGATCTCCACGCCGCGGGCATCGTTGCCGAGCGCGGAAGCGAGGGCGTCGCGGCCCGACGCGACAGCCACGGCCACGACCTCGGGCCGCGTCTCGCGGACCTGCCGCGCAAGCAGCTCGATGTCGGAGCCACCGGCGGCGAGCGCGCGCACCCGGAACGCGCCAGGGTGCCGTGCGATGACGTCGAGCGCCTGCGTGCCGATCGAACCTGTCGAACCGAGCACCGTGAGCGTTCGGGGCGCCGAGGTCACTCGACCCCCAGCAGCACCTCGACGGCGCGGGTGAGGAACGCGTCGACGGGCCCGACCGCATAGCCGTCGCGTCCACGACGCGTGCGGAAGCGGGCTTCACGTACCTCGCTGCTCGTCAGCGCCTCACCGCGATCGAAGTAACCGATGAGCCGCGTGCAGAGTGCGTCGACGTCGTCGGCGTCGTACGACGCCTCGCCGCGGCGACCGGGAGCGAACCGCTCGCCGTCGGGCCGCCCGAGGCGCCCGTAGAGGGTGCGGGCCTTCTCGGCGAGCTCAGCCATCCAGGCCTGCTGGCCGTGCGCAGCGACGAACTCGGCGCGCTCGCGCGCGACGAACGCTCCCTCGAGCCGGTCGAGCGCAGAATCGACCGCAGACGTCTCGTAGGCGTTGCGGCGGACGACGGGGAACGCGACGCGGTGGATCGCCGCGGCGTCGAGCGTCGTCGTCCCCGGGGCTGCTGCGCTCTCGTACTCGGAGCGCGCACGTGTGAACAGCGCGTCGACGTCGGCCACCGCATACCCCCGGCGAAGTCCGGTGGTCATCGGGAACGTTCCGGTCATGAGGCCTCCTCGGCTGCGAGCTGGCCGCACGCCCCGTCGATGTCCGAGCCGCGCGTGTCACGGATCGTCGTCGGGATGCCGTGGCCGCGCAGGCGTGCCACGAACTCTTCCTCGACGGCCGGATCGCTCGCGGTCCACTTCGAGCCGGGGGTGGGGTTGAGAGGAATCGGGTTGGCATGCACCCAGCCATGACCGCGCGCATTGAGCTTCTTGCCCAGCAGGTCCGCTCGCCACGCGTGGTCGTTGATGTCGCGGATGAGTGCGTACTCGATGCTCACACGCCTGCCCGTGACCTCGTAGTAGGCGCGCGCAGCGTCGAGGGTCTCGTCGACCGACCAGCGCGTGTTCACGGGCACGAGCTCGGAGCGCAGCTCGTCGTCCGGCGCGTGGAGCGAGAGCGCGAGGGTGAGCGGCAGCCCCTCCTGCGCGAGGCGCTTCATCGCGGGAACGAGCCCGACGGTCGAGACCGTGATGTTCCGGGCCGACATACCCATGCCGTCAGGGACCGGAGCGACGAGCTGACGGATCGTGCCCATGACCGCCTTGTAGTTCGCGAGCGGCTCCCCCATGCCCATGAACACGAGGTTCGTCAGACGACCAGGCCCACCTGGCACCTCGCCGAGGCTGAGCGAGCGCGCAGCCTCGCGGACCTGCTCGACGATCTCAGCCGTCGACAGGTTCCGCGTGAGGCCCAGCTGGCCCGTCGCGCAGAACGGGCACGCCATGCCGCAGCCCGCCTGGCTCGAGACGCACAGGGTCGAACGATTGGGGTAGCGCATGAGGACGGACTCGACACGTGCTTGGTCGAACATGCGCCAGAGCGTCTTGACGGTCGTGCCGCCGTCCGCCTTCATCACGCGCGTGCTGCGCAGGAGCGGCGGGAAGAAGGCTTCGGCGAGACGGTCGCGCGTGGCGGCCGGAAGGTCGCTCATCTCTGCGGGGTCCGCCGTGAGGTGCCCGTAGTAGTGCTGACCGATCTGCTTGGCTCGGAACGGCTTCTCGCCCACCTCCGCGACGACCTCGAGACGCTCGTCGGGCGTGAGGTCGGCGAAGTGACGCGGCGGCTTGCCACGTCGCCCCGCTGCGGGGGTTGAGAGGTCGAGCGTCACGGGGACGCGGCGGTCAGACATGTGCTTCAGCTTCCGGTGGAATGACTCAGCCGCCGAGGGCGGCCGACAGCATGAGGTAGGCAAAGGGCGCGGTGAGCAGGAGCGAGTCCAGCCGGTCGAGGACGCCCCCGTGACCGGGCAGCAGGCTGCCCATGTCCTTGAGGCCCAGGTCGCGCTTGAGAAGGGACTCGGCGAGGTCGCCGAACGTGCCCGTGACGGGGGTCGCGGCGCCGAGGACGAGCCCCCACCACCACGGACCTCCGAGGAGGATGATCCCCACGACCCCCACGATCGAGGTGAGCACGAACGAGCCCGCAAGGCCCTCCCAGCTCTTCTTCGGGGAGATCGAGGGTGCGAGCGGGTGCTTGCCGAACCGCACCCCCGCGAAGAAACCTCCCGTGTCGCTCGCGACAGGAAGGAGGATGAAGAGCAGGACCCGCCAAACGCCCTCGGGCTGGGCGAGCATGAGCATCGCAAAGCCCGCCATGAGCGGCAGGTACGCGGTCGCGAACGTGGCCGCAGCCGCGTCCCGCAGCCCGCGAGGACCGTAACCGTCGAGTGCGCGCCACACGAGCACACCCAGAACAGTGAGGACGAACGAGACGAACATCGCCTCGCTCCCGGCGCTGTACGCCGAGACGAGGATTCCTGCGGATCCCACCCAGAGCGGGGCGAGCGGAAGGTGGACGTCGCGGCGGGCGAACGCCTGCGCGAGCTCCCAGAGCGCCGCACCCACCGCGACGAGAGCAAGTCCGACAAACGCGGGCGTCCACAGGAACAGGCTCAGACCCACGACAGCGAGAAGGCCGAGCCCGACCGCGATCGCCCGAGGCAGATCGCGGCCGGAACGGCCGGTCGTCGTGGGCTGAGCGCCCTCGTGCACGTCAGGCATCAGACCTCGAGAAGTTCCGTCTCCTTGGCACCGAGGATCGCATCGACCTCGTCCGTGTGCCGCTTGGTGAGGCCGTCAAGCTCCTTCTCAGCACGCCCGACCTCGTCCTCACCAGCCTCGCCGTCCTTGACGAGGCGGTCGAGGACGTCCTTCGCCTTACGGCGCACGGCACGGATCGAGACGCGCGCGTCCTCAGCCTTCGTCTTGGCCAGCTTGACGTAGTCCCGACGGCGCTCTTCCGTGAGGGACGGAAGCACGACGCGCACGACGTTGCCGTCGTTGGCCGGGTTCACGCCGAGGTCGGAGTCGCGCAGCGCCTTCTCGATCGCACTCATCGCGGTCTTGTCGAACGGCGAGATGAGAACGGTGCGGGCCTCGGTGACGTTGAACGATGCAAGCTGCTGCAGCGGCGTGGGCGTCCCGTAGTACTCGACAAAGATCTTTGCGAACATCGCTGCGTTCGCACGGCCCGTGCGGATGGCAGCGAAGTCCTCCTTGGCGACCTCCACGGCCTTGCCCATCTTTTCCTCGGCCTCGAGGAGAGTCTCGTCGATCACGGGTGCTCCTTGTCTCAGCCGCCCTGGGGGCGGCGCGTGCGGTGGGGTCGTGCTGCGGTTGAGAGCGCGGGTCCGGGGGCGTCAGCCCGCGGTGACCACGGTCCCGATGTTCTCACCCAGGAGGGCGCGGGTCACGTTTCCGGGCTCGCCCATCCCGAAGACACGCATCTTCACACCGTTGTCCATGCAGAGGCTGAAGGCCGTCGAGTCGACGACCCGAAGCCCGCGCTGCAGGGCGTCCGAGTACGTGAGCGTGCTGAGCAATGTCGCCGACGGGTCGGTCCGCGGGTCCGCGGTGTAGACGCCGTCCACCCCGTTCTTGCCCATGAGGACCTCGTCGCAGCGGGTCTCGAGGGCACGCTGGACGGCGACGGTGTCGGTTGAGAAGTAGGGCATCCCGGCGCCCGCGCCGAAGATGACGACGCGACCCTTCTCCATGTGCCGGATCGCACGCAGCGGGATGTAGTTCTCTGCGACCTGACCCATCGCGATCGCGGTCTGCACGCGCGTCGAGCGTCCCGCCTGCTCGAGGAAGTCCTGCAGGGCGAGGCAGTTCATCACGGTGCCGAGCATGCCCATGTAGTCCGCACGGGCCCGGTCGAGGCCACGCTGGGAGAGCTCGGCCCCTCGGAAGAAGTTGCCTCCCCCGACGACGATCGCGATCTGAACACCCTGAGCGGCAGCGGCAGCGATCTCAGCGGCGACGCGCTGGACGACGTCGGGCGCGAGGCCGATCTGGCCCCCTCCGAACATCTCGCCGGAGAGCTTGAGCAGAACGCGGCGGGGCGTGGCGGACTCGGTCATCTGGACTCCTCAGGGCTGCGTGGGTGGTGCAGGGCGGGTGCGCCGTCGGCCCGGCCCCGGAGTGGGGGCCGGGCCGACGGTGAGGACGACCGGATCAGTTACCGACGCGGAAGCGGACGTACGACACGATCGTGCCGCCGGCCTCCTTCGCGACCTGACCGACCTTCTTCGTGGGGTCCTTCGCGAGAGGCTGCTCGAGGAGGACGACGTCCTCGAAGAACTTCCCGAGACGGTTCTCGGCGATCTTCGTGATGATGTGATCGGGCTTGTTGCCGCCCTCGTTACGCGCGGTCTCCTCGGCGATGCGACGCTCGTTGTCGACCTTCTCGGCCGGGACGTCCTCACGCGAGAGGAAGTCCGGCGCGAGGGCTGCAACGTGCTGCGCAACATCCTTGCCGATGGCTGCGCCGGCCGCGTCGGTGACGACGAGGACACCGATCGTGGGCGGGAGGTCCTTGGCCGTGCGGTGGACGTAGCTCGTCACCTTGGGGCCGGCGACCGTCGCGACGCGGCGAAGGACGACCTTCTCACCGATCTCTGCCGCGAGTGCAGTGATCGTGTCAGCGATGGTGCCCTCGGTCGTCGAGGCCGCGAGTGCGCCCTCGACGTCGGTCGCACCGGAAGCGACGACGGCCGCGAGGACCGTGTCGGCGAGCGCGAGGAACTTCTCGTTCTTGGCGACGAAGTCGGTCTCGCAGTTGAGCTCGATGATCGTGCCGGACTCGCCCGCGTCAGTAGCGCGGATGTCGACGGCGACGAGGCCCTCGGTGGTCTCGCGGTCCTCACGCTTCGAGACGCCCTTGAGCCCCTTGATGCGGAGGAGCTCGAGCGCCTTCTCCGAGTTGCCGTCGGCCTCGTCGAGCGCCTTCTTGACGTCGAGCATGCCGGCGCCCGTGCGCTCACGCAGGGCCTTGATGTCAGCGGCGGTGTAGTTCGCCATGGGTGGTCACCCTTTGCGGTCGGTCTGGACGGTGGTCGGTTGGTGACCTGTGCGGCCGGGCGGTCACCCGCCCGGCCGCACCTGGGTCACTCGGCCGCGGGGGCCTCAGCGGCGGGCGCCGCAGCAGCCGGAGCCTCAGCCGCGGGGGCCTCAGCAACGGGAGCCTCGGCCGCGGGGGCCTCAGCAACGGGCGCCTCGGCCGCGGGGGCCTCAGCAGCCGGAGCCTCAGCAGCCGGGGCGTCGTTCGTCGCGAGGAGCTCCTGCTCCCACTCGGCGAGCGGCTCAGCCGGAGCGTCGGAGCCCGAACGGCCCTGAGCGCGCGAGACGAGGCCGTCCGCGACGGCGTCGGCGATCACACGGGTCAGCAGGCCGACAGCGCGGATCGCGTCGTCGTTGCCCGGGATCTTGTAGTCGACGACGTCGGGGTCGCAGTTGGTGTCGAGGATCGCGACGACCGGGATGTTGAGCTTGCGCGCCTCGTTGACAGCGAGGTGCTCCTTGTTCGTGTCGACGATCCAGACGGCCGAGGGAACCTTGACCATGTCGCGGATGCCGCCGAGCGTCCGCGTGAGCTTGTCCTTCTCACGGCGGAGCACGAGCAGCTCCTTCTTCGTGAGGTTCGAGCCCGCGACGTCGTCGAAGTCGATCTGCTCAAGTTCCTTCATGCGCTGCAGGCGCTTGTGCACCGTGCCGAAGTTCGTGAGCATGCCACCGAGCCAGCGGTGGTTGACGTACGGCATGCCGACGCGCGTGGCCTGCTCCGCAACGGCCTCCTGGGCCTGCTTCTTCGTTCCGACGAAGAGGATGGAGCCGCCGTGCGCGACCGTCTGCTTGACGAACTCGTACGCCGTGTCGATGTAGGACAGCGACTGCTGAAGGTCGACGATGTAGATCCCGTTGCGCTCCGTGAAGATGAATCGCTTCATCTTCGGGTTCCAACGACGGGTCTGGTGACCGAAGTGGACGCCGCTCTCGAGGAGCTGGCGCATGGTCACAACTGCCATGGCACTTCCTTCCGGCACGGCGGCGGGTCCTCCGCCCCTCCGTGCACGATCAGCGGCCCGTACGGGCCGCGTGGTGGTTGATGGTCCGACGCCAGGTGGCGCAGACCCCTGGCACTCGACCTGCCGACACCGGCCGGAGCCGGACCACGTCGCAGGACCCTGGCCAGCTCGCCGCATTGCGCGACGGACGACGACCAGGAGGGAGTGCGCGATGTCCCCAGGCATGCGTGCAGGCACAGCACACCCGGAGCAGATCTATCGTACCCGACGCAACCCCGCCGTCGGGCCGTCAGGCATGTGACTCAGGCACCAGTCCGGCGGCACGCCACGACCCACGACCTGCCCACACAGCGCACCCACGAGAACCCGCCCCACAACCTCGGCCCCTCCCATGCAGGCGTGCGCCGGTCAGTGTCCACTCCTGCTATGAGGACCACAACACAACGCGACCGGGCCACCCCCAGCCCACGGCGGCGCAAGGGTCGGTGGCGCACGTCCACCATGACGCTCGTCTTCGTCCTGCTTGGACCCACGCCGGTCGCTGCGGCGCGGGCGCAAACAGCCGACCGCACCCCCGGCCGGGCAGCCCCGGCCGCCGTCGCGCACGACCGCCACGCAGGCGCCGCACCGGTCCGGTCGGGCGATCACGGGCGAAACCCCACCTGGCGGCCGCCCAGCCCGGGTTCGCTCGTGCGCGCGGCCTCGATCCCGACCAGCGAATGGGCCGCGGGCCACCGCGGGATCGACTTCGCGGCCGAGATCGGCACGCGGATCACCACGCCGGCGGCCGGGACCGTGAGCTTCGTCGGGCAGGTCGCGGGCAGGCCCGTCGTCGTCATCGAGCACCCGGGCGGGCTCCGCACCTCGCTCGAGCCCGTCGCGCCAACCGTCGAGGTCGGCACCTCCCTCGTCAGCGGCGCGACCGTCGGGATCCTCGACCCGTCACCAGGGCACTGCGCGCCAGCGGCGTGCGTGCACTGGGGCGTACGTCTCGGCGAGCGCTACATCGATCCCGCCCTCCTGCTCAGCCGTCCCCGGATCATCCTGCTCCCGCCGCGCCCCCACACATGAGCGTCGCGGGCGCCGTCCCCCGGACGGCACCCGCGACACATGACGTGCCGGGCTTCCCTGGACCCAGCTCGATGGAGCCCGTCAGCCTCGCTCGACGTCGTCGAGAAGCTGCCGGAGCCGGATGACCGCAGCGGAGTGGACCTGCGAGATCCGGGATTCCGTCACACCGAGGATCGCGCCGATCTCAGCGAGCGTGCGGTTCTGGAAGTAGTAGAGGGTCAGGACGAGCTTCTCGCGGTCCGTCAGCTGGCACAGCGCTCGGCCGAGGAGGTACCTCGACTCCTTCGCCTCAAAGCTGCGGGCAGGGTCGTCGCTGTGCCCCTGGACCGAGGTGTCAAGGACCGAGATCGGCTCGGCACGCTCAGCGCCCACCGCGAGGAGCTCGTCGAGCGCGACGATGTTGGCGCGCGAGACCTGAGTGTGGACGGCCCGCACGTCGACGACAGGCACGTCGAGGTGGGCGGCGACCTCGTCGTCGGTGGGGCGACGGTGCCACTGCGACTCAAGCTCGGCGTGGGCACGGTCGATCGCACGCGACTTGGACCGCACGGAACGCGGAACCCAGTCGATCTGCCGGAGCTCGTCGATGATCGCTCCGCGGATGCGCGCCGACGCGTAGGTCTCGAACTTGATCTCGCGATCGATCTCGAACTTCTCGATCGCGTCGATGAGGCCGAACATGCCGTACGACACGAGGTCAGCGTGCTCGACCGAGCTCGGCAGACGCATGGCGATCCGCGACGCGACCATCGAGACGAGCGGCGCGTAGTGGAGGATGAGCTCCTCGCGGCGCTGCGTCGACCCGGAGTGCTTGTACTCGATCCAGATCTCAGCAACCGCATCGCGCGGGGCAAGGTCTGCCTCGAGGTCGATAAGCACGCTCTCGGTCACGTCACGCTCCGTTGCAGGAAGCGGATAACCCGTGGTGGCCATGATGTCTCCGGCTGGTCTCACGCGCGGGGGTGCGCGAGCTCATAGGACGAGCGAAGGCGCTCGGCGCTGACGTGGGTGTACTTCTGGGTGGTGGCGAGGGTCGCGTGACCCAGCACCTCTTGAACCCCCCGGAGGTCGGAGCCTCCGGCGAGCAGATGTGTGGCGGCGGAGTGCCGCAGCCCGTGAGGGGCGATGTCGACGACACCCGCCAGGCTCGCGAGGTCGTGGACGACCTGGCGGATCTGTCGCTGGCCCCAGCGCTGACCGCGCGTGCCCAGCAGCAGAGCCGGCTCGGTCGGGTCGGTGACGAGAACAGGGCGTCCGCTCTCGAGCCATGCGTGAACCGCACGCCCTGCCGGGACACCGAACGGAACAACGCGTTCGCGGGATCCCTTGCCCATGACGCGGACGGTGCGCTCGGCAAGCTGGACGTCCTGGACGTCGACGCCCACGAGCTCACCCACGCGAATACCCGTGGCGTAGAGCAGCTCGACCGCGGCCCAGTCGCGCAGGTGCGCGGGGTCGCCGCTCTCCGCACGCTCGTGCGCGGTCTCCATGAGGGCACGTGCCGCGTCGACGTCGAGGACCGCGGGCAGCAGGCGGTCGCCGCGAGGGCTCGCGAGGCGGGTCGCCGGGTCGTGGTCGACCTGCCCGGTGCGGCACAGCCATTCGAAGAACGAGCGGACCGATGCGCCGCGCCGCGCCAGGGTGGCCCGGGACAGGTTGCGCTCGCTCATGTCGGCGAGCCAGGCGCGCAGCAGTGAGAGGTCGACGTCGCCCGGGTCAGTGATTCCCTGGGCGGCCGCGTAGGACGCGAGCTGCTCGACGTCGCTGCGGTAGGCCCGCACCGTGTGCGCGGCGAGGCCTCGGTGGACCGAGAGGTCCACGCAGAAGCGAGCGAGCGGTTCATCCCACCCGCCTGCTGCTCGTCCCTCGGTACGTGTGCGCACGATACGTAGGGTGGCCCCACCTGCAGCGTTGTTCAAGTATGGGTTTCGTGGAAGCGCTCCACCCCCGCCCGATTCGTTCGGGCTTCACCCGCTTTTTCAGGTCGCGACAGAAAAAACGCACGGGACGTGGCGCGATCAATCTCGGCGGGCTCCCCACCAATCGCGCCAGATCTTGTTCAGTTCTGCCGGATTATTGGGCACTATGGGCAGGCTCTCGACGCATTCGGCGAGATCTGAGGTCGGCGCAGGTCAACGCCCTGGGCGAGAGGCCGGACGGCGTCCCAGAGCCGTCAGCCCCCACCCACCCGTGCCCTTCACCACGAGCCCAGCAAGCTCGAGCTCCCCGAGCCCGGCGAGGACCTCGCCCGGAGCGAGTCCCACCGCGGCCACCACGTCATCAAGCATCGACGGTCGCCGCACCTCGAGCCCGTCGATGACGAGCCGTGCCTTCTCCGTCAGCCCATCACGGGGATCGTCGGCCGCCCGAGCTTCGTCCCGCCCCGGGGGCGAGACCGCGAGTCCCGGAAGGAGCTCGACGACGTCACCGACGGACGTCACGCACACGGCTCCGTGCTCGCGCAGCAGGCGATGACATCCGGTCGACGCCATCGACGTGACCGGACCCGGAACAGCGCCGACCGGTCGCAAGAGCCCCTCGGCGTGCGTCGCAGTGCTCAACGAGCCCGAACGCCACGCCGCCTCGACGACAACAGTCGCGGCCGACACTGCCGCGATGAGCCGGTTGCGCCTGAGGAAGCGCGACCGTGTCGGCGTCGCGCCGAGCGGAACCTCGGCGATGACGGCACCACCACGCGCCAGGATGCGCTCAAGGAGGTCCGTGTTGCCGGCGGGGTAGAGCCGGTCCACACCGCCTGCCATGACGGCAACCGTGGGGCCACCACCGGCCAGGGCGCCCCGGTGGGCCGCGGCATCGATGCCGTACGCACCGCCCGAGACGACCGCGTGCCCGCGGTCAGCCAGCCCGCAGCCCAGATCGGCGGCAACCGACGTGCCGTAGCTCGTCGCGGCGCGCGCACCGACCAGAGCGACCGCCGCGTGCCCGCCCAACGCACGGACCTCGCCGCGCACCCAGAGACACGGGGGTGCTGCAGGGCCCAGATCGTCGAGGCCGGCAGGCCAGCCCGCGTCCCCACGTACGAGCACACGACCACCGAGCAGTGCGAGCCGGCGCCGAGCAGCGTCGGTCTCCACCCTCCCGAGACGAGGCGCCCACCGCGCCAGCGCAGCGTGGAGACGCCGCGCCGAGAGGTCGTCCCCCGGCGCGTCTAGCCGCTCCCGGAGCCGCGCGATCGCGCGCGCATGATCATCACCCGCGCCCGACGCCCGCAGCCAGGCGAGCGCAGCGACGGGGCCGACCGCCGCCACGAGGGCGCCTCCTGTCACGTCGCCCGGCTCCATGAGCCCGCTCCAGACCGCAGCAGCGTCACGGACCCGGTCCTGGTCGAGTCCGCTCTCGTCGCCGGTCACGCAACCGCTCCTCGGGTGCGGAGCGCGAGCGCTCGTCCGACGTCATCCCGTCGGGGGCGGTCCCGACCCGCCAGGTCGGCGATCGTCCAGGCGATACGCAGCACCCGGTCCGCCCCACGCAGCGAGATCATGCCACGGTCGAGCGCGCGGTCGACGTCGGCCAGGACGCCCGCGCCCCGACCCAGAAGACCACGGAGGTACCTGCCCGGAACCTCGCCGTTGAGACGCCACGGCGTCTGCGCGAGCCGCGCCTGAGCCGCGTCACGCGCCGTCCTCACGCGCGCCGCCACCGCAGCACTCGACTCGCCGGTCCCGGCCTGGTCGAGATCGACACGGCTCACCCCGGCGACCTCCACCTGAAGGTCGACCCGGTCGAGAAGCGGGCCCTGGATCCGAGAGAAGTACCGCCGCCTCTGCACGGGGGTGCACGTGCACTGGAGCCCGTTCCCCACGGCCAGGCCGCACGGGCAGGGGTTGGCGGCGAGCACGAGCTGGAAGCGCGCAGGAAAGCGCGCCGACCCACCCGCACGATGAATGACGAGCTGACCGTCCTCGAGAGGCTGTCGCAGCGTCTGCAGGACGCGAGGACCGAACTCGGGGCACTCGTCGAGGAAGAGCACGCCTCGGTGCGCGCGCGAGGCCGCGCCGGGTCGCGGGATGCCGCTCCCGCCGCCGACGAGCGCGGCAGCCGTCGCGGTGTGGTGCGGGTTCTCGTACGGAGGCCGTCTCACGAGGCCGTCGCCAGGATCAAAGGTCCCCGCAATGGAGTGCACTGCCGTGACCTCAACCGCCTCGGCCTCCGAGAGGTCAGGAAGCAGTCCCGGAAGCCGGGAGGCGAGCATCGTCTTGCCCGCCCCCGGTGGGCCGACCATGAGGAGGTGGTGGCCGCCTGCGGCCGCGATCTCGAGCGCAGCACGCGCCTCGTGCTGACCCAGCACGTCGGCGAGATCCCCCGCGGGCTCCTGCAGCGTCGGTGAGCTGCTCCGCGCCGGCGTGCGGACCTCAGGAGGTTCGGGAATGTCAGCGCCGTACGCGTACGCGAGCTCGGCGAGGCACGACACGCCCCGGACCTCGGCTCCGGGGACGAGCCGCGCCTCGGCCACGTCGGCCTCCGCGACGACGACACGCCTCACGCCCGAGGCCACCGCAGCAGCGACGGCGGGGAGCACCCCGCGCACGGGATGGACGCGGCCGTCCAGCCCGAGCTCCCCGAGGTGCACGACCCCTCGTGGCCCGGTCGTGTCGATGAGCTGCGCCCCCGCCAGCACGGCCACCGCGATCGCGAGGTCGAAGCCTGCGCCGTGTTTGGGCAGTGACGCCGGTGAGAGGTTGACGGTGACGCGCTTCTGCGGCCAGGCGAGCCCGCTCGAGGTCACGGCGGCGCGCACGCGGTCGCGCGACTCGCTCAGCGATGTGTCCGGCAACCCGATGAGCGCGAAGCCCGGGACCGTCGCCGCAAGGTGCGCCTCGACGCCGACGACGTGCCCCGTCATGCCGACGAGCGCAACCGCACTCGCGGTTCCCAGGCCCATCAGAGGATCCCTCGGAGGTGCTCGACGCGGGCGGGCTCGCCGGGGCAGAGCCAGACCGCGACGACATCGACGCGCACGAGGGGGGCCCGGGGGCAGTGCTCAGCGAGCCACTGCCCTGTGAGTCGTCGCAGTCGCGCGGCCTTCGCCGGTGTCACGGCCTCGGCCGGGTGTCCGAATCCGGTTCCGGTCCGCGTCTTGACCTCGATGACGACGAGGTCCTCCCCTTCGAGCGCGACAATGTCGAGCTCGCCACCCTGACCGCGCCAGTTGCGATCGAGAATGCACCACCCTGCGTCCTCGAGCCGTCTCGCGACGAGGTCCTCCCCCGCGCGCCCCACCGCACGCTTGTCCGTCGTCCGTCCGTACGCCACCATGGCCACCACCTCCGGGACCGAGGGTGGTGCTCGCGCCGGTTCGCCGCACACGTGCGCGCAGGTTCTGGGGACGACGACCGCGGCCCGCGTGTTGTGGTCAGCAGGGTGGGCGGGGTCGCGACCACGCGGCACAGGCGACCACGCGGCGCCGGCGACGTGCGGGCCGGGCGGACCGCGGGGTGATTCGCCCAGGTCAGACGCCCATCACACGCGTCAACAACGCGTTGGGTCGGTACCCCTAGAGCGAGAGCTCGGGGCGCGCCAGCTCCTCGACGTTGACGTCCTTGAACGTCACGACGCGCACGGACTTCACGAAGCGCGCGGTGCGGTAGACATCCCACACCCACGCGTCGGCGAGCGTCAGCTCGAAGTAGACCTCACCCGCAGCCGACCGCACCTGCAGGTCGACCTGGTTGGCGAGGTAGAAACGTCGCTCCGTCTCGACGACGTAAGAGAACAGGCCGACGACATCCCGGTACTCCCGGTAGAGCGCCAGCTCCATGTCTGTCTCGTAGTTCTCAAGGTCTTCTGCACTCACGCGTCCATCATCCCCCATCACCGACCGCGTCGAGGACCGCCTCACGCTCGGGCAGCCGCCACGACCGCCGGTGCTCGTCCGACGGTCCGACCCGCCTGATCTCCGCGAGGTGCGCGGCCGAGCCATACCCCTTGTTCTGCGCCCAGCCGTAGCCAGGCTGCCGCAACGCGGCCTGGGCCATGAGCCGGTCGCGCGACTGCTTCGCGAGCACGCTCGCCGCCGAGATCGACGCGCACCGGAGATCCCCCTTCACCACGGTACGCACCTCCCGCTCGACGCCGTCGTCGGGCTCGGGCGCGACAGGCTCGAGCGCCCCCATGGCGAAGAGGTCCTCACGCGGCTCCGAGAGCCAGTCGTGAGAACCGTCGAGCAGGACCGCGCGCACGGCCGGTCCCGTCACCTGCGCCGCACGGAGCGCGCGGCGCCCGGCCGTGCGCAGCGCGACGATGATGCCGTATGCGTCGATCTCTGCGGGCGATGCATGCCCGACGCCCCATGCGAGCACCCACCCCGCGACGGCGGGCTCGATGCGCTCGCGCGCGGGCGCGCTCAGCAGCTTGGAGTCCGTGAGGCCCTGCGGGAAGGGGACCTCGAGCGTCGCGACGGACACGACCGCGCAGCCCACCGTGACCGGACCGGCCAGCGCCCCGCGGCCGACCTCGTCCATGCCGGCGATGACCTCGACGCCTTCGACGAGCCACGCGGACTCGGTCGCGACGTCCGGAGGAACCCTCACGGGGTCGGAGCAGGGACGTCAGCGAAGACGTCGCCGGGGTTACGCATGAGGGAGACGCGGTCGATCGGCCAGACCTTCGCGAACGCCACACCGACGACGTTGTCGATCGGGACGAAGCCCCCGCCACGACTGCCTCCGTTGAAGCGCGAGTCACCCGAGTGCTGCCTGTTGTCCCCCAGAACCCAGAGGTTCCCGTCCGGCACCGTCACGTCGAATTCCGTCTGGCTCGGGACAGCACCGGCGGCGAGGTACGACGACTCCTCGAGCGGGACCCCGTTGACCGAGACCTGCCCGCCGTCCGTGCAGCACGTCACCGTGTCGCCGGGAAGACCGACGACCCGTTTGATGAGGTGCTCGCCCGCGTCCTGCGGGCGCAGGCCGACGATCGTCAGCGGCGTGCTCAGCCACGTCGGCATGTTGTCGGCACGGCTCACCGCGACGCCGTCGAGCCACCCCCCGGGGTCTTTGAAGACCACGACGTCGCCGCGGGAGATGTCGAACGGACCCGGCGTGAGCTTTGAGACCAGGACGCGGTCGCCCGCGACGAGGGTGTCTTCCATCGACTCCGACGGGATCATGAACGGCTGCACGAGGAAGGTCTTGACGACGAACGAGAGCACGAGCGCCGAGACGAGGATGATGACCGTCTCTCTCACCGTCGCCATGAGGCGCGACCGGGGGCGTGAGGCACCACGCGGGCGCCTCGCGTCCGCGCGTGCGGGGGCGCCCTCGTCCTCGGGGGTCGCGCGGATGTCGTTCTCATCGATCACGGGGTCCACTGTCCCACCTTCTCGCTGCTGGGCCGAACTGACCCACATCGTGTGCGTCCCCGTGCGCGGTCGCGCTCGCCCTCGGGCGCGCCGTCCGGGGACGCCCGAGGGCGGGCGACCGGTGTGGTCGCCCGCCCTCGGGATGGTTGCGTGAGGCTCAGGCCTTGGGCCCGAAGTCGCGCTTCTCCTTGATGCGCGCGGCCTTGCCGCGGAGCTTGCGGAGGTAGTAGAGCTTGGCGCGACGCACGTCACCGCGCGTGAGGACCTCGATCGACTCGATCGAGGGCGAGTTCACCGGGAACGTACGCTCGACGCCGACGCCGAACGAGACCTTGCGGATCGTGAACGTCTCGCGGATGCCGCCGTTGCGACGCGCGATGACGATGCCCTGGAACACCTGGACGCGCGAGCGCGTGCCCTCGACGACCTTGACGTTGACCTTGAGGGTGTCACCGGCGCGGAAGAGCGGGATGTCGGTGCGCAGCTGGGCTGCGTCGACGGAGTCAAGAATGTGCATGAGAACTCCTCGTCCTGCCACAGGTCAGGGACGTGATCGTGGGCCCGCGAGTGGCCCGTCTGTCGATGGGGTGGTGCGTGACGGGCAAGCCCGCCGTGGCGAATGGCTCTCCCCTGTGGCAGAGGCCAGCGCGCACCAACGCCCTATTCTGCCACACCGCGGCCCTGCTGCGGAAACGACCCAGGCCGTGCCGACCATCACGTCCGGGCTGCTAGTGACCGGCTGGACGCACGCCGTCCGCGTGGACCCACCAGCCGAGCTCACCGAGCGTCGCTCGGTCGCGCTTGTCGAGCCGAGCGGGATCGAGCGCCGCCACCATGTCGGGACGACGCTCGGCCGTCCGCGCGAGTGCCTGATCGCGACGCCAGCGCGCGACCTTGCCATGATGGCCGGACTGGAGAACGTCGGGGATGGCCAGACCTTCCCACTCGACCGGCCGGGTGTAGACGGGGTACTCGAGAAGCCCCTCGGCCGAGTGCGACTCCTCGACGACCGACTCGGCATTGCCGAGAACTCCGGGCAGGAGCCGTGCGACGGCCTCGATCATGACGAGCGCCGCAACCTCGCCGCCGTTGAGGACGTAGTCACCGATCGAGGCCTCCTCGACCTGCACGCCGCGGGTCCGGAAGTGCTCGGCGACACGCGCGTCGATCCCCTCGTAGCGCCCGCACGCGAACACCAGCTGTCCGCGCGTCGCCCAGTCCTCAGCGGTCCGCTGCGTGAACGAGGGGCCCGAGGGAGTCGGCACGACGAGCGTCGCACCCTCGGTGAGGACGTCGTCGAGAGCCGCGCCCCACACGTCGGGTCGCATGACCATGCCGGCGCCGCCACCGGCGGGCGTGTCGTCGACCGTGCGGTGGCGGTCGTGGGCCCAGTCGCGCAGGTCGTGCACGTCCAGGTCGAGCAGGCCCGCGGTGCGTGCCTTTCCGACGAGCGAGAGGTTGAGCACGTCGAGGTACGTCGGGAAGATCGAGACGACGTCGATGCGCACGCTCAGCGCTCCTCGTCGTCGGACGAGCCTGGCGTGGGCGGGACAACCTCGAGGTTCGCGGCGTCGGAGGCGAGGAGGCCGCCCGGGGGCGTGAGGACGACACGTCCGCCCGCGACGTCGACGGTCGGCACGATCGCACGCACGAACGGCACGAGCGTGCGCTCACCGCCCGTCTCGAGGATGACGAGCAGGTCGTGAGCCGGCCCGAGCTCGAGGCCCTTGACCGTCCCGACGAGCGTGCCGTCCTCGAGCTCGGCGCGCAGGCCGACGAGCTCGTGGGGGTACCACGCGTCTTCCTCGTCGGAGTCGTCAACCTGGACGACGAGCTCGGTCCCGCGCGCCTCCTCGGCGCCCGTGCGGTCCCCGATCTCAACGAATGCCGCATACCACCGGCCACCCGAGCTGCGCGTGTACTCGATCGTGAGCGGACCCGCACCGGGCGGGACCGTCTCGAAGACCGCCCCGTCGACGAACCGCTCGTCGGGGATGTCGGTGCGCAGGTCAAGCGCGATCTCGCCCCGGAGCCCGTGGGGCTTGCCGAGTCGGGCGACGGTGAGGCGCTGGCGGGTCATATGAACTCCGGTCGTTCGGGGGACACGTCAGGCCCGGCCCTTGTGGGCCGGGCCTGACGTGGTGTGACTCGTGGTGCGCGTCTCAGCGGCGGTCGACGTCAACGACGTCAACGCGGACGGGCTCGTCGGCAAGAGCGCCGACGACCGTACGCAGCGCGCGCGCGGTGCGCCCGGAGCGTCCGATGACGCGACCGAGGTCCTCGGGATTGACCCGAACCTCGAGCAGGTCGCCACGGCGCGTCGCCTTGGCCTTGACCTCAACGTCGTCGGGGTTGTCCACGATGCCGCGGACAAGGTGCTCCAGAGCGTCGGCGAGCATCAGGCCTGCTCCTCCGAGGACTCCTCCGCGGGAGCCTCGTCAGCGGGGGCCTCAGCCGGGGCAGCGGCAGCAGCCTTGGCCTCAGCGGCCTTGGCCTTGACCTTCTCGGCCTGCTCAGCGGCGGCAGCGATCGCGGCGGCGGGGTCGACCTTGTCGCCCTTGACGCGCAGCGTGCCCTCGGCGCCCGGGAGGCCCTTGAACTTCTGCCAGTCACCCGTGATCTTGAGGAGCACGGCGACCTGCTCGGTCGGCTGTGCGCCGACGCCGAGCCAGTACTGTGCACGCTCGGAGTCGATCTCGATGAGCGAAGGCTCCTCGGTCGGGTGGTACTTGCCGATCTCCTCGATGACGCGGCCGTCACGCTTGGTGCGCGAGTCGGCGACGACGACACGGTAGAACGGGGAGCGCATCTTGCCGAAGCGCTTGAGGCGGATCTTGGTGGCCACTGTGTGGTCTCTCCTGGTTCGTGTGGGTGCGGACCCTCGTGCACACCGGTGGGGCCGGAGTACGTGAGCGTCCAGGACGCGGCGTTGCACGGAGAGAGGGGCCGGGCACACCGAGTACAGCGCACCATTCTGCCAGACGCAGGGCACTGGTCCAACCGTGGGACGCGCCACACCCGTGCGGCGCTCGACTCACGGGCGTCACGACCAGGGTTCCTCAGGCTGTCGACGCACGGTCCGGCCCGCTCGCGTCCCCCTCAGCGCACTCGGCGGCCGCGGAGGACGACGGCGCTCGGGGCCGCAAGGACCGCTGTATCGAGCGTCGGGTCGGCGGGGAAGACGACGAGGTCGGCGCCGGAGCCCTCCCCCATCGGCTCGGCACCGAGGTAGTCCCGGGTGCGCCAGCTCGCAGCCGCAAGGACGTCGAGCGGCGCCATGCCCGCAGCGGCGAGCTCGGCGCACTCCGCCGCGATGCTGCCGTGAGCGATCGTGCCCCCCGCGTCCGTCCCGACAAGAAGGCGCACGCCCGCGTCGAGGAGGTCACGCACGTGGTCGTAGCGGCGTGCGTGCATGCGGCGCATGTGCGCCGCATAGACCGGGTAGCGCTCGTCAGCCTGCCGAGCGATCGAGTCGAAGCGCTCGACCTGCAGGAGCGTCGGCGTCACGGCGATGCCTCGCGCCGCAACCTCGTCGATCATCGAGGCGGTCAGACCCGTGCCGTGCTCGAGGCAGTCGACCCCGGCCGCGAGCAAGCCCGCAAGGGACTCTTCCGCGAAGGTGTGCGCCGTGACGCGCGCACCGGCCGCGTGCGCCCGCGCGACGGCATCCGCGAGGATGTCGTCGGGCCACAGCGCGCGCAGGTCGGCGGCTCTCCCCTCCGACCGCTCGATCCAGTCGGCGACGACCTTGACCCAGCCGTCCCCGCGCCCGGCCTCCTCGGCCACCGCGCCCGGCAGCTCCGAGACGTCGGACAGCTCGCGCCCGTAGCCGCGCAGATAGCGCTTGGGGAGCGCGAGGTGAGTCCCGCAACGCACGAGGCGAGGCAGGTCGTGCTCGTCGTGGACCCACGCGGTCTCGAGCGGCGAGCCCGCGTCCCGCACGAGGAGGACGCCCGCGTCGCGGTCGGCGAGCGCCTGCGCGCGCGCCGTCTCGCGGCTCGTCGCACCGGCCGCGTCCAACCCGATGTGGCAGTGGACGTCGACGAGGCCGGGGACCGCCCACCCGTCGATGCGCGTCGCAGCTGCCGCCGGCCGGTCGAACGTCAGGCGCCCGCCCACGACCCACGCCTCGGGGCGCACGTCGTCGTCACCGAGCCGCACCGGACCCGCAAGGTGGAGAACCTCCACGCCGCCTCCCTCCTCCGTGCCGGTCGACCCAGCCCGCCGGACGCCCTGCTCAGCCGCCGAGCAGCTTGCGCAGCTCGTCCATGTCCGGTGCAGCATCGCTCGACGCGGCGCCGCCGAGCCCGAACGCAGACCCTGAGGGCGCCGACGACACAGCACCAGACTCTTGCTGAGCGCGCTTCGCGGGGTTGCCCGAGCGGCCCTTCTTGCGAGCCGGAGCCTGCGAGCGACCCTTCGACTTCTTGCCACCCATGCCCGGCAGGGCGCCCATGCCGGGCATGCCCATGCCGCCTCCGCGCGCCATCTGCTTCATCATCTTCTGAGCTCCCTCGAAACGCTCGAGGAGCTGGTTGATGGCCGACGGCGTCGTGCCTGCCCCCTTGGCGATACGCGCCCGGCGCGAGCCGTTGATGATCTTGTGGTTACGGCGCTCGCCCGGGGTCATCGAGCGCACGATCGCCTCGACCCGGTCGACCTCACGCTCATCGAAGTTGTCGAGCGCCTCGCGCATCTGGCCCATGCCCGGGAGCATGCCGAGCATCTTCTTCATCGAGCCCATCGAGCGCATGGCCTGCATCTGCGAGAGGAAGTCCTCGAGCGTGAAGTCGTCGCCCTGCGCAAGCTTCGACGCCATCTTCTCGGCCTGCTCGGCGTCGAACGCCTTCTCGGCCTGCTCGATGAGCGTGAGCACGTCACCCATGTCGAGGATGCGCGACGCCATGCGGTCAGGGTGGAACGCCTCGAAGTCGGTGAGCTTCTCACCGGTCGACGCAAAGAGGATGGGACGGCCCGTGACGCGCGCGACCGAGAGCGCCGCACCACCGCGGGCGTCACCGTCGAGCTTCGAGAGCACGACTCCCGTGAAGTCGACGCCCTCGGCGAACGCGTTCGCCGTGGCCACCGCGTCCTGACCGATCATCGCGTCGATGACGAAGAGCACCTCGTCGGGCTGCGTCGCGTCACGGATGTCACGTGCCTGCGTCATGAGCTCGGCGTCGACGCCGAGGCGTCCGGCCGTGTCGATGATGACGACGTCGTGCTGACGCGAACGCGCCGTCTCGACGCCCGCCCGCGCCACCGCGACCGGGTCGCCCGTCGGGACCTCGTCCTCGCCCGCCACGCCCGGGTGCGGCGCGTACACGGGCGCACCCGCGCGCTCGCCCACGACCTGGAGCTGCGTCACCGCGTTGGGCCGCTGGAGGTCAGCCGCGACAAGGAGCGGGGTGTGGCCCTTCTCCTTGAGGTGGAGGGCCAGCTTGCCCGCGAGCGTCGTCTTACCGGCACCCTGGAGACCCGCGAGCATGATGACGGTCGGCGGGGTCTTCGCGAGGGTGAGGCCACGCTGGCCCTCGCCGCCGAGGATGCTCACGAGCTCCTCGTTGACGATCTTCACGATCTGCTGGGCGGGGTTGAGCGCGCCCGAGACCTCGGCGGAGAGCGCGCGCTCGCGCACCGCACCGACGAACTCCCGCACGACGGGGACCGCGACATCGGCATCAAGGAGGGCGCGCCGAATCTCGCGCACGGTCGCGTCGATGTCCGCCTCAGTGAGGCGTCCGCGCGAGCGGAGGTTCTTGAACGTCGATGTCAGACGGTCGGACAGGGTGGCGAACACCGGGGCATCCCTCACGATCACGGGGCTGTAGGTCAGGCGCCAGCCTACCCGTCCAGCACGGCCAGGCCCCTCACGGTGAGGTCATCGACGAGGCTCGAGCGCCACGCCGTCCATCCGTGAGGCCCCAGGGACGACGCATCAGCCTCCGTAAGAGCGCGCAGGACCCGCAGCAGGTCGGCGCGTCCAGCCACCGCCTCGCACAGCTGCGTGAGCGTCGCGGCGTCATGAGGGTCCGCGCTCGTCGCCAGGTGCGCGAGCGTGAGGTGTTCCCTCACGAGAAGGGTGACATCGGCGACGAGACCATCCTCGAACCCGCACCGGTGAAGGATCTGGGGAACGAGCGCGGCCCCACCCACCGAGTGGTCGGCGACCCCCGCACGCTTGCCGATGTCGTGCAGGAGCGAGGCGAGCAGGAGCCTCGAGCGCTCAGGACGCGTCAGACCCTCGACCCGCCCTGCGTGCGCGACGACCTCGAGGAGATGACGATCGACCGTGTGCCGGTGCACGGGCGAGCGCTGCGGACGGTTGCGCACACCCGCCCACTCCGGGATCCACGTCGTCACGACTCCGGCAAGATCGAGCGACTCCCACACCGACAGGCACGCCTCACGCGCTCCGAGCACGGCCAGCAGATGCCGACGCGCAGGCTCGGGCCACGGCTCGGGCACAGGAGGGCACGCGACGAGGTTGCGCGCCGTGACGGGAGAAAGAGGAAGACCCGTCCTCACCGACGTCGCCGCCGCACGCAACGCGAGCAGCGGATCGAGCGCGGGCTGCGCGTCGGCCGCCAGGACAAGCTCACCGTCGAACTCGACGAGACCGTCGGCCACAGCCCTCAGCCGGGGCGCGACCCGCCGCCCACGGACGACACGCGGACCCAGGACAACCGTGCGGGTGAGCGCATGCCGCGCCCGACGCGCCGTCGTCTCGAGCGCCTCCGTGACGATGCGTCCCGACTCGGCAAGCCCCGACAGCAGGTCGTCGGTCGCCGCGAGCACGCCGTCCTCCCCCTCGTCAGCGTCGGCACAACCGAGAACCCGCGCAACCTCCGGCTGGTCGGCCGCGAGAAGCAGGTTCGTCGGGCGCCCCGTCACCGCCGCGAGCGCGTCACGCACCGTGAGCACGCGGCTCACGGCCGCATCGACATCGCCATGAGGTCGGTCCGTCACCCAGGACGCCGCAAGAGCGGCAAGCACCGTCGCGTCCCGCAAACCGCCTCGCGCCTCCTTGAGATCAGGTTCGACGAGGTAGGCGAGCTCCCCTGCCCGATCTGCGCGCTCCTTCATCGAGGCCAGCAGCTCGGGCAGACGGCGCCGCACCGCTCCCCGCCAGTCCGCCAGGACCGCCGAGGCCGCGCGCGCCGTCACCGCGGCATCCCCGGCGACGTGACGAGTCTCGAGCATCCCGACGACCGCCGGCACGTCGACCGTCGCGACCCGTCGGCACTGCGCGAGCGACCGCACCGCGTGATCAACCTCGAGGCCCGAGTCCCACAGGGGGTACCACAGACGCTCCGCGATGCGGCGCAGCCGCGCGCCGTCCGTCCCCCGCCCCTCGTGCACGAGCACGAGGTCGAGGTCCGAGCACGGCCCCGCCTGACCACGGGCGAGCGAACCCACAGCCGCGAGGGCGAGGCCCTCACCACTGTCGCCCTCGAGAGCCTCGTCCCACAGCCCGCGGAGCACCGCGCACGTCGCCTCCGACGCACGCGCACGCAGCACCTGCGAGGCCCCGACGGTGAGCGGACGCGGAGCCGAGCGCCACAGGCCCAGACGGAAGGACCGCAGGTCCCGCACCCCAGCAGGGTGCGGGACCTGCGGTTCCCGCGCGACCCCGGCCTCAGCGGCGTCGTCGTGCACCGCGGCTCCGATCAGAGAGCGTCGGAGCCGGACTCACCGGTGCGGACGCGCACGACGTCCTCGACCGGCACGACCCACACCTTGCCGTCACCGATGCGGCCCGTCTGAGCGGCCGCGACGATCGCATCGACGACGGTCGCGGCCACCGCGTCGTCCACGACGAGCTCGACACGCACCTTGGGCACGAGGTCGACCGTGTACTCCGCACCCCGATACACCTCGGTGTGGCCCTTCTGACGGCCGTAGCCGCTGGCCTCGCTCACCGTCATGCCGCGGACTCCCGCAGCGTCGATCGCCTTCTTCACCTCGTCGAGACGGTGGGGCTGAATCACTCCTGTGACAAGCTTCATGATGGTTACGCCTCTCGGATCACTCGGCCGGAGCCGATCGTCTCGTACGCCTGCTCGCCGTGCTCGGCCAGGTCGATTCCCCCGACCTCGACGTCGTCCGCAACCCTCCAACCAATCGTGCGCCTGATGCCGTAGCCCACAACGGCCGTGACGACACCGGAGACGAGGATCGCCGCGAGCGCAATGACGATCTGGATGACGAGCAGCTGGGCACCGTCACCGAAGAGGAGTCCGCCCTCGGAGGCGAGGAAGCCAATCCCCACGGTTCCGACGAGGCCACCGACGAGGTGGACCCCGACGACGTCGAGCGAGTCGTCGAAGCCGAAGCGGTACTTGAGACCGACCGCCAGGGCACAGCACGCTCCGGCGACCGCACCGAGCACGAGCGAGGTCACGGGTGTGAGCACGCCGGCAGCCGGGGTGACGGCGACAAGACCTGCGACGATGCCGGACGCGGCACCGAGCGATGTCGCGTGCCCATCACGGAACTTCTCGACGACGAGCCAGCCGCAGATCGCCGCGGAGGCAGCCGACGTCGTGTTGACCCAGGCGAGGCCGGCGCCACCGTCCGCCGCGAACGCCGAGCCCGCGTTGAACCCGAACCAGCCGAACCACAGCAGCGCGGCACCGAGCATGACGAACGGCAGGTTGTGCGGACGCATCGGTTCGGTTCCGAACCCCTTGCGCTTGCCGATGATGAGCGCGAGCACAAGGCCCGCGACACCCGCGTTGATGTGGACGACCGTGCCGCCCGCGAAGTCGACGGGAGCGACCGCGGCGGCGCCCTCGACGACGCCGAAGATCTTGGCTGCGAGACCCTCCTCGGAGCCCGAGAGCAAGCCGCCGCCCCACACCATGTGGGCCATCGGGAAGTACGCGAGCGTGACCCACAGCGGCACGAAGACCATCCACGAACCGAACTTCACGCGGTCGGCGATCGCACCCGAGATGAGCGCGGTCGTGATGATCGCGAAGGTCACCTGGAAGGCGACGTCGATCACCTGCGGGTAGTTGCCCACCCCGGCGATCCACGCCCCCGTCCCGTCCTGCAGGGTGCCGACGAGGCCGAACTGGTCACCCGGGTTTCCGAACAGGCCGAGCACGCTCGACCCGTATGACATCGACCAGCCCCACAGGACGTAGATGACGCCGATGCTGCCCATGGCACCGAACGACATCATCATCATGTTGAGCACGGACTTGCTCCGGACCATGCCTCCGTAGAAGAAGGCAAGCCCGGGCGTCATGAGCAGCACGAGCGATGCTGACATGAGCATCCACGCGGCCGCTCCAGTGTCGAATTCCATGACGTTCTCCCAACGCCAGCCCCTCGGCCGGCCCGGGATCAACACTCGCGGTCGCACGTTTCAACGACAGACGATCGATGTTCCACGCGTGTGACGTCGAGCGACGCCACGTGAACTTTGTGTTTCGGCGAGCCGGATCGACGTCGTGCGCGCCGGGGTCAGTCGCCGAGCAGCCCGTCGACGAACGCCTCGGGCTCGAACGGCGCGAGGTCGTCGGGGCCCTCACCGAGGCCGACGAGCTTGACGGGCACGCCGAGCTCACGCTGCACGGCCACGACAATCCCGCCCTTGGCGGTTCCGTCGAGCTTCGTCAGGACGATGCCGGTGACGCCCGCGACCTCACCGAAGACCCGCGCCTGCATGAGGCCGTTCTGGCCCGTCGTCGCGTCGAGCACGAGCAGGACCTCGCTCAACGGCGCTTCCTTCTCGATGACACGGCGGATCTTGCCGAGCTCGTCCATGAGCCCCGACTTGTTCTGCAGGCGGCCCGCGGTGTCGACGAGAACGACGTCGACGCCCTCGGTCCGTCCGCGCCGCACCGCGTCGAACGCGACGGCCGCGGGGTCGGCTCCGTCCTTGGCAGAACGGACGACCGGCACCCCGACGCGTGAGCCCCACGTCTCGAGCTGGTCGGCGGCTGCGGCACGGAACGTGTCGGCGGCACCAAGAACGACCTCGGAGCCCTCCGCGACGAGGACGCGGGCGAGCTTGCCGACGGTCGTCGTCTTGCCGGTGCCATTGACCCCGACGACGAGCACGACGGACGGGACACGCGCGCCGTCCTCACCGAGGCGGGCCTCGGTCGCGAGCGTGCGGTCGAGGCTCGGGTCGACGAGGTCGAGCAGCGCGGCACGGAGCATCGCGCGCACCTGGGCGGGGTCCGAGACCCCGTTGATGCGGACCTGCGTGCGCAGCGCGTCGATGAGCTCGGCGGACGGGCCGGCGCCGACGTCCGCGAGCAGGAGCAGCTCCTCAAGCTCGTCCCAGTCGTCCTCGGAGAGGTGGTCGCGCGAGAGCACGGCGAGCAGGCGCGCGCCGAGCGGCGAACCGGAACGCGCGAGGCGCGCGCGCAGGCGGGCGAGACGTCCCGTGACCGGCTCGGGGATGTCGAGCGTCGGTGCCAGGGCGGCGTCGGACGCCTCGGGGAGGGTCGGTGCGGGCGTCGCGATCGCGTCGTCATCGGCACCGGGGCGGTCGTCGACTGTCGCGGTCGGAGCCTGCGCCCCCGTGGGCCGTTCGGGCAGGCGGGAAGCCCGCGAGCGGCGACCGAGGCGCGGCGCGAGCAGCGCGGCACCGGTCGCGAGTCCGAGCAGGACGACGCCAAGGACGATCCAGATCCAGAGGTTCTCGAGCATGACGCTAGTCTCTCAGGTCATCGCGGGCGTGGCACACGCCGCGGCCGGGCGACGGACGCGGGGGCGCCTCAGTCGCCCGAGCGGGCGCTGCGGCTCGTCGCTGCGCGGGCCGCACTCGCTGCCCGGCCGACGCGGTCGACGAGAACCTCGGCGTCGAGGTAGCCGGTTCCTGCGGTGAGGTTCGCGGAGAAGAAGTCGTCCATGGTCGTCTCGACGGGCTCTGCGCTCACGACTCGCTCGAGGTCGGAGTTCTCGGCGGGCGTCGTGAGGGGGCGACGCCGCCGCACGACGTCCCAGGCCCGGCGCGTGTCCTGTCGCAGGCCGCGCGAACCGCGGCCCACGCCGAAGCGTTCGGTCGTCACGAAGGCCGCCGCAGCGATGACGACGCCCGCGGCGACAAGGGCAACAACGAAGATCAGCAGGTACTCAGGCACATCCTCAGTGTGAGTCCCCTGCAGTGCGCACGACGCCGCGCACGACCAAGCCGCCCGCGTTCACCACACAATCTTTACCGGCGTTCACTCGGACCGGCCGACGATCTAGGTCAGGCGACGTCCTCGCGCAGCCGCTGACTGACGACCGTCGTCACTCCGTCGCGCATCGTCACCCCGTAGAGCGCGTCGGCGATCTCCATCGTGCGCTTCTGGTGCGTAACGACGATGATCTGGGACTCCTCCTGCAGCTCGCGGAAGATCTCGAGCAGACGGCCGAGGTTCGTGTCGTCGAGCGCCGCCTCGACCTCGTCCATGACGTAGAACGGGCTCGGACGCGCCTTGAAGATCGCGACGAGAAGTGCAACAGCCGTGAGCGACCGCTCCCCTCCCGAGAGCAGCGAGAGTCGCTTGACCTTCTTGCCCGCGGGGCGGGCTTCGACCTCGATCCCTGTCGTCAGCATGCTCTCCGGGTCAGTGAGGACGAGGCGTCCCTCGCCACCGGGGAACACCCGTGCAAAAACACGCTCGAACTGGACGGCCGTGTCCCGGAACGCGTCCGCGAAGACACGCTCGACGCGCTCGTCGATCTCCTTGACGATCTGCATGAGGTCGGCGCGCGACCGCTTGAGGTCGTCGAGCTGCTCGACGAGAAACTGGTGACGTTCCTCGAGCGCGGCGAACTCCTCGAGCGCAAGCGGGTTGACGCGCCCGAGCCGCGCGAGGTCGCGCTGCGCCCGAGCGAGTCGCTTCTCCTGCTCCGCGCGAACGTAAGGCCGCGTCACCTGCTGACCGTCCTCGTCGAGCGCGGGCTCCCCGGAGTCGGTGAGGACAGCGATCGGGCGGTCGGGACCGTACTCGGCCGCGAGCACCTCGGGTGCGAGACCGAGCTCGGCGATCGCTCGCTCGTGGAGCTGCTCGATGCGCAGCATCTGCTGCGCGCGCGCGAGCTCGTCGCGGTGCGCGACGTCGGTCAGCTCACGCAGGCGCCCGGAACAGGCCTCGACCCGGGCGCGCGTCGCGGCGAGGTTCCCCTCACGTGCGCTGCGCTCCGCCTCAGCCTGCTCGCGCGCGCCGGTCGCGGCGGCGAGCGACTCGTCGGCCGCACGGACCGCAAGGGCCGCCCCCGTCGCGACGGCCTGCGCGCGCTGTGCCTGCGCGGCGCGGCGCAGGGCGAGCCGCGCAGCCTTCTGGGCTGCCTGGCGCTCCGCCGCAGCGGCACGGTCGAGCGCAGCGGCCCGCCCACCGAGCGCACGCGCACGCTCCTCGGCGGTACGCAGCGCGAGACGCGCCTCCGTCTCAACCGAACGCAACTGGCTCGCCCGGCTCTGGGCGGCATCACGCGCCTCGACCGCGGCCCGGGCAGCGTCATCGGAGCTCGACGGCTCAGCCTCGGCGGCCTCGAGCCTCGCCACGAGAGCCACGTGCTCGGCCTGTTCGACGGCGAGGTCGGCCGTGGCCCGGGCGAGCGCGTCCTCGGCGCGCTCGGCCTCCGCCTGCGCCGCACGCACCCCCGCGCCGAGGTGTCCGAGCTGCTCGGCGATCGCCGCGATCGCAGCATCCGACTCGTGGAGGCGGTCAAGGGTCTCGGCGTAGAGACGTGCCGCCTCGCGCTCCCGCTCGGCTGCGCCTTCGATCTGCGCGATCGCGTCAGTCTCACGTCGTTCGGCCTCCGCGAGCACGCCGCGCGACGCCTCGAGCGCCGCCTGGAGGTGGAGCACGGATGGCGCTGCGGCCGAGCCGCCGAACGCACGCACGGCTCCGAGCACGTCGCCCGAGCGCGTCACCGCGACGAGGTCGGGGCGCGCTGCGACGACGCCGCGAGCCGCGGCCAGGTCGTCGACGACGACGTGCCCCGCAAGAAGCGTGCGCACCGAACCGTGGAGGGCCGCGGTTGTTGTCACGACGTCGCTCAGCGCCACGACGCCGTCGGGGACGGCCTCGCCGCTCGTCACCGGTGGCGCCGGAGCGCCCGCGACGACGACGCTCGCCCGGCCGAGGTCGTCCGTGCGCAGCCACCGCACGACGTCGATCGCACCGCCGAGCGACGCGACGACGAGCGCGTCCGCCGCCGGTCCGAGCGCCGCCGCCACCGCCTCCTCGTACCCCGGCTCGACCGTGAGGAGCGCGGCGAGCGAGCCGACGACCTCGGCGAGCGCATCGTCCTCCGACGCAAGGACGGCGCCGACCGCGTCGCGGCGGTCCAGGCTCAGCTCGAGCGTCTCGATACGGGCGCGCGCCGCGATCGCCTCCTGGCGAGCAGCGCCGCGTCGTTCCTTGAGCTCCTCAAGCTCTGCCCGCGCCGTCTCAAGCGCGAGCGTCGCAGCCTCGTGCGCCGAGTCGAGGTCTTCCTCCCCGTCCTGCGCGCCCTCGACCTCCGACTCGAGGAGCTCCAGCTCGCCCGACGCGAGCGCGCCGCGGGCCCGAGCCGCGTCGGCGGCTCCTCGCAGACGGTCGATCTCAGCAGCGCGCGCCTCCGCGCGCGAACGCTTCGCGGCCACCTGCCCCGCGAGCCGTGCGAGCCCCTCACGCCGGTCGGCAGCGCTTCGCAGGAGCGAGGCCACCTCGCGTTCGGCCGACTGAGCGGCCTCTTCTGCCTCCGTCCGCGTCGCGGCCGCAGCATCGAGGCTCGCCCGCGCCGCGCGCACCTCGGCCTGCAGCTCGGCCTCGGACTCCCGCACGCGCCGCGCCTGCTCCTCGAGCGCGCGCGGGTCCTCACGGCGCTCGGGCGTCTCCGGGGTCCCGAGAAGGCGCACGCGTTCGGTCGCCAGCTGCTGGGTGCCACGCAGGCGTTCACGCAATGCGGACAGGCGGTACCAGGTCTCGGCGATCTGGGTGAGCTGCGGCGCGGCCTGCGCGGCCTCGGCCTCGAGCCCGGCGAGCTCGGCGCGCGCCTGCGCGAGCTCACGCTCGACGAGCTCGGTCTGCTCACGCAACGCGGTCTCGTCGGCGAGCTCCTGCTCGACGGTCGAGGTCAGCTGGACGAGGTCGTCGGCGAGGAGCCTCGCGCGCGCGTCGCGCACGTCGGTCTGAACCCCTTGGGCGCGTCGCGCGACCTCGGCTTGCTTGCCGAGGGGGCCCAGCTGCCGACGGATCTCCGCGGTGAGGTCCGCCAGACGCACGAGGTTGCCCTGCATCGAGTCGAGCTTGCGCAGCGCCTTCTCTTTGCGCTTGCGGTGCTTGAGGACGCCCGCTGCCTCCTCGATGAACCCGCGGCGCTCCTCGGGCGTCGCGCGCAGCACCGTGTCGAGGCGACCCTGCCCGACGATGACGTGCATCTCGCGGCCGAGGCCCGAGTCCGAGAGCAGCTCCTGGATGTCGAGCAGCCGGCACTGCGCCCCGTTGATCTGGTACTCGGAACCCCCGTGACGGAACAGGGTCCGCGTGATCGTCACCTCGGAGTACTCGATCGGCAGGGCGCCGTCCGTGTTGTCGATCGTCAGCGACACCTCGGCGCGGCCGAGCGGTGGTCGGCCCGACGTCCCCGCGAAGATGACGTCCTCCATCGTGCCGCCGCGGAGCGTCTTGGCACCTTGCTCGCCCATGACCCACGCGAGCGCGTCGACGACGTTCGACTTGCCCGAGCCGTTCGGGCCGACGACGCACGTCATGCCGGGTTCGAGGCTCAGCGTCGTCGCCGACGCGAAGCTCTTGAACCCGCGCAGGGTGAGCGTCTTGAGGTGCACGGGACGAGCCTAGCGGGGCAGGGTCACAGGCCCGGGAACCACAGCCCGATCTCGCGAGCCGCGGACTCGGGTGCATCCGAGCCGTGGACGATGTTCTGTGCGACGGGCAGGCCCCAGTCGCGTCCGAGATCGCCGCGCACGGTTCCGGGTGCGGCAGTCGTCGGGTCGGTCGTCCCCGCGAGGGAGCGGAAGCCCTCGATGACCCGTTGACCCTCGACGACGGCGGCCACGAGCGGGCCCGAGCTCATGAACTCGACGAGCGGCGCGTAGAAGGGCTTGCCAGCGTGCTCGGCATAGTGCTCCTCGAGGAGCGCGACCGACGCCGTCCGCATCTCGAGCGCGACGAGTCGGTAACCCTTGGCCTCGATCCGACGCAGGACCTCACCCGTGAGGCCGCGTGAGACGCCGTCGGGCTTGATGAGAACGAGTGTGCGCTGCGCAGAAGTCATGCGGACGACCCTACCGTCCGCGTCCCTCACGTGCGGCCTGACCGGCGCGTTCGTCAGACCGACGGGGCCGTGTCGGGATGGGTTGCGTCGTAGTGGGCACGCTCGCGGTCGATACGCCCTCCGAGCCGCACCGAGATCACCCAGAGCACGACGAAGACCCCGCCGACGACCCACATCATGGGGACGACGAAGCCCGTCGCAAGAACGACGACCTGCCCGATCGATCCCGCCACGAGGCCCGCGGGGCTCCCGACGGCGCGCGACAAGATGATGAGGACCGCCATGAGGACGCCGCCCGACGTCCAGATCGCCGCGTCGGACATCGGAGGGACTGCGTCGGCACCGGCCCCCGCGACGCCCTGCAGGCCCATCGCGACGAAGCAGGCAAAGAGCACGACGAAAGCCTCGAGGACGAGGATCGTCGACGTGAACTGGGTACGAGCAGAGGGTTTGGCCTCGATCGGCTGGCCGGGAACGGGAAGACCGGAGGACGCGTGCACGCCCCGACAATACCCGTGCGCTCACGTTCCCCCGGCCTCGCCCCCGGATCCTCGGGCACGCGAGACTCAGGTCTCGCCGAACCCCGAGCTGATGAGCTGCGTGATCGCGGCAACGGCCTGCTCGGCGCCCTCGCCGCTCGCCGTCACCTCGAGCTCGGCGCCCGCCGTCACGCCGAGCGCCATGAGCGCGAGCACGCTCGTCCCGTCGACACCGCCGACCATCACGCTCGCAGGCTGGTCCGCCGCGAGGCGGGCGACCTCGGCCGCGGGCCGCGCGTGGAGCCCGTAGGGATTGACGACGGTCACGGTGCGCGTGACCGAGGCCGCCGGAGCCAGGCTCGCCTCGCCCCCGGTGGCCACGTCCGGCCCCGCGGCACCACCCGGCTCGGCGCCTGCCGCCTGCGCCACGGCCGCCGCAGCCTCCCGCACGACGTCGACGAGCGCGAGCGCGTCGGCACCGCCCTGGGCGGCGACGGCGCACGCGACGGCACCCTCGACGAAGGGCCCCGGCACGAGGTGCGTCCGCGCCGCGACGTCGTCGTCGACGATCTCAAGAACCGCCTGCGTCGTGAGAACCGCCGAGCCGAGGTCCGCGAGGACGACAACCTCCCCGGGCGCTCCCGTCACCGCGGCCTCGATCCGCTCGAAGTCCGTTCCGAGCGAGCCGTCAGCCAGGCCTCCGACCGCGTGGATGTCGACGTCGGGCGCCATCTGGCCCGCCAGCTCCGAGAGCCCCCGCGCCAGTGCGTCGGAGTGCGAGACGAGAACGATCCGGGTCCGCTCCACCGCGCTCACTCCTCGGCCGCCGCGAGCGCAGCCTCGAGCAGCAGGACCGTGGACCGCGACCCCGGGTCCAGATGGTCGCGGCTGCGTTCGCCGAGGTAGCTCGCGCGGCCCTTCGTCGCCGTGAGCGCGATCGTCGACTCGGCGCCCTCCTGAGCACCGCGCACCGCCGCCGCAAGCACGTCGGTCGGGCTCGCCCCGTCGGCGTGCGCCGCCACAGCGGCCTCCGCTGCCGGGGTCCACGCGTCGACCATCGTCTTGTCTCCCACCTGAGCCTTGCCGCGCGCGACGATGCCCTCGAGCCCCGCCTCGAGGAGCGCGACGACCTCTGCGGAGCCGAGCTCCGGGACGGCCGTCACCTTCGCCGCGCGCAGGAACGCTGTGCCGTAGAGGGGCCCGGCCGCACCCCCGACGGTCGACATGAGCGTCATCGCGACGCTCTTGAGCACATCGCCGACCGTCTCGGCGGGCACGTCGACAACCTTCGCAGCGGCCGCCTGAAAGCCCCGGTCCATGTTGAAGCCGTGGTCGGCGTCACCGATGAGCCGGTCAAGCTCGGTGAGCTCGTCCCTTGCCTCCGCGACGCTCGCCGCGGCGGCGACGACCCAGGAACGCGCCCACCCCACGTCAAGAGATCTCGGCATCCCGGTCACCACCGCAGCGCGGGCGTGTGCACGGGCGCGTCCCACAGGCTCGTCAGCTCGTCGTCGAGCCGCATGACCGTGAGCGAGCATCCCTGCATCTCGAGCGAGGTGACGTACGAGCCGACGAGCGAGCGGTCGACCGTGATGCCACGCTCCTCGAGCATGCGACGAGCGGCGCGGTAGACGACGTACAGCTCCGAGGACGGAGTCCCACCCATGCCGTTGACGAAGAGCAGGACGCTCTCACCGCCGGTCAGGCCCAGGTCCTCGACGACCGGGTCGAGGAGCATCTTCGTGATGTCGTCGGCGGGAGCCGCCTTGATGCGGTGACGCCCCGGCTCGCCGTGGATCCCGATACCGATCTCGATCTCGTCGTCGGCCAGGTCGAAGCTCGGCCGGCCCACGTGCGGGACCGTCGGCGCATACAGCGCGACACCCATCGACCGCACAGCCGCCGACGCCTTCTCGGCAAGCTCGGCCACGGCGTCAAGGTCGTCGCCGCGTGCGGCCGCAGCACCCGCGATCTTCTCGACCATGAGCGTGCCGCCGACACCGCGGCGCCCAGCCGTGTAGAGAGAGTCCTCGACGGCGACGTCGTCGTGCACGAGAACCGTGCGCACCGTGACCCCGTCGGCGTCCGCGAGCTCGGCCGCGGTCTCAAAGTTGAGGACGTCGCCCGTGTAGTTCTTGACGATCGCGAGCACGCCACCGCCCTGGTCGGCCGCGACGAAGGCCGCACCCACCTGGTCGGGAGTCGGCGACGTGAACATGGCACCGGGGACAGCAGCGTCGAGCATGCCGTCGCCGACGAAGCCCGCGTGCAGCGGCTCGTGACCTGCGCCCCCGCCAGAGACCACCGCGACTGTCCCGTGCGGCGGGCGCTGCCTCCGCAGAACGTACAAGGGGTCCGTGTGGATCTCGACGAGGTCGGCGTGAGCCAGACCAAAGCCCTCGACCGACTCGTCGACCGCCTTCGCGGGATCGTTGAGCAACTTCTTCATGGCACACCCTCCGTGTCACGGTGCCCGGGTGGACCGGGCGCCGTCGCCTAGGAGCGTCCGAGCAAGATGCGTGCCTCCGCCGCGAGAATGACCGAGCCTGCGACGATGACACCGGCACCTGCACCGACACCCACCGTGTCCTCACTCTCCGCCAAGGTCGCGGCCGTGTCGAGAGCAGAGGCGAGGTCTGGGAGGACGTGCACACGATCAGGCCCGAAGACCTCGTCGGCGAGCTGGCCGAGCTCCTCGGCGGGCGTAGCACGGACCGAGTGCACCTCGGTGACGACGAGCTCGTCGACGTGCGGCTCAAGGACGGAGAGAATGCCCTCGGCGTCCTTGTCAGCGAGGATCGCGACCACTGCGACGACGCGCGTGAGGCCGAAGGTCTCGTGGAGCGACTCGACGAGTGCCTCGGCACCCGCAGGGTTGTGCGCGGCATCGACGATGATCGTCGGGCTCGAACGCACGACTTCGAGGCGCCCGGGCGACGTCGCCGTGCCGAAGCCCGCCTCGACGACCGCCGCAGGAAGCGCTGCGCCACCCGTGACGAGCGCCTCGACAGCGGCGAGCGCGAGCAGCGCGTTGTGCGCCTGGTGCGCGCCGTGCAGGGGCAAGAAGATCTCCTGGTAGAGGCCACCGGGCGTCCGCAGGTCGAGCAGCTGGCCCCCGACCGCGACGTGACGCTGGACGACCTCGAGCTCGAGACCCTCGCGCACCAGGCGCGCCCCGCGGGTGCCTGCCTCGTCGATGATCTCGCGCATCGCGTCGTCGGGCTGGTCGGCGACGACGACGGTCGCACCGTCCTTGATGATCCCCGCCTTGGTCCTCGCGATCTCAGTGATCGTGTGGCCCAGCCAGCGCTCGTGGTCGATGGCGATCGGTGCGATGACCGCGACGTCGCCGTCGACGACGTTCGTCGAGTCCCACGCACCACCCAGACCGACCTCGATGATCGCGACGTCGACCGGGGCGTCCGCGAACGCCGCGAACGCCATGACCGTGAGGACCTCGAAGAAGCTCAGCCGCGGCCCGCCCGCAGCCTCCGACTCCGCATCCACCATCTGCACGTACGGCTCGACGTCACGGAAGATCTCGACGAAGCGCTCCTCGGTGACGGGCTCGCCGTCGATCGCGATGCGCTCGGTGATGCTTGTGAGGTGAGGGCTCGTGAACCGACCCGTCCGCAAGCCCTGCTCGCGCACGAGCGACTCGACCATGCGCGCCGTCGACGTCTTGCCGTTGGTCCCCGTGAGGTGAATCGTCTTGAAGGCGCGCTGCGGGTCGCCCAGCAGCTCGCACACGCGCTGCACGCGTCCGAGCGTCGGCTCGAAGTCATGCTCGGGGTTGCGTCCGACGATCTCGGCGTAGACAGCCGCGAGCTCAGGGCTACGGCCCTCGGGCTCAGTCATGGTGCGGGCCATCATTCCCCCCGGCGTTCGACGTGCACGGACGGTTCGCCGGTGACGACCGTGAGCTCGACGGCAAGCGTCTCGGACGCGACGAGGTCGCGATTCGCCTCGATCGCGGCGACCCGTTCGGCGGGAAGCGTGAGCGTGAGCGCGATCCGGTCGCCGACGTCGAGGCCCGCGGCCTTCCGTGCGTCCTGAACCTCGCGGATGACGTCCCGGGCCTCGCCCTCGGCGCGCAGCGCGTCGTCGAGCGCGAGGTCGAGCACGACGAAGCCGCCACCCGCGAGCACGGCCGCACCCACCTCGGCGTCCGCGCCGCCGTCACCGACGACGGTCGCAAGCTCGTACTCGGCCGGCTCGAGCGGAACGTCGCCGTCGGGCGTGGCGACGACGATCGTGCCGTCGGCCTCCTCGCGCCAGTCCCCCGCCTTGGCAGCCTTGATGGCGGCCTGCACGCCGCGCCCCAGGCGCGGGCCCGCTGCACGCGCGTTGACAGCCAGTCGCTGCGCAACCCCGTACTTCTCACCCGAGGCGGCGTCGAGCAGCACGAGCTCGACCGCCTTGACATTGAGCTCAGAGGCGACGAGGTCCGCGTACGGCGTGAGCGCCGCCGGGTCCTCGACGACGACCGTGAGCCGGGCCAAGGGCTGACGCACCCGCTGGCGGTGCGCCTTGCGCACCGCGTGGCTCGATGACACGACGGCACGCACGCGGTCGATCGCCTCGACGAGTGCGTCGTCGGCCGCCAGAACAGTGCCGGCATCCGTCGCCGTACCTGCCGCGTCGACGAGCACGGGCCAGTCGACGAGGTGGACGGAACGGCCACCCGTCAGGCCGCGCCAGACCTCTTCGGAAAGGAGCGGCGCGAGCGGCGCCATGACCCGCGCCAACGACTCGAGCGCCGTCCACAGCGTGTCGAACGCGTCGACGTCCTCGTCCCAGAAGCGGTCACGCTGCGTGCGCACGTACCAGTTCGTGAGCGCGTCCAGGTAGTCACGCACGGACTCGCAGGCGCCCGCGATGTCGTACGCGTCAAGCTGTGCCGTCACCGATCGCACGAGGTCACCCGTCCGCGCGAGCAGGTAGCGGTCCATGTCGCCGAGCGTTGCTGCGCGCTCGGGCGTCACGGCGCTCGCCTCGTAGCCCGCGCCACCGCGCGCGGCCCCCGCGTACAGCGTGAAGAAGTAGTACGTGCTCCACACGGGGAGCAGGACCTGCCGGACCGAGTCCCGGATCCCGTCCTCGGTGACGATGAGGTTGCCGCCGCGCAGGATCGGGCTCGACATGAGGAACCAGCGCATCGCGTCCGACCCGTCCCGGTCGAGAACCTCGGACACGTCGGGGTAGTTGCGCAGCGACTTGCTCATCTTGCGGCCGTCAGAGCCGAGCACGATGCCGTGCGAGACAGCCGTGCGGAACGCGGGACGGTCGAAGAGCGCAGTCGAGAGAACGTGCAGCAGGTAGAACCAGCCGCGCGTCTGCCCGATGTACTCGACGATGAAGTCACCCGGGAAGTGGTGCTCGAACCAGTCCGTGTTCTCGAACGGGTAGTGCACCTGGGCGAACGGCATCGACCCCGAGTCGAACCACACGTCGAGCACGTCGGGGATGCGGCGCATCATCGCCTTGCCCGACGGGTCGTCCGGGTTGGGCCGCACGAGGTCGTCGATGTACGGACGGTGCAGGTCGGGCTCGCCCGCCTCGTTCAGCGGGAGACGACCGAAGTCGGCCTCGAGCTCGGCGAGCGACCCGTACACGTCCGTGCGCGGGAACGCCGCGTCGTCAGAGACCCACACCGGGATCGGCGTGCCGAAGTAGCGGTTGCGCGAGATCGACCAGTCACGGGCGCCGGCCAGCCACTTGCCGAACTGGCCGTGCTTGATGTGCTCAGGCGTCCACGTGATCTCTTCGTTGAGCTCGACCATGCGGTCGCGGAACTCCGTGACGCGCACGAACCAGCTCGAGACCGCCTTGTAGATGAGCGGGTTCCGGCAGCGCCAGCAGTGCGGGTAGGAGTGCTGGTACGTCTCGTGGCGCAGGACGACGGCGCGCTCGTCGGCGGGCGTCGCAGCGAGCGGGCCGGAGCCGTCCTTGAGGTCCCGGATGATCAGCGGGTTCGCGTCGAAGACCTGCTGGCCCTCGTAGTCCGGGACGAGCGACGTGAAGCAGCCCTTGGCATCGATCGGGACGACCGGGTGGATGCCGGCAGCATCGCACGCCTCCTTGTCGTCCTCGCCGAAGGCCGGGGCGAGGTGGACGAGGCCCGTGCCGTCCTCGGTCGAGACCCAGTCCGCTGCCAGCACCTGGTGGGCCGCCGGGTTCTCGGCATCGTCGGCGAAGTAGGCGAACGGAGGCGTGTAGCGTCGCCCCGCGAGCTCCGCACCGCGGACCCTCCGCACGACGGCAGCCTGCGGATCCTCGCCCAGCGCGAGCTCAGCCGCATACGCGCCGAGGCGCGCGGCACCCAGGAGCACCTCCTGGCCAGCAACGACCGAGCCCTCCCCGGCCCGCACGACGACGTAGTCGACGTCCGGCCCCACAGCGATCGCCAGGTTCGACGGAAGCGTCCACGGGGTCGTCGTCCACACGAGCGCAAGCTCGCCCGACTCGAGGCGCACACCCACCGTGAGCGCGGGGTCCTGACGCGACTGGTAGACGTCGTCGTCCATGCGCAGCTCGTGGTTCGACAACGGGGTCTCGTCACGCCAGCAGTACGGCAGCACCCGATAGCCCTCGTACGCGAGGCCCTTGTCGTGGAGACGCTTGAACGCCCACAGCACCGATTCCATGTACGTGACGTCGAGCGTCTTGTAGTCGTTGTCGAAATCGACCCAGCGCGCCTGGCGCGTCACATACTCCTGCCACTCCTTCGTGTACCGGAGCACCGACGTGCGGCAAGCCTCGTTGAACGCGGCGATCCCCATCGCCTCGATCTCGGACTTGTCCGTGATCCCGAGGACCCGCTCGGCCTCGAGCTCAGCCGGGAGTCCGTGCGTGTCCCAGCCGAAACGACGCTCGACGCGACGACCGCGCATCGTCATGTACCGCGGCACGACGTCCTTCGCGTACCCCGTGAGCAGATGGCCGTAGTGCGGCAAGCCGTTGGCGAAGGGAGGTCCGTCGTAGAAGACGAACTCGTTGTCGCCGTCCGTGCCCGCAGGACGCTGATCAATCGAGGCCTGGAACGTGCCGTCGGTGTTCCAGTACGCCAGGACCTCGCGCTCGAGCGCGGGAAGGTCTGGGCTCGCCGGAACGGCGGAGTCGCGGTGGAGGGGATAAGCCATGACGAACTCTCCTGCGGGTGGTCGCGTACTGCTGCATCTTCTGCAGGGACGACGTCACCGCCGCGGTACCACCCCGCTTGTTCGCGCCCGCCCGACGGGCCGTGCACGAACCGCTCAACCGGCTATGACGGGCCGCTCCCGTCCGGTTCTACTCGGGCCGCAGCGCGGCCGTTTCTTCCGGAGGCTCACCGGTGATGGCCGGGTCAACGCCTATGGGAGCCATCATAGCGTCACGAGTGCTGCGCGGGGCCGGATGCCCTCGTGTGACGGGCGAGGCGCCGCGCAGTGAACGCCTCGATGTCGCGGGCGACAAGCTCCTCGACGGTCGCGATCGCTGGTCCGAAGAGCGAGCGGACGAGCTCACGTCCGGGGAGATGGTGAGGCGGGAGGCCGACGGACGGCATGCTGCGGGTGGGTGCGGGCCGGACGGGTCCAGCCGCGGTCGTCGGTGCTGGTGCGGTCGGAGCTGGTGCGGTCGGAGCCGGTGCGGGGGCAGCAAGAAGGGTTGCGGGCATGGTGGGTCCTCGGGGCGCGCGGGTCGGGTCGGGGTGCGGGTCGTGCGTCGTCAGCGACAGCGACAACACGCACCGGCGAGGACCGCCGGAGCCGTCACGGGCATGACGACGCAGCGCATTCGCTGCGTTGTCATGGCGTGGCTCGTGCTCATGGGGTGAGGGTGCCCGACGACCCCGGGGCGCCCGAAGACCTTGCGGAGATATTCCGAATTCTGAGACGGAGCGCAGGGTTCTACGCGTCGTTGCGCGCCACGACGGTGTTCGACGCTTGCGCGCGCGGCCGGATGATCATCGAGTCGATGTTGACGTGGTGCGGGCGCGTGAGGGTCCAGACGATCGCGTCGGCCACATCATCGGCGACAAGAGGCGCGTCGACGCCCGCGTAGACAGCGGCGGCGCGCTCGGCGTCACCTCCGAACCTCACGAGCGAGAACTCGTCTGTTGCGACCATGCCCGGGGCGATCTCGATGACCCGCACAGGCTCCCCCACGAGCTCGAGGCGCAGGGTGCTCGCGATGATGCGCTCGGCGTGCTTGGCCGCGACGTAGCCGGCCCCGCCCGGGTACGTGTCGTGGGCGGCGGTCGAGGTGAGGACGACGACGTCGCCGCGGCCCGACGCACGCAGCGACGGGAGCAAGGACCGTGTGAGGCGGAGCGTGCCAAGCACGTTGGTCTCGTACATCTGACGCCACCGGTCAAGGTCTGCCTCCGCGACGGAGTCGGCCCCGAGCGCGCCGCCCGCCACGTTGATCAGGGCGTTGAGCGGACCGTCCGCGGTCACACGCTCGACTGCGGTCGCGACCGACTCGTCATCGGTGACGTCGCACGTCACCGCAGTCGCGCCCGTCTCCGCGGCAAGCTCGTCCAGCTTGTCGGCCCGGCGCGCCAGGGCGAAGACGTCCCACCCCGCAGCGCGCAACGTCGTCACGGTTGCGCGGCCGATACCCGACGACGCTCCCGTGACGACCGCGCGCAGCACACGCGGGGCCGGACGCGAGGCTCCCCGGCGTCCAGCACGCGTCGGGAGACGCTCGAGCGTGTCCTCGACACTCGCGTCGAGGTCGACATCATAGGGATTCGTCGTGCGCTGCTGCGGTGCAGGATCTGGAACAGAAGCTGACGAGTCGGAGCGCGAGGGAGCGGCCGGCGCGTCTCCTGCTTCGTCCCCGAGCAAGGCGCGCACCCGGCCAGCGATGTCGTCGCGCACGAGCCTCATGCGCTCCATGCCGACGATGCCGCGCATCGACGGCTCGTCGAGGACCCAGCGGACGACGGGCGTGCCATCGTGCGTCACGACGTCGGCCTCGTCTCCGAGGACGACGACGACGTCGGCCGCAGCAATGAGGTTCTCCGTGACCGGCTGGGGGGTGTGCGTCGACATGTCGACGCCTACCTCCGCGAGCGCGGCGACCGAC
This sequence comes from Sanguibacter sp. A247, assembly GCF_052324925.1. Classification (NCBI taxonomy): domain Bacteria; kingdom Bacillati; phylum Actinomycetota; class Actinomycetes; order Micrococcales; family Sanguibacteraceae; genus Sanguibacter; species Sanguibacter sp. A247. The sequence goes on along the minus strand of NZ_JBQPRE010000002.1, from coordinate 832,323 downwards.
TCGTCGTTGACGCCCGACCCCGGGTCCGTCCCCGCGGACGCAAAGCTCGCACCTGGCGCGAAGGAACGCGCGAGACCTTCCGCCATCGGCGACTTGCCACCGTTACGACGACACACGAACAGGACTGACCCGGGAACCACGCTCATGGCACCCATCGTCGCACCACCGACGGACATCGGGGGCGCCAACCCACACCGTGGCGTGCCCCGTCCCGATCCAGCCCCCGTGGATGTCGCGCGCAGCCACAGATCCTCAGCGTGGACGCGCCCCGAGCACCTAGGCTGATGTCCGCGGCGGCCGCCGCACGTCTTCTCGGAGAGGCACACGACATGACCATCGGTTTCATCGGCGCTGGAACGATGGCGTCCGCGATCATCGCAGGAGTCGTCGAGCGCGGCATCGTCTCTCCGGAGGACGTCGTCGTGTTCGACCCGCAGGGAGCAGCGTCGGCAGCACTCGCCGCGACGCTGGGCGTGCGCGTCGCAGAATCCAACGAGCTGCTGATCGACGCGGTCGACACTGTTGTCCTCGCGATCAAGCCGCAGGTCTTCGGCGAGGTTCTTCCGCCCCTGGCCACGGCCCTCGCCGAGAACGGCACCCTCGTCGTCTCGATCGCTGCAGGCACGTCTCTTGCGCGCATCGAAGAGCTCCTTGGTGAGCACGGTGCCGCTCAGCCGGTCGTCCGCGTCATGCCCAACGTCAACGCCCAGATCGGCGCGGGCATGGCTGCGGTGGCAGGCAACGCCAGTGCGAGCGCCGCGCAGGTCGCCGAGGTCGTCGAGCTGTTCCGCGCGGTCGGCGACGCGATCGAGCTGCCCGAGGCGTCCTTCTCGACCTTCACCGCGATCGCAGGCTCGGCCCCGGCCTACGCCTTTCTCTTCATCGACTCCCTCGCCCGCGGTGCGCTCAAGGCAGGCATGCCCAAGGCGCTCGCCACCCGCATCGCAGCGCAGACGGTCCTGGGCTCGGCTCGGATGATCCTCGAGTCGGAGGATCACCCCTGGACGCTCATCGACAAGGTCTGCTCGCCCGGGGGGACCACGATCGCCGGACTCATGGCGCTCGAGGACGGTGGGTTCACGTCAACCGTCGTCGACTCGGTGAGCGCGACGATCGAACGCGATCTCGAGCTCGGCGCGGGGCGCTGACCTCCTCCCCCGCACCATCGTGAGCTCGGAGTATCGTGGAGACCGATCCGCTCGGTAGCGATTCTCCGGGCGTCGCGGCCTGGACGTGGGCCGTCGGTCGCGGTCGCCCCTTGTGCGGCTCCCTACGCACGAGCCTGGCCGCAGCCTCGGCCACTGCCTCGATGCCCACCGTCTCTGCGCCGCTCCCGGAGTCTCTGTGCCTCGCTCTCGTCACCTCCCGTCGTCGACCACCCCCCTCATCGCCCTCGTCGCCGCGAGCGTCGCCGCGCTTGCGCTCGCCGGGTGCACATCGTCTGACACTCAGGCCGCCGCTCCCGGGGCGACCACAGCCGGGTCCCCCGTCACGTCCGCGAGCGCTACGGCCTACCCGCTCACCGTCGACAACTGCGGCACCACCGTGACGTTCACGCAACGCCCCGAGCGGATCCTCACGATCAAGTCAGCAACAACCGAGATGGTTCTCGCGCTCGGCGCGGGCGACTCGATCATCGCCACCGCCTACCCCGACGGGCCTGCCCCTCAACCGTGGACGGCGCAAGCCGCGGCGCTCCCCGTGCTTGCCGACAGAGTTCCCAGCCGCGAGATCGTCCTTGCCGCCGAACCCGACCTCGTCTACGCAGGCTGGGAGTCCAACTTCTCAGCCGAAGGAGTCGGCGAACGTCCCGGCCTCGAAAAGCTCGGGGTACGCACCTTGGTGGCCCCCTCGGCATGCAAGTCCGCCCCCTACGCACCGAACCCGCTGACGTTCGACGCCGTGTTCGACGAGATCGCTCAGGTCGGGACGATCCTTGACCGCGGCGCGGAAGCGGCGCGCCTCATCGCGACCCAACGTGCCCAGCTCGACTCTGTGACCCCCGACGAGCGGAACCTGTCCGCCCTGTGGTTCTCCTCGGGGTCCGACACTCCCTACGTCGGAGGCGGCACCGGGGCACCGCAGCTCATCATGCAGACAGCCGGTCTGACGAACATCGGCGCCGAGATCGACGACGCCTGGGGTCCACTGTCCTGGGAAGCGATCGCCGCCGCCGACCCTGACGTCATCGTGCTCGTCGACTCCCCGTGGAACAGCGCGGAGAAGAAGAAGGCGCTCCTCGCGTCGGGCGCCGTGACGAGCGAGCTCCGCGCGGTCCGTGCGGGCGCCTACGTCGTCGTGCCCTTCCCCGCAACCGAAGCTGGTGTGCGCACCGTCGCAGCTGCAGAGCAGGTCGCGGCCGACGTGCGCACGCTCGAGCTCACTGCTCCGTGACGACGACACGCCCCAGCGCAGAGGCGCCACGTTCCGCCAGGAGCAAGCCCACGCTCGCCCCGGTCCGCGTCACGGACGGGGACGGTGAGGCGGGGCGCCGTGAGGCACGGCGCGGCCTTGCGATGCGCGAGGTCAGGCCACGTGCGGTTCCGTCGACGGTTCTTCTCGTCAGTCTCGGCGTGGCGGCTCTCGTGGGGGTGCTCCTCGTTGCGGTCCTCGTCGGGCCCGCGCACCTCACTGCCGGAGAAGTGTGGTCGTCCGTCCGCCACCACGTCTTTGGCGTCGAGGGTGCGCTCTCACCGCTTCGTGACGCGATCGTCTGGGAGGGGCGCCTTCCCCGCGCGCTCACTGCGGCTGCGGTGGGCGCCGGCCTCGCAGTGTGCGGTGTCGTCATGCAAGCCCTCACGCGCAACCCTCTGGCCGACCCCTATCTCCTGGGCCTGTCGTCGGGCGCCAGCCTCGGGGCCGTGAGCGTCCTTCTGCTCGGGGTGAGCCTGCTGCTCCCGGTCGCAGCCTTTGCCGGCGCAGCACTCGCCCTGGTCGCGTCGCTCACCCTTGCGGGGGCACTCGGCGCCCTCACTCCCACCCGCACCGTCCTCGCAGGCCTCGCCGTGAGCCAGCTGTGTGCCGCGGGAACGAGCCTCGTCATCTTCTGGTCGGCCGAAGGCGACTCGTATCGTGAAGTCCTCACGTGGCTCATGGGTTCGGTCGCGGGTGCGGGATGGTCGGCGGTCGCCATCGCTGGCGTCGCGCTGGTCGTCCTGGGGTTGCCCCTCGCCGCGGCGGGGAACGTCCTCGACGCCATGACCTTCGGTGATCACGCCGCGACCGCACTGGGCATCCCGGTCACGCAGATCCGGTGGGTCCTCCTCGGCGGCGTTGCGCTCCTCACGGGTGCGCTCGTGTCGGTCTCGGGCGCGATCGGCTTCGTCGGGCTCGTCCTGCCGCATGCCGTTCGCGCCGTGGTGGGTTCACGCCACCGGTCAGTTCTTCCCGTGTCAGCGGTTCTCGGCGCCATCGTCCTCGTCCTTGCTGACACGCTCGCGCGGACTGCGTTCGAGCCACGCGAGCTCCCTGTCGGTGTCGTCACCGCCGCGCTCGGTGCGCCCGCGTTTGCCTGGCTGCTTCACCGCACACGAAAGACGCTGTCGTGACCGGAGCAGCGCCCCGCACCACGGGCAGCACCCGTGACGACTCGTACGCTCAGCTGAGCGACGCAGCGGGGCTGGTCGGGCATGACCTTGCGTGGTCGGTGGGCTCCCGTCGCATCGTCGACGACGTGTCCTTCCGCGCGCCAGCAGGGTGCGTGACAGGTCTGCTCGGACCTAACGGCTCAGGGAAGTCCTCCGTCCTGCGACTCGTTGCGGGCGTCACGCGTCCCTCATCCGGAACGGTGACATTCAACGGCCAGGATCTCGCTGGCCTCGGTCGGCGCGCGCGCGCTCGCATCGCGGCGTTCGTCGAGCAAGAGGCGAGCGCCGACCGGAGTCTCACCGTCGCGGACGCGGCCGAGCTCGGCAGAGTCCCGCACCGCGGCTGGTGTGCACCGCCTTCGGCCGACGATCACGACGCCGTCGCCCGCGCTCTCGCGCGAGCGGGCGCAACCGGTCTGGCCCACCGCGATCTCACGACACTCTCGGGCGGTGAGCGGCAGCGCGCGCACGTCGCCCGGGCTCTCGCCCAGGAGGCCGATCTCCTCGTGCTCGACGAGCCGACCAACCACCTCGACATCGCTGCCCAACGCGAGCTCCTCACGCTGCTCACGAGCCTGGCGGGCGAGGGCGCGACCGTTCTCACAGCGCTTCATGACCTCACCCTCGCGGCTGCCTGGTGCGACCACGTCGTCGTCCTCGCTCACGGCCGAGTCGTCGTCGAGGGACGAGTCGAGGACGTCCTCACGCCCGACGTCGTCGCGGAGGTCTGGGGAGTCCGCCCCGACGTCCTCGTCCACCCGCGCACAGGACGGCCGTTGCTCGTCCTGTAACCGGACGTGCGAGGAGGCGGCGCGCCCGTCCTCCGCGGCGCTCCTGCCCCGCAGCGCTCGGCAGGCGGACCCATCCCCGCCCTGCTAGCGTCCCGATGTGCCCACCTCTTCACCATCTCGGACGTTCCGCCTGCTCGTGCCCGTCGTGACGCTCACGCTCCTTGCGGGGTGCACAGGAGGTGGGCAGACCCCCGCGCCCCCGCAGCCGAGCCCGTCAGAGACAACGTCGGGCTCGACGAGTGGTCCGACCTCGGCCGCACCTCGTGAGACATCGCCGTCCACCGAGGCTGCGGTCGCGACGCTCCCCGTCGCTGTGGGCGGTGCGCAGGCGACTGCGACCGTCCGCCCGCTCGTCCGTACGGGCAACCTTGTTGTGGCGACGATCGACTACACGGGCCTGAGCGACGACGGGGGCCTGCCCTCGAAGCTCCTCGGCGGCGGTTATCTCAAGGCCCCGCAGTACTCGGGTGTGCGGCTCGTCGACCTCCGTGCCAACACCGTGCGCCAGGTCGCGACCGATGCGGCGGGCAAGCCCGTCGCCACGTATGCCGACGGGCGCGCAGGGCAAGGCACCTCGCCGCGCATCCAGATCGCCTTCGCCGCACCTGAGGCCGGAGTCACGTCGCTCGGCCTCTTCCTTCCCGGAGCGCCCTACGTCCCGGCGGTTCCGATCATCGAGGGTGACGTCCCTCCCCCCATGCCTGCCGAGGCTCGCGTCCGGCCCTTCGACCTCACGTCGGTTGCTGCGGCTCCCGTCTTTGAGCTCCAGTCGATGACGTCCGAGCTCGAGGACGCGATCGTCACCGAGACGTCGGTCGAGAAGGTCGTCATCAACCTCGGTTCCGACGTCCTGTTCGCCGTCAATGAAGCAACGCTGACGGGCGCCGCCAAGAAGGCGATCGAGCGTGCGGCCGCGACCATCCGGACGCGCGAGCCCGGAACGGTCGCCGTTGTTGGGCACACGGACGACAACGGGTCGACCGCGGACAACCAGCGCCTGTCCGAACGTCGCGCGGCCGCCGTCGCGAAGGCCTTGCGCGCCGCTCTCGCGAGCGACGACTATGCGATCGAGGACTCGGGGCGCGGCGAGTCCGAGCCGCTCGTCCCGAACGACAGCGCCGCCAACCGCACCAAGAACCGACGTGTCGGCCTCACGCTTGAGTCGACCGTGACGACCGAGCGCGAGGTTGCCACAGGAGAGCTGCCCCCGCTTGAGGACGGCCAGACGGCCAGCGGTGCCGACGGGGTGACGTTCGACGGCGCCCGGCAGTTCCGCCTTCGGGCACCTCGCGCCCGCCTCATCGACGGCAACATCGTCGTGGACCTCGAGGTCACAGCAACCGACGACGCAGTGAACTCGTCGTTCATGCTGGGTGGGCTTGGCCCGCGCGTCAATGCGCGCGGAGGCGACTCGACGTTGATCAGCCGCACGGCCGGGGCCGTGCGGCTGCTCGTCGGCGCCGAGCAGGTCCACCCGGCCGACTACCTCGTTGACGGCGCCGCCCCCAAGGACGAGGTGTGGCTCCCGCTCGCGGAGCTCTCGATCCAGAACCGGCTCGACGGTGGCCAGTCACGCACGTTCTCGGTCGTGTACCCCGACTTTGGCGGGGCTTCGAGCCTCACCGAGGTGACGGTGCAGGCCCGGCCGCTGGGGCTTGATCCATTCCGCCTCACGGCCATTCCCGTCGAGAAGGGCTGACCTCCGCCTTTGACGTGCGAGCGCGCGCGCTCCCGTCGGCGAGGCCGCGTGCATATGCCTCCGCTGTGCCTTCGCTGAAGAGGTCGTCCTCCCCCAGCCGCGGCAGGACGCGCGCGCCAGGCCCGTCGTCGTCGGTCGTGAGGTGCGCGAGCCCGCGCACGACCGCGACCGGGCGTCCCGCAACCTTGCCCTTGGCGAGGTCGGCAGCCGCCGCGATCTCGTCGGCGACCGCGCGCACGGTCATGCCCAGCTCTCGTCCTGCCGAGTCACGACGCCCGCGCTCGTCCTCGACGACGCGCACACCGGCCGCACCGATCGCGAGATCGACGAGGCCGTCGCGCCACACGCGCCCCGTCGTGTCGGTGACGAGAACGCCCACGGTGACGCCGAGAAGCGAACGCAGTCCCGCGCGCAGGCGCCGCGCCGAGGCGTCGGGGTCGCGCGGAAGCAGCAGCACAGTGCCCTCGGGAGTGTTCGACGCGTCGACTCCGGCGGCTGCCATGACGAGGCCCAGGTGGTTCTCGACGATGCGCAGCGGGGGCCCGGCTGACCTGGCTCGCTCGGCAACGACGCGCACCGTCTCGGCGGTGATCGCGTCCTCACGGTCGGCAGCGACGACGAAACGCCCCTCCGACTTCGAGACAATCTTGCTCGCGACGACGACGATGTCACCGTCCGCGAGGTCGGGGCACGCGGCCGCGACGAGCGCTGGGAGGTCGTCGCCCGAGCTCACCTCACCGATGCCGTCGGGGGCCGTGACCGAGAAGCCGCTCACCGCACGAGCTTCGGGAGGACGTCACGGGAGAAGACGTCGATCCACTCGCGCTGGTTGCGACCGACGTTGTGGAGGTAGATGCGGTCAAAGCCGAGGTCGACGTACTTCTGGATGTTGGCGCGGTGGACGTCAGGGTCGGACGAGATGACCATGCGGCCCTCGAAGTCTTCGGGGCGCACGAGCTTGGCGATCTGCTCGAACTCGAAGGGCGAGCGGATGTCGGCCTTGGGGAACTTCATGCCCCCGTTGGGCCACTCGGTCATGGCGTTCGTCATGGCCTCGGCGTCGGTCGGAGCCCACGACAGGTGGATCTGGAGGACCTTCGGGAGGGACTCAGGGTCGCGTCCCGACTCGCGCACGCCGTCGTCGAACTTGCCGAAGAGCATCGAGATCTTCTCGAGGGGCGCCCCCACGGTGATGAGGCCGTCGGCGTGCCGTCCCGCGCGCTTCGCGGTGACGGGGCCGGCCGTCGCGACGAGGATCTCAGGGGCGACCTCGGGCATCGTCCACAGGCGCGTCGACTCGAGCTTATAGAACTGGCCCGCGTGCTTCGTGTCCTTGCCCGCGAGCGAGGCGGTGAAGAGCTTCTTGATCATCTCGATCGCCTCGAACATGCGGTTGATGCGCTCGGGTGCCTCAGGCCAGTACTGGCCCGTGATGTGCTCGTTGAGGGCCTCGCCCGAGCCCAGGCCGAGCCAGTGGCGTCCCGGGTACATCGCGGCGAGCGTCGCGCTCGCCTGCGCGACCATCGCCGGGTGCCAGCGGAAGGTCGGCGCCGTGACCCCGGGACCGATGTCGCCGCGTGTGCGCTCGCCGAGCGCCGCGAGCACGTTCCAGACGAACGCGCTGTGGCCCTGCTGAGGAACCCACGGCTGGAAGTGGTCCGCCGCCATGACGCCCGAGAAGCCGTGCTCCTCGGCGTAGGCCGAGAGCTCGACGATCTCGGTCGGGTGGAACTGCTCGAGCATCGCGGCGTAGCCGATCGTGAGGTCCATGTGTCCAGCGTAGGACGCCTGGGGGCACACGTGCCGGACACGTGCGCAGACCACCTCCAAGATCTGGGAGAATCGCTGACCATGAGTGCACCCTCACCTTCCGAACCGACCACCTCCGCCACGACCGCGAACGCCGACGGCGTCATCACCGCCGTCGTGCGCGAGGTACCGGACAAGGTGAGCCTTGACGGTCTCGAAGATCGCTACAATGCCCGCTGGACCGCCGAGGAGACCTACGCGTTCGACCGCACGGCTGAGCGCGCCGACGTCTACTCGATCGACACGCCCCCACCGACCGTCTCGGGGTCGCTCCACGTCGGGCACGTCTTCAGCTACACCCACACCGACGTCATCGCGCGCTTCCAGCGCATGCGCGGCAAGAGCGTCTTCTACCCGATGGGCTGGGACGACAACGGTCTGCCCACCGAGCGTCGCGTCCAGAACTACTACGGTGTGCGCTGCGACCCGTCGCTTCCTTACGTCGAGGGCTACGAGCCTCCGTTCGAGGGCGCCGAGGGCAAGAGCGTCAAGGCGGCCGACCAGCAGCCCATCAGCCGCAAGAACTTCGTCGAGCTGTGCGAGCGGCTCACGGCGGAGGACGAGAAGCAGTTCGAGGCCCTGTGGCGTCATCTCGGCCTCTCGGTCGACTGGACGCGCACGTACCAGACGATCGGCAAGGACGCCCAGGCGGTTGCCCAGACTGCCTTCCTGCGCAACCTTGCGCGGGGCGAGGCCTACACGGCCGAAGCCCCGGGGCTGTGGGACGTCACCTTCCAGACCGCGGTCGCGCAGGCCGAGCTCGAGGCGCGTGACTACCCGGGCCACTTCCACAAGGTGAACTTCCACGCCCCCGACGGCACTCCCGTCCAGATCGAGACGACGCGTCCTGAGCTCCTGCCCGCGTGCGTCGCCCTCATCGCCCACCCCGACGACGAGCGCTACCAGCATCTGTTCGGCACGACCGTGTCGTCGCCGCTGTTCGGCGTCGACGTCCCCGTGCTGCCGCACCCGGCGGCCGAGCCTGACAAGGGCGCGGGCATCGCGATGTGCTGCACGTTCGGCGATCTCACCGATGTCCAGTGGTGGCGCGAGCTGCAGCTTCCGACGCGTTCGGTTCTCGGCCGCGACGGTCGCATCATCCGCGACACCCCCGACTGGCTCGCCACCGACGCGGGTCGCACGATGTTCGCGGAGATGGCGGGCAAGACGACGTTCTCGGCGCGCACCGCGGTCGTCGACGCCCTGCGCGCCTCGGGCGACCTCGATGGCGAACCCACGGCGACGCAGCGCAAGACGAACTTCTTCGAGAAGGGCGACAAGCCCCTCGAGATCGTCACGAGCCGCCAGTGGTACATCCGCAATGGCGGCCGCGACGCCGAGCTCAACGCCGCGCTCCTCGCGCGCGGCAGCGAGCTGGGCTTCCACCCTGACTTCATGCGTGTGCGCTACGAGAACTGGGTGGGTGGCCTCAACGGCGACTGGCTCGTCTCGCGCCAGCGCTTCTTCGGCGTCCCGATCCCGGTCTGGTACCCCGTCGACGAGCACGGCGAGCCCGTGTGGGACTCCCCGATCGTGCCCGACGCGGCCTCGCTCCCGATCGACCCCTCCTCGGACGTTCCCGCAGGCTTCACCGCGGAGCAGCGAGGCGTCGCGGGCGGCTTCGTCGGCGACCCCGACATCATGGACACGTGGGCGACGAGCTCGCTCACCCCGCAGATCGCGGGCGGCTGGCTCTCCGACCCCGACCTCTTCTCGCGGGTGTTCCCCATGAACCTGCGCCCGCAGGGTCAGGACATCATCCGCACCTGGCTCTTCTCGACCGTCGTGCGCTCCCACCTCGAGCACGGCTCGCTGCCGTGGGCCGACGCCGCGATCTCCGGCTGGATCCTCGACCCGGACCGTAAGAAGATGTCGAAGTCCAAGGGCAACGTCGTCACGCCCATGGGCCTGCTCGAGGAGCACGGCTCGGACGCGGTGCGCTACTGGGCGGCGTCGGCTCGCCTCGGCACGGACGCGGCGTTCGAGGTCGGGCAGATGAAGATCGGGCGCCGCCTCGCGATCAAGGTCCTCAACGCGTCGAAGTTCGCGCTGTCGTTCGCGGGCGAGGGCGAGATCCGCCTCGACCCCGCGGCCGTCACGGTCGCGATCGACCGCGCGATGCTCGCGGGGCTCGCCGACGTCGTCGACGCCGCGACCGACGCACTGGCCGCGTACGACCACACGCGCGCTCTCGAGCAGTCCGAGACGTTCTTCTGGACGTTCTGCGACGACTACCTCGAGCTCGTCAAGGATCGCGCCTACGGCGGCGGCGAGGACGAGGTCTCGGCCGAGACCCTCTCGGCGCGCACCGCGCTCGCGCTCGCGCTCGACACGATGCTGCGGCTCTTCGCTCCCGTCCTGCCCTTCGCGACCGACGAGGTGTGGTCGTGGTGGCGCGAGGGTTCGGTTCACACCGCACCGTGGCCCGTCTCGGCGCCGTTGCGTGCGGCCGCGGGGCCCGACGCACACCTCGCTGAGCTCACCGCTGCCGGGAACGCGCTCGCGGCGCTCCGCAAGGTGAAGTCGGAGGCCAAGGTCTCGATGCGGACGCCGATCCTCCGCGCAGAGGTCGCCGTGCCCGAAGCCTCGCTCGCGGCGGTCGAGCAGGCTGTCGGCGACGTGCGCGGCGCCGGACGAGTGACGGGCGAGCTCATCCTCGTGGCCGCGGCCGAGGGGCAGGGTTCCGCAGACGTTCAGGGCGGCATCGTCGTCGTGAGCTCCGAGCTCGGTGAACCCGAGGCCCGGAAGCCGAAGGCCTGACGATGTCCCTCACCGAGTCGGTCTCCCCCGACCTCAGCGACGTCTCGCGAGACGCCTCGATTCCCGACCTGCTCGCCAAACGCGTCACCGAGTCGGGCGACGGGACTCTCATCGAGGTGAAGTCTCACGTCGCCGGGACGTGGCGGCCGGTCACGGCACGTGCGTTCGCGGACGACGTCGCAGCTGTCGCCAAGGGCTTCATCGCCCTCGGCCTCACCGCGGGCGACCGCATCGGCATCATGTCGCGCACGCGGTTCGAGTGGACGCTGCTCGACTTCGCGGCGTGGCAGGCGGGACTCGTGCCCGTGCCGATCTATGAGACGAGCTCGGTCGAACAGGTCCGGTGGATCCTCACGAACGCTGGCGTGCGCGCCATCGTCGTCGAGTCGACGGCGCACGCCTCGGTCATCGAGGACGCGCGCTCCGAGGCACCCGCGCTCGAGCGTGTGCTCGTGCTCGACGATGACGCGGTCGATGAGCTGCGCGCTGCGGGCACGGGCATCGACGACGACGTCCTCGCGGCGCGGACCGACGCGGTCACGGGCGACTCGCTCGCGACGATCATCTTCACCTCCGGGACGACCGGTCGTCCCAAGGGCGTCGAGCTCACGCACCGCAACTTCGTGCACCTGGCACGCAACGGCGTGCGGTCGCTCAGCGAGATCTGCGCCGTTCCCGGTGCCAGGACGCTGCTCTTCCTGCCGCTCGCGCACGTCTTTGCGCGCTACATCCAGGTGATGGCGGTGACGTCCGGGTCCGTCCTCGCGCACGCGCCCGACATCAAGAACCTGCTGCCTGACCTCGGCTCGTTCCGGCCCACGTACCTGCTCGCAGTTCCGCGCGTCTTCGAGAAGGTCTACAACTCGGCCGAGCAGAAGGCGGGCAGCGGCACCAAGCTGAGGATCTTCCGCTGGGCCGCCAAGGTCGCGATCGAGACGTCGCGCGCATGGGACACGTCGGCGGGTCCGTCGGCCGTGCTCAAGGCGCAGCACGCCGCTGCGAACGCACTCGTCTACACGAACCTGCGCGCCGCCCTCGGCGGCCAGTGCACCTTCGCGATCTCGGGCGGTGCTCCGCTCGGGGAACGCCTCACGCACTTCTACCGGGGTGTCGGGCTGACGATCCTCGAGGGCTACGGCCTCACCGAGACGACTGCTCCGAGCGCCGTCAACCGTCCGGACTCGGTATCACCCGGCACGGTGGGCCTGCCCTTCGCGGGGACGCGTGTGCGCATCGCCGACGACGGCGAGGTGCTCGTCGCTGGCGACCACGTCTTCCGCGGCTACCACGACAACCCCGAGGCGACCGCCGAGGCATTCGTGGACGGGTGGTTCCGAACTGGCGACCTCGGTTCGCTCGACGACGCCGGCCGACTCCGCATCACGGGCCGCAAGAAGGAGATCATCGTGACGGCCGGGGGCAAGAATGTTGCCCCTGCCGTTCTCGAGGATCGATTCCGCGGGCACCCGCTCGTGAGCCAGTGCGTCGTCGTGGGCGACCAGCGCCCGTTCATCGCGGCGCTCGTCACGCTCGATCCTGAGATGCTCCCCGGCTGGCTCGCTGCACGCGGCCTTCCTGCGATGGGTGTCACCGAGGCGGGTGCTCACCCCGAGGTTCTTGCGGCCCTGCACCGTGCGGCTGAGCGCGCTAATGAGGCAGTCTCACGCGCCGAGTCGATCCGGAAGATCCACGTCCTTCCGACCGACTTCACCGAGGCGAACGGCTATCTCACGCCGTCGCTCAAGGTGAAGCGCGCCCTTGTCCTCGCGGACTTCTCGGACGAGGTTGACGCGATCTACGCGTGAGGCTCGCCTCGTTCGACGGCCGGTTCGCTCAATGCGGACCGGCCGTCGTCGTCTCCCGATGGCAAGATGGCCCGTAGCACGTGTGGAACCCCTCACAAAGGGCGACGCCAGTTGTCTCACACCCTGATTGCATATGTATGATCGCTGCGGAATAAACATTCACTCTGGACGGACGGACCTCATGCACTCCTCCCTCACGCGCCTCCTGCCGGTCCTCGCGGCCGGAGCCCTCGTCCTCGCGGGCTGCTCCTCCGACGACACCGCCAAGGACGTCGCGCTGCCCGGGGGCGTGAACCTCGTCAAGGGCAACGTCCTCACGGTCTGCACCAACCCCCCGTTCGAGCCGTTCGAGTTCGAGGAAGACGGCAAGATCGTCGGCCTCGACATGGACCTCACGGGTGAGGTCGCCAAGGACCTCGGTGTCACGCAGAACGTCATCAACGTGGGCTTCGACGCGATGGAGTCCGGCTCGGCGCTCAACACCGGCCAGTGCGACATCGTGGCAACGGGCCTCTCGATCAACGACGCGCGCAAGAAGAACGTCGACTTCTCCGCGCCCTACTTCGCCGCCGACCTCGGCGTCCTCGTCAAGGCAGGCTCCGACATCACGTCCGTGGCCGACCTTGAGGGCAAGAAGATCTCGGTCCAGAAGGCCACCGTCGGCGACGAGTGGGTCACCGCACAGAAGCTCACGGGCGTCCAGTTCGACGACCTGGGCCTCCAGGTCCAGGCCGTCAAGACCGGCCAGGTCGATGCGACGATCAACGACTATGCCGTGCTCGGCACGTACGTGGGCGACGGGCTCGAGCTCGTCGCCACGATCCCGACCGACGACACCTACGGCCTCGCCGTGAAGAAGGGCAACAGCGCCCTCCTCGCTGAGGTCAACGCGACCCTCGAGCGCATCAAGACCGACGGCACGTGGACGAAGATCCACACCGACCGCATCGGCGTCGCGCCGGCCGAGGGCTGAGCCACCGATGTCAACGCAGACTCCAGCCGTGCCCGGGACGGCACCGGCCCGGGCACGGCTGAGTCCGCGCCGTCGGCGCCTCGTCGCCCAGATCATCCAGTACGCGATCCTCGTAGTCGTCGTCGTGTTCGTCGCGCTCGCCCTCGACTGGGAGAGCATCCGCACGAACGTCTTCAACCTCGAGGCCGCGAAGAACCTCCTGCCCAAGCTCCCGCGCGCCTTCGCCAACACGCTCCTCTACACGGTCGCCGCATTCGCGGTCGGTATCGCGCTCGGCACGACGCTCGCGCTCATGCGACTGTCATCCGTCGCGCTCTACCGTGTCATCGCAACCGTCTACGTCGAGTTCTTCCGCGGCATCCCCGCCCTGCTCTACGTCCTCACCGTTGCGTACGCACTCCCCTTCGCCCTTGGCTTCCAGATCCCGTCGACGACCGCCAAGGTCGCGATCGCGCTCGGCATGGTCTCGGCTGCCTACATCGCTGAGACCCTTCGCGCCGGCTTGCAGGCCGTCCCGAAGGGCCAGGTCGAGGCCGCCCGGTCGCTCGGCATGAGCCACGCACGCACGATGGTGACGGTCGTCATCCCCCAGGCGTTCCGCATCGTCCTGCCGCCCATGACGAACGAGGTCATCCTCCTCACGAAGGACACGGCGCTCGTGTACGCGATGGGCCTGATGATCGAGGAGTTCGAGCTGACGAAGATCGGCCAGAACTCCCTCTCGAACCCTGACGGAGGCGGTCTGACGGCGCTCTTCGTCGTCGGCGCCTGCTACCTCATCATCACGATTCCGCTCGGCATCTTTGCGCGGCGGCTCGAGGCCAACGGCGCAAGGAGCCGCTCATGACCACGCAACCGACTCCCGGGCCCGTCGTGGCGATCACGGACCTGCACAAGGCGTACGGCGCGCGTGACGTGCTCAAGGGCGTCAGCCTGCAGGTCGCCCAGGGCGAGGTCGTCTGCGTGATCGGCCCGTCCGGCTCCGGCAAGTCGACGCTGCTGCGCTGCGTCAACCAGCTCGAGACGGCGACCGCCGGTCGCATCGACGTTCTCGGCACCGACATCACCGACCCCGACGTCGACATCGACTCCGTGCGCACGCAGGTGGGCATGGTGTTCCAGAGCTTCAACCTCTTCGCGCACCTCACCGTGCTGGAGAACTGCACGGTCGCACAGCGCAAGGTGCTCAAACGCTCCAAGGACGAGGCTGAGCGCATCGCGCTCGCCAACCTCGAGCGTGTCGGTCTCGGCGAGCGCGGGAGCGCCCACCCTCACCAGCTCTCAGGCGGCCAGCAGCAGCGCGTCGCGATCGCGCGCGCACTGTCGATGGACCCGCAGCTCATGCTGTTCGACGAGCCCACCTCGGCACTCGACCCCGAGCTCGTCGGCGACGTGCTCGCCGTCATGCGCGAGCTCGCCGAGGCAGGTATGACGATGATGGTCGTCACTCACGAGATGGCCTTCGCACGCGAGGTCGCCGACCGCGTCGTCTTCATCGACGGTGGCGTCATCGTCGAAGAGGGCACGCCCGACGACGTCATCGGCAACCCGCAGCACCCGCGGACCCGCACCTTCCTCGAGCGAGTCCTCGACCCGACGCGCTCCCACCCAGACGCCGACTAACCTCAGCCCTCACACCGCCACCCGCGGGGACGGTCGCCGCACCGTGCCCGCGGTGGCTGGCTCGAGGCACGCGCTCGCTCAGATGTGCGCTGTCGCCCACGGCCTTCCGCGCCGTCCCCCGGTTCCGGTGTGCCCCGGCGTGCTCGGGTCCCAGCGGAGGATCGCGCCCATGTGATCGACGAGGCTCGCGGTCCCGGGCTCGACGAACGACACGCCCGCGTCCTGCCCGATCGCGGCACGCAGCACGGCGATGACCGCGTCCATCTCGCGCAGGTGCGGCTCCCCCTGCTCGACGAGGACGTCGGGGGTGAGCGAGAGCGCTGACCACGCGTCGCCCGCCCAGAGGACCGGTCCTGATCCGACGGTGCGCTGGACAGTCGTCTCGAGGACGAGCTCGGCGAGGCGGCCGGCACGTGCCGCTGCGACGACCGCGTCGAGCCCGGTGACCGCGCCACGTCCCCGCGCGAGTCCCTCGGTCAGCCGAGCCACCAGGTGCCCACGTCGACGCACCCGGTGCGACTCGAGTGCACCGCGCAGCCGCGCCTCGAAGACGTCGTGGGGTGCGGAGATCTCGCGCGCCCCTCCGGGGACCTCGACGACGAGCGACCGCGCGACCGTTCCGAGTGCGCGCTCGACGAGCCCCACTGCCCGAACGTCTCCCGTGAGCACGACGATCTCTGGACCGTCGGAGGCGACGAGTCGGTCGACGACCGAGGCGACGGCCTGCGCATTGCGTGCCCAGGCGTCATGGGTGCGCCGGTCGTGGTGACCGCCCGAGGCGCCTCCGGGGCGCGTCTGGTCGACGTCGACCCGTTCGCCATCGACTGTGGCACGCCACGCAACATCGCTGCTGCCCCAGCCCGTGCGGGTGAGATCGGCTCCCGTGCGATCCACCGTAACGACGACGTGGTCGACGGCCTCGTCCGAGTAGACGGCGGCGGGGAGAAGGTCTGGCGTCGCCCCACGTGCGACGCGGGAGATCGGAGGCGCGGCGACAAGTGGTCGGTCAACGAGGATTCCGTCGACATCGGTTCCCACGATGAGGCGTCCTTCGACGAGGTCACCGCGCACGGGGACCGCGATGGCCTCATCGAACTGGACGAGAAGCTCTGCAGGTGTTCCAGCGATCTCGAGCGTTCGGCGCAGCGGACGCCAGCGCTCAGCGATATCTCGTTCGCTGCGGCCGCTCACTCGGCGGACATCGAGGTGAACGCTCGTAAAGGGGCTCGGGCGACCAAGCAGTGGGCGGATCCAGTCAACAAGCATGGCAGCCTCGCTTCACGCACGGTGGGCAGGACTGGCAGGTCCTGGCACTTCAAGGGTGAAGCACATTGCCCCAGGAGGCCAGAGGAAGCGACAAGTCCGCGCCGCGCTCGGTCGTTGCGCTGACCGGATGGTGCAGGGCGCGGCAGGTCGTTCAGGAGTAGATGTCGAGTGGCGGGACGTCGCCCTCGCCGCGCGCCGCGATGAGCGCGTGGTGGTGCTTGACCTGCGTGACGATGAAGCTGCGGAAGTCTTCGGCGAGAGCCGGGTCGAGACCTGCGTCGGCCGCGATCTGGCCGAGGCGCGCGATCTGCTCGCGTTCCCGCACGAGGTCCTCGGGAGGTAGTCCGCCGGCGGCCTTGAGCTCACCGACTCGTCGCGTGCACTTGAAACGCTCGGCGAGCAGGTACATGAGGGCGCCGTCGATGTTGTCGATCGAGTGACGCAGCCGGAGCATCTCGGCGGGCACAGCGGGACCTGGCGCGTCGGGCGCGCCGGGAGCTGCGGGCATCACGCGGTCTTCTCGCGTCGGCCCTGCGCGTCGCGGAGCGCGTACGCGGGCGCGCCCGTGCCCAGGACGGCGTCGCCGTCGATGACGACGCGCTCGACGTCCTCGCGGCTGGGGATCTCGAACATCACGGGCTGCAGGACCTCTTCGAGGATTGCGCGCAACCCTCGGGCACCGGTCTTGCGCTCGAGCGCCTTCTCTGCGATCGCGTTGAGCG
Organism: Sanguibacter sp. A247; assembly: GCF_052324925.1. Taxonomy (NCBI): domain Bacteria; kingdom Bacillati; phylum Actinomycetota; class Actinomycetes; order Micrococcales; family Sanguibacteraceae; genus Sanguibacter; species Sanguibacter sp. A247. The sequence continues at coordinate 815,288 of NZ_JBQPRE010000002.1, read as the reverse complement.
CCTCGGTCGTGAACTCGAGCTCGACGTCGTCGAGCTCGAACATCTTCTGGTACTGCTTGACGAGCGCGTTGCGCGGCTCGGTGAGGATCGAGACGAGCGCCGACTCGTCGAGCCGGTTGGCCGCGGTGACGACGGGAAGGCGGCCGATGAACTCGGGAATGAGTCCGAACTTCACCAGGTCCTCGGGGCGCACCTCGGCGAAGAGGTCGCCGGGGTCGCCCGACTCCATGGGGGCACCGAATCCGACGCCGCGCTTGCGCGTACGATCCGCGATGATCTCTTCGAGCCCGGCGAACGCGCCCGCGACGATGAAGAGGACGTTGGCGGTGTCGATCTGGATGAACTCCTGGTGCGGGTGCTTGCGGCCACCCTGGGGCGGCACCGAGGCTACCGTGCCTTCGATGATCTTGAGGAGCGCCTGCTGCACGCCTTCGCCGGAGACGTCGCGGGTGATCGAGGCGTTCTCGCCCTTGCGGGCGATCTTGTCGACCTCATCGATGTAGATGATGCCGGTCTCAGCCTTCTTCACGTCGAAGTCGGCGGCCTGAATGAGCTTGAGGAGGATGTTCTCGACGTCCTCACCGACGTAGCCGGCTTCGGTGAGTGCGGTCGCGTCAGCGATTGCGAACGGCACGTTAAGAAGCTTCGCAAGCGTCTGCGCGAGGTACGTCTTGCCGGTTCCGGTCGGACCGATGAGGAGGATGTTCGACTTAGCGATCTCGACCTGGTCGGCGTCGTCCGCGGTCGGCTTGCCCGTCGCGCCCGCCTGGATGCGCTTGTAGTGGTTGTAGACGGCGACGGCGAGGGAGCGCTTGGCGTGGTCCTGGCCGACGACGTACTGGCCGAGGAAGTCAAAGATCGCGGCTGGCTTGGGGAGTTCGACGAGTCCGAGCTCGGCCGCTTCGCCGAGCTCCTCTTCGATGATCTCGTTGCAGAGCTCGATGCACTCGTCGCAAATGTAGACGCTCGGTCCTGCGATGAGCTTCTTGACCTGCTTCTGCGTCTTGCCGCAGAAGGAGCACTTGAGCAGGTCGGCACCGTCTCCGATTCGAGCCACAACCACTCCCCTTCCTCAGTCCGCCACCGCTGGCAGGCTACCTCACCATGGAACACCACCGGAGCGTCGAAGTCTCGCCCGACGCTCCGGCGGCTGCTAGGTCACTGCTCTTCGGTCCCGTACCCTGCGGTCACTGCGCGGGCAGGACGGGCGTCTTGCGGCTCTCCATCACCTGGTCGACGATGCCGTACTCGACGGCCTGCGCCGCGGAGAGGATCTTGTCGCGCTCAATGTCCTTGCGCACCTGGTCGAGGGGCGTGCCGGTGTGCGCGGCGAGCGTCGACTCGAGCCACTCGCGCATGCGAATGAGCTCGTTCGCGTGGATCTCGATGTCGGAGGCCTGCGCGTAGCCGCCGCCCTCCATCGCGGGCTGGTGGATGAGAACGCGTGCGTTCGGAAGGGCGAGGCGCTTGCCGGGCTGCCCTGCCGCCAGCAGAACCGCCGCAGCCGAGGCCGCCTGGCCGAGGCACACGGTCTGGACCTGCGACTTGATGTACTGCATCGTGTCGTAGATGGCGGTCATTGCGGTGAATGAGCCGCCGGGCGAGTTGATGTAGACCGAGATGTCGCGGTCCGGGTCCTGGCTCTCGAGGACGAGAAGCTGGGCCATGACGTCGTCAGCGGACGCGTCGTCAACCTGCACGCCGAGGAAGATGATGCGGTCCTCGAAGAGCTTCGTATACGGGTCCTGGCGCTTGAAGCCGTAGGGCGTGCGCTCCTCGAAGTTCGGCAGGATGTAGCGGCTCTGCGGACCCTGTGGGGCGCGTCCGCCGAAGATGGCGCCCGCGTAGGGTCCAGCGAGGCGCTGGGCGGTTGAGATGTACTGGGACTCGGTGCTCATCGAGGTCTCCTGGTGTCGTGGGGTCCGGTGGGGGCGGGCGGCGCTCAGGCGCCTGTGCCGCCGCCGCCCGGAACGGAGCCGGCGTGCGTGACGACGTGGTCGATGAAGCCGTACTCGAGGGCCTCAGGGGCGGTGAACCAGCGGTCGCGGTCGGCGTCCGAGCTGATCTGCTCGACCGTCTTGCCGGTCTGCTGCGCGGTGAGGTCGGCGAGGACGCGCTTCATGTGGAGGATGAGCTCTGCGTTGATGCGCACGTCGGTTGCGGTGCCTCCGATGCCGCCCGAGGGCTGGTGCATCATGACGCGCGCGTGGGGCGTCGCGAAGCGCTTGCCGGGAGCGCCGGACGAGAGCAGGAACTGTCCCATCGAGGCCGCGAGTCCCATCGCGACGGTTGCGACGTCCGGCTGGATGTACTGCATGGTGTCGTAGATCGCCATGCCCGCCGTGATCGAACCGCCCGGGGAGTTGATGTAGAGGTAGATGTCCTTCTCAGGGTCCTCGGCTGCGAGGAGCATGAGCTGCGCACAGATCGCGTTGGCGTTCTCGTCGCGCACCTCGGATCCGAGCCAGATGATCCGCTCCTTGAGGAGGCGGTTGTAGATGCTGTCGTTGAGGCCGAGTCCGGCTCCCTCACCGCGTGCTGCCACGGGCGTCTGCTCGATCACGTGGGTCTCCCTCGATGGTCCCGTTGATGTATCCGTGTCGACCCTAACGCTCGCGGTCCCCGGTTCCTGCCCGGGTAGGCCCCTGTTTCGCTGACGGCGCACGCGCGGGGGTGACACGAGAGCCGTGCCCCCGCATCTGCGGGGGCACGGCTCTCGTCACACGTGGGTGTGGACTCAGTCCTCGACGGAGTCCGCAGCGGCGGTGGCTGCCTCTTCGAGAACCTCGGCCGCGGCGTCCTCCTCGTCCGAGCCGATGAACTCGGTGAGGTCGACGACGTTGCCGGACGCGTCCTTGACCTCGATGGCGCGCAGCGCGACCGCGAGGGACTTGGAGCGGGCGACCTCGGCGACGATCGAGGGGATCTGACCGTTCGAGTCGATCTGCTTGATGAACTCGTTGGGGTCCATGCCGTACTGGCGAGCCGACTGCAGGAGGAACTCGAGGAGCTCGCCCTGGCCGACCTTGATCTCAAGCTTCTCGGCGAGAGTGTCGAGCAGGATCTGGTTGCGCAGAGCGACCGTGGCCTCCTCGCGCACCTCTTCGCGGTGCTCGTCGTCCTCGAGGCGACCCTCGGACTCGAGGTGGCGGTGGATCTCTGCCTCGACGACGCCCGCGGGTGCGGGGATCTCAACGGCACCGAGGAGGGCCTCGAGCAGGTTGTCACGAGCCTGGACGGCCTGCTGGGAGACCTTGGCCTTGCCAGCCTGCTCGCGCAGGTCGTCGGTGAGCTCACCGATCGTGTCGAACTCGGAGGCCATCTGAGCGAAGTCGTCGTCGGCGTCGGGAAGCTCGCGCTCCTTGACCGAGGTGACCTTGACCGTGATGGTCGCGTCCTGGCCTGCGTGCTCGCCACCGGCGAGCGGCGACGTGAAGATCGCGTCCTCGCCTGCGGACAGGCCGATGAGCGCCTCGTCGAGGCCGTCGAGCATCGTGCCCGACCCGATCTGATAGGACGTGCCCGAGACGTTGTCGATCTCGTTGCCGTCGACGGTCGCACCCATGTCGATGACGACGAAGTCCTTGTCCTGGGCGGGACGGTCGACGCCGACGAGCGAACCGAAACGCTCACGCAGCGCGTCGAGGCGCGCCGTGACGTCCTCGTCCGTGACGGCGACGTCGTCGACCGAGACGGTGAGCGAGGAAAGCTCGGGGAGCTCGATCTCGGGACGGACCTCGACCTCGGCCGTGAAGTGGAGCTCACCCTCGGTCTCGGACGGGTCCGGGACCTTCGTGACCTCGACCGACGGCTGGGCGAGCGGGCGGAGCTTGAGCTCGCGGACTGCCTCGCCGTAGAAGCCGGGCAGGCCATCGTTGATCGCGTGCTCGAGGACTGCGCCACGGCCGACACGCTGGTCGATGATGCGCGGCGGAACCTTGCCCTTGCGGAAGCCCGGGATCGTGACCTCCTTGGCGATGTGCTCGTACGCGTGGTCGATGCTCGGCTTGAGCTCGTCGTACGACACCTCCACCGTGAGCTTGACCTTCGTGGGCTCGAGGGTTTCGACGGCGCTCTTCACTTCGATGAACTCCAGCAAGTCGGGGGGCGAACCGGAAGACCGGAATCGACCAGGTGGGTGCCAGCGCAGCCGACACGGCTGGCGGACGGTCGTGCGCTGAGACGCGCGGGTAACCCTGGAATCCTACTCCACGGGACGCGTGGCGGTGGCCGGAACCCTCAGGCCTGTGGATCATCCCACTCCCCCGTCGGCCCCCAGCAGCGCTGCCGCGCTAGGCTGCCTCATGGCCTCACCGAAGCGGCTCCTTGACGCAACCGCCCGCGAGCTGGCGCAGTACACGCGCTCCGACAAGCTTGCCGCGATCCGCGCGAACGAGGGACGCACCCTCGCCTCCGAGATGATTGCCCCGGCCATGCCGCTCGTCTTCGACGTGAGCAATCCCGAGCTCGCGACGAGCCAAGGAGCCGACCTCCTCATCCTCAACGTGCTCGACGTGCTCGCTCCCGCAGTCCACGCGATCGACGTCGACTCCCCCGACGACGTCATCCGGGCCATCAAGCAACTCACCGGGCGCCTCGTCGCGGTCAACCTTGAACCAGTTGACCCCGAGGCCGATCTCGGTGCGTCAGCGGACTTCGCCGGACCCGCCACGTCTGGACGCCTCGCGACGCCTGCCAACGCACGCCGTGCCGCGGCACTCGGCGTCGACGCGATCGTCCTCACAGGCAATCCGGGGATGGGCGTGACGAACGCGGCGCTCGCCCGCGCCACCGCCGCAACCCGCGAGGCAGTGGGCGCGGACGTCATTCTCATCGTCGGCAAGATGCATGCCTCGGGGAGCGTCGGGGAGGCGGGCTCCGCGATCGTCGACGACGCGGCGATCGAAGCCTTCGTCAATGCGGGAGCCGATGTCGTCCTCCTGCCCGCGCCGGGCACGGTCCCGGGCTGCCACGAAGCGCAGGTCCGCGCCTGGGTCGAGACCGCGCATCGCGCGGGCGCCCTCACCATGACGGCGATCGGCACGTCGCAAGAGGGCGCCGACGTCGACACGATCCGCGCGCTCGCCCTCATGGCGAAGATGACCGGGACGGACATCCACCACCTTGGCGACTGCGGCTTCTACGGGATCACGTTGCCCGAGAACCTCGTCGCCTACTCCATCGCGATTCGCGGTCGCCGCCACACATACCGGCGCATGGCCATGTCGCTGCTTCGGTAGCGCGCGTCATTGTCCGACGAGGGCGCCGAGGCCCTCTCAATGCCGAGAAGTGTCCGCCGACTCGCCCCGCCGCGACCCCCGCGAGCCGAGTCAACCCCCGAAACGGACAGAGCTCCGCTCAGACCCCGGGGGGCTCGACAAGGAGCAGTCTCGCGGGCCCGTCGTCGACGCGGGAAGAGCCACGTCGCACCCAGCCCCTTCTGCCCTCAAGGTTCGAATTGGTCCGAGTGCGATAGACTGGAAGCGCCTGGTCAACCTGCCGGTAAGGCCGTACACGGGTTGTCCCCTCTGGGGTTCAAGAAGGGCAGGAAGTAGACCCCGGTATGCACCAGGCGTTAACGGCGCCCGCCTGTAGGCGGGCGCCGTTACTGCGGAGCCCGAGGCGTTGCTGGCGGGTGTGAATGCGGCTCTGGAGCACAACGACTACCGGGCCGCGAACATTCGTGCCGACTACGGGTACGTCATCTCCAGTCGCAGCACGATGGCCCGGGCGCGGTCAAGATTGGTGGCTCTTCACAATCGAGGGTGTAGCGCGGGTCTGAAGCCGCCGAGGCTTCGTGCGATGTAGTGGGTCAGGTTCCGGAAGCGAAGAACGGTGCCACGCAGGTGCTCGAGCGGTCAAGTCCCCACGGGCGGCTTCGGGGTCCTTTCTGGCGTCCATCGCCATCCGCGTCGCCCGATGCTGGAGCTCAACGCTGTACTTCCTCGGTGCTGCCATGACTCTCATCATCCTTCCCAGTAATGAGAGCCTCCATCAGACCCGGGGCGATTCACCCGCCCCACCCGCTACACCATCGCCCCGCTCGCACCACACGCCTCCGCTCGCGTCCGCCGACGCCACGCACGAAGCGCCGCCAAGGTCGAGCGGTTCAACGCGCAGATCGCAGCACTGGCTCCCTACGCGCTCGTCCCCAACGGACGCCGTCACGCCAAGGGTCACCAGCGGTTCTTCACCCGCACCCACGGCCGCCAGAACGCCACCGCCGCCCAGCGCCGCACCAAGGCCTTCACCCAGGAAACCCTCTCCGTCTCCGGCGCCGTCCTCGGCAAGCACTACCAGCCCCACCGCTGGGGCACCCCCGAATGGAACGCCGCCTACTCCCGGCGCACCGCCGTCGAAGGCGCCTTCGGCGTCCTCAAGGCCCGCGACGGACACGCCATGACCCGCGGCTGGACCCGCGTCATCGGCATCACCGCCAACACGCTCATGGTCGCCGCAGCGATCGTCCAGTACAACATCCAGGTCATCCGCCGCTGGGCCACCACCCACGACCTCGACGACGCCGACCTCTACGACACCCCCGCCGACGTCGATGACGCGCCGCACGGCCCGCGCGTTGCCGCCAACCCCCAGCGACCCGGCGCGCCGCCAGTCGCCTGACACCCGCCGCCCACGGCACCGAACTCCACAGCACCACGCACGCAGCCCGCTGGCCCCTGAGCCTGACGGGCTACCAGTGATTCTCCGCGCGCCCTCGAACTACCCCGAGCGAGCGTCACTGCTCGCCGTCGGCGGCCGGCGCACAGCGCTGCGCCCGCCGACAGCAGTCCGAAACGGACAGAACCCCTCGCCCAGAGCCCCGCAGGGCTCTCGACGAGAGGTTCTGTCACTACAGGCGGTGACGTTGTGTCACCACCCCACTGTGGGGTGGTGACAGAACTATCTGACCTGCAGCGTTGCGGGGCCTCACGACCGGGTCTCACACCGATTCGGCGAAACGTTCACACATCCCGAGCTGGAACACGCCCGCGGTCGAGCATTCCTGCAGGTCAAACCAGGTTGAAGCGCCGTCACCTTGGTCCTGCCGCTCGACGCCCAACCGGACCCCGGCCTACCGCTTCGCCTGCTGCTACTTGAGCCGCTCGGCGTGCTTCGGACAGAGCAGCTCGACCGACGTACGGATGAACTTCACCGCAGTCTCCTTGGGCATCAGGTCGAAGTAGCCCAACGTCACCTCGAGGGAGTCTCCACGCGTGAAGCCATCGCACACGGTAGTTCCGAGCATGAGAACAGCTTCGTCCGTGACTTCTGCGAAGAAGGGGTCGGTTCGCGCAGCGGCGAGGAACTGATCCTTCGGCTCGCCCGTCGGCTTCTCCTGGCGGTCCGCGATGCCACCGAGCGCTACGTCGATGATCGAGTCGTGCTTGTCGCAGAACTCGAACACGGCGTTTGACGCGAGCACCATAGCTGCCTCATCGGAGATCCCGTCGTCGAGCAACGGTGCGACTGCCTCGTCGTATGTTGCGCCGGTGTCGAGGCTGCTACAGACTTGCGCGGCTGACGCGAGCAGCTGCGAGTCGAGTCGCTGGTTCAGCGACTCGCTGGAGCTCCGGACACTGGTCAGAAAGCCCTCTTCCGCATTCGTGTACGACGCCTCGGTGGGGCTCGAAGTTGTTGTAGGCGAGCTGGCAGTCGGGGACGGCGAGCTTGCTGACGGCGCCGGAGCAGTCGTCACCGGTGCCGAAGACGCGCTGTCCACGGCTTCCGTATCGCATCCGGCGAGCACGAGACATACCAAGACAGCAGCGGCACCAACGATCGAACGCATGCGACAAGCGTCCCATGCCGAGGGCTCGCCGAGCCCTGGGGTCCTCCCTTGGCGCGCCGATGCTCCGGCCATGGAACGGCTGGAGACACGCACCCGAAGCGGGTCTCACAGCGGCAAGGGCGGCCATGCGGCCACCGCTGCTCGCGGCGTCGTCGGCGCTACAGACCAGGTGTCACCTATCCGTGCAGCAGTCCAGAGCACTGCAAAGACCTGCGACTTGCCCAGGACGTTTGGAGCGAGGTACGGGCTGACGCCACGCCATGCCGCGCCGGGGCTACGTAACGGCAACGGTCAGCCACGACGTCTGAAGCGCGAGGCCATCATCCGATTGGTCGGGGCCGTGCTTGCCGAGCAGAAGGACGAGTGGGCAGAGGGGCGCCGTTGCCTCGGGCTGGAGGTCCTCGCCCGGCGCCGGCGCACAGTCGCGCCCGACACCAGCGTCGAGGCGGTGCCCGAACCCCGAACCCGGCTCAAGCGGCACGAGTCAGGTCAAGCGCCGGCAACGATCCGGCCGGTCAGTCACTTCTCGGCGAGGTGGGGCCAGCCTTCGGACAGGGCGCGTTCGACAGTCGACGGCTCGACGAGTTGCTCGCCGCTGGGCAGCGTGAGAGGCGACACCGCCGACATGTCCGCAGAAAATCACGGAGGCACCTCGCCTTTGCGCCACGAAGGACCGTGACGTTCGACGAGCAGGCTCTATGGACAGCGCTCATATCGATCACCTCCCACGACTCCAAGAATCGGTTTCTCCCACCAACCTGTGAGCGTTGAGCAGAGTTCACCCGTAAGAGAAGCCGCCTCAACTCGTCGCAGTACGCGACCGTCAGCCATGAGCACCGTCGCGCTATCCCCCTCCTTCGCAAACACGAACGCCGTCCGTTCTACGCCGGAGAATCTGACCGTCTCTGGGGGCACCCAGGGCGTCGGAAGCGACGCAAAAATGAGAAAGATGAGCCCGCCAACAGCCACGCTCACCGTCTCGAACTTCGACGCACCTTCCGCACTCGCCGCCGGCGCAAAGCCTCCCTCGCGTCTTGATTTCTCCGTACGCCTGATCGAGAGTCGTCGCACTACGACGCCGACGATCACCAGTAGCGCAAGGGCAATAATCAGCATTGTCGGCACGATTAATACAAGGAGAAGCGCTGGCCAACTCTCCATAGTCCGCGCAGCCGCACGCTCCACCGGGCTGCGGGTATTCAGTTTGCGCTCGACGACCGGCACGAACTTAATCGCCACTACGCCATAAAGAACAGGCAGTATGCCCAGGAGCGTTCCAGTGAGCACGTCGACAGTCCCACTTGCAGCAAGAATGCCAAAGGCCGTGGTAATGTCCCAGCCCGCCACCGCCAGAAGTTTCAGGCAAATAGCAATCGACGTTAAGGCGCCGACGATCAACCCAACATGCTGCTGCCAGGCTAAACCGAACCACTGGATGGAGTCCGACTTCTCGCTGTTCATGATCCGATGCTCCCACACTCGGCACGAGTCCCCGCCGCCTCGACCGAGATCGGGTCTGCTGCACGAGTGGAGTCCCTCAATTTGGCTCGTCGCCGACGCGGTGGAGGTCAGTCGATGAGGCCGCCAGCGGCGAGCAGGATCCGTAGCCGATAGTTGCCGCGGTTGCGATAGTCGCGGACCTGGCGCCTGAGGAGCTCGATGATGCCGCCGACGGCCTCGGTGCCGCCATTGTTTGCCCTGTTGGCGCCGGAGCAGGCCCCGGACGCCTTGCACCAGCGCCGCGGGGCCCGTCCGCGAAGGGCAACCTCGGGAATCGGGGGCCGAGTCCCTCGACAAGACTTCGATGCGCACAAGTGGAGTTGGTCAGCGCGCGTAGTCAAGAGGTAAGAAGGCGTTCTCACGCTGCCACGCCTCGATCTCGGCGGCTGTCGGCGCGCGCCGGTCGTTCATCCACGCGTCCTTGTAGTCGTCAGTCTGCGTCGTGCCCTCTACGCGAAGGTTCGACGGCGGATTGGTCCGCTCATCGTCACGTCGGGCGACGGGCTCCGGCGACAGGCGTGAGGTCACGACGGCTCGACAGCAGGGCGACGTCCTTGGGACTGTTGCTCCGCCGGAGGCTCTTGAGCACCGCCTGCTGAGTCTCCGGCGTCCAGAAGACCTTCAGGCTCTCCCGCGCCCGGGTCACCGCCGTGTAAAAGATGCTGTGGGTGATGTCATCCTCATTGGCGTCGGTGATGACGACCTTGACGGAGTCGTACTCCAGGCCCTGGGCCTTGTGGATCGAGACAGCGTAGGCGACCTGGAACGGGACCGCGGTGTTGACCGAGTCGTCGTCCTCGTCGCTGGTGTCGTAGTCGTAGACAGTGAAGCGCACGGTCGTGCCCTCTACCCATTCGAGCTCACCACCGACAACGTCGAACTCAGTAAGCGGCCTGTCGAGTTCGACGTCGAACTGGATCTGGCCCAGGTCAACGCCGATGTCCACGATCTTGCCCTTGAGGTTGTTGTAGATGACCGGCCAGAAGCGCTCGGTGTCGTTGAACAACACCGGGTCGCCGACCTTGTAGGTCGAGACGCGCCAGGTGACCGCCGGGTTGGGGTTGCTGCTCTGGAGGAAGCGGTTGACGTTGTTGATCCCGTAGAGGCCGTCGTAGTTGAGGCACAGGATGATCTCGTCGTCGCGCTGCGCCTCGAACAGTGACTTGTCGAGCACCGTCGAGTAGCCGTTGCGGGCGATGACTTCGGCGATGTCCTCCTCGAGGTTGCGCACCTTGTCCCAGAAGCTCAGGAGCGACGCGTTCGTGGTCCGGTAGGGCGTGGTCAGCTCAAAGACCGAGGTGCTCGGAACGAACGAGGGAATGATGCTGAACCAGTTGCCGAACTTGATCGACTCGATCTGGTAGATGTCGCCGACCAGCACCAGCAGTTTGAACGACGTCTTCTCCAGCACCCTGAGCAGGTCGGCATTGCTGACGATGCTGCACTCGTCGATGACCAGGAGGTCGTACTCCAGATCCAGCCCCGTGCGGTAGATCTGGCTGGCGATCGTCCGGAAGGTCGAGTTCTGGGCGGTCACCTTGCGCTCAAGGTTGCCCTTCGCCGGGTTGGTGTGGGCGAGGAACAACTTCGTCTTGTCGTTGAAGTACTGGGCGATGTGGTCGACCATCGTGGACTTGCCCGTGCCGGCGGCACCGTAGATCAAGGCGACCTTCGACTGGCAGAAGAGGCGCTTGAGGGCGTCCCTCTTGACGTCGTCGTCAATGCCACGAGGAGCCCCGTCCAGCCAGCGCTCGACCGCCGCGGTGTAGCCGTCGATCCCGGACGACGCCCTCTCCTGGAGCTTCTCCAGGATAGCGACGGCGTCGTCCTCGTATCCCCGGATGAAGACGTGGCCCTTGTCCTGCACCAGCTGGCGCTCAGCGTGCTTGTAGTAGAGCTTGCCGTTGTAGGTGGCGATCAGGCTGGTGACGTCTCCCAATGCTTCGAGTTCAGCGACGGGCGTGTAGAGCATTCCGTAGCTCTCGACGTTGATCCGCACCCGCCGAGCGAGCAGCTCATGCTCCCGTCCGGTCGAGTCGAGGCTCTCAACGAGGTCCCAGTAGCGGGCGTTGTGGCCGACCGGGGAGCTGCAGAAGGGCATAGTGTCGAACGGGATGCAGCCATACTGCAGGTTGAGGTCGGACAGACGGCCGCACTGCTCCCAGTAGTACTGCGACTTGAGCGCTTCGTTGCGCATCCGAAGCATGAGGTAGCGGAGCATGTTGTGACCCGGGGCGCCGGACCGGATGATCCGGCGAGCCTCGTCGAGCACCGGGAAGATCTGCGGCTTGGTCGCGGTCGCCGTGCCCGCAGCCCGCATCGCTGCGTACTGGGCCCCGGACATGTCCATGAGCTCGAGCAGGCTCCCCGAGCCCACCGTGAGGCCGTTCATGAGGTAGCGGTACTCGGCCATGCCGACGCTGACCTCGAGCGAGACACCCAGGAGCCGCGCGAGGTTGTTGAACTCGCAGGGACGGATCGAGACCTCCCAGGCGGTGATGATCGTGATCGGCATCGTCTGGTCGAGGACGTGGATTGAGTCGTGCTGGAGGGTCAACATGGCCGAGTACTTATCAGTCATGTCAATGTCGGTGAAGGCGATGATGCGGTCGAATTTGCTGACCTTGTTGACGGCCCGGTAGAAGGTCACTTCGTAGTAGATGCGTCCTCCGACGAAGAACGGACGCGTCTTGTGGATGTAGTAGCGATCCCGCGCTCCACTCCCCGACCCCGTCGGACGAAGTGCCTCGATCCGGGAGGCGATCTTCTCGTGGTACTCGTGCAGGGACGGGTCGAGGTCGACGGGGAACGACTCCAGGTTGGTGAGCACCTCGATCCCACAGCGGTCCTTGAGCAGCATGCGGATGCGCAGCAGGTACTCGTAGTACTTGAGCATCAGGCGCTCGGACGCATCCCCGTCCATGGTGTAGTGCGAGGCGCTCGCTTCGAGAAACTTGTGGAACCGGCTCAGGAAGCTGTACTGGCCCTTGCCCTTGATGAAGGCCAGCCCCTGCCCGATCGCGGGGTAGTTGTACTCGGCGTCGGACGAGCCCAACTGGAGACGGACAGCAACGCCCTCGACAAGGTTCCGGAGCTGCGCGAGAACGTTCTGGGACAGAAGATCACGCTGGCTTGTCAGCGAGGCAATGTTCTGGCAGATCGCCTCGTCGGTGCTCCTAATGTGCTCCCCGACAGTGGTCACGACTTTTCCCCTACTCCGCCTGTCGTTCCGTCTCGCACTTGCTACCCTGCTCGCGCTCGCGCTGGCGCCAACCCCGCACGAGGCTGCCATCATGCCCATGAACCGCCGTTCGCAGCGCTCAAGGTGCAGGAACATGTGAAAAAATGCGTAGGGCCCTAAGCGCCGGATCTTTGACACGGGTGTGATTACGCAGCCGTCGGTAGTGTAGCGGTACCGCCGGTCTCGTGGGCGATCGACGATGTGTAGCGGCACCACGGTTAGCGTCACTTGGTGTTGTCGCGGACGAGCCACCTGAAGATCCCCTCCGGCGCGTAAACTCGTCGGTCCAACAGACTGCGTCTCGGAGGCCTCGCGCTTCATCGAGTCGTTGAACGACTCCGCCAGGGCGTTGTCGGCCGGGGAGCCCACGGCACCCATCGGCTGAGTGACGTCGATCTTCTTGCACTACCGGCATAGGCCTTCGAGCAGCCCCGCACGAAGCGCCGCCCCGCACCCAGCGATTATGGCGCCGTCACTATGAACACAGCATTGATGGTGTCGTTGGCCAGAGTCCCGGAGTAGCTTTGCAAGACGCTCACTCGGGACCGCTGCACGGATTACTCAGAACGCGCTCAGCTCACCCTCGACATCGGCACGATAGCGTTCTTCGCGGATCCGATATCGCGCTGCCGACGACCAACGAATGAGAACACGAACGGACCGCTCCTCCAGCACCTCCCAAAGGACACCGATCTGTCACGTTGGAGCGCGGACGATCTCGCCGCCGTCTCCAACGCGGCAACAGCAAGGCAAGACACCTGATCGGCTGGAAGACGCCCGCGGAGGCGTTCGCGGAGGATTTCGCCGAACTTCGTCCGTCGATCGAACTACCCAGTGTTGCGACGACAGGTTGAATCCGCCCCACGTCGCGACCCCCGCGACGCTCGGCGAGCTGGACCTTCGTGCTGCCCGACCGCCCCGGGACCTTTCTCACAAACACCATTCAAGGGCCCTACCGTGAAACCGCGGTGTGTCACTTGATGCCGACGTGGCACCCTCACATGCGTAAACGCGATGCCGAACCCAGATCCTGGCTCAAGTGGCACGAGTCAGGTCAGAGGGCACCTCGAGGAATCCGACCAGCTCCACCGCATCTGGCCTCCGCGAGGCGAACGTCGCGAACTGAGCGAAGGTGAATCGTAGGAATGGAAGCAGCGGAGTCCGCGGCGCAAGTGGTGGCGCGAGCTGGCGACAGCTCCGGACACCACCAGTTGGAAGCGGAACGTACCGCAATCGTCACGCTCTATTAGGCTGGCACGTCACCGCGGCAGCAGTCGTTGAAGTCCAGGGTCAACGACAAAATGATCCGTCGCCCTACTTGTGTCTCTTGCTGATGCGAAGCGACGCGCCTTCAGCATCAGCCTTAGTGACGATTCCGCGCTGTTCGAGCGACTTAAGAAGCGCGCGGTTCGCGGCTGTATCCGGGATGGTCGGTCGGTCACGTCCCACGTGCGTTAACTGGGCGTATGCGCCGCCAATCGCGTGCAGCATCGTGAACAGCCGGGAGTCATCGACTACCCCCAAATGTGGCTCGAGTAGTGCGAGCGCGGTTGCGGCGACGACACGATCCGCGGGCAGTTGCACGACGACATCGAGCGGGAGTCCACGCCCATTCGCAACTGCGAACCGGGCGAGCTGACCTCGGCCAGACGCATCACTGGCACTCGCGTAGTCGGCGGCTTCATCCAACGTCTTGAGCTTGACCGCCTTGCCAATGCTCGTGCTCGCGAGCAATGATGCAAGATCTTCCCCGACGAGCTCTGGGGTCATGAACGACTTGAACTGGCGTGAGACACGAATCAGCTCCTCGCGCCACTTCCAGTCGACCCGGCCAAGGTGTACGTATGTCCCCGCATCGTCAGCAATTAGATGGCTCTCAAGAAGTAGAGGAAACAACATGCTGTTGGAGGGGGCAATCGCAGTGGCGTCGAGCGCCTCACTCAACTTGAGGCTAACGACAAGCGGCACGCGGATCGTGGAGTGAATGTGTGTGCTTGCGGCGAGGATCGCCAGCGCAACGCGATCCTTGTCCGCATCCGCGGCGTCGTCAACGGCGCTAATCGCGCGAGCTTCTATGAGGAGTTCGGCCAAGTCGGCATCGATCGAATCGCTCGCACCGAGGTACGTGATGACGTTTCCGAACGTCGCCGGGAAGCGGCCACATCTTGCGAGCACTGGCCACGATGCTTCGGCCACGTCCGCCAGATTGAGGACGCGAGTCTCCGCGTTCGCTCCCACGATGATGCCCTCAAGGCGATCTGCGTCGTGTTCGAGGACGTCCTCGATGATCGCGGCAAAGCCATCCGATGACTCGACCGTGGTGGAATTCCCCTCGACCACCTTGAGGTAGTCCTCGAGATTGTCGAGCAGATACTCGTAGACCTTCTCATCAAGAGCGCGGATCGAATCGAGCGCGAGGTCAGCATCCTTGCCGAGCGCGGCGAGGAGGTTCGACTTCGAGATGACGTAGCCATTCCGGGAAACGAACGCCCTGCGAACGGCCTCGGTGAGGGCGTTGAGATCAACTATCTTGATCCCCGCCATGAGGAAGAGAATCGAGATGCTCGCGGCCGTCTTGGGGTCTACGGCATCCTTGGTCAACGCAGGAAGGGATCTGTAGTGCTCCGCGAGGTAGTGGGCGGTCGCGTCGTCGGTTGAATATTTTGTGCCGTGCGCGAGACTCGCGAGAGCGTCGCTCACGAGTTGGAGACGCGTGGCATCATCGAGCTCCGCCTCCGATACGAGGTACGGCAGGACTCCGGTCGACTTGCGCAAGAGACGCCCCAGGAAGCGGGCTCTCTCCTGCCCTGCGTTGAGGTACGCCTGGAGAAAATCGCGAGCCGAGTCTCCGAGCCGCGCGACCGATGTAACCATGATGTCGGCGGTCTCGACATCGGTCTGGAGCAGCCGATCAAGAATGGCGATGTTGTAGAGCGCAGGATCACCGAGCGCACCCGTTCCACACTCGCGCACCACCGAATCGACATCCTCGCCTGACAGCTGGAAATCGACATCGATCAGGCCCTGTTCGACGTGGTGGATGATGAAGTTCGTTGCTGCCGGCCCCACTCGGTCGCCGTGGAACGTCGATGTGTAGAGAGTGAAGTTCTTGTTGATGTAGCCCTCGCGGATCAGTTCGTACGCGAGGCCGCGAGTCAGAAGCTTCTCAGCGACCGCCGCGAGCGACTGCTCCTCCTCCTCGTACTTCACGAGAAACTCCGGCCGCTTCATGACGCCACCCATGTCGGCGCTCCGCAGGAACGTGAGCTGCTCAACCAGGGTAGCCAGCGTGTCGTTGAGGGCGTCTTCGTCGGCCTGCTCCCACGCCGCCGCATCGATCGAATCCCCGAGCGCCTCAGCCAGGTCCTCCCGCGTGAAGCTCATCGTCTGGTTGTAGTAGCCGTTTCGCCAGGTGAGGGCCGCGCCCTCTGAACTTGCGAGTTCCAGCCAGAACGCCGGCTGCTTTAGATCCGAGGCAGATCGTGTAGTTGACCCGAGTGCATACTGCGGGCTGTGCTCCGGGTACCCGGCTGCACGTGCGGTTCGAGCTATGTGCGCCAGGAGCGACAACCCGAGCCGTTCGCTCCGTTCTGCGGACTTGCCGTCGCGAGTGAGCGCAGAACGCGTGGCGCGGATCTCGCGCTCAACTCGTCGAATGTTCGCGCTCACGAGCTTGCGATGTGCGGCGTACAGCTTGTCCAGCTTGCTGCTTCCGAGGCGGATGTTCTCGAAGTCGCTGAGGTGGGTGCTCTTGTAGAGCATCATCGCAAAGAGGTCAGTCTCACTGAGGTCAAGCTCCTTTCCGTCACCGGAGAAGATCCTGTCGCGAAACACGACGAACTCATTGCGGACGTTCTTTAGCAGCCGCATGTCTGGCACGAAGCGTCCCGCACGGTCCACGAGGTCGGGGGAAACTGTGTGCTCAAGCCCGTCAAGCAGCTTGCTGGCGAGGTTGCGAGCACTCCGATGGGTGATGAACGGCACGACCGGGATGACGAGATCGAAGAACTTCGTGCGATTGGCGCGAACCGACTCAGCCTCAGCGGGATCGGTGATGTCCTCGAGCGCGACGTCGTTCCTGCCCTCGGACTCCAGCCCTATGCGGTCGAAGATGCTGTCCTTGATTGCGTAGACGAAGCGAATGGTCCGACGCGACCGATCAATCTCAGGCGCTGCGTTAAGGAGGGTATTCAGCGAGCGGAGCGTCTCAAAAATATGTGAGTCGTTGAAGCGATCAATGTCTTCGAAGACGACCACGTCGTAGGTCGAGGTCTCGAAGAAGTACACGATCTCGTCCAGGTATTGATCGAAGTACGACACTGACTTCTCGTCCAGAGTGACGGCGGCAGGGCCCGCAGAGAAGGTCTTGATATGCACACGACCGTGCAGCAGGAACTTAACTCCGAAGGCGGCTCCGGTCGCCAGGACAAGGATCAGAGGATAGACCCAGAGTGCGAGATCAACGAGTGGTTTGAGCGTCGCCGTGATGATCACGCCCCATCCCGCAAGCAGAAAGATGACTGTCATCGCGAGGCCGACAATTCCAGCGAGCGCGAGGTCGCGCTTCCACTCGAACCGCTCGATGCGGCGAAACCTCGATCCCGGTGTGCGGTTGGGATCCTCGCGGTAGAGAAGTTGCTTGACAATCTCTTGCTGAATGCGGTTCGTCGGAGTCGTTGCTTGCACGGGCACCGATCCATCGAGGGCCGAGGCCTCGATTGGTGCGAGGGTCGACAGCGACAGTTCGACAACTCGCCCGTTCTCAAGTTCCGAAAGGCGCTTCAGGATGCTACTCTTGCCGACTCCGTAGTTGCCAGAGAGCGCGATGTTCTTGATCTCAGCGTTCGCCAGCGCCTTCGTGAGCGCCGCAACATACGGCCCGTGCTCGGGCGCCAGGTAGCCCGGAGTGAGCGCCAACAGGTTCCACGTCGACGATGATTCCTGGAACTCGACGGCGCCGGATGCGGCAGCGGGATTCGTCATCGCAAGTCCTCCTGAGCCTCGCCAATCAACAAGCCAGCCTTGTCGGTCGTGTAGATGTAGTCGACCGGCCCGACCGGTGCGGCTTCGAAGTGGTGCTCGGCGAAGCGGATGCGCAACGCCTCGTCCCAGTCGGTGTTGTCGAGGTTGCAGGTGACCTTGGTCTCGCAGACGAGGTACAGCCACCGAGTGCCGTTCTCGTCGTAGACGATAGCCGAGCCCGGCGAGCACTCACCGACAGATGCGCGGACGCGGAAGCGGCGCGGCCGCTTGGTGAAGAGCTTGATGTGATCACGGTTGGTCTCAACCTGCGCGACGAGAGCGGGCTCGACGTGGCTGTGGTGTTCGACGTGGTCGTAGAGGTTGACGCCGCCCTCGGGCGCGGCGATGGCGCCATTCTTGGGGTCCGGGTTACCAGGTAGCGGCTGTGGCGGGTTCTTGGACACACCTTCGAAGAAGACGACCCCAGCATCCCCCAGCCGGGTTCGTCGATGGGCTCGTAGCTGATGCCGCGCACCATCTGCTCGATGGTCACGATACGGACGGCGTTCGCCATGATGCGTGCCCAGCGGTCAGGATCATCAAGGACGTGCCGGGCGTAGTCACGTTCGGGGTACTTTACGATGTCGCGCAAGACCCCAGCCAGGGTCGGGCGGGTGGGTTGGAGCGGGAACTTGCCGTACTGGAGCTGATCCTCGATAGGCTGCGTGACGTCAGGCAGCCGCTGTCTCACGATGACGATGCGCTCACTACGCGGCTCGGCCACCGCAGAGTCCGCCGTGATGACGTGCACCTCGTAGCCGTAGACGAGATCAGCGGGCTGCACAACGTTGGCGCGGCGCTCGATGAACTCGAGGTCGGCCAGGCGCTCGGATGCGGCGACCACGATACGGAGTGCGCCCGGTTCCACCGTGACTCGGCAACGCGCCTTGAAGCGCATCCGCCCCCAAAGCTCGGCGACCTCGGGGCTCTCGAACAAGGCTGGGCGCCTGCGGCCGATGACCACCTTGTCGGCGTTGTCAATCTCGGGGCCAGCCTCGCGGGAGCAACCACCAGAGGTGATGTACGCCACGTTCAGGCCTTCGCGGAACTCGGTGAACGACTCGTCCACGATGAGAGTCAGCCGGTGGACCGCCGAGTCCATTACGCGGTGGGCGTTCTGGTCAAGGGGCAGACGCAGGCCGCCCGATCTGCTGGACGGGACTGCTGCACGGATAGGTGACACCTGGCCTGTGGTGCCTGCGGGCGCTGCTGGAAGGATGCGTCCCGTGCCCAGACCTCACCCCAAGGAGTTCCGCGACGACGTCGTGGCCATCGCCCGCCAGGGCGAGACCCCGATCAAGCAGGTCGCGAAGGACTTCGGCATCAGCGAGTCGTGCCTGCGCAACTGGCTGCACCAGGCCGATGTCGAGGACGGCGCCAAGCCCGGCGTGACGAAGAGCGAGTCGACCGAGCTGCGCGAAGCCCGCAAGCGTGTGCGGCTGCTGGAGCGGGAGAACGAGGTCCTGCGCCGCGCGGCGGCCTACTTCGCGCAGGCGCACCTGCCGGGAAAATGAGCTACCCGCTCGTCCGAGAGCTCGCCGATGACGGGATCCCCGTCGCGGTGACGTGCCGGGTGCTCAACCTCGCCACAGCGCCGTACTACGGGTGGCTCGCCAACCCTGTGAGCCACCGTGAGTTGGAGCAGGCCTACCGCGCGAACGCCCTGTTCAACGCCCACCGAGATGACCCGGAGTTCGGCTACCGGCTGCTCGGGGACGAAGCCCGCGCGGCCGGCCATCACGCGTGCGACCGCACGATGTGGCGACTCGTGCGCGACGGGCGCTGGTGGTCCGTGTTCGGCAAGAAGCGCGGCAAGAACAGCAAGAAGCCCGGCCCGCCCGCGCACGACGACCTCGTGAATCGGGAGTTCACCGCCTCGGCGCCGAACGAACTGTGGCTGACCGACATCACCGAGCACCCCACGAGCGAGGGCAAGGTCTACCTCTGCGCGATCAAGGACGTCTACTCCAACCGGATCGTGGGCTACTCCATCAGCGACCGCATGAAGTCCTCCCTGGCCGTCGACGCCCTGAATTCCGCGGTCGCCAGACGCGCCGTCGAGGGCCGCGAGGTAGCCGGCTGCATCGTGCACAGCGACAGAGGCAGCCAGTTTCGAAGCCGCAGATTCCTGGCAGCGCTGCGGCGCCACGATCTGCGCGGATCCATGGGCCAGGTCGCCTCCGCGGGCGACAACGTGGCCATGGAGTCGTTCTTCGCGCTGCTGCAGAAGAACGTCCTGGGCCGGCGCCGCTGGACCACCCG
Organism: Sanguibacter sp. A247; assembly: GCF_052324925.1. Lineage (NCBI taxonomy): Bacteria > Bacillati > Actinomycetota > Actinomycetes > Micrococcales > Sanguibacteraceae > Sanguibacter > Sanguibacter sp. A247. The sequence goes on along the minus strand of NZ_JBQPRE010000002.1, from coordinate 795,474 downwards.
CGAGCAGCTGCGCATCCGGATCATCACTTGGATCGAACGGACCTACCACCGCCGCCGCCGCCGCCAGGCCCGTCTCGGACGCTTGACCCCCATCGAATACGAAGCCATCATCATCACTCAGGTCGCACTCGCCGCCTGAGAACCGCTGTCACCTATCCGTGCAGCAGACCCGTCTGCGTCTGACCGTGTAAGCCGCAGGCCCCGCACTCGTGTGCGGGGCTCTGCGGTGCGTGAAGCGTCAGTCTGCGACGAGGATGAGCCAGGACTCAGGGCCGCCAATGGCGTTCTTGACGTAGGACTTGGCGTCCTTGAGGGCCTGCTCCTTGTCGGAGTAGACCGGGCAGTTGTCGGCGAAGCCCTTCGTGAGCTCCCAGACGTCGTAGACATCGGGCGCGTACGCGCAGCGGTCGATGCCTCGGTTCCGGTGGAGGACGATTGCGTACTTGCCCGTGCGCTTCGTGATCTCGGCGGAGAGCTCTGAGGCGGCCGCGAGACCAGCCATGCTGCTCTCCAGCGTGGCCTTCGGCTTGAAGATCGTCGTGTCCTTGAGGCGCTCGACGTCCTTGGCGACGGCCTTCGGGAGAGGCTCCTTGGCCTTGACAGCCACGATCGTGCCGTCGGGCAGCTCGTAGCCCTTCGTGCCGATCGGTAGCGTCTCAGCCTCAGCCTTGGTGAGCTTGTCACCGGCCTTGACCTCGACGGGAGCCGAGGTGGTGGCCGTGTCCGTCGGAGCGGCCGAGCCGGTGGCGTTGGGGGTCGGGGCGTTGTCGCCGGGCTGGGTCGTGGTGTTGACGCCAGTGGCGTCCGGGGTCTGGGGTGTGGCGGTGTCCGTGGTGCAGCCGGCGAGGACGCTGGCGGCGGTCAGGAGGGTCACCATGCCCACCGTGATCTTGCTGTGCTTCATGGGGGTGTTCCTCCGTGTTTCGTTGCGGGCCCGACCATCGGGTACCGCTGATGGTCGCGAGCCGTGAGCGCGCTGGGTCACACCGTGCTCGCTGGGGAGCGTGGTGCAACGTTCTCCCTTGCCCTATCGGGTGACCGGGTGAAGAAGTGAAGGCGACGGCTCGAGCTGCGACTCGCTCGGCCCCTGGACACGCGCGCTCGACTGCTGACAGTCCGCCGCGTGATTCCCTCCTTCTCGACGAGCGACGAGCTCGACCTCTCCCCTGGCCTCCCCGTGCTCAAGTGGGTGGGAGGCAAGCGCCGACTGCTGCCTCGCATCACACCGCACTTCGCGGGACGGTCGAACGTGGTTGAGCCGTTCCTCGGCGGTGGGGCGCTCGCGTTCCACCTCTCGGGGACACACCCAGGGCTTCGTGTCCTCGGCAACGACTTCCTCGCCCCTGTCGTGGAGATCTACGAAGCCGTCCGCACCGACGTCCAGGCGTTCATCGCCGAGGTGGACTCATACGCGGTGCCGTACCTGGCGCTGGAGGGCAAGGCAGCGCGCAGGGCGTTCTACTGCGAGGTCCGCGAGAAGTACGTGGGCCAGGCGATCGACGGGCCGGCACCGCTGTTCTTCATGCTGTGGTGTGCCTACTCGGGGCTGTACCGGACGGGGAAGAACTCTGGCGGGCGGTTCAACACGTCGCATGGGTTCGGTACGGAGAAGCCGGGCTTCTACCATCCTGAGCGGGTCAGGCGTGCTGGGGAGTTGATGCGGGCGTGGGAGTTGATGAGCGGTGACTTGGGACTGCTGCACGAATAGGTGACGTTCATCCGGCTCGATCGCCATCAAGAATGGCGCTGGTATGATCGCGCGAGGTTCAAAATGAGGGGCCTGATCAGAGGAGCGGTGGCCGTGGTTGACGAAGTGAAGTATGAGAAGACATCCGTCTCGAAGTTTCGCCACAACAGGAACGCCGCCGTCGCGGAGATGGAAGGGCGCGGCTGGGAACTCATCGACGAGGACGAGGGTCGACTAAAGGTAACATTGCACTTCCAACGACAGAAGAAGCCCGTCAACAGGCTTCTCGTGGGTGGCCTTGCGGCGGTCATGGTGACGCTGTTTGCAATGATTGGCATTCTTGCCACGCTGGAAGACGACGATGAGAAGCCTGCGGCGAGTCCAACCACCACTGCGGCGAGTCCAACCACCGCCGCGGCAGATGATGCAACTGACGCGGTCAGTAGCGAACCGTCAACCGAAGCATCAGACGAGGCTGTGACAAAGCCCGCTGAGCCTGAGGCCACTGAGCCTTCAGCAACCGAGATTCTAACGCTGGAAAACGACAAGACCTTCGCGGCGATTCTTGCAGAACCCGAGAACTGTAGTAGCGCGATCGCGGGCTGGGTTGAGGAGCACGAAGGAGCGGTCATTCAGTTCGATGGCAGCATCGGTGCAATGGGTAAACACGGGGACTATGACACCCGGTACGACATCTTGGTGCTTCCTGGCGACGACGGATCCCAGACTGGCATTGGGCCGTCGTTCCAGTTCCGGGACGTCAACATGTCCGACCTGCACCTCGCCGGTGACGTACCGGAGGCAATAGGTGTCGATGACAAGCTCGCCGTCACCGCTGAGGTTGTCGGCGAGATCTACCCGAGCCGGGACAACTGGAACTGCCTCGTCTACCTCGACCCAATCTCCACTGAGGTTCGCTGACGCTCGGAGCCGTCTTGTGCGGTTGACCCCGATCGTGTTCGAGACCATCATGACCACTCAGGTCGCACTCGCAGCCTGAACCTGACTGTTTCGCCCCGGGTCTGATGGAGGCTCTCATTACTGGGAAGGATGATGAGAGTCATGGCAGCACCGAGGAAGTACAGCGTTGAGCTCCAGCATCGGGCGACGCGGATGGCGATGGACGCCAGGAAGGACCCCGCAGCCGCTCGTGGGGCGATCAAGCGGGTCGCCGATCAGCTGGGGGTTCACCCCGAAGCGTTGCGGACCTGGGTCCGGCAGGCCGAGATCGACGGCGGCGTCCGACCGGGCACCACGACCGATGACGCGATCCGGCTGGCCGAGCTCGAGCGTGAGGTCCGCGAACTGCGCCGGGCGAACGAGATCTTGAAGACGAGCGCAGCTTTTTTCGCGGCCGCGGAGCTCGACCGCAAGATCAAGTAGAGGTGCCCACCGCGGTGCTGGTCGACTACATCAACCGGCACCGCGACCGGTTCGGGGTCGAGCCGATCTGCACCGTCCTCAAGGACGCCGGCGTGCAGATCGCCCCGAGCACCTACTACGCCGCCAAGAAGCGCCCGCCCTCGGCACGTGCCCTGCGGGACGCCGAGTTGATCGTCGACATCAAGACTGCGCACAAGGCCAACCTCGGGGTCTACGGCGCCCGCAAGATCCACGCTGAGCTCAACCGTGAGGGGCTCACGGTTGCCAGGTGCACCGTCGAGCGGCTGATGCGGGCCGAGGGCCTGCGCGGCATCGGTCGGGAGAAGACCCGCAAAACCACCATCGGCGACGACACCGAGACCGAGCGACCCGAGGATCTCGTAGACCGTAAGTTCGTCGCGACCGCGCCGAACCAGCTGTGGGTGGCCGATCTGACGTATGTCAGAACGCACGCGGGGTGGACCTATGTCGCGTTCGTCCTGGACGTCTTCAGCCGGATGATCGTCGGCTGGCAGGTGTCCACGTCGCTGCGCACCGATCTGGCGCTCGACGCCCTCGACATGGGCCTGTGGGCACGGCAACGCGCCGGCCAAGACGTCACCGGCCTGATCCACCACAGCGACAGAGGAGTCCAATATCGAGCGGTTCGCTATACCGAGCGGCTCGCCGAGGCCGAGGCCGTCGCGTCCGTCGGGTCGAAGGGCGACAGCTACGACAACGCCATGGCTGAGGCGCTGAACTCGCTGTTCAAGGCCGAGTGCATCCGCAACCCGGTCATGCGGCCCCAAGGCGGCTGGAAGAACGTCGGTGACGTCGAGATCGCCGTTGCCGAATACGTCGACTGGTTCAACCATCGACGGCTTCACGGCGAGATCGGACTCGTCCCACCAGCCGAGTTCGAGACCCACCACTGGGCATCCCAGCCCACGAAGCACTACCGTCAGAACCCGGTCCTCTCCGAGGTCGGATCCAACTAACCGAGCCTCTACGAAACCCGGGGCGAAACAGACTGTCACCTGTTCGTGCAGCAGTCCCCGTCCGCTGTTTCCCGGACCGGCCTGTTTCCCGTCATAGGAAACAGGCCGATCCGGGAAACACTCTTCGCGTACTGCGACTGCTCGGTCGCGACCTGCCGCTGCAAACCGCAGGTGCGTCGCCGGCGCGCGGGCCCGACGAGAACACGACAGGACACCCGAAGAGCACGGCCAGGACGTGCCGCGCCAAGGGACTTGGAAATCGAGGAGCACTTCAACAGCACCACCGCCGATCGCCGGGTGTCACCCGTCTATGCAGCGCGCCTCCCCCCGGCGCTCTCTGCCGCGAGCAGCGTGGTTGGCGCCCGCTGGCCGCGTCGCCGGCGGGCACGAACGCCGGGTCGAACTCTCGGACACTTATGTCTCGTGGAGCTCGGTGGCCATCGCGTCGTCGTCGCCGGGCACCAGCAGGACTTGGTCGCCGGGACGGATGTCGCGGACGTCGGATCCTGCGGGAAGGCGCACAGATCGCGCGCAAATCCGGACCTGGACGTTCAGGGGGTAGGTCCTGCCGCCCAGTGTGACTATGACAGGCCGGATCTGCCCCAGTGCCATCTCCCCGCGCACGACTGCGGTCAGCGATGCCTTGAAGCGTTCGAACTCATCGCTGCCTGTCGGAGCGGGGACTGCGAGCCTTGTCCAGCGGTCTAAGAGCGTCTCGCCGCCGACGACGGAGACCACGCGCCGCAGAGCGTCGATCTCCCCGACTCTTACGTTTCCCATCGGCGGCATCACCAGCGGCACATCCGACACCGCGCTCAGAGATGCGAGAAGCTCGGAGACGGGGAGCACCGCACCGGCGAGATCGGCGGGGAACGTCGCCGCCCACGGCACCATGCTCTCGCCCTCGGGTGACCGCAGCCGCAACGTGCCCTGGTCTGCGAGTGCCGCGAGTGCGCCGGCCTCAGCGGCGACAGGCGCGACTGCAAGGCCGGCCGCGTCCAGCGACGTCACCTTGATCTCGGCTTGGTGCCCTTCCTCGGCCCGTATCTCGACGCGGAGCGTCCTTTGCGGTGTCTCGAGTACACCCCGTATGCCGCCCTCGAAACCGGATGTCCACTCGATGGTTTCCAGTACCCAGCAGAAGGTGACGGCACCGTTGGCGTCCTCGCCCTGCAGCATCAGACTCGGCCAGGTCTGCTCCACCGGGAGTATCGAGCTCAGCACGTCCCGGGGCCCGTGCGCGAAGGGACCGCCTCGGACTTCAACGATCGACTCCGCATCCTGCAGTGGGGTGCCGAACTTCACCCAGTCCTGGAGGGCGGCATGCTCCTCTGTTCCCGGGACTACCGTCACCGACATCTTCACGGAGATTGGATCCATTACGTGCGCGTCCGCGTTCCGGGGGACCACTGACTCGTACGCCCACTGTCCGCCACCGCGCGGCCACACCCGGTGCATGACGCCTGCGTCTCCGGGCGCTGGCCACGGGATGGAGCCGTCCACGGTGGTGCGTGTGCCGCTGTCGATCCGGTAGTACCGGTCCAGGCTGTCGCGGATGACGTTGAGCGCCTCCTGTTGAACGCCGACGGCGTCGAGAGCCGTCACCGTATCGGCGGTCGCTACCGACGTGCGCGCCAGCATCGCCTTCGCTGCGACGTTCCTTTCGAGGACGCTCACTCCGTGGATGGCGAAGTCGAGCTGCTCAGCAAAGCCGTCCATGCCTTGCAGGTACTCCGCTCCCTGCCACTGACATGGGAAGGCTGCCCCGGCTGTCAGTGCACGGAACTCGGTCGTCCACTTCTCGGTCGGCGTCCATGGCGTCACGAGCCAGTAGCGCAGCACTGGCTTGATGGCGGTTCCCGGACGTTGGCTACCGTCCGGCGCAAGTCCGTACGTCTCGCAGAACCGGCGCCACGAGTTGCGGACCTTTCCGAACTCCGAGGACGTCATCCCTGCCGCGTACTTCTTGACCTGCCAGATCTCGTCGCCGTCAGGAGTCTCCCGGATGACGTCGACGCCGCCGTCGCCGCGGCCCGGGGTCACGCGACGGGCCGCTCCCTTGAAATGTGCTATCAGCACCGTCGCGCACAGGTCCTCAACTGCGTCTCCGGAGGCACCCCGTGCCCATCCCACCAGAAAGTTCATGTCACCAGGCTACTGACCAGGTGCGATCTCAACACGCATACTCGTGCAGTGCAAGGCACTGCGTACACAGGGGGGCAGAGTATGCCCATGTACGGCGAAAAGCCTGACACGCCTACCATCACAAGCCAAGCACCGCCAAGGAGGCCTCGGCCATCACCACCCAGGACCACCGAGTGGCACCCGCGAGTGGATGTCCACCTCCGCCTGTCACACCGCCATTGAAAGGACCTTCCAAGAGCCCAAGTCCCGTTCAGGGAAGAGCATGACTCGCGGCTGGATCCGAACGGTCCCGAACGCCGGGACACACCAAGACCTCTATGTAGACCCGGGTGGTCAACGCCGCTCCATCGGCATGATCCCATCCGCGTTCCCGCTCAGGCGACCCCATCGACCCCAGAAAGCGGCCTTAGCAGGTGTTGGCAACCAATGCAGAGTTGGTGGCCCGCACGCTGCACTGCGGAAATGTATGGCTATGCGCGTCCGTCCAGCGGATCGACAGCGAGTTCACGGGGGTCAAACCTCAGGTTCCACGGGAGACAGGGCCCGACGCCAAAGAGGATCCACCCACGCCCATTTCGCCACACCAGGGTCAGTACCTCCATTTTCATCTCCCCCTTCTGTCCTGGTAGCCGGTCAAGCATGCGCACATATGCAACGCGAGGAGTCGGATACCACACATGAGAGGCAACGTTCCACTCGCGAAGCATTACTCTGAAGGCGGAAAGCTCGCCAGCGGAAGCCTTGGACCATCCACCCGCCTCTTCAACGAGCTTGCTCCGAAACTCGGAATCACTGAGGTCCGCTTCGTTGGCAAGTTGCACGAACGAGAAGATGGTGCCCATCGGATTGTAGGGATTATCGGACGGTCCGGCCTGCGCAAGCGCTGCATCGGAAGCCTCGACGGGGGCTACGCGCGCGCGACGCCTGCCAACCTTCACGAGTCGGCCATCGAAACCCCTCTCCCAGCGCCTGCCCTCATGATCCCTAAACTCGACCTTTGCTACGAGCCCCCTGAAGGATTCGTGCGCATAGTCACCGAAGCCGAGGAATCCCATTGTTACGTCGTAGGTGAACTCCCGTTTCGGAGGGAGCACGGGGATCGATCTTGGCGCAGCGAGTGGTCCGAGCTGGATCGTCCCACCTCGAGACTCGACCCCACAGAGCGCCTCGACCTTGAACACGGGTTCGTCGGCCTCATTCGCGACGTGAAGCACGACGGAACGTCGGTAATATTCACCGGAAGGGCTCGATGTGTAGACGTGCTCCAACCAAGCTGAGATAAGTGATGCCACTTTTCGGCGCGAAAGTCGCCGACGTCGAATCGACAGAAATATGCCGACAGTCAACTGTGCAACAGCCACCCCGAGCGCTACAACCACCGCCGCGACGGTGCCGATTGCCGTCCACATCTCATAGTCAATCCCACCCCCATTGCCGTCAACGACGGGAGCGACCTGAAGACTCCACCGCTCTATCATTGTCAATTCCACCCCTCTGGCACATGCTGAGCTATACGAGAACTTCTTTGGCTCGACGAACTTATTGACTTCGCACGCACTTCGGCTCGACGCACGCATATTCCAGCGGATTACGCCCCGCAATGCTCATAGAGCTCGGCGATGATATCGTGAGCGTCGCCATGAACCGCGACGCCGATGTCCCCTTCGACGCAGCACAGCCGACTTCGGCATCCCCAAGATCCTCCTGCAGAGTTGGCGGGCGTGCCGATCGCGAAGGGTCTCCAATCTGCTCAAGCCTATCGACGACATCGCAGTGGCCACTGGAACGGCAAGCGACGCGACGCAGGCCCAAGTCGGCCGAAAGAGCATCCGAACCCCTCGCGTGGATCTGTCCCTACTGCCTCGCCGGGCCATTCGCCGATGCAGAGGGGAGCCACATACGCCGGGCCGACATGGCGTCCCTGACAACGATTCCCGTGGGCCTTGCATCCGGGCTACATCAGGTCGAAGAAGCGGTCGAAGAAGGCGGTGAGCTTGTCGATGACCGTCTGCTTCTTCGCGCCGTGGCTCGGACCGGATCCGCGGGCGAAGCGTGAGACTGCCGGCAGGATGCGCGTGATCGCCGTCCCGGTCGACCTGACTGCACCGTCGCGGAAGGCCGCGTCGATGAACTCTCGGGTGGGCTCGGGCTTGAGGTTCTCCTCGGCGATGATCCGCTCCAGCTCAGCCTCACGCCTCGCCGTCACGTACTCACGCCACTCGTCGGCAACCTCCCCCGTGAGCGATACCCGGTCGACGAACTCCTCGATGAGTTCCTTCTTGTTCCGCAACGACGGCGAGGACGCGATGGCACGGTCGATCGTCGCCTTGATCTCCTTATCGTCGCCATTGCCCTTGGCCGCGCGGTACTGCTCGACGAGCATGAGGATGTAGTCGACGTTGATCTCGACCTGCTTGATGAGCTCGATCTCGAACACCACGTCGTCGTTGATCGCCTCCCGGTCGCCCGCGTCCTGCGTGCGGAAGGATGCGAACAGCTCCAGGTACACGGACTGGTAGTCCTGCCGGTCCCTCTCGGAGAGCACATCCTGACCCTCGAAGTCATCGAAGGAAACCAGGATGTTGCGCAGCCGCAGCAGCTCACCGAACAGCTTGATGAACGCCTTCTGAGCCGCCTCCCCGAGGATCAGCTCACCCAGGGGGAACGTCTCGCGCAGCTCGGTGACCTTCTGCGCGTATTGGCCGGCGTACTCCGCGTAGGGGGCCAGCAGCACGATCCCGGTGGCGTCCTTGTTGCCGAACAGAGCGATCGCGTCGTTCGTCTCCTCCTCGAGGTCGCGGAAGGAGACGATGTTGCCGTAGGTCTTCACCGAGTTGAGGATCCGGTTGGTGCGCGAGTACGCCTGGATGAGGCCGTGCGCACGCAGGTTCTTGTCCACCCACAGCGTGTTCATCGTGGTCGCGTCGAAGCCGGTGAGGAACATGTTGACGACGATGACCAGGTCGATCTCGCGGTTCTTCAACCGCAAGGACAGGTCCTTGTAGTAGCTCTGGAACTTGTCCGCGGACGTGTCGAACGAGGTGCCGAACATGTCGTTGTAATCCTGGATCGCGTCCTCCAGGAAGTCCCGGCTCAACTTGTCCAGACCGGCGGTCTCGAACTCCTCCTCGCTCAGCAGCCCTACAGCAGCCTCGTCGTCGGCCTCGTTTGGCGCGTAGGAGTAGATGAGCCCGACCTTGAGCCGCTTGGCGTCGGTGACGCCGAGCTCGTCCTGCACGCGGCCGAACATGTTGTAGTAGATCTTCGCTGCTTCGATCGAGGAGGTGGCAAACAGCGAGTTGAAGCCCGCCAGGCGCCGGTCCTTGAGCTCGTAGGTCTGGTTGCGGCGCGTCTTCTGATCGAAGTGCTCCAGGGTGTACTCCACGACCCGTCGCACGCGCCGCGGGTCGAGCAACGCGCGCTCGGTGTCGATCGACGCGACCTGCTTGTCCGCGACCGCCCCGACCTTGATGGTGTTGACGTAGTCGATGCGGAACGGCAGCACGTTCTTGTCGTTGATCGCATCCACGATCGTGTAGGTGTGCAGCCTGTCGCCGAATGCCTGCGCCGTGGTCCGCAGGGTCGGGTTGCCGCCTGTGGAAGCGTTCGCGGCGAAGATCGGGGTGCCGGTGAACCCAAACAGGTGGTAGCGCTTGAACGCCTTGGTGATCGCGGTGTGCATGTCACCGAACTGGGAGCGGTGGCACTCGTCGAAGATGATCACCACATGCTCGCTGTAGATCGCGTGGCCGGAGTTCTTCGCCACGAACGTCGACAGCTTCTGGATCGTGGTGATGATGATCCGCGCACCAGGATCTTCCAGCTGGCGCTTGAGCACTGCCGTGGAGGTGTTGGAGTTCGCCGCTCCCTTCTGGAACCGGTCGTACTCGCGCATCGTCTGGTAGTCCAGATCCTTGCGGTCCACCACGAACAGCACCTTGTCCACATCCCCGAGCCGCGAAGCAAGCTGCGCGGTCTTGAACGACGTGAGGGTCTTTCCCGAGCCGGTCGTGTGCCACACGTACCCGCCCGCCGACACGGTGCCGTAACGCTTCTGGTTCGAGGACGTCTCGATGCGCGTGAGGATCTGCTCCGTCGCCGCGATCTGGTAGGGCCGCATGACCAGCAGCATCTGATCGGCTGTGAGCACGCAGTACTTGGTCAGGACGTTGAGCAGGGAGTGCTTGGCGAAGAACGTCTTGGTGAACCCGACGAGGTCAGTGATCGGCCGGTTGCCGGCGTCCGTCCACCAGGACGTGAACTCGAACGAGTTGCTCGTCCGCTTCGCAGGCCTCCGGTGCCTGGCCTGCTCATCCAGGTGCGAGACGCGGACGGTGTTGGAGTAGTACTTCGTCAGCGTGCCGTTGGAGATGACGAAGAGCTGCACGTACTCGAACAGGCCAGACCCCGACCAGAACGAGTCGCGCTGGTAGCGCTTGATCTGGTTGAACGCCTCACGGATGTCCACGCCGCGTCGCTTGAGCTCCACGTGCACGAGCGGCAGCCCGTTGACCAGGATCGTCACGTCATAGCGATTGGCGCGCTGGACGGGCCGCCCGCCGTCGGTCGACGCCACGCCGGGGACCTCGTACTGGTTGACGACCTGCAGGCGATTGTTGTGGATGTGGACCTTGTCGATGAGCGCGATGTTCTTCGTCGACCCGTCCTCACGCCTGAACGCCTCGACGTGGTTCTCCTGTATGCGGACCGTCTTCTCCCGCACCGAGTCGTTCGCCGAAGCGATCACCGTGGTGAAGAACCGCTGCCACTCCCCGTCGGTGAACTCGATGCGGTTGAGCGCCTCAAGCTGCGTGCGCAGGTTCGCGACCAGGTCCTGCTCCGTGGCGATCGGCAGGTACTCGTAGGCCTGCTCTCTCAGCAGCCGGACCAGTTCCGCCTCCAGCTCCGCCTCAGACTGATACCGCGTCGTTTCAGCAAGGTCGGCCTCGAACTCTGCGACGACCGTCGACTCCGACGACAACGCAATCGGTTCAAACCTCGAGGCCCCACCGGCGGTCGGCACCGTCTCACTCACGCCTGGGCCTCCTCGAACGAGAGCAGTCGATCCCGGTAGTACGCGTACTGCGCCCGCCGCGCCTCGATTTCGGCTGGCAAGCCCGACGACAGGTCGTTGACCAGCGCGTCGAATGAGTTGAGCACTGCGACAATCCGGCGCTGCTCGTCAGGCGGCGGCACCGGAATGACGATCTTGCCGAGGTTCGCGCTCGCCACTCGCTTCACCTTCCCCCGGGCCACGTGCTTCTCCTTCTGCGCCTGGAAGTCCCCAGTCTGCATGACGTAGGCCACGTAAGTCGGGTCAGCGTCGGACCTGAACGCGAATGAGTCGTCGTGGATGGCAACCTCGACATCTCCCAGCCAAGCAACTGCCTTCGCAACGTCCTCCACGGTCTCACCGACGCCAGCAACCACAACGTCGCCAGGATGCGCGAAGCGCAATGACCCGCGGATCTCCTCGCGAACATGCGAGAGCGTCTTCGATGCGTAGACCCCGTAATGCGTGTAGATCTCACCATAGTGAATGCTCGGGATTCCCGCGGGCACGACGTCGTCCTTGGTAAAACGCCGCCCGCGGGTGAATGTCCCGAGCTCGCCCATGGGGATCCACCTGACGTTCTCCATCTTGGTGAACGAAAGAAGCTCGTCTCGGTAGTGGACGTACTGGGTCCTGCGGGCCTCCAGCTCCGCCTCCAGCTCCGCCTCCAGCTCCGCCTCCAGCTCCGTGAAGATATCTAATATTCTCACGATTTCCCGCTGGATTTCAAGTGGCGGAACAGGTATCCGAATCTTCTCCATGCCTTTGATGGGAAGCTCGAGTACCTTCGTTCCCGAGACGTGCTTCTTCTTCTGCGTTCGGAAAGAGTCAGTCTGGAAGAAGTACGCTACATACTTGGGCTCAAGAGTATGTGAAAACCTGCTTGTGTGACCACCGTACGCGACCTCACTCTCACCAAGCCATACGACTGCCTTCCCGACGTCCTCGAAGTTCTCACTCGTCGTCGCAACAAGCAGGTCACCCGGTTTGGCTTTTCGCAGCTTCTCGCCCAGCTCATTCGAGACGAACGACTTCACCACCGTCGTAGCGAGCCCGTAATACGTGTAGATCTGTCCGTAGTGAATGCAGGGAAAGCCGTCGTCGCCATCGATGAAGTCCTTCTTCTGCAGGCCGTTGCCGCGCACGAAGGTGCCGACCTCACCGAGCGTCTTGTGCTCGACACCGCGTGGCGCGTACTTCCGGATGAGGTCGTCGATGCGGCTCATGCGTGCGCGCCTTCGAGGTCCGCGACGATCGCGTCGATCTGAGTGCGAAGCGCCGCCTGGCGCTCGACGATGCCAGCGATCCGGGCGTTGAGCTCGACAATGTCGACGGCCTCGCGGGTGTCCTCCGCCTCGACCCAGGACGACACCGAGAGGTTATAGTCGCCCTCCGCGATCGCCTCGTTCGACACTCGCGTCGCGAAGTGCGCGACGTCCTCGCGCGTGGTGAACGCCTCCAAGACCGTGGCCTGGTTCGCCTCGGTGAGCTTGTTCTTGTTGCCGCTGCGCACAAACTCAGCGGACGCGTCAATGAACAGTACGTCGTTGTCGGTCTTGGACTTCTTGAGAACGATTATGCAGGTGGCGATCGTCGTGCCGAAGAACAGGTCCGGGGGAAGCTGGATCACCGTGTCGACGTAGTTGTTGTCGATGAGGTACTTGCGGATCTTCTGCTCCGCCCCGCTTCGATAGAGCACGCCGGGGAACTCGACGATCGCGGCGGTCCCGTTGACGGCCAGCCACGACAGCATGTGCATCGTGAACGCCAGGTCGGCCTTCGACTTCGGCGCCAGCACACCGGCCGGAGCGTAGCGAGGGTCGTTGATGAGCAGTGGGTTGGCGTCGCCCTCCCACTTGATCGAGTACGGCGGGTTGGACACGATCGCCTCGAACGGCTCCTCGTCCCAGTGCGCCGGGTCAGGGTCGATCAGGGTGTCGCCGTGCGCGATGTCGAACTTCTCGAAGTTCACGTCGTGCAGGAACATGTTGATCCGGCACAGGTTGTAGGTGGTGAGGTTGATCTCCTGGCCGTAGTACCCCTGCCGCACACCGTCCTTGCCCAGTACCTTGCGGAACTTCAGCAGCAGCGATCCCGACCCGCACGCCGGGTCGTAGACCTTGTTGACGCTCGTCTTGCCGACCACAGTGATGCGGGCGAGCAGCTCGGAGACTTCCTGCGGCGTGTAGTACTCCCCGCCGGACTTTCCTGCGGACGAGGCGTACATCTGCATGAGGTACTCGTACGCGTCACCGAACGCGTCGATCTTGTTCTCCGAGAACGCCCCGCCACCCAGGTTGAGGTCGCCGATCGCGTCGAGCAGCTTGACCAGCTTCTCGTTGCGCTTGGCGACCGTCGGCCCGAGCTTGTTGGAGTTGACATCCACGTCATCGAACAAGCCCTTGAGGTCATCCTCCGCGTCCGTGCCGACCGCGGAGGCCTCGATGTTCCGGAAGACGCGCTCGAGCGTCTCGTTGAGGTTCACATCCCGCGGCGCACGCTCACGGACGTTCGCGAACAGCTCGCTCGGAAGAATGAAGAAGCCCTTCTCCGAGACGATCTCGCGCACCATGTCCGGGTCGCTGACGTCGGCATTGGGTGCCAGCGCGTAGTCGAAGCCCTCGTTGCCGGAATCGTGCTCGTGGGCGTTGAGGTAGGCGGTGAGGTTCTCGGAGATGTACCGGTAGAAGAGAAACCCCAGCACGTACTGCTTGAAATCCCAGCCGTCCACCGACCCGCGCAGGTCGTTCGCGATCCGCCAGATGGTCTTATGCAGCTCAGCCCGCTGAGACTCACGGTTCATTCTCAGGCTCTCCCGTCGTGCGCCGCCCTCGGCGCGTCCACCACATCGCTTACGGCGCCGATCAGCTCGGTGGGCACCGCCTGCGCTGACCATAGCGGCGGGGGTGGACATCGCGGCGGACGCTCGCCGGGGGCGACCCGCTACTCACGACGAAGGCCGCCGAGCACCAGTACCCGACGCCCCAGACCGCGACCTCACCGTCGTCGCGTCTCGCGCTCGATCGCCCGCATGAGCGGCGTCGTCGCCAACCACTCCTCCGCGTCCAGATCCGCGATGCTCGCGCCACCCAGCTCTACCGCCAGCACCTCCCCCATCCCCGCGCCTTCCACGGCGCCGGTGAGGAGGTCGGCCATCGCGAGCATGTGCAACCACATCGCCTTGTCACGTAGCAGGTCCACGACCGCGTGGAGGTGCTCGACGCTCATCGCCGACAGCTCCAGCACCGCGCCCTGGCGCGTCACCCAGAACCGACCCTGATCCAGCACCCGCCGGTCCAAGCGCCCCGGCACTACGTGCGCCATCCACGGGGGCGCGCCCTGCTCTCGTCCTGTCATACGCGCATCGTGCCCGCCGGCCCTCAGCGACCAGTGCTCCGGGGCACGCGCGCTGCCCGGGACGTCGCCATCCCTCATAACGTCACAGCGCCTCCCCCGGCGCTGGCAGCGGGGTGGGTCTGGGCCTCGCGGCCCAGACCCACCCCGGTGTCTTACCGCTGCGCCGAAGCGCAGTACCTGCATCCAGGCATTCGAGCCTCGGGTCCGCCGTGGATCCTGCCTGCGTCGGCGAGGATCCAGTCGGTGAGCCAGCGCGTGCTCATGTGAGGCCAGCGCTCGGTGAGCGCCTGCTCGAGGATCGACAGCTCTCCAAGGAGCTTTGCCGAGGGCATGCCGTGAGACATGCGGTCGGCCCACTCAGCTCCCACCGACGAGCGCAGCGCGAGAAGCTCTGCACGTCGACGGGCCTGCATCTTCGTGCCCCTGCGGGGCATCGTGGTGGTGGACATGGTCCTCCTGGATTGGACACCCCTGTAGCGGTGCGCCACAGGTGGTGCGGAGCGTCGCAACGCTCACTCCCGGACAGTCGCGGCGCTCGAGCACGTCACAAGGGCCCACCGGCATCGACGTCAACTGTCACGACATTGCGCGCGCACACGCGCGCTCGACGGTCTGCGCCATGACGCCCAACGCACAGGTCATCGCGACGCTCGCCGCCTACGTCCCCCGTGGACTGCCCGCCGACGCCTGGACGCTTGCTGCCGCTCCCGTGCGGTCCCTCGCCGCGCGCACCGCCCCGCACGACCCCGCGCGCGCCAGGGGCGTCGCCTGGGCGCTGTGCATCCTGCTCGCCGGCCCCTACGGCTGGGACCGCCAAGCCGCACCCGACCTGCGCGCACTGCTCACCCCCGCGGCCATCCAGACCGTCCTGGACGTGCACGTCGCCGGCGGTGGCCGCTCCGCCGACCATCTTGCGCGCTACCTCACCCAGGCACGCCGCGCCGCCCACGCCCTGCCCGCCCGCTCCCGCCGGACGCACCGCGTGCCCGTGATCACGCGCACCTCCACCTGCGAGACCTCCGTCGTGAACGTCGCTCGTGCCCTCGCGTCAGCCGGACGGCCCGTGACGCGCTGGACGCTCGGCGCTGTTGCTGCCGAGGCCGCCGCGAGCACTGCACGGGGACGCGCGGCGCGCACCCTGGAGCTCACCTACACCGCCCGTATCCTGCAGGCGACCGATGAGCGAAGCACGGAGGCGGTTCACGCCACACCCACCCACGCCACGAGACACACCCCGCCCGCTCGCACCTCCATGCGAGCCGAACGCGCCGCCCGCAAGGCCGAGCGCGACACCCTTCGACGCGCCACCTCCGGGCCGGTCCTCGCCCCCGAGCCCGACCCCGCGCTCCTGCCTACCGACGTCCGCGACGCCCTCGCCGACTACTACCCCCGCGGCGTCCCGGGCCGCCTCTGGGCCGAGCTGCGCCCCCTGACGATGCGCCTCGTCATCGGCTCCTACCCCGCCACGGTCAACATCGCCCGCACGCGTGCAACAGCGGCCGTGGGCTATCTGCGCTGGCTGCACGCCCAGCCCACCGGACCGGCCAACCCCGGCCCGCTGAGCGCCACCGACCTCGTCGACCTCGACCTCCTCGAGGCCTACATCACCCACCGCCGCCGCACCTCCGGCGCGACCATGGCCTCGATCAACTCCACGCGCTCAGCGCTGCGCGCCCTCGTCGGCGCTCTCGACGCCCAGCCCCTGGCCATCCCCGCCTCCTACACCCCGCTGCGCGGCCCCTACAGCCCCGCACAGTGCGAAGACCTCCTCGAGCTCGTCGCCAACCAGCCCAGCCGCGCGCGCCAGCGCACCGGCGCCCTCGTCGTCGGCCTCGCCCTCGGCGCAGGCCTGGCCGCACGCGACCTGCGCTACGTGCGCGCCTGCGACATCGTCGAACGCGACACCGACACCCTCTTCCCCTACCTCACCGTCACCGTCCCGGCGGGTCCCGCCCCGCGCACCGTCATCATCCGCGACGCCTACGCCCCGGCAGTGCGCACCGGCCTCGCACTGCACGAGGGCGCCGCCACCGACCTGCTCATCGGGCGGCTCGAAGGACGCAAGAACGTCATCACCCTGCGCCTGACGACAGCCGACGGCACCCCCGTCAAGCTCGACATCGCCCGGCTGCGCACCACGTGGCTCTTCGCAATGATCCACGTCGCCATCCCCCTGCCCCGCCTCCTGGCCGACGCAGGCCTGACCACCGCCGCCACCCTGGCAGACCTCCTCCCCTACGCCCGTCCCGCAGAGCCCGACGCCGCGCTGACACGCACCGCACCCGACATCACCCCGACCACCTCCGAGCGCGCCGCGCGCAGCACGGAGGTGACCCGATGAGCCTGCGCAGCGTCGAGACAGAGTTCGACCGTGCCCTGAGCGTCGTGCGACGCTCACAGATCGCCCCGCACCTCGAAGACGCCATCCGCTCCACCTCCGCCGGCCGTCCCAGGCGCCTCAGCGTCGAGATGCTCCTCGCGGCGCTTCTTGTCGCACCCAACCAGCGGTTCAGGAGCGGCACCCTCGTCACCGTCCACCGCATCCTCACCGACGAGCTCAGCGCCTCACGCCTGCGACGCTCCGACCTCATGTGGGACGAGCACGGACAGGCCAAGACCCTCACCATCCGCCAGGTCCGGTACCTGTTCAAGCAGATCGTGCGCGCCATGGACTTCTCGCCCCACACCACCAAGAACCTCGACGTCCTTGGCCTCTTCGACGCCGCCGACACGACTCACGAGTGGCTCAACGCGCTCGTGCGAGCCTCGCTGCCCGACTCGCTGCCCGTCGCCGAGATGCATGCCATCGACGCCTCAGCCATTCCCGCCTGGAGCCGCGGCAAAGAACGAGCCACCGACGCCCAGCGGGCCGCTGGCCAGCCCGCGACCGCGTCGGTCGACCCCGACGCCGACTGGGGCTACCGCACCGTCACCACCGACTCCGCCAGCGAGGACTTCTTCGGCTACCACCTCAACGCCGCCGTCACCTCCTACACCCCCGGCAGCCCCTGGCAGTCCATCAAGGCGATCGCAGCCTTCGACCTCGTCGCGGCCAACGCAGGGCTCACCGAGTCGACCATCAACCTTCTCGACGACGCACTCCTGCCCTACGCCCCGGGCACCACGATCCTCGTCGACCGCGGCTACTCCAACTGGGTTGCCCCCGCCTGGGCCGACCAGCTCCACGCCCGAGGCGTCACCCAGTACCTCACCATGTACCCGAATGACCTCAAAATCCGCGAAGACCCCGGTACCGGCGTCATCATGTTTGCCGGCTGGCCCTACTCCCCCTGGACCCCCCGAGACCTGTTCCAGATCACCGCCCCCCGCAACTTCTCCCTCGCACCGCTGGCTCCCAACGCCGCTGAGAGCACACGCCGACGTCACAAGCTCGCCCTTGAGCCCATCGAAGAGTTCCACGCCAAGATCGCCGCACTGGCCCCCTACGCGCTCAAGCCCAACGGCCGACGCAAGGCCAACGGTGACCAGCGCTTCCTCACCCGCACCTACGGGCGCGAGAACGCCAACGCCGCGCAGCGCCGCACCGCCGCGTTCAGGCAGGAGACCGTGACGATCTCCAGCGCGGTCCTCGCCAAGCTCCACCAGCCCCACCGTTGGGGCACCCCAGAGTGGATCGCCGCCTTCTCCCGGCGCACGGCCGTCGAGGGAGCCTTCGGCGTCCTCAAGAACCGCGACGGCCACGCCATGACCCGCGGCTGGACCCGCGCCATCGGCATCACCGCCAACGCACTCATGGTCACCGCAGCGATCGTCCAGTACAACATCCAGGTCATCCGCCGCTGGGCAGCAAAGAACGCTCTTGACGACGCCGCCCTCTACGACGCTCCGCCGCACGAGTCCCGCGTTCAGCCCGCACCTCGCGAGGCCAACAGCCCCCAGCGCCCGGGAGCACCGCCCCGCGGCTGAGACCGCCGCTACCGGCACCGAACCTCACAGCACCAACCACGCAGCCCGCAGGCCCCAGAGCCTGACGGGCTACCGGCGATTCTCCGCACCGCACCAGACGGCGACACGCGAGCAACGCGAGCCGCCCTCGAACGCTCCGGCACGGCACACCGTCGCCCGAGCGCCGCTCAAAACGGACAGAACCCCTCACCCAGAGCCCCGCAGGGCTCTCGACGAGAGGTTCTGTCACTACGACCGGTGAAGATATGTCACCAGTCCACTGTCGGGGTGACAGGATTTGAACCTGCGACCTTCCGGTCCCAAACCGGACGCGCTACCAACCTGCGCCACACCCCGCGGCCACGCATGACGTGGTCCGTCGAGAATCATAGAGGGTTCCTGTGAGCCTCGGTGCCACCGTCCAGCTCACGGCCTGCTAATCTATCCGTCGGCCCCGTTACGGCGAGGCTTCGCGGATGTAGCTCAATGGTAGAGCCTCAGTCTTCCAAACTGATTACGCGGGTTCGATTCCCGTCATCCGCTCCACTGCGCACCGGGTGCACCGCCACGTGGCCAGCCTCACGGAATGGCCGCCGGACGCCGCGCGTTCCCCAGGTATGACCGCCACGTTCGATGTCCCTGGGAGTGGTGCGTCCGCGACCGATCGTGGCCTGCGCGACGTCGTCGTCGTGGGCGCTGGCCAGGCCGGTCTCTCCGCTTCTTTCCACCTTCGACGCCTCGGCGTCGCGCACATCGTCCTGGACGCGGGTGAGGGCCCCGGTGGCGCGTGGCGGCACCGCTGGCCGTCGCTCACCTTTGGCGGGGCGCACGGGATCGCCGACCTCCCCGGACTGCCTCTGGGTGTCCCCGACCCGAGCGAGCCTGCGAGCGCTGTCGTCGAGCGTTACTACGGTGCGTACGAGCAGACCTTCGACCTTCCCGTCGTTCGGCCCGTCCGCGTCACCGCGGTGACGTCAGGGCCGCAGCCCGACGGTCCCCTCACTGTCGAGACCGACGCGGGCACGTGGCGTGCGCGCACGCTCGTCAACGCAACCGGGACGTGGGACCGTCCTCACTGGCCGTACGTTCCCGGCCGTGAGACGTTCCAAGGGCGCCAGATGCACACCCGGGACTTCTGGACGGTCGAGGAGATGCGCGATCACGACGTCGTCGTCGTGGGTGGCGGAACATCGGCGGTCCAGCTGCTGCTCGAGCTGGACGGGGTCGCGCGCTCGTCGACGTGGGCAACCCGGCAGCCACCCCGGTGGACAGCCACACCTTTCGACCCCGCGTGGGGTCGCGACGTCGAGCGCAGCGTGCGCGAGCGCACGCTCGCGGGGCTGCCGACGCTCTCGGTCGTCGCCGCGACGGGCCTCCCGCTCACCCCGACGTACCGTCGCGGGATCGAACGCGGAACGCTCGTCTCGCGCGGCATGTTCACGCGCGTCGTGCCCGACGGAGTCGTGTTCGACAATCCCGACGGCACCTCGCGCACCGTCCGAGCAGACACGATCGTGTGGGCAACCGGCTTCAGGCCCGCGATCGGCCACCTCACTCCGCTGCGGCTCCGTGAGCACGGCGGCGGCATCCGCACAGACGGCACGGTCGTCGACCGCGACCCCCGCATCTTCCTTGTGGGTTACGGGGCCTCCGCCTCAACTCTCGGCGCAACCCGCGCCGGACGGCGAGCGGCACTCGCCGCCGTCCGGCGTCTTGCGGGCTAGCGCAGCTGCGCTTCTGTGAACGCGTCCGACGGCCGCGCCGCGGGCGAGCCCGGCACGTCCGACGAACCTGCATCCGCGAGGTCGTTCGTCACGCCCAGAGCTTGCGTCCGCTCGAGGCTCGCCGCCTGCGTCGTCCGCCACCATGTGGCGATCCGACGACGCTGCCAGACGACAACACCTGCGAGCGCGAGCACGAGGAGCCCGACGACCGCGTTGCGCACGAGCCCCGCAACCGTCGTGCCCGTGACGTCCGCCGTGACGTAGGACGCGTGACCGCCCTCGTCGACCCACGTGATGGTCCGGCCGTCAGCCTTCGCTTCAGCGCCCCAGACGGTCCCTCCGACCTCGGCCTTCGCGCCGAAGGGCAAAGTGACCTTGACGTGCATGCCCTCGGTGGGTGCCGTCGAGAGTCGCTCGCCAAGGTCGAGCGAGAAGCGCAGGCCGAGGTCGATCGCGAACAGCGACCCCTCGTCGCGAGCCGAGTAGTCGATGCCCGAATAGGCGTCGAGCCGCTCCTCGAGCTCCTCGGCCGTGTCACCCTCGATCGTCACCGTGACGCGCGTCGTCGTACCGTCGTCGGTGCGGGCGAGCGTGCCTGCACCGTCGTCGGGCCGCAACGCGGACTCGATCGCCGCGCCGTCACCCGCCGCAGTCGTGGGGAGCGCGAACACGAACGTCGCGGACCCAGCACCCGAGCGTGCGACGTCGAGCGTCGCATCGACGCGCGTGACGGTGAGCGGAACCTCGTAGACCGACGGCTTGCCCTCGCTGTCGCTGCGGACGTACGCGAGGCCGTCGATCTCGTCGAGGACCCAGTGGTCACCGGCCTGCGCCCACTCGGCCGGCACGACGTGCTGCGCGCGCAGCCCGCTGAGGTTCGGCGAGCAGGTCGTCCCGCAGGTCATCGTGTCGACGACCTCGACGACCTGGCCCTTGGGTCCCTGGCTCTCGGTCCACGACCACACGCTCCCGGTCGTCCCCAAGAGCTTGTCCGTGCCCGCCGCGATCGCGGCAGCGTCACCCGAGAACGTCACGGTCCACTGGTGGTCGCCGTCCTCGTCGGACGGTTCAACCGTGGCCCCGGCCGGGGCCAGGGCCGCAAGCGCTGCGTCAAGCCCCGCGGCGTCGGCTGCGTACGTCTCGGCAGGCACGCTGAGGACGGCGACGCGTGAGAAGCCGACCTCGGCCTGCGACGTCGTCACCTCGACCCGGCGCACACCGTGGTCCTCCATCTCGGAGACGCGCAGGTACGAGCCGGTCTCGTGCTCCGTCTCCCCCACCTTCGCGACCGTCGTTCCGTTCTCGACGGCGGCGTCGGCGGCATCCTGCTCGACGAGCTTGTCAGCGAGCAGACCCTTGCCGACCCATCCGAGCAGGTCGGCGGACGTGAAGTTCTCGCGCAGCGAGGTCCCGCGCAAGAACGCGGTCGCGGAGATCGTGTGCTCAATCTCCGGCACGATGTCGGACCCCGACGCCGTGAGAAGCTCCGTGACCTTCGTCGTGTAGTCGGTGACGTCCGTGAACGCGAGCGTCATCGTCGCGACGTAGCCGTCGTCCGTCTTCGTCACCTCCGACATCGTCAGCGGCGCAGGCAGGTGGGCCCGGACCGACTTCTCGATGGCCTTGACACCGCCCTTGACGTCCTCGACGTCAGCCTCGGAGAGCGTGAGCCGCATGACGCGCTCACCCGACCCGTTGTTCCCGAGCACGAGAGTCGTGTCGATCCGCGCGCCACAGGCCGAAAGGACGACGAGTGCCGCGACCGCGAGCAAGGCCGCGAGCGACCGTCGGCGCGTCGACGCCTGGCGTCCCGCCCTCACGTGAGCGAACCCACGATGACGACGTTGATGAGGATCGCAGCGATGACCATGAGCGCGATCGCCGCGAGAGTGAGCATCGCGTGCGGCACGAGCAGGCTCTTACGTGCCTCAGGAGCGAGACGGTTGAGGCCCACATAGATGAGGCCCTCGCTCACGATCGTGTACGGGACCCAGAAGACGAGCGCGACGAACGACAGGACCGCAGCGATCCCGGCGCCCGGCAGAAGATTGAGGACAGCGAAGACCGCGAGCGGGATCGTCGCGACGCTCCACGCCGTCGCCCCGAGGTCCGCGGTCGTGCCGAACGGGACGACGACGCCACGCAGCCGCAGCGTCCACCCGAGCGCAAGCGCACGGATGACGCCGATCACGACGACCCCGAAGGTCACCGCCAGCACCATCCCGAGCAGAGCGCCGAACGGCACATCGAGGGAGGCCGAACCGAAGCCACGCGACGCTCCTCGTGACAGGCCACCGAGCAGCGCGTCGAAGATCCCCGCAGTCGTCTTCACGGCCTTGGCCATCGACGTCGCCGCGATGATGCCGAGCAACAGGCCCGTCGCGACCTGCACCGAGAGCCACCACACCCAGCCGTTGCCCGCACGGTCACGCACCGTGGCTCCGAGGCGGAGGGCACCGACGCTGTCGCCGCGCCACACCGTGAGCGGCACGTCACGCAGCGCGAGAAGCGCCTCACGGAACCCGGACGCGCCCACGGGCGGCAGGGTCCCCGCGGGTGCGGCGCCATGCTCAGGCAGACCAGGAGCCGGGGGTGCCGACGCGAAGGTGGGATCGGTGGACGCGGCGGGCGCGGCGGGCGCGGCGGGCGCGACGTCGGGAGCCGGGGGCGCCGACGTGAACGCGGGCGCGGCGGGCGGTCCGGGCACGGCAGGCGGCGTGGGAGCCGGTGCCGGTGCGGGAGCCGGTGCTCCGGCAGGCTGCGAACCACTACCCCCGGGCACGGGTGGCGGGCCGGCAGGGGTGGGCGGGACAGAGCTGTCGGATGTCATACGTTCCTCCGTGGCGCGAAATCGTGCACGTGGCGAACCGCGGGGCCAACCTCGGTTGCAAGCGACGCACCTGGGGGACCCAGGATCGCCGGGCATACCCTAGCGAACCCGTATCGCCCGCGCACAATGCGTCGCCCCTGCTGGACGGCGTTGCTGCCGGTGTTCCGCACGGCTATCGTTGGTCGTGGCCGCCGGTCGGCGTCCGCCCCTGCGCGACCATGCTCGCGCCCAAGCCCGGGAGGTCGACGTGCTGCGCACCGCCACCGCCTCCCGTGCCCGCCGCACCGTTGCGGCCGACGCCTGCGCGCGTCCCTGCTGTCCCTGTCTGTAGAGCGCTGGCCTGCGCCGTCGTGCCTCGACGAGCAGCCCACCCGGGCATCGACAGCACCTCGATGAACCAGCGCTCGCCCCGACACGGTGACAGCTCCCGTCACCGCATCGCACCCTCCGGCCCCCGAGGTCCGGGCACAGACCCTTGCGCGGCCCACCGCGCTCGACCCAAAGAGGAACACATGGCACGCATCTACGACGACGTCACAGCTCTCGTCGGCAACACCCCGCTCGTCAAGCTCAACCGACTCGCCGAGGGCGTCGGTGCGACCGTCGTCGCCAAGCTTGAGTTCTACAACCCCGCGAACTCCGTCAAGGACCGCATCGGCGTCGCGATCATCGACGCGGCAGAGGCGTCCGGAGACCTCACCGCCGGCGGCACGGTCGTCGAGGCAACGTCGGGCAACACCGGGATCGCGCTCGCGATGGTCGGTGCCGCGCGCGGCTACAACGTCGTCCTGACGATGCCCGAGACGATGTCGAAGGAGCGCCGCGCGCTCCTGCGCGCCTTCGGCGCCGAGCTCGTCCTCACACCCGGCTCCGAGGGCATGAAGGGCGCCGTCGAGAAGGCCAACGAGATCGCGGCAGCCCGGCCCGGTGCCGTGCTCGCGCGCCAGTTCGCCAACGCGGCAAACCCCGAGGTCCACCGTCGTACGACTGCCGAGGAGATCTGGGCCGACACCGACGGCGCGGTCGACATCGTCGTCGCGGGCATCGGGACCGGCGGCACGATCACGGGCGTCGGACAGGTGCTCAAGGAGCGCAAGCCCGACGTGCAGATCGTCGCGGTCGAGCCCGAGGAGTCCGCGATCCTCAACGGCGGCCAGCCGGGTCCGCACAAGATCCAGGGTCTCGGCGCGAACTTCGTCCCCGAGATTCTCGACACCGACGTCTACGACGAGGTGTTCGACGTCAACGCAGACCAGGCGATCGTGACGGCGCGGCGCGCCGCGACCGACGACGGTCTCCTCGTCGGCATCTCCTCGGGAGCCGCGATCTACGCCGCGCTCGAGATCGGCAAGCGCCCCGAGAATGCCGGCAAGCTCATCGTCGTCATCGTGCCCTCGTTCGGCGAGCGCTACCTGTCGACGGTGCTCTACGCCGACCTGCAGGACTGACACCTTCCCCGGCGGCGCGCACGCGCGCCGCCGGGGTCCGCACCACCACTCCGGAAGGAGCGCCGTGGCCCTGCCACGCCGCGCCTGGTCGATCCTCCGTGAGGATCTCCAGGTCGCCCGCGACCGAGACCCCGCTGCCCGCACGCGGCTCGAGGTTGCACTCGCCTACCCTGGCCTCCACGCACTGTGGGTGCACCGGGTGAGCCACCGCATGTGGCGCAACCCCCTGCTCCGCCTGCCCGCCAGGCTCATCTCGCAGATGAGCCGATCCGTGACGGGCGTCGAGATCCATCCGGGTGCGCAGCTGGGGCGACGCCTCTTCATCGACCACGGCATGGGCATCGTCATCGGCCAGACAGCCGTCGTGGGCGACGACGTCCTGCTGTTCCACAACGTCACGCTCGGCGGCCGGACCATGACGCACGGCAAGCGTCACCCGACGGTCGGCAATCGCGTCGTCGTCGGCGCGGGCGCGAAGATCCTCGGCCCAGTGTGGATCGGTGACGATGCGCAGATCGGCGCGAACGCGGTCGTCGTCAAGGACGTCCCCGCGGGGGCCGTCGCCGTCGGCGTCCCCGCCCAGATCCGGCTCGCGACGCCGAGCGAGGCCGCCGAGCGCAACCGTCGCGTGCTCGAGGACCCGTCGCAGGCTATCGAGTACATGATCTGAGCGGGCCGTAGCGCGCACCACCAATACCTGAGACCCTGGGTCCTGGACAACTTCGGGCGACGGCGCCCGAACCACGCCCCGGGGAGACCCCATGCGTCTCGGCATGCACCTTGGCTACTGGCCCGCACGACCGCCCGCAGGAGCCGCCGACGCCGTGCGCGCGGCCGACGCAGCCGGCCTCGACTCCGTCTGGACCGCAGAAGCCTACGGCTCCGACGCCCTCACCCCCCTCGCATGGTGGGGCTCGGCGACGCACAACGTCCGCCTCGGAACCGCGATCGCCCAGATGTACGCCCGCACCCCCGCGGCCACGGCGATGGCCGCCCTCACACTCGACCACCTCTCAGGCGGACGCTTCGTCCTCGGCCTCGGCGCCTCAGGACCCCAGGTCGTCGAGGGCTGGTACGGCCAGCCCTACCGCAGGCCTCTCGCCCACACCCGCGAGTACATCCAGGTCGTCCGCGACGTCCTGCGCCGCGAGGCCCCCGTCACCGCCGACGGCGACTTCATCCGCCTGCCGCTGCCCGCACCCGCCGAACCTCTTGGCCGTGACGCTCCCCGGCGCGCGCGCGACGCCGAACCCACCGGCCTTGGCAAGGCCCTGCGCTCGACGGTGCGCCCCCTGCGCGCCGACCTGCCGATCCACCTCGCAGCCGAGGGGCCGCGCAACGTCGCGCTCGCAGGCGAGATCGCCGACGGGTGGCTGCCCGCGTTCTACGCGCCCCGGCTCGACGCCGAGCTGCGCGCCCCGCTCGAGGAGGGACTCGCGCGACGCTCCGGATCGCTGCGGCCGCGTGAGAAGTTCGAGGTCTGCGCGTCCGTTCCCGCCGTCGTCCGCGACTCGATCGACGAGGCCGCCGACGTCGTGCGTCCCCACCTCGCCCTCTACGTCGGCGGCATGGGGGCCCAAGGCGCGAACTTCCACCTCGACGCTGTCGCACGCCTCGGGTACCGCGAGGTGTGCGAGGAGATCCAGAGCCTCTACCTCGCGGGCCGCACCGACGAGGCGGCGGCAGCCGTTCCTCTTGAGCTCGTGCAGGACGTCGCTCTGGTCGGCACGGTCGACGATGTCGCCGCGCGCCTGCGCGACTGGGAGGCGACCGCGGTCACGACCATGCTCCTCCAGAGCGACCCGACGACGTGGCAGGCCCTCCTCTCCCCGACCTCCCCCCTCCTGCCCGCGCGGCCCGCCGAGTGACCGCGAGGTGCCCGGAGGCGGATGGAGCACTGGGGCGCAGGGGCCCGGGACAGATGACGCGCGATGAGGATGGGGCGGGGTGAGGCTGCGGGGAAACACCTCGGGCGCCCGGCCCCTGGGGGTCGGGCGCCCGAGCGCTCTTGCGTCGCGTCACGGTGCCCGGACCGGCGGTTGTCATCATCCCGGTCGTTGAACCGTCCCGAGCTGTTCGGGACCGTCACCATGCTGCACTCGGACCGTGGGCTGGTCCGGGCCATCCGACCCGGGCAACCACACGCCGATGCGTCCCGAACCTCCCGTGCGACGCTGACGGAGGAACTGACGCCCAGCGCGGCAAGCGCACCGCGGCCTTCCCGTGAGGGCGGCACACGTGCGACTCGTCGCTGTCACCCTGTCCAACAGGGCGACCCACGAAACTATTCCCCAACCCGCCCGGTGACGTCCATCTCTTTTCTGAGAGGCGTGCCAGCCCCGGCCGCATGGCTCGCGCCACCAGCCAGTTCGCGCCCCGACTCGGCAGCAGCGACGAGCGCCCTGAGGTCCGCGCGCGCCCGAGCAAGATCGACGCGCCCGCCCCCACGGATGGGGCAGCCCTCCTCACGCAGGAGGGCGAGCGCCTCCGCACGCTTGTGCGCGGGCGGGTCACCGTCGGCCCTCACGACGCGCCACCACGCAACCGCGCCCCCGCCCTCCCGCAGCGCCGTCCCGACGAGCCGCGGCCCGCCACGGCCCAGCATCGAGACGACGACCGCCGCGACGTCGCCGTACGTCGTCGCACACCCGGGCGGGACAAGGTCGACGACGTCGAGCACCGCGTCAACGTACTCCGTGTCCACGGGGCGAGGGTACCGCGCACAGCGTTATTCCCTCGCGGGCGCTGCATGCCGGTGACAAGGTGAACCCATGAGCCTCCCCGACGGTTACCGCTTCCAGCCGCTCGACGATTCCTTCCGCGCGGCCGCGTTCGAGCTCGACCTCTGGTCCTTCCCGTCGGGAACAACTCCCGAGCAGTGGGCGCAGACGGAGTTCCCCATGGACTGGACACGGTTCACGGGAATCGTGCCCGACGCCCCCGACCCCGCCGCCGTCCCGATCGACGGGGCCGCACCCGCAAGCAACGAGCTCGTCGCGCTCCACGGCTCCTACGCGTTCGACCGCTTCCCCGTTCCCGGCGCCGAGACGCCCGTCGGAGGCCTCACGTGGGTCGGCGTGCACCCGCAGCACCGCCGCCGCGGGCTCCTGCGCGCCATGATCCTTGCGCACCTCAACGACTGCGCCGAGCGCGGCGAGACCATCTCCGCGCTCTTCGCCGCCGAGGCCGGGATCTACGGCCGGTTCGGATACGGGCTCGCGGCCTACGACGTGCGACTGACGATCCCCCGCGGCTCGCGGTTGCACCCCGTCGCCGGCGCAGGCACGCACTCCGTCCGGATCGAGATCGCCGACCCCGATCGCCACGGAACCCTCGTCGAGTCGGTTCACCGTGAGGCCGGACGGCACCCGCTCGGCGTCACCGGGCCCCACGGCGCCCTGCTCAACCGTCCAGGCTGGGTGGGTCGCGACGACCCGCACCTCGCGCGCAGGCTCCTGCTCGACGACCCGCTGGGACGCAACGGCAAGGAAGCCCGCCGCATCGTCGTCGTCGAACGTGACGGTGAGCCGCGCGGCTACGCGACCCTGCGCCGCGACGTCACGTGGGCCGACGAGGGACCCCGCGGGAACGTCCAGCTCGGTGAGGTCGTGGCGCTCGACGCCGCCGCAGCGCACGACCTGTGGACCGTTCTGCTCGACCTTGACCTCATGGCCACGACGACAAGCTTCCTCCTGCCGCCTGACGACGCGATCCTCGGGCTCCTCGTCGACCCCCGCGTAGCCGCCACGAAGCGAGCGGACAACGTGTGGGTGCGGCTCGTCGACGTCGCCGGCGCGCTCGCAGCGCGCCGCTACCAGGCGGACGTCGACGTCGTGCTCGCGGTGAGCGACACCGTACGGCCGCAGAACACGGGGTCCTACCGGGTGCGGGCCACGGCGTTTGCCGAGCCCGAGGTGACACGGACAGACGACGTGGCCGACCTGCGGCTCGATGTCGGGACGCTGGGCGCTGCCTACCTCGGCGGCCAGACCCTCGCGGCCCTCGGCCTCGCGGGGCTCGTCACCGAGGTGCGCGCGGGCGCCCTCGCGTCGGCGTCAGCTGCGTTCGGCTGGCCCGTCGCACCCTCGGCGTCGCACGTGTTCTGAGGCTGCGTCGGCAACGGACGCGGGGGTCGCGCCGCACGTCACAGGCGACGGGAGACGGGTGACGAGCGCTCAGCGCTGGAGCTGGGGTGCCTCAGGCCTGGCAGGACGGGCACCAGAAGAGCGTGCGCCCCGCCGCGTCGCGCACGAGGACGACCGCCCCGCAGACCCGGCACGCCAACCCTTCGCGGTGGTAGACGTAGAACGACTCCTCACGCGGGACGACGCCTGGATCGTCGTCGGTGTTCTGCCGGACTCGACGCGGGTCCATACGCCCGAGCTCATGGCCCAGGCCGCGGTGCTCGGGGCGCGTCGTGACGATGCGGCCCGTGGCCACACCGTCGTTCATGAGGACGACGAGGTCGTCCCAGATCGCGCGCAGCATCTCGCGCGGGACCGCGCTGCCCCGCGTCGCCGGGTTGAGCCCGGCCCGGAAGAGCACCTCGGCCCGGTAGATGTTGCCGACACCGGCGACGACGGACTGGTCCATGAGGAGGAGGCCCACCTCGGAGCGAGACCGCACGACCCGGTCGACCCATCGTTCGGGGTCCGCGTCAGGCCGCAACGGGTCAGGCCCGAGGCGGCGCAGGACCGCGGCGACGCCGTCAGCGTCGAGAACCTCGCACGCCGAAGGGCCCGTGAGGTCCGCGACGGCGTGGTCGCCGAGGACTCGCACCCGCACCTGACCGCGCGGCGCAGGCGGGACGAAGCCGTCGCCGTCGGGCGCGTCTGCGCGCGCAACCGTCGAGATCGGGACGGGCGTAGCCAGCGCGGGCAGCGCGTGCTCACGCTCCCCGACCCGGCGCCGCGGTGCGCCGATCGCATGCACGACCGACGTCGAGGAGTCGCCCGCAAACGTCCACGACCCGTACAGGCCCAGGTGGACGCGGAGCCACGTGAGCTCGTCCATCGGCACGCGTGCGCGTGCGTCGGCCGTGGCCGGAGCCACACGAGCGAAGCCCGCGAACATGTGCTTGCCCCACGCCTCGGACCGGACGAGCGTGAGGCCGTCGAGCCGCTCCGCGCCTGCGGCAAACCGCCCCTGCGGGCTGCTCACACGCAACGCCTGCCCGGAGAAGAGCGCGTCGAACGTCCGCGCGAGGCGGTGGACGGTGTGCCCCTCAGGCATGACTCAGCGCGCGGACTCGTACGCCGCGAGCTGGTCGATACGACGCTGGTGACGCTCCGCACCTGAGAACGGCTCCGCGAGGAAGGCCTCGACGAACGTCGTCGCCTCCTCGATCGTGTGCTGACGCTCGCCGATCGCGATGACATTCGCGTCATTGTGCTGGCGGCCGAGCCTCGCGGTCTCGACACTCCACGCGAGCGCGGCGCGC
This sequence comes from Sanguibacter sp. A247, assembly GCF_052324925.1. NCBI lineage: Bacteria > Bacillati > Actinomycetota > Actinomycetes > Micrococcales > Sanguibacteraceae > Sanguibacter > Sanguibacter sp. A247. The sequence goes on along the minus strand of NZ_JBQPRE010000002.1, from coordinate 765,524 downwards.
ACGCCGTCGACCTTGTTCGCGGCGATCTGCTCGCCGTTGCCCGAGCCGCCAATGACGACGCCGAGCGAGCCGGGCTCCGCGACGACTGCCTCGCCCGCGGCGATGCAGAAGGCCGGGTAGTCGTCCTCGGCGTCGTACTCGAACGCTCCGTGGTCGACGACGTCGTGACCCTGGGCAGCGAGGTACGTGAGGAGGTGGGACTTCAGGCCGAAGCCCGCATGGTCGGAGGCGAGGTGGACGCGCATGGGTCCATCTTGCCGTATCGGCGCTTGCGACGGGGCCACACCGCGCAGCCGTGCGAACCTCTCGGGACGCACAAAGTTGCCTCATCGTGACGCTGTAGTCATGGACCGCCCGTCGCAGGTCTGCTTCGCTGGTCACAGCCCTATCGGGGGCATCTTCTCTCGTCACCTGAACCGCCGGAGCCCACGATGGAACCACTCAAGGTCGCAGCGCTCGCCCTCGCCGTCCTCGCGGCGATCGCCGCAGCCGCGCTCGCCCCCCGGGCCTTCCGGCAGCGGACGTCGCTCGGGATGGCCACGGTCGTGGCCGCCGTCGCGCTCCTCGGCGGCGTCGGCTACGTCGTCGGCTCAGGCCTCGGCCTCTGGGAGAAGCACACGTCCGTCTTCGTCACGGCGCTCGACGACACGGCCGCCGACTTCTCCTTCGACGTCACGCACCGCCGCGTGTACGCCGGCGGCGACACGTACACGTTCCAGCCGGACGCGAGCGCAACCGAGCTGCTCGCGATCCTCAAGACCGCCTACCCGAGCGGCTCGACCGTCGACGGCGGCTCGCGGTTCACCGTCATCCACGCGGGCACGCGGTTCGACGTCAACGCCACGGACGACCGCACGTGGGCCGCGACCCGGGAGACGGTCCTGCTTGTCGACGGGAACACCACCTCGTTGCTCGCCTTCCCCCGCGACGCCGTCACGGGAGACACGTTGCAGGTCGGCGTCGCGACGTCTCTGCTCCTGCCCGCCGAGGCCGTCCGCACCGAGCTTGAGGCGCTCGGCGCCGAACGCGGTTCTGACGGCACGTTCACGGTCAGTGACACGTCCGGGAGTCGCATCAGGCTCACACTCACCGAGAGCAGCGTGACCGCTGCGTTCGCCAGCCGCGTCACCTCGGAGGCCGGGGCCGAGGAGGACACCGGGCACTGACGACAACGGCGTGGTTGTCCGTGGCCCGGCATAGGGTGAGCGTATGACGACCGACAACACCGCTGCGTTGCGCTCCGGGATCGACGCGTCGACGTTCGACGCCGACGTCCGCCCGCAGGACGACCTCTTCCGCCACGTCAATGGCCGCTGGCTCACGACGTACGAGATCCCCGCCGACCGTGCTCGCGACGGCGCATTCCGCGAGCTCGCCGACCGCGCGGAGGAGCAGGTCCGCGACATCATCCTCGAGGCTGGCGAGCGCGCCGGCGCCGAGGGCGTCGACGAGACCACGACAAAGATCGGTGCGCTCTTCGCGTCGTTCATGGACACCGAGCGCATCGCGACGCTCGGCACCGCGCCCCTCGCCGCCGACCTCGCACTCCTCGACGACGCCACGGACAAGCCCTCGCTCGCCCGTGCCCTCGGCGAGCTCCAGCGCACCGGCGCCGCCGGCGCGCTCGGCCTCTACGTCGACAACGACGCGCTCGACCCCGAGAAGTACGTCGTCTACCTCCTCCAGGCTGGCCTCGGCCTGCCCGACGAGGCCTACTACCGCGAGGAGCAGCATGCCGAGGCCCTCGCCGCCTACACCCCGCACGTCGCACGCATGCTCACGCTCGGCGGCATCGTCCCGGCCACCGACGCCGACGCGGCTGCCGCGCGCGTCGTCGCGCTCGAGACCGCCCTCGCCGGCCACCACTGGGACGTCGTCCGCGACCGCGACGCCGAGCTCACCTACAACCCCATGACGTTCGCCGAGCTCGCCGCGTCCGCACCCGGCCTTGACTGGAACGCCTGGGCCCAGGGGCTCGGCGCACCTGCCGGCGCCCTCGACGACGTCGTCATGCGCGAACCCTCGTTCGCGACCGGCCTCGCCGCCCTCTGGGAGCAGACCGACATCACCGACCTGCGCCTGTGGCTCGCCGCCCAGGTCGTCTCGTCGCGTGCCGCTTACCTCACCGACGAGCTCGTCGAGGCGAACTTCGACTTCTACGGCCGCACCCTCACCGGCGCCGAGCAGATCCGCGAGCGGTGGAAGCGTGGCGTCTCGCTCGTCGAGGGCGCCCTCGGCGAAGCCGTCGGCCAGGTGTACGTCGAGCGCCACTTCCCCGCGGGCAACAAGGCCCACATGGACCGGCTCGTCGCCAACCTCGTCGAGGCGTACCGCGAGTCCATCACCGGCCTCGACTGGATGGGTGAAGAGACGAAGGTCAAGGCCCTCGCCAAGCTCGACGCATTCACCCCGAAGATCGGCTACCCCGACCGCTGGCTCGACTACTCATCCCTCGAGATCGACGCGACCGACCTCGTCGGCAACGTCCGGCGCGCGAACGCATTCGAGACCGACCGCGAGCTCGGCAAGATCGGCAAGCCCCTCGACCGCGACGAGTGGTTCATGACCCCGCAGACGGTCAACGCCTACTACAACTCCGGCATGAACGAGATCGTCTTCCCCGCGGCGATCCTCCAGCCGCCGTTCTTCGACCCCGAGGCCGAGGACGCCGTCAACTACGGCGGGATCGGTGGAGTCATCGGCCACGAGATCGGCCACGGCTTCGACGACCAGGGGTCAAAGTACGACGGGGCCGGCCGCCTCGAGGACTGGTGGACCGAAGCCGACAGGACGAAGTTCGAGGAACGCACCAAGGCGCTCATCGAGCAGTACGACGCGTTCTCGCCTGCGCAGCTCGGCGACGAGCACCGCGTCAACGGGGCACTCACCATCGGCGAGAACATCGGCGACCTCGGCGGCCTCTCGATCGCGCTCACCGCCTACCGCATCGCGCTCGGCGGCGACCTCGCCTCGGCGCCCGTCATCGACGGGCTCACCGGCCTCCAGCGCGTGTTCCTCGGCTGGGGCCAAGTGTGGCGCACCAAGGCGCGTGACGCCGAGGCGATCCGCCTGCTGGCGATCGACCCGCACTCGCCCGCCGAGTTCCGCTGCAACGGCATCGTGAGCAACGTCGACGAGTTCTACGAGGCATTCGACGTCGCTGAGAACGACGCTCTCTACCTCGCACCCAGCGCGCGCGTCCGCATCTGGTGACGACACGACGGAGGGCTCGGCACCATCCGGTGCCGAGCCCTCCGTCGTCCGTCATCGTCGGTCAGACCGAGCGGCCGCCTGCCCGCGCGAGGGCGAAGCCGCGGCCCGTCGCGTCGTCCACGCACGTCATACCGGACTCCTCAGACGTGCACGTGAATCCGTACGCGGTCGAGGACTGTCCGTAACCGAGCACGTTGACGTTCGAGCCGGCCTTCTTCGGCTTGTCCTTCTTGGGGACGCACGGGACGTCGACCTTGCCGGTGACGTCGACGGTATAGACGAAGCCGACCGTGCCGTCGCAGCCGTCGACGGGCGCAGGCTTCTGCGCGAGGGACGCGATGCCGCAGCGCGCGCCCTCCGCCGTGATGTCGCACATGATGTTGCCCGACGGTGCGGCGAAGCGCTGGTCCGTCCCAGCGGGCCGTGCGGCGGTCGTCGCCGGGGCTCCCGGCTGCGAGCTCGTCGCCGACGCCCCGGATGGACCGGCCGCGGGCGACGCCCCGGGACGCTCGGGGCCCCCTCCGCCACCGAGAACGATGATCGCGGCGATCACGACGCCCAGGACCAGCACGACGTCGATGATGATGAACGCGATGAGGCCGGGGCCGAGCGGACGCTTGACGGGCTGGCCTGTCGGGATCGGGATGGTCATGCGGTCGCCCCCTCGCCCTCCTCCGGCCTGAGGATGGGACCGGACGTCCGCGTCCGCTTGAGCTCGTAGAACCCCGGGACCTGCGTCATGAGGACGAGGCCGTCCCACAGGCGCAGCGCATCCTCGCCGCGCGGCGCGGGCGTGACAACGGGCCCGAAGTAGCCGACGCCGCCGATCGCGACGACGGGCGTCCCAACCTCGTCGCCGACAAGGTCGATCGCGCTCTGGTGCGAGGCGCGCAGTGCCTCATCGACGTCGGTCGTGTCCCACACGTCGAGCAGGTCGGGCTCGAGCCCAGCCTCAGCAACCGCGAGAGCGACGACCTCGCGGCGATCGGTGCGCTCCTCGACGTGGAACCGCGTGCCGATCGCGGTGTAGAGGCCGGGGAGAACCGCGTCACCGTGCCGCTGCGCGGCCGCGATGAGCACGCGGACGGGCCCCCACGACGCGTCGAGCATCTCGCGATAGTCAGGCGGCAGGTCCCGGCCCTCATTGAGGACCGAGAGGCTCATGACGTGCCATCGAATCTCGATGCCACGGAGCTCCTCAACCTCGGTGAGCCAGCGCGAAGTCATCCACGCCCACGGGCAGGCGGGATCGAACCACATGTCAGCGACGGTCGTCGCGGTGTCGTCGTGCATGGGCCCATCGTAGGTGCGAGGCCGTGAGAACACACCGTGGACGCCCATCTCATACCGCACGGACGGCGCTGTGCCACCCCATATGCCCTGCGTGGATGTCGGTCGCGCGTGAAAGGATCGGAGCGGGCGCGACGAGCGTCCGGCATCGACGCCCCGATCGGGCGCCACCGCACTACCGAGGAGCATCAGTGCCCGGAGAGAACCTGACCCGCGCCGAGGCGATCGAGCGCGCGAGCATCGTCACGACGCACGCGTACGAGATCACGCTCGACCTCACGACCGGCCCGACGACGTTCGCGTCGACGTCGACAGTTCGGTTCGACGCCACCGCCGGTGCGTCGACGTTCATCGACCTCGTCGCACCCACGGTCCGCTCGATCACGCTCAACGGGCGCTCGCTCGACCCTGCCTCGGTGTTCGCCGACTCACGGATCGCGCTCGACGACCTTGACGCGACGAACGAGCTGACGGTCGTCGCCGACTGCGCGTACACGAACACGGGCGAGGGCATGCACCGGTTCGTCGACCCGGTCGACGGTGAGGTCTACCTCTACACGCAGTTCGAGGTCCCCGACTCCCGCCGCGTCTTCGCGGTCTTCGAGCAGCCCGACCTCAAGGCGACGTTCGCGTTCACCGTGACAGCACCCGAGGCCTGGCAGGTCGTCTCCAACGAGCCGACCCCGGAGCCCGTGCGCGAGGGCGGCACCGCGACGTACGCGTTCGACCCCACGCCCCGCATCTCGTCGTACATCACCGCCCTCGTCGCCGGTCCGTACTCCGTCATGCGTTCCGAGCTCACGAGCAGCGACGGCCGCACGATCCCGCTCGGCGTCTTCTGCCGCGCCTCGCTCGCCGAGCACATGGACGCCGACTACGTCTTCGACACGACCCGCCGCGGCTTCGAGTTCTTCGAGAAGTCCTTCGAGCAGCCCTACCCGTTCACCAAGTACGACCAGCTCTTCGTGCCCGAGTACAACATGGGCGCCATGGAGAACGCGGGCTGCGTGACGTTCACCGAGTCCTACGTCTTCCGGTCCAAGGTCACCGACGCCATCAAGGAGCGTCGCGTCGTGACGATCCTCCACGAGCTCGCGCACATGTGGTTCGGCGATCTCGTCACCATGCGGTGGTGGAACGACCTGTGGCTCAACGAGTCGTTCGCCGAGTGGGCCTCGACCCTCGCCACAGCCGAGGCAACCGAGTGGAAGGGCGCCTGGACGACGTTCGCCGCGATGGAGAAGTCGTGGGCCTACCGTCAGGACCAGCTGCCCTCGACCCACCCGATCGTCGCGGAGATCCGCGACCTCGAGGACGTTCAGGTGAACTTCGACGGCATCACCTACGCCAAGGGCGGCTCGGTTCTCAAGCAGCTCGCCGCGTGGGTCGGGCTCGAGGCGTTCCTCAAGGGCGTCGCCGCGTACTTCCGCAAGCACGCGTGGGGCAACACCGAGCTCAGCGACCTGCTCGTCGAGCTCGAGGCCGCGTCGGGCCGCGACCTCACCACCTGGTCGACGCTGTGGCTCGAGACCGCGGGCGTCAACACGCTCCGCCCCGAGATCGAGGTCGACGCCGACGGTGTCGTCACGAGCTTTGCAATCCTCCAGTCGGCACCCGCCGACTACCCGACGATCCGCCCGCACCGCCTCGCGGTCGGCTACTACACGCTCACCGACGACGGCGTCGTGCGCACGCACCGCGTCGAGCTCGACGTCGACGGCGAGCGCACCGAGGTCCCCGAGCTCGTCGGCACAACGCGCCCCGACCTCGTCCTCCTCAACGACGACGACCTCGCCTACGCGAAGATCCGCCTCGACGAGACCTCGCGGGCAGCCGCCCTCGAGCACCTCGCGCTCATCTCCGACCCGCTCGCACGCTCGCTCGTGTGGGGTTCATTCTGGGACGCGACGCGCGACGGCGAAGTTCCGGCAAGCGAGTTCGTCCGGCTCGTCCTCAACAACATTGCCGCCGAGACCGAGTCGACCACGATTCGCACGACCCTCGGCCAGCTCGTGCTCGCAGCATCGTCGTACGTCGCCCCCGAGCGACGCGAGCAGACCCTGGTCGCCGTCGGCGACGGACTGCTCGCCATGGCGCGCACGGCCGAGGCCGGCTCGGACTCCCAGTTCCAGTTCGTGAAGTTCCTCGCGCAGGTCGCGCGGACCGACGCCCAGCTCGACGCGATCGCCGCGCTGCGTGACGGGAGCGAGACGCTCGAGGGCCTCACGGTCGACACCGACCTGCGCTGGGAGCTGCTCATCGCGCTCGTCGCCGGCGGGCGGGCCACGGCAGCGCAGATCGACCACGCGCTCGCGTCGGACGACACCGCCTCGGGACGCCAGCAGGCCGCGCACGCACGAGCGGCGCTCCCCACGGTCGACGGCAAGGCCGCGGCCTGGGCGTCGATCGTCGACGAGGCCGACAAGCCCAACGCGATCATCCGCGCGACGGCGCTCGGCTTCAACCACGTCCTCGACACCTCGCTCCTCGAGTCGTTCATCGCGACCTACCACGACGCGCTGTTCCCGATCTGGGAGTCGCGGACGTACCACATGGCAGAAGAGCTCATCGAGGGGCTCTACCCGGCACCGCTCGCGAGCGACTCGCTGCGTGACGCGACGCAGGTATGGCTCGACGCGCACGCCGAGGGCACGGAGAAGGTTGCCGCGCCCGCGCTGCGACGCTTCCTCGTCGAGAGCCTCGCCGGAGTCGAGCGGGCGCTCGACGCCCAGAAGGTCGACGCACAGGCCCACGAGGCGCGCGTCTGACTGGCGCGCACGTCGGACTGACGTGCACGTCAGACGGGCGCGCACGTCGGACTGATGTGCACGTCGGACTGGCACGCACGTCAGATTGAGTCGCTGACAGGAGCGGCCTCGCACCCCATGGGTGCGGGGCCGCTCCTGTCTCTACTTCTGTCCCGCCCACACCCTGGGGTCGGATAGCCGATCGAGCCACTTCAGGTGTCTGGATCCTCTATCGACCACCGTGCCACTGCGCTCGATAGCCGATCCGCTCACCTTGCGTGACTCGATCGGCTATCGAGCTACCTCACACGGCTACAGGAGCGGCCTCGCACCCCATGGGTGCGAGGCCGCTCCTGTCTCGCCTTCTGCCCCTCCCACACCCTGGGGTCGGATAGCCGATCGAGCCACTTCAGGTGTCTGGATCCTCTATCGACAACCGTGCCACTGCGCTCGATAGCCGATCCGCTCACCTTGCGTGACTCGATCGGCTATCGAGCTACCTAACACGGCGTGAGGCGTGAGGCGTGGGACGTGGGACGTGGGGCGTGGGGCGTGGAGCGCGAGGCGTGGGAGGATCGTGCGCGTGGACGACGGCGCAGCCAGAGAGCAGAGCGACCCGCTGAGCACCCCCGTGCCCCGACGCATCCGCATCCACGGGACGTCCGGTTCGGGCAAGACGACACTCGCCCGGCAGGTCGCCGCCCGCACCGGGCTCGTGCGGATCGAGCTCGACGAGGTCTTCTGGGACACCGGCTGGCAACAGAAGGACCCAGTCGACGGGCGGTCGCTGCTACGCACACGACTCGCCGCCGCCGAGAACGGGCCCGGATGGGTCGCAGACGGCAACTGGCGGTCACGGGTGCTCGACCTGCTCAACGCCGCCGACACGATCGTCTGCCTCGACCTGCCGCGCCGGACGATCATGCGGCGCATCGTCGGGCGGACGCTCGCGCGTGGAATCACGCGTCGACCGCTATGGCACGGCAACCGCGAGCACTTGACCAACCTCGTGCGTCGGGACCCCGAGCACAACATCGTCCTCTGGTCATGGCGGACGTGGGCCGAGAACCGGGCGCGCTGGGACGAGCTCGAGGTGTCGGGCGCCCCCGTCGTCCGTCTCTGCACGCCGCGCGAGGTCCGCACATGGCTCAACTCGCTCCCCCACGACCCCCATCGAGCGACCCGCTCCCCTTGACAGGGCGGACAGCGTGCATCCGCCAGGTCGTGAGAGTCACGGCTAGTGGTCCGATAGCCGATCGAGCCGCTCCACGTGCGTGAATCGGCTATCGAGCGCTGGGAGCCTTTGCTCGATAGCCGATCCGTGCGTCTCATGGGTTCCGATCGGCTATCGAGCTCCGTGGTGGGGGGTGTCCGGGTGTCTAGGTGTCCGGGTGTCCCGGTGTCCCGGTGTCCGGGTGTTCTGGGGTGCGGGTGTTCTGGGGTGCGGGTGTTCTGGGGTGCGGGTGTTCTGGGGTGCGGGTGTCCCGGTGTCCCGGTGTCCCGGTGTTCTGGGGTGCGGGTGTTCTGGGTGCGGGTGTTCTGGGGTGCGGGTGTTCTGGGTGCGGGTGTTCCGGGGTGCGGGTGTTCTGGGGTGTCTAGGTGTCCGGGTGTCTAGGTGTCCCGGTGTCTAGGGGTGCGGAACGGCCCGCCTCCCCCGGAGGGGAAGCGGGCCGGACGCCAACGCTGCGATGGGGTCAGCGCTGGTTCATCGCCGCCGCCAAAGACTGCAGCCGCGGGTTGGTCATGAGGTCGTCGAGCAGGACCGTGACGCCATTGGGGTCGCCCAACGGAATCTTCCAGTTCGGGTACTCCTGGTCCGTGCCCGGCTGGTTCTGCGCCCGACGCTCACCGACCGCGTCCGCGAGCGAGACACCCAACAGCTTCGACGGAGTGAGCTTGATGAGGCGGTGCAGAGCCTCGACGAGCTCACGCTCCGAAGGATCGTCGCCGATGAGGCCACGCGCGGCAAGCAGTCGCACCATGTCCTCGCGCTCAGCCCGGGCCTCAGCACGCACCTCGTGCACCGGAGCCTGCAAGAGACCGAGGCTCTCACGCAGCTCGACGTGCTCACCCGCAAGGTAGCCAGCGGTCGGCGGCAGGTCGTGCGTCGTCACCGACGTCAGACCCATCGCCCGGTAGTGCTCAGGAGCGAGCGGACGACCCTCGTGATCCTTCTCGAACCAGAGGATCGACGTGCCGAGGATGCCACGATCCGTGAGGTAATCGCGCACCCAGCCCTCGAACGTCCCGAGGTCCTCGCCGATGACGACCGCACCCGCACGCTGCGCCTCGAGGCACAGGATGCCGATGATCGCGTCATGGTCGTAACGGACGTAAGCGCCCTCCTTGGCACCCGACCCCGCCGGGATCCACCAGAGACGGAACAGGCCGATGACATGGTCGATCCGGATCGCGCCAGCGTGCCGGAGCACAGTGCGGAGCATCTCGCGGTACGGCTGGTAACCCACGCGGGCGAGGCCCTTGGGGTGCCACGGGGGCTGCGACCAGTCCTGACCCTGCTGGTTGTACATGTCCGGAGGCGCACCGACCGAGGCACCCGTCGCAAGCGCATGCCGGAGCGACCACGCGTCCGAACCCTCGGGGTGAACACCGACGGCGAGGTCATGCATGATGCCGAGCGACATGCCGCCCGCCTTGGCCGCCGCCTGGGCGCCCGCAAGCTGTTCGTCCGCGATCCACTGCAGCCAGACGAAGAAGTCGACACGGTCGACAAGCTCGACGCGCAGCTCTGCGACCTCGGGGCTCGTGTGGTCCTTGAGCTCAACCGGCCACTCACCCGTCGGGTGCAGCTCCTTGATCGCGCACCACAGCGCGAAGTCCTCGAGGCCAGCGCCCTCGCGCTCACGGAACGCCGCGAGCTGCGCCTCACGCACCGCGGATCGTTCGACCGCGAAGACGACCTCGAGCGCTGAACGCTTGTGCGTCCAGGCCATGTCACGGTCGATCGGCCCCGCCGACGCATTGAGGGTCTGAGCCTCTTCGGCAGCCCACTCGACGAGCGAGCGGTCCGCAGCCGTGAGGTACGCAGCCTCCTCGACGGCCTCGGGCCGCACGTAGATCGGGTTGACGAAGCGTCGCGTCACCGGCAGGTACGGCGACGGCGTCATCGGAGCGGCGGGCTCGCCCGCGTGCACCGGGTTGATGAGCATGAAGTCGGCACCGAGCTCGTGGCCCGCGAACCAGGAGGTCTCCGCGAGGTCAGCGAAATCCCCCACTCCCCAAGAACGCGCCGAACGCACCGAGTACATCTGCGACATGAGTCCCCAGACGCGACCGTGCTCGAGGTTCTCAGGCAGGTGCAGCCGCTGCGGGGTGACGATGAACGTCGCGACGTGCTCACCGTCGGTCGACCGTGAGCGCAGCGTGTGCCAGCCGAGCGGCAGGTCGCCGGGGAGCTCGAACGCCGCGCGGCCGATCATGCGACCGTCGACCCGTCGGGGCGCGTCCCAGTTGTCGACCTGTCGCGCCTCGCGACGGCCGCCGCCGGCCTCCGGGTCAAGGTCGATCCACACGTCGACGGAGGCGCCGTCCGGCACGTGGACGGGAATCGTCACGGCCTGGCCCGCACGTGCGACGACCGTCGGCGGAAGGGGCTCTCGCCACGCGTCGTCGTCGACGTGCAGGAGCGCGAGCTCGACCCGCGTCGGGGTCGACGCGTCGACACCGAGCGCTCCGAGGACCTTGATGAGGGTCCCGGCGGCAACATGCCGCTCGGTGCCGTCGAAGGCCCAGTACTCGGTCCCGACCCCGCACGCACGCGCGAGGCGGAGGAGGGACTCTGATCGTTCAGCGTTGTCCACGGGTCAATCCTTGCAGATGAGTACGCGCTCTTGGCGGCCAGACGGCCCATCCCGGCTGGAAGTTTCTGTAATCTTACGTCGAGTCCGCGCCCAGGCCTACCACCACCTGCGACGACGAGCCGCAACTAGGCTGGGCGGCATGCACGACATCCTGCTCCGCTTCGCGACCGCGCCCGCCCCCTCGCCCACGAAGCCGTCGGTCGGTGACGAGCTCAGCGATGCCCTCACGACTCCCCCTGATCAGCGCAGCGGCTGGGTCGACTGGCTCGTCGGCACGCCACTACGCATCATCGTCATCGTCGCCATCGGCGTCATCACACTCGTGGTCCTTCGCCGCGTCATCACGACGTTCACCGAGCGCATCGCCCGCGAGCCCCGGACCGACCTCGGCGGCGCGCTGCGACGCGCCACGAGCGCGGTCGAGTCCGCGCGCCGCATCGGGCGCGCACGGACCCTCGGGTCTGTCCTGCGGTCAACGAGCTCGATCGTCGTCGGGTCGATCGTCGCCATGATGGTCCTCAACGAGCTCGGCGTGAACCTCGCACCCCTCCTCGCCTCGGCCGGCGTCGCGGGCGTCGCTCTCGGCTTCGGCGCCCAGAGCCTCGTCAAGGACTTCCTCTCGGGCATCTTCATGCTCTTCGAGGACCAGTACGGCGTCGGCGACACCGTCGACTTCGGCACGGTCGTCGGAACGGTCGAAGAGGTAGCCCTGCGCGTCACCAAGGTGCGCGACGCCGACGGAACCCTCTGGTACCTCCGCAACGGGGAGATCCTGCGCACCGGCAACCTCTCCCAGGGGTGGACGCGCGCCATGGCGGACTTCCGCGTCCCCTACGACGTCGACACCGACCTCGTGCGGACGCTGCTTACGCAGGCCGCAGAGGAGGCCGCGGCCGACGCCGACGTCAACTCCCTGCTCCTCGCACCACCCGAGGTCCTCGTCGTCGAGCTCACCGACGACTACCTGCTCTTCCGCGTGCAGACACGCACGTCCCTGGGCGACCGAGCGGTCGTCGTGCGCGCGCTGCAGTCGCGGGGGCTGGCCGCCCTCACCGGCGGCGGCATTCGCCTCATCACCGCGAACAGGCTCGTCGTCCAGCCTCCGGCCGCCTCCTGAACCGCACGAGCACCTGAACCGCGCGGGCCCAGACGGTGGTCGCGGACGCGTGCGGCGCCCGTCCCGGACGGGCGCGCGCCGCACGCGGGACGGCGCCGCGTCAGCGCCGCACGCCAGACGGCGCCACGTCAGCGCCGCACGCGGGACGGCGCCGCGTCAGCGCAGAGTCTCGAGCTCCTCGGCCAGGTCATCGGCCTCAGGGCCCACGATGACCTGGATGATGCGACCCGACCGGACGACACCGAACGCGCCCGTCTCCTTGAGGCCCGCCTCGTCGACGAGCGACGGGTCCGTCACCTCGACGCGCAGACGCGTGATGCACGGTTCAAGGTCGACGACGTTCGACCCGCCGCCGAGCGCGCTGAGGATCTGCTCCGCCTTGCTCATGGTGTTGTGCTCCTGATCGCTGGGTGGGGTGCGGACGCCCTCGTCCGGTCCCCTCAGCCTAACCCGCGCACCCCTCGTGCGACCGCGTAGCGAGCACACGGGACGTGCGCTTCACCACGCTCCTCGGCCACCCTCCCCCGCCGTCCTTCATGGCAAGATCGGACGGTGACCGAGCAGAGCTTCTACGACGCAGTGGGCGGGCACGACACCTTCCAGGGGATCGTCGACCGCTTCTATGCCGGCGTCATCGCCGACGACGTCCTGGCCCCCATGTACCCGCCCGAGGACCTGCCCGGCGCCAACCGCCGCATGGTGACGTTCCTCGAGCAGTACTGGGGCGGACCGGCAACGTACTCCGAGGAGCGCGGCCACCCGCGCCTGCGCATGCGCCACCAGCCTTACAAGGTCAACCCGCTCGCCCGCGACAGGTGGATCACCCACATGACGAGCGCCGTCAAGGACGCCCGCCTCTCACCGATGCACGAGTCCCAACTGCTCGACTACCTCGAGCGCGCTGCTCACTCGATGCTCAACACCTTCGAGGACTGACTCATGGCCGACGCCGCCCCTTTCACCGCGCTGCGCGCCGTCCTCGCCCTCGAGCAGCAGGACGAGAACACGTTCGTCGGGCGCAGCCTGCCCCAGCTCAACGGACGCGTCTACGGCGGCCAGGTGCTCGCACAAGCGCTCCTTGCGGCCGGCGCCACGATCCCCAGCGGACGGCTGCCGCACTCCCTCCACGGCTACTTCTTGCGGCCGGGAGCGCTCGACGAGCCGATCCGCTTCGAGGTCGAACGACTGCGTGACGGCCGCTCCTTCTCGGCCCGCCGCGTCCACGCGCTGCAGGGCGGTAAGCCCATCCTGTCGATGACGACGTCGGCGCAGGAGGATCAGCCCGGGATCGACCAGCAGCAGCGCATGCCCGACGCACCCGACCCCGAGTCGCTCTCCTCCGCCGTGACGACGCTCGCCTCGATCGAGCACCCCGTCGCGAAGTTCTGGACGAGCACCGCCGCGTTCGACGTCCGCCACGTCGGCGCTTCCCTCTACCTCAGCCCCGACCGCGACGGTGACGACCGCCAGATGGTGTGGCTGCGCGCCCGTGGGACGCTCGGCGACGACCAGCTCATGCACCGCGCGATGATGATCTACGCGTGCGACCAGCTCATGCTCGAGCCCGTCATGCGACGCGCCGACCTCGACTGGGGCACGCGCGGACTCTCGATCGCGAGCCTCGACCACGCGATGTGGTGGCACCGCGACGCGCGTGCGGACGAGTGGCTGCTCTACGTGCAGTCCTCACCGTCTGCGCAGGGCGGCCGCGGGCTCGGCTCGGCACGGGTCTTCGCGCAGGACGGGACGCTCGTCGCCTCGATCGCCCAGGAGGGCATGGTGCGCGTCCCGGACGTGGACTGACCCGCGCACGACCATGCCCGACGGGCCCCGGGCGCCCGACGAGACCCGACGACGCCCGACCGCTACGTGAGCGACGCAAGCTCCCCCGCGAGGTTCGCACGCGCCGGAGCCTCCCACCGCCTCGTGCCGAACGGCGTCGAGAACAGCCGCTCGAGCGCGAGCAGACTGCGCAGCACGTCGGCTCGGCCCACGCGCCACGCCTCATCGGTGACGTGCGCGTACTCGCGCCGTACCTGGCGCACGTAGCGCGCGTACTTCTCGGGTGAGCCCGCAAGGACCGCCAGGTCGGCATCGGAGACGAGCGCGCCCGGAAGGTCCCCCGGCTCAGGATCATGGTGGGCGGTCACGAGCACGAGCCGCACGACCTCCTCGACGTCGACCGACGTGAGCGCCGCGCGATCCTGCGCCACGAGCGGGCCGAGCAGCGTCCGCGCGAGGTCCGCCGAGCGGCGCTCGTCCTCGAGCGCCTCGCCGTCGTGCACGGCGTCGTGGAACCACAGCGCGAGAAGGACGGTGCGCGGCACCTCTCCGTGAGCCTCACCTGCCACCTCGACCGAACGCAGGCACGCAGCCAGGTGCTCGAGCCCGTGATACGCCCGGTGCGGCTGCGACCAACGACCGAGAAGGTCACCGCCGATCGCCTCCGCGCCCGGCACGAGCACCCGCCAGCGCTGCGCCAGGTCGTCACGCCGTGCCCGCGCGCGCTCGCGCGCCGTGACCCGCAGACCCGACGCCGTCAGCCGCTCAACCATCACCCGCGCGGACACCGAGCGAGCGCCGAGCGCCACGAGCTCGTCATGGCGCTCGGCGGGAACGTCGTAATGATCAAGGTCGAACGCTCGACGTGGCACGTGCGCGCGCTCCGCGAACGCGTGCAGCTCTGCGAGCGAGACGTCTGAGACGAGATGCGCCCACGTCGTGCCGTGCGCGGCCCAGCGCGGTGCGTCGAGGAGGATCGCCACGCGCTCAGCGCACCCGGCGTCGCATCGCTACCGGTTCGTCGACGAACGGCTCCCACGCCGCACGCTCGGACGCGTCGATCCGGCGAGGAACGCCCGAGGCCGCCTCGACGAGCACCATTGTCGTGATGGCCCGCGCGTACACGGTCCCGCTCGCGTCGGTCACCTCGTAGTGGATCTCGAGGCTCGCACCTCCGAGGCGTCCGAGCCACAGTCGCACGATGACGGGCTGACGCTGGTAGCGCAGCGGCGCAAGGTACTCGATCTCTTGGTGGGCGACGAGCGTCGCCGTCGCGGCCCCCGGGCTCGCGTCAAGGATCGCGGTCGGTCGGCTCACGACGCCGTCGGCCTCCGGGTGGCGCCAGAACGCCTCGATGCGGGCCTCTTCTAGAAGGCGCAGCATCTCGACGTTGTTGACGTGCGCGTAAGCGTCCATGTCGGACCAGCGCAGCTGGACCGGAATCTCGATCGTCGTCACAGGCCGAGGCTACGCGGTCAGCGCGACGAACGCTGCGGCACGCCTCGGACGGCCCGTCCTCACCATGACGGAGCGCACGACGAGCCCCATCGCTAGCGGCGGCCGGCCGCTCTCGACGCGTGCTCGCGCACGCGCTCGAGCGCATCGAGCCGCTCCCGCACGGGACCAAGAACCGTGCCGTGCGCAACGACCGAGACCGCGGCCTCGAGTCGGAGCCGCGCACGCCGGGCGCGGCGCGCCGCCGTCACGCGCCCGCACACGCTTGCGACGAACGCGACGAGCAGCCCGACGACGACCCCGCCGGCCACCGCTGCCGCGGGCCACGCGACCCGCACCTGCCCCGCCGAGCTCTCCAGCACCAGCTCGGGAAGCGGAAGCGTCACGCCCAGCAGCCCGAGCCCGCCCACCCCGAGCACCCACGCAAGACCCGCAACGACGACGACGAGCGCGACCGTCTGCACGATGCCGAGCGCACGCGCCCACGCGGGGGCACGCTCAACGCCCAACCGCACGCCGACGACGGCCATGTCGAGCTCGTCGGCGAGGCGCGCACCGTCGACACGACCCGCCGCGGGCGGCCGCCACACGTCAGGCAGCGCGTCGAGACTCGCCGCGACGTGCTCCCGCACAGCCTGCGCCGCCCGCGCACGCACCGCCCCCGTCGGCTGGGGCACCGAGGACCGCTCGACCTCAGGACGGTTCGCCGCGCCCCGCCCCGCTCCCCCGCGCCCGAGCCCGAGCCGCCCGAGCGGATCCGCGCGGAAGCCCGCGACCCAGCGCGTCACAGGCCACCCCGCGGCCCGGTGCACCTGACGCCGCGTCGACGCCGCCACGGCGTCGACAACCTGCGCCGTGCCGGCCGCCTCGCTCAGCGCGCGGACGAGCGCGCCCTCGACGGGAGCCGCACCGCCCTCGCGCCGGGATGCCCCGCCCGACGCGTCGAGGAGACGCTCGGCCGCGCTGCGCACGTCGACGAGCAACCGTTGCGCCGCCTCGGCACGCCTGTCCGCAGCCGCCTCGAGCACGTCACGCAGCTCATCAAGGCCAAGCCCCGTCGTCGCCGACGCCGCAAGCACCACCGCACCCTCGAGCCCGTCGCGCGCGACGAGCTGACGCAGGTCGCCGAGCACCCGCTCACGATCGGCAGGCTCGAGCTTGTCCGCATGGTTGAGCACGACGACCGCCACGCCACCGTAGGCGGCGAGCGGCCGCAGGTAGCCGTCGTGCAGGGCGGCATCGGCGTACTTCTGGGGGTCCGTGAGCCACACCATGACGTCCGCGCGCTCCAGGAGCCGGTCGGCACGCAGCCGGTGCGCAACCTCGACCGAATCATGGTCAGGAAGGTCGAGCAGCACGACGCCGTCGGGCACCCGCGAACCCTCCGGGACGAGCGTGCGCTCACGGACGTCGAGCCAGTCGAGCAGCGCCGTCGGGTCCGAGCCCGGCGCGCACACGGCGACAGGCTGCGACGTCGTCGGACGCAGGATGCCCGGCCGGGCCACCTCAGCCTCGGCAAGCGCGTTGAGCATGCTCGACTTGCCCGAGCCCGTCGACCCCGCAAGGGCGACGACAGTCCGGTCCGCGCCAACCCCCAGGCGTTGACGCACTCGCGCGATCACGTCGGGAACGTCCCCGAGACCCGTGGCTTCACCGACCGCGTCGTCGGGCAGCCAGCTCGATGCCACCTGCCACGCCGCGCCGAGCGCGTCGAGACGCTCCGTCAGACCCGCCTTGCGCGCCTTCACGCACGCCCCCGCCGCCACCATGGCCGACGGCCAGGCTCACCCTCGGCCGAGGACGCCTCACGTGCGGGCGCGGCGGCGCCCACCGCGCGCCCACCCTCAGGCCCGGGCGGCGGCGGCACCGCGAGGGCCGGTCGCGCCCGGCGCTCCGCGGCCGCCGCCTCACGCACGCGCACCGCCGCAGCGTCGAGCCGACCCGGCGCATCGTGCGCGGGCGCGACCGCATGCACGCGCTCGCGGAAGCGCGCCGCGTCGGCAGCGCAGACCGCCGCGACCCGTGCGGTCAGACGCTCACGCGCCGTGACCGCGAGACGCCGCACCGCGTCATCGCCGAAGACCGCCTCGAGAAGACGCTGCGCGACGAGGGCGGTGCCCCCGGCGATGCCGAGCTCGGCACCCGTGAGCCCACCCGTCGAGGCAAAGACGACGACCATGAGCGCAAGCCCCATGCCGTTGACCCCGAACGACAAGGCGCGCGCCGCACCACGCTTCGAGGCACCGGTCGTGCGCACGAGGTCAAGGACGTCGTCCTGCCAGCCGCGCACGGCCGCGGCAGCGTCCTCGCGCAGACCCGGTCCACCGCGCACCAAGCCCTCGGCAAGGACCCGACCCGCGGGATCCGCGCGCCACGCGTCCGAGGCCCGCTCCGCCGCAGCGTGCACCGCGTCGACGACGACGGCCTCGAGATCATGCCCGACGGCCCGCACGGCAGCGGGCGCATCAGCCGCACGACCACGCACGAACGCGCCGATGCGATCACGCACCCGCCCGACCCCGCGCTCGACGCGCCGCACCAGATCGCCCGTCCCCACGAGGTCCTGCCAGCGCGCGAGCACCTCACCGCGCAGCATCGTGCCGTCCGCAGTCGCCGCGTCGACGTCGCCCAGCGCGCGCCCGTACGCGTGCGCAACCGCGTCCTCGAGTCGCACAGCGGCCCCCGCCTGCGCGGCCGCAGCCGTCGCAAGCTCGCCCAGCACCGTGACGAGGTCGTCGAGGCCGCCGTCGAACGTCTCGCGGACCACGCGCGCACGCCCCGCGGGCGTCGCGACGTCCGTAAGCCACGCACGCACCGCACCGAGCGCCTCCTCGCCGAGCAGGCCGTCCACGAGCCGAGCCTCAGGAACCTCCAGAACCGGCGTGCCACCCAGCCCGCGCTCCGCGAGCATCGAGCTCACGTGCTCGGCAACCGCGCCCGCACCCGCGCCCTCGACCCGGTCAAGGACGAGCGCGAGTCGCGTCCGGCGGCGCGCCGCCGCACCGAGCAGCTCCCACGGAACAGCGTCGGCATAGCGCGCGGACGTCGTGACGAACAGCCAGAGGTCCGCAGCGCCCAAGAGCTCTGCGGCGAGCTCCCGGTTCGCGGCGACGACCGAGTCGACGTCGGGCGCGTCGAGCAAGGCGAGACCGGGGCCGACCGCCTCGGTCGCAACGAGCCGGACCGTCCGGTGCACCGCACCGGCCGCAACGGGCTCGCCCGCGCCCGCCCGGACGAGTCGCGGCAAGATCCGGTCGGACGCGAACCACTCCGCGTCGTCCGGGTGGTGCACGAGCACGGGCGCGAGCGTCGTCGGACGCAAAACCCCGGCCGCGCTCACCGGAGCCCCCACGATCGAGCTCACGAGCGTCGACTTGCCGGCCCCCGTCGATCCCCCGACCACGACGAGCACGGGCGCATCCTGGGCCCGCGCCCGCGGCAGCAGATGATCCTCAAGACGCGCAAGCGTCGACCCGCGCAGGGCCTCGGCCACCGCACGCTCCGGCGCCGCCAGCGGGAGCGCAAGCTCCCGGACCGTGTCACGGGCCGCCTCGAGCGCGCTCGCGAGCGCAGCCCTCTCGGGCCGCGGGGCCTCGCTGCCACCCGACGGCTCCCGCACCTCGACGGAGTCCATGGCTCCATCATGACCGAACCTGGCCCCCGCACACGTCGAGAGCCGCCCCCGCACGTGCGGGAACGGCTCTCGACGGACGCGAGGTCAGTCGCGCGTGAGCTTGCGGTACGTCACGCGGTGCGGACGCGCCGCGTCGGCGCCCAGACGCTCGACCTTGTTCTTCTCGTAGGAGTCGAAGTTGCCCTCGAACCAGTACCAGCGCGCGGGGTCCTCGGCCGTGCCCTCGTACGCGAGGATGTGCGTCGCGACCCGGTCGAGGAACCAGCGGTCGTGCGAGACGACGACGGCACAGCCGGGGAACTCGAGAAGTGCGTTCTCGAGCGACCCGAGAGTCTCGACGTCGAGGTCGTTCGTCGGCTCGTCAAGGAGCAGCAGGTTGCCGCCCTGCTTGAGCGTGAGCGCGAGGTTGAGACGGTTGCGCTCACCACCCGAGAGCACACCGGCAGGCTTCTGCTGGTCCGGACCCTTGAACCCGAACGAGGCGACGTACGCGCGCGACGGGATCTCGACGTGACCGACCTTGATGAAGTCCAGGCCGTCAGAGACCACCTCGAACAGCGTCTTCTTGGGGTCGATCCCGCCACGGGACTGGTCGACGTAGGAGACCGAGACGGTCTCGCCGATCTTCAGCTCGCCCGCGTCAAGCGGCTCAAGGCCGACGATCGTCTTGAACAGGGTCGTCTTACCGACACCGTTCGGACCGATGACACCGACGATGCCGTTCCGCGGGAGCGTGAACGACAGACCATCGATGAGCGTGCGTCCGTCGAAGCCCTTGTTGAGGTCGGTGGCCTCGAGGACGAGCGAACCGAGGCGCGGGCCCGGCGGGATCTGGATCTCTTCGAAGTCAAGCTTGCGGGTCCGGTCGGCCTCCGCCGCCATCTCTTCGTAGCGCGCAAGACGCGCCTTCGACTTGGCCTGGCGCCCCTTGGCGTTCGACCGCACCCACTCGAGCTCTTCCTTGAGGCGCTTGGCAAGCTTGAGGTCCTTCTTGCCCTGGACCGCGAGGCGCTCCTGCTTCTTCTCGAGGTAGGTCGAGTAGTTGCCCTCGTACGGGTAGAGGCGACCACGGTCGACCTCACAGATCCACTCGGCAACGTGGTCGAGGAAGTAGCGGTCGTGGGTCACCGCGAGCACAGCGCCCGGGTAGGACGCGAGGTGCTGCTCAAGCCAGAGGACGGACTCGGCGTCGAGGTGGTTGGTGGGCTCGTCGAGGAGGAGCAGGTCAGGCTTCTCCAGGAGGAGCTTGCACAGCGCGACGCGTCGGCGCTCACCACCCGACAAGACCGTGACGTCGGCGTCCGGCGGCGGGCACCTCAGGGCGTCCATCGCCTGCTCGAGCTGGGAATCGAGGTCCCACGCGTCCGCGGCGTCGATGGCCTCCTGGAGCTTGCCCATCTCTTCCATGAGCTCGTCGGAGTAGTCCGTCGCCATGAGCTCGGCGATCTCGTTGAAGCGGTCGATCTTGCCCTTGATCTCAGCAACCGCCTCCTCGACGTTGCCGAGGACCGTCTTGTCCTCGTTGAGAGGCGGCTCCTGCAAGAGGATCCCGACCGTGTAGCCCGGCGCGAGGCGCGCCTCACCGTTGGAGGGCTGGTCGATGCCCGCCATAATCTTGAGGATCGTCGACTTTCCGGCGCCGTTGGGGCCCACGACACCGATCTTCGCTCCGGGGAGGAAGTTCAGAGAGACGTCGTCGAGGATCACCTTGTCGCCGTGCGCCTTACGCGCCTTGTACATGGAGTAGATGAACTCAGCCACGGGTAGTTGGACCGCCTTGTTCTGGGAGCCGGGGATCTCTGGAGTGCTGGGGTGCTCTCGCGGCGGATGCAGCGCGGCCAGCCCTCACGGCACGGCCGCGCAGCGACGACGCGACGCACGATCCCACCCAGCCTACGCGGTTCCCGCCGCCGACGTTCCCCGGCGCGGCCTTGCCGACACCCCGGACGCATGACAGCATGCCGGGCGTGACGGACGTGACGACGACTGGGCCTGACGCGGCCGCCCTCACTGCGGCGGTCCCCCGCACGTTCGAGGGCTACACGGTCGTGTCATTGTTCGCGCCCACGCTGATCGCCGGCCTGCTCGTCGCCTTCGACAACCCGGTCGCCTCGATCGTCACGTTCGGGGTCTGGCTCACGGTCGCAGCCCTCTGGCTCCAACAGCTCGCGCTCCTCGTTCGCGCGGGCCTCCTGCCACGACGGTGGTGGGCTGCTGGCTGGCTGCCCCGCTGGACCACGCACCCCGCGGCCATCGTCGCCGGAGGGGGCCTCGGCCTCGGGCTCCTGTGGCACGGGATCGACACCGCCCGTCCCGCGTGGCTGTGGTCGCTCCCCGTCGCCGTGACGATCGCCAACGCCACCGTCACCGCGATCGTGCGCTCGCCCGACGGTTCTCCGCCCCGGCTCGCGCGCCGTCACACAGCGGTTCTCGTCGCCGCGGTCGCGGCGCCGTCCGTGCTCGCAACCGCGCTCACCCGGTCCGGTGAGGGGCTCGCGCCGCTCGCGGTCACTCTCGCCGCGCTCGTCGTCCAGGTCGGGCAGGTGTGGTGGCTCGACGTCGTCGTGACGCTCGAACGCTCGCGCACCACGTCGATGGCTCTCGTGCGGACCGAGGAACGCCTGCGGTTCGCAGCCGAGCTGCACGATGTGCAGGGCTCTGAGCTGCAGAACGTCCTCACGCGCGCCGACCTGGCCCGCACCCTTCTGCGGCGCGGTTCCGAGGGCGACGCGGCGCGAGCAGCCGAGATCGTCGACGACATCTACGCGGCGACCGCCGACGCGCTGCGCCAGACGCGTGAGATCGCGCACGGGTACCGCGCCGTCGAGCTCCCCGCCGAGGTCACAGGTGCCGCGGACGTGCTCGCTGCTGCGGGCATCACCCTGCGCGTGGCCGGCCCGCTCGACGCCGTGCCGCCCGCGGCCCGCCGGCTCGTCGCACTCCTCGTCCGCGAGGGGACGACGAACGTGCTGCGGCACTCGGGGACCTCCGTCGTCGACCTCGTCGTCACGCAAGTCGGTTCCGAGGTACGAGTGACCTTCGAAGACCCTGGCCCGCCACGGACGAGCGAGCTCGGCCTCACCCCCGGAGGTGGCCTTGCGAGCCTTGCGGAACGTGCGCACGCCGCAGGGATGCGGCTCGAGCACGGCCCCGTCGACGACGGATGGCGCCTCACGCTCACCCTCACCGGATCGGACACCCCATGACGACGACGCCAGCCCCCCGCACCGCCGAGCCGCAGGTCACCGTCCTCGTGGCGGACGACGAACAGCTGCTGCGCTCGGCGCTCGCCCAGGTGCTCGACCTCCAGCCCGGCATCCGGGTCGTCGCCCAGGCCGCTGACGGCCTCGAAGCCGTCACGCGGGCACGGGAGGTGCGCCCCCACGTCGCGCTCCTCGACCTCGACATGCCCGTGCTCGACGGCCTCGCTGCGACCGCCCAGCTGCGCGCCGAGGGCATCGCCGTCGTCGTCATGACGCGCCACGCGCGCCCGACCTTCCTGCGGCGGGCTCTCGAGGCCGGCGCGGCGGGGTTCGTCCTCAAGACGACCCCGGCCGACCGCCTCGGCACCATCGTGCTCGATGTCCATGCCGGGCACCGCTATGTCGACCCCGAGGTTGCGGCGCTCGCGCTCACCGCCCGGACGAGCCCGCTGAGCGAACGCGAGCTCGAGGTCCTCGCGCTCGTGCGCGATGGACGCAGCGCTCGGGACATCGCCGCGACGCTCTCGCTCGCGCAGGGGACGGTCCGCAACTATGTCTCGGGTGCCATCAGCCGCCTCGGGGTGACGACGGGCCGGGAGGCCGCGGACATCGCGTGGGACGAAGGGTGGATCTGACTCCTCACGCGGGGTCACGGCGCTGCACGACGACGAGCGTCACCGCGACGAGCACGAGCGTGTAGCCGAGCGAGATGGCGAGCGCCTGACCCGTCGGGACCTGGTCGACGTGGTCGCGCACCGCGCTGAGCGCGTGCCCGGGCAGCCACATCCGGACGTCTCGTGGGAGCAGGGTCGCGACGAGCGGCTCGAGGACGAGGATCCAGCCGAGGACGCCCCCGATCGCGCCCGCGGCGTTCCGGACGAGGAACGCCGCACACGTCGCGACGATCGCAAGGGTCACCGCCGCGAGCAGCGCACCCGCGAGCGCCCACGTGCCGTGGTCGGAATGCCACCACGCCGGCTCGACAGCGGCGGGAAGGGTCCCGTGCAGGGTGAGGATCTTCGCGCCCGCGGTGAGGATCGCGGCGCATGCACCGACGAGCGACGCGACGAGGACGGCCGAGGCGGCCACGCGCCAGCGGCGAGTGTCAGCGAGGTAGTGCCAGAGGATCTCCCCGTCGCGGTGCGCCGCACCCCACAACGCCGCGAGCACGACGGCGAGGAGCAGCCCCGTAATCGGGTCGACGAGCGTCTCGGCCTGTCCCCAGGGCATCCGTACGTCGACCGCCGCGTTGCCGGTGCCCGAGGTCGTGACGAGCCCTGCGGTGACGAGCGCTGCGAGCAGGGTGAGCGCGGGAAGGGCGATGCGGAGGGTGCGGGTCGTCGCAGCGGATCTCACGTCGGCGCGCACGTGGCGGGTGAGGCTCATGGGCGGACCTCCAGGGGGTCGGTGAGGCGGAAGAAGAAGTCCTCGAGCCGCTGGCCGTCCGGCAGGAGGTGGTTCCGCGGGCCTTGTGCGGCCACGCGCCCACGGTCGAGGACGACAATGTCGTCAACGATGTGCTCCGCCTCGTTGAGCAGGTGGGAGCTGACGAGGACTGCGGTGCCGCGGTCGGCCTCGGCCCGCATGACGCCACGCAGCCACCTGATGCCCTGGGGGTCGAGCCCGTTGAGCGGTTCGTCGAGGACGAGCAGCTCGGGCTGGCCGAGCAGGGCCATCGCGACGCGCAGCCGCTGCGTCATACCGAGGGACAGTGTGGAGACGCGCTGGCGCGGGTCTGGCAGGCCCACTCGCTCAAGGAGGCCGGTGACATCGACAGTGAGCCCGCGACGGGTGGCCGCGGCCGCAAGCACCGCCCCGAGGCGCGACTCGCGACGGAAGCCCGCGACCTCGAGCGCCGATCCCACCGCGGCTGGCTCGACGGGTCTTCTCACCTGCCCCGAGTCGGGGGTCGTGAGCCCGAGGACAATCTTGAGGAGCGTCGTCTTGCCCGCGCCGTTGGGGCCGAGCAGACCCGTCACGGCACCCGGGCGGGCCTCGAGGCTTGCGGCGTCGAGGACGCGACGGCCACGGTAGGTCTTCGTCAGCTCATGACAAGACAGCATGGGGGCCTCCGGGGTGGGAAGGGAGCGAACCCGTTGCGGGAGCGAGGGCGGCCTCAGGAACGGCCCGCTCGCGGGCGACGGACCGTCGCAGTGCGGCGAGCCGGGCGAGCCCGCGGCGCCACTCGGCGTCCGTGAAGAGCAGGACGTCGGCGGCGATCATGAAGGCCGAGAACACGGGGAGTCCCATGAGTAGCCCGATCCCGGCATGCATGCCGAGGAGACCCACGAAGACGAGGTGGCGTGCGCGACGGCTGGTGAGGCAGAAGACGAACGCCACCTGCAGCAGGACCGAGCCGTAGGTGAGCACGGTGATGGTCAACGGGGAGCGGACGAGGAGGGCCGTGAGCTCGGGCCACGCGTTGTACTCGGCGACACGCGTGATGTAGTACACGGCGGTCCCCTCCTGCCACATGCGCCCCTGCGCCTTGAAGAGGCCCGAGCTGAGGTAGAGGACGCACACCTGCGCGACGCACGCGACGAGCGCGAGGTTGTGCACGAGCGTGCGTGGGCCCGCAGCGCGCTGGAGCTGCTCGTGCCCGAGGTCACGCGTGCGCCGCCGGCGGCGCGCACTCAGCGACCAGTGCGCGTCAAGCTGCGCAAAGATCATGTAGACGAGCAGGATCCGGACGAGGTTGTCACCGCCGTTGGTGACGTACGGATTGCGCTCGTGCAGACCCCACAGCAGCACCCAGAGCGCCGGGGTGACGAAGGCGGTACGCCAGCCCACGACGAGCAGCGCGGCCGCGGCCGCGAGCGCGAGCAGCCCGAGGTCAACGGCGAGGTAGGAGTTGCCGAGCCCAAGGAGCGAGAGGCCGAGGCGCTCGTCGCGCTCCATCTTCTCGACGGTGTACCAGGAGTCGGGGCCCCACAGGGCGTAGCGGACTGGGACGTGGATCGCGAGATCGACGAGGATGATCGACCCGACGAGGATCCGCAGCGCGGACATCCCGTAGAGGCCGTGACGCGTGCTCGTCAACACCTCGACGAGGTGGTCGACCGGGCGCCGCACTGCGGTCGCAAGCGCGTTCATGAGATCGCTCCGTGCGCGTCGAGCCACTCGGAGGTCGAGTGCGAGATCTCTCCCATGCCCGTGTCGGCGCGGTCGGAGTATCTCGGGAAGACATGCTGGACCAGGCGCAGCTGCACCTGTGCGGCCTCGCGTGCACCCGCGTGGTGGCGCGCCGTGTCCCGAAGGTCGCGCAGCGCCTCGCGGTAGGTGGCCGTGTCCTCCGGGCTCGCGCCCGCCAGATCCTCGGGTGTGAGGAAGACACCGACTTCCGACGCGTCTGCGTCGGTTGCGTCGAGGAGTGTCTGACGTGCGTCGATGAAGCGCGTGATGACCCCGGAGACCTGATACCCCGCACGCGTGGGCAGAAGGTTGTGGTGCTTGTCCTCGAGGAAGGGCGTCGTCACATCGACGAACGAGCCTTCCACGCCCGCCACGTCACGGGTACGCACGAGGAGGCCCTGGTCGATCGCGATCGGGTCCGGCGCGAAGAGCTTCCAGTTCTGCTCGAACACGGGGCCGATCCACGCCGTCACGAGTCGTTCATGTTCGACCTTGAGCGGGTTGACCGGGGTGACGTGGAGCGCGGTCATGGCGAAGTGGGTGGCGAGGAGGGTCAGTCCTGCACCAGTGGCGAGCGTCGCCTTGAGAGTGGGCATCGTCGTCGTCCTTGTCTGAGAGTGCCACGGGGCAGGGCGTGCCCTGCCCCGTGGCGGCGGTCAGTCGAGCATTCCTGCGGACAGCGCGGGGGCCGTGTCCCAGATGCCGATGACCTTCTTCGCCGCCCAACCGGCGACGACCTTGCCCGCACCGGCGGCGGCCCCGGCGATGAATGCGGTGGCGACGACCGCGGGAACTGCCGCAGGTGTCGCGTTGCCCGCGACGACATCGTCATGGGCTGCGACGGAGTACGCGGCCGAGGCGGCGTACGTCGGGGCGGTCGCCACGTCGTCGACGACCGCGGCCGAGGCCGGAGACGTCGTCGCGAGGATGAGAGCGCCCGAGGTGGCGAGCGCGAGCATGGAGCGGTGCTTCTTCACGGTCTTCCTTTCGAGGGGTGGCAGTGTCGCCGCGGGCAGGGCTGGGTCAGCTGACGGCGCACGTCGCCGGACCGGGGAGACGGTGACGGTTCTGTGCAATCCAGCGGTAGACCCAGCGTGCAACCTCGCGTGACGGCTGCTCGAGGATGAGCCGACCTAGGAGGCGGGTGTCCCGTGCCGGTGACCGGCGCAGGCACTCCCCGATGGCCAGGTGGCCGTCGAGACGACGCCCCTCGGCAGTGACGAGGACGGCCTGCCTCTCGAGCTCCTCCGGCGTGAGGCCGAGAGCCGTGACATCGGTGCGCTGCCACGGAACGAAGTCGACGGAACCGTCGCCTCGCTCCGCCAACCACGCGACCGAGCGGGCGCAGAACCCGCAGTCGCCGTCATAGAGGAAGATGTCCCCGTCATGTGCCATGTCGGCCTCCTAGGTCGGTGTCGAACACGACCAGAGTGCCGCTGCGCTGCAGGTCAGCGTCAGTGTCGGCACGTCAGGACTCCATGTGACACACCGTCACACCCGCTCGCTCGACGACGCCCCGCTCGCCTCGTCGTCCGCCGGTGTCAGAGCGCCCGCGCGAGCTCGCCAGCGACGACGTCGTCGCTCGCGGACAACGCCTCCTCGTCCTGCCGGGCGCCCGTGCTCGCGGCCTCGGTCTCGAGCACGTCGAACGGGTCGCGTCCGCTCTCGTCATCGGGACCGATCCGCGTGAACGCGCCCTCGGGGGCGCCGTCGGACGCGCCCTCGACGGGGGCCTGCGTCCGGATGACCCGCGTGAACTGTGCCTGCCCCCGGGTGAGGTCGTGACCGATCGTCGCGCCCCGCAGCGCGAGCTCGGCCCGGGGCCCGTCCGTTCCGTCCCAGCGGTCGAGGACGAGGCGTCCCGTGAGGATGACGGGATCACCGATGTGCACCGAGACCGCGACCGAGGCGGCAGCGTCGTCCCAGAACGTCGCCGAGTACCACGTCGTCTCGCCGTCCGTCCACGTCCCGTGCTCGTCGCGGAAGCGGTGCGTCGTGGCGACGCGCACCGTGGTGCGGCGTCGCTCATTGGCCGTGACGGTGATCGCGGGCTTGTTGCCCACCCACCCGATGATTGTGACCGGAGCGCTCATGCGTCCTCCCAAGAACTGGGGCGACCTCATGCCGCCCAGGAGGTCTCACGGTGCACGTGCCCCGGCGCTGCCGCAGCAGCCTGCCGACGAACTGTGGACCCGGGCTGCGCCCGGGTCGCTGTGGTCAGCGCCTAGGAGGCAGCGCCCTCATCGCCCGCCAGGGCATCGCGCCGACCCGTGGCCCGCGAGCGTGCCTCCCGTGACACAGCCGCGAGCGCGAGCGTCCGCGCCTCAGCGTGCGCAGCCAGAACCTCGTCGGCCGGGGCCTCGAGCAGTTCCTGGACGACACGCTCCAGGCCGGACCGCACGGCAGATCCGAAGCGCTGCGCACGCGAGCGCGAGAGCGCTCGGCTCGCACCCCGCCACGCGAGCGCGCCGACGACGACGAGCACAGCCGCGACCGCCGCAACCCCCGCGACGAGCATCCGCATGCTCGCCTCCCCGCGGTCGGACACCGTGAGCACGAGCCACGCGGCGAGCGCCACGACCGCGAGCGCACCGCACACGAACGTGAGCCCGCGCCAGCCCCGCACGCGAGCACCCTGACCTGCGGGCAGCCGCACCGCGCGCACCGCGGCCGTCGCACGTCGAGCAATGTCCTCGTCCCCCGGGGTCCCCTCGACGAGCGACTCGCGCCACGCCGGGCCCAGGTGCGCGCCCGCCTGGTCGAGCCACGCCTCACGCAACGGCGTCACCGACGCCGCCGTGAGCGCACCGTCCGCGCCGGCCCGAGTGCCGTCGTCGCGCGTGTGGGCTGCCGTCACCATTCGCTCGGGCAGGCCCGCCACGTCGGCAAGCGCGTCGACCGTCGCCTCGACCCCGGGCGCCGAGCGCCGCGCGACCTCGCCGGGAAGCACCTCGATGAGCGACTCCGCGGCGCGCGAGAGCTCGGAGGCCACGCGCGCAGCAGCCCGTGACCGCTGCCCGACGATCGTCGCCAGCCGCGAGCGGATCTGCGCGACACCATCGCCCGTGAGCGCAGAGGCGCCAAGCACCTCGACCGCGCCGAGCCCATCGATCGTCAGCAGGTTCTGAACGTCCGCAAGAATCTCCTCGCGCTGCCCCTCGGGGACCGTGTCGAGCTGATTGAGGACGACGAGCATCGAGCCCTCGACACCGGCCATCGTCTGCAGGTAGCCCGCGTGCAGCGCATGGTCGGCGTACTTCTGAGGGTCGACGACCCACACGATGAGGTCGGCCATCGGCACGACCCGGTCGACCGTCTCACGGTGCACGGTCGCCACCGAGTCGTGGTCGGGCAGGTCGAGCAGCACGAGGCCAGACAGGTGCGCCTCCTGGTCACCGTCGAGCGAGGAGAAGCGGTTGATCCGTCGGTCGCGGTCGACGCCGATCCAGTCGAGCAAGGCGTCAGCGCGCTCCGACCACGCGCAGGCCGTCATGAGCGAGGTCGTCGGACGGCGCACGCCCACGTCCGCGAAGGTCATGCGGGCAATCGCGTTGAAGAGCGACGACTTGCCCGAGCCCGTCCCGCCGACGAGCGCGACGATCGTGTGCTCGACGCCCAGGTCCAGACGCCCCTCGGCCGTGCCCAAGGCCTCCGAGACAGTTCCGCGCACCGCTGCGGGAACCCGCTCGCCCACGATCTCGAGCGCCGCTCGAAGATCAGCGACGCGCCCACGCAGATCGGCCTCGTCCGCTCGTGCTCCCATGCGTCCTCCCTCGTCAGCGCTCAGTCCATCCTGCCCCACGGAACAGCCGAGGACCTGATCGACCACGCGACACGACGCCGCGTCGTCCGCACATCGCTCAGTGCTCAGCGTGCGCGGACCTGCCGCCGGAGCTCGGCGAGACGCAGGCGCAGGCCCGTGACGGCCTCCCGGGCGAGCCCGGGAACATCGAGTCGCTCGACGTACGGCCCAGCCTCGTCTTCGACAATCTTGCGGCCCACCGCGACGACGTTCGCCCGTGCGGCGTCGACGAGGTCGCCCGCGGCCGAGCCCGCAACGCCCGCGAGCACGCGCTCGGCTCCCGCCACCCCGACGGACGCAGCCGTCGCCACAGCGACGAGCCCCTCCCGCGTGAGACCGCGATCAGCCGCCCGGAGAACCGCCGGCTCGAGCATCGCCACCGCGTCCGCTACGCCCCCGAGCCAGGCATCGACCTCGGACCGAACCATCTCGTCGCGCCACTGCGCGAGCTCACCGTCGGACTGCACCGCGTCAAAGAGCGCAGCGCCTCCCGCGAGCCGGTCGCTCTGCTCGCCGAGCCGTTCCCCGATCGTCTCCGAGCTCGTCCGCGCTGCGGCCAGCACCTGGGTGACGAGCGTCTCGCGCACCCGCGTCGTCACGACCTCGAGAGCCGCCGCGCGTCGCGCAAGAGCAGCCTGTCGCGGGCGCCGGAAGCGTCCCGCGACGGGACGCACGATGCCAGGCTCCGCGTCGATCGCCGCCAGCCACGCTGCTTCAACAGCGCCCGTCGACAAGGTCCCGTCGACCGTCGCCTCCGCCAGGTCACCCAGGCCCGAGGGCACCGCGTCGGCCACTGCGGCCCGCAGCGCGACCGCGGCGTCTGCCTGGTCCTCAACCGCCTCGACGAGCGCGCCAACCTGGTCGACGAGCGCGTCGAGCGCGCCGCGCAGCGTACGGACGATGACCGTGCGCGCCTGATCAGCGCCCGCCACCGTGCGCAACCACCGCGCGATCGGCGCGACCGAGGCCGTCGGCAGCATGCCCTCGTGCGCACCCTCGTCGCGCACGACGAAGAGCGCAGACGACGCAAGCCCGTGCTCGCGCAGCCGCGCGACGAGGTCCGTCCGCACCTCCCCGACCTTCACGTCCGAGACGCGGTTGAGGACCATCGCGACCGACGCACCCCGTTCCTTCGCGTCCGCGAGCACCTGCCACGGCAGCGCGTCACCGTACCGGGCGGCCGTCGTGACGAAGAGCCCGAGATCGGCTGCAGCCAGGAGGCGCACCGCAGTCTCGCGGTTGGACGACATGAGCGAGTCGAGGTCGGGAGCGTCCAGAAGAGCGATGCCGCGCGGTACCCGCTCGTGCTCGACGCGCAACGCGACGCCCACGTCGAGGCGGGCAGCCAGCTCGGCGTCGTCCGGGTGCGTGACAAGCACCGGCTCGCGCGTCGTCGGACGCAAGACCGAGGCCTTCGAGACCTCGTCGCCCAGGAGCGAGTTGACGATCGTCGACTTGCCCGCGCCGGTCGAACCGGCCACCACAACGACCGCGGGCCGCGACAGCTCGCGCAGACGAGGCAACAGATGGTCGTCGAGACGCTCGAGAATCGTGCGCTTGAGCGTGCGCGCCTGCCGCGTGCCCGGCGTGTCAAGGACGAACGAGGCGTCAACGACCTCACGGCGCAGACCGACGACGACATCGAGCAGCGTCGCGTCGGGCACATGCTCGGGAGTCAGCTCGTCAAGGGTCACCCGTTGATTATCTCGTGTGTCATGAAGGCCCACCAAGCGAGCGCGCCGCAACGCGCGACACACATGTGCTGGACCCCCCGGCACCGCAGACCTGCGGCCCGACCAGTACGGTCGCGCGCGCGCGGTCAACGGTAGGGTCGCGGGGGTCCCCCGTGACCCCACCGGCCCCGACCCTCCTGGAGTGAGCATGAGCGCGCCCACCGGCGACCCGCAGCGCTACCGTCCCCGCCCCACCGTCGCCGACGTCCTCCGCTCGCCCCGCCTCCTCACCACGGAGCTCCTCGCCGGGCTCGTCGTCGGGCTCGCACTCATCCCGGAGGCGATCGCGTTCGCCCTCGCAGCCGGCGTCCCCGCCGAGGTCGGGCTGTTCTCCTCGATCGTCATGGCGATCTCGATCTCGTTCCTCGGCGGCCGTCCCGCGATGATCACCGCGGCGACCGCGGCCGTCGCCCTCGTCATCCGCCCCGTCGCCGACCAGTACGGACTCGACTACCTCATCGCGACCGTCATCCTCGCGGGCGTCATCCAGATCGCGCTCGGCGCGCTCGGCGTCGGGACCCTCATGCGGTTCCTGCCCCGCAGCGTGATGATCGGCTTCGTCAACGCGCTCGCGATCCTCATCGCGGTCGCCCAGCTCGAGCACTTCAACGGCGCGACGTGGCTCACGTACGCGATGATCGCCGGAAGCCTGCTCATCCTGTGGCTCTTCCCCAAGATCACGACGGCCGTTCCCGCGCCGCTCGTCGTCGTCATCGTCATGACGCTCGCAGTGTGGCTGCTCGACCTCAACACGATGACGGTCGGCGGGCTCGGCGAGCTCCCCGGCGGCCCGCCCACGCCGTTCCTCCCCGACGTCCCCCTCACGGTCGAGACGCTGAAGATCATCGCGCCCTACGCGCTCGGCATGGCCGCCGTCGGACTCATGGAGTCCCTCATGACCGCCAAGCTCGTCGACGACATCACCGACACGCGCTCGAGCAAGACGCGCGAGGCCATGGGCCAGGGAGGCGCCAACATCCTCTCGGGCTTCTTCGGCGGGATGGGCGGCTGCGCGATGATCGGCCAGACGATGATCAACGTGCGCGCCTCAGGCGCCCGCACACGCGTCTCGACCTTCGCAGCCGGCATCTTCCTGCTCGTCCTCGTGTCGTTCCTCGGACCGCTCATCAACCTCATCCCGGTCGCAGCCCTCGTCGCGATCATGTTCATGGTCGCGTTCCTCACCTTCGACTGGCACTCGGTGGCGCCGTCGACGCTCAGGCGCATGCCGCGGAGCGAGACGATCGTCATGCTCGTCACCGTCATCCCCGTGCTGGTCACGCGCAACCTCTCGGTCGGCGTCATCATCGGGGTGCTCGCTGCCGCCATCTTGTTCGTCCGCCGCGTCGCGCACTTCACGACCGTGACGCGCACCGTCAGCGAGGACGGCACACGCGCCGACTACGCCGTCGACGGAGAACTGTTCTTCGCGTCGTCGAACGACCTCACGACCCAGTTCCAGTACGCCGACGACCCCGGCCACGTCGTCATTGACCTGTCACGCTCGCACGTGTGGGACGCGTCGACCGTCGCGGCGCTCGACGCGATCGAGCAGAAGTACCGCGCCCACGGGGCCGAAGTGAAGATCGTCGGTCTCAACCGCACGAGCGGCGAGTTCCACGGTCGACTCACGGGGCAGCTGCCGGCGCAGTAACGGCCGAGCCGGCCGTGCGGCCGAGCCAGCCGTGCGACAGGCCGCGCACGGCAGAGAGCGCCCCCGACAGGACTCGAACCTGCAACCTACGGATTAGAAGGCCGTTGCTCTATCCATTGAGCTACGGAGGCCCCTCGATCTTACCGGGGCTCCGACCTGCGTCGGTGCGCCGCTCCGCCAGTGCAGGCAGGCCCACGTCGACAAGGACGACGACGCCCAGCACCGCGACGGCGAGCGCGGCGCCAGCGAGCACGTCCGTCGTGAAGTGGTAGCCCAAGTACAGGCGCGAGCCCCCGACGAGCACGATGAGCACGACCGACACGACCACCCAGGTGACAAGCGCGCCAGCCCCGCCCCGGCGCGACCACACGAGGTACCCGAGAACGAGCACGAGAGTTGCGGCGCCGATCGTGTGGCCCGACGGGAACGAGAACGTGGACTCGACGCCAGGGACTGTCATCGCCGTCTCGTCAGGGCGCGGCCGCCCGACGATCGCCTTGACGACGCTCGAGACGCCGACCGCGAGGAGCATGGCCCCCACGAGCAGCGCCGGGTCGCGCCACCGGTGCGTGCGCCACCACCACAGGCCGCAGCCCACCGCGACGATGATCGGCAGGAGCGTCGGCCCGAACGCGTTCGTCACACCGGTGAGCGCGATCGTCAGCCAGGCCGTCCGGTGCGCGACGAGCCACTCGAGGACCGGGTGGTCGACCGTCGCGAGATCGTCGTTCTCGAGGACGCCGTCGAGCAACGCGCCGAACATGACCGATCCGAGCACGAACAAGGCCAGCCCGACCGCGACGCCGAGCGGGGTCGGGAACGCGAGGGACGCCGGGCCCCTCGGCGGGGCTGGCTCAGGTGCTCGCGGTGGCGCAGCATCAGATGGGGTGAAGGCGTGCGACATGGTTCGACGCTAGCCGCGGACCACCCCGTGCGCCCCCGGGTGCGTCGCCCGCGTACCCTGGAGGACGTGTCACGAACCCTCAACAACGACCGCATCGTCTGGATCGACTGCGAGATGACGGGCCTGGACCTCGGCGCCGACGCGCTCATCGAGGTCGCCGCCGTCGTCACTGACTCTGAGCTCAACGTCCTGGGCGACGGCGTCGACGTCATCGTCCGGCCCGAGCCTGCGGCGGTCGAGCAGATGAACGACTTCGTCCGCTCGATGCACACGACCTCGGGCCTGCTTGCCGAGCTCGATGCGGGCCTCACGATGACCGAGGCGGAGGAGATCGTGCTCGCCTACGTGCGCGAGCACGCGCCCGACGCGGGCCGGGCACCGCTCGCTGGCAACTCCGTCTCGACCGACCGTGCGTTCCTCGACCGCGACATGCCCGCGCTCGCCGGGCACCTGCACTACCGGACGATCGACGTCTCGTCGATCAAGGAGCTCGCACGCCGCTGGTACCCGCGCGTGTACTTCCGTTCGCCCCAGAAGAACGGCGGACACCGCGCCCTCGCCGACATCCTCGAGTCGATCGACGAGCTGCGCTACTACCGCGAGGCTCTCTTCGTGCCGCAGCCTGGCCCCGATTCTGACGCCGCCAAGGCGATCGCGGCGCGGATCGTCGAGACGTCCGTCACGCGGCGACCCGACGTGGTCCCGGAGGCCTGAGAAAGACTGTATGCTTCTTGTCGGCCCGATGAGTCTTGGCTCGTCGGACTTGCTGCGTCAGCAGCAATGGTGGGTATAGCTCAGATGGTAGAGCACCTGGTTGTGGTCCAGGGGGTCGCGGGTTCAAGTCCCGTTACTCACCCCAGCACGAAGGCCCGGTCCTTGCGGACCGGGCCTTCGTCGTTCGCGACGGGCCGAGGCCGCTCTCGTCACGCCCGCGCACGTTCCCGATCGGACGGGGGTGACACCGCCGGCGTGGCAGGATCGCGGCATGTCCTCGCCGCTCGACGCCCAGGTCCCGACGGGCCCCGTCTCCGTCCCGGCGCAGGTCGCGCGCCTGGCCCACGCGGCCGAGGACGTCCGCGCGGTGTGGGTCAACGGCGCCGGAGGGACCACCTTTCGTCTCTGCGGTCCGACCGGGGTGCGCTTCGTCAAGTGGCACCCGGGCCCGGCTGCCACGCCCGGTGCTCGCACGGTCGACGGGCGTACGGGACCGCCCGGCGAGGGCGCGCTCACCGAGGAGGCTGCGCGCCTCGTGTGGGCACGTGAGCACGGGG
The DNA here is from genome assembly GCF_052324925.1 of Sanguibacter sp. A247. NCBI lineage: Bacteria > Bacillati > Actinomycetota > Actinomycetes > Micrococcales > Sanguibacteraceae > Sanguibacter > Sanguibacter sp. A247. The sequence goes on along the minus strand of NZ_JBQPRE010000002.1, from coordinate 730,766 downwards.
CACGCGTTCCCGTCGTCCTTGACCTCGGAGCCGACGCTGAGGGCACCTGGCTCCTCACGCAGGGGATTGCCGGGCTCTCAGCCGTCGCCGAGCCGTGGCTGGCCCGGCCCGTCGTCGCGGCCCGCGCGATTGGCGTGGGCCTGCGTGCCCTGCACGACGCGCTGCCCGTCGCGGACTGCCCGTGGACGTGGGGAACGGACGTCCGGCGTGCACGCGCCCGCGCCCGCGCGGCGTCCTCGGGCCCGGACGGGTGGACGCCTGAGAGTCTCAGTCCCGAGCACCACGGCCTCGGCGCCGAGCAGGCGCGTGCGCTGCTCGAGGACGTCCCGAGCGTCGACCGGCTCGTCGTCGCCCACGGCGACGCGTGCGCACCCAACACGCTCCTCGCGGACGACGGCTCCTACCTCGCAACCGTCGACCTTGGCTCGCTCGGCGTCGCCGACCGGTGGGCCGACCTCGCTGTCGCGTCGTGGAGCACGACGTGGAACTACGGGCGCGACCTCACGGCTGAGCTGTGCGCGGCCTACGGGGTCGAGCCCGACGCGCGCCGTCTCGCGTACTACCGGCTCCTGTGGGACCTCGCGTAGCACCGCCGGTAGGCGGACGTCGAGGCCGCGGGTAGCCTCGCCGCATGACCGACTACTTCGCGGGCGACACCCGCACCAACCGCGAACGCATGCTTGCAGGCGACCTCTACATCGCCGACGATCCCGACTCGGGTCGCATCGCCCGTGAGGCGTTCCGCCTCACGACCGAGTACCACCGTGCCGAGGCCGCGGGCGAGGAAGGTCGCCCCCTTCTTGAGCGGGCACTCGGCACGCTCGGCGAAGGCGCCTACATCAAGCCACCGCTCTACGTCGACTACGGCGAGAACATCCACGTCGGCCCGCGCACCTTCATCAACTACAACCTCACGGCGCTCGACGTCGCGACGATCACGATCGGCGCCGACTGCCAGATCGGCCCGAACGTTCAGCTCCTCACCCCGACTCACCCGGTCGAGCCCGCTCCGCGCCGCGACAAGCTCGAAGCGGCGCTGCCGATCACGATCGGCGACAACGTGTGGCTCGGCGGCGGCGTCATCGTGTGCCCAGGCGTGACGATCGGCGAGAACACGGTGGTGGGCGCTGGGTCCGTCGTGACGAAGGACCTGCCGGCGAACGTCGTCGCCGTCGGCAGCCCGGCCCGCGTCATCCGCGAGATCTGACCCGTGGTCCCCGTCGGGCGGGTCTGACCCGCCCGACGGAGACGCTCAGTGAGCGGGGGCGTCTAGACGTAGCTCGCGTAGGACGGCAGGTCGAGGACGCCGTTGCCCGAGAGGCCGATGACGATGACCTCGTCCGTCGTCGCGGCACGCGCGTGCGCGATCGCGCCCGCGACACCGTGGGTCGACTCGGGTGCCGGGATGATGCCCTCGGTCCGCGCGAACAGCAGACCCGCCGCGAACGCGTCGTCCTGCTCGATCGCGATCGCGTCCATGAGGCCGAGGTTGACCGCGTGCGAGACCATCGGGCTCATGCCGTGGTAGCGCAGTCCGCCGGCGTGGATCGCAGGCGGGACGAAGTCCTTGCCGAGGGTGTGCATCTTCATGAGCGGCGTGAGCCCCGCGACGTCACCGAAGTCGTAGCGGTACTCCCCCTGCGTGAGCGAGGGGCACGCGGCCGGCTCGCACGCGACGAGCCGCGTCTCGGTGCCCTCGCGCAGGTTCTTGCCGAGGAACGGGAAGGTCAGCCCCGCCAGGTTCGAGCCGCCACCCGCGCAGCCGAAGACGATGTCGACCCGATCCTCGACCTCGGCAATCTGCTCGAGCGCCTCCTGGCCGATGACCGACTGGTGGAGCATGACGTGGTTGAGGACCGAGCCGAGCGCGTAGTGCGCGCCCGGGTCCTTGACCGCTGCCTCGACGGCCTCGGAGATCGCCATGCCGAGCGAGCCCGTCGTGTCCGGCATCTCCGCGAGGATCGCGCGACCCGCCTCGGTGAGCTCCGACGGCGAGGAGTGGCAGACAGATCCGTAGACCTCCATCTGGGCGCGGCGGTAGGGCTTGGAGTCGTAGGACGCGCGCACCTGCCAGACCTCGCACGTGAGGCCGAGCAGCGCGGCCGCGAACGACAGCGACGCACCCCACTGGCCGGCACCCGTCTCGGTCGTCAGCCGCGTGATGCCCTCGAGCGCGTTGTAGTACGCCTGCGGGACCGCCGTGTTCGGCTTGTGCGAGCCGACGGGCGAGACGCCCTCGTACTTGTAGTAGATGCGGGCGGGCGTCCCGAGCTCTTTCTCGAGCGCACGTGCCCTGATGAGCGGCGAGGGACGCCACAGCGCGTAGATCTCACGCACCTTCTGCGGGATCTCGACGTACCGCTCGGTCGTGACCTCTTGCTCGATGAGCGCCATGGGGAACAGCGGCGCCAGGTCGGGCGGGGTGAGCGGCTCGCGCGTGCCCGGGTGCAGGTGCGGGGGCACGGGCTCGGGGAGGTCCGCGGCGAGGTTGTACCAGTGCGTCGGGACGCTCGAGGGGACGACGGTTCCGAGCGGCTCAAGCCGCGGGCTCGGTGCGGGCTGCGTGGTCATGGTTCTCCTTTGACGTCGACCTTGCACGCAGGGTAGCCCGGCGGTGACCTGCGTCACGCTGAAAACGGAAGAAGACGCACCACGTCTCACCTGTGGAGACGTCCCCGAGACGCGAAAGCCGATCCGTGCACCAGAGGTGTCCGGATCGGCTTTCGACGAGAGTGGCGGATCAGGCGATACGCGCGAGGATCGCCCGCGCGAACTCCTCTGCCGCGCCCTCACGGAACGCGAGGAACAGCGTGGGCTCGACGATCTCGAGCTCGAGGACGAGCGGCGTGCCGTCATCACCCTCGACAAGGTCGACGCGTGCGTAGAGCAGCTCCTCGCCCGGGTGGTCCGCCTGCAGCCGCTCGCGTGCAAACGCAACAGCGCGGTCGGCGAGGTCACGCTCGGCCTCCGACACCTCGCGCAGCGCCATCGACTCCTGCTTGTAGAGGCCTGCGGCACCGCGGAACTGGCCCTGGAGCATCGCACCCTTGCGCACCGCGTGCGAGAACGTGCCGTCGATGTAGACGAGCGCAGCCTCACCCGCCGTGTCGACGCTCGTGAGATAGCGCTGGATCATCACCTCGCGGCCGTCTGCGAGCAGCTGCACCGTGCGCTTGATCGCCACCCCGCGGCTCGTCGCCTCACCCGCCTGGTAGCGGCCCGTGTCACGGGCGCCGCGGGAGATCGTCGGCTTGATGACGAAGTCGCCGTGCGCGGGCATACGCGTGTGCACCGCGCGCGACGAGAGCTTCTGCTCGGGCGTCAACCAGATGGTCGGGATCGTCGGCATGCCAGCCGCGTCCAGCTCGCGCAGATATGCCTTGTCGGTGTTCCACGCGAGGACCTCGGACCTGTTGAGCAAGTTCGGCACGCTGCGTGCCCATGCCACGAACTCGTCGCGTCGCTGCGACCAGTCCCACACGGACCGCACGACGACGAGATCGAACGACGTCCAGTCGACCTCAGGGTCGTCCCAGACCGCTGCGACCGCCTCGACGCCCAGGCCCGTCAGGGCCCGCTGGAGGTGCTGGTCGTCCTCGGCGAGGTCGGGGTGGAAGTTGCAGGTGGCCAGGGCGATGCGCGTCGTCGTCACACCCGCTAGTTTAGCGACCGAACGCGCACGGTCGCCGCTGCACCACCCGTGACGAGGGCGACCCTCGCCCGGCGCGCAGGGACCCGGTCACGGGGCCGATGCGAAGACCTCCGCGGTGGCCGTGCAGTCTCAGGCGCGCACGTACGCGAGATCCGTCACCGCGCGTCCCGCACGCAGGCCCTTGGCCTCGAACGTCGTGAGGACGCGGCCCTCATCACGGTCGACGACTCCGTCCGACCCCGCGACGAGCGGCACGAGATCGCTCCGCCCGCGCAGCACCTCTCGGACGTGGTCCGCATACGGCTCCCAGTCCGTCGCAACCCGCCACACGCCCCCGGGGCGCAGCACACGCGCGACCGCGTCGCAGAACGAGGGCTGGACGAGCCTGCGCTTGTGGTGACGCGTCTTGTGCCACGGGTCCGGGAAGAACACCCACACCTCGTCGACCGTGCCCGGCTCGATCGCGGTCGCGAAGAGCTCCGGCGCATTGACCTGCGCGAGACGCAGGTTCGTCACGCCGTCACGCTCAGCGCCGAGGATCGTCTGGGCGAGCCCAGGAAGGTAGACCTCGAGCGCGAGCACGTCACGCGAGGGGTCAGTCGCGGCCGCAGCGACCGCGTTCTCCCCCATTCCCGAGCCGACCTCGACGACGAGGGGCGCGGAGCGCCCGTAGACCGCGGCGGCGTCGAACCGCCACGCCGGATCGACCGACGTCCGCGCGACGTCACGCGGAAGGTCGAGAAGGTAGTGGGCACCTGCGCGCTCGAGCGCCTTCGCCTGGCCGTCGGTCAGGCGTCCCGAGCGGCGGACGAACGACACCGGGTGGGCGCGGAACGTGCCGCGCTCCGTGACAACACCCTCGCCGTCGCCTGCGTGAGGAGCATCAGCGAGGAGCCCGTCGGGTACGAGGTCATCGGCGGCGTCGGGCGTCGTGCTCATCATGCCTCCCAGCGTAGGCGAGGCCGTGCGCGTCGCCGACGCACGCGAGCGCGACGCCCCGAGGGGCGCCGCGCTCGCGTGCTGGGCGTCGGACTGCTCAGAGCGCCTTGACGATGTCCTCGACACGCTCCTTGGCGTCCCCGAAGAGCATCTGGGTGTTGTCCTTGAAGAACAGCGGGTTCTGCACACCCGCGTAGCCGACCGCCATCGAGCGCTTGAACACGACGACCTTCTCGGCGTTCCACACCTGCAGCACGGGCATGCCCGCGATGGGCGACCCCGGGTCGTCCTCGGCCGCGGGGTTGACCGTGTCGTTCGCACCGATGACGAGCACGACGTCGGTGCGCGGCAGCTTCGCGTTGACCTCCTCGAGCTCCTCGACGATGTCGTAAGGAACCTTGGCCTCGGCGAGCAGCACGTTCATGTGGCCCGGCAGACGTCCCGCGACAGGGTGCACGCCGAAGCGCACGTCGATCCCCTGCGCACGCAGACGCGAGGTGAGCTCCGCGACGGGGTACTGGGCCTTGGCGACGGCCATGCCGTAGCCCGGTGTGATGAGCACCCGCTTGGCACCCTTGAGCAGCGCGGCAACGTCCGACGCGCTCGTCTCGTGGTGCTCGCCCTCGATGACCGCGCCCTGCGGCGAACCGCCCTCGGCCGCTCCGAAGCCGCCCAGGATCACCGAGACGAACGAGCGGTTCATGGCCTTGCACATGATGTACGAGAGGATCGCACCCGAGGAGCCCACGAGCGCGCCCGTGATGATGAGCAGATCGTTGCCGAGCATGAAGCCGGCGGCGGCTGCGGCCCAGCCCGAGTACGAGTTGAGCATCGAGACGACGACGGGCATGTCGCCGCCGCCGATCGCGACGACCAGGTGCCAGCCCACAGCGAGAGCGATGACCGTCATGACGGCGAGCGGCCAGATGGACGGCGACGCGATGAACCACGCCATGAGCCCGAGCGAGACGAGGATCGCGCCGAGGTTGAGCAGGTTGCGCCCGGGCAGCGTGAGCGGCGAGGACTTCATGCGGGCCGAGAGCTTGCCGAAGGCGACGAGCGAGCCGGTCAAGGTGATCGCGCCGATGAAGACGCCGAGGAAGACCTCGACGAGGTGGACGGCTCCCCCGTGGGTGTCCGTGAGGTAGGAGTTGAAGCCGACGAGGACCGCAGCAAGACCGACGAACGAGTGCAGGAGCGCGATCATCTCTGGCATCTGCGTCATCTCGACCTTGCGCGCCTGCCACGTGCCGACGAGCGCACCGACGCCGAGCGCGAGCGCGATGAGGCCTGCCGTGACGGCAGCGTTGCGCTCGGAGTCGATGAGGGCGAGCGTGACGGTCGCGACGAGCGCGAGCGCCATGCCGACCTTGCCCGCGAGGTTGCCGCCGCGCGAGGTCTCCTGCTTCGAAAGTCCCGCGAGCGAGAGGACGAAGAGAATGCCGGCGACGAGGTAGACGCCGTACACGAGCTGAGTGAGGTTCTCCACGGCTCAGGCCTCCTTCTGGAACATGGCGAGCATGCGGCTCGCGACGGAGAACCCGCCGAAGATGTTGATCGACGCGAACGTGGCAGCCACGACCGCGAGGATCGTCACGACGAGGTTGTCGGACCCGATTTGCAGGATCGAACCGACGAGGATGATGCCGCTGATCGCGTTGGTCTGCGCCATGAGCGGGGTGTGCAACGAGTGCGTCACGCCGGTGACGACGTAGAAGCCGACGACGACCGCGAGCGCGAAGACCGTGAGGTGAGAGGCGAACGTCGCCGTCGAGAACGCGACGGCCGCGACGACGAGCGCCGCGGCGATCACACCTGCGAGGACCGTTCCCGCGCCCTTCTTCGTCCTCGGCGCGCTGGGCGCAGCCGGGACGTCGGCGACGACCGCCGCGGCGGGAGCGGCGGGAGCGGCGGGGGCCTGGGCGGCTGCGGGCGCGGCCGACACCTGGACGGGCGGCGGCGGCCAGAGGATGTCGCCGGCCTGCGTCACCGTGATGCCACGCTGCACGACGTCATCGAGGTCGAGGACCAGCTGACCGTTCTTGCCCGGCGTGAGCAGCTTCATGAGGTTGACGATGTTCGTCCCGTACAGCTGCGAGGTGTGCTTGGGCATGCGGCCCGGCAGGTCGGTGTAGCCGATGATCGTCACGCCGTTGTCGGTGACGATCTTCTCGCCCGGGACCGTGAGCTCGCAGTTGCCGCCGCCCGAGGCCGCAAGGTCGACGATGACCGACCCGGGCTTCATCGCAGCAACCATCTGCGCCGTCAGCGTCGTCGGAGCCTTGCCGCGGATGAGCGCGGTCGTCACGACGACGTCGGCAGCCGCCGACTCAGCCGCGTACACCGCCGCCGTCGCAGCCTCCTGATCAGCCGTGAGCTCCTTGGCGTAGCCGTCCGCGCTCTCCTGCGCCTCGGCCGCAACCCGCACGAACGTCGCGCCCATCGACTCGATCTGCTCAGCAACGTCCGCACGCACGTCGTACGCGCGAACCTCCGCGCCGAGCGAACCCGCAGCACCGAGCGCCGCCAGGCCCGCCACACCCGCACCGATGACGAAGACGCGCGCAGGCGGCGTCGAACCCGCTGCGGTCACCTGACCACCGAACATGCCCGCGTAGGCCTCGGCGGCCTCGATGATCCCGCGGTAGCCCGAGACGTTCGACATGGTCGAGAGGACATCGAGCGCCTGCGCACGAGAGATGCGCGGAACCGACATGAGGTTGAGCGCAGTCACACCGCGTGCCCGCAGCGCCTCGACCAGCTCAGGGGTGTCGTCGGGTGCCAGGCGCCCGACGAGCGTCGCACCCTCGACGAGCCTCTCGACATCGCCGAGGCCCGGGCCGTCGACCGTCACGACGACGTCGGCACCCCAGGCGCCGGCCGTGTCGACGATCGACGCACCCGCTGCCTCGAAGAGGGCGTCGGGGATGCTTGCACCGAGCCCGGCGCCCTCCTCGACGACGACCTCGTAGCCGAGGTCGACAAGCTTGCCGACGGTCTGCGGCGTGGCCGCGACCAGCCGCTGATCAGCTGCGGACTCCTTGGGGACTCCGATACGCACGTGGTTCTCCGCTCGGTGGGTCCGCACCCAGCACGTCCCCGGCGGGCCCGTGCCGGACCGCGGACGGTGGCGACGATGCGGGTCACGCCGTCCCGGACGGTGAGTCCGGCCCGGTGAGCCCGTCAGCTCGTCCCGGTCGGGGTCGAGCACTACGTCATGGATATCAGCGGAAGAGCCGTGGAAATCGGGACCTCGGACCCGTCAGTCACTCGCTGTTGACTCCGGAAACGACGAACGGCACCCCGCGGGGTGCCGTTCGATCTGTGCGCCATCAGGGACTCGAACCCCGAACCCGCTGATTAAGAGTCAGCTGCTCTGCCAATTGAGCTAATGGCGCATGTTCCTGCGGTTTCCCGTGGCAACGAGATGAAACACTAGCACCCAGGAAGCCCGGTGACGAAATCGAGATCGGCCTCCGCGGACGTGATGCTGACCACGCCTCTCAGGCGTCGCGCTCGTCGCGCGCGATGCGCTCGCTGTCCGGCCCGAACGGGCTCACCAGGTCAACGATGAGCGTCAACGGGACGCGCTCGGCCAGGAGCTCGTCGAGCGCAGGCATCGACCCCAGGACGACGCGTGCACGCGCGTCCAGCTCGTCATCGGTGGGCTCTGCCGCGGGCGCCACGCCGGGTGCCGAAGGCCGCACCACCGCGGAGTCCTCTGGGACGGCGGTGTCGATTGCGCCGCAGTCGCCCTCGCCCTGCGGCACGCCCGCCGGAAGACCCACGGCTGAGACCGCGTGGTGGCCACGAGGCTTGTGCACGCGGGACGTCGTCCTGCTCTGCGCAGATGCACGTCCGGTTGCCATTGTCGCCTCCTCAGCCTGGTGACGGGCGGTCACGACGACAGCCCCGTCACCAGTCGAACATCGTCCGACGTCTCTCACAACAGGAGCGGAGGTGAGGCGACGGGTGAATGCGACGGACACTTTGAGGCGGCGCGGGGTGGGATCCGTGAAGTGCGCAGGTCAGCGCGATACGGCCAGCGAGGGGATGCAGACGGTCGAACGGCTGGCATCGGCGCGACCAGACAAAGATCGGCCTCCGAACCTGTCGCTCAGAGATACATGCCCGTCGGGCCGGAGGCCGCAGCGGACTGGGAGACCGCATGCACGTCACGTTCGCGCAGCAGCACGAAGAACTCGCCCCCGAGCTCGACCTCAGGCTTGTCCTCGGGGTCATAGAGCACGCGGTCATCGACCGTGACCTGCCGCACGTGCTCCCCCGCCGCGACGACGACACCCCACGACAGACGCTTGGGACCGACAGCCGTCACCGGGATGACGAGGCCCGCGGCCGTGCGCGACTCAGCGCCGTCCTTCTCAGGACGCACGAGGACGCGGTCGTGCAACATGCGGATGGGCAAGGTCGAGGACGTGGTGGTACTCACGGTCACACGGTACCCGCGCACGTCCTGACGACCGCGCCGGAGCACTAGGCTCGCGGGGACGCCCCCACCTCGTAAGGGAGAACCGTGCCCGTCCTCACCCCCGGCCAGAGCGCCCCCGACTTCACCCTGCCCGCTGCGGACGGCACGACCGTCACCCTCTCGGACCTGCGCGGCCACAAGGTGATCGTCTACTTCTACTCCGAGGCCGGGACGCTCGGCTGCACCCGACAGGCGTGCGACTTCCGCGACTCGCTCGCATCGCTCGAGGGTGCAGGCTTCCGCGTCCTCGGCATCTCACCCGACAAGGTCGACAAGCTCGCACGGTTCACCGAGAGCGAGAACCTCGGGTTCACGCTGCTGGCGGACCCCGAGCACACCGTCATGGAGCCGTGGGGCGCCTGGGGCGCCAAGAAGCTCTACGGCCGCGACGTCACAGGGACGATCCGCGGAACCGTCGTGCTCGACGAGGAGGGCGTCGTCACGCACGCGCTCACGAACATCAAGGCGACCGGGCACGTCGGGCGGCTGCGCCGCCTGCTCGGGATCGACTCCTAGGGCCTGCGCACCCGTAAGATGGGCGCGCCACGCGCGAGTGGCGGAACTGGTAGACGCGCAGGATTTAGGTTCCTGTGCCCTCGGGCGTGCGGGTTCGACCCCCGTCTCGCGCACGGACACCACGAGCCCCGGACCTCACGGTCCGGGGCTCGTGCACGTGGTGGGACAGGCGGGGCTCAGGCCTCCGGCGTGGCGTCCTGCTCGGCAATCTGCTTGCGCACGTCGTCCATGTCGAGCGCCTTGACGGCGTCGACGACCTGCTGCAGCTGCTTGCCCTGGAGCGCTCCGGGCTGGTTGAAGACGAGCACACCCTCACGGAACGCCATGAGCGTCGGGATCGACTGGATGCCCGCGACCGCGGCGAGGGCCTGCTCGGCCTCCGTGTCGATCTTGGCGTGGACGATGTCCGGGTTCGCTTCCGACGACTTCTCGAACGTCGGGCCGAACATCCGGCACGGACCGCACCACTCGGCCCAGAAGTCGAGCAGCACGATGTCGTTGCTCTTGATGGTCTCCTCGAAGGTGGCTTCGGTCAGTGCCACGGTCGCCATGGTCGTCCTCTCGCTGGGGATCGTCTGTTCTCGGGTGTTCTGACCGTGCTAACGAGCGTCCGCCGTCCCGTATTCCCGGCATTGATCGCACGCGGCCCTCCCGGCAGGGTAGAACAGGACCGTGACCGAGACCTTCGAGTACCCGTCAGATGACCCACGCCCCTCAGGCTGGCTCGACGCCGACGCCATCGCCCGCGTGCGCTCCGCCGTGCCCGTGCTCTATGTCGACGCTGTTCCCGTCCGCGTCGACGACTCGGGCGACGTCGTGGCCGTCGGGCTCCTCCTGCGCGTCACCCCCGAGGGGGTGATGACGCGCGCACTCGTCTCGGGCCGCGTCATGTATCACGAGCGGGTGCGTGACGCGCTCGTGCGTCACATCGAGAAGGACCTCGGCCCCGTCGCACTGCCCATCATCCCGGCGACGCCGCAGCCCTTCACCGTCGCGGAGTACTTCCCGACGCCAGGCATCACGCCCTACTACGACGCACGCCAGCACGCGGTGTCGCTCGCGTACGTCGTGCCGGTCACCGGGGACTGCTCACCGCAGCACGACGCGATCGACCTCGCCTGGGTGACGCCCGAGGAGGCCGTGGGCGAGGCCGTCCAGGTCGAGATGCACGGCGGCTCAGGCTTCCTGCTCCGACAGGCCATGGCACACGTCGGACGGACCGTCTAGCGAGCCTCGCGGACGCTGTCGAGCGCAATCGTCGGCCAGTCCGCGAGGTCCTCGCGCATCCGGCGGTCGTGCGTTGCGACGACGACGGCCGCGGCCGTCCGCCGCAGCGCCCGAGTGAGCTCGTCGACGAGGTCGATCGAGAGGTGGTTCGTCGGCTCGTCGAGAATGAGCACGTGGGGTGCCGCGACGAGCGCGCACGCAAGGTCGAAACGACGACGCTGCCCGAGCGAGAGGTCCCGCAACGGCCGGTCGAGGTCGTCCTCGCTCAGCAAGCCGAGGAACGCGACCGGCACGACGTGGTCGGGGTCGAGCACGCCCGAGGACAGCAGGCGCAGCGCGACCCGGCCCGCGACGTCGAAGCCCGTCGCACCGCTCGCGGCGTCGGCGAGGATGTCGTCGAGGTCCACTCCGGCCTGCACGCCGAGCCCTTCCTGCCCGACGACGCCGATGCGCACGCCCTCATGAATCGATCGCGCACCGCGGTCGAGCGCGAGCGTCCCGGCGAGCGCGCGCAGCAACGTCGACTTGCCCGTGCCGTTGCCACCCGTGATGAGCAGGCGCCCCGACGCCGGCACCGTGAGCCGCGTCCCGGGCAGGTCAAGCCGCCCCTCGACCCTAGGGCTGCGCAGGGCGATGAGCTCGGCGCCGGCTGACGCGTGCCACTGTGGCGCGAGCGCCGCAAGCTCGGGGAATCTCAGCTCGAGCGGCGGGACTGGAATGTCGACGGCCTCGGCCTCCAGCTTCTGCACGAGCCGGTCTGCGGCCTTGACGTGGGTGCGGGCGCGCGTCGCGCGACGGTGCGCCTGGGAGCCCTTCGGGGGCCGCCACTCGTCCGAGAGTCCCTCGTAGGACGTGTCGAGGCGTGCGAGAAGCTCGGCCCGCTTCTTCTGCTCGGCCCGGAAACGCTGCCGCCACCGGTGCAGCGCCTGATTCTTCGAGAAACGGAACGACACGTACCCCGGCTGCCCGTAGAAGACGGGCCGGCCCTCCATCGACGGATCCAGGTCGAGGATCCCGGTCGCGATGTCATCGAGCAGCCGACGGTCGTGCGTGACGAGCACGACGACGCCACGCCACGCGACAAGCTCACGCGTGAGGTGGTCGAGAGCGACGTCATCGAGATGGTTCGTCGGCTCGTCGAGCAGCAGGATGTCAGCGCGGGCCGCGAGCCTGCAGGCGAGACGCACGCGGTGGCGCTCCCCCACCGACATGTGGGCGAGATCGCGATCCAGGTCGGTGCACGCTCCCATCCGGTCGAGCTGCTCGCGCACACGGCGTTCGGCATCCCATGCGGCGAGCCGCTCGGATCGCTCGAGGAGCTCGGTGAGCTCACCGAGCGAACCCTGCTCGTGGTCGAACGCCGCGGTCGCAGCCTCGATCTCGGAGGCCAGCGCCGTCACCTCGGCGAGGGCGTCGGCGACCTCGTCACCGACCGTGCGCCCGGGAACGAGCGGCATGTCCTGCCCGACGAGATCGATGACGCCCTGGTGGCGCACCTGGCCGGCGGACGGCTCGAGCTGTCCCGCGAGGACGCGCAGCAACGTCGACTTGCCCGAGCCGTTCTCACCGACGATCGCGACACGCGTGCCGGCCGCCGCACGCAGGGTCACGCGGTCGAGCACGGGCCGTCCGGGATAGCCGAACGCGATCGTCTCGGCGACGACGTGGACCATGGGCATGCCGTTCGGGCTCCTCGGGGCAGACAGCGGCGGTGGGTTCAGCCTACGTGGCGGGACGTCGGTCGCTGGACGCAGGGCAGCCTCGGTCGGGACGACGCAGAGCACCCCACCCCGCCCGCAGCCGAGGAGGTCAGCCGCTCAGGAGGTCACCGCCTCAGCTCAACGAGCGAGCGCTGCGGCGAGGTGCGGGACGAGGGCGCGGAACGCCTCGCCCCGGTGCGAGATCGTGTTCTTCTCGGAGGCGCTCAGCTCAGCTGTCGATCGCTCGGACCCCGTCGGCAAGAGGATCGGGTCGTACCCGAAGCCGCCCGTGCCGCGCCGCTCGGTGAGCAGGGTGCCGCGCAAGAATCCGTGCTCAACATGCTCGTGCCCGTCAGGAGTCACGAGAGCGGCCGCGCACACGAACTGCGCGCCACGATGCTCGGGCGCGATGTCGGCAAGCTGCGCAAGCAGGAGGTCAAGGTTCGCGGCGTCGTCACCGTGCGCTCCCGCCCACCGGGCGGAGAAGATGCCCGGCGCACCCCCGAGCACATCGACCGCGAGACCCGAGTCGTCGGCGACGGCGACGAGACCCGTCGCCCGCGCGAGGGAACGCGCCTTGATGAGGGCGTTAGCCGCGAACGTCACGCCGTCCTCGACCGGCTCGGGTGCGCCGAGTCCTGCAGCCGAGACGACGTCGTCGGCAACGAGGCCGGGCACGCCCGACCCGTCGCTCGAGACGAGGATCGCACGCAGCTCAGCAAGCTTGTGCGCATTGTGGGTTGCGAGGACGAGTCGAGCCTGCGACATGATGCTCCCGGGGTCAGACGGAGTGAATCTCGCGCGGTCGCGCGAGGTCGACGGGGCCTGCGAAGGTCACCATCGCCTCGGCGAGGACCACCGCAGGGTCATTCCACGGCTGCAGGTGCGTGAGCAGGACGCTGCGTGCCCGCGCACGGGTCGCGACGCGCCCTGCGCGAAGCCCCGTGAGATGGATACCCCGTGGCTCGTCGCGAAGCTCGACGAACGCGGCCTCGATGAGCAGCAGATCGGCGTCACGCGCCGCCTCGACGATGCCGTCACACTCGTCGGTGTCGCCCGAGTACACGAACGTCACCTCGCGCGACGGGTCGCAGTCGGAGGGGCCGGTGACGCGGAGCGCGTACGCCTCAACGGGGTGCTCGACGCGAAAAGCTTCGATCCGCAGCGGACCCACCCGCCATGAGGCGTCGTCCCACTCCGTGAACGCGAGACCGGCAAGGCTCTCGTCGTCGGCGAGACCGAACGTCTCAGCCACCTTCTGCTCGGCGCCCGCCGGCGCACGCACCTCGAGCGGCTTGCCGCCCACGCGCGCCACCGAGCCGAGAGTCGGGTGGTAGCGCAGGTAGACGTAAAGACCACAGAGGTCGGCGTAGTGATCCGGGTGCAGGTGGGTGATGCCGACCGCGTCGATCGTCGTGGGGTCAACAAGTGTTTGCAGCGGCCCGAACGCGCCCGAGCCGCAGTCGAGCAAGACGCGCCACGTGCGACCGTCCGCGTCGTCAGCCTCGACGAGATAGCTCGACGCCGCGGACGTCGGGCCCGCCATCGATCCCGTGCACCCCACGATCGTCACTCTCATCGGGCAGCCTCCGCACCGGCGACCTCAGCGACGTGACCGACCTCGGGGCCGAGGAACCGCCGCGCGAGCCGGTGGAACACGTCGGGGTCACCCGTCGTACGGAACCGGTGCTCGGGCGCAGCCGAGTGAAGCGACCTCTCGAGGCCGTGCGCGACGAGCGTGCGATAGACGTCCTTCGCGGTCTCCTCGGCGCTCGAGACGAGCGTGACGTCCTCGCCCATGATGTAGCTGATCGCGCCCGTGAGGAGCGGGTAGTGCGTGCACCCCAGGACGAGCGTGTCGACGCCCGCGGCCTTGAGCGGCTCGAGATAGCCCCGCGCGACGTCGAGGACCTCGGGACCCGACGTACGGCCCTCCTCGACGAGCGAGACGAAGTCGGGGCAGGCTCGTGACGTCACCTCGATCCCGGCGGCGACGCTCAGCGCGTCGTCATAGGCGCGCGAGTCGACCGTCGCGCGCGTCCCGATGACGCCGATGCGGCCCGAACGCGTCGCCGCCAGGGCTCGCCTGGCCGCCGGGTAGATGACCTCGACGACCGGGAGCCCGAGGGCGATCGTGTAGCGCTCGCGCGCGTCGCGAAGGACGGCGGCTGACGCGCTGTTGCAGGCGATGACGAGCATCTTGACGCCGTCGTCGACGAGCTTGTCCATGACGTCGAGCGCGAGCGCACGCACGTCGGCGATCGGCCGCGGCCCGTAGGGGCTGTGGGCGGTGTCGCCGATGTAGCTCAGCGACTCGTTCGGCAGCTGGTCGATGATCGACCTGGCGACCGTGAGGCCGCCGACTCCCGAGTCAAAGATCCCGATAGGCGCATCATTCACGTGACACAGGCTAACCGGGGGCACGGACACGCGTACGTTCGGCACCTCACGATGAGCGCAATGTCACAGACGTCCGGCCCCACACATGCGAGGAGCGGGGCACCCCGAGGGGGTGCCG